>JANQJU010000018.1 GCA_028281495.1 SAR324 cluster bacterium
ACGTCGGACCACTCTATGCGGAGTCAATAATAGTTAATACCAACATCCTCAATGTCCGCTTGGAGCCGAAAGGAAAAAAATTAGGCCGTGTCTATCGGGATTACAGGAAAATTGCACATACATTATTTTCCCGAAGCTTATGCCAACTATCGATAATATATCAGATGAAGTCTATGAAACCGCTTGGTCTTATGCCACTCCCGAACGTTCAGTTTATATCGGTGTGAAAGCTACATTTTAATCGAGAAAGGAAACGTATGGCAGCTTCTCAGATTGTTGAAGAACCCGGAAACGGGACTTTGGAGATTTTTTCCATCGAACCGGAAGAGTCGATTTTGTTCGATTTGATCAAAGATATTTTTTCCAACTATTGGAATCAGATCTATTTTGGCGTGTTGATCCAGGGGGCTGCCTGGGAAGTCAAGGCACCCCATGCTCCCCTAAAGATCGGGATGTTGGATGGATACATCACTGTGGATTTTGGTGCTTGGCATTTCCACCTTTGCATTGGCGAGCATAAGGGGAGCAAGAAGTATCCGGTTGATCCTCAATTAGCGGTTCATCGGCGTACCTCCCGCGCAGAACTCTACCGTCGCTTAGATGGAACCTGCGTTCCCCAAAGTTGGGGGCTACGTCTGTTCAATGGCCATAATGAGCAACAAATGACCGTCTTTTTACCCAATCCTTTTTTAACCGAAGAGATGAAGGTGACGCGGAATCCCGACTGGAGCAAATTGGAACTGTGGGATCACTTGAGAAAGAAGTTTTTAGGATTGGAACCTGATGACCAAGATCGTTAGAACAAAAAATTCCAAGCTCATTAGCGAGGAACGAACGCAGGTAAAGTTCAGGTGAATTGCTTTGTTAGGTGGGTTATCCTGCCACTCACCCGGCGGAATCCGAGTCTCGCTTCCATAAAATGACAGCAAGCCAGATGATGAACACTTTCGTTGGAAGAGACAATTCTTCTGGGAACTCCACTGTTGCTCGGCGTGTAAAGATTCCTTCTGGGGACAGCAATCCGATTTCTCGTGTTCCATCTAAAAGTAGGAATGCTCGCTGAAAAGCGGACTTTGCGCGGAGCGTGTACTGCTTACCTGCATGTTCGATTAGGAAGCTGCGGTGGAACGCACTTGGCTTCTTAGCACGGGATAATACCATGCTGTCTAATTCAAGAATGAAGTCTCCACTCATCAGTCCTTCTCGATAAACCATATAGTCGATGCCATAGACCGTCAGTAGTCCTTTCTCTCGCCACCAAGATACATCAATGTCTGAAACGGGTTTTGAATCTTCCATGATGGTAAAGTCCCAGGAAAACCAACGTTTCGGAATCGCCTTTAGCATGGTATAGCCTTCCTTTTCTTACGTTGTTTGAATTCTTTTTGCTCTTATTAAAACCAGGCTCCTAACCAGAAGTTAGGAAGGGCTGAATAATATGCAAATTGTATAGTTATCTAACGGTTTAACATAGTATTTTAAGTTAAAAAAGGACAGCAGTGCAGTTTTGAAACGATCCTTTGTAGGTGAAAGAATGACCAGTTCGGCAGAGGAAACGTGAGAGGTTTTCACATTGTCCAAAGCGGCCAATTGAATTTTGTCTAGACATTAGGGTTTTCCTCCAATAGAAGCGATATGTTATAACATATCATTTATTAAAAACAGATCTTTGTTTCTATGGCTGGAGGGACACCGTCGTGATGCATTCCACATTGATTAAAAATGCTCTCATTGTGAATGATGGTAAGGTCATTGAGTGTGACCTGAGAATTACCGATCAACGCATCAGTCACATTGACAATGGGTTAACCGCTTCACATCAGGACCATATTATCGATGCCAGTGGACAGTATATATTGCCCGGTATGATTGATGATCAAGTGCACTTTCGCGAACCGGGGTTGACTCACAAAGGCTCGATTGCCAGTGAGTCCCGTGCTGCCGTTGCGGGTGGTATTACTAGCTATATGGAAATGCCTAATGTCAATCCGGCGACCACATCGATTGATGCCTTAGAGCAAAAATTTGAGTTGGCGTCGCAGCGTTCAATGGCGAATTACTCCTTTTATCTAGGCGCGACGGAAAACAATCTCGACCAAATCAAATTACTAGATTCCCAAAAACACTGTGGGGTAAAAGTTTTTATGGGCGCGTCCACCGGTAATTTATTGGTTGAAAATCACAATGCATTGGAGGGTATTTTTCGTGAAAGCCCGGTATTGATTACGACTCATTGTGAAAGTGGCCCGGTCATCAATAAAAACCTCGAAAAAGTGCGCGGTTTGGGACAAGAGCCGACGATTCTCGATCACCCGGTGATCCGAGATACGGAAGCTTGCTTTGCTTCGTCGTCTTACGCCGTGAGTTTGGCTAAACAATACGGGAGCCAATTACATGTACTCCACATCACAACGGAAAAGGAACTGAGCTTATTTGAAACCGGCCCCCTTGAAAATAAACACATCACTGCGGAAGCCTGCGTCCATCATCTTTGGTTTTGTGATCAGGATTATCCTCTGCTGGGAAATTTGATAAAATGCAACCCAGCCATTAAATCCCAAACAGATCGCGATGCCTTGATCCAAGCATTACACAGCAATCAGATTGATATCATCGCGACCGATCACGCACCGCATACTATGGAAGAAAAGCAACAAGCCTATAGCAGTGCTCCTGCGGGGCTTCCATTGGTCCAACATGCACTTTTGAGCCTATTGGATCACGTCAAACACCAGCGTCTTAGCTTAGAACAAGTTGTCGAAAAGACGGCTCACAACCCGGCAAAACGTTATGTGGTGGCAGATCGTGGATTTATTCGGGAAGGTTATTTTGCCGATCTGGTTTTGGTTGATTTGAACCAAACTACCCAAGTGAGTCACAATAACACCCTTTACCACTGTGGTTGGACACCTTTTGACAATCATCCATTTTCTTCAAGCATCCAAAGCACTTGGGTTAATGGACAACTTGTTTTTGATGGTCAGCAAGTTGTGTATCAACCCGTACCGTCACAACGTCTTTCCTTCAATCGATAGTTCAGGAGAACCAGAATCAATCCATTCTGTATTTTTCATAGCCTCCCCCCAGAGTACAATTTCTATTTAAATAGCAAGGATCAAAGGAATTTTATGAATACCAATCCTACCGTTCTTCACGTGTGTACGTCTTGTCAGAAACCTGGCTCAAAGCGTGAACCACGTGAGCATCGGGACGGCTTCAAACTCTATCAAGAGCTTCGAGCAATGTTTCAAGAGAGTGCATTGGACCACCAAGTGGAGGTCAGACCCGCCGAGTGCCTAAGCCTATGCCCACGCCCATGCGGAATCGCGCTTTCTTCTCCTGGAAAGTGGACTTACCTCTTTGGAGATCAAGTCCCGGATAAAAGTGCTCGTGAAATCGTAGAGTGCGTCTCGCTCTACCTCAGAAACTCAGATGGATTCATGCCACGGGAACAACGTCCGAAAGCTCTGTGCGCAAGCATTCTTGGGCGTGTGCCGCCATTTGAAATTTCTCTTACAAACAAGGACATCACAGCTTAAAGTAAACATCTAATTTCCAGGGTATAATTGTTTAATAATCTTGAAGAAGGTATCAGTCATTCTAGCCTTCCGAGTAACTTAAAAAGAGTAAAAAGATACAACTTTGGAGAAGGAATATTTGGCAATACCCCCGCCTTAATTGAGAAATTTCTCAATAAAGAAGAATCGCTAAAACCTCTTTCAAAAATATCGCTGGGAAAACAAATACGAAACTTTATTCATCAGAGTTCGAACAGAAAAAAGTATATCGACTTAGCGGTAGAGTACTTACAAAATAAACCCGTTCACCATCAGCAAATCTACGATGCCGTTTTAATCGGAGCCGGTGTTCACGCGGCTCTTTTCGTTTACACAATAAAAAAAGAAAATCCTGATTTAAAAATTCTGGTTGTCGAAAAAAGTTCAAGCATTTGTTCAACTTTTTATAAACTGGGAGATGCTCTAGTTTTAAACTCACCCACTTTTTCTAAAGCCGGTCTCAACTCCAATATAATGCAAGGACATTTTGTTCAGGCCAGCGACTTCGACGAGCTGTTTGAAAAACCATTTCCCACAGCAAAACATATTTATGAATTAACAACGATGGTTTTCTTTCACTCAGATGCAGATATAGTTTTTAATTTCCAGGTAGATGAAATTAAAAAAAGTAACCGAGGCTACGAAGTTCAATTTAAAGACAAATCATTTGAAGCCCACAGTGTCATTGTTTCCAATGGAATGGGTGATCCAAATTTGACTTCATTTTCTCGTGATAGATCCTCTGATAGACTGATTACAGGGGACGAATTTATTGCGAATTGTTTTCAGAATGAGCCATTTCTTGAATCAATTAGAGACAAAAGAATCGCTGTCGTTGGAAACGGTGATACGGCAAACTGTGTCATGGAGTATTTATTACCATTGGTTTATCCCAACTATGATTATGGCTTTTGTCGGGAGCATGAATTTCTTCCACAACTTATTTATTGGGTTGGGCAGTGTGCAAAGGACGTTCAAGAGTACTATTTTGATAACAAAACTAGGTATTGTCACTCAGGAGGGGTCATTGAATTCTTTTGGAATGGAGAAACTCCTTTTGAATTGTCAGCGGGGATCTGGAGAAAAACAAAAGATTTGATCAAATGTATTCCTCAAAAACTATCCTCATTGACTCACAAAGAGGACAGTCTTGAATTGAATCTAGAATCGATAACTATTGATGTCGATATTGTCATCGATTCTACGGGTCGTTCCAATGCTCTGAGATCTTCTCTTATGAAAAATGAGAAGGAATATATAAATGGCGATATTGTTCTATACGGAGGTCATTGGTCCTATGAGGAAGAGAGTTTTATTGCGGCTCCCATAAAGAAAGAAAATAGAAGGATCGCTTGTCGGTTAAAAGGAGAGGATATTTATTTGATTGGCAGTGTCTGCCTCTTAGAAGAACTAGTCGATGATGAGGAAGCCAAGGATGGCTCTGCAAAATTCTTAGAGCAGAGAAATAGTCTTACCAATAGTAAAAGGTCATTAGAGCATACTTTGCCGAGAACGGTTTCTTTTGCTCAATTTTTCCACGCTTCTTACTGAACTTCTTTATCTTCGTTTTTAACCTCAAACCATATTTTCACTATGCGTGTATTTATATTTGTATTTGCTTTTTTTCATGGATTGCTTCCGCACAAGCGCATCAGTTTCTACCCACGTTAGCTGAACTAACTCTGGCTGGTGATGAGGAATATGTCTTACGCATCAATATTGATATCATCGAAATGATGCAAAATGAGTTGGATTTGGCGACTGAAGAAGATGTATTGATTGTTCAGGTTCGCCAACTTCCCATAGAAACACTCGAAATCGCTTTAAACCAACTTCGGAGCAATCTATCTAAAGGCATCCTTTTCCAATTCGATGACCAAACCATTCCCATTCAGAACTTCGTGTTACCCGAGACGAGTTACGTGAAGCAGTTGTTACGTGGTGATCCGGTCATTACCGAATATCGAGTTTTCGGAATGGGACGTGGACTGATTCCCGAAGCCACTCAAACCGTCGCTGTTCAGTTCCCAGAGGTCCTTGGGCATGTAAGACTGAACATAGTCAGTCCAAAAGCAGCCATCGTTCCCCCTGGTCTTAACAGTCCTATGTATCGGCTTGGGGAGGGGCCTTCCCAATCTTCATCTTCCTTATACGAAATCGCGACTTATCTTTATCAGGGATTCCTACACATTATTCCCAAAGGCTTGGATCACATTCTGTTTGTGTTGGCTCTATTCTTATTATCGAGCAATTTGCAAATCTTATTGTGGCAAATCACACTGTTCACGGTAGCCCATTCTATCACCTTGATATTGGCAGCGTATGAGTGGGTGAATGCTCCTGCTGAGATTGTGGAACCCTTGATCGCACTGTCTATCGCTTTGGTCGCTGCGGAAAACCTCTTTCATCAGCAATTGAAACCCTGGCGTTTGTTGCTCATTTTCGGATTTGGTTTGTTGCATGGACTTGGGTTTGCTTCGGTGTTCTTGGAACTTGGGTTTCCCCAAAACCAAACACTTCTGAGCTTGTTGGCGTTCAACGTGGGTATTGAGATTGGTCAAGTTGCAGTGGTTCTGATGGCTTTGGTTTTGGTGGCCCGCTTCAAAGACCAAACCTGGTATCGGCACCGTGTGATTTTCCCCTCCAGTTTGGTGATTGCTGCTGTGGGAGTGTTCTGGGCAGTGGAACGGATTGTGTGAAACCTAAAGACCTGATTAAACATCGGTGTTCACTCGCCAAACGATCACACCGCCCTGAGCGTTCAGACCAGCAAGACTTGACGTGCACTGGATGCAAGCCAACCATTCTCGATATTCCTGGTAATCTGTCCCTCTGCAGCACTCCAAAAAAGGATGCGTCCATCCTGACCAGCCGTAGCGAACTTGGTTCTGTCTGGGTGAATCGCCATTGCGAGCACACTACCTTCATGAACTTCAAGCTGTTCCTACATTGTTGAGCCAGATTTGCCGCTGAAAGCATAGACACCTCCCGCCGTATCGCCCACTACCAATGACTCACTTCCAAGGGTCTATCCCCCGGCGATAGCGTAGTCGCCAATCGCGCAGACCAACCCCGGCTGAGTACCCCCCTCGGTTCGATGGAGTTTAAATCAGGCATGCTTCAAACTCCTGTTGCATAGTGCGCTCATCGAGGTTGCGACCGATAAAGACGAGCTGATTTCGTCGAGGCGAGTCACCCCATGGACGATCCGGCTGTCCGGTAAAGAGCATGTGAACTCCTTGGAATACGAAACGACGGGCTTCACCCGCAATGCTGATGAAGCCCTTCATTCCTATCAAGCATTTCGCCCTGAACCAGATCAGTCTTATTGAGCACCATGACATCAGCGAACGCGACTTGCTCTGTGCTTTCGTCACTTCGACCGAGTTGCTGCTCAATGTGAGCTGCATCAACGAGCATCATGATCCCGTCGAGTGCATACTCCTCGCGAATTTCTTCGTCCACAAAAAAGGTCTGTGCCACTGGGCCGGGATCGGCAAGCCCAGTGGTTTCCACCAACACATAGTCGAACTTGTCACGGCGCTTCATGAGGTTGCCGAGTACGCGAATCAGATCTCCCCGAATCTTGCAGCAAATGCAGCCGTTTGACATCTCGAAGATCTCTTCGTCAGCATTGACAACGAGGGCCTGATCGATGCCGATCTCTCCATATTCGTTTTCGATCACGGCAATACGCTTTCCGTGCTCCTCACTCAAGATCCAGTTGAGTAAGGTCGTCTTGCTAGAACCGAGAAATCCGGTGAGGATTGTAACAGGTACTTTGGGTGGTGTTGCTGAATCTGGCGTATTCATCTAGCTCTCCTAATCATCGTAGTGATTTTTTTTTGTCACGATTCCCCCTTAGTGTCATAAACTTAAAGGGTTTTCGTATTACAAAGTAATACCAGAAGGGCAGAAGTAAACCATTGTATTACCATTGAGCAAGAGAAATATACTTGGCAGGGTTGGGTGGTTTTTGTGAATCATGGTCACGGAATTTGCATCAGAAGATTATGGGGTAGGAAGCCCAATCATTGACAGCCGATTATCACTCCAATCGAAAGGGAACACGTACGATGATACGTAAAGTTTGGATCAGTATTTTAGGAATATTCAGTTTGCTCATTGTTCACGTCGGACCACTCTATGCGGAGTCAAT
>JANQJU010000056.1 GCA_028281495.1 SAR324 cluster bacterium
CACGGATGTTTTCCCTCAGCCGTAACCAATTTCTATAATGGGGATGCCACCTCGCAGCCCTTATTAAAAACCATCCACAAGATGATGGAAGCCAAAGAAGCTGAGGGATCAACGATATGAAGAAACCCAAGGCCTAGCCTTACGGTGGCTGCTGTGCCGCATCGGAGAAACCTTGGAAGCAACGAATTATTAGCGCGCTGGAGGTTGCCCATTGGACCTTTCACGACGCGCTCGATGCGCTCATCTGAAACCGAACACGCGTTTCGGCTCCATTCAAAATAGGAAGGCTTATAAGTTTTCTGTGAGTTCTAGCAATGAGTGAATGACCAATGGATAGTGAGCTTTGAGGTTCGGGTACGATTGATGACCCGCCGCCACCAACACACAATCGATTCCCAACGCCTGGGCGACTTCCAAATCATGGGTGGTGTCACCAATCATCACCACCGTTTTGGGATCGATGCGATGTTCTTCCAAAAGTCGATGGCCGTTTTCCACTTTGGAAGTGGCATAATGATGGTCAAGACCTATCAATTGAGTGAAGTAGGGGCGTAGCTGATAATGGTCGATGATGGCATCCAATCCCTTTTGTTCGGAGGCAGACAAAATGTATTGTTGGATCCCCTGTTGTTGGAACGAGGCAAGAATTTCAGGGACTTGACCATGAAGTTGGCATTCGAATTGGCGTCTATAAAACTCACCAGCATACTCCGTCACCAGTTCAGAAAAAAAGGGTTCGCTTGTGTCGACTCCGATGCGTCCATAAAAGTCTTTCACGGGGAAGTCGAATTCATCTAAGTAACCTTGGAGCGTCATGGGGGGATAATTGCGTTCTTGCAGTACGCGATTCATCACTTCTACGGTAAGCCAGGCGTCATGGAGCAAGGTTCCATTCCAGTCCCAGATGATATGTTGCAAGGATTTTCCAGGGAATAAAGACATTCGAGTCTCCTGTGGTCTCATTGTGATTTTACGATGGATCGGGTGAAGAAATGCGGGGATGCCATCTTCTCAAGGGGATAAAACAAACCGATGGGCATGCAGAATGTGCATCGGCAAACAAATTCGTAAACACAAATTAACAAACACGGAGGATAAATGACATGGAGAATGATTTTCTGGTAAAAAGCCTCCGACCCCTTTTTATATTTGATAATTCGTTGATGGAATTATTGATAGTGAGCCAACCCACATATCCGATAATCGGGTATTGCTTCCGACTGAAAGGACTGAAATGACCAAATCCAACACAGCCACCATGCCCCCTGTGAAAAAGCGAGAAATTTTTGGATGGGCTATGTTCGACTTTGCCAATTCGAGTTACACGACTGTGGTGATCACGGCGATTTACTCTGTGTTTTTCGTACAATATATCGTGCCTGAAGGGTCAACGTTGCGCGATTCGTATTGGTCGATTGCCATGATCTGTTCCACCGTGTTGGCCTTGGTGCTTTCTCCTTTAGTGGGAGCGATTTGTGACTTCAGTGGCTATAAAAAGCGATACCTGCTGGGCACCACACTCATTTGTTCCATCGCCACTGCCATGCTGCTAACCGTGGAACCGGGCATGGTGTGGTGGGGGATTTTTTTGCTCACAATCAGCAATGCGGCGTTTATGCTCAGTGAAAGCCTGTGTGCGAGTTTTTTGTCGGAGCTGGCTACTAAGGACAATATGGGCCTGATTTCTGGTTTGGGATGGGGCATCGGCTATTTTGGGGGATTGGCGAGTTTGATCACAGTCATGCTCATTGTAACGACGAAGGCTTGGGAGGATGTCGTGCTCTATATCCAACAAAATCAATGGGCGATGGTCGCAACGGGACTCTTTTTCTTGCTGTCGGCGTTACCCACGTTTCTCTTGGTTCGAGAACGGGCCAAGCCCAAAGCGGAAGGGGCGTCGTTGGGTACTTTATGGAAGGCCGGGCTGCGTAGCATGTCGGAATCTTTATCTTTCGTGAAGCAGCACCAAGTGTTGTTTCAATTTTTCATCGCGTTCACTGTTTACATGGCGGGGATGGATGTGGTGATCAAATTTGTGGGGATCTATGCCACGGATGAACTCAAATTCAACCCCACTGAGATCATCTCCATGTTTTTGATTCTACAATTCAGTGCGGCAGGCGGGGCCGTGTTATTCGGTTGGTTGGAAACCAGATTGGGACCCAAGCTGGCGGTGTTGTACACGTTGCTCTTGTGGATGGTAGGAACCTTATCTGTTATCTTTTTAGGGCCTTTGTCTTCTTTGATCGGAGCAGCTCCGAAAGCAACCTTTTTGGGAATCGCGTTAATTGCCGGGACGGCCATTGGTGCGACACAAAGCACCAGCCGAGCGGTAGTGGGATTGTTGGCTCCTGTAGAAAATGCAGCTCAGGTTTTTGGATTCTGGGGCATGTTTGGACGCTTGGCCACAATCTTAGGAATGAGTTATGGCTTCGTTTCTGACTTTCTGGATTCGCGTCGGTTGGCATTGCTCGTGGTGCTGGGTTTTTTCGCAGTAGGGGCGCTCCTGTTGCTGCGGATTCCATTTCACAAGGTAGGACAAGACAAGGGTCGTGTTTCAACCTAAAGTTTAGGTTGGGATATTCTTCTACCTCCACTGTCTCAATCCCATTGTTTCATCATCCCTCGATACACTTTGTTACACCTTGTTACAGCCTAGAAAAGCTTCTCTTGCCTCCTCTCCCTATAATGCAATCGTGGATTGAGACACAGTCTGCTTTGTCATACCCAGGATTTCTTGGAAGAGTGTGACTCGTTTGAGAAATTTTCCAAAATGGGAACTTTAGAAATCAACATCTTTAGTTGCAGGAGGTACTATGCGTCGAAAATGGACAGGAGCCTTGATGGCTCTTTTGATCGGAATGGTGGTTTTGGCCGGATGCCGACACCGGACTCCCGAAGCACGGGCAGACCGTGCCGTGGAACATATTGCCGATGAATTGGATTTGAATGCCAGCCAGCGGGCACAATTGGATCGCACCAAAGCGATGATGCTGGACAAACGAAAAGAAGTTCTAGAAGTTTGGAATACGGTGATGAATGAATTGATCGCCCAAATGAAACAGGAACGCATCGATCAAACCAAACTGAACGCGGTAATCGACGAAAGCAAAGCCAAATTGAGTGCCATGTCTCCCGACTTTGTCAGCCACTTGGCAGAGTTTCATGCCAGTTTGAACGAGGAACAGCGGTCCCAGATCATTGAGCGATTGGAAAAAATCAAAGAGCGGCGGCAACGACGTTTCGGGAGCTGATCGTACCCCGCAATCACAATGGATAAGGTATGAGAGCCACACTACTCATTATTGATGACGATGAAAAACTGAATGGATTGCTCCAAGATTTTCTGTCCGATTTCGGATTTGAAGTGATCACAGCCGCGCATCCGAAACGTGGTTTGGAACGCTTGGAACAAGAAAACCCTGATTTGATCATATTGGATGTCATGCTGCCCAGCATGGATGGCTTTGAGGTCTGTAAAACGATTCGGCAAACTCACTCCACCCCCATTGTAATGCTCACAGCCCGAGGTGAGGTGATGGATCGGGTGGTGGGGTTGGAATTGGGAGCCGATGACTATTTACCCAAGCCCTTCGAGCCAAGAGAGCTGGTCGCTCGCATCCAATCGGTCCTCCGGAGGGTGCAACCTCAAGAAAACAATTCTTCCCATCTCGACTTTGGGGGGCTGTCTATTGATTTGGCCAAACACAAAGTGGAGTTGGAGGGAGAAACGGTCGAACTGACCACGATGGAATTCGCTGCCTTGGCCTTGCTGGTGCAACATGCTGGCACGGTGCTGAATCGTGATCAGATTTTGGAGGAACTTCGTGGGATTGAATGTGATGCTTTCAATCGGTCGGTGGACATCACAATGAGCCGATTGCGCAACAAACTTCGTGATGATCCAAAACATCCTCGGTTTATCAAAACCGTCTGGGGTACTGGTTACATGTTCATTGGAAATGAGTAGAATCGTGCAATCTCACTGGTTAGGAAAGTTATTCGGTTCTATCTTCACCCGGCTATTGTTGGTGCTGATCCTCACGGGGCTTTGTATCAACATGCTGGTGGGTGGATTTTTCCGCCATTTTTATGCTTCTCAAAAAGCTTTATTTCAAACCAACCTGACCCAGTATGCGAGTTACCTCGTCCAAGATTTAGGCTCCCCACCCAACTTTGAACGGGCCCAAGCCTTATCTGCTGAGCTCGCCATAGGCATTGGTTACGAAGGCCTCGAATCGACCTGGACCACTTCTGAAGAAATTGTCTCGATTGACACCTATCGCAAACACGTGTGGCGACGCCATAAAGCCAACCTCGTTGGAGAATACCATGACCATTATTTTCTCCTGTTCAACCAGGGACCGGATCAATTTGTGTTTGTGATTGATGAAATCGACGACACGCGTCAGACCTTGTTTGTCCTCGGTTTGTTGGTATTGCTCACAGTGGTACTGGGGATTGCGTATTGGGCCATTCGGCGCATCTTGCATCCCATTCGGTGGCTCAATGAAGGGGTACAGCAGATCAGTCAGGGCAACTTGAATCATGAGGTGCCTGCTCGTCGGGTGGATGAATTGGGAGACCTCGCGCGAGCCTTCAATGCAATGACGGCGCGTATTCGCCACATGCTGCGTAGCAAAGAACAATTGCTTCTGGATGTGAGCCACGAACTGCGTTCGCCGCTCACGCGAGTGAAAGTGGCTTTGGAATTCATGTCTAAGAACAAAATCCGTCAGAATATCCACGAAGATATTAGTGAAATGGAAACCATGATTGGGGAAATCTTGGAAAACGCCCGACTGCGTAGCGAGCATGGACACCTTGAAGTGCAGCCGGTGAACCTGATGGATCTTATCAAACAAGAAACGGAGGGCCTCACCTGCCAAGCTCCGGGGATCGATTTACAGTGGCTTCCTCAAGAAGTGATGCTGCCGCTGGATACAGATCGGGTCTGTATCGTGTTGAAGAATATTTTGAGCAATGCTCTCAAATATTCGGATGCCGAAAAACGCTCGGTCAAAGTCACTTATGAAAGCCAAAATGAATTTGCCGTGTTGCATATCCGGGATTTTGGAGCAGGCATTCCCCCAGAAGAATTGCCTTATATTTTCGAACCCTTTTATCGGGTGGATAAATCGCGTTCCAAAGATACCGGTGGTTACGGCTTAGGTTTGAATTTGTGTAAAACGATTATGGATGCCCACCATGGGAAAATTGAAGTAGAAAGCACATTGGGTGAGGGCACCCAAGTGTCTTTGTTTTTTCCCAAGGTGTTGACAGCATCGCAATAACCTTACAGTGACAAGGAGTGCCATGAAAAAAAGATGGATTGGAGTGCTATTGATTGGAATTAGCGTTGGTTGGGGAATGGGAATGCTGTGGCATTCCTACATGCACCCCGAAATCGGACAGGATGTTGCCCCATCGGCCACTTTTGCAGTATTTCAGCAGGGCGATCACGGAGAAACGGGAAATTGGTATCGAGTGGAAGGTGAATTTGCGACCCCTCCTTCCCCCGGATCCATTCTTCAACGATTTTGGGACAATATGAACTCTGCCGCTGCCATCCCGGACAGCACGGCTCCTTCCACATTTGCTTCTACAAATGCATCGCCAGCAAACACCAAAGTTCCGGGTAAATCGATCGATAAAAAAGGACTGCTGTAGAATCGGTAGGGCTGACTGTAGCGCCAGCGATGTACCTGTGCTTTTACCACCTCTCCCGTTACCCACGGCGAAGCCGCTTCCATTAATGTTTGGATGAGGGCTTTGTCGTCGGCTTCCCAATGCGATTGACTGAACTCCGGACCAGCGTGCAGGGTGACTGTATGCTCTGCTGAGGACACCCCTTTGGCCCCATTGTCAGCGATCCATGATAAAGGATCCCCATTCAGCCACATCCCTCCTGGTTCTGGAATGTCGACAGGCGCCTTCCCTGCTAAATTTTCCAACAAGGCGAGTACTGCAATACATGGATGGTAAGCGATGGTTTCTAATTCACCGCGGATATCCGAAGGAATTTGGATTTGAGATTGATCGAGCAATTCCAAGGCTTGTGGAATGGGTTGGGTGAACACCATCACATCGCTGCGGTACTTTCGCATGGGGTGGATTTCTGCGGTCCAAAACGTTTCTTCCCAGGTGACTTTCGTCACACGAGAGGCTGTAAACGTCCAGAGAGGATCGGCCAAGCTTTTGGCAATCGAACGCATATTCGGGACCCCTCGATAACGAGGCTCCCCATTGGCCTTCAAGGAGCCATCGGCAGTTCGAAACCCCTGAGACCATTCAGTGACCGTTCCAGCAGTTTTCCACGCCGCCACCCAAGCCTGAAATTTTGGATCCCGTGCGGTGAAATATTGCGCTCCATAATCGAAAACTCCTTCAGGTGGAATGCGTCGTGTCGCCATTCGTCCACCGATGCCTCGGCCTTTGTCGAGTACTGTCGTTTGGATTCCGTGTTGTCGTAGAATTTTGGCAAGAGTGAGTCCCGCCATCCCTCCTCCAACGCAAGTACAAGAAAAAGGATAGGTGGATTTTGAAGCGGGAGTGCGTGTCTCAGTTTCGGGGGGCATTTGTCATTCTCCTTGTTATCACTCAATCCAATAAAATATTGATCTCACTATAGAATATTAGCCTCGTCGCAGAACATTAGTCTTGTCGTAGAATATTGGCCTCGTCGCAGAACATTAGTCCTGTCGTAGAATATTGGCCTCGTCGTAAACTTATTTTACCAATTGAACATGGTTCCATCCTGTAGTCGATTGATGGGGAGGTACGAACGCTGGTACGGAAACTTTTCTGCTAAGGTTTCATTGATATCAACACCATGCCCAGGAGTCTCACCGGGTTGCAAATAACCTTCAGAAAACGTGTAGTTGTGCGGAAACACTTCGTCGATTTCAGGGGTATGGCGCATATATTCTTGGATTCCAAAATTGGGGATGGCGGTATCGAAGTGCACCAAGGTCCCGAAGCTGACTGGAGAAGCATCTGTAGGACCATGACACCCAGTTCGGACATTGTACAATGCTGCAAAATCGGCAATCCGACGCAAATGGGTCAGGCCACCAGCATGCATCACAGTGGTCCGAATGTAATCGATCAGTTGTTCTTGAATCAGGTCTTTGGCATCCCAGATGGTATTGAAGATTTCCCCAACTGCTAATGGGGTGACCGTGTGTTGACGAATCAACCGGAAGGATTCCTGATTTTCAGCCGGTACGGTATCTTCCAACCAGAAGAGGCGGAACTCTTCCAATGCTTTTCCCAACCGAGCTGCTTCAATCGGTGTGAGACGATGATGCACATCGTGTAAAAGATGCACATCGAATCCAAACGAAATACGGAGACGTTCAAAAAGCTGGGGAATGTGGTCGAGGTATTTTTCGGTGGACCACGTGTTTTCAGAGGGCAAATCGGCATCGGCGGGTTCGTAGAACATCTTGTCATTGGAAACCCCATAAGTGGAATCCAAACCAGGAATTCCCGTTTGTGCTCGGATAGCGAGATAGCCCATGTCAATGTACTTGGCCACTTGCTCTTGGGTTTCCGAAATATCCCGTCCATTCGCATGGCCATACACCATCACCCCATTCCGGCTTTTCCCCCCTAGCAATTGATACAGAGGCAAATTCGCAACCTTGGCTTTGATATCCCACAAGGCCATATCCACCGCGGCAATCGCACTCATGGTCACAGGGCCTTTGCGCCAATACGCTCCCCGATAAAAGTATTGCCACGTGTCCTCAATTTGATGCGCATCCCGCCCAATCAAACAAGGGATGACATGCTCAGAAAGATACGACACGACGGCCAATTCCCGACCATTGAGCGTGGCGTCCCCAATTCCATACACACCATCTTCGGTAAGAATTTTGAGGGTTACAAAATTGCGTCCTGGGCAAGTAACAATGACTTTGGCTTCTTTGATTTTGAGCATAAACAACTCCTTGTTGAAAGGGGGTTTGGAGGAATTTGAGAATGAAGAAAGTTTGCTGAACGTTCAGAAATTTTGATTGCTTGATGAGGCGGTGCTAGACGGAAATTGCACAAAATACATTTCGATTTCCCCACGGTTTTTCACGGGGATGCGACCTCGAGATTCACAAGAGAAGTGGTGTTTCACCAGATCATAGACATCTTTAGAAATATTGATTTTTCCTGCCTCTCCATAAGATTCCATCCGAGACGCCACGTTCACCGTATCCCCCCAAATATCATAAGCAAATTTTTGTTCACCGATCACGCCTGCAATGACTTCACCCGTATGGATACCCACTCGAAGATCCCAATCTAAAGGACCATACGAATGGGATTGTTGACGCCATTGCTGCATGAATTGTAACATCGCAATGCCGACTTCAACCGCTTGAATCGCATGATCTTGGAGCGGAGTCGGGACGCCGCCAGCACACATGTAAGCATCGCCAATCGTTTTAATTTTTTCAAAACGATGCTTCATGGTGATTTGATCAAAGGCAAGGAAACAATCATTCAAGGCACCCACGATGGCTTGTGGGGAAAGCTGATGAGCAGAATGGGTGAAACCTTTGATATCAGCAAACACCACGGTCACATTTTGATAAAGCTTCGGAACACTCTCTCCTTGAACTTTGAGTTCTTCAGCAATGGACTGGGGAAGAATATTGAGGAGAAGCGATTCAGAAATGCTTTTTTCCTGAAATAGCTTCTGCATATAAAAATTCAATGTCACTGCAATGAACACCATCAGCGTGATCATTGTATTTGCATATAAATAGCCTTCCACCCAGCCAGGAAACCGACTGGCATCTTGCCCCACCCAAGGCTCGATAAATCCTAAGATCAAGGTGATCCCTACGATGACTCCTAGCGTGATCAGCTTCGGTTTTAGGGTTTGAAACCCGACCACAGCATAAATAGAGGCAGAGATCATCCAATACGCCGTTCCTGCTGATCCCACAAAGCCTCCCATCAGGATCTGATTGATTGCAGGCAACGTGGCGGTAATCGCAATAGCACCACCAACAAACACCGACCAATTTTTATAACAATAAAAATGAACCAACAACAGCACCAGCACCAGCACCATGACCGAGGTGAGCCAGCCCACTTCTGGATGGCCATAGGACGCCACAAACCACCCCAAGCCTAAGGTATTAAAAATCCCCAAAAGCATGGCAATCACTCCAATTTTTTTAAGAAGTTGGAGTTCTTGAGAGTCCTCCTCCAATACAAAGTGATCCAATGCCTGCCATCCTCGCAGGAGTCTATTTTTTAAGGCATTGTGGTTCATCGGGGCAACCTCTATGTGCAACGATGATGATGCAACGAAGTAGTACTAAATAGGTCGATAGAGAAGAGAATAAAACAATTGTTTTTTATTGAGAATGTGGTTCAATCGAAAGGTTTTTGAATGGCTCTATCCTATTGATAGGGTTCAAAAACGAATAAGAAAGCTTCTCATTTAAGGCGCGGATAAATGAATTACTATCTATAAACAGCAGTCGATAAAACGAATATAATTTTGGAGGTAACAATGCCCAAATTTTTCTTAGTTTTATGTGTGTTACTGTCATTGGTGGGTTTCTCTAATGCACAGAATATCCCTGAATCCGCGCAATCGCAGATCAAGCAATTGGCGGTAGAAAAATACCCGAATGATTACGAGATGCAGGCGTTCAAAATACGCCAACAAAGCAAAGCATATCTCGCGGTTCAGGAATTTTCTGCAACAGATCTTCCACAAAACACATTCCAACAAATCAAAGAAGCGGCTTTGAATCGGTATTCCAATGACTACGAGATGCAGATTTTTAAGATGAAGCAACAAGTCAACGCCTATAGAAAGGTCCAACAATTCTCAAACCCACAAGTCCCTCCAGAGGTCTTTGCAAAAATTAAGGAACAAGCAATTCAAAGGTATGCGACTGACTATGAGATGCAACTATTTAAAATAAAACAGCAAACGAAAGCTTACTTAAAGACCCATAATCCGTCTCAAACAGCCGCTAAGCAAAAGCCCTCTCCACCGAAAAAAACAACCAAAGGTTCTTCACAATCAGGCCAAATTCCTGATGACATTCTTCAGCAGATTAAAAAACAGCAGGCAGCAGAGCATCCCGATAATTTTGTCATGCAAAAGATGATGGTGAATTCACATGTCAAAGCCTATCAGGAAGTACAAAATTATAGAGCTGATGCGATTCCTGCCAACATTTTGAAAACGATCAAACAAAAGCAAGTGAACGAACATCCAAAGAATTACATCATGCAGAAAATGATGATTGATTCAAATGTTAAAGCGTATCAGGAAGTACAAAATTATAGAGCTGATGCGATTCCTGCCAACACCTTGAAAACGATCAAACAAAAGCAAGTGAATGAGCATCCAACGAATTATATCATGCAGAAAATGATGATCGATGCCGATGTCAAAGCTTATAAAGAGATCGCGAACTACAGCGCAAACGATGTACCTGGAGAAGTATTAACGCGCATTCGAACAAAGCATGAAGCTCAATTTCCTAACAACTATATTATGCAGAAAATGATGATTGATGCGGACGTGAAAGCCTATAGAGAACTACAATAATCAACCCTCACCCCATCGAAAACTGCATCAGCTGCCGTGTATAAACATCGGCTCGATATGCTGCTACAAAATCCAACCCTAGCATGAGGGTGCTTTGCAGGGCCAAGCCAATTCCCACTCCTTTGAGCAGTTCGTGTTTTTTCTGTCGGGCCAAAAGAAAGAGGCCCGCAGCCACGGCCAAGAAAGTGAGTTCTAGGTAGCGGTATATATCGAACCAGAAGTTCACAGGTTCCATCCGAGCCATTTCTTGGGCGCGGTATTCCATGGGGTTTTGGCTTATCAAGGCAAGCAGATCTGTGACTTGCTGATCGGTACGCCAAAAAATGGTGCCCCCCACAATCAATTGAATCAGACCGATTGCCAGGATCGGATACACCATCCCCCGCCATAGACGATTATCCGTTTTCCAATTGTACAATCCCCACACGAAGGACATCCCTCCTAGATACAGGAAGAAGATGCTTTCCACTTTCTCCTCATAAAAATATTGCCGCATCTGGCTTTGCATGATTTCTACAGCCGAGGCGACAGCACTTGTTCCTACACCTTGTGCGTGAAGAGCGAGCCAACAAACAACAAGAAACAAGAAAAGTAAGCAGGGATGTTGAATTTTCATAAGGACGTTCCTCGATTTTTAGTTAGGTTGATGCAAGAATTGAAAAATAGACAATCCCTACCTATAGCGGAGGTAGAGTAGGAATGGAGGCGGGGAATGTCAACTCAACTAGCGGCAAAAAGGAGTCATTGCAAAATAGAACCGACAGAGTTATAGACTTCGGGGTAATAAACTGTTTTAGCCGCTTGCATGTCACGGACGTCGTTAGCGCTCACGGGGACTTCTGGTTCCTAGAATCAGTCCCTGACTTCAAGCGTTTTCCCAAACATTGAAACCAATAACTGAAAAAGAGGTGTGTATGAAAAAATTCATGCTGTTGTGTTTAAGCGTCCTGTTGTTGGGTATGGGAGTCCATGCCAAGACACTGCGATTGGCTATGGATGCGGACCCAGTTTCCTTAGACCCGCATATGCAACTATCGGGTGGCATGTTGCAGTATTCGCACATGGTCTTCGATCCGTTAGTACGCTGGACCAAGGACATGGGGTTTGAAGCACGACTGGCAACCAAATGGGAACGAGTGGATGATCGCACCACTCGCTTCTACCTCCGCAAAGGAGTGAAATTTCATAGTGGTAATGCTTTTACTGCCCAAGACGTTGTATGGACGGTTGACCGTTTGAAAAAAAGCCCGGATTTCAAAGGTTTGTTCGAACCCTTCGTCGGCGCCAAAGCAGTGGATGATCACACAGTTGACCTCATCACGAAAGAACCGTATGGCTTGGTGATGAACATGGCTACCTACGTTTTTCCCATGGATAGCAAATTCTACACAGGCACCGATGACAGTGGGCAATCGAAAGATCTGATCAACAAAACGGGACCTTCCTTTGCCAATACCAACGAATCGGGTACAGGCAAGTATCGGGTGACCGAGCGAGAGCAAGGCGTTCGTGTGGTCTTCGAAAGATTTGCAGATTACTGGGACACCAGTTCTCCTGGCAACATTGATAAAATCGTCCTCACACCAATTAAGAAAGATGCCACTCGTGTGGCAGCTCTCCTTTCTGGTGACGTGGATTTCATCATGCCCGTGCCCCCCCAAGATTATGATCGTATTGAAAAAAGTTCGAATGACCAACTGGTGACTATGTCGGGAAGCCGGATCATCACTTTCCAAATCAATCAGAATCGGGTGGAAGCCTTCAAAGACAAGCGGGTGCGCCAAGCCATTGCTTATGCGGTGAACAACGAAGGCATTGTTAAAAAAATCATGAAGCGTGCGGCCACGGTTGCCGGGCAGCAAGGCCCTGAAGGGTTTGCTGGATTTGTGAGTGATCTGAAGCCTCGTTATGATCTCAAAAAAGCCAAAGCTTTGATGGAAGAGGCGGGGTATGGTGACGGATTCACCATCAGTATGATTGCGCCCAACAATCGCTATGTGAACGATGAAAAGATCGCCGAAGCTGTGGCCTCCATGCTGTCGAAGATCAACATCAAAGTGAACTTGAAAACCATGCCGAAAGCACAATATTGGAACGAGTTTGATAAACGAGTCGCCGACATGCAAATGATTGGATGGCATCCCGATACGGAAGATTCCGCCAACTACACCGAGTACCTGTTGTTGACTCCTGATGAGTCCACTGGTTACGGTCAATACAACAGTGGCAATTTTAGCAATGCTCAAGTAAACGACCTGATTGCCAAAAGCAGTACCGAAACCGATCCCATGAAACGGAACATGTTGCTGCAACAAGTGGAGCAAATCCTCTACGATGAAGCTGCGTTTCTGCCGTTGCATTGGCAAAATCTGTCGTGGGCTGGCAAGACAAGCCTCGACATTGAAGCCATCGTCAACAAACAAAACTTTCCTTATTTTGGCGACCTTGTCATGAAGTAAAGGTGTTGAGTAAGGACACAACATTAACCCTGTGACCCCCTATCGAGGTTCTCCATGTTTGCCTTTATCATTCGACGTATTGGACAAGCAATTTTAGTGATGTTGATCATCAGTTTCATCGGATTTTCGATCCAATATCAGGTAGGGGATCCGATTCGAGATTTGGTGGGCGAATCGGTTTCATATGCGGAACGAGAACGACTTCGGACCGAATTGGGATTGAACGATCCGTTCTTTGTGCAATACGGTCGATTTGTGATGAATGCTGCCCAAGGAGACTTGGGGCGCTCCTACTTTTTTCGGAAACCGGCATTGGAAGTCATCTTAGACAAAGCGCCTGCCACCATTGAATTGGTATTCGCTTCGGCATGCCTGATTATTTTTCTGTCGGTACCGCTGGGAATTTATGCGGCGATTTATCCGCAAAAATGGTTCTCGCGGTTGGTGATGGGGGCAAGCATTGTGGGGGTCTCCATTCCGGTCTTTTTGACCGCAATTTTGTTGATCTATGTGTTTGCAGTAGGACTCCAATGGCTTCCTTCGTATGGACGGGGGGAGACGGTCAATATTGCTGGGTGGGATACAGGATTTCTCACCCTGGATGGCTTGGCCCATCTCATCTTGCCGAGTGTGGCGTTGTCTTCGATCATGTTGCCTCTGTTCATTCGTCTGATCCGGGCAGAAATGATGGAAGTGCTGCAAACCGAATATATCAAATTTGCCTATGCCAAGGGCTTGAAGAAGTGGCGCATTTGGTGGATTCATGCTTTCAAAAACACATTGCTTCCGGTCATTACGGTAGGAGGGGTTCAATTGGGAGTCATGATCGCGTTCACGATTTTAACCGAAACCGTGTTTCAGTGGCAGGGGATGGGATTTCTGTTTTATGAAGCAGTGGAACGCGCCGATACCACCTTGCTGGTCGCCTATTTGATGTTTGTGGGGTTACTCTTTGTGATCACCAACACGATTGTTGATCTCATTTACGGCTATGTGAACCCAATGGTACGGGTCACGAAACAATCCTGATATCTAAGACACACTCTACCTTTTCAATGGACACAGTCGAGCATAAGAAAGTCTGCTATGTGGCAACGATTCAAGGATTCTTATTTATTGTATAGCTTCCGCCGAGACCCGGTAGCGATTGTGAGTTTTGTGATCTTGTTCGTTATGGTGTTCATGAGCCTGGGGTCTCCCTTGATCGCGACACACGATCCTTATGATGCCGCAGCGCTCGACATTATGGATTCCGAAACTCCGCCCTTATGGATGGAAGAAGGCAACGAACGATTTCTCCTCGGCACGGATGCGCAAGGCCGAGATCTGTGGAGCGCGATGCTCTATGGTGCTCGTGTTTCCTTGATCATCGGAATCGGGGCGGTTTTGCTGCAAGCTCTGCTGGGGGTGACAATCGGAGTGATTGCCGGATATGTAGGAGGGCGGCTCGATGGCTTTTTGATGCGCCTTGCAGATGTGCAATTGTCGTTTTCTACCTTAATGGTGGCCATCTTCATGAGCGCGATTTTCCAAGCTGCGTTTGGAGTGGAAAAATTCGAAGAATTTGCTATTCCGTTTCTCATTCTAGTGATCGGGTTTGCTGAATGGCCTCAATACGCCCGCACGGTTCGTGCGTCTGTGTTGGCAGAACGCCGTAAAGAATATGTTGAAGCGGCTCGTGTGATTGGGCTGAAACCGCAGCGTATCATGTGGCGTCATATCTTACCCAACACACTGTCCCCGGTATTGGTCATTTCCACGGTACAAGTAGCCAATGCGGTTATGAGTGAAGCCGCTCTTTCGTTTTTGGGGCTGGGCATGCCGGTGACCAAACCATCGCTCGGTTCTTTGATCAACGTAGGGTTTGAATATATTTTTAGTGGCTCCTGGTGGATCACGCTGTTTCCAGGAGTTGTTTTGGTGACTTTGATTTTGGTCATCAACCTATTGGGAGACTGGCTGCGTGATGTCCTGAACCCAAAATTGTACAAACATTGAGGATTGAAACCTTATGCAGCCATTATTGGAAGTCAAAGATTTAAAAGTGGATTTCGGCATGCGAAGTGGTCCGGTTTCTGCCATTCGTGGAGTGAATTTCACCTTGTATAAAGGAGAACGGCTGGGTTTGGTAGGGGAAAGTGGAGCCGGGAAATCGGTCACAGGATTTGCCATTTTGAATCTGATCAGCAAACCGGGATATATTGCTTCTGGCCAAGTCTTGTTTGAAGGAAAAGACTTAGCTCATCTGACAGAAGAAGAAATGCGGCAAGTTCGTGGAAATCGCATCAGCATGATTTTTCAAGATCCCATGATGACCTTGAATCCGGTACTCACTGTGGGCAGTCAGATGGTCGAAACCTTGCTCGCCCATAAGAAAATCAGTCCGCAAGAAGCGCGTGCCATTGCCTTAGACAAGCTCAAGCGTGTCCACATACCCTCTCCTGAAAAACGTTTAGAACAATACCCCCATGAATTTTCAGGTGGCATGCGTCAACGGATCGTTGTCGCGATTGCATTATTGACCGATCCGGCTTTGATTGTTGCTGACGAACCCACCACCGCTTTAGATGTGACAATCCAAGCGGAAATCATAGATCTGTTGCTGGAACTGTGTGAATCCGAGCATATGGGATTGATCTTGATCACCCATGATTTAGGCGTGGTGGCCCAAACCACGCAACGGATTGCGGTGATGTATGCTGGAAAAATCATAGAGTTGGGAGATACGGATAAGATCATCCATCAACCCCAGCATCCCTACACACAAGGCCTTCTGAAAGCACTCCCTCAAAGTGAGCATGCGGGCACACGCCTCAACCAAATTCCAGGAGTGATGCCTGGTTTGACACAACTTCCAACGGGCTGTGCCTTCAATCCGCGTTGCTCTTGGAAACAACCGGTTTGTACACAAACGATTCCATCCTTAACCATTGCAAAAGCCACGGGTTGCCAAGTGGCTTGTCATGTTGTCGAATCCCAAACGAAAGTCGAAGTATGAGCACCGCACCCCAAGTCTTGTTGTCGATCAAAAACGTTGTGAAACACTTCGATATTTCCGGTGGGTTCTTGGACCGATTGCAATTTGAACAAGGACGGATCACCCAAAAGTACACTGTGGTGAAAGCAGTCAATGACGTCACCTTGGAAGTCTTAGCTGGAGAAACCCTGTGCGTGGTCGGAGAAAGTGGTTGTGGGAAGTCCACATTAGGACGCACGGTGATTGGGCTGTACAGTCCCAATTCAGGAGAAATTCACTATCGTGGGAAACGGATCGATCATCTGAAATACAATGAACGGAATCCGTATCGATCTAAAATGCAAATGGTGTTTCAAGACCCTTATGCGTCGTTGAATCCACGGATGAAGGTTCGTCAAATTTTGGAAGAACCCGTACGGTTTCATAAACCCAAGCTGTCGCAGGCCGAAGTGAAAGAATGGGTGGCTGAAGTGATGCAATCGGTTGGGATTGACCCCCAATGGCAAGATCGCTACCCTCATGAGTTTTCGGGGGGGCAACGTCAACGGATCAGCATTGCACGAGCCTTGGTTGTTGATCCCGAATTTGTTGTGGCAGACGAACCGATTTCGGCCTTGGATGTCTCCATCCAAGCCCAAGTGCTGAATCTGCTCATGGATGCTCAAGAAGAACGAAAACTCGCTTACTTCTTCATCACCCACGACCTTTCCGTAGTGCAACATGTGGGAACCCATGTGGCCGTGATGTATCTGGGCACGCTCTGCGAGCTTTCAGAGACAAAAAGGCTGTTTGAGGCTCCCCGCCATCCTTATACGCAAGCCCTGTTGAGCGCGATTCCGAGGCTGGATACCACACGCCCCAAACACATCAAACTTCAAGGAGAAGTCCCCACTCCAATCAACTTACCGTCTGGCTGCGTGTTTCATGGACGCTGCCCCCATGCCAACGAGCGCTGCAAACAAGAAATCCCCAAACTCCTGCCCACCGATTCCGGTACCCAAGTGGCCTGCCATGCTGTGGAAGAAAAAAGGATCTGAAGCCCCCATGCCAACCTTATTTTCGAGAATCCCATTTTTACAAAAGCTTCACGCCCATTGGCGTGCTGAATATGTCCTCCTGGTGTTGCTGGTTCCCATTCTCTATTTAGGATTCCGGCAGCTGGACAGTACGGCTATGTGGGATGATGAAACCTTCACGGCATTCATTGGGAAAAATTTCCTCGAGACCGGGACCTTCACAGGTTGGGATGGCCGCAACCTATGGGCGTATCGAAATGGGGCGACGTTGAATGAAGACTTCAGGAGTATCAATCCCCCTCTAGACAGTATCGTTGCAGCGGGTTCGTTCGCAATATTTGGGATGTCCACGTGGTCGGGACGTTTTCCGTTTGTCGTGGCGGGGCTATTGAGCTTGGGGGTGTTGGCTTTGATTTTACGGGAAGCGTTTCCGAACCGTTCGTGGCTGTGGTTTTATGTGCTGGCAGCGGTGGGGCTTTCTGTCAATTTTTTACTCAACATTCGGCAATGCCGCTATTATGCGCTGGTGTTGCTGTTGGCGTTGTCGCTCTATTATGGATACCGTCAATTTCTTAAAACTCGTGAGTGGCGTTATGTGTCGCTGATTGCGGGATCGGGGGTTTTGTTGTTTTATGCCCATTATATGCTGTGCGTGGCGTTCATGCTGGCCTTGGGTGCTGTGCATGCGGTGGGGCATCGTAAAGATTTTTCACTGAAGGATTGGGGGCGAGCTGCGGTCGCTGCTGGAGCCTTTTTGTTATTAACCACTCCTTATGCTGTTTATTTCCGGATTTGGGAGCGGAGTGACGTGCATTTCAGCGATCCGTGGCATCTCCGAAAGCTCAAGCTGGTGTGGTGGAATCTGCGGGATTTGAGCGCTAGTATGTTCCTGCCCTGGATGATTGTTCTGTTGGTTGTGTTCTTGTTTGTCCGGAATCGAAACCAGCATCAGAAGGAAATCCAGATTGGATGGGAATGGTTGTTGTTGGGAATGGGCAATGTGTTGTTCATTTTATTGATTTCCCCACAAACGACGAACACTACGACCGCAGCCGATATGCGGTATTTGATCGCTTCGTTGCCTTTTCTGATCGGTTTTTTAGGGGTGGGTTTTTGGATCCTTCATCAACAGGTGAGTCGGTGGATCGCCTTGGCAGTGTTGGCTTGTTTTTTGGCAACCAATGCTCCCACAGCCATGCCGCCTGCTTTCCATCCGTGGGGCTGGGAAATCCGATGGCTTTTACCGGCTTATGTGAAAGAAGTGCACAATGACTATCCCACTTCAACCCAGCAAGCGGTCCGGTTCTTAAGAAAATTCGCAAAGCCGGGAGACTACGTTTATACTTTGCCGGACCATTTCAATTATCCCTTGATGTTGTATATGGGCGATCAACTGAAGATCTGCTGCATGCTGGATCGGGAAACCCCCTTGCCTCTGGACAAGCTAGATGCCTTGGGTGCTCCACTGTGGATCAATCAGAATTTTCCGGATTGGTTTTTGTCATTTGGCAATCACCACCGGACTAAGGTGCTCGTCGAACATTTTTCCCGCCCTCATTTGGAAGGAGGGAAATTGGTCGAATATCGATATAAGCTGATTGGAGCCATTGAGGTGTTCTGGAATCAAACACAGCGTCCTGAATTGCTGCTACATCGATTTGAACCAATTACAGAGTACAAAGCGGCGGTAGATGGGGTGCTGGTCTATCAAAAGCAAAAGGAATGAGGTGAGAGTGAGGAGGGCACAAAGAGGCTTCAAGATTGTTCTTTTTCTTCTTTTTTCTCCTTACGGATGTCTTTCCAATCTTGAAACGTGAACCACCCTAAAATCGCTAAGGTGATGAAATAGATGGGCACCCAAATATCTTGACGTCCATCAGGATCCGCTTGCAAGGTCGCCACAACAAACCAGACGCCAAAAGCGATTCGCATATATAAATCATTTTTTCTCATGAGACCTAATGAGGTAAAATTGATAGGATTCAACTCTATTGCTGTATTCAAAAGATCTAACAAAACGTATTTTCTACGTAAATACAAGATAAAGGAGATTGTGAAATGACCCACCGAGTATACAATTTTGGGGCCGGACCGACCATGCTTCCCACGACTGTAATGGAAAAAGTACAAGCCGAGTGGCTGGATTATCAAGGCATGGGAGTGTCCGTCATTGAGATCAGCCACCGCTCCCCCGAATTCAAAGCGGTTTTGAACGAAGCCATTCAACTGTTTCGCAAGCTCACGAATCTGCCAGAAAATTACCAGGTGTTGTTCATGCATGGAGGTGCCAACCTACAATGGTCGGCGTTGCCTTTGAATCTGGTTCAACGTTCCTCCACGCGCAAAGTGCAGTATTATGAGACCGGCATTTTTGCCAAACGTGCTCATAAAGAAGCCACTCGTTATGCCAATGTGGATATCGTAGCAAGCAGTGCCGATACCAACTTCGACCGCATTCCACCTTTCGACCCCGAACGGGTCGATGCGGATGCTGCGTACTTCCACATCACAGGCAACAACACGATCTATGGGACCCGTTGGCATCAATATCCCGACACAGGCGAGGTGCCTTTGGTGGTGGATACCACATCGGATATTCTGTCTTGGGTGGTCGATTTTTCTAAGATTGGCGTGATGTATGCGAGCTTACAAAAGAACTTGGGGCCTTCCGGTGTGGCCATTGTGATCGTTCGGGATGATCTGCTGGGCCAAGCATTGCCAGAAACACCAAGCCTGCTGAATTATGAAATATGTGCCAAGGACAATTCTCTAACCAACACCAACAATACTTTTGCCATCTATGTGGCAAAATTGATGCTGGAGTGGATTGAGGCCCAAGGGGGAGTCACCGCGTTTGAAGCGCTGAATAAGCGCAAATCAGCGGTTCTGTATGACGTCATCGATCAATCTGATTTTTATCAAGCGGTAGCGCACCCGGATCATCGTTCGGATATGAATGTGCCCTTCAACTTGCCCAATAACAATGCTTTGTTGGAACCTTTCCTAAAAGAATCCGAAGCGGCGGGATTGTATGCCCTCAAAGGACACCGATCTGTGGGAGGATTGCGGGCTTCCATTTACAATGCCATGCCCATGGAAGGCGTGGAAGCCCTTGCGGTATTCATGCAAGAGTTTGAAAAGAAATACCGTTGATTGGATCAATCCTCGTATTGATCACGACGACGAAGCCACGCCATCGTATAGGGCAAGCTATCTTCATCACGGCCCTTGGGGGCCAGGTCCATGAAATGGTACGCCCCATTCATCATGTCCAACCCACGAGAATAACACGAGTAGGTGTGAAAGGTTTCTCCCTGCTCGTTCTTGTAGAACACGCTGATTCCAGGGGCTTCATCACTAGGAAATTGACCCACCCGGAAGTTGTAGAACATCTCCCCTTTTTCCATTTCTTCAGGCGTGAATGAGACATGGAAATCTGCATTGAAATCGCTTCCAAACGAAGATACCCACTTGAAATTCCATCCCATGCGTTGTCGATACGCTTCGAGGGTTTCCAGCTTTGCCCGTGAGACCGCAATCAACGTAATATCGCGATGGTTGAGGTGAATGGACGTACCATTGAAATTATCCGCCCAAAACGAACAACTCGGACAGCCTTCTTCCCACTCCGACCCATACATGAAATGGTAAACAATCAACTGGCTCCGCCCCTCGAACAAATCGGATAAGGTCTCTTCACCTTGGGAGCTGTGGAATTGATATTCTTTTTCGATTTTCACCCACGGGAGTTCTCTCCGAGACTGACTCAATTGGTCCCGAAGCCGAGTGAATTCCTTTTCTTTGGCCAAATGCTCTTTACGAGCAGAGAGCCACTCTTCACGTGAAACGACTGGATGAGCTTGCATCTGAACACTCCTTTCTATGGGGGGTTGTAGGGAGTTCGGTGACACCGTTTGGTAACATAATACCAGAGGCATCCCTGATAGGATGAACGCATTGTCTCTCTATCAGTATGTTTTGACAAGAAGGCAGAATATTATTACCTAGTACATTTTTTATACTATAATGATGACCCGTGTAATTGATGCACTCCAGTGGGACGGGCAACAAATCCAACACCAAGGCACGATTTAAGTTAAAGAACTCAACACTAAGACACGATTTAAGTTAAAGAACTCAACACCAAGGCACGATTTAAGAGAGCAATATAACATCAGGATGTGATTTAAGAGAGCAAACGCCCTATCAGGGCATGATGTAAATTGGAAACAGGAAGAGGTTTATGGGAAAACAGGAAGATATGAGAAGCTGCAAAGCATTTGATGATGTGGTGCGAATGATTGGTGGAAAATGGAAGCTAATGATTTTGCGACAGCTGATTTACAACGGTACCCAACGTTTTAACGAGCTGAAGCGTTCTATCACCGGGATCACGCAAACGATGCTGACCAAGCAACTACGTGAACTCGAAGAAGACGGATTGGTCCATAGAAACATATATGCCGAAATTCCCCCACGGGTGGAGTATAGCGCTACCCAAAAAGCTCTCGAACTCGATAGCCTCTTTCAAGCTATGTACGATTGGGCTGACAAAAATTTTTAAGCCATAGAGAGAGTTCTGTTTCGCAGTCCGCTACCAACCGGAAATATCTCGTCCATCGCAATACCACCTGAAAACTAGTGGAGCATGCCGTGGAGATTTGTTAGAACGAACTGCCTTTCCACACGCCTCTTTCAAGGGGCCAGAAACAAAACTTCCCAGGATTGCGAGTGTGATATGCTCCAGCCCAATACTTTCCAAAGAATACGTTTGTTTTTCACCGCATCGATTGGACGAAAAATCTATAGCATCGTAGGGCTTACCCTCAGCATGGCCTTTATGATGGTTTTGATTGGATCCTACATTGCCCAATTGGAAAATGTATTATTGGCCATGGCACGAATGGAACGCGAATGGGTAGATGTGAAGCTCAGCGGTTTCCGCAATTTTAACAAATATTTGTTGACTCAAGATCCGGTTGCCTTACAGCGAACGATAGACAATTTGGAACATGGCTACAGGATTGATCAGGTGGTGCCTCATATGCAGGATGCAGCCACAGGACGAGATATCGATGAACACGCCGTGGCTCAATTGATAGACCGCACCTTCCGAAACTGTGATTACGATATGGCGCGGCAAGCTATTTTTGTTATCAAATGGATGGGATGGCATGAGTACGTGCAAACTTTGATTGAGCAATGGAGTTTGGCGCTCAGCGATAGTGAAAAATTCATGCCTGCCGTGCAGGAATATGTAGCCAACCCAGATGAACAGTGGGTCGAGGAAATTTTTACATATCAAGAAACCTTCAAACAGCGTGGTGATATTTTCTCAGACACTTTGGGGCTATTGGCCGATTTTGCTCACAGGGTTGCCACGATTTCCTTGTGGGTGGTGTTTGCGGTTTTCGGGATCATCGCTCTGTGGATTTCGATTCTCATCACCCGCTCTATCGACCGGTCGCTCACAGGAGCTGTCGATGCCTTACAAGCCGGCTCGAATGATTTGATCGCAGCCTCTCAACAAATCACAACCTCCAGTTTATCCCTCTCAGAAGGCGCATCCCAGCAAGCGGCTTCGTTAGAACAAACGTCGTCATCCTTGGAAGAAATTGCTTCCATGACTCATAACAATGCAGACAATGCTTTGCAGGTTCGAGACATGGCACAAAATGCGGCTCAAGAAATTGAAACCTTGTCGTATTCCATGAATGAGATCAAAGAAGCGAGCCATAGCATTTCTGGGATCACCAAGACGATTGATAGCATTGCATTTCAAACCAACATCTTGTCATTGAACGCTGCTGTGGAAGCCGCTCGGGCGGGAGAGGCAGGGATGGGATTTGCTGTGGTGGCAGATGAGGTACGAAATTTAGCCATGCGCAGTGCCGATGCCGCCCAAGACATTGCGACCCGTATTGAAGATAGTGTTCAAAAAGGGGAAAATGGCGTTGTGATCACAGAGCGAGTGACCCAGAATTTTGAACTGATTCACCATCGCATCAGCGAAATCAGTTCGGCCACTCAAGAGCAATCCGAAGGCATCAACCAGATCAATCAGGCGGTCACAAAGATTGAGCAAATCACCCAAGACAACACCCATATGGCCGATCAAAATTCGAACGAAGCCACCAAACTGAATGGTCAAGCAGCCAGCGTTCAGAAGATTGTCCAAGACTTAAGTTCCTTGGTTGACGGCCAAAATGGCACCTCTCCTTCTGCAAATTTCCTGCCCACAAAAATCTCAGTTCCTTCCTCAAGAGTGCAACATGAAGTTGTGGTTCCAAAACAAGACACGAGATTAGATGATTTTTAAAGGTTCTGGGACAGATAGTGAATTTACCAAATGCATCTGCACCTGTTAGGGATGAAGTGAATTCTTAGTGGCTATGAGACCAAAAGTTCATTTTTCTAGATCAAAGAATAAACTAAAAATATCGTGAAATGCTTCACTCTGAAAATCTCGCAAAAAGTCCGGTAAATTTGTGGGCTGAACGTCGTGTTGTGTCCGAACATTCTCCTGCGAAGCTGTCTTATACCTCACGATACCTCCTTGGGCACAGATTGGAGTAGGGGCTTCGAGAAAGCTTAGAATGGTAGATGACCTCAAGGAAGCACCATTTTTTTCTCATCCTGTGTTGGGGACCGCCTTAGCCGAATGGCTCACTCCCACCGCGATTGAGATTGAAACGGATGTGCCTGTCCTGAAACAACCGCCCGAAGTAGATTTTGTACTATTTGCGGGAGGAGATCACAACACCTGGACTGAAATGCAGCGTCAGCGCTTACCCGATGGTATCCGCGATGCTGACGTTTCCCATGTGGTGATCGAATTCAAATATACCGAATCTCTAAACGAGGATGCGTTTTTTCAAGCAAGCCAGTATTATTATAAGTATCGAGAGATGAAAAAATTAGAGCCTGAGCAAATCTTAGGAATTTTGATGGTTAGCAAAAGCTCAATGACCGGAATTTTAGAAAAAGGGTACTATCGTGAAGAGCAGCCAGGCGTATATGCAAGTGAAGTGCTCATATTGCATCGGATTAAGGTGCTCCTTTTGAATGAGCTTGCAGATACCCCACACAATGCTGTTTTCAAATATTTTGCGAGCCAAATGAAAGAAAGGCTCAAAGCGTTCCAAAAAATGCAAAGTGAATTATGGCCCAAGTTTTCTAAAGAACTTCAAGAATTGTTTACCGGCTTACACAAACAATGGTTTTCAAACAAAGGAGGCCTTATGCCTAAACCCGAAGAAATGACAGTCGATTATTACCGCCAATTAGGCCGCGAATCGATGCGGCAGATGGTTCAACATCTCGATGCCAAAGAACTTCTAAAAGGTGTCTCAATGCAAGAACGCTTAGCAGGTGTTTCCACTCAAGAGCGTTTGGATGGGATCTCCTCTCAAGAGCGTTTGGATGGGATCTCCTCTCAAGAACGTTTGAATGGGATCTCCACTCAAGAACGTTTGGATGGGATCTCCATTCAAGAACGTTTGGAAGGGGTGGAACCGGAAGAATTGGCTAAAAGCCTCTCTCCTGAATTTCTTGAAGCCTTGATTCAGAATTACAAAAAATGATCTTTTAGACTTTGGTCTCCGGGACTCAAATCCAGCATTGAGCTGGCGTATGTACAAAACTCTGATGGTATTGCCTTATGTACGAAACTTCTAAGAGTGCACAACGTCAACAAAGCCAACTTCGGTTATTACAAAGCCAGCAAGAATTGGAGGTGGGGAATATCCACGATTTGCCACTTCCGGCAGATGAATTGATGAATGCCAATGAGCATTCATCATTTGTGGTGCAAACCCTCAAAGGGGGATTGACCGCTTATGTTTACAAGATTCAAGCTCAAGGAAAGTATTGGTGCTTGAAGCAAAAGCGAGACGAAATTCTAGTCAAAAATATCGATGGGCAAACTTCATTCCTGAATGAAATCCAACGTCGGCAGGATTTTGAGCGATTGAAAAAGGATTCTGCCAAAGGGCATCATTATCGGAATATTATCGACACGATTTATGCTTCCAACAATCGAGGGATCATTGTTTCTCCTTGGATGGAGGGGGGGCATATCCAAAAGAACAATCGGCATCTGATCGAAAGCTTGTTTGAAACGATTTACTACATGGAGATCGAAGGGATCTTTGAGTTGGATTATTGTCCTGGCAACCTCTTGGTCAACAACAACGATATCGTTTTATTTGACTTCGGATATATGTATCGATTTGACCCGCTGGTGGATTATAATCCGGATGGAAAAAGCAATCCGGTCTTTCATTCGGCTGAGCGTTACGAAAGTCGCTTTTATTTTCAGTATTTGATGGATTTGGAGGAAGAAGCGGGGAAGGCCCAAGCTATGAAGGAATTTGAAGAGGAAAAGGGGATTGTCTTAAAGATGTATAAAAAGAAACTCGGCTGGCTCCAAGCCCATCGTGCCGAGCAAGCCGTGATTGATTTTACGAAGCATTTTATTGATTTGTGGGAGCTAGGCTTAAGGTCTGCCGAAGGTTTAGAAAAAGTCTATGCCTTGGAATCGTTTCGCTCGTATGTCATCGATCTTACGGACGATTTGCATGGCCAAAGTTGCACTCCCAGCACTTTGAAAAAAGCCGATAAAATTCTGACCACACTCCACACAAACTACGACTTTCTCAAAGAAAACCAGGCCTTCTTTTGGGGGGATGAAACCTTAGAACAAGCAGCCCTCATCGAGAAATACACACAGAACCAAGCCTTAGCTCAACAGTACCAACTGCCTGCGTAAGGGGGCTTTCGATCAGGATGGGGCCGCACTCAAGCGAGTTAGGTCAATTCCATGATTAAAGTCCCTGTTTGGTGGTCGTCTGAGGGAATCATCCAACGATTCGCGAAGGCTGCCCCACGCTCCACACAAATAAAAGACTCGTGATTTCCTGCTCCCACATCTCCCATCTTGGCAGCATTGTCTTTGCCGGGGTTCCATACAATCGCAGTTGGACAATTTTCGCCACGAATCCGAATCCGGGGATCGCCTTCGATAATCTGAGACGTTTCTACGTTTTCGTAAGCACGGTCCACCTCGCCTGTGAATTCAACAGCTCCCGATTGGGTTTTAGGGGTTAAACCTTCTGTGTTGTCTAAGTAACGATGGTCCTCCAAGCCAAGCACACGCGTGTGTTCTAAGGAATGTACCGGGTGATAACTATGGAGCGCCCAGCTCACGGGGATGGGTTGTGGATCTTCATTGTAGACTGACAAAGACAGCGACGCCTTGTCTCCCAAGATCATTTCCAATTCCGTCCGAAACCGAAACGGGTACAGTGTCAGGGTGTCGTCATTTGAGGAGAAACCAAATACCAATCGGCAATTTCCATCGTTTTGCAAACCGGCTTGTTTTAGCGTCCATAATCGATTGCGCGCAAAGCCATGTTTGGGCTTGCTGGGATCTTCCTGATTGACAGCAAACCACGGCAAACACACAGGCACTCCACCACGAATTGCGACACCCGGCTTAAAAATCACTTGTGGACTGATCCACAACAAAGCGGCCTTGCCCACAGGCTGGAATTCCAAGAGATGCGCTCCTTGCAAACAAATCACGGCCTCACACAAGGAGGATTTCACGACCAATAAAGGCAATTTGGTTTCTTGCGGACTTCCATACTGTTGGCTCGTATCACTCACACTCACTTCTGAAAAATGAGCGGTACTTTGTTTCAATGGTGCAATCGTTTCTTCAAATGATGTCATGCTATTTCCCCTTTTTTCGACGCTCAGTGATTTGCTCTCCAGCCACCCCCCAATTGTCTGTGGGCACTTCATCAATCACGACCACGGTGGTCGCCGGATTTTTGCCCAACACGTCCACTAAAAGCTGTGTGGCTCCGGCAATGAGTTGCTGCTTCTGTTCTTTAGTCACTCCTTCTTCGGTCACTTTAATATTGACGTATGGCATAGACTCTCCTGAATGGTAGAAGTTCCATTGATGATATTTTGTTTCTGGTACAGTAAAAACCGAGGCTTCTTTGGCATTAAGTCCATCTTGTATTGTTTCCTTTTAGTAAGCGGCTCCGTTCAAATCGAGCCGACCTTCAGGCCAGGAAAAATTGTTCGGATAGGCCATTACATCTTTCTCCCACCACGGTGAGAGTTCAGGGTTGTCAGGGTGTTGGCTGTTGTAAAATTCATTACTCACCCAACCCGCTCCAAGTTTCTCGTAAAATTGGGGCACGCCGGTTTGGAACAAACACACCTCATAACCGGCAGGGTCTACATTCGAATCGAGATGGGTGAAGGCGGTTTGGACCAGCTTTTTGCCCAAGCCTAGCCCCTTTTTGTGGGGCAATACACACACCCCTGCCAAAGCCAGCACCTTGATGGATCGATCTTTTGCGTGAACCCAACGCAGAAAAATTTCTGTGTTTGCAATCACACGATCCTCTTCCCATACTATGAAGTATTGATCATTTTCTCGTTCGAGCAATTGTTGACGGAACTGCTCGAGCAATTGTTCTCTCGTTTTTCCTGGAATAGGCCATGCGGTATCCCATAAATCTTGGAGACCTGTCATTTCTGATTCTCCGAGTTCGCTTGCTTGATAATTTTTGAAGGTATGCATTGTTCTTTCTCTCATTGCATGTGGGTTAATAAAAGCCGATGAGCTAACCAAAATTTGGCCAATCTCACACCCTTGACTAACACAATCCATTTAAACTTTTTCATATTGGTTTTTCATCCAATTGGCCACCCTTTTGACCACCCTGCGTATGGAGGTCCCTATGTCGTATTTCGTGAAAAGTTGGTGGATGGTGTGCTGGATCGGGGGTTGTTTGAGTATTTCCGGAACCGCAATGGCAGTCAAACTCGAAACGTGGATTGATGGAGAACACCGCTGGATAGAAAGTGCGCAAATCGAAAGCAATGAGTATGTATTTCTGGCCAATCCACCCAATGCTCCTGTGATTCGCATGGCAACTCTGGACTGGCCTCCTTACATTGGTGAATCGATCTGTGGGCAAGGCTGGGTACAACAAGTGGTGGCAGGCATTCTGGTCGCTCAAGGTTTTACCGTTCACACCTCGTTTTTGCCTTGGAAACGGGCGGTTAGCCAAACAGAGTTTGGCCGAACGGATATTTTGTTTCCTGAGTATTTTATTCCTAAAACTGCACTTTCCGACGTAGCACATGGCAAAAAACGTCGTGATTTGCTGAGCCTTTCCGATCCCTTTCCTGGTGGTCCTGTGGTGTTTTGGCGACGCAAAGATTCCAAGGTGGCTTTTGATGGAAATCTTAAAACTTTGCAGAAGGTTCGTATTGGTGTGGTGAGTGGATATGAAAATACCCCTGAATTCGATGAGTTGATGGACAGCGGGTACCTTAATGTAAAACCAGCCAAAGACGATTGGACCAATCTTAAAAAGCTATTTTACAACCGCGTGGATTTGATTGTAGGGGATCCCGAAGTGTTTCAATTTACGGTGTACAGTCAGTTGCAGCCTCAAGACGCTAAAATTTACCTAGAGGCCTTGGAAACCGTGTCACCCGCATTGGCAGAGAACGCCTTGTATTTAGCTTTTTCCAAAGCATCTCCCCACGAAACCAAGCTCCGCGAAGCATTTAATGCAGGCCTGCGTGAGTATCTACAATCCAACCGACTCCAAAAATTACGGCAGCGTTACAGCCACACTGCCCATTTGGGGGCTGATTGTTCCTTCAAGGGAACCGTCCAAAATTAACGCTCCACCCGCTTTTTGATTCGCGACAGCCCCACTTCGGTGATTCCGAGAAATGAAGCCACATGGTATTGCGGCAACCGCTGCCACAAGTCGGGATACTGTTGTTTAAAATTCAGATACCGTTCTTCAGCAGAGTCTAACAGCAAACTGCCTTCCCTCTCAATTTTTCTCAACAGCATGAGTTCCATGAAAGCATTCTTCACGTTGGCCCAAAATAGGTCTCGAAAACAGATGGTATTGAAGTCGTCTTGTTGGATCACCAACCCTTGAATGGGTTCTAGAGCTTGCAAGGCATAACGTAACGGCTGTGGAGGAATCAACGAATACACCACTCCTGCAAACGTTCCATCAACCGCAAACGATTTATTGAATTCTTTGCCATCGGCCGTCGTATAAAAAAAACGCAACAAACCTCGATTGATGAATAATATTTGCGTGGGTTGTTCTCCCACGGAAAGAAAATGTTCCCCCTTCTTCAGATCTTTGAGGGTGTACAACGATTTCACCTGTTCCCATTTTTCTTCCGGTACTTCTCCCAAGAAACTGAGAGCCTGACGGACCTCAGCGACCCGTTGTTCCCAAGTGAGATTTTCCATAATCCATCCTATTGAAATTGTGCGTCATTTCAAAAATTGAAGGTTCCGTAATACGATTTTTTGTTTTCTTAACCCAGGTTAAGGAGTTTTGAAAAAACTCCAGCTAGCATATCCAAAAGCGGCGAACCAGTTGGGACAGTTCCCATCCGCGATCCCTTGATTTGTTATCTTTTAGAAAGGAACCCTCATGTGGCTCACAATCAATCAAAAACGTTATGAAGTTCCATCCAAATGGCAAACGCAACCCTTGTTGTGGGTGTTGCGAGACGTGTTTCATTTAACAGGTACCAAATACGGATGTGGCAAAGGTCTCTGTGGTGCCTGCACGGTGCATGTGGATGGAATGGCCGTGCGCTCCTGCCAAATCCCAGTAACGAGTTTGCAACGTCGAACCATCACGACGATTGAAGGTCTCACCCAAACTTCTGAAACGTATTCTTCCTTACAACAAGCGTTTATCGACGAACAAGTGCCTCAATGTGGATTTTGTATGTCGGGGCAAGTCATGACAGCCACTGCGTTGCTTCAAAAATCTCCGACATTGGATTCCGAACAAATCCGCCAAGGTATGACTGGGAACCTGTGTCGTTGTGGAAGTTATCAACGGATTCAAAAAGCTATCCACAAAGTCAGCCAAGGAGGAACATGATGACCCCTTTCCATTCCCAAAAACAATCTCTCCTCAACCGTCGTGCTTTCTTAGAAAAAACCGGATGGTTTGCAGCAGGAGTGACGGTTCTGTTCAGTACGGGATGCAGTCTGGTTCCCACTTTACCCACTTTGAGTGATGACCCTGAAGAAGATGCTGTTTCCTGGATTCAAGCCTTACCCAATGGCAAGATTCGTTTCTTCATGGGAAAAGCCGAGATGGGCCAAGGCATCTTGACGGGGCTGACTCAAATCGTTGCGGAAGAATTCAATATGCCCGTTGAACAAATCGAAGTCGCCCTCCCTCACACGAACCAAGTCAATCCGATTCGTATGACAGTGGGAAGTGACTCTCTCCAAAATCTGTACTTACCACTAAGGCAAGCGGCGGCCCAACTGAAAGCTGGCATTGTGCAACTCGCGGCCAAAGAATGGAACACGGTTCCCTCTCAAATTCGATGGGAAGCGGATACCTTGTATTGGAAGAGCCAAAACAAGCCATTGGTCGAACTGCTGGCTCGGTATGAGAAAATCGAGCCAGTGACTCAAAAGGTGGCCTTAAAGCCAGCGCAGTCATTCCAGGTGATGGGAAAGTCGACCCCTCGTTTGGATATCCCCAATAAAGTGAATGGCTCGGCCCAATATACCCACGATATCCATTTGCCCAGTATGCTGTATGGCAAGGTGGTGAAATCTCCTGTATGGGAAGGCAAGCTGGTTCAAGCCAACACTCAAACAGCGGAAACGGCCCCGGGAGTGATTAAAGTGCTCACCAATTTGGAAGAGTCGTGGGTCGGGCTGGTTGCTGAAACCCCCTTCGAATTGGAACAAGCTGTGGCATTACTCCAATTGAAATGGGAAACTCCAAAAACTTGGGAACAGTCTGATATCGACGCTTTATTGAGTTTGGAGGTGTTGCAGCAACAAGGAGAATCTCCGCATCAGGTATTGTCCACAGGAGATTGGGAATCCCAATGGCAAAAAAAGAACGACGCGATGTTTCCCGTGGATTTGTCTTTTTCAACCCCATTTCATGCTCATGCGTTTATGGAGACACAAGCCGGGGTGGCCCATGTGAAAAAAGATAAAGCGGAGGTATGGTTAGGGTCTCAGGATCCATTTTTTCACCAAGCCAAAGCCGCTCAATTGCTGGGCTTCGACAAGGATCAGGTGACGGTTCATCCCATGTTAGTAGGAGGTGGGTTTGGTGGTAAAGTGTATGTCCATGCAGCGATGGAAGCTGTGGTATTGTCGCAAGCGGTCCAACGTCCGGTGAAAGTCTTATGGAGTCGTGAAGAGTCGATGCAATACAGTTATTATCGCTCTCCCTCGCAGCACCGTTGTCAAGCCGCCGTGAATGCCAACGGAGAAATCTTGGCATGGAATCACCAATTCACCAGCGGTCGTGTGATTTTCTCCAATTTGATCGATTCCAAATTGGCAATGTGGCTGACATCCTTCATCAAAGACCCTGGCAGTGTACGTGGGTCGATTCCCCCCTATCGTTTGCCCCATGCTAATATCGAAAGCTGGATTCAGGTGTTGCCTGTGGCAACCGGAGCCACACGAGGTCTTTCTGCTCCCATCAATGCGTTTGCCATTGAAGTCATGATGGATGCCCTTGCTTATGAAATCCAGATGCACCCCGTTGCATTCCGATTAAAGAATTTAGAGGCCAACCACGTTCGTCTCCGCAAGGTGTTGGAAGCCCTTCATCGGCATGTTGATTCGCCCAAAAGCCGGTTGAAGGCAGGAAAATTGAAACATGGGAAGGGGTTTGCGTGCGGTATTTATAAGGAAGTTACGTTCGTTGCCGTGTATGCCGAAGTCGAAGTCGACCTGGAGCGAAAACAGATCCGTGTCCAAAAATTGGTTTGCGCCCACGATTGTGGACTCATTATCAATCCCGATGCCGTGCAAGCGCAGGTGGAAGGGAATTTGATTTGGGGATGCAGCATGGCTCTCACCGAAAACCTGACCGTTCAAGGCGGACGCATGGCTGCCGATAATTTTGATCAATATGCCATCCTCACCCAACAAGATGCCCCCGATTTGGAAGTCCTTTTGATCAACCGTCCCGATCTGCCTCCTTCCGGTGCCGGAGAAGCGGGTATCATGCCGACTCCTGCTGCGATTGCGAATGCGGTGTTTGACGCGACCCAACAACGGTTGACCCATTTGCCTCTGAGAATTTGAGAGTGGGATTGTATTGAGTAAGTTTGGTATTTCGCTAAAAAGAAATTTTGTATCAGATACCTGATTTACCACTAAATCTCACGAAGGAGGCCCCTATGAATAACAAACTGCGCTTTGGAATTGTTGGAACTGGACTGATTGCCAATGTGACTGCTCGGGCAATCAATGCCGCAGAGACGGCAGAATTGGCGGCTGTTTCCAGTCGTCGATTGGAGGGGGCCGAGGAATTTGCTAAGACCCATGACATTGGAAAAGCATTTGGGTCATGGGAAGCAATGGTGGCTTGGGACGGCGTGGATGCGATTTATGTGGCAACTCCAACCGCCGCGCGTGAAGCAGTATGTTTAGCAGCGGCGGAGCATCAGAAACATGTGCTGGGAGAAAAGCCTTTTGCGAGCCTGCCTTCATTGCAAAAAATCACAGCAGCGTGCCGAGATAATCAAGTGGCTTTTATGGATGCCACGCATTTTGTACACCATCCACGCACCGTGCATTTGAAACAAACGATGCACGAAAAAATTGGAGTTCCCCAAGCGGTCCGCACGTCATTCTTTTTTCCTTCAATGGATCGTTCCAACATCCGCTTCAATCCCGCTGCTGAACCCACTGGCGCTATCGGGGATATGGCATGGTATTCGGTTCGAGCGGCGGTAGAGTATCTTCCTGAAGACCTCGCCTTAGACAAAGCGGAAACGTTGGTACAATGGGATACTGAAACCCAGGCTGCTATTCGAGGGGCAGGTTTGTTGGTATTTAAAAATGGGTCCACATCGACCTGGGATGCAGGTTATAATGTCGGAGTCATTACCATGGATCTCGATATTCTCGGCACCAATGGCGTGATCAGTATGGATGATTTTGTATTGGATTGGTCCAGTGCGTTTTCCTACAACAATCCGAACCGTCCGGTCGGTTACACATACCGTACGGGAATGGCCACTCCAGCTGATTTCCAATACATTGCAGCAATCAGCGAAAAGCCGGCGGCCGTTCACTTGATTGAAGACTTCGTCACCTTGGCCCAAAATCCAACACCCACCACACGAGAAGCCAGTATTGCCGTGAGCGAACAAACCCAACGCTTCCTGGATGCCGCTTGGCAACAGGGTGCTCCGAGTTAATCCATCCGTTCTTTATCGATTGATCCGCTATCCATTGTTATCTGTCTTTATTTGTGATCCATCGATCCTTCATTCTTCATCCATCGATCTTTCATTCATCGATCTTTCATCCATCGATCCTTCATCCATCGATCTTCATCCATCGATTTATGAATTTCAGGAGGTACC
>JANQJU010000073.1 GCA_028281495.1 SAR324 cluster bacterium
ATTTAACAAATCCGTGAACACCGTTTAGGACTAACAAGCTGGGTGTAAAGTCATCATAGGACGACTATGAAAACTGTAAACTTTTTTTAGGACTGGACACCTTGCTCAACCGCACCACGCATGGAATATCCCCGGTTGCAGCTTCGCTGCCACCGAGAGGCGCAACGCGCCTACTTCAAAGCACTGCCCAAAAATTTAGGCTGGAATGGCCTCATCATCTGGAAATGGATCGTAGTGCAATACCATCAGTTGTTCTTTTGCAAGCCCTACCGAAGCATAGGTCGCTCCTCGACTGTCAGCAAATTCTACTTCATAGGCAATACCATTACCCAGCAACTCCACAACTGTTCCCACAGAGCCACGCCTCAGCTTGTGTTCGGGAAGATCCGTTGTTAAGGCCACCACATCATACAATTGTACCGGTTCGTTTTTCATAGCTCCTCTTTACTCTTCGAGTACATAACAAGTCGTCAAACGAGGATAGGGAATTTCGGTTTCAATAATCCAAGCACTACGAATGATCGCTCGATTTCCTTTCCACCCTAAGGGAAAATCAACTTGGTAACGTTGCCCATAGGTGTCCCGCAAGCCGATTTTCGCTTCATTATCTTGTATCGCTTGCAGCAAAATGTCTCTCAGGGAGTCCGCATCCTCAAGCGTCAAGCTCAAGGCTGCTGCAAACACACGGGCTTTATTTTTGCCAATCCGATGACTTGGATTCAGGCAGTATTCTCGCAGTTTTCTGATATCTACCTGAGCTTTCTCCGCGTGCGGAACCTTCATATCCGTGTCGCCCCATGACTTCGTGGGTGTTTACAGTTAATGAAACTCTTCCAAGATCGACCAATGCTCCTATCGTCTTGGAAAAATCCTTACAGCTCACTTTGATTTAACGCCATCTAACGTGAATTCACAATCCTGTCCACTGAATGATTTTTCCTCGGTTGCTCGCAGCTTTCGCGCTCCTTCGTGACCGAATTTATTCAACTCATGACCATCTCGTGACAGCGAACTAATACGAAAACTATTCAGAGGGTTGCCTTTCCCATTTCGGGAGAGGGTCCACCGGAAGATCTCGATCATTTTCAATCACTTCCCCATCATAGCGAGCTAGCACAGCCATCACTAATTCCGATACTTCGTTCTTCAATTCCCACCTGATTTGCTCTTCATCAAAATGGTTATACAGTTCGCTCCATATTTCTCCACCAAGTTCACGTATCGTTTTCATGGTCCTCTTCATTTAAAAATAAAATAAATATTATCAATATCCTACATCAAGGAGCAGGTAGATTGCCATAGTCGGTTATTAATCGTTGGATTATTTCTGAGTTCGCTTTGTCTCCTCTTGCATGACCTACGAATTTACCAACAATGTCGAACGAACTTGCACTCCGTTGCTTGATTATCACACGACCCGCATTTCTACCTCGAAGCTCGAAAAATTGATCACCTAAATTCCGAGTACCAATTCCTGGATTACGATTCCCTTCACGCAATGCGTTGAGCAGCGAATCCACATCGCGTTGAGCAGCTTCATTTAGCTTCTCTGCAAGACGTATAGCATAAGGATTCTCCCCTATCCGACTATTCACTCGGATATTCGCCGCTGCTCCCAATGAACGACCTATTAAGGGACCCGCTTCCTCGGCTGCTTCCTCAATACTTTCTTTTGTAAAACGCTTGAATAAACCCGAAAACAAGTGCATCACGACATGACGCAATCCACTTAAGCCTCCTCCAACTGTTCCTGTGATATTACCAAGATTGTTCGACGTTCCATTTGGATCTCCATAGCCGTCAAGTCCAGAAAATCCTTCCATCGCACCTTCCACGAAGGCATCGATCTCTTTGGCCAACTGTGATGGTTCGTACCCGGGCTGAATCGGACCACTTCCCGGTATGATATTGTTCTGTGGATCGTCGATTCGCTGACCTGTCGTATGATTAAACACAGGTAAGTGACCCGTGGGGTCCGTGTAAATGATTGGGTTCCCGTACACATAGACGTAACGATTCATCGCGCGCAAATCATACGGATCGGGCACAATCGTGTCGGGCACAAGGAACCGCCCCAGGCTTGGATCGTAAAAGCGGGCACCATAGTAATACAACACAATCCTATGTAAACCTACGCCAACTTATTGATTTTATTTAGGTTCTCCTTTGCTAGTGAACTCAAAATGCCCTGAGGCGAATTTCGATTTGCAGATCAGAAAATCCTTTGGTGCCACTTGGATTTGGATAGCGGTTGCCTTGATGCGAACTAAAAAACGATTTCTTGATTGAATCCCTGAGGGGTGGACTCAGGAACTCAGATCCATTAAACTAGGCTCAACAACAAACGATTCGCTAACACCCAAAAAACACACAAAAAGTGAGAAACATCATGACTGAACTACTACAACAGACTCTCAACCATATTGCTCAACACCAAACCCAAGCGACCCAGGATGCTCTCGCCGCTTTCCTTAAAAAACACCTCGACGAAATTATACAACTCGCTGAAAAAGAAATGAGCGAGGCAACCAATGAAGGGTCGTCACAAAACGAAATCGACCCCTGGGAAGCTCTGGATATCGATGACATCGCTGTCGATACCGGTATCCCTGACTTTGCAAAAAATTATAAACACTACCTCTATGGAACCCCAAAACAACCATGAATACTATTTTTGTCGACACCTCCGCTCTCATTGCTCTCGGCAATAAGCGCGATGACCTCCATCAAAAAGCCAAGAGAGTCAGAAAAGCACTCATTCAACAAAAATGTGCCTTCCTCACCACCAATGCCGTTTTACTTGAGCTTTGTAATGCCTTTAGTGCCGTGCCCCACCGAAATAGCGCCCTCCAACTCATAAACGCCATACAGCAATCCAAAAATTGGAAATGCTTCGAAATTGACCCGCTCATGAAACCTGGACTCGAACTCTTCAGAAACCGACCCGATAAGGAATGGAGCCTCGTCGATTGTCAAAGCATTCTCGTCGCTCAACAGTTTCGAGTCACCGACGTCTTCACAAACGATCATCATTTCGAACAAGCCGGATTTAACGTGTTGCTCTAGACTGCTCAGAGTCCATTCCAACCATTGAAACGAATAGCATTCTGAGGAATGCCAAAATCTCAACATTCCCGACAAATGGCTGCCTAACGGCAGCGGAGACTTAAAAAACTCAGAATTGCGCCCTCTTCTTCAACAGAAAGGAAATCCTCATTGGGCTAGCTAAGGGAGAGATCTTGTGGTGCCACCAACACGATCACGCCAGGAACAAAAAGAAACAATCTGAAGGAAACCAGGGACTTTAAGAGGAAGCCTGAGAAAAGAAACCAGGACAACAACAGGAAGGAAATGGGGGAGAAACCGAGGCCAGTTTCCAACTAGGAAAACCAGCCCCGGCAACAGACAGGAATTGGTTACGAGGTGCCGTTGACTCGGCTCACCTCAACGGAAGGACAAACAGGTTTCTGAACAGGCGGCGGCATCTCTTGCGCCTTCGCTTGATCATGCAAATAATGCAACTCGCTTTTCAGGTGCTCCGACCATTGACGAAGCCACCAAATATAGTGACGCAAACCTTGACCCAAGCTCTCGTCCAGTTCTTCCTCACGGTCACAAAACGAAGCAAACGCCTCCCACAATAAGCTTTGTACGGAATGGTATTCGTCCATTAAATCCGCCACTTGGGCCAATTGACCCGACCAGCTACTCTTCTCTTTTACACTCACAAATTGAATCTCTAACATCATCGTCTCCTATTCTTCTAAGTTATTCGATTCCACCAACTCCAACGCTGATGGATGATATTTCTGGTACATCGCTTTCAAATGGCCTGCTTCGATCCGTAAATACCTTTGTGTCGTGCTTAGCGAAGCATGGCCTAATAACTCTTGAATCGTTCGCAAGTCACATCCGCTTTCCAACAACGCCGTCGCGACCGAGTGGCGGAAGATGTGAAGACTACCAACCGCTCCAGTTACCGCCGTGGCAATGTAATGGCTCACTCGTTCGTTGCAGGTGTTTTCACTCCAGCGTTTGCCACGTTGGCTCAAAAACAGGTGCTCCGCTTGCGGGTTTTTCAACAAGAATTTTTCACGGGATTCTTGCTCGTATTTGTCGACCCATTTCAACGCTCGCTTGCTGATCGGAACCATGCGATCCTTTTGACCTTTCCCTTTCCGTATCCACATCACCTCACGGTTGTGGTCCAGGTCTTCAGGCTTCAGGTTCAGCAACTCATTACGACGAGCCGCCGTCGCATAGAGAACTTCCAAAAACGCTCGGTCTCGCAAGCCCACCAACGTGGAAGAATCAGGTACTTTCAGAATGTTCTCCATCTCCTCAATGCTTAATACTTGCTGCGGTAACGCTTGCGGAAGCTTCGGCAATTCGATTCCTTGCGACGGGTCCGACATCACAAAACCTTGGTTGAAGGCCCACCTCATCGCTCGATTCACCGCCCCTAAAAGCAAGTGGCGGTAAGCTACTGCCCACGGCTTGCCATCCGGCCCGCTCTGTCGGTGAATCGCACGCTGATAGGCTTGCAATACCGACAAGGTCACCTCTTGCGGCAAACGGATTTCCCGCAGGTGGCACCATTTCAGAAACTTATCGAAAGCGACCTTTTCCCGCTCCAATGTCCCTTCCGCGTAGTTTTTCACCTTCAAATATTCCAAGCGTTGAGCAAACAACGTTTCCAAGGTTTTCGGGATCGGGTTCATGGTGGCTCCTTCAGCTAGGCAATGATTGAAACGTTTGGGGTAAGGTAGGAACCCCCCTCAAAAGAGATGAAAAACGAGGCCTCAATTTTTTGGCCTTAGATTTTTCTATTTTCGGAAGTTTTTTACACAAATCGGCGCGAGCCTTTATGCCGCCCAGCGGGGCACAGAACCCCTTCACCCAGACTTGCTCCAGACCACCCCCAAACTTGAGGCAATCTTGAACCAGTCCAGTTGAAAGCATTCCGGCCCCACAACGGGTTGCCAGCCCAATCGGTCAACAGGGAAACACAGGGCAACTCTGTATTTTCCCTTTAGATTTTTCCTTTTTCAGAACTTTTTGGCTCCATTCGGCGCGAGAGTGGGAAACACAAGGCCGGGCACAGGGAACGATCACCCAGACTTGCCCCAGACCACCCCCAAACTTGAGGCAGACTTGGGCCAATCTTGACCCAGACTTAGTGAACGGGCTGGTGATTCGGCTTTTTGCTCCAAGAACCAAAAATCCAGGGCACACGGCAAACAGGGAGCCGTTTTTTCTGCCCTTAGATTTTTCCATTTTCGGGGCTTTTTTACACATATCACCGCTAGGCCTTATGCCATATGGCAGGGCACATAGGACACTCAGCCAGACTTGCCCCAGACTTTGGGCAGACTTGTCCCAATCTTGGGGCAATCCGCTTTGTGTACTCTTTTGCATGCCTTCGTTTTCGGCTCGCATCATCACCTCATCGAATCGGTTTCAACGTGTCCACATCCACGACACCCGGTATGAACTTCTCGCCAAGTTCCCCTTGGCCGTCCCATAGCAGTTCATAGACCATCACTTGGCCTCGGCCTCCTTCCTGAACCAACAAATATTCCAGGTCCGCCAAACGCTTCATGTGGGTCTTCAGTTGAGAATCACTCCATTTGCAATACTCTCGAACCCGCTTGCGCGTGAAATGAACTTGGTCCCGGTCCACTTCGTTTTTCTCTGCCAGTTCCACCACCATCTGATGAATCAGTTTGAGCAAACGCCTTGTTTGGGGAGCTAGCTCGTCCAAGCAACGCCCTAGCACTTCGGTTATCAAGCGGTTCGCATGGCGAATGTCTTCTGTCGTCGCCTCCACATATTCCACCTGTCTGCCGTTGATTTCGGCGGTGAAGTGAGGTCGTTGCATCTGATGGAGAAACGCTATGGCATCAATCAGCCCCAAGTATTTCTCGTGATCCCGACGCGATCTTAAATGGTCACTGTTGAACGTCAGTTGGTCTGCATACGGGTTGAACACCGTCACCGGTTTGAGCAAACGTTGAGCATTGTGGTGCTTGCGTTTGATCACCTCGGCAATCACCTTCTTTTGACGACCGGACAAGGTGCGAGCTTGGCGTTGCTTTTGGTGAATCGCCAAGGTTTGTTCTCGGTCTTCGTTTACCGTCAACCGAATGAAACGGTTGGCCAATTCTTCGTCGATATCTACCGAGGTCGTGGTCAGAATGATCGCACAAGGTCCGTTCACCACTTTCGTTTGCACTTTGAATTCCCCCGTTTTCGGGTCTTTCACCGTCGTGGCGATCTTCAATTCCTTTTCCGACTGAAGAATCTTTAACGGATAGGTCGCTCGTTCCATCCCTTCTTCCTCAGCAACCGCCAAGATTTTATGGGCCAGTTGTTCTTCTTCAAAATAGTACAGAGCTTTGGAGGTGACGGTGGTCCATTTCTCCTTATCTTCTCTGGGAATCAAAGAAAGAATGGCATCCATTAAGGTGGTCTTGCCCGCTGAGGAAGACGATTGAACCAACACTGCCATCGGGTCGGAAAGCTTGCGGGAGGTCGCCGCAATGTAACCCACCAATTTGTTGGTGTGTTCCCCCACTAAACCAATGATATCGAAGTCTTCTAGAATTTGATCCAGCAAGTTTTGTTGCTTCAAGAAGGCCAACGCTTCCTCTTGCTCCTCCTGCGTCATTGGGTCCGGTTGGGTGTCCTTCTGTTTGGCCTTTTCCTGTTGAGCAATCCGGTATTCGGCAATCCGTTCCACGCCTATCAACACCCGGCCCAAGTCCCTTTTCAGAATATCCAACTTGGTTTCCAATTCTTGGGAAGCAGCCACTAAAAACTGATGGCGTTGCTTTGCCGAAGTCAAATCCAAGGTGTCGAGGAAAAACAGAGGGCCGATGGTAATCTTGATTTGAACTTTGAGGTTCGCCAAAGATCGGATTCCCTCCAAGTTCCGAATGCGGTATTGGCGCGACTGAATGACCATCATGAGTTGGTCGGCCCCATTCCATTGGCAATCCAAGTCTGAGATTTCCAAAGGCTTTTCATCATCCGAAGGAGGGGAACTCGTAGGTGGTGGAAGCGCCGGAATTTGAATTTTGGTGGCCATCGTGGAATTGGTTAATGGAGGGGTACCTTCCGGCATAGCAGCCATAGGCAAAGTCGGTGGGGCAACATCGGGAACGGGATCGGGAGGCAAGTATTGCTGTGAGGTGCTGAGTAAATCAGTCAAGGATTGCTTGGGATCTTCCTGTTTCAAGGCAAAGCTGTTGACATCATCGCCAGCAGGCAACAACACCCGGTAAACCTCGAAGCCTAATTCTACCAAATGACGGCCCAGGTCATCAGCAGCATTTCGTCCGCCCTCATCGCCATCGTAGGCGATATATACTTGCCGCATGCCTTTTTTTTGGAAGGCTTGAATCATTTCTTCGGTGATGCCCTTAGCTCCAAAAGAAGCGGTGACATTTTGAAAACCGTGACACCAAAAAGTGAGGGCATCAATAATGGCTTCGCAAATAAGCAACGGTTCTTGGCTGTGCAAGCCTGCTAAATTGAACACTCCTTTGTGAGGTCCAGGTAGGTAAAGGTGAGGAGAAACATTAGGCTTGGTGCGGTTGGTTCGCCGTCCGTACACTTCGCCTAAGCTGCCATCCTTCTGAAAAATAGGAATGGTCAGGCAGCCCGTGAAATGCTCATAACCGTTTTCTCTCAAGAAGCCCCAAGCCCGTAATTCCTCACGTTTTGGGTCCTTCGAATGCTTGGGCGAACGGCCCAGCAATTTGCTGGCGGAACGGTCGGCATAACCAATGCGGAAATGAGAAATGATATCCGGATGGTTCAAACCGCGTTTGCCCAAGTAGTCTTGTGCTGCTGAGTTGTTGAGCAACGTTTGGTGGTAGTGATCCAATAATTCTAAAGCTTCCTTTTCGCTGGTAGGTGCCAATGGTTCGGTGGTAATTTCGTTTGTCTTCGGTTTTTTCACCGAAGTGCTTAGAGGGCTTCCGTTCAGGCTCGCCAAAGCATCGCGGAAGTCCTTCTTTTCATACTCCATTTCAAACTTGATCACGTCTCCATTCGCCCCGCAGCCAAAGCAGTGGTAAACCCCTTTACTCAGATTCACGGAAAACGATGGGGTTTTCTCCTCATGAAACGGGCATAGCCCCTTCCATTCTGCTCCTTGTTTCTTCAGTTGAATGCCCTTCGACTCCACGAGGGCCAGCAGATCCACCCTTTGCTTGATCTGCTCGATTTCCTGTCTGTTCAGTGTTGTCATGGTGTTTCCTTTCTTTACTGTTCGCTTTCTTCTCAAACACTAAATCACGCAACAAATTCAAAGCTTCCCGCAGTTGCAGGGGGTTCACCAAAGCTTGTCCCGTTCGATAGCGTTGATCTTCCAATTCAAGGCCGTGGCCCTGAATCACAAAAAGAATGTGCTGGTTGCGAACCAGCTTGGTTTTTCGCAAGTTACCCCCTATGCAAAGCAAGTGAGCACTGCGAAAAATGTCTTTCGTTACGATCTCTTCCATCACAATCTCCTAAATGATAAAATTTTATAGAATCGAATAAAATATTTTTTCATTTAATGAAAATTAAAAATCGAATTTTAACCCTGGATAAATACCATAATTCATTCAAAATCTATTAATGTCTCAAAAATTATAAAAATTTTTGCTGTATTATCAGTGATAAATAATAAAATTTCACTCCAAAAACTCACTAAATGCAGTTGTATAAAAGTTAATTTATTTTCATTTAAAGAAAACATCAAGCTGAATTTCGATTTGATTTTCATTAAATGCTCATCAATCTTTGAACTAGAAAGGAGGTTCAAATGAGTGATGAACAACAAGATCGTTTTTTTG
>JANQJU010000074.1 GCA_028281495.1 SAR324 cluster bacterium
ATTTAACAAATCCGTGAACACCGTTTAGGACTAACAAGCTGGGTGTAAAGTCATCATAGGACGACTATGAAAACTGTAAACTTTTTTTAGGACTGGACAATTGCTTCTCTCCGTCGTCCAGGCCCCACCGTCCCGCTCACTCAAGTAGCCACGGCCATTACCAAAAAGTTCCTTGCTCAAACGCACCACACATGAGGTATCCCCGGTTGCAGCTTCGCTGCCACCGGGCGGCGCAAAGCGCCTCATCTTTCATAAACACTGAACTCCCTAAAATCTCCAACTACTTAAACTTCAGATTCAGCTTCCACTTTAGCTTCAATTTGAAAGACGATACCCCTAATAAATATCTCACCATCTCGATCAACGACCTAAAACGAGGATTGATCGAAGGGTCGGGATTCTCATGCTCAAAAAATAGTCTCTTACCGCCCGACCCCTCAAACACTTCAATACGAAGTATTGTTCCATCTAAGTACAAGTCATCGCTCCCTTCGAACTTGCTCAGATCCCAAACTCCTCGGTTCCCTAATTCCTCCAATATTCGAGAAACAAACAATGGCTTGCAGGCAAAACTATAGCTATTCTTGAAAAACGTACCATCTTCCTTATCCACTACGCCCGTTAAACCATCGCTCAACAACATGATCTTCCGATGGCTCGAATCTTCCAACAACACTTGCTCGATGATCACTCCAAAACAATTTGGATGCTTTAATAACTCCTTAGACGATTCCATATTTACCTATGCACTCTGACCGATTGACCTGAGGGACCAATTAACACACTCGAACGTTGACGAAGCACACGAAGTACCAAACGGTCCGCACGACTAAATCGCAATATCCCCTTTGGGTGAGTATGAGCTATCAGACGCCGTGCTCCCTTCATTGGAACACTACCCTCGTCCCCCATTCGCAATATCCGTTGACCCTCGCGGGTTCGAAGAAGCGCTACCTCGCGACCCGTCGCCGCTGCGATTTCCGCCATCCGTTTTCTCGACGCTTGACCAGGTCCCAATACCAGATCCTCCCCCGACTCCAGCCGCTCGATGATCTTCCTATTTTTCAGCCGAGCAATACTTTTCGTGAAGTCGCTTAATTCCGATACGCTCGCTGTGCGGCTACCAACAGGACCTCTTTTAAATAATCCACTAAACCAATTCCCAACCCCCTTGAAAAATTTAGGGGTTTGACCCACTGCACCACCAATACCAAAGCTCAGTGTCACATCATAGATCTTCGCTGGGCCATCTGCAAAATAGCTCGTCCGGACGCTCTCCCCATCAATGATTTCCGACATCCGATAATCCGCTATCCCGTCCTCATCCAAATCACGATAACTCGTCGAATAGCTCGGACCAAACCAGCCCGATTCCTCGTTCAGGGACTGATCTAATTCTTCCCAACCTTGTTCCCTATATCCTCCTTCATCTTCATGACCTGTCGGGTCCGTGTAAATGATCGGGTTCCCCCTCACATACATGTAACGATTCAGCGATTGTAAATTGTTCGGATCGGGAACAATACTATCGGGCACAAGGAACCGTCCGAGGCTGGGATCGTAAAAGTGGGCACCATAGTAATACAACACAATCCTATGTAAACCATGCGCAAACTATTGATTTTCCTTTAGTTTCCCTTTTCTAGTGAACTCAAAATGCCCCGATGCGAGTTTCAATTTGCAGACGAGAAAATTCCTTAGTGAGAATTCGATTTTGAAAAAAAGTCCCTCGGTGCGATCCCACGATTAGAAACGAATGACGCTTAGTGGAATGCCAAAATCTCAACATCCCCTACAAATAGCTGCCTATCGGCAGCGGAAAGGAAGCAATAGTTCGGCAACGAATCGAAACTTTGCCAATAAGGAAATGTTCAGATTACGGACTGAAGGAGAGAACTTGAGGTGCCCTCAAGCAGATCAAAGGCAGTAAGGAAAAAATGGAGAGAATCCAGAAGGAAAATTACTTGGACTTCGACAGAAATTTGAATAGGAAAAAGATTACACAGACCAGTTTTCCAACAAAAAAGCTTCAGGAATCACTTGGTGGTCGCTGTCGTTCGACACTAAGATATGACCATGAAAATGAGCCGTACATGCTATCAACAAATCAAAGTCTGTGATCCCCTTACCACGCCTCACTAACTCCGCTTTCGTCGACGCAAAAAAGCGCCATAGACCATCGCTCAAATCCACTATCGTGACCCGGTCTTTGAGAAACTCCACTTTGCGGAAATTCTTCTCCTTGTACGCCGAACGCTCCGCTCCAAAATACAATTCCGCTATGCTCACTACCGATACATAGATCGGCTCCGATAAAGAATGATGCCGTTCAAACCTCGCTAGCGTTTTCGTTTCAAATACCGTGCGGCGCTCGGGTCGTTTGAAATACGCGTTCTTCAAATACACGCAATGGTTCGTATCCAGAAGATAACTCATGGTTATTACCTAAAACGAATCTGAGGAGGAGGAGGTTCGGGCCGATAAGATCGCTTCGATTTCAGATTCAGAATCCGCTTCATCGTCATAAAAATCAGGGGTCGCTCGTTCTTCAATGCCAGGAGCATCCACTTCTTCTTTCAAGATGATCGTGTAGCGAGAATTCGGCGATAGATTTTGCTCGCGAACCGTTCCAACCACATCTTTACCAGTTACGTTTTCCAGGGTGATTGTTGACATAGAAGGCCTTTCCAATGGGGATCAAATACAAGGAGACAGCTCAAAACTTATCTTAGACAATCCTGGCCCCTTAAGCAAAAAAGAGACTCGAATTTTTCAAGTGCTGTGAAACGTCGAACATTCTAACAGACACCAAAAGCTCAACATCCCCGACAAATGGCTGCCTTGCGGCAGCGAAGAATAAAAAATTTCAACAAAACACAAACTTCTTCGGCAGGAACAAAAAGCTCATTGGGCTGGCTGAGGGAACGGTCTTGCGGTGATCCCGACACGATCACGACAGCAACAAAGGGAAACGATCTGAAGGAAACCAGGGGCTTGATGAGGAAGCCTGAGAAAAGGAACGAGGACAACAACAGAAAGGAAGTGGGCGAGAAGCCGAGGCCGATTTCAATCCTTGGAAAAACAGCCCCGGCAACAGACAGGAAGCGGTTACGAAACGCCGTTGGCTCGACTGGCCTCAATCGAAGGAGGAACGGGGTTGCGAACAGGCGGCGGCATTTCTTGAGCCTTGGCTTGTTCATGTAAATAATGAAGTTCACTTTTCAAATGCTCCGACCACTGACGGAGCCACCAGATATAATGACGCAAGCCTTGGCCCAAGCTCTCGTCAAGTTCTTCCTCACGGTCACAAAATGCCGAAAATGTCTCCCACAAAAGGCTTTGAACGGAATGGTATTCATCCATTAAATCTGCTACTTGGGCCAGTTGGCCCGACCAACTACTCTTCTCTTTTACGCTTACAAATTGAATCTCTAACATCGCTGTCTCCTATTCTTCTAAGTTGTTCGATTCCACCAACTCCAAGGCCGATGGATGATACTTCTTGTACATCGCTTTCAAATGGCCCGCTTCGATGCGTAAATACCTTTGTGTCGTGCTTAGCGAAGCATGGCCTAACAATTCTTGAATCGTGCGCAAATCACACCCGCTTTCCAACAACGCCGTCGCCACACTATGCCGGAACGTGTGAAGGCTTCCTACTGCACCCGGTACTGCTGTGGCAATGTAGTGGCTCACTCGTTCATTGCAGGTGTTTTCACTCCAACGCTTGCCCCGTTGACTTAAAAACAAATGCTCCGCTTGCGGGTTCTTCAGCAGAAACTTTTCACGAGATTCTTGCTCGTATTTGTCCACCCATTTCAACGCTCGTTTGCTGATCGGAACCATTCGGTCTTTTTGACCTTTCCCTTTACGAATCCACATCACCTCTCGGTTGTGGTCCAAGTCCTCAGGCTTTAGGTTCAGCAATTCATTGCGGCGGGCTGCCGTCGCATACAACACTTCCAAAAACGCACGGTCTCGCAAGCCCACCAATGTGGAAGGATCGGGAACTTTCAGGATGCTTTCCATTTCCTCAATGCTCAACACTTGTTGAGGTAAGGCTTGTGGAAGCTTAGGCAATTCGATCCCTTGCGATGGGTCTGACATCACAAAACCTTGGTTGAAAGCCCATCTCATCGCTCGGTTCACCGCGCCTAAAAGCAAGTGGCGATAAGCCACCGCCCACGGTTTCCCGTCCGGCCCACTCTGTCGGTGAATCGCACGCTGATAGGCTTGCAATACCGACAACGTCACCTCTTGCGGCAATCGGATTTCTCGCAAATGGCACCACTTCAGGAACTTATCGAAGGCCACCTTTTCCCGTTCCAAGGTCCCGTCAGCGTAGTTCTTCACTTTCATGTATTCCAAGCGTTGAGCAAACAACGTGTCTAAGGTTTTCGGAATCGGGTTCATGGTTTCTCTTTCTGCTTGGCAATGATTGAAGCGTTTGGGTTAGTACGGTCACCACCTTCAAAGAAGGTGAACATCGGGGAAAAATCGGTCACACGGGAATCAGTGAGCCAATTGGTTCCCCTTTAGTTTTTTCATTTTTTCGAGCTGTTCGGCTCGAATCCTCGCCAGAGTAGGAAACAAAAGGCAGAGCACAGGGAACACTCACCCAGACTTGGGTCAGACAACCCCCAGACTTAGACCAGACTTGGGCCGAACTTGGCTCAGACTTAGTGAACATGTTGGCGGGTCCATTTTTTGCTCCGAAAACCGAAAAGCAAGGGCACACAGCAAATGGTAAGCTGATTTGATTGCCCTTAGTTTTTTCAATTTTCAGAACTCTTTCACACAAATCCCCGCTAGGCCTTGTGTTATATAGCTGGGCACATAGCACACTCACCCAAACTTGACCCAGACAACCCCCAGACTTGACCCAATCTTGAGCCAGTCCGCTTTGTGTACTCTTTTGCATGCCTTCGTTTCCTGCTCTCATCGCCACCTCATCGAATCGGTTTCAGGGTGCCCACATCTACGACTCCCGGTATGAACTTCTCACCGAGTTCGCCTTGTCCATCCCACAGCAATTCGTAAACCATCACTTGGCCTCGGCCACCTTCTTGAACCAGCAAATATTCCAAGTCCGCCAAACGCTTCATGTGCGTTTTCAACTGGGAATCACTCCATTTGCAAAATTCTCGAACTCGCTTGCGTGTAAAGTGAATTTGGTCAAACTCCACTCCGTTTTCCTCCGCTAGTTTCGTTACCATTTGATGAATCAGTTTGAGCAAACGCCTCGTCTGTGGCGCTAGCTCATCCAGGCAACGCCCTAGCACTTCCGTTATCAAACGGTTCGCATGGCGAATGTCCTCTATCGTCGCCTCCACATATTCCACCTGTTTGCCGTTGATGTCGGCAGTGAAATGAGGACGCTGCATCTGATGGAGAAAGGCAATGGCATCGATCAAACCCAGGTATTTCTCGTGGTCCCGACGAGAACGAAGGTGATCACTGTTGAACGTCAATTGGTCTGCATAAGGGTTGAACACCGTCACCGGTTTGAGCAAACGTTGAGCATTGTGGTGCTTGCGCTTGATCACCTCGGCCATCACCTTCTTTTGGCGACCAGACAAGGTACGTGCTTGGCGCTGCTTTTGATGAATGGCTAAGGTTTGTTCTCGATCTTCGTTCACTGTCAGCCGAATGAAACGGTTGGCCAATTCTTCGTCGATATCTACCGAGGTCGTAGTCAGAATAATGGCGCATGGTCCGTTGACCACTTTTGTTTGTACCTTGAATTCACCAGTTTTCGGGTCCTTCACCGTGGTGGCGATCTTCAACTCCTTTTCTGACTGAAGAATTTTTAGTGGATAGGTGGCCTTTTCCATTCCTTCTTCTTCGGCTACCGCCAAGATTTTGTGAGCCAGTTGCTCTTCTTCAAAATAATAAAGTGCCCTGCCTGTAACGGTCGTCCACTTCTCTTTGTCTTCGCGTGGAATCAAAGAAAGAATAGCATCCATTAAAGTCGTCTTGCCTGCTGAGGAAGACGATTGAACCAACACCGCCAATGGGTCCGAAAGCTTGCGAGAGGTGGCCGCAATGTAACCCACCAATTTGTTGGTGTGTTCCCCGACTAAGCCAATGATGTCGAAGTCTTCTAGAATTTGATCCAGCAAGTTTTGTTGCTTCAGAAAGGCCAAGGCTTCTTCTTGCTCCTCTTGCGTCATCGGGTCCGGTTGGGTGGCCCTATTTTTGGCCTTCTCTTGCTGAGCAATCCGGTATTCAGCAATGCGTTCCACTCCAATCAACACCCGGCCTAAATCTCGTTTCAGAATATCCACTTTGGTTTCCAACTCTTGGGAAGCGGCCACTAAAAACTGATGGCGTTGCTTCGCCGAAGTCAAATCCAAGGTGTCGAGGAAAAACAGAGGGCCAATGGTGATTTTGATCTGAACTTTCAGGTTGGCCAATGACCGGATGCTGTCTAAGTTCCGAATTCGGTATTGTCGCGACTGAATCACCATCATGAGTTGATCCGCTCCATTCCATTGGCAATCTAGATCTGAAATTTCTAAAGGCCGTTCCTCATCATAAGGAGGGGAACCCGGAGGAGGAGGCTGTACAGGAATAGGAATGTTGGTGGCCATCGTCGAATTGGTCAAAGGAGGTGATCCTTCTGGCATGGCCGCCATCGGTAAAGTCGGGATGGCCACATCTGGCACCGGGTCGGGAGGTAAGTATTGCTGTGAGGTGCTGAGTAAATCAGTCAGGGATTGCTCGGGATTTTCCTGTTTCAAGGCAAAACTGTTGACATCATCGCCAGCAGGCAGCAACACGCGGTAGGCTTCAAAGCCCAAATCGACTAAATGACGGCCCAGGTCATCGGCAGAATTTCGCCCAGCCTCATCGCCATCGTAGGCGATATACACTTGCCGAATGCCTTTTGTTTGGAAGGCTTGAATCATTTCCTCGGTGATGCCCTTGGCTCCAAAAGAAGCCGTGACATTCTGAAAGCCGTGGCACCAACAAGTGAGAGCATCAATGATGGCTTCGCAAATAATCAACGGAGTTTGGCTGTTCAGTCCTGCTAAATTGAACACCCCCTTATGAGATCCCGGTAAGTACAAGTGAGGGGAAACATTGGGCTTGGTCCGGTTGGTTCGCCGTCCGTACACTTCGCCTAAGCAACCATCTTCCTGAAAAATGGGAATGGTCAAGCAACCTGTAAAGTGCTCAAAGCCATTTTCTCGCAAGAAACCCCAAGCTCGCAATTCTTCGCGTTTCGGGTCTTTGGAATGCTTAGGCGACCGGCCCAGCAATTTGCTGGCGGAGCGGTCAGCATAACCAATGCGGAAATGGGAAATCACATTGGGATGGCTCAAACCACGTTTGCTCAAGTAGTCTTGAGCAACAGGAGTGTTCAGCAAGGTTTGATGGTAATGATCCAGTAATTCTAAGGCCTCTTTTTCGCTGGTAGGTGCCAATGGCTCAGTGGTATTTTGGGGAACTTTCGACTTTGCAGTCGAAGTGCTTAAGGGGCTTCCGCCGAGGCCCGCCAAAGCATCGCGGAAGTCCTTCTTTTCATGCTCCATTTCAAACTTGATCACGTCCCCAGTCGCCCCACAGCCGAAGCAGTGGTAAACCCCTTTACTCGGATTCACCGAAAAGGATGGGGTTTTCTCCTCATGAAACGGGCACAGCCCCTTCCACTCCGCTCCGTGTTTTTTCATTTGAATGCCCTTCGACTCGACGAGGGCTAGCAGATCCACGCTTTGCTTGATCTGCTCGATTTCCTGTCTGTTCAATGTTGTCATGGCGTTTCCTTTCTTTAAAGTGCGCTTTCTTCTCAAACACTAAATCACGCAACAAGTTCAGAGCCTCCCGCAGTTGCAGGGGATTCACCAAAGCTTGTCCCGTTCGATAGCGTTGATCTTCCAATTCAAGGCCGTGGCCTTGAATCACAAAAAGAATATGCTGGTTGCGAACCAGCTTGGTTTTTCGCAAGTGGCCTCCCATGCAAAGCAAGTGAGCACTGCGGAAAATGTCTTTCGTTACGATCTCTTCCATCACAATCTCCTAAATGACAAAATTTTATGGAATCGAATAAAATATTTTTTCATTTAATGAAAATTAAAAATCAAATTTTAACCCCGAATAAATACCATAATTCATTCAAAATCTATTGATGTTTCAAAAATTTTTGCTGTATTATCAGTAATAAATAATAAAATTTCACTTCAAGAACTCACTAAATACAGTTGTATAAAAGTTAATTTATTTTCATTTAAAGAAAATATCAAGCTGAATTTCGATTTGATTTTCATTAAATGCTCATCAATCTTTGAACTAGAAAGGAGGTTCAAATGAGTGATGAACAACAAGATCGTTTTTTTG
>JANQJU010000035.1 GCA_028281495.1 SAR324 cluster bacterium
GATGGAATCGATGCCCAAGTCGGCTTCAATATCCATTTCCAACTCCAACATTTCAGGCGGATAGCCTGTTTTGTCACTCACCACTTCCAACATCGCTTGACTCAAAACTTCTATCGAGTGGGTTCCGTTCGTCGAAATAACTGAAGCAGGTGGCGGGGCTTGCACCCCTGTAGCTGGACTGGCTTGAACTGGGTTGGATTGAACCGGATTGGCTTGAACTGGGTTGGCTTGAACTGGGTTGGATTGAACCGGATTGGCTTGAACTGGGTTGGACTGAACCGGACTGGGTTGGTGAACCACTGGACCGGCTTGGACCTGCGTTTGAACCGGTTGGACTTGTGTTTGAATAGGCTGAACTTGCGTTTGAACCGGCTGAACTTGTGCTTGAACCGGCTGAACTTGTGCAGGATCAGACTGCGGTAACGGTTGAACGGATCTTGAAGGCTGAAGCGGCAAAGGTGCACTCGGAACAAAATAGGCAGCTTCAGAAGTCGATTCGGCACTCGCATTAGGGGGTGTTGCAGGATCAACATGAGGCTCTCCATACTGATGCCGTGCCAATTGCAACGCAGAACGGGTGTGTTCTGTTTGGTGTTTCAAATATTGCTCATGCACGCGCAACGTATCTTGCTGATGGGCATGAAACAAATTCAAACTCCTTTCTAAGCTTTCTGGAAACTCAGCAGGTTGACCTTGGTTCGCTGATGAGTAATGACGCACCAAATCGAAAAAGCCTTTTGAATACTCGGTTTGATTGCTCAAATATTGCTCGTGCACCCGAAGCGTCTCGTTCTGGTAGTTGTAGAAACCACTCAAATTACGCTCAATACTATCCAGCATCTGTTGGGTTTGCGGAGCTGGCAGAGTTTGAGAAGTTGGCTGTTTCGGCGAAGTCGATTGTAACTGAGGAGCCGATTGAGGAAGCTTGGTTGGTTGTGGGCCACCGGTCGTTTGAACCGTTGCTTGTTGAGTTTGTGTCGTTGGTTGAGAGACAGAGGCGTTCTGCTGAGGTTTGGAATTCATTGTCGTCTTTTTATTATTGTAATGAGTGGTTTGGGTTTCCGTATTTACCAGAGGAGCCTTTGCTACGGAGGTTTGACTCTGGGGTGGTTTGGGTGTCGAAGGCAGAGCGGTCACTTTTTCAGGCACGGAAGTGGGGGCAGGAGGTTCTTTCAATTCCTGCTCGAAAGCCTGTTGAGTTTTGTCCGTGACATAGTTTGCGCCATTCAACAATACGTTCATGGGCGAAGGTTTTGCAGCAGGTGCTATTTCCTCGGCCTGATAAGGGTCGATATCCTGTAAAGGCACACCGGCCACACGGAGCTGAACAAAAGCTTCCCGCAATTGCCGATCACTGTCTTTTTTGGGCTGTGCGTTCAAAGAAATGGTGAGATGCGGTTGCCCTTCCAAGATATTTTGAACCAATTTGGTGAGCACGTCTTTAGGACCAAATTCGATAAAGATGCGTCCTCCCGCCTGATGTATTGCTTCAATCTCTTCCTTGAACCGAACCGGTTCCATCATCTGCTCGGAAAGCCGCTTTCGAATGGCTTTAGGGGTGGTGGGATAAGGTTTTCCGGTCGCATTGGAATAAACCGAAATGGTCGGCTTATGAAATTTCGCCGATTCCACAGCTTTTGCAAATGGTTGCTGTGCATGTCCGACTAGAGGCGTGTGAAATGCGGCTGAAACTGGAAGACGAGTCACTCGAAAATCAGATTTCAACGCCGATTGTATTTTTTCAATATCAGGAGTAGGTCCGGCAAGCACCAGTTGGGTTTTTGAGTTGAAATTGGCTGCAACCACTTGAGGAAATTCCGTGAGAAACGGCGTGATGTTTTCAATAGGGCCGACCACCGCTAACATGCTGCCTGCATCGAAGTTGGGATCCTCAGGTGCTGCCATGGCTTGGCCACGTGCGCGGGCGAGGGCAAAATAATTTTCCGTATCCAACACATTGGCTGCCCAAAGGGCTGTAAGCTCTCCGAAACTGTGACCTGCTGCAAAATCCGGTTTCAATCCAGCTTCTTGCATCACTTGGTACAAGCCCACACTCAACGCCCCGATTGCCGGTTGAGCATGCTGTGTCTGACGCAACATCAAGTTTTGGGCTTCTTTCTGTTCCGAGCCAAAAGGTGGCGGTGGAAAGACAACCTCGGAGAGCGAAACCCCTTCTCCATTCAGGAAAATTTGGTCGATTTCAGCAAACGCAGAACGCAATGGGGGAAAATTCATGAGTGCCTGCTGCCCCATGTTCACATATTGTGACCCTTGGCCTGAAAACAAAGCCACGATCTGGCCTTCCGTGTTCCAGCCAGTTCGACGATAGTGAATGCCTTGAGGCATTTGCCACGCCTCCGCTTGCGGTTGGTTGCGTAATTGTTGAATTGCCCGAGTGAGCAAATCCCGAGTCTCTTGGGAGGATCCAGAAACAAAACCCACTCGCGCATTTGGTTGAGAAATCTCTTCCTGATGCCATTGCTTCAACTGATCGAGATGGGCTGAATCGGTGGCATGAGGGTCAACGGCTTGTAGGTAAGTTTCACATTTTTTCAAAAGTTGATCTGGATCGGGTGCCGAAAATACACAGCTTTGAGCGGTAGCGTGAAGACGATAAGCTTCTTCGTGCTCCGATTGATACTCTTCCAATACAAAGTGAAAATTCGTACCACCAAAACCAAAGGAACTCACTCCCGCTCGACGCGGTTGCTCCGCTGCATTGGGCAACCAAGGTCGGGTTCGTGTGTTCAAGTAAAATGGTGTGTTTTCAATTTCCAATTTTGGATTTGGTTCTGTGATGTTGATCAAGGGGGGCAATACTTTATGGTGCAATGCCAAAGCCGCTTTGATCAAACCCGCAGCTCCGGCAGCGGCCTTGGTATGGCCGATCTGAGATTTCACACTGCCTAAAGCAATGTGTTGTTTGCGAGAGTTGTTTTCACTGAATACGGCTTTCAAAGCTTCAAATTCGGCCACATCCCCTGCCGATGTTCCCGTTCCGTGAGCTTCGATCAAACCAACGCTTTGGGGATCCGCCCCGGCTTCATTGTAAGCTCGCGTGAGGGCTTTCATTTGTCCCGCAGATCGAGGAGCATAAATACTTTTGAACTTCCCATCGCTGGAGCTGCCGACGCCCTTGATGACGGCGTAAATTCGGTCATTATCGCGTTCTGCATCTTCCAGGCGTTTCAGCACGACCATGCCGATGCCTTCACCAATCATGATTCCTCGTGAATCCTTATCAAAGGGCTGTACTTTTTCCTGATTCGTGAATGCAGGTGTTTTACTGAAACACATGTACATAAATATGGAGTTGTCCGTGTCGACTCCACCACTGATCATCATGTCGCTGCGATATTCCAGCAAATCACTGATGGCCATTTTCATAGCACTGAGGGAACTCGCGCAAGCGGCATCGACCACGCAGTTGGTGCTTCCGAGGTCCAAGCGGTTGGCGACTCGACCAGCAATCACATTACCCAGCATGCCGGGAAATGAGTTTTCTTCCCACCCTACATAGGCTTTTTTAAATTTCTCGATAATCTTTTGGGTTTCTTCGTCGGAAAGACCTCGGCTTTTGAGGACTCGTTCCCAGATGGGATACTGCAAACGTGCGGTCAATGGGACAATGAGTTTTTGCCCACCGCCGACTCCTAATATGATTCCTGTTTTGTTACGGATTTCTGGGCTGGCGTCTGCATATCCGGCGTCTTGCAAACAAGCCTTTGCGACCAAAAGCGCTAATAGCTGTGAAACATCAGTGACCTCTAATATATGGGGTGGAATGCCGAATTCCATTGGATTGAATTCAACATCTGGCAGAAAGCCACCTCGTTTACAGTATGTCTTGTCAGGAACCGTGGGGTCTGGGTCGTAATAAGCATCCACATCCCAACGTGAAGGAGGCACTTCGGTGATGGCATCCACTTCTTTTAGGATGTTTTCCCAGTATTCGTTGAGGTTTCGAGCTTGAGGGAAAAGTGCTCCCATCCCCACGATGGCAATAGGAGTTTTTTGTAGACGGGAGTCGTCAAAAGGTGTGTGATCTTTGGTCTGCATGGAGGCTCCTCAAAAGAGAGTATATGGTCTAAAAATGCGGACCACCAAATCATGATTAGTTTAACTTGTCAAACCCAGTTCACTGACATTTCTCGCCTTATACTTGAGTCGGAATCGTAGCTTGTCTAAAAAATAATTTTTTATATTAAATTCGGATGGATGGTGCCGTCCTCATCTGTAGTAGTCCGGTGCGGCTGAAAATGGAGATATCGTGGAATCCATATTTTCTTATGGCCTCTTTTTCATTCCTAAATTCATCTTACTTATCCAAAAATTAATGGATTGATGACTTGAAACAGAACCCACTCGTCGAATTAATGTATGAAGTAGACTTTGGACTGTTTTGATTGGAATGTTGCTTTGCCATAATTGGAAAAATTGGTATAGATCCAGAACATTTAAACAGAAATAAGCCATTTAATGGGTGGATCAGGAATCCTTAAAGCATTGCTGGCCCCAACAACGTCTTCGACGAGCTTCAACAAGCACGAACACATCACGAACGAGGAGATATGGGAATATTTAGATTATTCAAAAAGAAAAAGGGTGTGGACGCTCAAACTGAATCTGAAAATCCGAAAGACAACGAAACGAGTGCACCTTCTGACCCGAAATTGGTGCCGGAATCAGCATCAGAATCGGAGTCAGCGAGTACTCACCAAGAGATGCAATCCATCATTCCGGAAATTCCAGGTCTCGCGGATTCGTTTATAGAAACGGCCGAAGAAACCATGAAAATCAAATTCGATTTTTCAGAAGAGCATGTTCTGGAAATTGACCGTTTTGTCGAAGAAACGTGGGGAGGAAGTCCACCGGTCATGATCGACCCAATGGTCGCGCTCCTGGGAGCTTATGTCGGAGAAAGCATTCGTAAAAATTTGGGAGGACAATGGGTTGACGACGAAGAAATAGGCCCCTGTTTGGACAACATCAGCGATTGTGGAATAAAAACCAACCCATTTGCAAAGGTCCGTAAACGGTTTCAAAATGGCGAAGAAGATTCGATTGGTTATTACTATCTAGCACTCAAATCGATGGCTGAAAACGGCGGGGAGTTGCCCACCAATTTTCCAACTGAAACAAAAGATCCCAACATCTACATTTTGGTCGATGATCGATCTTATGAAGGAGAAATCACTTGGGAAGAAGGCGCTTATCAAAAATACCAAAGTGAAAATCAAACTCGCGTCAATGACCAAGGAATCATTGCTTTACCCCCATTTGTGTCAAGAATGAGTAAAAAATACGATCCTGAGAAATTGAAAGAAGATCCTGATGATTTTGTATATTTTCCAAAAATCTTAATCGTGGAATATCCTGAAAATCTGGATTTTGAGCAAAAATTGAAATTAGCGAGCAATATTCTTGTGGCGGTGCTTGAAGTAGGGTGCAATTGTCGGATTGCTGTTGTTAATACATAAGATTTAGCCGTTTTGATTCTTCATCGCAGGTGCGTTTTTCTAAGTGATTGCGTATGATAGGGCATCCACACCAAACAGGAAAAATTCCATGCTCACAGTATCCAAACTCCCTATCGGCATTTCAGACTTCAAGGAGCTGCGCGAAGACAACTATTATTTTGTGGACAAAACCTTGTTCATTCGTGAGGTGTGGAGCAATGCGGGGAAGATCCTGCTATTTCCACGTCCAAGACGGTTTGGGAAGACATTGAATCTGTCCATGCTGCGCTATTTCTTTGAGCATACCAACAACGATCAGCGCTGGCTGTTTGAACCCTATGCGATAGCTCAAGATGCTGAAATGATGTCGCATCTTGGAAAGTATCCCGTCATTCACTTGACGTTCAAGGATGTCAAGGAATCCTGTTTTGAAGACTGTCTCCAGAAGGTATCGAGTCGGCTCTGTGAAGAATTTGAGTTGTCTCAAAATTTGGAGACGGTACGTACCTGGTACAATGGATATCGGTTTGGCGGACGAATCCTCTACAATCCTTGGTCGCTGATCCAATACGTGGACAAAGGGGAGGATGGCCCCGCTCCATACTGGCTCAATTCCAGTGCAAATGAATTGGTTCGAGACCTCATCGTTCAAGGTTCTTTAGAATTGCGACAACAAACCGATAAAGAAGCAGGTTATGGTCGATATGACTTACTTCTCCATCCCAAGCGTCCAGACGTTCCGGGCTATGTGATCGAATTCAAGAAGCGCAATCCACGACGCGAAAGCAGTGTCGATGCCACAATGCAAAAGGCGTTGAAGCAGAGACAAGACCAACAGTATGCGTCGCCTTTACGAGAAGCAGGAGTGTCTCCCATTAAGGGCATCGGCATTGTCGTAGAAGGCAAAGATGTGTGGGTTGAGTGGCTGGATCTCCAAACAAACTCTATCTAATTGTTTTGAGATCCAATTATGGAAATCCAGTGGGACATCACTCAACAATTCGACAAGTACTTCCGTATCGTTGTGGCGGATACAGACGAATGGCGACAACAAAGTTATGCCTTGCGCTATGAAGTGTATTGCCGTGAATTCGCGTTTTTGAATGGCAACCAATATCCAGACAAACTCGAATCTGATGAATTTGACACCCATGCGGCACATGTGTTGGTGGTTCACCGGGTTAGTGGTGCGGTTGCCGGATCAGCACGCTTTATTGCCTGTGAAGACGATTTCTACACAGCCCTACCTTGTTTAAGGGCTGGACAATCGAGCTTGTTTGACGACTATCGCAACGAATGGCCTTATGCACCCGAAACGCTTTGTGAGATCTCTCGATTTTGCGTCCACAGCAACTTCCGGCGCAAAGACCGCTCAAAACGGACCGAAGTGCAATCCAGTCCTGTGGAATTCAGCCCAGAAGAGAGTAAAATTTTTCCATTTATCGTAGCCGCGCTTTCGTTGGCGATGCATGTCACTAGGTCCTATTTCCAACGTCCGAATGGTATCGCCGTAGTCGATCCAATCCTTCCCCGTTTGCTGGCGCGATTCGGCATTCCGAGTCACCGCATCAGTCTTGATTTTCCTTATCATGGAACACGTGCTCTCTTTTATTGCGAAGAAGCGGAAGTCAACGAAAGCTTAAGACCTGAGTTGGTCCCGCTACGCGATTTAATCGCTAAGCTCCTCCGTTCTCACTTCTCAACAGCTGCCCCTTCTCCGATATCCCCTGCAAAAGACCAAGGGTCGTATCGGTTGGAAACTCCAAGTGTCCAACAACAAGAAACCGACCGCCTCAAACGCCAAGCGGACCTCGTTTTGAACCTAGAACGCAAGCTATGGAAAAATCTCAACATCACCGAACATTCGGCAATTTTGGATTTGGCTTGTGGTCCTGGGTTTCTAACCCAAGCCATGGCGAACTTCCATCCAACCGCTGATTACGTGGGTATCGATTTTGACGAAAATATGATCCGAACCGCTCAATCCGAATTGGCCAAATCTCCATGCGGCAACGTCCGTTTTCACCACGACAATGTCTACAAGCTCCACAGGATTGCCGACAGTTCGGTGGACTTTGCTTACGGACGATTGGTATTTCAACACCTCAAGTTTCCATTTGTGGCCCTAGCTCAGTTGCGGCGGGTGTTGAAGGGGAATGGAACCGTCTGCCTTATCGATGTGGATGACGATTGGTTTACCCTTCATCCGGCTCCAAATTGCCTCCACCAATTTTTAGAACTTTCCCGCGAAGGACAACGACAAATGGGTGGCAATCGTCATATAGGGAGATCGTTGGGAGCTTATCTGTATTCTGCTGGATTTCATCAAATTGAAAACCAGATTCTCACCTTTTCCACCCCCAAGGATCTCAGTTTATGGGATTTTTTAGACGTGAGTTTGGGGTTTAGGCTTGAGTTAGTTCCGCAAGAATCTAAAGAAAAGGCAAAAGGGTATTTGGAAGAAATCTACGGAGTATTGAAAAAACCTTATGCTCTGGGTGCTATCGGCATTTATGTAGTTTTGGCCAAAAATCCTCGAAAAGTCCGTTGACCCTATTTACATCTCAACCATCGATTCTGAGAGGACCCATGATAAGTGCATTTCAAAAGAAGAAATTAAACCATCTTTTTAGTGTATATGATGTCGATAATGACGGTCGCATTACCCAGACAGACTTTGACATGTTGCTGGAAAGTTTGGCTAAGATTACCAACGCGGCAAAAGATTCGGAGACCTACAAAGCTTTAGCAGAATATTTTCAAGTCAACTGGGAAACTTTGAAACAATTGGCCGATGAGAACAACGACGGCACCGTCAGCGCTGAGGAATGGGTTATTTATGCGGAGCGCATGTTGGCCACCGATGAAGGTTTTCAGGCTATGGTCGGCTCCGTTGCCGACACGATTTTTGATATGTTTGACCTCAACAAAGATGGAAAACTTTCTGCCTCAGAATACACCCATTTCTGTGAAGCCTATCATCTGAGTGGATTTGATGCACCTACCCAGTTTGCCAAATTCATGAACAACGAACCCGAAATCACCAAGGAGGCCATGGCGAAATTGATCAACGATTTCTTTCTGAGCGACGACACCAATTCTCCTGGTAACGAAGTTTTTGGGCCTTTGGCTTAGAACCATGTATTGACCTTTGGCAGAGCCGTAATTGATATGAACTACCCATCTTTAAATCAAAGCCGATAGTGTAACTGGACAAACCCATTGGTGTACCCTTTGGCTTCAACAAGATTTAGAGAAATATCTTTCCCTGGATTTCCAAAAAGAGGGATACCGTCTCCAATCAGAACTGGAATTTTTGTGACAATGATATCTGTGACAATCCCTTCCATAATAAACGATTGGACCGTTTTCCCTCCATCAATATAGATTCCTTTGCATTGCTCTCGTTTGAATCGGTTATGCAGTCCTTCGATGCTTCCGTTGTAAAGTTCGGCTTTACCTTCAAAACCTTGAGGTAGTGCTTTTATTGTCCTGCTGAGTACGATGACCTTCGTGCCGTAATAAGGCCATTCCGGAAATTTCAGAACCGCCTCAAACGATCCGCGCCCCATCACTAAATAGTCGATGGATTGAATCAAATCATCGTATCCAAAATCTTCCCCTGTGGCTTTTTCCTGTGCTTTCATTAGCCAGTCAATGTCACCATTTTTACGGGCGATAAATCCATCCAAACTCGTTGCAATAAATACGGTAACTTTCATCGTTTTCTCCATCTAACGTAAACCAATCATTGACATCTTAATAAAAAATTCTACACTGTAGAAAATATGTTACTCTACGCCGTAGAAAAGTCAATAAATTTTCATTTTTCTTCTAAAACAATAAGGGAGTTATGAGAAAAAATGTAGATCGTTCTAAGAAGCCCAGGGGCACACTGACTTCTGAAAAAATTGTTGAAGTCGCGATGAAAATGATTGATGAGCAGGGAATTGAAGCATTTAGTATGAGGAAGTTAGCCACCGAACTCAAAGTAGATCCGATGGCTATTTACTACTACTTCAAAAATAAACAGACTTTGATAAAGCAGCTTGTAAAACAGGCTTTAGACTTTACTCAGTTGGAATCTATAGATTGGCATAGAGGGGAAACGATAGACTGGAAGCAGGGTGTGAAGGCTTTTGCTCGTTATTATATCGGCTTGTGTCGAGCACATCCTAATCTGATCCAGCATTTAGTGACAAATCCTGAGTCAGGATACCAAACCATTCAAGAGGGCAATGAAATCTTGTTTTCGGCCTTGTTGGCTGGTGGATTGCCTGCTCATGAAGTGATTCGAGTCTCCGACATCCTGATTGACTATCTGAATGGATACAGCTTGGCAGAGAGCACCGGGAGGCTCCCCACCAATAAAGAAAGAATCCAAAGCTTCGAAAACATGCTCGATGAACTTTCTCCAGAACAATTTCCCGCCACCTTCAAAGTCATTCAACAAATCGATGGTCCAGTCGAAACTGACTTTGAAGTAGGACTCGATTTAATCCTTGCCGGAATATCTAGCTGTAAAACTTCCATAAATTGACTAGGGTCCACGACTCCAAACAGGGAGCTGCGACCCTAGTGTTTCGCATTTCTGACAGGCTTTTTTAAGCATTTCGCATTTTTCGCAGCACCTTCTCAAGGATTCGTAGTGCTCTTCACAGTCTTCGCAATTCTCGTCTTTTTCTAAGATTCTCGCTCGGAAAAAAAACTGAATAATTTACGTAACCCACTAAAATAAAAGGGTAAAATATTTTCACTCTTGGTGTGGCACGCTTGTCGCAGAATAGAGATTAATTTTTAAAAATCACCGCCGGTCGCTTCGGCACCATAATATTGCTCAAGATGAACCTCCACTGCGTGCAGTGGGAACTATTTATTAAAATTTAGACCCAGGAACTATTATGCAACAAGAAACCTATCGAACCTTAGAAATCTTATTGCCTGTTAAACAACCCAATGTTTTTCAAAAAATTTGGACAAATTTTATCAACAAACAGAACTATCAAAAAGCTAAGCTGCAACTCCGCAAAATGGATGACCGTTTATTGGAAGACATTGGACTGTCTCGTAATGATGTTGGAGAAAAAAGCCTTCGGTTCATGTTTCAGGAACTGGTTTAGTGGGTAATTTGAGGAAGCGGCTTTTTGGGATAAAAGCCCTTCCTCTTTTTTGTTCAAATGTGACTATATTTATTCTGCACTTCTTCAATCTATATTCTGCACGTTTTCAATCCCCACCATGATTGCCCTCCTTTCTTAACAAACTTAACTTACCGTCAACACTTGAATAAAAATATCGTGAAATGCTTCACTATGATTTTCGTCTTGGAATTCTGCTACTCTGGCCTTCATTGGACGCTTGTGAAACTTCCGATCTCTTGTATTCCTTCTTGTGTTGTCATCTATGCCGTCAATCCATCAAAGAAAACCCAAATGGTTCCGAAGAACCAAATGGCATCAACTCTTGGGCAGTCTGCTCCAAGAATGGCTTGCTGATTTGGACATCCTGGTTCAAACCGATCTCCCGTTGTCGAGTAAACCACCAGAAGCTGATATTGTGTTGATTCGCAATCGTCGTCACACTTGGAATGCCGCCCAGCGGGAACGGCTC
>JANQJU010000044.1 GCA_028281495.1 SAR324 cluster bacterium
CCTCTCGTTTTCAAAAATGAAGGAATGGCACGAACGCGTTTTAAAAATCTTTTTGTGGAATTATAACATCGATTGTCAGTCAAAAATTTAGCACTACCATTTTTTGTACCTTTGCAGTGCATCAAGCTAAGCAAAAGCCTGCCTTTGTTTGCGGTAAAGTAATCCAATTGAAAACATCATTAGACACAAGAGGGGAAGATTCAAAACATTTAGCGTAAACCAGCCCGCTGTAAAGATGAGTTGACCTGCAAACAACGAAGCCAAAGCTTGCACACCAAAAACAATAAAATCATTAATGGCCTGAGCTTTGAATCGTTCTTCCGGACGATACGTTTCTGTGAGTAAGACCGTTCCGCCGATAAACAGAAAATTCCATCCTATTCCGAGTAAAACGAGTGCCCACCAAAAACCCATAAAACTTGGTTCGAACCAAGCAAGTAGTATACAAATTAAAAAGCATACCACGCCAATCGTCATCACTTGTAAAACCCCCCACCTTTTAATGAGTTGTCCAGTAAATAGAGAAGGGAGAAACATTCCGACAAAGTGGCTCTGAATCACAAATGTTGTGTCATCCAGAGAAAATCCGCAGATATCATGCATATTAATGGGGGTGGCAGTCATGATGAGGCTCATCACTCCAAAGGCAATCGCTCCTGCCATTACAGCAACCACGTAAATTGGCTGCGTAACTATTTTAATCAGTGGGCGAGAATGGTCTACCGATCTTCGTGCCGATGCTGTATCCGTATCTTGAAAAAAGAAAAAGAGCAGAACTGCATTAAGAACATATAATATTGCTAACCCAATAAACGAGCCTGCATAGGGAATGTTTACAAACCAGTCCCTAGTTTGTTTTCCCAATTCCGGTCCTAAAAACCCGGCAACTATTCCCCCCAAAAGAACTAAAGAAACCGCTTTACTGGTAAATTGAGAGTCTACACTTTCTGCTGCTGCGAAACGATATTGCTGTGTGAATGCTAAGTTGGCTCCGATAACTGCCATAGCTACGCAGAAAAGCCAAAAATTCTCTATTATGATGGTATAGGTTGCACCCAAACAAGCTATTGAACTAACAAGGGTAGCTCCAATAAAGCCTTTCTTTCTTCCCCAACGTTTCATAATTAGGGATGCAGGAATGGTTGAAGCGGCTACTCCAATAATCATCACAGACAGAGGTAACGTCGACCACGTTGGATCTGGAGCTAACCGACTACCAATAAAACTCCCTACGAGAACGACTAAAGGGCCACCAGAGGCGGAAAGCGCATGGCAAAGCCCGAGTGGTAGTACCTTTCTGAACTCTTTCAAATCCAACTCCAGAAACGAATCTCTATTTCTTACGACGATTGATAAAAGCGGCCCCATAAACTAGGCCAAAAACGGAAAGCCCAAGAATGATTTGTTCCGTTGTGTAGCGGCCTTCGCGGAGATTCTCATCCAAAAGGAACCACCCAACTAGCCCTATCGCTAATGCAAGTATTACAGGTCTCATACAATTTAATTAGTTGACCACATCAGGATGATTCCCTGCCAAATTGTCCAAGGAAGCCATTTGTAGAAGAGTAATTAGATCGTGCCACCGAGTGGTGATATCGTGGGATTCTAAAAGTGTCTGTTTTTCAAAACCAGGAAATTCTAGATTCATGGCGAGAATATTGACTAGATGATGAATAGGGATCATTTCGAGTTTTTCCCAATCGACTTGCAGACTACGTTGATCTAAATATTGTCGAAAAGCAGTATAGAGAGGATCTTTTTCAAGGTGGGGTTCTTCTTCTTCTAAATCATGTAGAAAAGGAAGGTAATTGACAGTTGCTTGGCGGTACAATTTTTCTGATGAAATCTCTTCTTCCACTTTGAATCGCACAATACCTTGTAGTCGAATGAGATAATTGCCGTTAGGTAGGCGCTTATTGAGGTCAATTTTCCCAAGCCCTCCTATTGTATAAAGAGAAGCTACATCTTCATCTTGCGGCTGGATCATCCCAATATATGCTTTTGTATCTGTGACATCTTCCACCATTTGCCGGTAACGCGGTTCAAAAATATGCAATGGCAGAATACTACCCGGAAGTAAGATGACTTCCCGTAATGGAAAAATAGGGATTGTTTGAGGCAATTCCAAAGTCATACATCACAACCTGCAACGGATTGTTGTTGAAAACCGCGAGCAATCAAAAGATCTAACTCATCATCATCCTTGGGTAGCCGGGGCATCGTTCGTTGCCAAACCGGTGGTTTTTCCATGCACAGATAGGTAGTTACTTGTGGAGCCAACTTTTTAAGCTTTCGCTGTACGACATAATACATACGTTGGCGGACTTTTTTTAAATAACGCATTTTCCCGTCTTCTCCTTTAATGAACTCTCCTAGAAAAATTCTACTTTTAGGAAAACGGGATTCCACAATCGACTTGAGCTTAGGGATATAACGCAAACTTCCTAAACTAATCCAAGCAATTTTTTCTGGTGGAACAGCTGCAATCAATTGCTCGACCAATTCCGTATAACCGGCCTCCCAGCCATCGTAATGAATCATTGGATCAATATGAAATGCGACCCTATAACCAGCCTGCGAGACACGGTAGGCAGCTTCTAAACGTTCATTAAGACGAGCTGTTTTAAACTCTTCATGTGCCACAATATAGGAAGGGTTGACAGACCAAGAAACCACAGTCTTTCCATTATGCGGAAGATCCAAAAGGTGGTCAATATAATTGGATTTAGTTTTTAGCTCTAAAATTGCATTCGGCAATTTACCAAAAAAAGGAATCACATGTTTATTGATGTTTAATAACGGATCCAACGCTAAGCTATCTGAATGCTCTCCTGTTCCCACTCGAAATAAACGTTGTGGTTGCGATAAAACTCGTTCACGAACTTGTTCCAAAATTTCATTCACGTTCGCATGAACAGTTGTTACAGGTTTGTTAAGAAATGCTTGCAAAATACAGTAGGTACATTCCAAAGGGCAATTTTCCACGAAGTCAATAGTAAAATAGTTACAACAGACTGCTCCTTCTGTTGTGCCTGGGCAGGGTTTGAAGGATATTCCTGGAAAATATTTTAGATGTAGTGTTTTTTTCCCCTTGCTTAGTGGATTTTTAGCAGGGTCTGGATGAGATTCATCTCGATGCCATGCATAGCTTTCCACAACTTCATAAGGTACAGATGGAAATTTCTGCAAAATTTCTTGGGTGAACTGCTCTCGGCAGACGGCTTGATCAACAATGATGCGTTCTGGCGTATAAAGAAGCATAATTATTATACTGATTGCAGGTAAGATTGAGCATTATCAAGATCGATTTGAATCTGCTGTTTTAGAGCTTTTAATCCGGAAAATTTCTTTTCTTCACGTAGTTTTTTCAACGGCCACACTTCAATCAATTCTCCATAGATATCTTCAGAAAAATCAAAGATGTACGTTTCTACCGTGGGATCAGTCTTATTAAAAGTAGGACGAATTCCAACGTTTGTTACTCCATAATATCGACGACCTAGTACTTGAACTTCTGTGACATAAACGCCGTACCCCAAAGGAATTGCAAACGGAAAACTGAGATTTGCAGTCGGAAATCCAATAGTGCGTCCGCGTTGGTCTCCTTTTTTGACCTCTGCATATAAACTATACTTTCTTCCCAAATAGTTTGGTATTTCCTGGAAGCGGTTATTAGCAATCAATTGACGAATCAATGAACTACTTACAGTCTTTTGATGGACTTCAATGGGGTGGATCACTTCCATGTCAAAAAAATGGTCACGACTGAAGGATTCCAAGAAATCGGCATTGCCTGCGCGATTTTTCCCAAAATGAAAATCGTAACCAATAACCAGCTTAGATAAATTAAACTGTTCGATCAAAAATTTATGAGCAAAGTTTTCCGGTGATAACTGTGAGAATTCTTTAGTGAACTGAATAATATAGACAGCATCCAACCCATTTTCTTGGAGCAAACGTTGTTGCAATTGAGCGGTACAAATTTTTTCCAATTTTTTTTGTGGATGCAAGACTTCTTGAGGATGTGGATCAAAAGTGACCAATGCGCTTACACAACCACGCTGTTTCGCATCATTAACAACTTTTCGAATCAGCGCTTGATGACCTAGATGAACGCCGTCAAAATTACCAATGGTCACTACTGTTGGAGGGTTCTGAAGAGGACTTTGCTGAAATTTTATTACTTCCATAAGTTGATTCGACCCGGAACATCAATGCTGTCTGGAGATTTGTTGGACACTTGGCATCTCGTACTTGCGGACTTGACCTTCAGGTTTCCGCCAAAGAAAAAGTTGCCTATGAAACGCTTCCTCAATTTTTATGAGAAACGTCCAAAATCACGCTTGAGAGTTTGGGCTGCGTCTTTTGCAAAGTAAGTCAAAATCATATCTGCGCCAGCGCGTCTTATCGAAAGCAAGACTTCCATCATGGCTCTCTCCTGATCAACCCAACCTTTTTCTGCGGCTGCCATAATCATAGCATACTCCCCAGAGACGTTATAAGCTGCAATGGGAGCATCAAACTCAGATTTAGCTCGTGCTATGACATCTAAGTAGGCCAATGCTGGTTTAACCATCACAATATCGGCACCTTCAGCAAGATCTAGCTCGATTTCTCGCATCGCCTCACGAACATTCGCTGGATCCATTTGGTAGGTTTTTTTATCTCCTGTTTTAGGAGCAGAATCTAAGGCCCCTCGGAAAGGACCATAGAAACACGAAGCATATTTTGCAGAGTAGGCCAAGATACTGACATTTGAAAATCCGGATTCATCCAATGCTTCTCGGATCGCTCCTACACGACCATCCATCATATCGGAAGGAGCGACCCAGCTCACACCTGCCTCAGCATGGGAGACAGCCATTTTACAGAGAATCTCGACGGTTTCGTCATTTACGATTTCATTGTCAATCACGATTCCATCATGACCATGATTTGTATAGGGATCCAATGCAATGTCAGTCTGAATGCAAAGCTCTGGCAGTTCATTTTTTAAAGTTCGAACGGCCCTTTGGATTAATCCATTAGAATCATATGCTTTGGTTGCTTCATCATCTTTTTCGACAGAATAGCCAAAAAGATTCACTGCCCCAATGCCGAGGCGTAAGCAAGCCTCGCATTCTTTAAGAAGCTCATCAATTGACAGCCGATTCTGCCCAGGCATAGTTGTAATAGGATCGCGAACATGCTCCCCTTCTGCAACAAACATGGGATATATGAAATGGCCAGGATGTAAAGAAGTCTCTCTTGCCAATCCTCGAATAGCAGAAGTTTGACGTAGTCGTCTCGGACGGTGTGTAAGATACATAGCCATATTCTTAAAAGAAGGAATAAACTTGGAATAAAGCCATTCACTTGAACTAGCTAGGGATACAGGAATGTAACGACACACTAAAAAAGATACAAGCGAATCTCGGGAAGAGCTTACTGGTCTGCTGCGCAGCGCACACCAACATGGCTAGCTTTGGTGCTTGGAGGAAATAATTGTCCTTGTTTTATTTGTCTAGGCTCAGATTGATCCTTCCAAGACCCTCCTAAGACATGATACTGATCATTTTCGAAAGAACTCGTCCATTCACTAACATTTCCTAACGCGTTTAATAGACCAAATGGAGATGAGGTTGTGAGAAAGGAATCTACCGGAGCGACTTGCTCAAAGTTGTCTGAATCACCTTCAAAGTTGGCAAGGGCCTTACCTAAAAATCCTCCATCGGGATCATCATCTCCCCAAGGATAAGGAGAATCTGTCGAGCCGTATGCAGCATAGAGCCACTCTGGTTTTGTTGGCAAACGCTTTTTCTGCCATTCACAGTATGCCTTTGCTTGATTCCAGGTAATGTCTGTAACGGGGTGCTTTTTATAAATCTCACCTAGCTTTGGCAACCCGCTTGCGACCAAATAATCATCATAGTGTTTAACGGAAGTTTCCGCACGGTCTATATAATAAGGTTTCAAGCCTGATTCATGAGGAGGTTGGATATGTACTGTTGTAGGATACTTTTGCGGGATCACTATTTGCTTTGCTATCTCCACATTGCTGCAATTGTTAAACTCGGAAAAACTATCCTGATAAAGTACCGTTTTTTCTGATACCAATTCAACTTGATAGATACAATGAGGACTATCTCTTTGATTTAATCCTCTATTTTTAAATTCCCATGCTAATCTGTTGTCAGATTTTGTGAGTAAATCATTGATTTGAACTCTAACTGTGCTGCCAGATAAAAAACTTTCAATAAAGGATTCTTCTGCTGCTATAGGTTTTAGCGATTTCCCGTTTATAGTAATGTCAAATTCAGACCACAAGCTATACTCATAAACGACAAATAAATCTTTGGTTTTATTGCTCTGAGTAGGGAGTGGTCCACTTTGGATAATAACAGACATTTTAGGTGCAGATAGTGGGGCAAGTAAAGAAACAGGAATCGATTCTTTACTGATTTTTATATTCCCTGTGTATAAAGGTTCACCGGATTGCGAATCTGTCAAAGTCAAAGACAAACGAGTATATTTTAGCTCTGGGAATTCACGAAAATTGCCCGTTACAACCCAGTCTGCTCTTATACGTCTGCCATCTTCCAAGGCTTTTTTAGTAGAAAAACGTTGGTCGTTACCCCACTCAGCTTTCAGCTCTTCGATTTGATAAGGTGGGATCGTTGGATAGCTTTTGTTGCGAATTAGAACTTGTGAAAGCAAGTCTTCCCACTCTTCGCTCAGTTTCCAGCGGGTTCCACTATCCTTATGCACAATAGCAAGAACTGCAATTTTTTGGTCGGCATTTTTGAACTCTGTCTTCAGCTCTGCCGCCATTGTATCGACAAACTGCTCTAGTGCAGTCTCTGCATCGGGAATGGTCTGTCCAAAAGACATCGAAGCTAGCAAAAAACAAATGCAAGAGAATATAGAAGCGAAGACAATTCTGAGCTGTTTCAAGTGTGCCAAAGGGGAAATAGGAGAAGGAAGGAGTGCGAGGAGCTGTTCTCCTCGCATGAGTTAGATATGCTTATCAGTAGACGTACAAACCAAATTAGTGGCTGAAGCGAGCGCTTACTCCAATATTAAATTGGGTAGTTGTCACATCGTCTCTTTCTTTGTCTTCATAGTCTGTCGATTCAGTAATAAATACTGCATGAACACGATAGGTTTTAATACTTCCATCAGGGAAGAATTCAACACCTAAAGAAGTTCCTGTGTGATTTGTAACATCATCGCCATCTACATTGTGATCATCCGTTGTATATTTGATAAACGGAGCGAACATCTTGGTTTTATAACGAGCCTGGAGAACGATTGTATCCCAAGTATCTTCCAGAATAGTTGGATCATCTAGACTCTTTTCTGCTGCATTGATTTCGTCATCATACTCTGGGGTTGTTGTGTTGCGAGCTTCTGCTTCAACTTGAATAGCTTGGACACTCAAGCGTGCTCCAACCGCCCAAGAATTTTCAGTAAAAGCATCCCTTTTATTTTCGCCATCGTCTTGTTCAGCAGAAGGCAAAACGGTGAATGACGCGATTGGAGAAATCAAACCGTTTGCAATATCTCCATACCAAGCCAAGTTAAAACCAAGCGTACTTTGATTCGTTTGCTGGAAGGGGCTATTAAACAATTGGAACAATACTGTTTGGGAAGCAAAACTAACATGCAAACTAGCACCCGTGTCATAAACAGCCCTCACAGGACCTTCTGAATAATGATATTGATCCATACCACTGTAATCATTTTCCCAAGAACCCATTACAGTGAATTGCTTTCCTACTCGCAACTTCAAAGCAGAACTTAATTTGCGGTCCAAATACCAATATTGCAACATGTCACTAGTGTTGTCGAACTCATTACGTTCAGCAGCACGATTGAATCGGACACGAGCTCGATAACTAGTGGTATCGTTCAATGTACCTCGAAAATTCATGCGAGCACGAGCTATATTAAATTTAGTAACTTGATCATCCCCATTGGGGTCATCATCGGAATCCCGATCACTGCTGTTGAATTCCAAGTCGGTTCGGAATTCCAACCCGATGGTGCCTTCATGCGCCATCAAAGGCTCGAAAGCCAACCCGATCATCAAAATGGCTAACAACAATTTTGAGAATAACTTCATACGAACTCTCCTTCTTAATTGATTTATGGTTTCACTTTGCAGTGAAACAACCTAACGCGTTTTGCAAGAACGCACACGATAATGCAGTTACCAGAAACCTTCAGACCAAAGTTTGCTGATGTTTCTGCGTAGGAGGATTTCAGCTTAGCATCCGCTAAAACTTTCTCTCCTTACCTGAAAATTTCATCCAACTAGTTATCAAATTTGTGACAACCAATCTTCGTCAAATATAACCAAAAGTTGCCTTCACTTTCTGTAATGAAAAACAACACTTGTGCTGCAAAAACATAGAATTGAAATCACAAGAGACGTGATCAATACCAATCAAGAGAAAACGATAATAATCACGAACTTGAAAAGTAATATTATATGTCAAGCCATATAACATCACTGATTTACCCTCTTTAATAACAACCTTCTATACTGCTTGTTTACTAAAAATAAAGGGCATTTTTATATGAGATCAGACATTGCTTGTCAATCTAAAAAAATTAACTATATCGGTAGAAAATCAACATTTTGCTCAAATCTTCGGCAACTTTTGCTCAATTGCTTTAAATTCGAGCAAAGCATGATTCATAAGTTCCATGTTTTAACACACGCCCCCAGCGTCAACGAGTATTTTAAAATTTCCTCGTTCATCTGAGCCAAATTTTGCACGATATATACCAATCGATTATGAGCCTTTTATGAGATGGTAATTAGCAGACAATTAGGAGTGCGATGCCAGAAATTTATAGTCAGTTCAAACTGAGTTACCATTATATAGGCATCTGCTTATAAAAGGTGGTAAATCATCTCACGTTACTGAAGCATAAAGCGCCGCATCCGAATATTCAGAAGCAACCCGATCCCAAACATCATCGAAAGCATTGAGGAGCCTCCATAGCTAAAAAACGGCAAGGGCACCCCCACCACTGGCATCAAACCCAATACCATTCCAATATTGATTAAAACTTGTGAGGCAATCACTGAAACAATCCCGACAGTCATGATGGCACTAGAACGATCATTGGTCTTCAGAACATTAGAGAGAGACCACAAAATTAGGCACAAGAAAAGCGTCAGAACAAAAACGGCACCAAGAAACCCCCATTCTTCGGAAAAGACTGAAAAAATGAAATCTGTATGGTGGGCAGGCAAAAAATTTAGCTTCCCCTGCGTCCCCATCTCAAACCCTTTACCAAATAAACGTCCACTGCCAACAGCTATCTTCGATTGAATAACATGATATCCGGTTGTGAGATGATGCTCCTCTGGGTTGAGAAACGTCAAAATGCGATCTTTTTGATAGGGTTTCAACACAAAGAACCATGCGAAAGGCAACGAAAAAGTGACTAAGCAACCAATGAAAAACATGATCAATTTGCGAATCCCTGCAAGAAAAATCATGGGGATATAAATAATCAACAGCAGAAGAGCTGTTCCTAAATCCGGCTGGCGTAAAATCAGGACAAAAGGTACTACGACCAATGCAGTAGGCCACAAGAGTTCAATAAAACCCAGATTTCCAATTCGACGACTTTCACGAAAATGGTGAGCTAACACCAACACCAAAGTGAACTTTGCAAACTCCGACGGTTGTATAAATATAGGGCCGATCGCAAGCCATCTCTTTACGGGTGTCCCAGGCCCACCCGTTCCAAAAAATAAGACCAGGATCAATGCGAGAATCACTCCGATATGAAATACGTAACCCCACCGTGCTAAGAGCCGATAATCGATGAGAGTGGTCATGAAGGCAAAAGTGATTCCGATACCAATCCAATACACCTGACGAACTCGAAAAATGGCCATCTCTGGCGAACCGATAGTGGCTGAGTGGATTGCAACAACCCCTGTCGCACAAATTGCCAATACAATCGTGCACAGCACCCAATCAAAATTGGACAGCAAGCGTCTATCAAACATGAAAAATCCTAAGGATATGAGTAACTTCTATGACAGGCAGGGAGCAGTTTAAGGGTTGAGGCCCAAAGGGCAGGACTGGATTAACTTCTAGATGTGGAGTTTTAATCTGAACGTAATCTACAAATCCAAAAAATCAATGCGGTATAAATTATCACAAATCTGTAAATCTGGAAGAGCGGAGTTCGTGCTTATTCATTTTTTGGAGGAGAGAACAGGGTAGGCATTTCTAGAGAAACTCAGCAAATGTACTGCAAGCGGCACCTAGCTCATCTTCAAGTGAGTTGGCGGTGTCAATGGCGTCACTCAAGTCGGATAGCGAATCGGATCCACTCAAAGATCCAAACTTTCCTACAGCCGTTGTAATTTGCGTGAGCAATGTGGTGAAACTTTTACCGGGCGGGGTAGTCGTATTTGATGTAGCTGAACCAAGGCTTTCACAAATTTGGGTGAGGTTTCCTCCTAACTCAAAACCAAGTACCGAAGATGGTAACAACGCTAAATTTTGTTCATTGGTCCATATCCGGCCGTCTGCTTTTTTTAAGGCTGTGCTGATATCGGTTCCATCTTTTAGCGTGGTTATTAAATGGGATCCTCCGGTTAGGGCTAACGTTGCCACCGAGGTTTCCAATTCAGATGTGTTTGAAGGGTCCAAACTCGTAGCCTGCCCCACATCCAGCAACAGAATCAGTTCCAATTGTATTGCATAGACACTACTCAGCAGCTCCAGGACAATCTCATCCACAGTGAGCCTACTGGCATTCACAGGAGATAGCAAATCAATAGCAGATTCTAGCGATTGTTTCGAGGATTGAATGGCCGCGATACGAATCGATTCCTCACTGAGGGTTCCCGAATCGAGCTTAAGCACATTGAGTGCAATGTTAGCAAAAGACACATCTTCGGTTCCCAGAACATCCGTTTCATTAGCATCCTTACTTGCTGATACCGATTCTGCACTCAAGAGATTTGCAATGTCGAAGCCTGCTTGTCCCATAAAGGCAGCTGCTTTATTGGCACGGCCTTCATCATCACTCTCATCACATATGGAGATTGCAGTATCATAATCTCTGTCATTTAGGGCAGCTTCACAAGCACTTGAGGCATCATCTTCTTCAGAAACCAAGTCAGTACATCCGATGATAGTAGTGGCCACAACCCCCAGTAGGAATAGTTTTCCAGGAGAAAAAGTCATCGCAATTGCCTCACTTGAAAAGGTATTCAAAATAGCTTCAGGTATGTAAAACAACTTCAAAAATAATGATATGAATCGCTCTGATCTGGTTCAGCTTTATCAATTTGGAAATGCACGCTTCATTCCTAAATCGAAAGCAGAACGGAGAGGACATAGAAGGAGAGGATAGCTTGAATAGAGGCCCTCTGAGAGAGAAATTAGTTGGCTCCCAAAATGCGACGAAGTTTTTCAATGTCTTCCAAAATCAGTTCCAGTTTGACAGAATCTGATTCCATTTGAGGGCGCTGTTCACTAGCTTTGGCCAGGCGTGTCTCGTAGTCATACATTTCCTGGGTCACGCGGCGAAGATGGGTTTCAAATATTGAGCTAATTAGCTTGAATAACATGATTCGCATCGAAATTTTCATGCCTGTGGCCTGCTTTGCCAATGAAGCAAAATCGAAGGAAGGCTCTTCTCCAGACAGATGGTTGTACTCGCTCCCTTGGTCTCCCAAGTAAGTTTCTACTACAGAAGCAATTTCTGTATTGAGTATATCAAAGACGGGCTTGGGGTTATAAACTCCTGCATCGTCTTCCTTTCCAAAAGCCCCCATATTCTGCACGATCTCACTCAGAATGAAACGCCACTTGGTATAGGCTTTATTGCTACGCTCTTCTACAGGCATATCAGGGTATTGTTCCCCCATCTGACGAAGGATGTGATTGTAGATCTTTTTCGCAAGCTGGTCGGAGGGAGCCGATTGTTGCACATTGATTTCCAGACCAATCGTAGTGGCAAGCAATCTCTGGATCACTTGGAGCACTTGAGGAGTGAGCCGAATGCGCGTCGTTTCAAATTCTTTAACCTTTTTTTCCAATCGGATGACCTGAACAATTTCAAACCATTTTTGAAAAGCACGATCTCGTTGCTCAATTAAGGCGGCAATGTGCTCTACATGCTTGTCAATAATCCACTGCATGACAGGGAGTTGAGCCTTGACATACTGTTCGGGACTCGGATCATTATCGATTTCCCAACTGAACTCCGAGAGTGGAAAGACACATAAGAGGAAGCTTAAATCCATTCTGTCCGTTTCCTTACGTTCCGGAACCCTAAGGGAGAAATTAGAGTCTTCATCCTCTGCTTTTGCATTTTTTGCCCACCCTTTTCCACCGAGGATCATGCCCGGTTTGACTTTCATGGTTTCGCCGTCCTCGTTCAGTAGCGCTATACCTTCTGACACGGGAACCCAATAATGTTTTCGTAATTCAGAATACGGCACTATATCCGCGGGACCTGCTTCCACCAAGAATAGATTCTGTTTGATGACTTTTGCTGGCAAACGATCTGGTCCCATTCCCAACGAAGTCACCACTTGTTGGAAAGCTCGTTCGATTTCTGTCCGTGTGGATTTTACTGCTGAGCATTTCACCAGATTGTCAATATTTGGCGTAAACCCTCTTAGAAATTGGACCTGCCCCAGGATATTTTGGTCGGACATCATGTGAGTCTGCCGATTGTAAGCACCAAAACTTTTGAGAAGCGTAGTGACCCATTTGAGCATCTGCTGCCCTTCCACCTCGGTTTTGCTTTGTTGAGGTGGTGTTGCGAGCGCCTTGCTTTTCGCCTTTTCTAGAAACTTTTGCATCTTCGCGACCGATGCATTGAATTGATTTTCACATTCAGCTGCGATGAGAGCCGTACGTTGTGCCATCTGAGCTTGCAGCCGTTTCGGATGCTTCAGAACAAAAGTACTCTCAAAAGACGAAAGATAACGCTGCAACTCAAATTCATTTGAGTGATCCCCTTTGCCAAAAAAACTGCTCACAGGAGGCACCTCAACCGATTGTACTTGAGTATCAAGAATCGAAGTGGGTTGTGTTTGACGAACCGGAAACTTTTTTTCTGCACTTCTGAGCAACTTGCTCGTACGCATGTGATAGTTGCGCGGATTAAACAGTTCCACATCACCAATATGAATAGGAAGTTTTTCAGGAGGGAACTCTTTAATAACGCTTTCACTGGCTTGCAAGAGCCAACCTCGCCACAACAGATGCTTGCGGGCTAAGTAATCTGCATTGGTCCCTTTGAACATTTTGCGAGTGAACTTTCTTTCGAGCAATTGATACAAGACATCGCGGAAATTGCTGGTAGTCAAAGGAATATTATTGGGCCAAGCAAATTTTGTATTCGCGAGTAGCCACCTCTTGGCTGCATCCCACACTCGACTGTCCCAATTCATTTCTTTTTTGTTGTCCAAGCTTTTTGCAATCACTTGGGTATTGATCAGGTTTAATGTGGTGTTGGCCTCTTCCCAAAGATTTTTCTGAAGATAAATATATCCAAAGAGACGTTTCTGAATTTCGACAAACACATTGCAGAATATTCGCAGCTCCTGGCCAAACTGATCGTCGTCGATACTTTGATCGCTGAAATCCCGAATGAAAACTCCCATTGGAATTTTAATGAAAAGGGCTAGATGTCCAGCGGAAATACGAATGGTGGCAGCACGTTTCGATTGTGGTTCCACAATTGCCTTGTCGCCTAACAACGTCGGCGCATCCATTTTGACCACCACTTGACCATTGACCAATACATCCACCAAACCGTGGCACAACAAGAATAGATCTTTTCCAGATTCTCCTTGTCGGATTATATCGGTACCTTCGGTAAAAAAACCGAATTCAATGCGATTGATTAAGTTCTGCCCTAACGTTTCTAAGCATGCGCCTGTTAAAGGGTAAGCATGCAACAGTGAGGTCGTGATGACAGTCGCATCCGGTTTTGCTTGATACAACGGATAATATTTATTGGTCTCCCATTGCATAACTTATCATTTTTGAAGCAAGGTCCTTTAAAACATCCTAACCCAGAAGTGGTTTGCGAAAATACTCTTATCCAGATGAGGTGCGTTTTTATTCCATGTTGAATTTGTGAATGAGAAAGTCGTCATATTCATCAGCTAAAATTGCGATGCAGGCAATCATCCATTCCAATTCTTCGGGATCTAGACCTTGAACGGGACGTACAAAACTTAAGATCAACTGCTTATTCCGGATTCCAAACGATGCACCTTTCAGTTTAAAGCTGCCATTCAACTGAAGAATATATTTGAAAAGAGTGGGAGTTTCTTTTTCCACCCGTAACAGGTTGGCCGCTACAATAAGTTCTGCATCTTCATCCAAACTGGTGAGAAAAATCTGAACTTTTACAGAACCATTGATAATCCACCACTCCGCTTCACTCATGAAGCCTTTTTCCGCCTCCCCACAATTTTCTAAAAAATCACTAATCAGTTCACTGTATTTATTCGACATAAGTTCCTTTCTCGGTTGAAGGGTTCGGGCGATTGTAGTGTTACATTTGCCCAGTCTTATTGGGATGCCAAAAAGAGTTCCAAATCCTGCAAAAGCGCTTGAGTGATTTGCTTCACCCCTCGATTCAGGGCAAGCGCCACATCGTAAGGTTGGTCCGATTTTGCCGGAATTTTGGCATTGTACACACGGTACCAATCATAAGTTTTGGAACGAGTATGACTCATACCAACAAAGAGAGTCAGGGAACCATGAGGTTGATTCTTTACAAAAACCTGAGCAAATTCCTGAACTTCTACATCCAAATAGTATGCCTCGCGTTGACTTTTACGAGCAGTTGCCACTTCGGCCAATTGACTGAAAGTGAGCGATCTTGTCAAATAATGATGGATCATCTCATCTGGGGGAGACACCCACTTGGCGTAATTGTAAAATCGCACTTCCGCTGTACGCAGTTTGAGAACCACGTTGGTGGTATTGTAAGGAGGCATGCTTGTGACTTTTTTGACCAACAACAATTGGGGATAACGGGGGGCCTGTTTGGATAGGCCGGAAGGAACCTCAGGAGAGCCTAAAAAGTAGTGCTGCGTCACCAGAGCAGTTTCGGAGCACCCCGCAAGACCCCAGAGAAATGTGCCAACAATAACAATGCTTTTGAGTCGGTGTAAGTTAAGCACGACGCTTATAACCTGCTAATAGTCAAGGGGTTTCAAGTAAAAATGGTTAAGACACATTATGCTTCCTCCATTGGATTAATAACATCAAGCCCAATGGAGGATATATGGACAAAATCAGGATTGTCTGCTAAAAATCAAACGCAATTGATAACGAATTTTTTAACATATTTTCAACTTAGATAAACGATAATGGCAGGAACAAATCCTTATATCGAAGTACCCGAAATTAAACTTCCAGAGACCAAATATCAGCTTACTATTCTTCCCTTAGATATTACGTTAGAAATTGATCCTCAACAGTTTCGGCGCGAACCAACCGGGCAAAAAGGATCTATCTTAGACATCTTGGATGCAAAAGGCATTGATATCGATCATTCGTGCGGAGGAGTCTGTGCCTGTTCTACATGCCATGTGTTGGTCCGGCAAGGGCTGGATAGCTGTAGCGAAGCGACAGACGATGAAGAAGACATGCTGGACCTCGCTCCAGGGTTGACAGCGCAATCCCGTTTAGCATGCCAATGCGTGCCTGATGGGACCCAGGATATCGTGGTAGAAGTACCTGAGTGGAATCGTAATCTAGTGAGTGAAGCCCCCCATTAAGAATTTGAAATTACATCCTTAAATTTTCAAGGAGCCGATTATGATCAAACTAACAGCCAATGCGGCTAAAGAAATAAAAAAAATTATGGAAGAACAGCACATTCCCAATGAGGTCAAAATTCGTGTGGGAGTGAAAGGCGGGGGATGTTCTGGATTTACTTATACCTTCGAATTCGATTCACAACGACGCAAATTCGATTTGGAATTCGAGTCTGAAGGCCTGAACATCGTGGTGGATAAAAAAAGCCACCTGTATATCAAAAATACGGAAATCGACTGGAGTTATAGCTTGATGGACCGAGGTTTGAAATTCAACAATCCTATGGCCAAAAGCTCTTGTGGATGCAAAACATCCTTCATGTTCGAACCGCCCCAAAGTGGGCCTCCGTCTCCGTGGCAAGCCTAGTTTTTTATAAAAATTTTATACTGTAAGGAGTGATTCATGAGCAGTTTATCTTGGACAGGCGAAACGATTGAAGAACAAGTAAAAAAGGCTATCGAAACAGCGATTCCAGAATCCCATGCGGAAGTGTTCAGCAATGGGAATCATTTTGAGATCAGCGTCGTTTCTTCTGCTTTCGAAGGCAAAAAGTTACTAGATAAACAGCGATTGGTTTACTCCGCTATCACTCCTTTCATGTCTGGTCCGGATGCACCGATTCATGCAGTGGACCGGTTGAAAACTGCAACCCCCTCCTAAATTGCTCTTGCTCAACGAGCTTCAACTCGTTTTTTAAGCTCCGCATTCATAGTACGAAATCCCTTTTCAATGCCCTCGAAGTCGAAGAAGGGGACCAAAATTCCGTAAAAATTTTCAGAATGGATGAATCGAGTTTTTTGGTCTCCTATCTCTTCTAAGATAAAACGATGCTGCCCCGTGAATAGACCGGGTAACAGAAATTGGCCTTTCCATTCCAAAATTTTATTTTCTTTACGTTGCAAAATGGTCGGCTCGAAATTCATGGGATCACTGCCTTCAGCTTGAATTTCCACTTCGATCACCTGCCCTGGCTGAAAATCACCCTCTATTTTTTTGATAAACGGATTCCAGGCAGGATATTTTGAAAAGTCGGCTAAAACCTTCCAAGTCTGTTGTGGAGAAGCATCGATTTCTACAGAAGTTTTGATATCTTTTGTACAACCAATGAGTGAAGCGAAAGCAACAAATACTACGATCAATTTGACAGCATTATTTCTTTTCATAAGAACCTCAGCAATTAGAATTAAAGAACCATTGAACGGTCAAACACAGGATTGCAATCAATCTCCTTATAAGATGATTCAAAACGGGATCGTCGCTGAATGAGATGCATCAATGATAAAGTATCGTCTGCTTCAAAAGATGAGAATGGCACCCAACGCCAGTTTCTGTACATTGGGTGACAGTAAAGAAAGGGATATGGAAACTCGCTAGGAAAGAGAAAGAGAAAGAGAAAGAGAAAGAGAAAGAGAAAGAGAAAGAGAAAGAGAAAGAGAAAGAGAAAGAGAAAGAGAAAGAGAAAGGAATCCGAACCATTTGCTCGGTGTGCAAGACATACTTGAAAACGGTCGTTGTGATACAATTAAGCGGTCTACCATTTCATATGTGATTTTATTTTCAGTTTCATCAACTGCCCATTTTCATCATTCCAACCAAACCAAGGAGAACTCATCATGAAATCCAACCATCGAATTTCTCGTAGAAGTGTTTTCAAAACTGGGTTGCTCGCGGTAGGCGGGTATTTTTTGAGTGCGTCATTATTTTCTAAGGTATGGGCAGCCTGTACGCGTACCGAACGACAATCCGAAGGCCCTTTCTTTCCCGTGAATGAGCAATCTGATGTGAATCAGGATTTGACAACAGTCCACGGTGTGGAAGGTCAAGCTTCTGGGCAAGTGATTTATGTGCAAGGGAAGGTCATGGATGCATCGTGTCAGCCGATTGCAGGGGCGGAAGTGATTGTATGGCAAGCTGATATCAAAGGCCGCTATAAACACCCTGGAGATGCCGAAGCAAATGAATTGATTCCTCAATTCCAGTATTGGGGACGCATTATTACGGAAACAGACGGCTCGTACTGGTTCAAGACGATCATGCCTGCGGCGTATGGTTCATTTTTCTCAAAGCGGACGCCTCATATCCATTTCAAAGTGCTGGTGGATGGCAAAGAACGACTTGTTTCTCAGATGTATTTTGAAGGACAAGAACTCAATCAAAAAGATAGCTTATACCGCTATTTATCCAAAGAAGGTCAACGTCAGTCGACCATTCGATTCCAGTCAGTAGCAGCCAGCTCAGAACGTCAGGTCGGTGCTCTGGAAGGCACGTTTGACATGTATGTTTAGGATGAAGAAATACAACATCCCCTTGGCTTGCAAACCAAGGCATGACTTTGGTCCAGATCCAACCTAGCTCTTTATAGTTTTACGTCATGCCACTACCAAATTGATTCTAAGGGCCACACTTCTGCTGCCTTCACGGAGATCTTCCCCTGTGGAGCGTTCATTCCCAATCGCCCCTCGTTTCCTTCCGATAACAGCAACCGGGTTAAGCAAATCGATTCCTTGCCATCTGGTTGCAGAAAGACTTCCAATACAGAATGATCCCGATACACCTTCAGCGTTTGTTCACTTGGGCCAAGCAATGAATGCAAAGGAATCGATTTTCCCGTCACCCAGAGTTCTAAGGAGGATAATTGAATCAAAGGGACGGTATTTGGTTCTTTATCCTGCTGAAAGAACAAACACCATCGGCTGTCGGGAGTACTGACATTGAACTCCAAAGTAACCTGCAACTCCCATTGCTGCTTGATGGAGAGAGGAAACCAGACCGCATTCTCCTCAAGAAAGCTATTGGGAATTTGGGTAGACTGCCCTCGCAAACGATGCAAGGCCGATACGGGTTCTTGTTGCAATTGATTGGTCTTGGAGAGTCTCAAACGACGAGGCAGACTCAAACAACCATTCCATCCTCGACCTTGGGGAAATCCACGAATCCACCCAACCAAATAGATTGCCGGGCCTTCTGCACCTTCATTGAGGTATGTATTTGTTGCATAGAGACCGTGACCTTGCTCCGTTCCGTGATCAAGGATACCTTGATTTTCCGTGTGAAATTTCAGTTGAGTGAAATCGATGGTACCCACTCGGTACTCAATAGGCCGAATCACGGGGTCTCGATAGGGTGATGTGATCAAAACCCATTTGCCGTCGATTTCTACTATATTAGGGCATTCATGAAATTTTCCTCGGTTCGCCTCCGTTTCACAGAAAAAGACACCTCGATATTCCCAGTTCCGACAGGAAGCATCTTTGGCTTCATAAATCAGAATTTGCGCTATGAAATCTTCGGTCCAAGATGAAACGACCATGAACGTTCGAGGCCCTTGGTGAAATACAAAGGGATCGCGCCATCCGTTGTGAATTTTAGGAGGAGTATCGCGCCCCCATTGCAGTAAGGGATTCTGAGGGTCGCGCTTCCAATAAAGAGCATCCTGGCTACCGACAGCCAAATGTTGTTGATACGGTTGGTTTTCCAATTCCTCTGAAAAAGCGGTGTATGCGATCAACAGTTGTTGGTCATGAGAAACGAACATGCACCCCGAAGCACAATGGGCTTCGGTTTCATCGTTGGCCGGATAAAGCCCGATAGGCAAGTGATCCCAATGCACCAAATCTTTGCTCTTGGCATGTCCCCAGTGGATCGACCCCCAATCATCCCCATAAGGATTGAATTGATAAAACAGATGAAACTCCCCTTGGTAATACAGGGTTCCATTGGGGTCATTCATCCATTGACAGGGAGGACGAAAATGGAATTGAGGACACAAAGGGTCGACAGAGGTGTGGTGTAAGGCATGAAGAATCCTTTTGCGGTGTTTGTAAAAGTCAGGGAGGCCTTGAAAAACATATTCATAGGGAAAGGGGCGTTCGCTCACAACAACTCCTTGTGAAAACAATGTTACTCCCCCAAAACTGGATTGCATACCAAGACGCGCAATGGAACACGCAATGGGATTCAACATGAGAAAGGTGGATGGGCCTCTTCAGAAGTGCCAGGATCTAGGAGGAGTTTAGATCAGGACACGGGACCAGCTAAATGAAGAGGCCAGGTATGCCATCCACCTCGGAATTGCTTTATCTTGAAGATCGTCGAATCCAATTGGGGTTGGATTCAGGATCGCGTTATTTAATAATGTTAACGATAACATCTAATCGTTCAATTCATGACAAAGTTTCAATCTAAAGTGAAAAGTCACCAGGCTATCTACTTGACATTCTATAGCCCTCCACGTCATGTACTAAGGTTGGGAACGTTATCAAATCAGCATTTAACCTTTTCACCAAAGGAATTTATTTCATGTCAACAATGAAAGATGTAGCCAAACTGGCTCAAGTCTCGGTCATGACGGTATCGCGAGTCATCAACAACGAATCCAATGTGAAACCAGAAACACGCGACAAAGTGATGTCTGCCATCCGGGAGTTGCATTACCAACCGAACAATGCGGCCCGCATGATGCGCGGAGTGCAGTCTAATACAATCGCTTTGATCACTGATGAAGTCATCACTACTCCGTATTCGGTCAACATCATCTCGGGCGCTCAAGCCGCTGCACGGTCTTTGGGAAAGCTATTATTGGTGGCCAGCACAGAAAAAAACCGGATCTTCGAGGAAAAAACGGTCAATGAATTCGTCGAACGCCGTGTGGAAGGGTTTGTCTATGCCACTATGTATCACCAAGCCGTGACACTGACTGAAGTATTGGAAAACCAACCCGTCATCTTGGTGAATTGTGTTTCGGCCGGGTCTCCCCTGCCGTCGATTGTTCCCAATGAGTATTTACTTGGCATACAAGCAGCCGAATACTGTGTCAAACAAGGGCACAAACGTATCGCACTACTGGGGTTGTTGCCCCATAATATTGCCACGAAACAACGCTTAGCAGGCAGCTTAGCCACGTTGAAGCGTTATGGACTCACTCCACCGGCCCATTGGCAACGCCACGCACATCAAGTTGTGAATGGCCAAGAAACCAATTGCCTAGAAGCTGAATTGAAAGCCCTAGTGGAAAGCGATCCACGTCCCTCCGTGATTCTATGTGGTAACGACGATGTCGCCATGCAGTGTTACTTTGAGTTTCATCGCTACGGTCTTCGCATTCCGGAAGACATTTCCTTGATCGGAGTAGATAACTCGATCATGATCAGTCCACGGTTGGTGCCAGGGCTGACCACGTTTGAAATTCCATACTTTGAAATGGGTTTCCGAGCCGTAAAGTACCTCGTTGATCAACGCTTCTCTCTGGAACAAGAAAAAGTGAGTTATCCCCTAGTAGAGCGCGATTCTGTGGCCACTATCCTTTGATCCCGGAACTCACCACACTGCGAACGAACCATTTCTGAAAAATTAAAAAGATCGTAACCACCGGCAAAGTGATCATGGTGGCATAGGCCATGACCTCTCCCCACGAGGTTTGCCGGCCAAAAAACTGTTGAATTCCAGGCATGATGGGACGCACATTCTCACCCTGCACCGCCATGATGGGCCATAGGTATTGATTCCACATGAGCAGAAATTGCAGGATGGCTACGGTCGCAAACACGGGACCCGACATCGGAACAATCACCCGGAAATAAATCTGCCACGGCGAAGCCCCATCCATATACGCAGCCTCATCGAAGTCTTTAGGAATGTCCAAAAAGAATTGGTAAAATAAAAAGACGGAAAAGGCATTCCCCACAAACGGTAAAATTTGCACCCGATACGAATTCAACCAACTGTGCTCTAGCACCACGCTAAATCCATCAAAGCCAATCCACGGCAACTCGGAAACCAACAACAGCAGCGGAACGGCAATCGTTTCAAACGGAATGGTGAGCAGGGCAATCACCAAAGCCAAAACAGCCGATTTGCCTTTCCATGCCAAACGAGCCAACGCAAATGCCAACATGCTATTCACGAGCAACCCCAACACAACCGTCGAAACAGTGATGATCACGGAATTGAGAAAAAACAACTCGATATTGGTTTTGGCAAATACCCCAGCGTAATTGTCCCAAGAAATGTCCCCCACCGGCAAAAAAGCCCGGAACGAATGCAGGTCTCTGAAGATCTGCACGTCAGGTTTGAACCCCGACATGATCATGAACAGCAATGGAAAAGCGAACACGAAAGAAAGCAGAATGAAGGATGCATACATCAGAATCGTGGTGTAGCGTTTGGAACTGGAATGAGTCATAGGGCCTCCTCAAATAACAACAGATAACTCAATTAATAATGAAGGGTCGGGACGGAATAGGGATTTCTATTTGCGGCTGTCCATATATTTTTTCTGCCCCAAAGAGATGAGCAAAATTGTAACAAAATAAATCACACTGATCGTAGAGCCATACGCGATGTCTTGCTCGCGGAAACCTTTGCGCACCACATGATACATCACAGTAGACGTCGCATCGTTGGGGCCTCCATGTGTCATGACATCGACTTGGGTGAACAAAGCAAAGGCAGCAATCGTGGTGCTGATCACAATGAAAACGATGGTGTTGCTGAGACCGGGTAGGGTGATGTACCAAAACTTCTGGAAACCATTGGCTCCATCCAATTCTGCTGCCTCATACAGCGTTTCGGAGATGGATTGTAGACCTGCCAAGAAAATCAGCATTTGAAACCCCGCTCCCTGCCACGCTGACATGATGACTATGGCAATCATTGTGTAACGCGAATCCCCCAGCCAATCGATGGGACCCACCAGACCAAAGGTGAGCGTTTGCAAATATTCGTTAATCAGTCCTAAGTCTTTGTTGTAGAGGAAGGCCCAGACAATCGAGACCACCACCATTGAAGTCACAACGGGAGAAAAGAAAATCGTACGAAAAAAATTACGGCCTTTGAGTTCTTTGTTCACCAGCATGGCCATCAACAAAGCCAAGGTCCCTTGCAGGGGAACCACCAGCAACGCGAATAAAAGCGTCTGTAAAAATGATCGATAAAATAAGGGATCTTTCGCTAAAACGACGTAACGGGTGGTGCCAATCTCCCAATCGAAAAATTCTCGATAGCCTTTGTAAGCAGGATCTTTGCGCAGAACTCGGCGCAAACGTGGATAGGTATTGCTTGTGATAGACTTTCCGTCTTCATCTACGACTGTTTTGGTACCATCTGCCTCTTGAGTGATGAAATTCAAACTCAACAAGCGATCATAATTGCGCAAGCCGACCAACTTCGTCTCATTCGGGTTGAGCAATCGTTGATTGGTGAAGGTGAGATAAAATGCTGATAAGAAAGGAAGGATTAAAAAGAAAAATAACAACGACAATGCCGGTGCTGACATCAGATATGCTGTCCGGGAATTACGGGAAAATAATGAACTCGCCATAGCCTCGCCTCCTCTTCAATCTCTTATGTAACAAAAAATGTTTACGTTAACATAAACCTAGCATAATCACATCAAAAACAGATTGTCAAATTTTTCGTGAGAGTGGCCATTAGCCATGAAACAATCGCATAATTCAGACTCAATGAACGATCCATCAACAAATAAACTTTTATCTAATTCATTGTTATACTTAGATTAAATCAAAATTTTAGAACAAAATATGATTTTTTATTGACATTCATCAGGCTTTGTAACATTTACTATTATTCACAGCCGAAATTGTTTGTTTCGTTTGCTGTTAATTGTTAACGTTATCATTTTGGAGGCTCTATGACCAAAAATTCAATATACCGATGGGGGAAACGCTTGTGCCAAACATCGCTCGCTTTATTGATCTTGAGTGGGACTGCACAAGCAGAATCAACCGAAGTGTCCGTCTGGAGGCATTCCGGAGGTGCCGCAGAAGTTGCAGAAAACCAAGCTGCGATTGAACGTTTCAATAAATCTCAGGACAAATGGAAAGTCGTTGCAGAAGTATTGCCGCAAGGCACTTACACCGAAGCGATCACTGCCGCAGCAGTAGCCAAAAATTTACCCTGCGTCTTGGAATTAGACCAACCCACGGTGCCCAACTTCGCCTGGGCCCAACATATCCAACCCTTAGAACCCTATATCTCCAAAGAATTGCTGGCCCAACTCTCTCCTGGTGCTGTGGGACGGTACAAAGGCATCTTGTATTCGGTTGGTCAATTCGATGCTGCTTTGGCCATGTATGGTCGGCGTTCTGTGTTGGAAAAGCACGGCATCCGCATCCCGACAATGGAAAAGCCATGGTCCAAAGAAGAATTTGAACAAGTGCTCAAAACTCTGAAGGAAAGCGGCGAATATAAATATGCCATAGATTTCAAACCCAATTATACGGGTGAGTGGTGGCCTTATGCCTACTCTCCCCTGTTGCAAAGTTGGGGCGGAGCCATGATCGACCGTAGCAATTTTCAAACTGCGGATGAGGTGTTAAATGGTGAAAAATCCGTTGCCTTTGCTCAATGGTTTCAAAAACTATTTGCGGAAGGTTACGCCGAACGGAATCCCGCCGATGACAAAGCTTTTGAACAAGGTCGTGTGGTTTTAGATTACAATGGAAACTGGGTGGTCGAAAAGTATGCAAAAGCTTGGGGGGATGACTTGGTGATTATGCCCTCTCCTGATTTGGGCAATGGTCCTGTGATCGGTGCTGCTTCATGGCAATGGGGCATCACGTCTACCTGCGCTCATCCAGAAGGTGCCGCTGAGTTTATCAACTTTTTGATGCAGCCTAAAGAAATTGCAGCCATGTCCAAAGCCACCGGGTTGATTCCCGTCACGGCTGCCGGTGCGGAAGAAAGCGAGAAATACAAAACCGGTGGACCTTGGCGTGTGTTTTATAATTTCTCCAATGCTTACGCCAGGGTGCGTCCGCCCACCCCAGCCTATCCCGTGATTTCCAGCAGTTTTGAAAAAGCCCTACGCGACATTAAAGATGGTGCCGACGTTTTGGATGCCTTGGACAAAGCAGTAGATACCATTGACCAAAATATCGAAGACAACGAAGGGTACGGATTAAGGTAACAACCAACCTGCTCTCAAAGGAGTGTTGGCTGTTAGGCAGCATGTCCAAGCATGCTGCCTCTGTTTTTCGAAACGCTTCACTCACGTTCGAGCGATCTCATTCTATATCCCAGCGAAGTTTCCCACTTATGACAATATCGCCTCAATCTGAATCCCGTATTGCGTTTTGGAACACCATCACGGCCAAGCTTTTCATAAGTATTGTGGCGGTGCTGTCCGTGGTCTTGATCATCAGCAGTTGGATGAATGTACATTTCACGGAAGAACGGCTGTATGCCCAAAGTGAGCAACAAAAACAAAAACTCCAACGAGTTTATGAAGCTCAATATGCACAAAAGTCTGCTGATTTGATTGCACGAGTCCAACCCAAATTGGAGATGTTACAACAATTGGTGAAACAACCATTGATTGATGTGGCACGGTCGAACGTCTTGGGTTTCAATGATCCTGAAACATTGAAGGCCATGCAGGAATGTTTTGATTACCAAGAGCGAAAGATGTTGCGTTGCGCTCGCAAATACATTCGCTTCACACAAATTCATCACAAAGAGCTGACCCAGAAAGAAAAAGAACTGATTGTCACCGTGGTTCGTTCGATTTTGAAGGAACCGGACATGGAAGCGGTCTGGATCGAAAATATTCAACAAACTGCGTATATGGGCTTCCGCAAAGACGAATGGGATTCTTTGGTGTTTCTGAACAATCTCAACGATCTGAAACCGGGACTGTCGTCATTGGCACTGGATGTCAGAGAAGATGATGGCAAAGATCCCGTGGGGAAGGTGGTGATCTATTATAGTAAAGCCGGATTGCAACAAATCTTACAAACGGCCGAAACACAACGGACTGCGGAAGCCGCAGCAATCGAAGCTCGTGTGGACGCAGAAATCGAACACGCGCTGTTTTCCAACTTTTTGGAGGCTTTGGCACAATTTGCCATCTTGTTGCTGGCCATTGTCGTGATTTCACTCACGACGTTGATACGCCCCTTGAACCGATTGCGAGAAACGGCCGATGAGATTGCCCATGGCAATTGGAACAAATCGATTGAAACGCACCGCTCCGATGAACTGGGAAGCTTGGCCCGCAGTTTTGCCAACATGCGTGATGCGATTCAACAAATGATGGAAGTCATTCAAGAACAAAACCGTACTTTGGAACAAAAAGTTTCCGAGCGCACGGCTCAATTGAAGCAAAAAACCAATGACATCACCAACATGCTTCAGAATATGCATCAAGGGGTGCTTACCATTTTATCCAATGGGCGCATTCATCATGAGTACTCGGCTTATGTGTGCACCGTATTTGAGGTGGAGGACGTGACTGACGATTTGGCAATGGAAGTCTTGTTTGCCGCTTCCAACATCAATTCCGATCAGTGGAGTCAGATTGCAACCGCCTTGGACTGCTTGATTGGGGCCGATGCTTTCATGTTCGATTTCAACAAACATCTGTTGATCCCCGAAATTCAAGTTTCCTTTCCAAAAGACCGTTACAAAACCTTAGAACTCGAATGGGATCCGATCCTCTCGGAAGACGAAACCATCGAAAAAATGATGGTCACCATTCGTGATGTGACCGAATTGCGCGGCCTACAAGAAGAAGCCAAACAACAAAAGCAAGAGCTGGAAATGATTGGACAAATCCTGGCTTTATCCCAGAAAAAGTTCGAAGAGTTTCTCCAAACCTCCCATCGTTTGCTGGATGAAAACACACAATTGATACAACAAACGGAATCCAAGGAAATGGAAGTCTTGGCCTCCCTATTCCGCAATATGCACACGATCAAAGGCAACGCCCGCACCTATGGATTGCAACATATCACCGAAGTATTGCACCAAGCAGAACAAACCTATGACCGATTGCGGAAAAGCGAAGAAGCAACCTGGGATCGAGACCAATTATTATACGAGCTGCGCGATACCGAATCCCAGATCGAACGGTACGAACATGTGTTTCGATCCAAATTGAGCGATTTCGCTAAACAGTCACAGGGGGTCTATATCGACCAAACCTTGTTGGACAAGCTTCGTGATACGGTCACGACGAGCAATGCCAATAGCCTCCAGCAGCTGAAAACCACCATCAAGCAAATCGAATCCGTTCTGGAAGCAGTCGGATCCGAAACCTTAGAAAGCATTTTAGAAGATCTCACCCAAAACCTACCTCGTCTGGCACAAGACCTGGACAAAGCTCCCCCCACTCTCACCGTAAACGACCGTCATCGTGGCCACCACATTCGATTCTTGCCTGAAATCATTCCGACTTTAAAAGACGTGTTTGTGCACACCTTCCGCAATTCCCTCGATCATGGTCTCGAATCCCCTGCGGAGCGTGTATCACAAGGTAAACCCGAAACAGGGCAGATCACTATCGAGGTGCTCGCAACAGAAGACCGTGTTGAGGTGCATTTTTATGACGATGGTCGGGGGTTGGGATTAAACCGCTTAAAAACCAAAGCGGTTGAACTGCATATGGCAGAATCTCCTCACACTGTGTCAGATAGCGATGCTGCCAATTTAGTCTTCCATTCTGGGTTGTCCACGGCCACCGAAGTGACCGAGATTTCGGGACGGGGCGTTGGGATGGATGCGGTCAAGCGCTTCTTACAACGTCAAGGTGCAGATATCACATTGTTGCTGCTAGACGACAATACGATGGGTCAAGCCTACCGCCCCTTCAAACAAGTGATCACGTTGCCTTCACACTATGCCGTGATGGTATAACTAGTTTGAAAATCCAACGCATAAAAAGATATTCATTGGGGTCTCAATCAACAGTTGGTGTAACCAAATTTTCATCATAAAAATAAGAAGAGAGGAAACATGACCCCAGTAAAACCCGTTGTCATTCATGAGGATCAGTGTGAATTGGAATACTGGAATGACCCCAGCCGGGGGATTTTGCAATGGAAAACACTCATCAGTGCCGACCGCACCCCATCCCAATCGATGACCTGTGGAGTCGGAGAGATTCCTCCTGAAGGCTCTGGTGGCGGCCTCCAGATCCATCAACATGCCCCCGCCGAAGTTTATCATCTTCTAGAAGGAACCGGGGTTGTGACCATCGACCAGATCGATTACCCCGTAAAACAAGGCTCCACAGTGTTTATTCCTGCCAATGCAAAGCATGGTTTGAAAAATACAGGCACGACTGTGTTAAAATTCTTTTATATCTTTGCCGTCGATTCCTTTGAAGAGGTGGAATATGTTTTCTCGCAGACACCCTCCTAACTTGAAAGCATTGCCCTGAGCGATACTTACTGTGAAACGCGCAAAGGCAACAATACAAATTCCACACGGCGATTTTTCTGACGCAAGGCCTTGGTTTCATTACTCACCAACGGCTGGGTGGAACCGTATCCAGCGGCCGAAATCTGGCGAGAATTGAACTTCACCCGATCTGCCAGATATCGTACTACATTCGTAGCCCGAGCCACGGACAATTCCCAATTGGAGTCAAACTTGTGTTTCAGCTTGGGACCAATCGGACGATCATCGGTATGGCCTTCTACCTGAACATGCTTGTCTTCGAACTGCTTCAGGGCGTTTCCAATCTTTTGCAAGATTTGCCGTCCTGAAGGTTTTACTGTTGCCTGTCCCGAGTCAAACAAGATTCGATTTTCCAACCGAATCGCCGTCCGGTCTGCCATCTGCGCAACTTGAATCTTCCCTTCTTCAATTTCTTGTTTCAGCGATTCAATCAATTCTTGTTGAATCTGAGTACTACGCGTTTGTTCCGTTTGAGACTGTTGTATATCTCTGCGGATTTGCTGGAGTTGTTGGGCAAGACGATCTTTTTCTGCCACAGCAGCCTGATGCGCTTGTTGCAATGAAGCCATCTCTCGCTCTCTTTCTTGAAGTTGCCCACGGATACTGGATTCCTCTGCCGATGAAGCACTAGAATCTTGAGGGGGGTCCGATGCAAGGGGAGAGGCTGTGGCGAGTTGCTGGGTTTGATCGGCCAAACGTTGTTCGAGGTCGGTCAAACGTTGTTCCAGGGTCGCAATTTGTTGGTTGCGTTCTTCCAAAACGCCATCTTTCGTGCGGATTTGGCGTTCGAGTGCTGGCACACGTTGGGATTGTGACCGGGCCGTTCGTAATTGAGATTCCAAACCTTCTACTTCACCACGCAATCTCTCCACTTCCTGGGTTTGCCGTCGGAGCTGCCGCTCGATGCGTGAAAATTCATCGGACTGCGAGGTGATCCATAGAAATCCACCCAGTATGCCTCCCATCAAAACCAGCAACAATAAGCCAATAACTAGATTTCGTGCATCCATGATGTCCTCTTTTTTGATTTTCTGAAGTCATTAATTGTAGGTCGGTCGCATTCTTCTACCGTTGCAATTTTCCACCGTTGCAATCTTTATGAGAAGTCTTCTCGTCCATTCCCATTCCAAAATCATGCCGTTTGTCTTGGTCTGGGCTGGTTAACCCCAGGTAGTTCCACAGGGTGCTCGGCATCCTATTTTTCCAGGAAGCACAGTGTTTCGTAATGGAACACTAACTTTCCAAAACTGATCAAAGCGCATCCTACTACACTTTCAAGGGTCATCACAATCAACTGATATTGCTAAACAAATTCAGCAGGCACGAAAGCTGAAGAATAAACTGGCAGTTCATGCTCGATAGTTAAAACTTCACTTATGCAAGGAGGTGCCATGCGAAAAACCAAATCAAAAAAAACCATCACAGCAGAAGACATCCAAAAAGCTAAAAAGGAATTTTTCCAGAAAGGAGGGTGTATCAAAAACTTGCCTCCACAGATCACTCCGCATAGACCCAATATCCGGCTCCCTGACTATCAATCTACCTACGAATCGATTGAAGATTTATCTTCTTTCTAGCCACGACCAATTGAAGATTTATCTTCTTTCTAGCCACGACCATCGGATATCCTATGGATTGGCGAGAGTTTAGCTTTCCACGAACAAGACCCCTATGATACGGATAACTTTAGCTATTCGTTAGGAATGTCACTTCATGGTAGTAGTTCGATTCAACTTTTATGTGGAAAGTCATTATGCCGTATCAAGCCTGTATATTCGACCTCGATGGCACACTGCTCGATAGCCTCGAAGACTTAGGGGATGCGATGAACCGTGTGTTGAAACGCTGGGGATTCCCTGAACACAGTTTAGATCAATACCGCTATTTTGTGGGATCCGGGGCCACTCGGTTGGTTGCCTTAACGATTCCAGAAGAATCTCGCACTGAAGAAACCGTGGCTCAATGTCTGGCAGAATTCCAAGCAGACTATTCGGAAAGTTGGGATATCAAAAGCAAACCTTATGAAGGCATTCCAGAAATGTTGGATGCCTTAGTCGAACAAGGATTTCGACTCACAGTGCTTTCTAATAAGCCCCATCGTATGACAACAAAGTGTGTGGAAGGTTTGCTCTCCCGCTGGGACTTCGAGATCGTGTATGGTCATCGAAAAGGAATCCCTCGAAAACCGAATCCCACCGCAGCCCTAGAGATTATTGAGCGTCTTGATATCCCCGCAACCGACTGCGTGTATTTAGGGGATACCGACATTGATATGAAAACGGCGGTGGCCTCAGGTTGTTTTCCTGTTGGAGTGCTGTGGGGATTTCGCGAAGAAGCAGAACTGAGAGAAAACGGGGCGCAAGCAATTCTGAAGCACCCCTTGGATTTATTGGAATGGATTTAGTTTTGCTGGGGAGCTTCGGCGAGTTCTTTATGCTGAGCAACCATTTTTTCGAACTCTTCCGCTTCCATGACCTCCACCTTTAACAAACGTCGGGAGACGTCGTGAAGTAAGGTGAGGTTGTTCTTGAGAAATTCCAGTACGTGAGCATAACGCGTGTTGATATTGGCAGAAATCTGCTCATCAATATAACGTTGTGTTTCTTCGGAATATTCACGCACACCGAAACCACTTTCACCTCCCAAATAGGAAGTTCGCTGGGTGCCTAAAGCCATGTTGCGGAATTTTTCGCTCATGCCGTATTCGGCAATCATTTTCCGTGCAATCTCAGTGGCACGGGAAATGTCATTGGATGCTCCGTTAGAAATCTCACCAAAAATCAACTGTTCTGCTGCACGACCTCCCAAAAGCACATCGATCTTTCCCAGCAACTCTTGCTCGGTCACTAAAAATCGATCTTCGGTGGGCAATTGCATTGTATATCCCAACGCTCCCATACCGCGTGGTACAATAGAAATTTTTTGCACCGGATCCGCTCCGTCTGTGAAAGCAGCAACTAACGCATGACCGGTCTCATGGTAAGCCACTACTTCTTTTTCCTTTGGATTGATCACCCGGCTTTTCTTTTGGAGTCCAGCGATCAATTTTTCCAGAGCTTCGCCAAAATCTTCTTGAGCCACGTGTCCCCGGCCTGCTCGCACTGCCAGTAATGCCGCTTCATTCACGAGATTTGCCAAATCGGCTCCTGCAAAACCAGCGGTGCTTTTGGCAACTTTATTCAGATCTACCTGATCACCCAGCTTCACATTTTTAGCATGCACTTTGAGAATTTGCTCTCGTCCTTTTAAATCGGGTCGGTCCACAAGCACCTGCCGATCAAATCGTCCTGGGCGCATCAAGGCCGGGTCTAAGACTTCAGGACGGTTGGTGGCAGCGAGGATAATCACACCAGTCCATCCATCAAAACCATCCATTTCTACCAGCAGTTGATTGAGGGTTTGCTCACGCTCATCATTGTTTCCTAAGCCGTTCGCGCGACTTTTACCAATGGCATCCAGTTCATCGATAAAGACAATACAGGGGGCTTTCTCACGAGCCTGTTTGAACAAGTCCCGGACCCGTGAAGCCCCTACCCCAACAAACAATTCGACAAAATCGGAACCACTGATCTTGAAAAATGGCACACCCGCTTCCCCGGCAACCGCTTTGGCAAGCAAAGTCTTTCCGGTTCCAGGAGGCCCCACCAGCAACACGCCTTTAGGAATCTTGCCACCCACGGCCTCATATTTTTCTGGTTTCTGAAGGAAGTCCACGACTTCGACCAGTTCTTCTTTGGATTCTTCGGCCCCAGCAACATCATCAAAGGTCACTCCCGTGTCACCTTCCATCATCAACTGGGCTTTATTTTTCCCAACAGACATGATTCCCATGCCACCTCGAAATTTGGTGAATAAGAACCACCACAACAGCATGATCACCCCAAATGGCAGGATCCACGCGAAAATGAGATTACTCAGGAAATCCCCTGCTGTAGTTGCTCGTGCATAATATTCCACACCTTGCTTATCCATCAATTCCACAAATGACCGGTCTTCTACTGGAATCGCACGATATACCGTTTGGCCTTGGGCTTGGTTCAAATCGGAATAACTGCTGCCTTCTTGGTTTTGGAAGTCTTTACGGCTATAGGTCACCCCCACATAATAATCCCGTCCCAGCTGCACTCGTTTGATCTCACCTGAAGCCACCTTTTGCTTAAACTCGCTGAATTCAATCACCTGCTTTTTCTGAGACATGCTGTTGAAAGCGTATAAAATCAACAAAGCCAACATGAAGTATCCTAAGGTGAAGAGCCACTTGCGATTGTTCGGACTTGGTGCCTCTCCGTTTGGATCTTGTGGATCGTTGTTCTGCGGCATACGCGGGTTGGAGGAAGACCCCGGCCCCTTGCCTGCATTGCTTGTATTTTGATCAAAGTGAGATTTGCTCATGTACCCTTTATCCGACAAAGATTGAAAATGAAGAACAGCCCGCCATTAGGCCTCCCTCTGGATGATAGTTTTTATCTATGTAACCATTTGGTGAATAGATGTTCCAGTACGAAGGAGAAAGCTATTCTTACAATGAGCGGGTATTGTAACATAGGACTCCGTTCTCCACAAAATAATTTATTTAAAAATCTATAAATTAATAAATTTTGATGTAACAACCTTATTCTCTTGCCTTACAAACTCCCATCAATGGTCACAATGCTTTGAAAGCTCCGTACACCAATAGTGCCCAACCGATCATAAAACAAACGCCCCCCAAAGGAGTAATCGGCCCAAACCAACGGATTCCCGTTGTCGCCAACACGTACAAACTCCCCGAAAAAAAGACGATTCCTAGCATTAAAAAGATCCCCGACCATTGCAATGATTTGACTTCCGGCCATTGCAAGGCCAACCACCCCACCAGCAATAAGGCCACGGTATGATAAAATTGATAGGCATTGCCGGTATTGTAAGCATCCAACATGTTGGGTGGCAACTTTGACTTCAAAGCATGTGCACCAAACGCCCCCAGTGCCACAGCGATCAGTCCACTGCATCCCGCAAAAATGATTAAGAGTTTAGCCATTGTTCCCTATTAGTTTTAATTTGAATCGATTAAAAATTTTACCCGCTTGCCACCGAATGATCTCATCCGACACAAGCACGCGAATAGCAATGCGAAAGGATAATCTCATGATTCATGTGAACTGCTTCTATTTCGTCAATGGAGCTACAAATTCTTTAATGGAGCTACAAACATCCCCAACAGTGTAGAGAAAAACAAAATAGCAGCTCCCGCTAACAATCCCCAATCCACTCCTAAAAACTCGACTGCGATTCCGGCCAACAATAATCCCAAAGGTCCTCCTAGAAAACGCAGTGCATTTTGAGAGGTGAAGACTTGACCTGCGATTTTGCGAGGGACTTGTTCCTGAAAAATCGTTTGTTCCAAAGGATTGCTCGCTCCTAAGAGTAACCCTGCAAATGCTGCCGAGACAATCACACCAAAAGGCGTTTCAACCAAAGCGGAGGCACCAATCGAGAGTGCTGTCACGACCAAACCCCCGTAATAAATCATGCTACGAGAAATTCGTTCAGCCAGCCTACTAAACCCCAAGGCACCAAATGTGGCGGCCAAACCGAATACCGAAAGAATCACTCCCAAAATCATCGGATCACCAAATTTTTGAGTCACCAATACAGGTAGCAGCAATCCTAAAAATGGCAGAACCACAAAATTAGCAACCATGCCCACCAGGGCCATCGCTCTGAGAGAAGGATTTGCTAAGATGAATCGAACCCCCTGAAAAAGGGAGCCTTCTTCCTTTGTCAACCTGCGAAACTTCGAAGGTTTTCTCTTTTTGCGGCGAATACAAAAATATAAAATGGTGGCACACACCAAGAAACTCAACGCATTCAAGAAAAAGGTGTTGGCAGCACCAATCAAAGAAAACAAAGTCGTGCCCACGATAGGACCTGCCAAGTCGGCTCCATTTTCCAACGCGCCTCTATATCCATTAATTTTTACTAAAGAGACTCTCGATAGCCGAGCCAAACTGGGCACCAATGCTTGACGCGCTGAAACACCCGTGGGGTCGAATAAGGCTCCGATAAACACCAACACGAAGAGCACAATGGGAGAAACATCACTAAAATTGATCAAGACTAATGGCAAACACAGAACCGACACGAAGCTCATGAGGTCTGCGGTGATACTGGCCCACAAGGCACCAAACGTATCGATCACTTTTCCCCCAATCAATGCCGCAAACAAAATGGGTAAGACATTGCCTGCCCCGGCAACGCCTGCGGCCATCGGAGAATGGGTGAACTGCAAAACAATCAGAGGGATGGCAACGGCAGCAATCTGGTTGCCCAATAAAGACAGGAATTCAGCGGCCATCAAGCCATGTAGCGGGATTGATTGGGAGTTCCATTTCATTTAAGTATCTCATTCATTGGTAGGCAAATCTTTTTATATCTTCCTACCTTGGCCTTCCAAACACCAAAAGTCTTACAACATGAATTAATTTTCGGTACGTTCACACAATCCCTACCGCCCCTGCTAATTTGACACCACTTATGAATTCAATGGAGAACTTCATGTCATCAAACTTAACCTACGACATCCGCCCAGCGCATGACGACGACTTGCCTGCGATTGAAACGATCTATGCCTATCATGTTTTACGAGGTACGGGGTCCTTTGAAGAAGAACCTCCAAGCTTGGAAGAAATGCGACAACGTTTTAAAAAAGTGCAAGCGTGTCAGCTTCCGTATTTGGTAGCCACCACAAATGACCAAATAATCGGGTTTGCCTATGCCCAGATTTACAACGGCCGTTCGAGTTATCGCTTCACTGCCGAGGATTCCGTGTATGTGGCCTCTGAATGGCGAGGACATGGCATTGGCAAGCGGCTGCTCACCGAACTGCTCAAAGAATGCGTGAAAGCGGGGATGAAACAAATAATTGCCGTGATCGGGGGCGGTTCGGAAAATCCGTCCTCCATTCGATTGCATCAAAAACTGGGGTTTGAAGAGGTGGGGCGACTGAAAAAAGTCGGTTTCAAATTCAACCAGTGGTTGGATGTGGTATTCATGCAAAAGGAACTCAGGCCACGGAACTGATCACAATTTCCAATTGTTGGTAGGCTTCGCGGAGGATTTCTTCCACATGCTGCGGGGTCTCACTGGAAGCAAACAGAAATCCGAGATAGCGGTTTCCGACGGGCAACGGTTCCACGGTCTGCCCTGTTGGAATCGTAATCGTGAGATCCTTCACGCCGGGTATGGAACGGGCTTCTTCTTGTCCATTGACCGCTTGCAAAACCCCTTGTTGAAGAACTGGAAGCATCATCACCCCCGCCGCTTGATGTTCCCGCTCCAATCGGTCGACCGGCCTTCCTAGAGCATGATGCAACAAGAGTTCTTCCAAACGGATACCATGCCCAAATTCTAAAATTCGAGAGCACAATCCTCCAATCGAACGCGCTGCGATTTCTACTGGCCACACACCTGCTGCATTGAATCGCAATTCCGCATGCACCGGCCCATCACACAGTTTTAAAGCATGCGTTGCTTCCTGAACCGCACGAAGGATTTCTTGCTGTAGCTTTTGGGGAAGTTGGGAAGGGGTGGTGTAGATCGTTTCTGCAAACACGGGCCCTTCCAACGGGTCGGGTTTGTCAAAAAACGCCAATATCTTCAATCGCCCTTCGACCAGCAGGCCTTCCACGGCCACTTCATCCCCCGGTATGTAATCTTCAACAAGAATAGATTGAGCTGACTTCCCGCCTTTTTTGGCCACTTTCGGTCGGTTGAGAATGTTGCAGATTTCTTGGAAAGCTGCTTCGAATTCTTTTGTATTGTCTGCTCGAATCACTCCCCGACTTCCGGAAAGAAAGGTCGGCTTCAATACACAGGGATAGGAGATCCGGCCTGCTACCGTTGATGGATCTTCTTGAATCGAAATCAACTGAAAATTGGGAGAGCACAAATCCGTCGCTTCCAGTTGTTTGCGAAATTCATACTTGTCACGAGTGGCGAGTACCGAAGAAAGTGGGTTGTGCGGCAAGCCCAACACAGCATTCGCCATTGTTGCTAGGACCACGGTATCGTCATCCACACCAATCACCGCTTGAAAAGGATTCGGTGCGGATGCCTGTTGGATTTGAGCAACCGCTAATTCCGGCTCCTGAAAGTTCAATGCTAAGGTAGTATTTGGCGCTAGGTCTGCCAGAGTTTGACGATGGTCGGAACCGACCACCACCTCCAAATGGAGTTTATAAGCCGCTTCCATGAAGTCATGGGTTCGGTAGGTCGTCGATGGAATCAATAATAGGACACGGGGCATAAAGAATTGAGTGGACAGTCAGTTCGTTCCTGCACCACTTCCTTTAAATCGATAGAAAAGAGAATTGTTCAGGAGTGAACCAGCGAATCCGATTCACTCCATAAAAAAGGGGATGTCTTACAAAAAAGACTTACTTGCCAAACAGAGTCTGACCTGTACTTTTCAAGTCGTCGCAGGATTGGGCGACACGATCAGCCATCGACTTTTCCCCTGCTTTCATATAGGAGCGGGGGTCATAATGCTTTTTGGATCCCACTTCACCGTCCACTTTGAGCACGCCTGCATAATTCATGAACATGTGCTCTACAATAGCGCGTGTGAAGGCATATTGCGTGTCGGTATCCACATTCATTTTGATCACGCCATAATCTAAGGTCTCATGGATCTCCGAAAGTGCAGAACCACTGCCACCATGAAACACTAAATCGAAGGAAGCTGCATCTCCGTACTTGCCAACAACGGCTTCCTGGCCTTCTTTCAAAATCGATGGATTCAGCTTCACATTGCCCGGCTTATAAACACCATGCACATTTCCAAAAGTTGCCGCAAACATGAAACGACCGATCCCTTGTAAGCTTTCAGAAACAAACAACATGTCTTCGGGAGTGGTGTAGAGTTTGTCGTTGCTGACTCCTGAATTGTCCACACCGTCTTCTTCACCGCCAACCACTCCAGCTTCCACTTCCAAAATCATTTCGTTTTTCGCACAGAGTTCGAGCAATTCTTTGGCCAACTCCATGTTTTTATCCAACGGCAATTCTGAGCCATCAAACATGTGAGAGTTGAACAAATTGGGCAACCCAGCAGCACGGCGTCTTTCGGTTTCGGCAATCAAAGGGCGCATGAAAGGATCCACATTATGCGCTTGGCAGTGGTCGGTGTGTAAAGCCACATAGATGTCATAGCGATCGGCCACCCGATGTACGTGCTCGGCCAAAGAAATGGCACCCAATGCCGAGTCTTTCACATCCACTCCGGAAGCAAACGCTCCCCCACCGATGGAAACTTGTACGATTCCATCACTTTTTTGTTTGGCAAATCCTTCCAAGGTCGCATTCGCGGTTGCCAAGGAAGATACATTGATCGCTGGATAAGCAAATTTGTTCGCTTTGGCATTATCCAACATTTTGCAATAGGTTTGATAATCTGCAACTGGCATACTTGTCTCCGTTCCAAACGATGAAGAAATGCTGAACGCTTCAGCCAGGAAGGTTCAGGAAGGTAGTTCAAACCCCGTGTAAAAAGGCTTTTGCACTATATCAAATCGAAAATTGATTACAATAGGATTACCGGCCGTTATGCCAACATCCCCCCATCGACTAGGATGCAGCTCCCCGTCGTGTAAGAAGCCGCGTCTGAAACGAGATAGAGGACGAGTCCGGCCATTTCATTGGGATGCGCGATGCGCTTCATCGGAATCAGAGGCAACACCGTATTGAGGACGGATTCATTTTGCGTGATCGCTGAAGCAAATTTGGTATCCGTGAGGCCGGGAAGCAGTGCATTGACCCGGACATTCATCGGAGCGAGTTCGCGAGCGAAGGATTTGGTCATCGCAATCACCCCCGCTTTGGTGATGGAATACACACTCTGCATCGGAGGGGGACTCACCCCATTCACCGAGGACACATTGACAATCGCTCCACCCCCATGAGCGATCATCAAACGGGCAGCTTTCTGGCTCAGGAAAAAAGTCCCGGTCAGATTCACATCCATGGTCTTTTCCCATGCCGCTAGATCGACTTCCAGCACACTGCCAAAGAAAGGATTTGTTGCGGCATTGTTGACTAAAATATCCAACTTGCCAAACTGAGTTTCCACCTGCTCCATCAACGCATCAATCGCTTCCAGTTCTCCCGTGTGACACGGAATGGCTGTCGCTTGATGACCCGCTTCCAGAATCGCATGTTCTACCGGTTCCAATCGACGTTGTTTGCGTCCGACTAAAATCACATGGGCACCGTGCGCAGCCAAGAGGTGGGCAATGGATTCGCCGATACCACGGCTCGCTCCGGTAATCAGGGCCACTTTATTTTTCAGGTTGAACAGATCTGGGGATGTCATCGATGCCTCCTCTTACTGAACTTTCAGCAATTCCACTTCAAAAATCAGAGCCGCATTTGGAGGGATCACGTCCCCTGCTCCCCGTGCGCCATAGCCCAAATTGGAAGGAATGTAGACTTCCCATTTGGAGCCTTCGTTCATGAGTTGCAATGCTTCTGTCCACCCGGGGATCACTGCATTGACCGGAAACTGAACTGGCTGCCCGTGATTATAAGAACTGTCGAATTCAGAGCCATCTACCAAGCTGCCTCGGTAGTGAACCACCACACGGTCGCTCGGGCCAGGAATCTTGCCTTTACCATTTTTCAATACTTTGAATTGTAGGCCACTGGGCAATACTTCCACGCCTTCTTTGGCTTTGTTTTCTTCTAAAAATGCTTCGCCTTCCGCTAAAATGTCTTCGGGTGTCATTCGAGTCTCCATTGAAAATGAAAAATTAAGTGAACGAGAACCTCTCGTAAAGTCCGCCACCTTAGAGATATTGGGTTAAGAAGTCGAGTGAAGCCAAGTGGATTACGTGTTGTGGGTCGCCTTGGCAATGTCTCCAATGAGATTTCTTTGTAGAATGGCCGACGCTGAAATCACTCCGCCAAACATGGCTCCCGTCACACCATCCGTCACCACGTCTTGCCCCGTCAGATACAAATTTCTGATCGGCGTGTGAGGCCTCAACCATTTCTGTCGGAACCGACGTGGGGTGTGATCGAGTCCATACAGTTCTCCTTTTTCATAACTACAGAAATGCTTGGTGGTCAAAGGAGTGGACAGCTCATAGTGATCGATTTTTCCTTTCACTTGAGGCACTTGCTGATACAAGGCGTTGAGCAAACGCTGACTCCAGTTTTCTTTATACTCATCGTAGTCATTGCCCCGTTTATACCATTGAGTCCCCTCCCACTTCTCGAACCATTCATAAGGCGCTAAGCTCACCACTTCGATGGTCGATCTTCCAGGATACCGATTTTCCCAATCGGGATCTTTGGAAGACGGAAACGAAATGTAAACCAAAGGAAACTCTTGGGTGGGATCCTGCACATATTTTTGAACATTGGCATCATGATCGTAGCTTGGGAAGCACCATAGATTCGTTTGTTCCAAACCTAGTTCCGCATCCGTATGTTGCAAACCAATGTATAAGCAAAAATGCCCTGAAGAAGGACGGGTATTGGTTTGAAGCTTCTGCCGGATCGATTGAATCTCGCTATGCGTTTCCGACAACAAGTGGTTGTAAGTTAAATTAGCCCCTGCATTGCTCACCACGAGATCGGCTTTGATTTCATTACCATCTTCCATGCGCACACCAATCGCTTGGCCATCCTGAACCAAGATTTCTTGGACATCCGCACGAATTAGAATCTTCCCTCCTTCATTTTCAATGGTGGGCGCAATGGATTCTGCAATGCTTGCCGATCCCCCCACTGGATAATTGCCACCGTCAAAATAATGACGAGCAATCATCGCATGGATTGCAAAACTGGCTTCGCCTGGAGGCAACCCATGATCGCCCCATTGTGTGGACAACACACCGATTAGTGCTTCATTGGAGGTGATGTCAGACAACGCCTGTTTGAGGGTTAGATCGGAATGTTTCAGATAACGTCGTTTCAAAAAGGGACCACTGAGTTTTCCCATCCACGGGGCCAAAGCACGTTCTCCAAAAAACAAACGGCTGGCCGAGTTCACAGCAAACACACGGTCGATGTATTGGTCGATGGCTTGTTTTTCCTGAGGAAAATACATCCCCATCTTTTCACGGAAGGCTTCGACACCGGATACAAAATCGTATTTATCCTCTCCAAAGATAGCTCGGTCGTACACATCACACATCTTGGCCCACTGTAAGCGGTTTTCGGAAATGTAATCAAAGGTTCGCCGCAAGAGTGAATTTTTCCGATGCACCTCGCCAATATAATGGACTCCCACATCCCACTCATAATTCTTTCGCGTGAACGTATGGGTGTAGCCTCCTGCGGTGTAATGCTTTTCCAGCATCAATACCTTCCTTTGGGCTTTTGCTAACAAGGCTGCGGTGGTCAAGCCCCCGATGCCCGTTCCGATCACAATGGCATCGTAGCTCTCTTCCAAGTTGTTTTTTTCTTTTTTATATCCCCGTCCGACTGACATAATCCTCCTAGCTATAACTCCTGAAAATGGATCCAAAAACTTTCTCACATGCCAAACATTTGATAGCGTGCTTGATGCTGAAGATACCTAGAACTCGACGTAGTGAGAACCTTAAAAGTTAGGTGACTCTAAAAAGAAGCTGAATTCCCAAAGACCATGCCCAACGCCCCGTTTCAGAATGCCATTCTCTTTGCCCACGATGGCTTAGTCCGTGTGAAAGACACGCTTTATTTTCATTATCAAAAGTACGATTGGGACCTTGCCCATCCCGAAAACAATCCTAGCTTTTGTGAACATCAACGTCGGATGGATCGTCGTCTGCGTAACGATCCACTAGAGACGTCACCGATGATTCACCTTCCCGGCTCTTACATTTTAGGCATTTGCGAGTTTGCTTCCAGCTACTATCACTTCATGGCCGACCTTGTGGCCTATCTGCCCCAATATCCCCGTTGGCCCATTTTGATTCCCCCCGACCTCCCCAAAAACTTCATCGATTTCTTAGATCTCTTGGGTTTTGAATGGAAGATGCTGCCCCCCCAAGCTTACCAAGTTGAACAATTGCTGATTCCTCAATACGAAGAATGGAATGTATCGCGGCTACAATCTTTGCAGAAAACTTCAGATTTGGTTTGGGAGAAAGGAGATCGGTCTAGGAACGCAATGGACGTGCAACCTTTTCGAAAGATTTATATTTCTCGAAAATTTGCACGTAGACGGCATCTGGTCAACGAAGCCGAATGGATGCCTCGCTTGGAACGTGAAGGCTTTGAGAACGTCTATCTGGAAAATCTGACCATCCCCGAACAAATCCAACTCTTCCAAGAGACTTCGCACATTGTGGCTCCTCATGGTGCGGGATTAACCAATATTGTTTTCACCCATCCTTCCACACGCATTCTCGAAATACGGCCGGTTCGGAATAGTGGTCAGTTCTGCTATGAAAAATTGTGTGCCTTAGGATGGCCTCACTACGAATATCTGGTTCCACCCAAAAAACCCTATTTCGAACTTCCAGTTGAATTGCTGCAACCTGTGCTGCATCGGTGGTTTGGGTAGTTTCAGACCTTCACAGGGGCCATTTGGCCTATTCCTGACCAAGATGAGAATACTCAATAATTCACTTGGACAAGCGCAACTTTAGTTCTTTCACTAGCCCCTGCAATTCTTCCACAGACTTGCCTTGCAACAACTCTCGCGATGAAATGGGATCTTGCAACAACTCTTGTAACGTTTGAATTTGACCCAATAAAAATCCCTTTTGAATACCCTCTTCACGTCCTTTTTCAACGCCTTCGGCAATGCCATGTTCACGTCCTTTTTCGACGCCTTCGGTAATGCCACGTTCGTAGCCGATTTCTTCAATATTTCCCATTACTAACATTTCCAGATCTCCCTTCATTTGACGTATTGATTCGTAAAATTCAGAACGTATCTTTGGGTTATGAATATACAATAAAATGTCCAAAAATATAAAAATTTCCAACTGCTCTTCTTTAGTATACTGACGCTCCCGCAACAGACGAGCTAGCTTCAATTTAAAGGCTTTTTTCCGGTGGTCCTCCTTAGCCTGAATCGCATATTGTGCGGCCAATACGGCTAGCGCAAAGGGATTCAACAAACTCATAGCTCATATAACTCTTGCATCTTATTACAGATATTCTGCTATATTCATTTAAAGGGTTGGTTTTTAAAAACGATTTTAAATCAACTTTACTTAATCTTGGCCTTTTCAAGGGTTCTATTATTATCCAATCCATTGAAAATACATAATAAAGCTATTCTTTCATTTTCTTGCAAAGCAGGAGTTATGGAACTCGAAACCTTCATTCATCAACTCTACGATTGGTGTGAAACCGATCTGCAACAACCGTTGCCACCAGAGGATTGGCAAGCCTTTGAAGAGCAACTCATCCACGGACTGTATGAAAAGGAACACCCCCTCTTGAGCCAATTGAATGAGGTGCTCAGCCCTCTGGCAGCGGAGTTGGAATCCCATCCCCAACTGCAAGGCTTAAGCACGGGGATGTATCAAGCGATTGACCTACAAAAATGGGTGGCTTGGATCAAAAGCTTTTTATTCATTTTAAGTGAAAAAATGGAGGTAATCCTACAGATCACCCATGCCGTGCCCGTCCTGAACGCTCTCAATTCCCTCCCGGAAGGAGCACGTCTGGATGATGTCCGAATGGAGTTGACCCAAACTTACAAACCCTTATCCAATGCCACCATTTCCCGGACTTTAAAGACCTTAGAACGAGAAGGCTTGATCAAGTATCGGGGTAGCACGTCGGATCGTCGATTTTTATTGTCCGAAAAAACCAAACGGTGGCTCCAACTACAGAACGAACCTGCCGTAAAGACCGGTGAACAGGATGAAACTGCCGCACCGACATCTCCTTCGTTGCAAATGTGGAAATCTTCAACACAGGAAGCAACCGCGGTATCTCCAATCTATACAATCAAGTCTGTGTCTTTAGACCGACAGGCGGCTGATTACTTTTAAACAAGAGCATGAGTGATGCAAACGATCGGATTTTATTCGTTCAAAGGCGGGGTAGGCCGTACCAACTTGGTCATGAACATGGCTTATTATTTGGCCCGCGAACAAGGGGCCTGCGTGGGATTGATGGATTTGGATTTAGAAGCCCCAGGACTCAGCGTTGCGCCGCCTTTGCGTCCGGTAGCCAACGCTTCTGGCTCCTTAGAGGTCCCCGATCAAGGGATCGTGGATTTTCTGAAACGTTTTGTTGAAAACCAGGACAACATTCTCAACATTGTGGACATTTTTTATGAGACACAACTGGGCCATGCCAACACCAACGGATCGATTTTTTTAGCGCCTGCTCTTTCCATTGCCGGAGAGTCTTCTGCACAAAAGCCGTTGTTGAATGGCTTGCAACCACGACACGGAGAAATTTACCAATGGCTCACCCAAGCATCTCCTAAAACTTCCAGCATCCCCAAAATCGGAGAGCAGATCTTCGATGTTATGGTCAAAAAGATCGAAGCTGGCCTTTACCGCACCACCAAAAATAACCAAGAAAAACAGCGTCCTTTCGATTATCTGCTCGTCGACCTACGAACCGGAATGACCGAATTGCTCGATATTTCGGTGGGGCATTTGTTTGACCGCTTGGTGATCGTCAGTGGCCTCAACACTCAAAATGAGACCGGCCTGTTTTTGGCCCTAGAACGATTGAAGGAAAAACTGGAACAAGCACCGGAACAGACACTCGTGATCACCCCTGTCTTTTCTCCCATCCCCAATGCAGAAATCCATACGACTCGTCGCAAGCTCCTCACCCTCCACAACAAAATGTTTAAGTTTCGACAACAGTTACCGGTTGCATTACAACGCCGCATGAAATTGCAACAGCTGGGGGGAGACGGCTTTGACGAGAATTCCGTGTTCAAATTTGCGTCGATGCCCCTCATTCACTATTGCGATTATTTGGCTCTCTCAGATGACGAAGTTTTATTGGAAACCTACCCAGAACTTTTGACCACCCAGGATTTAGAAAACATCGGTGAACACTTATTTGGTGATGTGGAAACCACTCAAGAAGACATCCAAAAAGACATCCAACGCATTGCCCCCGTTGAAGAAGCTTCATCTGTCCTCAAACAATCGGTGTCTCCTCGTCTTCAAGAATGGACTTTCAATTTATGGGAAGTCCCTTTGCCTTGGGATTGGCCTATCCAACTATTCAGTTCCAACCCGGAAATAGATCGACAAACTTTTTTGCAGACCTATTCCGTTCCAACTTTAACTCCAGAACTAGAAAAACTCTTAACGGGGCTAGCGATGAGTATTTCTTCACCGCTAAAAGAGAAAAAAAGAATCTTGTCATCATTAAAAGAAATGACGCTCCAGCGACAACAAGAACTGAGTATCACTTTTATGGAAGAACAACGACGGTTTGCTTCCACTTCGCCTACGAATGTAGGACGTTTATCAAATTCAACATTCATTAGTTTAAAAGAATGGAAAGGTTTGTTGAATCAACACACTTCGTTTATTTCCACATTGGACCAGATCAAAACAATCATTCAGTCCCTGAATTCTCCATTCTCGGCCCTGTTTCCTTTTGGGGTTCTCATTGAAATTGACTCTACTTTAGATCCGTCGTTGGTAATCCCTATTTTGCAAGAGGTCCAACCGTTGCTTTCTGAATTCCCCGAATTGAGTTTGAAGATACTAGATCAAATTCCCACCATTGATGAGCTTCGAGATTCAGAATTTGCCACATGGTTTCTTAAGGCAAAACCTTGGAAAGACACCGAGTTTTCTGCAACCAATTGGTATAATCTTGCAATAGATCTCTCCCAAAAACTCTATGCTTATGGAGAGGCGGAGGAAGCCTATCGAAAGGCCAGCCAAATCAACTCCCTACATGCTCCTTCTTGGAATAACTTAGGTAATTTACTTAAAAATCATTTAGGACGATATGAAGAGGCGGAAGAGGCTTATCGAAAGGCCAGCCAAATCAACTCCCTACATGCTCCTTCTTGGAATAACTTAGGTAATTTGCTTCAAGAGCATTTGGGACGATATGAAGAGGCGGAAGAGGCCTATCGAAAAGCCAGCCAAATCAACCCCCAATATGCTTCTCCTTGGCACAACTTAGGTAATTTGCTTAAAAATCGGTTAGGACGATATGAAGAGGCAGAAAAGGCTTATCGAAAGGCCATCCGAATCGATCCAAAACTTGCTTCTCCTTGGAACGGATTAGGTAATTTGCTTCAAAATCATTTAGGACGATATGAGGAGGCAGAAGAGGCTTATCGAAAGGCTATTCAAATCAACCCCCAATATGCTTCTCCTTGGTATGGACTAGGTAATTTGCTTAAGAAGCATTTAGGACGATATGAAGAAGCGGAAGAGGCTTATCGAAAAGCCGTCCAAATCGATCCAAAATATGCTTCTCCTTGGTATGGATTAGGCCGTTTCCTTCAAGACCATTTAGAATGATATGAATAGGTCGAAGTAGTTTATGAAAATGCCAAAAAGCTAATTAGGCAAAAAGATGATACTATCAAAACAATTGAATACTAGGCTATTGGAATCCTGTCTTCCTCAGTCTCGTATCGAAACCCTTCCTCCTCTAACACCCCAAACTTTAAGTTCTTTTGATTTAGAAAATTTGATTCAAAATTCCGCTGCCGTCTTTCCTCATCTCTCCGACTCTCAAAAAACATTGTGGAAAGATTGGATTGCAACCACCTTAGCTAGCTTTGAGCCTCCTCCAGGAGATAGAAATTTGAGCCAACAGGTTATCGAACCTGCCTTGAAGCGTTGGGGAATTTCCTTTCCTCAGTCCATCGAGGAGACCTCATGAGCGATTACCTTCGAGCTGTATTGGCAGGGTTTGAACAGCATGCCGACGCCTTTGGAAACAAAAACGGTTGGGTGGCCGTGGCATGGTTGTATGCGGGAGCTTTGCTGGAATGTGCTCCAGGGGTTGAGCCAGAACGCTTTCCCGATTGCTGGGACTTTTTGGGGGATCAGCCTGTCAGCCAAGAATTTCGGCCGCCGTTGGATCGATGGATTCTGGAACTTTCTGAGGCCATTGAGCAGTCCACGACTCCAGAACTGTGTGGGCTGAGCAATCGTTTGATCGAAACTCTGGGCTTTCCCTTGTTGCAACGGATGTTGTTTGTGTTGTCGCGTACACGGGATGTTCCCTCTCTATGGACTCCGGAACCGAGCAACGCCGATCCCTCTCCTGTGATGTCGGTGTTCCGGGTGCCATTGCGTTCGGGTTATAGTGAATACCATCTTTATCCGTCTCTGTGGTTGAATGGAGACCATCTGAGAAGTTCCACCGAGGTACATGCACGATTATGGGGCCGCTTTCTTCCTACAGGATTGGAATGCACCTCCACTTCCACGCGGCCCACGTGGGTTCGGATGGTGGAGCATCAACTGGAAACCCAACCGCAAATGATCTTTTTGGAACGACAACATCCCAATGCCAACCGAACCTTGGCCGAACGGGCACAAAATGGTTTGCGTGTTGCTGTCATTCCCCTGCCCCAGCAGGATTGTGGTGTGGGATTGTCCGTTGTAGTTCAAGGTGCAACACCCGATAATCGACAATTCTTTCGCCTCAATGAAACATCGGGTGCTCTTTCCTCCGTTTGGGAAACTGCCATTCAGCAAAGCGTGTCTCAATGCCAAACACATCAGGTGGATGTGATGGTATTGCCTGAACTGATCGTGACTCCACGTGTGGAAAAAATTTTACTCACCACGCTCAACTCTCTGGAAACAGGTCCATTGCTGGTGTTTGCAGGCAGTGCTCATCGGGGGAAATCCAAATTTGCAAATCGGATGCACATTTATGCTCGACACACTCCGGACCAGGAAGAAGACGGAACTGAGGAAGCCGAGAAACCACTGACGTTGCGTCCTCAACGGCCTTACCAAAAGGTGGGATGGCATGACAAATTCAGTTTGTATGGCAATGACAAGAAAAAACGGCCGTCGGACCCGGCGTTCTTGGAAGCCAATGAACCAGGGAAAGGTTTAACGTTTTTAGTCACTTCGATTGGCATCTTTGCGGTGGGGATTTGTAAAGACTGGTTCTTTAATCGGGATGCAAAACATGGCATTGCGGGCACCTATTTCAAGCGGCTTGCTCCTCAATGGGCGATCATTCCTGCCTGGACCAACTCATTGCATGACATCGAATCCTATTTCCGAACGTTCCACGATTTGGGCACCATTGTCATTCTGTGCAATGCCTGTTCTGGGGTGCAAACCTTCCAACGCAAAAAACTCAATCCCAATCAAGATTGCTCGACCGACACTTCTTCAAGTGACGCTTCCTCAGGTAACGCTTCCCCAAAGCTCTATGATGTTCGTAGTTTTGTCGCTGCTCCGGCTTCACTGTATGCACTCAGTAGTCTGGAGGCATCGGGACAAATCACGCGAAAATTGGGGATGATTGTGGTCAAACAACCGTGTGGTTCGTGTGAGGCAGGCGTTGACAACGGGGTGTTTGCTCAGATGAGTCCCTCGTTGTGAAATATCACAACTCAATGAAATACCATTATTAAATTTCGTCATTGCCTCCATTTTCCAAGCCTCAATTGCAATCAGTAAAACGTTTTTCTAAATCGTTTTTCCTGCACAAAATACTGTTTTTCCAATCAAAATCTTTACTTTCAAAATTTGCCATCCCAACTCCCGAAGTGTTGGTCTGCCTTCTGCAACTTATAAAAGATCAGCTAATTTTGAAAAAGCGACTATTGAGAAAGAGGAATTTTGAGAGGGGGGTAGGTCGCAAGCACCTCCCAATTTTTTAATGGATCTTCATAAGGAGGTATACATGGAAATGTTGAGTTCAATACATGGAATTCTGCTGGGAAGCTACGGAGTGTTCTCGGTTCTGGGAGCGCTGGTGCTGTTGCTCGCGGTAGGTTTTGTGGGAGCATCCCTGAAAGTGTGGTCGGCGGCGCTGGTGGCGTTGATGATCGGCTTCGGCTTTCCGTGGTGGTTGATGCTGCCCGCGGTTGCTGTGTTGGCTTTGTTTAATGTCACATCGCTCAGAAAATCGATGGTGTCCACCAAATTGATGAAAATCATGAAAGGGGTGTTGCCTAAAATTTCTGACACCGAACGGACCGCGTTAGAAGCCGGTGTGGTTTGGGTCGAAGGCGATTTGTTTTCTGGCAAGCCAGACTTCAAAAAGATCATGAAAGAGCCTTATCCCGAATTGACTGCTGAGGAACAAGCCTTTGTCGATGGCCCGGTCAATGACCTGTGTGCGGCGATTGATGAATGGGAAGTGTGGAAAACCCGTGAACTGCAAGAAGAAGCCTGGAACATCCTGCGTCGTGAGAAATTTTTCGGCATGATCATCCCCAAAGAATACGGCGGGTTGGGCTTTTCAGCCTTGGCACACTCGGCGGTGATTCAAAAGATTTCCACTCGCTCTTCGGCGGCTTCCATCACCACGATGGTTCCCAACTCCTTAGGACCCGCAGAATTGCTCGTTCACTATGGCACTCAAGAGCAAAAAGACTACTATCTGCCTCGCTTGGCCAAAGGCGAAGAAATGCCTTGTTTCGCATTAACCGAACCCACTGCGGGAAGTGACGCGGGGTCTTTGGTTTCTGACGGTGTGTTGTTCAAAGGCCAAGATGACAAACTGTACATGCGATTGAATTGGAACAAGCGCTGGATCACCTTGGCAGCGATTTCCACCGTCTTGGGCATGGCTTTCCGTTTACGCGACCCCGACAACTTATTGGGTAAAGGCGAAGATGTGGGCATCACCTGTGCCTTGATTCCTTCGGATACCAAAGGTGTGGATATCGGACGACGACACGACCCATTGGGCGTGCCCTTCTACAACTGTCCCACCCACGGCAAAAACGTCGTGGTTCCTGCCGATTGCATCATCGGCGGTGTCGAAAAAGCCGGAGAAGGTTGGGAAATGTTGATGTCTAGCTTGGCAGCCGGACGTGGAATCTCATTGCCTTCCGTCAGTGCAGGTTTGGGGAAAATGGCATCACGCGCTGTCAGTGCTCACGCCACAGTACGTCGCCAATTTGGAATGTCGATTGGCAAGTTTGAAGGAATCGAAGAACCGCTCGCTCGAATCGCAGGTTACAGCTACATTTTGGAAGCCATGCGTCGTTTCACGGTTGGATCCATTGACCAAGGCATCAAACCTCCGGTCATTACGGCTATGGCGAAATACCATTCCACCGAACTGAGTCGAAAAATCGTCATCGACGGTATGGACGTGATGGGCGGTGCTGGTATTTCCATGGGACCGCGCAACCTCATGGCGATTCCTTACATTGGCGCTCCCATTTCTATCACGGTGGAAGGAGCTAACATTCTCACCCGCACCCTCATGATCTTTGGACAAGGGGCCTTGCGTGCGCATCCTTATGCCTACAAAGAAGTGGCCGCGGTTGAGAAAAATGATCTGAGCGGATTTGATAAAGCCTTTTGGTCTCACATCGGACATGTGGTCCGAAATACCTGTCGCTCGATTGCCTTGAGCTTCACTCGGGGTCGTTTGGCATCCAGCCCGGTTGCTGGTCCTACCGCAGTTTACTATCGCCGATTAGCTTGGGCTTCAGCTTCCTTTGCCATCATGTCGGATATTGCGATGGGATCTTTGGGTGGGTCGTTGAAAGTGAAAGAAAAGCTCACCGGACGTTTTGCTGACATCCTTTCTTGGATGTACATCGGATCGGCTGTCTTGCGACGCTACGAAGCCGAAGGACGCAAAAAAGAAGATCTGCCTTTTGTTCACTTCGCCCTGCAACATGCTTTGAGTGAAATTCAGAATGCGTTTGATGGCATCTTCCAAAACCTGAAGGTTCCAGGACTGACATGGTTGTTCAAATACGTGATTGGCAACTGGGCACGGATCAACACCATTGGCATGAGCACCTCGGATTACATCACGCACAAAATCGCCAAGCAGATTCAAACCGATGGCGAGCAGCGAGATCGTATGACCGAAGGCATGTTCATCGCCAGCGATCCTGAGGATCAAATGAAACGTCTCGATACGGCCTTCTCTTTAGTGAAAAAAGCAGAACCCGTTGAAAAGAAAATCAAACAAGCTATCCGTTCCAAACAATTGCCTAAGAAAGCCCTCCATTTGGTACTGGATGAAGCCAAAGAAAAGAGCCTCATCACCGCTGAAGAGTACGATCTGGTGAAAGAAGCCTACACATCGGCTTTGGATGCAATCCAAGTCGACGACTTTAGCGAAGAAGAATACCACGCTTCCGAAGTCAAAACTGAATCCTCCGGGCCAGTTCGATTGGCCTCCTAACATTTGCCCAATTGTAGCTCCTCATCACTCCTGCTTCGTTTCGTCCCTGTTGGCGAAGTGGGAGTGATTCTCATCACAGCTCCCCTCACGAATCCTCCTTGTGACCTTGTAGGCATCGTCCTATGATGGTTTTCTTTGCAAATTGAATGTTGGTAATCTTTGCAAATTGAATGTTGGTAATCTTTGCAAATTGAATGTTGGTAATCTTTGTAAATTGAATTCCTGATATTCATAAGCCACATAGATGACCCTCCAATGCGGGGCATCTTGAGAACGATCTGCCTTAGAAACTTTGAGGATATGAGGGGAACCGATGGGTGACCGATACTGCTCCAATTATGCACCGGAACAACCCATCGATTTGTGGGCGAGCCAAGGTTTCCAGATACAATGGCAACGTCCCAAAACTTCGTTATCTCCCATGGTGGTTTGGTTGTGGAACATGCAGCCGCCGAACGAGCGATTGCCCCATCAGATCAATCTCATCCCGAATGGATGTTTCTATCTGATTTTTTATCAAGACGAAGGTGCGATTCAATCTCGCCTCATTCGACCTCATTCGACGGTAGAATGGCGCTTGATCCCCTCGCATGTAGAAACGCTTGGTGTCACCCTCCGAGTGGAATGGGCTTATTCCCTCTTAGGGATACCGTTGAATTTTTTGCCAGTCCCCTCGCTCAATCTTCGTGAAATCTGGCCGCATGCGATCTCCAATTTGGAAGCACAATTGTTTGCTATTGATGGTTTTGCTGCCCGTGCCCAAATCCTTCAACATTTTTTGGACCAGCAATTTGATCGTGGTCGAATCGCCCCTATCCCCATTTTTCAAGTCTGCCGGGAATTGTTATGTGCCACCCAACCCGCTCCTTTTTCGGAGATTTTGCGAAGTACTGGGTACAGCACGCGTTACTTACGCCAATTGTTTCAAGAACACATTGGGATGAGTCCTAAAAAGTTAGCCCGCATTTATCGCTTTCAGCAATTGCTCCAATCGACCGATCTTTATCAGTTGGATTCTGCCAATCTCGCCTTAGAATATGGATATTATGATCAATCCCACTTCAATCGTGAATTCAAACAACTGGTGGGTTTGCCTCCCTCTCAATCGTTTCCTCAAACTCGCTCCGTCTCCCGATATCCTGAGCACATCTTAACGTAATCTCGCACCTGCTCTTCCCAAACCTGCCTCTCCAGGGACACCGTTTTTTACAATACTCTCCGATCAATTCGCATTAGGCTGAATTATTGTTTTCACCCCTTATTTTCAAAACAGAATGAATTGATAGAGGAATCATGGAATTTCGACAATTGGGTCAAAATGGCCCGCACGTATCGACGATTGGCTTGGGCGCATGGCCCATCGGCGGAGGGATGGGAGCTGTTGCTGAGAAAGAGGCAATTGCCACGATACGAACCGCCTTGGATGCAGGAATAAACCTATTGGATACCGCACAGTTTTACCGCTCCAGCGAATCCGTCATTGGGAAAGCATTGGCAGATGGCTATCGCGAACGATGTTTTTTGGCCACCAAAGTGAGTGGAAACTACTCAAAAGCAGCCATTGTGGATGCCATCGAAAATAGTTTACGAGCCATGCACACTGAAACGATTGATCTGTATCAAGTGCATTGGTGGGATGACAAATATCCGATTGATGAGACCATGGACGCTATGCTGCGATTACAAGAATCCGGGAAAGTCCGGTATATCGGCGTTTCGAATTATAACGACACACAAATGCAAAAAGCGTTGGAATATGGACGCTATCACGCCAACCAATTCTGCTACAACCTGCTCCAACGCCAGTCCGAACCCACCGATATTCCTTTTTGTGAACGTGAAGGAATTGGCATTCTGGTGCATAGCGCCTTAGCCAAAGGTTTATTGACCGGCAAATATCAACCGGGCCACACCTTTGCGTCGGACGACGAGCGTTCTCAAATGCCTCAGTTTCAAGGAGAAGCCTTTGCCCAGTATCTCTCTTTGGCAGAAAAGCTTCGGACGATTGCTCGCAACAAAGGCACTGATTTGATCCAGCTGGCAGTGGCTTGGCCGTTGCGTCTGCCCTCTGTGACGAGCGTGCTGGTTGGTGCCAAGTCCCCCAACCAAGTCAAAGCGCATGTCAAAGCCGCAGGAGTCACATTCACCACTGAAGAATTGACTGCGATTGAACACGTGTTGTCTGAGATTCCACAATTGCCCAATCCTCAGCGTGACGAATGATTGGTTCCCACAACTTATCTTATGTCAAAAGACTGACAGATCGACAATTTACTACATGTTGAGGGACTGATCCCTCAATCAATCTATAAGGAGTTATTGATTATGAAAGCAATTCGCGTCCATCATCATGGCAATCCTGAGGTGCTTCAAGTTGAGGAGATTCCGGTTCCTCAACCAAAATCGGATGAAGTGTTGGTCAAAAATCAGGCTATTGGCGTCAACTTTGTGGATACCCAACATCGGGCTGGATTGAACTTTCCCATTCAGTTGCCGCTGATTCCTGGTACTGAAGCCGCCGGAATCCTCGAATCGGTTGGCTCCGATGTGAAAGATTTCCAAGTGGGAGACCGTGTGGGTTATGCCGGGTATATGGGAGGAAATTATGCAGAATACACCATGGTTCCTCAAAATCAGTTGATCCCTCTTCCTGACAAAATCTCGTTTGAAACCGCTGCTGCCGCTTTATTGCAAGGAATGACCGCCCATTGTCTCGCTCAGAGTGTCTATCCTGTTCAACACAATGATCGCGTTTTGGTACATGCTGCCGCTAGTGGAGTTGGATACTTTTTAGTCCAGATGGCTAAACATCGAGGGGCGACTGTGTTGGGAACAGTTTCCACTGAAGAAAAAGCGGAATTTGTCACATCCATGGGGGGGGATCATGTCATTCGCTACACGCAAACCGACTTTGAAGCTGAAACGATGCGATTGACTCAAAACCAAGGAGTCCATGTCGTTTACGATGCTGTCGGACGGACCACATTCGACAAAAGCCTCCGTGTCCTCCGGTCCAAGGGCTATATGGTCGTTTATGGTTTGTCGAGCGGTCCCATTCCGCCCTTCGATATCAATCGACTCTCCGGGATCACTGGGGCCGGACATCCAGGTTCTCTGTTTTTGACGTGGGCCACAATGAGTGATTATACGCGCGAACGAGAGGATTTGTTGTGGAGGGCACGGGAACTATTCCAAGGCATCGTAGATGGCATGCTGAAAGTGCATGTGGCCCAAAAACTACCCTTGATAAACGCAGCTGAAGCACATCGTCTTCTTGAAACCCGCCAGGTTTGGGGAAAGATTTTGTTATTGCCATAGAGTAGGGTGGCCTCCTATGAGACCCAAATCTCCCCGAATCGCAATGTCGATTCAGCAGGGTGTTTTGTCATGCTAAAAAACTGTTACAATCACTCAGATGTCTATTGCAGCTTCCGCTACGTAAAATGTATAGACGATTATCAACTCCGAAACGCGGCGATTCTAAATTTTCAATCTGAGAAGTCCCATGCTCCACCCTCCGATGAACATCCCCTATGGCATCTCAGACTATGAGGCCATTCGTACTCGAAACTTCTATTTTGTGGACAAAACTCGATTTTTACCCCACTTGGAACAACACAATTTTGCGGTATTCGTTCGACCTCGGCGGTTTGGAAAATCCTCATGGCTCACCATTCTGGCAGCTTATTACGACCAGCAACGGGCGGATCAATTTGACACCTTTTTTGCTGGAACCGCTATTGGGAAATCTCCAACGTCCCAAGCCAATCAGTATTGTGTCTTGTACTTCAACTTTTCTCGCGTTCGCTCCGAGCTGGAGCATGTCCAACCCTCTTTTGAAGATCATACTCAAAACCGGTTGCGTACGTGTTTGGAAAGTTATCCGGAGAGCTTTCCACCAGAAGTCCTATCGTCGATTTTGGCAGCACCCACGATTCATAGCCAATTGAATCGCCTGTTCGATGCTGCCGCTAAGCTGGACGTGAAACTCTATGTGTTGATCGACGAATACGACAATTTTGCCAACAACATCTTAGTGCATGCCGGGGAACGGGCCTATCATGATCTCACGCATGGGGATGGCTTTTTTCGTCAATTTTTTACCGTAATCAAAGGCGGAGCAAGTGGGCTCGGAGCAGGCATTTCCCGATTGTTCATGACGGGAGTGTCCCCCGTCACCTTGGATGACGTGACCAGTGGTTTCAATATAGGGGACAACCTGAGCCTCTCTTCCGAATTTGATGAAATGCTCGGATTTACTGAACCTGAGGTCCGAGGCATTTTGGAATATTATCGCGAAGTGGGTTACGTGAATTTAGAAATAGAGGAATCCTTGGACATCATGCGGGAATGGTACAATGGCTATCGTTTCAGTGAAGATCAAAGCTCAGATGTCTTCAACACCGATATGGTATGGCACTTTGTGCTGCAATGTAAAACCAATCCAAAACGAAAAACCCCCTCTTATTTGATCGATGAAAATGTCCGAATTGACTACGGGAAGCTGCGTCATTTGATCTTAGCCAACCGGCAGCTCAACGGAAACTTTGATCGCTTAAAAACGGTTATCGAAGAAGGCCAGATCGTTTCCGAAGTCGTGAAGAGCTTTCCTTTAGATCAGTTGCATCAACCCCAAAATTTCAGTTCCCTGCTCTATTACTTTGGGCTGTTGACCTTTCGAGGGGCGTATCGAGGAAGATCCACGTTAGCGGTTCCCAATCAAACCGTGCAGCATTTAATATTGGGCTATATACGAGATGCACTGCTTGAGGTAGGACGATTTGAGGTTCCTAAGGACACATTTACAGATCTCATTGGCGACATGGCCTGGGAGGGTGCTTGGGAGCCTTTGTTTCGTTATTTGGCCGAACAAATCGAAGCCCAAACCAGTATTCGAGATTACTTGTCCCGCGAGAAAGTGATCCAAGGGTTTTTGCTGGCTTATCTCAATATCAATGATGTGTTTTTTTGTCGGAGTGAGTACGAGTTCAACAAAGGGTATGTGGATTTGTTTTTAGAACCGTTTGTGGCCAAATACCCTGATATTCAACATGGATTCTTGATTGAGTTGAAGTACTTGAAACGCGACGAGTGGAAGGAATCCAAAGCAGATGAACTGCTGGCCGAAGCAGAAACCCAGTTATCCACCTACCTCCAAGATTCACGATTACAACAATGGGGAACCTTGCGATTCACCGGAGTGATACTGCTATTTTGCGGTTGGGAACTCAAAGAAATGCGAGCGGTAGATCTTATAAAATGAAGCCTGGAAGGCCCTCACCTTCCAGATTTCTTCAGCCAGAGACGCGCAACGTTTGTCGTTGCACCCACATCGAATTGGCAGAATACACGATCAATGCCGCCCAGATGAATCCAAAAGTGACTTGATAGGTTTCGGTGAAGGGTTCGCTGTACACCCACACGCCCAAAAGTAGGTTACAAGTGGGGGCAATGTATTGGAAAAACCCCATCGTGGAAAGACGGAGTCTCCGAGCAGCATGTGCAAAACAGATCAGGGGAACGGCCGTAATCACTCCTGCCCCCGCAAACAAAGCAGCGGTATACCAATCCGTGAAATAGTGCCCTGTCCCTTGGGTTTCCAGATACAGCGCATAGCCCAAGCCGAAAGGAAGCATTAAAAATGTTTCGATCCCCAAACCAACAAGCGATTCTGCTTTCACGATTTTACGCAGCAATCCATAAATCGCGAAACTGAATGCCAACACGAGCGCAATCCACGGAAGGGTGCCGACACTCCAAATAAAATTCAGGACTCCTAAACAGGCCAAGACAATGGCAACGGTTTGCCACAAATTGAAGCGTTCCTTCAAAAACACGAATCCCAGTAGGACATTGACTAAAGGTAAAATGAAGTAACCCAAGCTGGCGTCTAAGATGTGGTTGGCATTGACTGCCCAAATATAGGTCAGCCAGTTCCCTGCCAAAAGACAGGAACTCACCAAGAGAATCCACACATTGGATCGCTTCGCAATCACTTGCTTGACTTCCTTCCAACGACGTTGCAACCCGATCAACGCCGCCACAAACACCAACGACCACAACGTCCGATGCGCCAAGATTTCCATCGCAGGAATCGCACCAAACGCTTTCCAATACACGGGGAGCAATCCCCACAACAAATATGCCGAAGTGGCATAAAACGAGCCGAGCAAAGCCGGGCTTTGAGAGAACATAGACATCGGGCAACCAATCCAATAGGGTGAGAAAGAACTTCCAGTTATGCACGCAGTATAGGTAACGGCAAATCAAAAATGGATCCGTCTTCTTATGGCAACACCGTCTTCTCAATCAAAAAAACAAACCAACTCCGCTTCGGGGGACCATACCAATCCCAAGGCCCCTCTCAAATCCCAACCTGAATTGAAACTCCAAGAACGGTTTCAGGCATTGAAACACCTTCCTAAGTTTTTCCGGATGATTTGGAAATGTAGCCCCACCATGACGTTGCTGAATGTGTGCTTACGCATCATTCGAGCCTCGATTCCGTTGGCTATGCTGTATATGGGCAAATTGATCATCGACGAGGTGGTGCTCCAGATGCAAGCAGGCGAGGCCCAAAATTTGGAACGACTGTGGTGGTACGTGGGAATCGAATTGGGCTTGGCGGTCGTTGCCGATATCTTGAACCGAAGCGTCGCCCTATTGGACAGCCTGCTTGGTGATTTGTTTGCCCATCAAACTTCAGTCCAATTGATGGAACACGCGACGCGGCTGGACCTGGATCACTTCGAAGATTCTACCTTCTACGACAAACTCGAACGCGCTCGACGTCAAGTCTCCAGTCGCATTTTGTTGATGTCGCAGGTGTTGGGACAAGCTCAGGATCTCATCACCATTGGATTCCTGGCTGTGGGATTGGTCGCCTTCAATCCTTGGTTGATTCTACTGTTGGCCGTGGCATTGATTCCCGCCTTCTTGGGAGAGGCCCATTTCCACGGACAAACCTATTCCCTCATGTATGGCTGGACCGAAGAACGTCGCGAATTGGATTACCTGCGCTTTGCCGGAGCCAGCAACGAAACCGCTAAGGAAGTGAAAATTTTTGGTCTAGCCAACTTCCTCACCGACCGTTATCGCAATCTCGCCTTTGACTATTATCGGGCCAACCGGTCCCTGGCCATTCGTCGTTCTGCCTGGGGGAGTGGGCTTTCAGCAGTGGGCAACCTGGGATACTACGTGGCGTATGTGGTGATCATCCTCAATACGGTTTCTGGGAATCTTTCTTTAGGAGATTTGACTTTCTTGGCAGGATCGTTCCAACGGCTTCGGAGCTTGATGGAAGGCATCTTGTCTCGTTTTTCCAGCGTGGCAGAAAGTGCCCTGTACTTACGGGATTTATTCGATTTTTTTGATATCGAACCGAAAATCGTTTCTTCTGAAAACGCATTATCGATACCAAGTCCGGTTCAAGAAGGTTTCACTTTCGAAGACGTGGGATTCCGTTACCTGAACTCAGAACGATGGGCATTGCGTCATGTGTCTTTCACCTTAAAAGCTGGGGAAAAATTGGCGCTGGTGGGGGAAAATGGGGCTGGGAAAACCACCTTGGTGAAGCTGCTCGCTCGCCTTTATGAACCCACCGAAGGTCGAATCCTGCTCGACGGACGCGACCTCAAAGAATATGACCTTGCAGACTTACGCGATCGTATCGGTGTGATCTTCCAAGACTTTGTCCGTTACTATCTCACCGCTGGTGAAAACATTGCTGTCGGGCGTGTTGAAGAACGTCACAACCAGGACCGTATCGAATCCGCAGCAGGCCAAAGTCTGGCCGATGCCGTCATTGCCAAACTTCCCGACCGCTACAGCCAAGTCGTTGGACGTTGGTTCCGCAAAGGCCTCGATCTTTCTGGGGGGGAATGGCAAAAGGTAGCGCTAGCCCGTGCTTACATGCGGGACGCCAATCTTCTCATCCTGGATGAACCCACCGCGGCCCTGGACGCCCGTGCTGAACACGAAGTGTTCCAACGTTTTGTGGAACTCACCCAAGGCAAAACCGCAGTGCTCATCTCCCATCGGTTTTCCACGGTCCGTATGGCCGACCGGATCCTCGTATTGGATGAAGGGCAACTCCTCGAAATCGGTACCCACGAAGAACTGCTTTCTCAAGCAGGCCGTTATTCTGAACTGTTTCATTTGCAGGCCCAAGGTTACCGTTAAACCGGTTCCGACACACTAGGGACTGTTGAGAGTCATTCCAACACTCGTGACAAATCCGTTCCTCGATAAAGCACTACGTGTCCGGTCACGGTCCCTCCTTCTTCCAAAGGCACTTCCAAGAACACCGAAAAGAGGGTGAAGCTTTCCCCTTGAAGGGTGCGCAGCTTAAAGTTCTTCAAGGTATCGTCCATTCGAGACGCTTGCCAACGGCCCGTGACACGCGCATTGGATTGCAGACGGAAACGGCCTTCGACTTTATTAGAGCGGTTATTGACTTCGCCTTGGAAGTCTAAGGTTTCGAGAACGCCATTCACCGTCACTTCGATACGAAACTCGATAGCTCCATTGCGATTCAAAGAAATCACTTGGCTGGAATCTTCCAATGTCACCTGCATGATTTGATCAATTGCCGTGGGTAACCCGAATTCGTCAAGAACGGCCAAAGTCGGAGTATCAGAAGGACGCATATTGGAATCTTTGAGTACCCCAGAAACCCCCGCATTATTGACCAATTCGTTGATCGCTCCCATCGTGGAAGCATGGATTTGGGCTTCGGTGGTTTGGGCTGAAAGCAAATCGATGTCGGATGTGTTACTCGCAACCGAACTGGCTACAACCTCTTGGGTGGTGACTTCGATCACCGATTGGGTGGTTCGTGACAACTCTTCGAGGACTGACGAATTCAAATCTTGGGTGACTTCCAATTGTGCAATCACGAAACCGGCTTGCCGAGCAGCATTGTTAATTGCGGATTCCAAGACTTCGAGAGAGACATCCGAAGCCTGCTGACTGCGCAACGTCGAAACCACATTTTCTCGAATGACATTCACGACATTATTCACCAGCCTGCGGAATTGATTTTCTGAAAGAGAGGTGCGCAACTGCTCCTCTTCTTCCAGCACGGTATTCAAAGCTTCGATGGTTGCATTGAGAGCCAATTCGGTGATGGTGTCATTCAAGGATTGCGTATTGGCTTCCGTCAACACCGTTTCCAGATCCGTTGCAATGGCACTGATGGAATTGGTGGCGTCTTCACGAATATTGGCCTCCGTCAGCACCGTCGATGAACGAGATGCTTCCACACCGGCATTGAGCAATTGGGCCGAAAAATCCATCTGAAATTGGGACGTGAGCAAGACAGGGTCCGTGGCCTGAGTGGTCTCCTCGATCCGCTGGACTAGGAACGTATTCAGCATTTGGCCATTACGACGGGCGAATTGCCCCAGACCATCTAGTAAAATGTCGGCAACAGAGGGTGTGGTTGTAGAAGAAGCAGCACTCTCGCCGGAACGTGCCACAAAAGAAGGATCATCATTGAACAGCGTGAACGCCACATCAGCCCCAATGACTTGGTCGACTAAGGTTTGTCCAGTGCTCACAAAGTCACCTGAAAAGGCAGTCAGGTGTTGTGCAATTTCCTCAGCAGAAAAATCACTGATAGCCCCCACTGAAAAATCGAGAACCATTCGAGACGCCTGCAAGCTGATCGGATTCAAATGCAATGTAATGGTTCCTCCTTCCGCCAACCCACTTTCCACAAAACTGCACAGGGTGGCATCCTCTTCACGTATTGCACAGACGAGTAATGGATAAACGGCATTTTCTGAAACCACGAATTCATAATGGCCATTGGCAGCGGTTGTTCCTCCTTCGAAGGTTTGCCCTTGCGCATCCCAGATTTGAATGGTGGCTTGTGCTACAGCCAACCCTTCCGCAGCGGTGCCAGAGATGCTGGTTTCATTTTGCACCATGTCTCCGGAATCTCCTTCATCGGAAGGATTGCCAAACTCTACTGCACACCCAAACGGAACGGCTAACAGCAAGAAGGCGGTCGTGATCGAAAGGATAAAATGCCTGAAGGAATGGGAGAGTCGCATATTTTCTCCATACACGGGGGTCTTCATAGTTGCTTAGGATGCGTCTTTATCTTCCACTTGAGCAGCTGGAAACATTTGATAGGAAAAGGAAACCAACACGGTAGCTTCTCCGCTGGGTGTTTCCAGCGATTCCAACACTTCTCGACGCATCTTGCGGAGCTTTTCTTTCACAATCTGACACTTTTCCGGCGTGGTGGCGATCAACACCGAACCATACTCTCGATCTTTGGCCTTGGTACCCAAGCTTAAGATTCCCTGCTCCATTGTGCCTTTGTGATACATTTTCAAGACCGTGGAGATCTTATCATCAGCAAAATTGATAATCGGATCCGGTGTTGAAATCTCATGGTCTTGTTCTACCAGCAGTTCAGCCGTTTTCAGATCTTCGATGATTCCTATCACTTGTTTGGTTGAAAGGGGAATGAATCGATTCAAACATTTCTTAAACCACTGAATGTTCAAGGTCGCGCCTTTGAGCATGGTCATTTCCCGCACCACCCAGTGATACCACGACGAGATGCAATTGCATTGGGCTTCATCAATGCTAGTGATTTTCAGATTCTTGGAACGCATGCTCTGAGCCGCCTCGTAGTACTCCTGATACAAGGGGCTTGAAAAATCCACCCGCTCCATTCGCACCAACAATTCGAAATACGCCCGTTTGTTATGCCGCAGCCCCATCAGTTGAATCAGTTGCTCCAACAAACGATCCGAAATGGATTTTTTGCCCTGTAAAATCGACTGAATGTATCCTGGAGAATTGAGTCCTAGCCGCTTGGTGAAATGACGGAACGAGTATTTTTTGTCCTCCCGTTTACAGCTCTCGAAGTAGTCCTTCAACAGGCTCCGACAATCTCGGTATTGGTACACGTCTAATTCCAAATCAGTATCAATTTTCAAATCTCGTAAATGCATAAGATTTCCTGCTGCCTGATTGCGCCCACACTGGAAAGGTTCCCCTCCTGTTCGAGTGTTCCCCTAATGACAATGACAAAGTTCACTTTCAACTATAAGCTATTTTTATTTTTTGGTGAACAGTTTCTTCATGGGTTTCTTCTACAATGGTCTCTTCTTTTTGGTGAACATCACCTTCTCTTCGGACCCCAATCGATCCTTGGGATGACATCTATTATAAAATAGAACTCTGAAAGAGCCCACCCAGACACCATAATTCCTGGCAGATCTTTATAAAATCGAACCCCTCCCTCAAAGTGTTCACCTGATTTTCAAAAGTGTTCACCTATAGTGAACAAAAAAAGTCAAAAAAGCTTGAAAAAAACTCGGCGATTTTTCCAGGCAAGTTATCTTTAAAGCATAGAGTCACCCAACGGACTCTGAACGGTTTTTCAAGAATTCAGGAAACGAACTTGTAGCGAAATGAGGACACCATGACTTTTTTAACAATTCATCGCAAACCACGACGTGCACTCAGCCAGAGCATGTGCTTCTTGTTCATCGGGCTGTTGGCATTAGTTTTTTTTGGTTGTTCCAGTGAAGGCGGTTCCGACAGCAGCGACGTCGACAGTAGTGAAGTTTTCTCCAACATTTCCGAACCCGCATCCACTCCACCAGAAACTAACTTTACCGACTCCACCCGCGAACTGGATACCGACCAAGACGGCAAAATCTCCGAAGCAGAATGGATCGCTTGGGTGGACGAGCAACAAACCTTGTATCCGGAAACTTCGCTCAGTCACGAGACCTTTCAGCAAATCGACGTCGATCAAGATGGTTATATCACTTCCGAAGATGGGGCTTTCGAAGCCATTGATACCAATCAAGATGGAGTGATTAGCGAAGCGGAATGGAATCAGCAACATCCTCTAACTTCACGCCGTCCCCAGCCTTCTACCAACAACACCTCGGCCCCTAACGCCATCACCACAGTTGACGATTTCTTCACTCTCGCTGACCGCCTTCCAGCCGATGGAGAATTGACTGCCAGTGAGTTCTACCGTCCTCCTTCCGGTTTTGAACGAGGTGACACGGATGGGGACGGCCAAATTTCTGCCGACGAATGGCAAGGCCCTGAAGCCGCCTTCACACGCTTGGATGCCGATGGGGATGGGTTCCTCACCGAAGAAGAGTTCCAAGCACGCATCGCTCTCCAGGACGAACTGCGACCGACTGATGACAGCACCACTCGAACAGTACGCGACATCTTCGATGCCTTCGACGACAATGACGACCTCGCCATCAGTGCTGAGGAATGGGGGCTTTCTGAGAGCTTGTTCGATGTCATCGATACCAACGACGACAATTCCATTTCCACCGACGAATTTCTTGCGGTTTTCCAAGCCTTACGATTGGCCGAAGAGCTTGATGACACGGTGGCCCGCGTTGCTCCCCGAACCCTATTCTTGGACCTCGATAGCAACCAAGATGGGTTGATCAACAGCGACGAATGGCATGGGACCGACACGCTTTACCAGGCTTTGGATTCGGACTCAGATGGTGACCTCAGCCCCAGCGAATTTCTAGAACTGTTCACACTCATGCGTGCCGGTCTTGCTCTCAACGATACCTTGCAGTTGAGCAATCGTTCAGACCGCTTTGCCTTAATGGACAGCAATGACGATGGGGTGATCAGTGCCGACGAATGGAATGGCTTTGACAGCGTTTTTGACCGCCTCGACCTCGATAACGATGGCAGCTTGACACAAGACGAATTCAACAACGCACTTTAACCGATTCACTCCTGTGCCAGTGCCCTTTCCCTGGAGTTAGGACCGAGAAGGGGGATGCACGGTCGAACTGGGACCTCAACCGTGTTTCCTCCCTCGGCACTAACTTTCAGGGGAATCGGTGCTTCGTACAACTCTCCTGTGCCCTTTCCTCTGGGGTAGGGACCGACGAAAGAGGATCTGGTTGCTTGGGACCCAACCCGATTGTCTTTCTAGGTTCCTGCTTCAGAGGGAAGGAACACAAGAAGAACGAACCATAAGCACAAAATGAGACTCCGGTTAAAGAATAAGACTTCAGTTAAAGAATGAGACTTCAGTTAAAGAATGAGACTCTGATTAAAGAATAAGACTGCGGTTAAAGAAACCTATCAGGAAGATGGGTTGACCTTAGAAAGAGAGAAAAAGAGAGAGAAAAGAGAGTTGGTGCATTGGCGTTTATATTGACATCCTCAACACTCCAATCCCAAAGGTAACTATGCAGAAATGGAAACTTTTAGTTTTATTAGGTATGGCCTTCGCCCTGATTGCTTGTGGTGGCGCGGGTTCTGACAGCGATTCCAATGATTCTTCAGATAACGCCTCCACTGGCGAAACAGACACGACCACCGCGACCCTGAATGTGGACGGTCGGCTGAAATCGAGTAGCACCGAACGCATTACTTCCAATTCCACTCCACACAAGTACAAAGTGGCCGTATCCAAAGTGGAACTTTTGCAATCGGAAGACGATGAAAATCCAGTCACTGTCTTGGATGCGAGTGTCCGACGTGCAGACTTCGCCGTGCGCGAACTCACAAACGACCGAACCCGGATTGCTCGCGCTTCTACACTCGGTGTAGGAACCTACACTCACCTGCGCATGACCATTGTGATGGTCGCCCAACAGATCGACTATTTGACTGTCAACGACAATGCCCGTCGCGGCAGCTTCATTCAGATCTTTGAAGACTACGACAACTCGGATGGAGATGTTGGATTTTTACCCAGTGCGTCTTTGCTCCAAGGGGATGTCCTGGGCCACACATTTTCCGAAGATTTCTCCTCCAACTTCACGTGGATGCACTTGACCCAAAATCAAGCCATCGAACATGTCGAAACGCGTGACGACGCGGTTTTGAATATTACTCCAGGCAGCAACATCCGTACAATTGCTCTCGATACCCCGGTGACCTTGAATGAAGGCGACGAAAAAACCGTCGTGGTGGATTTCGATGTCACGAACACCTTTTCCTGGGAAGACTTGGATGAAGACAGCCTCTTTGAACCGGTCACGGACGATTTCGACACCGATCTGAATCGCCCGGATTTCACGGTGCAAATGCCCACACTCGATGTCATCGAAGTCGAATAACCCTGAAATGCGGACCTCTTGGCAAACCGGGGTCCGCTTCCTCTGCAAATACCTCCTCCGACTTTCTTTTAGGTTCGGAGGAATGAGAGATGGTGGCGATTAGGAGGAAGTTGGTCCCAGCAGCTACCTCTGACTTTCTTTTAGGTTCGGAGGAATGAGAGATGGTGGCGATTAGGAGGAAGTTGGCCCCAGCAGCTACATAATATCGGGAAAAAGTATCAAGTGTGACTGAGTTGCTGAATAGACTTCAGGATATCATCGTCGGAAGCTGGCCCATTGTTGTCAATGACCAAATCCCATTCATGCACAACCTTTTCGGCAATTTGATTGTATTGTTCTACCTTGTCATCAGAGACAGGGATGTGTTGTGAGGCATCTCGGTTGCGGACCCGTTCTAAACACGTTTCCAGTGCGGTCTTCACTCGGATGAGACGAATGGTACATTTCCCGTCCATTTGCTCAATCAGTTTATCAAACGTTTCTCCCACTCCTAGTGACTCGATCATCACGTGATCGTGCTCAACAAACAATTGCTCAATTGCTTCTGCAACCAGTTCCCAACCGGGATTGCCAGTTCGATCACTGTTATAATATCGGATCCAAATGGGTTCGACTCGGAGGAAGGCAATTTCTGTATGTTGATCGACCAAGCTGCCGATGTATGTCTTTCCCACCCCTTTAGGGCCAATCAAAATCAATAATGTTTTGGTCATGGTGACACTTCTATGATCCTGTCGTAGTTGGCATTGGAAATGATGATGAAATTCTTCCGTGATCCTGGGTGAAAACAAGTTTTCTGCCAACAACCAAATCGTGATCACAGGTTTGAGCATTTGATACTCTTTGCCTTCATGCAGCTGATCTTTATATACCGACGACCAAATGTAAACCATACGCAGGGGTAAAAACCAAAGCGCCGCATTCAAAGTCGGTCAAAGTAGGTGGGAAAGCCAACAGTTTTTTAAGGCTGCCACCCTTGATATTGAGGAAGGTTTTCAGCAGTGATCAATTGGGCAGGAAGCAAGGTCATTTTGGGTTCAACAGGATGACCTTTGAGGAGGCGGAGGCCTTGTTTCACGGCGTGAACGGCCATTTGTCGAGGAAATTGGGCAGCAGAAGCCACCCAAGGACTGTTGGTGTTCGCAAGTGCGTGTTGGGCAGAGGGGGCACCATCCACAGAGACAATCAGGAACTCATCTCGCCCTGCTTGCTGAGCAGCCATAACGGCTCCACTTGCGGTAGGATCGTTGATCGCAAACACAGCGTCGATATGATCATACGCGTTGAGCAAATAGGTCATCACCTCCATCCCCCCTTCGGCACTTCCACCGCCGTTCAACTGATCGGAAAGTAAGGTAATTCCTGGATAGTTGTTCAACACCGACTTACAACCAGCAACCCGTTCTCGGACTGAAGAAACGGGCGCTCCGTTGATGATAACCCAATTGCCTTTGCCATTGAGCTTTTGGGCCAAATGCTCACAGGCCAGCTCTCCGGCTTGGATGTTATCGGTCGTGATGGTGGCGTCTGCTCCGGCCGCATTGATGTCCACTGCAATGACTTTGATTCCGGCACTTTGCGCTAGACGCACCCCCGGCTCAATGCCTTGGCTATCGGCTGCGGATAAAATGATTAGATCGACCCGCATCTCAATGAATTCTTTGATTTGTGCCAACTGTCGTTGCAAATCATAGGCATTGGATCGCACGATCACTTCCACTTCGTCTCCGACCAATGTACGGGCTTGCTCCACCACGGTTTCCGAGATCTTCACAAAAAACGGATTTCCCAAATCCGCCACACTGACACCAATGGATTTGAGTTCTGCCGCCTGGGGCAGGTGGAGGGAAAAACAGATTCCAAGGCAGAGCAAGGTAAGTCGTTTCATTGATAGGCTCCCGCTTCATGGTCATTTGGATCCATCGCTCCCGTCATGATAGCGACAGCATCTGACATAGTATGGGTTTGGGGCGTGATCACAGCAATCCGTTTGCCCAAGCGGTGGATATGAATCCGGTCCGCCACTTCAAACACATGGGGCATGTTGTGACTGATCAACACCACCGGAAGCCCTCGATCGCGCACATCTTTGATCAGATTCAACACACGACGCGATTCTTTCACACCCAACGCTGCGGTTGGCTCATCCATGATCACCACACGACTGCCAAATGCAGCCGACCGTGCCACGGCAACCCCTTGACGTTGTCCGCCGGATAAGGTTTCAACCGCTTGATTGATGTTTTGGATCGTCAACAAGCCCAGTTCCGAAAGCTTTTCGCGGGCTTGTTTGCGCATCGCTTGTTTGTCCAGCATACGAAATACTTTTCCCAAGATTCCCGGTTTGAGCAATTCACGTCCTAAATATAAGTTATCCGCAATGCCCAAAGCGGGAGACACCGCCAACGTTTGATACACCGTTTCGATTCCTGCCTCGCGGGCTTGCATGGGACTCGTGAAATGAATGGGTTTGCCTTCCAATTGAATTTCACCTTCTTGAATCGCGATGGCTCCGGATAAGGCTTTGATCAATGACGATTTTCCCGCACCGTTGTCGCCAATGACGGCCAAGACCTCTCCCGGATACAATTCAAAATCCGAGTGGTCTAATGCGGTGACCTTTCCATAGCGTTTCACTAAACCGCGTGCTTGCAAAATGGGTTGTGCTTTGGTGGATTGTGTTTGCATAGTGCCTCCTTTCCTATTTTCGAATCCATTGGTCAACCGAGACGGCGACAATTATTAACATACCAACGGTGAATTCTTGCCACAGGACATCCACTCCAGCGAGAGCAAGACCATTACGAAACAAGCCCACGATCAAGGCTCCAATCAGCGTTCCTACGATGGAACCCCGCCCACCGAACAAACTGGTCCCACCAATCACGACGGCAGTGATACTATCCAGATTGGCCGTGATGCCAGCTTGCGGACTGACCGAACCAATTCGCCCAATGAGCACCCAAGCTCCGATAGCACAGATCAATCCAGCCACCACATACACAGACAATAGCACCCGATCCGTTCGAATCCCCGCCAATTCAGCAGCTCCGGGATCATCCCCAGTGGCGTAAACATGTTTACCCCAGGGAGTCCAATTCAAGGCATACCAAACCACCGCACACAGCACGAGCATCAGCAACGAACCTAAGGTGAGTCGTGCCGATAAAAATTCAAAGGAAATCCCCGTCCATTGCAACAAGGGGGCCGTGGCTTCGATATCTTGGGAACGGATTGTTTCGCTTTTGGAATACCACAAGTTCAGAGCGAAAAAGATATTCCACGTTCCCAAAGTGACAATAAAAGGAGGCAGTTTGAGCCGAGTGACCAATGAACCGTTGATCGCGCCCATGATCGCGCCCGCCATCAGTCCACCAAGCAATGCCAGAGACGGAGGCCATCCAAAATCCATGGCCAACCGTCCCATCATCACCGAGGACAACACCATGATCGCTCCCACTGACAAATCGATCCCAGCAGTGAGAATGATCAACGTTTGGGCAATTCCCAAGACACCAATGATCGTGACCTGCTGAAGTACCAACGACAAATTAAACGGGTGGAAAAACCGATCCCCCACAATGATGGTGAACGCGATAATCGTGAGCAGCAACACAAAAGACGGTGCTGCGGTGGGATGTGTGTGAAAAAACCGATGCACTCGTTTGCCAAATGTTTCGGTTTCGTCTTTGAATTGGGCGACCGGGCCTGCTGCCGCATTGGCCACCTTTTCAAAGTCCGCCACGGATTGCGGTTTGGATTCTACAGATTCAGACATAAGATTACCCCCGACAAGTTGCTCAAGCGCGTGCTCTCGTGAATGCATGAGCGAGTTAGAAAGAGAAGAGAGGGGTGTCAGCAGGTCAATCCATCAAGCTCCCATTGACACCCCCGAGGAGGATTGCGTGAACGCGAGGATTATCCCCAGCACTTTCTCAAACCAGCTTTGGCATCAATGGAAGGAACGCCAGCCGCAGGCTCATTGGTGATCAATTGAACTCCGGTATTAAAGAAATCCAAGCCAGGGGTCGCGCCTGGTTTCACACCGGTTTCTGCGAATTTCACAATCGCATCCACCCCCATCGCAGCCATGAGCAATGGGAACTGCATGGAAGTCGCTCCGATCACCTTGGAATCCACATTTTTCACTCCTGGACAACCGCCATCTACGGAGACAATCAATACATCTTTCTGGCGACCTACCGCTTTCAAAGCCTCATAAGCACCAGCTGCTGCGGGTTCATTGATGGTGTAAACGAGGTTGATTTCCGGGTCTTTTTGCATGAGGTTTTCCATTGCCTTGCGGCCGCCTTCTTCAGAACCATTGGTCACATCGTTTCCAACGATTCGGGGGTCTTTTTCGTCGCCAATGTCATTGGGGTCGGCTAGATCGATGCCAAAGCCTTTTAAGAAGCCTTGGTTGCGAGCAACGTCTACAGTGATTTCACTGCTGTTCAGGTCGAGCAATGCGATTTTCGCGGACTTGCTTTGATCGCCCATTTTAGCTCGTGCCCACATCCCGATCAGCTCACCGGCTTTGAAATTGTCGGTTGCAAAGGTTGCGTCTGCTGCACTCGCCGGACTCAAGGGAGTGTCCAAAGCAATGACAACGAGTCCAGCGTCCCGTGCTCGCTTGATGGTCGGCACAATGGCCGCTGGATCGTTGGGGGTAATCAAAATGCCCTTGGCTCCCGAGGCAACCAAGTTTTCGATTGCTTCTACTTGAGAATTATTGTCGCCATCATAGCGCCCCGCAAAGGTGCGTAGCTCCACACCCAATTCTTCGGCTTTTTGCGTCGCTCCTTCTCGCATCTTCACAAAGAAAGGATTCGTGTTGGTTTTGGTGATGAGTCCCACCAAAACTTTATCGGCTGCCATGGCAGCAGTGGATGTGATGAATCCGGTTGCTAAAACCAATGCCAAAGATTTAATGAACTTTTTCATGAGATTCCTCCTGCTTTCGATGATTGGATAATGCGGACTTTGCAAAACCGTGCCTCCGGTTCAAAACCGTTGCCTCCACGAGCCTCCGATTTCAGGACCATTTGCCTCCGAACCGTGCCTCCGGTTCAAAATCCATCTGAGAGATTAGAGGCGAGTTCGTTGGGTGCTCAGCCCTCTGAATCGCCATCTGGGAAAAGAGTAAATGCAGGAAGTTAATGGGGAATTTCAGGAAGAAAAAAAATTTTGTAACAATTGAAACAAAGGGGGGAAGGTGGTTTTTTTGTTCGCTCAGTTTTGGGGTTTGGTCGTACCATTTGCAATGCCATGCGTGTAGTCCATGTGCAACAACTGACGGATTTCAGGCCGTTCCATATTGGCTTGGGTCGCAAACACAACCCCGGTATCCACCACCTCTTTCCGATCACGAGCCGACTTGGTGTGGGCCATATACACGCCTTGGTATCCCATCTCAAAGGGTTGTTGCACCACCAGCCCATACAGCTTTCCCGTTTTCATCGCTCGAATGAGGGTCTGGCTGGAATCAAATCCGATGTGGATCACTTGGCCTGCTTTGTTAAGCCGTTGCAACGCCTGCAACGTCCCTATGGTTGTGGATTCATTGGGAGTGAACACCCCATCCAATTCAGTCAATTTGCCGCGCAGGCTTTTTTCGGCAGTTTCGCGTGCGTCCCCCACCTGAGTTCCCAAATAATCATCTGTCACGATGGTCAGCCCGGCAGCAGTGGCTCCTTCCAAGAAGCCTTGCTCTCGTGCATCGGTCGAAGCCACTCCTTTTTTCAGTCGTAACAAAGCGACATTGCCTTTCCCTTGAAGCGCTTCTGCCATTTTTTCAGCGGCCAACTTTCCAGCTTCATAATTATTGGTTGCAATCACACCCACCACATCGGCCCAACCCGTGTCTCGGTCGATATAAACCGTGGGAATGCCCTGTGCCCGTAAGGCCGCTACATTCGCTGCTCGTTCGGGAGCACCGGGCGCAATCACTAGGCCCTTGCATCCCTTTTCCAGCACCCGTTCAATGACCGTGTTTTGCACTTCCGTACGCGACTCATCCGCAGGCCCTCGATAATAAATCTCAATGCCCAATTCTCTCCCGGCTTGTTTGGCTCCGGCTTCTACCGAATTCCAAAAAGCGTGTCCCGATCCCGCAGGAATGACTCCAATGCAATCCTTTGCCGTCGCGGAAACTGCCAAGCTGCATAGGATTCCCAACCCTCCTAGTATTTTTGAAATAATACGGATTTTTGATTTGCAAATGCTTGATTTGTAGATCCTCGATTCCATCATGCCTCCTCGGTTGAATTTGGAAAATGCTCAATTGCCCTGGGAAATCATCTGTTGCCTCAGATGCCCATTTTGACTCTTGCAACCGAAAATGAACTGGGAATTACAGAGACCTCGGAAAGTTTGTAACAATTGTAACAATGGAAGCTGTAACGCCTGTGACGTCATTCGTTGAGGTCGATGCCATGCTTTTTGAGAATTTCAATCAACTGTTTGCTGCGTTTTTTTTCTTGCTCGGCTCGGTGGTCAGCTTGCTCGGCGCGCTCCCGTTCTTGTTCGGCTCTTTGGTCGGCTTGCTCAGCTTGTTGCCTCGCTTCAGCGGTTTCTTGTTTGGCTTTAAGAACTTCGCGTTCTTGAGCCTGCAAGTCTTCCAGATATTCGTCTTCCAGATTCATGTTTTGCCGGACCTCTTCTTCCGAATTGGCCTTGATCAATCGCCGGACGACCTTGCGGAACTTTTCGGGGATCTGCTCATCATCAATGTCGAGAATGTGTTTATCGTGGTGGACCACATAACTTTGGTCAAAGACACTGAGGATTTTCTCCAAATCGGTTCTCATTTCTTTTCGCAACTGGGGAATCTGAATGATGATACTGTCATGGGTGAGGCTTTCGATGAATTCTTCTCGTTCTGAGATGGGTTCCCCGGTGGTTCCATCCCAATAGGCCCGTTTGACCTGCACAATGGGGGCTTCAATGTGGTCGAGTCGATGACCTAAAAAATAGATGCTGTGAATGGGTAAAGCGTGTTTGATTTCCTTTCCGCCGCTTTGTTCAATAACGACATTTTCCTTATTGGAGTATTGCATCCCTAAGTAATTTCGGAATCGCATGATATCGGTATGAAACTTGGCCTTTTGGATTTCAATGAGGACCTGTTTGAATTGTTGGTTGGGGAGTTGGATTTTGGCCGAAAAATCCATGCGGTAGATGGTGAAGAGATGAGGTTTTCCGAATTTCCCAACCGATTCTTGGGGTTTGAATTCCAAATCGATGACGTTTTCCCCCAAGATTTCGGAGATGAGCAGGATGGCGACCTCTTTGTCTTCCATGAGGTATTTGAAGACGACATCATAGATAGGATTGGCAATGAACATGGGATTCCTTTCTCTTGCTGAAAACCATGGATTAGGCAGGGCAGCGTGTAGTTTTCATTATATCGCTAAATGGTTTGTATTCCCAATAAGGAGTGTTGCGAAACCCCTCGCTTGATCAAACACGAGCAATATATTCTTAAGGGAATCACCCATGACATTTTTTATATTTCTTGCCACTGCTACACCAGCACGGATCGTTGCGTCCGATCTTAATAGGTTCCAAGCTCTGTCCTTGCACATAAAACCATTGTCCTGATTCCAAGACAAATTCTGAAACCTCATGCAATTGCCCCACACCGTTCTGGTTTTTGTAAAACGCGGCAAACTCCACAGAGCCGATACCTTCCTGCATCCGCGTTTCATTGACGTGCAGCACTTTCAGTCCCAGCCAGTCCGTGCCCTCGAAGGAAGCCTCCAACGCCTGACGCTCATGGGGTTCTCGTTGAGCAGGATGGTGTGTGGCCTCCAAATACTCAGCGTTGCTTACACAAAATGCCGTGTACCGCGACCGCATCAATTGTTCCGGGCGCCTGGCTGACGATTGGCCAGATAACAACGGTTTGCAGCAGTCTTGATAAGTTTGCTGACTTCCACAAGGACAGTGTTCTTGGTTCATAGAGCTAATCCGCTGGCGAGTCATCCATGTGCAAGAGTTGATGGATTTTAGGATCTGTCATATTGGTTTTCTTGGCAAAAACGACCTCAATGTCCAAATGGTCTGATGGATCTTGAACGCTTTTATGATGCACAGTGTACACGCCCTGATACCCCATTTCAAAGGGCTGCTGGACTACAAGACCAAACACCTGCCCCGATGCCAACGCCTTGATGAGCAACTCGCTGGAGTCAAACCCGATATGAGTCACTTGGCCTGCTTTTTTGAGCTTTTGAAGAGCACGTAAGGTCCCTAAGGTGGTGGATTCATTAGGAGTGAACACACCATCCAAGGTCTCGATTCGATCTTGGAGGAGTTGTGCTGCGGTGAGTCGTGCTTCACCCACCTGCGTTCCCAAATAGTCATCCAGGACAATACGGAGTCCCGCTTGAGTGACCTCCTCCAGGAAACCTTGTTCGCGAGCCTCCGTGGAAGCCACACCTTTTCTCAGCCGCAACAACGCGACGGTGCCTTTCCCTTGTAAGCGTTTGACCATTTCTCGACCGGCCAATTTGCCTGCCTCATAGTTGTTCGTTGCAATCACGCTCAACACATCAGCTCCGCCTGTGTCGCGATCAATATACACGGTCGGAATTCCTTTTGCTTTGAGAGCAGCCACATCTTCAGCACGTTCGGGAACATTGGGGGCAAGCACCAAACCTTTACAACCTTGTTCCACTACCCGGTTAATGATCAAACGCTGTCCCTCTGTGTTCGACTCATCATTTGGACCTCGGTAATAGATAGCAATGCCCAGTTCTTTTCCAGCCTGTTGGGCACCAGCCTCCACGGCATTCCAGAACGCATGACCGGATCCTGCCGGAATCACGCCAATACAATCTTTGGCAATCGCTATCGTTGATATGCCCAGCAAACCTGCCAGGATGAATACTATTTTGAATAATCCACTTCGTTTCATCGTCATGTCCCCCCTTGTTTCCGTTATAGTACTTCTAAATCAACCTTATCTATTACCGAATTCTGAGATGCTTCACACATTCTGAGATGCTTCACACATTCTGAGATGCCTCAACCTGCTCCACTGAATGGACGCTGAGGGGTAACAGAGTTTTGTTAACACACGATTTCTGAGCTGCGGAAAAAACTGTAACAAATGTAACAAAAGGCCTACTGCCTCGATGAGTTCCGATTGAACAGCACCATCCCTCCAAAGATCAGCGCCATGCCAATTGCATGGAACAGGTGGAAGGTTTCCCCCAGAAAGGAAATCGCCAGCATTGAGGCAAAAAGGGGGATAAAATTGATAAACAAGCCGGTTCGATTGGCACCAATCAATTCGATTCCGCGAGTCCAACACAGATACGCGAGGATGGAAGGAAAAATTGCCACGTACAGTATGCTCAACAGCACGTCTTGATTCAGGTTCACTGGGCCAACCCAGGACCATTCCCAAATATAGAGCGGTAGCAGGCACAGGCTTCCAACAGCAAAGGTCAGTGTCAGAAAGCTGAACGGATGGATCGAGGGGCGTTTCTGGAGTAAGACGGAATACACCGCATACAAAACAACGGCAGCGAGCATCCACAGATCCCCCTCGACAAAGGCAAATGTTTGTAGGGTTTTCAATTCCCCACGTAACACAATCAGAGCGGCACCGCTCATGGACAACATCACCCCCAAGAGTTGCAATTTGGAAATGCGTTCACGGAAACCTATCAGTGAAATCAAAATAATCACCGCAGGCATGCTCGATTGCATCAAGGCCCCATTGATAGCGGTTGTCGTTTGGACCGCCTTGTAAAGCATGGTGTTGTAACAGGCGATTCCTAATATGGACAGCACCAGCATGATTTTCCACGAATGCAGGGCAGCTTTCCAATCCTGCCTCACATAACGCCATGTGAAAGGCAACACGAGCAACAACGCTCCCGTCCAACGCCAAAACGCCAAGCTGACCGGAGGAATGAGATCCGTCACCCCTCGTGCGAGTACAATATTCCCTGCCCAAAACAATGCAGCCAGGGTTAACAAAAGGTAAGACGCTTCAGATAAAGAACGGAGTTGCATTTGGATCTTTGTAATCATTTGAGTTACTAATTCAACATCATCCAGTGAATCATTTATGACCAATCTTCCGATCACCTCATGGGTTGGCAATCATTTCATGGGTTGCCAACTTTCCAAAAATAAGGAGCCATTATGGTATTCAAAAACTTCTTTTTAAAATTCACATTTATCGTTTCTCTGTTGGCTGGGTCCAGTTGGATTTTGATGGCCTCGCCCGAATCTGAGAAACAAAACGCAGCTCCCGAATCCGCAGCCAAAGCAACCTTCGCGGGTGGATGTTTTTGGTGCATGGAGCATCCTTTCGATGAGTTGAAAGGCGTGTATTCCACCACCTCAGGCTACATCGGGGGTCATAAAAAAGACCCCACTTACCGAGAAGTGACCGCTGGCACTACCGGACATACCGAAGCGGTTCAAGTGGTTTATGACCCAGCACAAGTCGACTATGCTACGTTGTTGAAAGTCTTTTGGAAAAACATCGATCCCACTGTGAAAGATCGACAATTTTGCGATACCGGAAGCCAATACCGCACCGGCATTTTTTATCATGATGAACAACAGGAAATGCAGGCAGCACAATCCAAATCGGATCTAGTCAAAAGCCAACGTTTCAAAAACGTGTATACCGAAGTGACAGAGGCTTCCACGTTTTATCCTGCCGAAGATTACCATCAAGATTATTATCTCAGAAACCCCTTACGTTATAAGTATTATCGTTATGCTTGTGGACGGGATCAACGTTTGGAGCAGCTTTGGGGTGGCCAAGGTTGAGGCTATAAAATTTCCTAGCCTGAATTTGCAAACTGTTTCAGTTTTGTTTAATATGTTTTGTTTCTTTGTTGTTATTTTATGACAGTTTCAGATTCAATGAACATCAGCACATTATGGGCCCTTCTGCGTTCCAGATCCTGCAAACAATCCGTGGGTGGTATGTCCACTACCATCTCGCTTGGTTGTTCCTTGGGATATTCGGAGCGCTGGTTGTTCCTTCTTCTCCCAACGCCGCCTCTCCCCCCCTACCAATCGACCCTGCCCAAGGACACTATGCTTTGGGCACCTATCTGGAATACTTAGAAGATCAGGAGGGTCAGTGGAAACTTTCCGATCTTTTGGCCCCTGACTTCCACTCTGAATTCGTTCCTTTTACCGAGGAAGTTCCCAATTTTGGTTATACGAAATCCGTATACTGGTTCCGATTTCAGGTAGAAAATACAAAGGATCAATCCATTCTCCGATTGTTGGAAGTGGGTTATCCACTTTTAGACAACCTCACCTTGCATACCCAAAATCTCGATGGCACCTGGAAAACGCATGAGACCGGCGATCTGCTGCCGTATGATCAGCGAACCATCGACCACCGCAACTTTATTTTCCAATTGAATATCCCCGCACAATCTAGCGCTTATCCGGTGTATCTAAGAGTACAAACAAACGGGGCGATGCAGGTTCCACTGACCTTATGGAGTCCGGTAACATTTGCGGAAAAGGTCAATCAGGAAACTTTTGGATTTGGTTTGTTTTACGGGATCATGTTGGTCATGGCCTTGTATAACTTTTTTGTGTTTTTGTCGGTACGAGACCGCAGCTATCTTTATTACGTCTTTTACATATCGAGTTATTTAGCTGCGATGCTGGTGCTCAACGGATTTGCTTTTGCCTATCTCTGGCCCCGTTTTCCATGGTGGGGCAATGTGAGCCTGCCGATTTTCATCAGCAGTGCGATCTTCTGGGCACCGATCTTCACACAAACCTTTTTGCAAACCAAAACCACCGTCCCTCGCTTGCATCGAGTGTTGTGGGGACAAGTCACTTTTTCGGGTTTGTTGCTTCTCGCCTCCGTGTTTCTCCCGTATCGGTTTATCATCGTTTTAATCTCTCTCACCTTGGTGACGTATCCTGTTACCGTGTGGTTCGCGGGGCTATTAGCCTGGAAACGCGGCAATCGTTCCGCTCGTTATTTCCTATTTGCCTGGAATTTCTTTTTATTGGGCGTGATGACGGCGTCTTTGCAGAAGTTCGGGGTATTGCCTGCCACTTTCCTCACTGAATTCGGGGTACAAATCGGTTCAGCCATTGAAGTGATTTTGCTCTCCCTGGGTTTGGGGGACCGCATCAATACGATCCGAGAAGAACGCGCAGCGTATGCTTCGCAATTGGCAGAAAACAACCGGCAGCTCCAACAAGAAATTGTGGAACGTAAAAAAGTGGAACACGCCCTCCGGGAGGCCAGAGACCACTTGGAAGACCGAGTCCAACGCCGGACCCAACAATTGGAAGATCGAACTCAGCAACTCGAAGAAGCCAAACGACTAGCCGATTCTGCTAACATTGCCAAAACACAATTCTTAGCCAATATGAGCCATGAGATTCGTACTCCATTGAATGCAATCATTGGCTTCAGTCAAATCTTGCTCAAGCAGTTGCAATATTCTCAGTTGCCTTCCGAAAGTTTGCAATATTTGGAGAACATCAAATTGGGAGCACAAAGTCTTTCTATCGTGATTAACAATGTGTTAGATTTATCGAAAATCGAGGCCAATAAAATGGAATTGGTGCTCGAAACATTGAATCTGAAGGAGGTTGTGCAAGGCGTGTTTCAAATCAATTCAGCCCATGCACAAGGCAAAGCTTTGACATTCACCTGTTCCTTCGACGACAGCCTGCCTTCTTGGATTCAGTCCGACCGCAGCAAGTTGTATCAAATTCTGATGAACCTTGTGAGTAACGCAATCAAGTTCACACCCCCTGGCAAAAAAGTGGAGTTGACAGCCACACGCGAGCGTTCGATTCTGTTATTGCAGGTACGTGATGAAGGGATTGGGATTCCAGAGGATCGACAGACCGCCATCTTTGAGGCTTTTGAACAAGCAGACAATACCACCACACGACGTTTTGGCGGCACCGGTCTGGGCTTGGCCATTACTAAAAAAATGATCGATCTGCTCGGCGGAACCATCTCTCTGGAAAGTCAGCCCAATCGAGGCTCAGTCTTTTTTGTGACCTTGCCGTTGAAAGAAACCGAAAACCCTCTTAAACCTGTCGCTCAGTCAACACACGCCCCACTTACATTGGATTTGAACAGTGTGATTTTAGTGGCTGAAGACAATCTGATGAACCAGAAAATGATCCAAGCCATGTTTCACAATCTGGGGTTAACGGTTCATATAGCAAACGACGGTCAGCAAGCCGTCCACAAGGTCCATGCATTACAGCCAGACCTCGTTCTCATGGACTTGCACATGCCCAACATGGATGGATTGGAGGCCGTTCGACAGATTCGGGCCAATTCGGCCTACAAAGATTTACCCATTGTTATGCTCTCTGCTGATGCGTTTACGGAGCAAAAACGAACTGCATTTGGGAGCGGTATCAATGCTTATTTAACAAAACCGGTTGAATTGGAAAAACTCCGGCCGATATTGCAAAAATATCTCACCCCTCATTTCGTGCCTACGGACCGCTCATTTCCCATTCAACCCTCTATACGGAAGGAACACCCCATGGAGTCAGCCAAAATTTTAGACACCACCATCTTGAATGAAATGGATGATGATCTACGTACAGAAATCATTAAGATCTTCTTCGACCAAACCTACGAGTCCCTGGACCTCATTAAGCAACACGTGGAAGCCAAACAGCCGCATGAAATGGGAGAGGTCGCACATTACTTGAAAGGAAGCTGTGTGGGAGTAGGGGCCTTGCGACTAGCACACATCTGCGAAACCTTGCAACGCAAGGGCGAGCAACAAGACCTGATCGATATTGAGGGATTGCTTGCTCAGCTCACTCAAACCCATCAACAAACCCTGAATGCCTTGCAAAATATGGCTACCGACGGCGTTTCAGCCGGCGACTGAGTTTGGTCCGAAACCGTTCTCCAGGATGCCGACGTTTCCATGTGAGATATTTCTGCATGGCTTCCGTTTGCAGCAGTTCCTCCCAGCTCATTCGGGCCAGCTCTCCTTCCGTGAATAACATGTGTACTTGCCGTGAGCAGGTCCAACAGCACTCGACGACTTCTCCCTTTTTTCCCCCTTTGACTCGTGGCACCACATGGTGCCTGTAAATTTGATCCATCTCACAGCCACACCCGGCGCAGGTGGGTTGTGTTTCATTCTGCGTTGAATCCATCATTCACTCCAGCGTAGCCCCATCGCCTCGATGCGATGGGGTTCTTCATGAATGTTCCGCAAAACGGTTTCTTCACGGACTCCGAGAAAATGAGGTGGGTGACAACTGAGGGGTTTTGTATCAGACAAGGCGATGGTTCGGGCAACTCGGCGGGCCTGTTGGATTTGATATTCTGGCAATTCCCACCCCATCCTGCCAGATTTCATCAAGTAATTGTAAGAAGACTCATCGTGCCTCAACCCCAGCGCATGCCCCAATTCGTGGGCAGCCGTTCGTGCTGCCGGATACTTCGCAGGACGGGAGGTTCCTCCCAATCGAGGGTGATCCGTTACCCAAATGCTATAAGGGTTCTTATACATGCCGTTGCTACGTCCGATTTCTCGATGATAACGCCGGACAAACCACAGGTTCAAACTGTTCCAGTCAATTTCTTCCTCCAAATCCACAACGATTTCGAAACAAATGCCTGCTTGATCCAGCCAAATCCGATTGACCTCTTCCAGTACCTCTTTCAAACTCTTCTCAGAGAGCAAACTTTGCCCTCGGTGGACGACCAGTTCCACTCGATACACGGGACCATCTGTGGCAGCATTCCAAGGGGGCTTCGGTTGGTCTTGCTTCCACCAGAACAGAAGAAGAAAAAGCGGGAGCAACCCCCCCAACAAAATCATGTTTTCTTTCACAAAAGATTTCATGGATTATCAATCTTTCAAAGATGGGATAGGATTCTACTATCCTCAAATCGATGATATAAAATGGAAATAATGTTGCCTTCCAGAAAATGTCGAAAACTGACGATTCGGCTAAACCTTCAAACTGAAAAAAGGAACCCTATGAAATCACACACCAATCACTCAAAACTTTGGATCGTTTGTTTATTCGCTTTCGCTTTGATGGGGTGGAGCACGCTCGCTGCGGCACAAACCCAAACCACAGTCGTATTCTTAGGGGATTCCTTAACAGAAGGATATGGAATCGAGAAATCCCAAGCCTTTCCCGCCTTATTTGACAACAAAGCCAAAGCCTTGGGGTACGATCTTAAAGTGGTGAATGCCGGAATCAGTGGTTCCACTACAGCCAGTTCGATGTCCCGAATGAAATGGTATCTGCGTATCAAGCCCGACATTGTGGTATTGGCTTTGGGAGCCAACGACGGTCTACGCGGATTGAGTACAGAAGAGATGAAAAAAAATCTAGGCACCACGATCCAAATGGCCCAAGATCGCGGAATCCAAGTGTTATTGGCCGGAATGCAAATGCCTCCGAACTATGGGATTCAATACACCCGTGACTTCAAAAACGCCTTTTTTGAATTGGCTGAACAGTATAAAGTTCCCATCATTCCTTTTTTATTAGATGGTGTGGGCGGACTCCCTGAAATGAATTTACCGGATGGCATTCATCCCAATGAAGAAGGACACAAAATCATTGCTGAATTGGTGGCAAAGCATCTGCTTCCATTGCTCCCCAAATCGCAAAGCTGAGGATGACTTGTTGGCTGATGAGGTTCCGCCTCGTCAGCTCCATGCCTTGGAGGTTTCAAAACTCTCTAGCATCCCCAAACTCGACACCACCCCATCCTTTACAGCCCCGCGCTTCCAAACCCATCACCCTTTTCTGGAGAAATACTATGTGCCGCAATATCAAAACCCTGTTCAATTTCGAGCCGCCTGCCACGGATGAAGAAGTCCGAGCCGCCTCCTTGCAATTTGTGCGTAAATTGAGCGGTTTTCAAAAACCCTCTCAGGCTAACGAGGCAGCTTTTGACCATGCCGTTTCTCAGATCGCGGAAGTCGCACGACATCTGTTAGACTCTCTTGTCACCCATGCCCCATCCCGTAATCGAGAAGAAGAAGCCGCTAAAGCACGCGCTCGCAACGCCAAACGATTCTCTCAAGGAAAGGTCTCTGCATGAATTCTTCATCTCACCTGCTTCATACCTCCCGATTCCTGCTACGTCCGTTAGAAACAGCGGATTTGCAAGCCTTGCATGCTCTCATGATCCATCCAGAAATCCGGCGTTTTTTATGGGATGACGTCGTTATTTCTCAAGAAAAGGTGGAGGCGATCATCCAGGAGAGCCAAGCCTTATTTCAAGACCACGGTTTTGGTTTGTGGATGGTGTGTCCCCTCCAGCACAACAACATCATCGGCTTTGCAGGATACTGGTACTTTCACGAACCACCTCAACTGGAATTGTTGTATGGGCTGCATCCTGATTATTGGCACTGCGGTGCTGCCACTGAGATGTCCCGTGCAGTTTTGGAATATGGATTCGAAGTCTTGCATTTCAACGGAGTCCAGGCCAGTTGCAATGCGCCTCATGCTGCTTCCATTCGTGTGATGGAAAGGTTGGGCATGACCTTTCACAAGCAGTCTACTGAGCAAGGACAAGAAACCGTCTACTACGAGTTGCACCACAAAGACTTCTACGCTAAAGGAGGATCATAACGGCTCGAATGCCACAATGGGGACTAGGCAATTCATTTTATTATTTTGAGGGGGGAGATTTATGAATCAAACAATCAAACGGCATGTCTTGGTAGTCGACGATGATCCAGAAATCCGAGCTGTACTTTCTGATGCCTTGACCGAGAATGGTTATCAGGCCACAGCTGTCGACGATGGGGCCTCCATGTGGGAGGTTCTCAATACGCAAGGTTGCGATTTATTGATCCTCGACCTGCGTCTCAATCAGGAAAACGGACTCCAATTGGCTCGGGATGTCCGGCGGCAAAGTGCCATTCCGATCATGATGCTCACCGGACAAGGGGATGAAATGGACCGCATTTTAGGACTGGAACTGGCCGCAGACGACTATTTGATGAAACCGTTCAATGTTCGCGAACTGCTGGCCCGAGTGCATGCGTTGATTCGCCGCAGTACCGAACTCAGCCATACCTTTCAAGAACCGGTGGAGACTGATCATGAATGCCTCTTTTTTGGAAATTGGATCCTCGATGTCACAGCCCGCCAATTGAAAGATATCTCCGGGAAACCGGTGGATTTGACATTTGGCGAGTTCAACCTTCTGGAAACCTTTGCCAAGTCTCCAGACCGCGTCTTTTCCCGCGAGCAATTGCTCGAACGCACCCGGAGCCTAGATGCGGATGTATTTGACCGCACCATTGATGTGCTCATTTTGCGTCTACGGCGCAAAATCGAACCCAACCCCAAACAACCTCAGTACATTCTCACCGAACGTGGCGTCGGGTATTTCTTTTCCGGGCCGGTGAAAACAGGATGAACCAGCATGATCTACGGAATCCGACAACAAGCGTTTCTTGCAATTACCATCGTGACCGTATTGACTTTGGGGCTGGGGTTGGTGGGGTGGTATGGTTTGAATCAAACCAGTGAAACGGTTACTGATTTTGAAGCCAATACGCTTCCTGAAATCAGCACCGCCCTCAGCCTTTCGGTAGGGGTCGCCCAGTTAGCTGCCTTAGCGCCGTATGTGGCGAGTTCCCCCAAACCCTTTCAGTTGCAATCAGAACGAAAGCGTTTGGAAACTCGTTTCCGCAATCTCGAAAATGTGGCCCAAAGCCTCAAAAACTTGGAATTTCGTGAAGCGCTCTCTCTCCGTCTTTCCAAACTGCAAGAGGTTCTCAACGAACTCACGCAACGGGTGGAAGAGGAGCTGTTTTTAAGAGAAGATCTCTTGGCCGCTCGTTTCACGCTAGCCAATCTTTCGCGTCGTTATCCTTCCACATCTTCCCAACCGGTAGGGATCACACTGGATCTCTTCTCACTCCTCAATTTTTTATTGGATCAAACCGATCAACCTCTCGAATCCCAACGGCGATTGGTAGAGAATGCGATCACTTTGATTCAGGCGGAGGCTTCTGCCACCGAAATCACACAAAAAATCGAAACCTTAGCCAATCGGATTGTGGAAACCCGTGTGCGTATTCAAGAAATCCGTCTGCGTAAGTCCTATCTCTTGGCATCTGTACGCGCACAGTCGGAGCAGCTTACCGAGCAAGTGAATATTTTCGTAGGACAACTTCAGCGGGAAGTGGTGTGGCAGCGTCAGCGGGTTCAAGAAACAGTGGAGCAAGCCAATACCTGGATGCTAGGCATGGCAGTGCTGCTGGGCTTAGGCATGTTGCAATATTATGTATCGAATTACCGAATGACCCGTGATCTTTCCACAGTGACTCAAGACATGTCACGACTGGCTGAAGGCGACACACACATCACCGAAGTTGCCGTTCAACGACGTGATGAAATTGGAGAGTTGGCTCGGGCTTATAATGTGTTCCGTAGCCATGCGATTGAAATCAAAGAAGTCAGTGAACACTTGGCTCAACAAAAAGATCTACTGGAAACGGTGTTCAACCAAATCACCGATGGCCTCAGCGTGTTTTCTCCGGACTGTCTATTGATCTCTTGGAATCAGCGTTATCTGGAGATTTTCAACTTGGCGGATCAGGAAGTGTATGTCGGTCTCCCTCTGCATCAGTTGCAGCTTTTGATGAATCGAGAGCCTCATGAAAACCGAAACTTAGCCAATGAACCCATCGATATTCATAGCCTCAACAACCTCCGCCATAATCAATCCCAAAAATTTGAACGCCATTACAGTTCTGGGAAAGTTGTCGAATTTTGTAGTCAACCCATGCCCGATGGAGGATTTGTCACCTTGTATAGTGATCACACCGACCGCAAAACCATCGAAGCGCAATTACGCCAAGCCCAAAAGATGGAAGTGCTCGGCCAACTGACGGGCGGTGTTTCTCACGATTTCAACAATCTGTTGGCGGCGTTGCTAGCCAATCTTCAGCTCTTGGCAATGGACAAAACCCTCAACGAGCGGCAGCGTCGCTACACAGAACGCTCTCTCAGCGTTGCCGAAAAAGGAGCCAACTTGGTGCAACGGCTGTTGGCATTCAGCCGAAAACAGCAGTTGCATCCGGAGCCGCTTGAAATCGACGATTTGGTGGAAGGCATGATGGATTTGATCGAAACCAGTATCCCTGCGGCGATTCAAGTTTCCTTGGATTTGCACGCCAACGAGTGGATCTTTGTCGATCCCTATCAATTGGAAAACGCGTTGCTCAACTTGGCGATCAACAGCAGCGATGCCATGAGCGAAGGGGGGCATCTCCATTTTTCCACCGAACGTCAACCCATGAACGAAGAAGGGCCTTCCTGTGTCGCGGTTGTCGTCCAAGACGATGGACACGGCATCCCCCCCGATTTGATCGACCGAGTGTTAGAACCGTTTTTCACCACCAAACCCGTTGGGCAAGGCAGTGGCATGGGCTTGAGCATGGTTTATGGATTTGTGAAACAATCCGGTGGGGAAATGCGCATCCAGTCCACTTCCCAAGAAGGGACCCGAATCACCTTGTTTTTCCCCATTGCCGAGCCTCCTGAAGTCACTTCCACCTCTGAAGTCACTTCCACCTCTTCTGATGCCCGTGTTTCCCAAACATCACAGGGGGTTATTTCCCCTTCTTTCACCTCTATTATCATTGCAGAGAACCAAAAAATTTTACTAGTGGAAGACAACCCGCAGGTCCGTCAGGCAGTCCATGAACAAATCGAAACCTTAGGAATCTCTGTCATTTCTGTAGACCGTGCGGAAATCGCTTTGGACCAATTGCAATCCACTACAACTTCCGCTGAAGATACTATTGCTTTGGTGATCACCGACATCAATTTAGTGGGTCCGCTCAGTGGGGTGGACTTAAAACAACAGATTCAAAAATCCTGGCCCCACTTGCCGGTATTGCTGACTTCAGGAATGCCACGCGAAAGCCTCGAACGCGATTTTGGACTTCGTCCTGAAGATCCTCTGCTCACCAAACCCGTTTCGATGCAAACCCTGCAATCGTTATTGTCCAGGGGATGAGTATTGCAGCTTCACTTGGCCGCTTTGAATCAATTCTTGAAATCCCAAAATGATTTGCTGATCGGGGATATGTGGATGGGTTTTGGTCAAACTCCGCACCACTTCATGAGCCGAATATCCCGGTTGACAGTGCTCATAGAGCTGCTGGGACAAGCGGTTGGGCAAATAGCTGGAATCATAATCCGACAATGGAGCATCCACCTCCACACTTTCAATCGTGGCATGCGGATCGATCAAAATGGGAGTGGTGCGTCGTTTCCAAAACAACGCATCGCGCCATCGCGTTTCCTGGCAATAGAACTGCCACCGTGTGTTGAGATAATTGAAGAATTCATGGTGAACCTGCTGTTGGAAACGAGCTAAGCTGTCGTCCTTCTCTTTTAAAGTATTGAATGCCACCAAGCCCCCATGAATCCCACTTCCAAGGGCATGCGGGATGCCACTGGAAGAAAGCGGGTCGTGCGAAGACAACGCATCTCCCACGGCGACCCAGTTGTCTCCGCCGACCCGCTGGAGACATGAGGAGAAAGCAGAAAATGCTTGAGGCTCTTCAGCAAATTCCACTCCTTGAATCCGCTGACTGGACAGCTTCATCTCATTCAGCAAAGCCAACCAACGATCCCGATGGGTGGCTTGTTTGCGGTTGACAATATCCGCATCACTCATCAACACCACGGAGATCTGATTCCCCGGTACGGGTGCGGTATACCACCATCCGTACTCACAGGCTTCGACCAAAACCACCGATTCCATCGCGGTACCTTTGGGCAACCGCGCCACCCCTCCGACTCCCACCAACCGATCATGAACGGTCCGTGACACCCCCATCTGCTTCGAAAACAGGCTTTTACGGCCCGTTGCATCGATCAGGTAGGAACACCGAATTTTTTGGGTGGCTCCTCCTTCCATGTTTTGAATATGTAGGGTCCAATCCTCATCCTGCTTGCGAATACAGCTCAGTAAGCTGGTTTGGGTGAACAGGGTGCCACCACGCTCTTCAAACATGCGTGCGAGCATATGATCGAATCGGGCACGGTCGAGTCCCCATCCAGAGCCATGCAGGGTGAATAGATAATCGAGGGCATTGGATGTCTCCGCTCCCCAAGCGGCCTGACTTCCAAATAAATCCAGAGTGGGTTCTTTCTGGAATGGCTCCCACAGATCGAGATACTCCAACAGAGGCCGGACGCCAGGTGTGAGCGATTCTCCAATCCGGGGCGAGGTATAATCGGACTTCTCCAGCACAGCGACGGAAAAATCACTGTGCTTCAAAAGGGTCATCCCAGCCGCAGTGCCGCTAGGACCGCCCCCTAAGATGACCACATCAAAACCCAGCTTAGGATTGCGGAGGTTGAACGACTTCATTGTTTTGTAGCTGGCTGAAAAAGTTTTGACCAAACGCAATCGCATTCCGTTCTGTCTCAACAAAATAGGGGTAGCCCGGTTCCCCCTGATTCACCACAAACCCTAGAAAACTCCACACATTCACCATTTCCTGAACCGTTTCTACACCGCGTTGAAATAGGACCCGCTGCCCTGCAGGAAGGATCAAACTCGTTTGCGACGGATCCACAATCGCCCCAATGACCTGATCGCCTTTGTCCAGGCTTCCTGTAATCACATTCATTGGGCTTTGAGGCGGCCACCAATACACGTAATAGGACGGAGGCACTTGATATCCAACAGGACCATTGACCTGACTGACCTTGGGATCAACCAACGAAGGAGACTGGACCGTGCATTGAGCAAAATCCGCCTGCCAAGGAAGTGCCATTCGTTTGGTTAGGTCTCCTGGCTCGCACCCGGGGCCAACTAGAGGTTTTTTGCCGGGTTCGGCATGGGGTTGCGTATAATTTTCTGGATCAAAATTCACCGGATAGGTCTCGTTAGCCGTCGTACTGAGACCGTTGGTTTCATAATACTGGAGAAGGCCCTCAAGCCCGTCCTTAAAATGGGCCAACTTGAGATGGAACGGCGCGTCGTAGATGTATTGGCTTCGCATATTCCAAGTCGATTCGATCCCAGGACTGAACGGTCCTCCCACCGAGTTCCCCATCGTGGCCAGTTCGGAGGAATAAGGCAGGGGTGAGGCGTTTTCATCGACTTTAAAATTCCCCTCAGACCATTGGTGAAGGAAAAAGTATTGAGTGGGGGTAAGCGTGAGAAATTTATAAATAGGCCCCTCATTGATGACCGGATTGTCTCCAGCATTTAAGGGCAACAAAGGAATTCCATTGGCCTTGTAGCTATCAGGACCTTCTTTCGTAACACCTCCAGAAAACAACTGATTCGGCCCCCGCTCCACATTGATGGCTGTTTTGTAATCCTCGGCCAAGACCGGAACCCGAAACAATTTGAACAATCGCTTGCGCTGCGCACGGAGCGTTTTCTCTTCTTCCTCAGTTGTGCCTTGTTTGGAGAGATCAAAAGGATGAATAAAGTTACTATTGTAGGCAAAATCGGTCACCCAGCGATACGCTTCCATTCGATCAAACAGCGGTTTCACGTGAGTATTGAAATCCACACAATAACTCGGTTGATATCCTTGGAGCGGTGTGTATTGTCCTCCATCGGAGAAATGCCCTGCGGTATCATCTGTTGCTTTGTAGATTTCTGAGTTGATCCCCTGTTTGCGGATGGCAACATCATAAATCGTGTCATATAAGGTCACGATGTTGGCCAGTTCCGGAGCATATTTCGGGCTTCCAACAATCAGCCAAGCAGGGACTGTCTCCACCGTGCCACCCTCTTTCAAATAGAGGGTAGCCACGACATACCCATCGGAAATGTCATCATGATACCCCGGGGCGCCGGTAAAATTGTCGAATTTTTTTGTTCCAGTTACGTTGCCAAACGCACCTAAGGCAATCAGATTCCCTTTGTCATCCATTCGGAGTTCTCCCAAAGATGTGATGGGAACCTGATTCGGTTCGATTTCCGGGAAAGAGCCATGTGTATAGCCCTTTGGGATGTTATAGCGTGAAATAGGGACCACTGCTTGGGGTTGGTCAATCGATCGAGGTCCCGGATCAATGATGAGTTGCTGCCGTTTGTCTTGAGCAATCTTCGGATTGCGTAACTGCACATGTTGATTCTCGTAGGTGTTTTCCGGACCAAAATCCAAATCCCCTTGCAGTTCAGAAAAACCAAACCAAACGGCTTTTTTATTAGCAAGGTGCACGGTCCACTCGATCTTCTCGATATGATCGTCGTCTAAGCTGATCTTTTGTGAAGTTTCTTTGCCGCCAGCGGTGACATACTCCACAATGTGGAATTTTTGGGCTTGTCGTTTGATCCGACCGACCTCGTCTTTGAACGACGTCACTGGTTGAGGTTGGCCGTTTTCCAAAGTTTCGTTTCCATTCTCATCACATTCAATGGGCAATCCACCGATTTCTGTTGGTCCTAAATAAAACTCGTCCGGACTGTTCCCTAGACGAGCGACTCCAATCTTGGGATAGATTTCATAACGTGTGGTCATTGTGTGCTCCTTTGGATTTGAGTTGCGAGTTTATCTCATTTGACACTGGGAAACAGGAGTCGACTGCCTCTCTCTAGTTTCCGCTACTTGCAACTTAAGCCTCCCGAACGCTGAAAGATATTACACGATATTACATTTATTATTAAATAAATCGTAAGGCTTTGGATAAACCTATGGCTGTTTGCAAGTCATCGCGTGCACTGCAAAGGTGGATTCCACCTCACGCCTTACACATAATCCATCGTCTTCTTCGCCTTCACGAATTTGCCATACTGCCGCACCCAATCCAATTCTTCGGATGGCAACGGACCTCGATGCACCGCTTCTAGATTTTGCTTCAACTGCTCTCGATTTTGCGGGCCGGTTAACACCACATGCACATGGGGATTGCTCAACACAAACCGATAACAGAGTTCCGGCGTGAGCGGGGGGACTTGCAATGGAGGGGAGCTCGGCCAAGGGGGCATCTCGATCCCGTGCAAAGAGCGGGTCAATTGTCGCCACGCCAAGGCCGTATAGCTCACAATGGCAGGATTTCTTTGAGACACATACGGAAAGATATCTTGTTCTGCTCCGGGATGTTTGGCGTTGTAACGGATCATCAACAAATCGATTTCAGAATCCTGGGCCAGTTGTCCTGCTCGCTGTCTGTCATGAATACTGGTACCAATGGCTTTGATTTTTCCGTCCTGCTTCAGTTTCAACAAAGTTTCCACGGTTCCAGGGTAATACAACGACATCTTCCCCAGCCAACTCAGTTGATAAACATCCAAATATTCCGTCTTCAGCTTACGTAGTGCTTTTTCTACACTCAACCGAATCTGTAATCCCAGATACCCCCATCCCATCATTGCCACCACATGCTTCTCGCGGTCTTTTTGGATGACCTGTTGGATCCCCTCCGTGACTTTTTTAAAACTAGGAGTCCACATCCAATAATTGGCTCCTTGATCGGCGGCCCAGTGGATGTCTGAAGAATCGATCCCATAGTTGCCCGCAATGCCCATCCGAAACACCGATTTCTCGACTTTCGGCAAGTGGATTTGTGAAAAATCATTGTGGTTCTGTTCTTGATCGTTGCTCATGACAGCCTCGTTACAAGATACATAGGCAACCGATGGGCCATCACAACCCATCGGCAAAAGAATGGAAGCTCACTCTGCCTTTTTGGCAGACGCTTTAATATGGAAGCTCACTCTGCCTTTTTGGCAGACGCTTTAATACGGAGGTGCAATTCGTCTAGTTGGTTAGAATCGACTTCGGAAGGAGCTTCCGTGAGGAGACATGACGCTTTTTGGGTCTTAGGAAACGCAATCACATCACGGATGGATTCTGTGTTGACCAAAAACATCATAAGCCGATCAAATCCCATCGCGATTCCTCCATGAGGGGGAGCACCATAAGACAAGGCATCCAGTAAAAAACCAAAACGCGCCCGTGCTTCTTCTGGACTGATATTGAGCAGTTCGAACACTTTAGACTGAATGTCAGGTCGGTGAATACGGATGCTACCCCCACCGATTTCTTGTCCGTTCAGCACAACATCATAGGCTTGCGAACGAATTTTCGAGGGATCGCCATCGAGATGCTCCTCCAAGTCTTCCAAATTGGGCATTGTGAACGGATGATGAATGGAGACATATCGCTTGGACTCGGCATCGTACTCGAATAGTGGGAAGTCATAGATCCATACAAATTGATAGTCATCCTCTTTCACCCATTGTTTGCGACGGGCCACTTCCTTGCGGAGATTGCCTAAGGAATCTGCCACTACTTTGGGAGTGTCCGCACAGAACAGAGCCAAATCCCCCACTTTCATGCCCAGGCGTTCTTCCACAGCCTGTTTGTGTTCGTCAGAAAAGAACTTCGCAATTGGAGACTGCCAACCATTTTCGTTCCGCTTGACCCAAGCCATGCCTTTGGCTCCATAAATTCCCACAAAATCGGTCAGGTCATCGAGTTCTTTTCGAGAAAAATCAGAACCGCCCGGCACACAAATCGCTTTCACCAAGCCCCCTTTTTTGGCAACCTCCGCAAAAACCTTGAGACCACATTCTTGCGCGATGTCAGTGAGATTCACCAATTTCAATCCAAAACGAAGATCAGGGGCATCCGAACCGTAGTCTTCCATTGACGTTTGATAGTCCATGCGGGGGAATGGGGTGGTGATTTCGACACCAGCCACTTCTCGGAACAGCAAGCTCAGCATGCCTTCGATCAATTCGTAGATTTGCTCTGGCTCCACGAAGCTCATTTCCAAGTCGATCTGCGTGAATTCCGGTTGGCGATTGAACCGAAGATCTTCATCGCGGAAACAACGAGCAATTTGCATATAGCGGTCGTAGCCACTGCACATGAGCATCTGCTTGAACAACTGGGGAGACTGAGGCAAAGCATAAAACTGCCCCGGATTCACACGGGATGGCACCAAATAGTCGCGTGCTCCTTCGGGTGTGGATTTGGTGAGAATGGGAGTTTCCACTTCGAAAAAACGATGCGCATAGAAATAATTCCGTGTCAGATGCAAAGTGTGCGAACGCATCATCATGTTCTTTTGCATGGCTGGGCGCCGAAGATCCACGTAGCGGTGTTTCAGGCGAATTTTTTCATCCACATTGATCCGTTCGTCCAAAGCAAATGGAGCGGGCTGGGAAACATTCAGAATGTCTAGTTTATCCACCAACACCTCAATCTCACCGGTGGGCAGCTTGGGATTCACATTGCCTTCGATACGATGAGCCACTTTGCCTTGCACGGCAATCACGTATTCGTTGCGAATTGCATCACCTTCCTCGTGAGCGGTTGGGCTGATTTCTTTTTTGAATACGACTTGAGTGATGCCGGTATAGTCGCGCAGATCCACAAAAATCACGCCACCATGATCTCGACGGGTTTGGCACCATCCCATTAAAATAACGTCTTGGTCTATATCGGTTGCTCTCAAATCTCCACAATAATGGGTCCGAAACGGTTGGGTCATAACACCTTTCTTTTCATAATCAATCAATTGGGTAACACACGATCCACAGGGGACAACATTGAAAGGGACTGTGGGGGCCATCAGTCCGTTTGATAACATTCCATCAACAAGTCTAAATCGAGTTCGGGATATAGCGGAAACTGAGACAACACATCGTTCACACGCTGCATCGCTTGTTGCTGAATATCATCACTTAACAGGTACTTGGCTTTACTGAAGTTCCCTGCATTTTTACCCGTTTCGATTTTTTTGCGAGACGTGTTGCTCAATACCAATTTGATGATACTGGCAATCTCTTTCATCTCTTCTGGCCCCATCCCTAGTGTGGTCACAGCGGCCGTTCCGATACGGATACCGCTGGTATACCAGGGACCATTGGCATCGAAGGGTAAGGAATTGCGATTCAATGTGAATCCACAAGATCGCACTGCCGACTCGGCTTGACGGCCCGTCAGGCCAAAGTGTTTTTCTACGTCAACTAAGAACAGGTGGTTGTCAGTTCCTCCGGTAAGTACGGGTGCCTCTTCAGCAGCAAAGCCTTCAGCCAACGCAGATGCATTTTTTACGATGTTATGGGCATACTCTTGAAAAGAAGGCTGAAGTGCTTCTTTGAACGCCACCGCTTTGGCAGCCATCGCGTGTGGCAAGGGGCCGCCTAAAACTTCAGGACACCCTTTATCTACATATTCAGCCAATTCTTTCTCACACAACACGATACCACCGCGTGGTCCACGCAACGTTTTGTGAGTTGTAGAAGTGACAATATGAGCTGCTGCCACCGGATTGTAGTCTCCTTCAAATACCTTGCCTGCCACAAGTCCGGCAAAATGAGCCATATCCACCATCAAGACAGCCCCAATCTCATCTGCAATTTCGCGCAGTTTCGCAAAATTGATTTTGCGAGAATAGGCACTATAACCGGCCAACAACACCAGCGGCTTAATTTCATGCGCTTGACGGCGGATTTCATCCAAGTCCAACAGATTGGTTTCACGATTGACGGTGTAGGAATAAAAATCCAACATCTGGCTGGAAAAGTTGTGGCGATAGCCGTGGGTGAGATGCCCCCCTGAATAATAATCCAAGCCAAGCACCCGTTGATTGTGAACGGTTTCTCGAACTTTTTGCCAATCTTCTCGTGATAGCTTGGCAGGGTTGGTTTCTCCCAACTTTTCCAGCTCCTTGGTTTGCACCTTGGCAGCTAAAATCGAAATGAAAGCCACCAGGTTCGCGTCCGCTCCCGAATGGGGTTGCACATAGGCATGATCCGCTCCAAACAACTCACAAGCCAACCGGCAGGCTTCGGCTTCAATTTTATCGACGTTGTCGCAGCCAGCATAAAACCGTTTGCCCGGAAAGCCTTCCGCGTATTTATCGGTCAATAAATTGCCATGAGCGAGCTGCACCGGCAGCGAAGAATAGTTTTCGCTCGCGATCAGCTTCAAATTCCGGCGTTGGTCTCGCAATTCCCGGACAATGGATTGCGCAATCGAAGGGCTGACGGTGCTCACTTGATCCAAGGAAGCATAGTAGGCCACAGCAGCCGCGTTGATTTCGTTACTCGAATGTTGTTGCAGATATCGGTGCAAAGCCGAGTTGAGCGATGTTGCCATAGAGTCCTCAATAGATTGAAAGTGATAGATTGGAGATGGGGCGGATGGGTGATGTGACGTTTGAAAAACCAAGAATTATATTCTGTTTTACAGCAAAATCAATGTTCAGACAAACGCCGATACTGGTCCCAAAAGGCTTCATTGGGATAAATGGGATTGTCGTGAGTTTGGAACTCCGAACGTAGACCTTTCACAAAATACATGTTCATCGGTCCTTTCCCTTTGATTTCGGTAGTTCCTCGCTGAATGCACTCAAAAAAAGCCGACACCAATTGGCAGGTGTCTTCAGAAATATTGATGTGTCCAGCCAATCCATTACTTTCCATGCGACTCGCTGTATTGACAGTATCTCCCCAGATGTCATAGGCGAACTTATTCGATCCAATGACCCCAGCCATGACAGGCCCTGAATGGATGCCAATGCGCAATTGCCAAGATTCTTCTTGAGTCAAACTGACACGATATTGCTGGATCATGTTTACGAACTTTTGAATCTCTAAAGCCGCCAACACACAATCGATAGCATGCGTGGAATTGGCTTGCGGCAAACCGCCTGCATACATGTAGCCGTCACCAATGGTTTTTAGCTTTTCGACCTTAAACACCTGCATGGCACGGTCAAAATAATCGAAGTAGTTTTCCAATTCCTGAATCAATTCCTCGGGTGCCCATTGCTCGGCAATCCGGGTGAACCCGACAAAGTCTGTGAATCCCACAGTCACGCTTTCATATAATTGAGGCTGACACACCCCTTTCACCATCAGTTCTTTGGCCACATCTTGCGGAAAAATTTTTTTCATCAAACGACGATACCGTCGTTGTTCCATCTGAACCTTATGATGCCGCTTCTCTGCCAAGCTGGCTGTATGCACAAAATTCAGGTATAGCGGCAAAATGTCGATAGAGGCGGATTTCGGAAGCCCCAACAATTCCATCACTAAAGCCCCTTTTTTGACATAGCGAGGCGCATTGTTTGCGAAATGAATCGACCTTTTGGATTGAATGACTTTGAGAATCTCCTGTTCCTTTTCCACTGACAATTCACGGTTGCAATCCAAGAGGGGAATCGCGCGTTCCCGGCACTTCCCCCAAAACTGAACCCGCACTCCAGCCACTTTCATTAAGTTTTGTTGCGCAAACAAGAGAATTGCCAAATCCCCCTCAGCCTTTCCCAGTTTGTCCATGAAGTAGACCAACTGGGCATACACCGCACTTTGTTCGATTTGTAGACGAAGGTGTTCTTCCAGATGGTTTCGTTGGCGGTATAAGGTCTTTTCTAACTTCATCAAACGCAGCCCTACGCGCAAACGTGCCTGCAACTCGGCACTATCGAAGGGTTTGGTCAGATAGTCATCCGCTCCTGCAGAAAAAGCTTGGAGCATCGCGTCTTTATCCTCACGAGCGGTCAGCACACACACGTAGTGGTAGCGCTTTTCCATGTGCTGACGGATCAGACGACAAACTTCCAAGCCATCCATATAGGGCATTTTCCAATCCAAGATGACCATTTGGATATCATCATCTTGTTGCAGAGCTTCCCACGCCTCACGCCCGTCCTTTTTGACAAGCACCTCGTAACCTTCTTTCTCCAAGCTCTTGACAAGCACAGTTCGAGAAATGGGCTCATCCTCTGCTACTAAAATGCGAGGTTGGGTGGGTGGTGCTTGGATGGGTTCCGCTTCCACAGCGGGCGGCATGAGGTTGGCTCCTGTCGGCAACTTGTCCAAATCGACCGAGGAACGGAGTTCCTGAATTTCTAATAATAAGTCGTCATATTTTTGCTGGAGCGCGAAGTAGTCCTCACCGAGTTTTTCCAAAGATTCCGCCAGTCGTTTATTGATGGCCTCGGATGATTCAATCCGCTGATTGGCTAAAAACAGCTTCTTTGTGAGCATGATGGCCAATGCTTGGTAGAGGGCTGCTTTCAATTCACGAAGCTGGAGGTCATTTTCCTCATCCAAAAAATGCGTCGGCAGAATACACACCTGTGCCTGCGTTTGAGCGATCACTTCTATCGTCCTCTGCGCCTCAGACGCATTGCTTTCCCCAAACAGGTCGCCTCGTCGCCGCAAACTGAGTACGAGTTTGCCTTGAGACATCACATCCACGACGCCCTTATAGAGGAAAAAAATTTGTTCCCTCGAACCTACCGCTTTCAGTATCACCTCTCCTGGTTCATAATGACGTGCTTGAAAAAGGCTAGCCAATCTTTCTAATTGAGTCGAACTCAAATGCTGGAAAAATCGGGAAGACGATAAAAATTCGATCAAATCATTGGATTGGAGCCATTGAGAGGCTGTCGTCGTGTCCATAAGAAAGGTTGGAGTTATGTGGATGGTTATGCTGAACCTTGCTAGAAAGTTATTAGTCTTCGTATCACTTTTTCTAAGGGTTTTCTACGTCTATGATCGCTTTTCTAGTGCTCAATTTTTTCGTAATTTAGTAAAGAAAGAAACCCCTGTCGGATCCCCTGGTTCACACAATTACTTTTATGGAGGTCAACTATGAACGATGAAATTTTAGGCAACAGCCCCGCGGATACAGACCGTGACCGTGCCATGATGGATCGATTAAAAAAAGCGGCGATCAAGGAAAAAACGGCATCAACAAATCCAAGTGATGAGGATGTCACTGGGAGCAAACAACATGCGCTCCTGGAACGCTTGAAGCGCCAACGCTTGATTTTACAGGGCCGAGACAAACGCGTCTTCGAAGGAGACTTTTTGGATATCTACAACGATTTTTTCATTCTCAGTAACGTGGTCATTACCGGGGAACGTCATATTGCCCGCCCAGCCTGGGCCTTAGTAGATCGCAAAACCATTTCACATATCCATCCCATCTGCGAAGTCGAAACGATTGAAGACCGAGAGGAGGAACACCCATGAGACGACGCTCATTAAGGCAATACACCGGGATCAATTCGAAGGCATTGTGGAGCCTCCTGGGGGCATTCGTATTCCTCCTGGCATCCTGCAAAGTCGAAGGTCCAACCACTCAGGTTGCCTCTCAAAGCAGCTCTTCGGAACAACAAGAAGGCCCCTCCTCACCCACTCCCCCTCAGGCCCAAGTATCAACTCAAGCTCCAGCCACAGCATCGGCTACGGCATCGGATCCAGAAACCTCATTGGATCGAAAACGAGCTCGTGCGTTTTTAGGCATTTCTTTCCGAGCAGAAACCAAACTGGAAATCAAAGGCACCGACACCCCTCTCAAGGCAGTAGAGATCCTCCGAGTCGTCCCGGGAACGGCAGCACAACGAGCTGGCTTAAAAATCGGAGATTTGATTTTGGAATACGACTCCAATCACTTCAATGACACACCTGATGACAAGATTAATGAAACCTTCCGCAACTACATTCGCGAAGATAAAAAAATTGGCGACCCCTTTCATTTGAAATTGTTTCGATCCGAACTCACGGTTTCCGGACTTCGTGGACAAGAGCCCTTTGCCCCAGAACCCTTTGACGAAGACACACTCAGTGAATGGATCCAAACCCAAAAAATCGACGAAACACTCGAACTCAAAATCCATAAAAAGCCGATCAATTTGGAAGTGACCGCTCGGTTGGGACAATGGCTCCATCGCCGGACCACGCCACCACCTTCCAATGCAGAGCTATTTCCCGAGTATGAAAACTACTCCGACACCTGGCTCGACGTTTCGAATGCTCTGATCCAACACTTTGATATCATCGAACCGTATAACGACCTGATGGAACGCTATTCCGATGACGAGTGGTGGGACGATGGCCACAAACTGAAGCATTTCCGCTATGTGCATCGCGACCCGTTCAAACTTCCCAAAATGGCCGATGACATCACCCAGCGTTTTCTCAACTCCGTTGCTGGTGCTTCCGGTTCCCCTTCATCTTCTGAAGCTTCAACGGCTTCAATTTCCAGCAACTCGCCTAAAAATTTTCGGCAGGTCATCACCCACATGGCGAGCCTATTGGATGTCCCTATGAGTGGTTATCCTCCTCACATTTCAGTCCCCCCCCAATCCCGTAACGTAGAAGACCATATTCGTTATATTTTGGAAGTGGTCCAAGCCGCCCGTGTGTGGCGCGAGAAAGCATTCTTTGATTTTTCTGCAAAGGAGATGGAATTTTTATATGCTCAAATCCCCGCCATCGTTGAAAAATTTGCAGACCACTACTATCTGGATGTGAACACCACCTCCGAAGTGTTTGCGGAATATGAAGAAGCCATTCAGATGGCCCAACGTGTCGACTATGGAGCATTGCTGGCCTCCTCGCGCGCTTTGAGTCAACTGACCCAAGAACGCTGGTTGCAGTCTTTGGAAGCCGCCCTACGCCAGCATGAGTGGAAGCCTGAAGACAACCAACACCCGGGCGGCACCAATGGAGAGATCTTGCTCGCCCGCGAAACGGAGCTGGGTTGGATTGTTATCGGTGGGGAGGACTGGACCCAATATGAAAAAGACTTTGCAATTGTAATCGATTTGGGAGGGGATGATTTTTATACCAACAACAGCGGGGCCGCTCGCAATGCAGAGATTCCGGTTGCCGTTGTGATTGATCTCGCCGGAGACGATCATTACTCTTCCACGATTCCCGTATCGCAAGGCAGTGGCTTGCTGGGAACGGGGCTTTTAATCGACCGTCAAGGCAATGATGTCTACACGGGCACCCAAGCAGCTCAAGGGGTGGGAGTGATGGGCATTGGCTTGTTGATCGATTTTGCCGGACGAGACCGATACGACGGACAAGAAATCAACCAAGGATTTGGCATATGGGGGAGTGGATTGCTCGCAGATTTGGGAGGCGATGACTTGTACAACTCTCATTATTTCGCTCAAGGGGTGGGTGCTCCGAAAGGTCTCGGTCTGTTGCTCGATACCACAGGCGACGACGAATATTATGCGACCGGTTTGAGAGCCAGCACTTACAGCGTCCCTGGCATTTTCAAGGGGTCTTCCCAAGGGTTTGGGATTGGTTTCCGAGAATATGCTTCCGGTGGGATTGGTATTTTGCTGGATGCGCAAGGCAAAGACCATTTCCGTGCAGGAAACTTTTCTCAAGGGGGTGGGTACTTCTTTGGCCTGGGTATCTTGAAAAACGGAGGCTCGGAAAATGACATCTATTTTGGCTCCCGTTATGCCCAGGGCTTTTCGGCGCACTCTGCCGCAGGCATCTTGCTCGATGATGGCGGCAATGATCGCTATGTGGGACGTGTTGGTGCGTTTCAAGCTGCGGCTTGGGATTTGGGCAGCGCAATGCTGATCGATAAAGGGGGAGATGACGTGTACGATCCCTCAGGCAAATCCTTTGCCCAGGGTGCCGCAGCAAATAACGGTTTCTCTTTGTTTTGGGATCTGGGAGGCTCCGACACGTATCTACTGAACCCTGCCCCCATCACCAAAGCCAATGCCAACAACTATCATGGAGGCTACAGCCTGAGCATCTTTCTCGACAATGGCGGAGAAACCGATCACTACCCTCCCGCCCAAGATTTCAACAACCAAATCGCAGCAGATGGAGAATGGGCCTTGTTTCTCGACCTCGATAAAGACATACGCCACGGCTGGTCGCTCCAATCTCTGGAACGGCTGATCCGCTAATTCACATAGATTCTAGAGTCACATAGATTCTAGAATCACATGGATCCCAGAGTTACATGAATTCCAAAGTCACATGAGTCCCAAAGTCACATGAATCCCAGCATCAGATCTTATGCTGGGATTGTATGTGCCGCAGTTGGTCTACAGAAAGCTGGGTGGCTTCCGCAATTTGCTCCTGGCTCAACACACCCATTTTCAAAAGACGTTGGGCCGTTTCGTTTTTTTCTTTGAGTTGTCCTTTTTCTTCCAGATAGTCGCGCAGCATAGGGCCTCCTTCTTGGTAGGTGAGTTCCGTTTCAAGCCGTTCTAATTCATCGGCGGTGAGTTGAGCATAGTGATCAATATAATCGGCATATTTACAGAACTGGTCTTCCTCAACCAATTCGCGCAATTTGAGATAAGCTTGAGCTGTTCGGAACATCCGCTGCTCCGGAGGAAAATCGAGTAAAGGAGTTAGGATATGGAGCACCGGATTGTGGCTCTCTTGAATTGAGTTGACCGTGATCTCCTTCAACTTCACTTTGTGGTAACGGAAGTTCAAACAGGCTTCTGTGAACCATTGATTTTGCAATTGCCGATCAACATCTTTGCGCCATTTCGTGTCATCTGTGAAAATCACTACAGGAATGACAGCGGTGCCTGCAAAAGCTTCGATTGCTTCCAACGTGTCGTGAGCCACTTGATGGATGTTGAATACGGACTTTGAACCACAATGGGCAATCAACACGATCAACGTACGCCTGCGGGCAAAGGTATAACGAACGGGAAAATCCAATTCGCGCCCTGGCCTCCGCAACAGGCCCTGTGGCATGCTTTGCCGAGGAAAAGCTACTTTGCAGATAGGCCCCCAAAGTTTCTCAGCAAGAGGCACCAGCCACCTCAAAAAATGTTCAGGAAAATCTAAGATGATTTCCTGAAAATCCACATCATTATTCATATTCATTCCTTTCAATTAGGGTTTATGGATTAGAATCCATCTCCAGTGTGGCAAGGTCTGAAAAGAATTTGCACAGTGAAGCATTTCACTAACGTTAAACCCTAGTAAAAACCTCAAGGAGGGCAAAATGACAGGCTTCACCTCAACCATCCGTAATGAAAAAAATATCCAAGGGCAGGGTCCAAATGGCGGGGCAGGACTCGCGTTTTCTGCCGATGGATCGTTATTAGCCGTGGGAGAAAGCAACGGCCTCTTAAGCCTCTGGGACGTCCAAGCAACACGCCGCCGATGGCAAATCACGTTGCCCGGCTCCGTCACCGTGTGGGATCTCTCGATTTCCCCGGATGGCCAATCTATTGCTGCTACCACTCCGGTTCTCGGTGCATGGATCGGCAAATTGGACTCGGGAGAATTGGTCTCGCAATGCGGAGGGTATGTGTCTATCGATGGCGTCGCGTGGTCCCCCGATGGCACTTTACTCGCGATGGTGGGGGTGCAAGGGGTGAGTGTCTGGGAACCGATTTCGAAAGCATGCCGGTGGACCCACGAGTTTTACGGCATGGATGTGGCGTGGTCACCCGATGGTCAGTACCTCGCTGTATTGGGAAAAACCGATATTGCCATCTTCGAAGCAACCACCGGAGCGTGTTGGCAATCTGGGGAAATTCCAGGAGCCGACCTCCGAACCATTCAATGGTCCCCCGGTGGACAAACCGTTGCCTTTGGAGTGAACCATTCAATTTGCCTGTGGAGTCCCTTCGAGAAATCATCCCCTTGGGCTTCGACCATCCCTCTCTCGCAGCAGTTTGCTGCCGATACCCCACTCCCCGACCTCGCAGGGAACCTAGCCACGTTTTCTTCTCAGCCCCATCAATCTCCGGTTCAGTGTGTGGCTTGGTCACCGGATGGAAAGTGGTTCCTTTCTGGAGACTCCGGAGAACCGAACCAATCGGGTCAAATCTGTATTTGGGATATGGCCAACGGAACCGTCTCTGCCTCACTCCCCATTAAAGAAAATATCCGACGCTTGCAATGGTCCCCGCAAGGAACCGGCTTCGTGTCGGCTCATGCCAACAGCCTATTTCGAATGTGGTCATGATTTAGTTTTCCAGGAAGGGAAAGCAGGAATGCGACTCAAACACCAGAAGCGACGAATCAGAAGCGACGAATCAGAAGTGATGAATCAAAAGCGATGAGTCAGAAGTGACAATTGCATTCAAAGAGGATGAAACATGAAGATGGGAAATTTTGGCAGGGAGCATCCAGAAGAACGTTGCCTTCTCCGCAATCAGCAACGTTCTCCTGGATTGTTTGAGAAAGGAGGCCCGCACCTCCTTTCATCGGGTCGTCTTGTTACTGCTCGTTACCGCTCGTTAGCATAGACCAGTTTGTATTCCGGCCATTATCGCTCGTTAGCATAGACCAGCTTGTATTCCGGCCATTGTTTGCGGAGGTGATTTTTGAATAAGAAGTATTCCTCGCGGTTGAGAGCGTAGACGGTGATCCAGACATTTTCATCGTAAAAATGTTTGGTGGTCTTTTCCGATTCAATTTCGCGGTTGAAGCGGTCCAGGCTCATGACCTGACCTTCTGGAAATTCTTCAAACTCGCCTTTCTTTTCGTGAGTCCGGCGGTATACCCGAACGTTTTTCTTATCAATGGGTTGCACCACGCGGTACACTACCCCTTTGGACAAGATCAACCGATCTCCGATTTCCATATTGATGCCCGGTTTCTTCTCTTTTTTAGGCTTCGGCTTTTCGATTTTAGCGATCTGAGGCTTCGGCTTTTTGATTTTTTCCAAACGCACAGTCAGTTCGTTTTGCGACTTCACTTTCGCCAGATTGATGGTTTGCGGTTTGTAGTCGCGGGCCATCACATTGAGCTCCAGATCACGCGTTGGGCTGAACACCGTGTAATTGCCTTTGGCCTTCTGAGACACAAAACCAGCTGTACTGCTCACGCTGGCAGGAATCGTTTTCCCCTTTTCATCGACCACTTTCACAGGGATTGTGTGGGTGATCGAGGACATCGGATTCACCTTCAATTCATATTTCAAAGCCGTCGTTTCCGAAGCATTGGCCTTTGGCAGATCAAAAGTTTGGGTGATGTAACCTGGGGCGGCAATCATCACACGGTTGGCTTCGTCAGTACTGGTCAACACCGTTTTCCCGTCGTTTGCGGTCCGCGCGGTTTGAACCGTTTTACCACCCAGCAGAGAAACGACCGCACCTTCAATCGGTTTTTTGTTTTTGCGACTGCTCACTTCCACCGCATAGGCTTGTTGTGCCACAGCACGCATTTTCACCCAGTATTCTTGACGAGACGCGGGTTCCAAGGCCAACTTGCGAGATTGAAACCCCATCGCTTCCACGTTCAAGAAAAGCTTGTCGGCATTCGTGTAGACTCGGTACAGCCCTGTTTTTTCTTTTTGAATCGCTGCGTTGGCATCGGTTTGTAATAACGCAGACATGCGGGTTTTCGATTCATCTCGGATGTGAACCACCAAGGAATGTTGGAATGGAGATTCGATGGTTTCGGGTTCGGCTTGTGGTTCTTCTTCCGGGGTTTCTTCAGGCTGAGCTTCGAGAGGTTCTTCTTCTACTGGCTGTTTGGTCAAATACACCTGATAGTGATTCTCTTCTTGACCATGATTCATCAATCGCAACATTTGGCTGTCATAACCCACGGCATGAATCTGTACTAAATTTTCAGGGATGCGAGAAAACACTTGAAAGGTCCCCAAGGCACTTTTGATCACCGCACCTTGCTCGACCGCAATCGTGACGTCATCCACGGCTTTATGGGTCACCGCAGGAACAACGTCGCTCAGTGGAGCCGCCTCACTCAGTGGGGCCGCCTCACTTACCAGAGAGAGATCTCCTAAATTTTCGGATCCTTCTAAGCTAGAAAGCTCAGCTCCGGTTTCGGCGTCATACACAGAGACTTGAAATTCGTAAGGCAGATTCAGATTTGCCTGTGGTTGCAAGACGACAATCGGACGATGTTCATCGTAGGCCACATCGAACCGTGCTTCATGATGGGGAGCCGAAATGCTGAACCGAAGGGGTTGCTCGTTGTTGGTGGCCGCTTCATTGATTGTGATTGGATACGTTTCCCGGGCGGCATCGTAGGTGAACGAGCGAACGGAAGCTTCTGAAGCCACAGTCACTACCGCATTGGTAATGGGTTTGTTGCTGGGATTGGTGATGGAAAGCTCTTTAATGGTTTGTACCAAAGGTTCCACATCGGTAACGGGTACAGGCTGCAACACAAAAGCTTTCTGATACGGTGCTTTTTCAGAAGCTGCCTCTAACTGAAACTTCTGAGTGATATGATTTTCCGCAGCAATTGTGATTTCCGTTAAAGCTTCAGGTGAACGAAACCGAACCGTTCCATCGGCATCCGTGTGAAACGACAGTTTTTTAGACATCCCATGCGGGGTGACAACAGCATTGACCACAGGTTGTTGGATCTCTTCACCCGTTTGTACGTTGAGTTGGTATTCGTATTTTCCCACATTGCTACTGGAACTGACCGCAAAAATGAGAAACAGAAAGCCCACAACTGCAACGGACTCTAGAATGACCAGTAGTGTCGTGATGAGCGAACTTTGTTGTTTCATGGCAGACCTCGTTGAGTGAATGATGGATAAACGGCACTAGGCGGATTTTCGTTCAACAACACGAGTGGGATGCAATGCTTGTTGCAACCCTTGACTCACGCCCTCGGCAATGCCTTGAGCGACTGCACGCGAAACTGTTTCGGAAATCTGACTTTCCAACAACGCGAGATCTTTATCGGTGGGCAATGGACGCATGACCCGTACATTGGCGGGCAATTCGTCGTCGCTTTCCTGAGAGGGATCGTTCATCAGTTGATTGACCTGTCCCAACAAATACCCAAACAAGCCTGCAACTAATGGAAGTCCGTAATGGAGGTTAGGAATTTCTCCGTTCTGGATGGCCATGAAAATGTCTTGGGCGGCCATTCCAAACAACAACACCAGGTTGAGTACTAAGCCCAATAGCGCCGAAATGATCGTCATTCGACCTTGTTGGTAAACAGCAAAGAAGGCTCCCACGAGTCCGGTCACGGCTAACGGAATGGCATACCGCAATTCGGTCATGGCCAAATATCCGCTCACCCCTAGAATCACAATGAGATAAGAAAGAACGCTGATGCGTATTGACATTGGGGATTGGTTGAAGTCTTTCATGATCACTCCCTTACAAAAAAGATTACTAATGAATTGGCTGATGGCTGACATGAAATAGGAATGCAGAGAGCATGCCCGTGTGCCAAGCGAGGCCAAAATGCGGGAGTGAAATTAAAGATGCGAAAAGCAGGAAAGGATCGGGGCAATTCCAATGAAAATGGATCATTGCCCCTATTTGGGTGGATTGTTTCTAGACTCTAGTCGTGGCCAGAAGTGTTACTGGATCACGCCTTGGCCCCCCAATAAATCCAGCTCCAAGATCGAGGAGGTGATGTGGTCCGGAGTGGTGTACGTGCCATCCGGTTGCTTTGGTTTCAAAGCTTGCCGTTTGACGAGGGCCAATTTTGCCGCGTCATCGACTCGTTTGAGAGAAAACGAGAAATCAGGCTTTTCGTTGTAGCGCTTGCCATTGTGTTCGAAAAACACATTGAGCTTCTGTTGTCGCTTGAATTCTGCTTGCTGCAAGGCAAGGCGCAATTGATCCTCGTCTTGTCCCAGCTTCAGGGTGAAGAACTCGATTTCCATTCGGGCGGGTTTGTCTTTGATGCCACCGCGCCCCACGGTCAAGGCTTCTTGCTTGAAGTGGTATTGCACCGCGCCTTCCGATTTCAAAATCTCGGCGGTGCCACCTTTCTCAAACTTTCCTGTCACGATGCCTTCTCCGGTAAACCGTCCCACCAACACCAAATTGCGGGAAGCGGTTTCTTCTTCAGAGGAAGCATCTTCATATTTCGCATCCACAAACTCTTCGTCTTGCGGTTCAAAGTACAGACGCACCAAATGTAACATCTGAATCGGACGCGTGGTCGTATCGCTCGGCAAGGCCACTTGAGGCCCTCCCGCTGAAGGGGGTTCATTGATCCATAGGTTTCGGTTGATGGTGGCGTTCAGTTCCTCACTGTCGCCCATCACCACACGCAATACTTTGGCATCTTCGCGATAAATCACAGTGGGACGATCAATGTTGCGAGGATCGACATGGAAATAGAACTTATCGTCGGGAGATTTGTTGCTCACGATTTCCAATGCCAAGTATTTGAAGCCTTCGTTTTGAAAACGGTTGCGGGCCACTTCAGGAATTTCCACAGCATACCGAGTTTTGTTGGCAACCGCCCAACTATATACTGGCCGTTGGTCATACGTATCGACCGAACTGATCAACACCCGGCTGCCATCCAAACGGCCTTCAAAGCCACCGAACAGTTCAAAATGTTTTTCGTCGATTTCCATGATCTGACGAATGAGATCGGGGCGTACCCGGCCTTCTTGAAAAGGCAGAAAGGTCTGTTTGCCTCCGTCCAACAGCAGCATCGTGCCTTGGGTCACGGGATACGCCACCCATTCATCTTTTTTCTTGGCAGGGGCTACGACCGCAGCCGCTGGTGCGGCCTTCGGCTGGGGACGTTTGGTCACCACTTTCTTTTTAGGATTCGCGGTACGCTTCGGAGCCGTGCGCGGAGCATCGCTTTCGGCAGACACAAAATTCGGCGTGCGACGTCGAATTTCTTTGCGTTCAGAACTGATACATCCTGCAAGCATAAGCAGGATTAGGGACAGAACTACCGTGTATCGCATAACACTTCTCTTTCAATAGGGTTAATCGGGAGAATCGAATTCCATCTCATTTGACACTGATGCCACAACGGAACCCAATATTCAGCTTATGTTTTTCCGGATTCATGCGATTGCGATTGGTCACTCGAAGGTCTTCTTCCACAGAAGTCCAACCGCCTCCACGAATCACTTTCACCCCAGTTTTTTCATTGGCATACGGGTTTTTCACTTTTTGACCGGGGCTGGTGGTCGCATGATAAAACAATTCATTATACCAGTCGGCAACCCATTCCCAAACATTCCCTGACATATCATACAGCCCATATCCATTGGGCGGAAACGATCCTACTGGTTCCGGACGGGTGCGGGTGACCTCTTCCGTTTTGAATACCGCACGGCCGACCGGTTCTTCATCTCCCCACGGATAGATGCCAGACTCCAACCCCCCCCGTGCTGCATATTCCCATTCGGCTTCGGTGGGTAGGCGTTTTCCATAATGACGGCAATAGTCCAGGGCTTGATACCACGTGATAGCAATGATCGGATATTCGGGATTGACGTTGAAGATCCACAAATCGTCTGCCTCTAATACCAGATAGTCCGGATGCAAACTCTGGACGAACTCTGCATCTTTTGCAGAAAGATACGCGGGTTCTTCGTCAGGATTCCCACTGGCCCAATTGAAGGGTCGATATCGAACGCTGTCGATGAGATCGCGGAACTCTCCGGTGGTCATGAGGCGGTCGTCAATTTGAATCTGAAACAAATCGGGTTCCTTGTAAAACAAGGGAACTTGATTCAGCAACGGGATGATTCCAGCACCATGCTTTGGGATCTCTTTTTTGGTTTCGGCAATAAAGCGTTGATAATCCGCCACCGTGACTTCGAACTGATCGATATAAAAATCGGTGAGCAATACGGGATGCTCGGGGGTTTCGTCATCATGTTCATTGTTGCCCATGATAAACGTTCCCCCTTCCAGCAAAACCATCGGGCGGTCGTCATCCCCATAATAGATATTGTCATCGTCTTGGGCAAAACCCAGGAAAGGTAAGAAGCTTATAAAGAACAGGATGCCGACCCGGCACAAAAACTGGAAACCATTCATCATTGCTACCTCATCCACAAACATTCGGTTGATATTGATCCCCCATGAAATGCAAAGGATGTGCCCCTGTTCTTTCAGAAAAGCGGCCCCGTTCCGGGATTCCGATCAAAGGCAGGTTAGCCAGAAAGGCTAGCGAAGCGGGTTTGTTCCAACGCAAGTTCCATGTGGAAATGATTGTTTTTGGGAGTCCGGAAGGAAATCCGAATGCAAGGGGTTTCTTCTGCACTCGTGGACTTGAAAACCAAGCCAATGGGCTTGTTCACCGGGACCACCGCAGGAATCGTGGCATGGGCAATCAAGTCGTATTGGTTCTGTACATTGGTACGGGCGCGTCCAATGATATGGTTCGTCAACTCTCCCAATGAATTGACCACATCGTCGGCTTGGTGATGATGGGGAATATCGTCATCTGGCATGCCCATCGCTTTCAACGAGGCCACGACCAATTCCAACGCGGTGGTTCCTGAAAAATTGAGCACCATCAGCCCACTGTAGTCCCCATCGAAGCTAACAAACGATCCGAGGTCCCCAGAAATTTGTACAGTGGGGATGAACTGTGCCGTTTTGGCAACGGTCACTTCTACGCTACAAAAACGCAAAATGATGTCACGGGCAGCTTTGCTAAACAAATCCGCTACCAGCAAGATGGAGCTTTCTTCCATACCCTTCCTTTCTACCAAATTACATGCTTCGATACGTTCGCCTTTTTTGGAACACTACCGGCTCCTTATCGCTCCAGCCACCGCCTTGAAGGAAAGGCATTCTGAGGGATTTGATCTGCAACTGCGAAGTACCATGGCACATTCGTTTTTAAAAAATAGGTTTAACAATCGACAGAGTTAGGTTTCGTACAAGAGGTCAAAAAAGACAAGGCCTTCACACGTCGAAATCGGTACGAATTCTCTTACGCCGACGCGGCTTGGCTAAGATGGCAGGAGACTGGGGAGTTTTGGTGGCTTTTCGCCGCCGAGGTGGCGGAACGGGACGGTCGTACCGCACATCTTCCATCATCGGCCCCACGCCTTCATCACGAGTCTCTGTAGCCGATAAATTATAACGTGCAAACACCTCTTGAAATCGGGTTGGCCGCACCGAACGCACCGCTTCGACCTTGTCCCGACCCGCTCCCGTATATTGCGGATAGAAGGTCGTCACACTGCGAGAAAACCAATCGATGGTTCGGCGAGGTTGCTTTTTAGAAGACATCTAAAGACTCCTCAGTGAGTAATTCAATTTTTATAGAAAGAATTTTTATAGAAAGCCTGATCAAAAAACCATACCGGAATGTCGCTCGATTATCCAAGAAGCAATTCCTGACGTGATATCGAGGTTCAATCCGAGCTTTCCCAATTTCTTAAACACATGCTAGTACGGTATAGATCGGATGAAACGTAAAATAGTTGAACCTTAAGAGGAAAAACCCCTGATGGAACGAATACGTCTTTTATTACATTACATTCGCCGTCACACCCTGTCTTACACTTTTGGCGTGATCTTCATCATTGCAACCAACTGGATTGCAGTCACCATCCCAGAATACATCCAAAAAAGCATCGACTTGCTGAGCGTTGGATTTCAAGTGACCGAGGAGGTGTTGACTCAAGTTCGTTCGGATATTGTGCAACAACAGCTTCCGATTTCTACCGACACCGTAGACCAACTCACGCCGCTTTTAGGACAGCATTTTCCTAGCGAAGCCAAACTCCTCGAAACGGCACGGGAGAAACTAGGCGAAGCCGCCACCTCCACCTTAGAACCACTTTTGGTGAAACATGCCTACCTTTCAGAGCAACTGGAAAGCAATGAGTCCCTACTCGAAGAATACCTGCTCATCATGCTTGTGCTGGCCATTACCATGATTGGGGTGCGCACCGTATCACGCGTACTGTTTTTCACGCCAGGGCGGGCGATTGAGTGTGAGGTCAAAAACGACACCTTTGCCAAACTCACCCTCCTCCAAAAAGACTATCATGATGAAAACCCCACCGGAAAAATCATCTCCAAGATGAATAATGACGTGAATGGCATCCGCTTATTGTGCGGATTCGGATTGATGCAGATTGTGAACATCCTCTCAGCCCTGTCCCTGACCCCCTTCAAGATGTGGCAACTTTCCCCGATATTGACGGTGTACTGTGTGATTCCCATCATCCTCGTATTTGTCGTAGTGCGGGTGGGAATGCGATTGATGGTGCGCAACATGCGGGCACGGCAAGAAGAGCTTCAGAATATGTCCACGTTTGTGGTGTCATCGCTTTCTGGCATTGACGTGATCAAAAGCTTTGGCATGAACGCGTGGGTGCGGAGAAAATTCGACATCGATAACCAAAAGTTGCGTGACCGCTCGCTCAAGATCTCGTTCATCCGCGCTTTTTTTATGCCTCTCCTCAACAATATGGAAAATGTCCTCAAGGTCTTGATTCTCTTGGTTGGAGGGATGTTTGTGATTCAGCAAGAGTTCACCATTGGTGAACTGACGGCTTTCATCACTTATGCCGCCTTGCTGACCATGCCGCTCATGGCACTGGGATGGGTCACGACCATGGCGCAACAAGGGATGGTGGGACTCGATAGTGTCAATACCATCCTCAAGCAAAAGCCCCCCTTTCAAGACCGAGAGCCGCTTCCCAAATCCGAAGCCATCCATCTGTTCGATCAAGGGATTTCAGTGCGCAATCTCACCTTTCAATATCCCGAACAAAAAGAACCCACCCTCCGCGATATCAATTTCACCATCCGTCCAGGACAAACCATTGGCATCTTGGGGCAAATCGGCTGTGGGAAATCCACCTTAGTGAACTGTCTCAACCGCTATCTCCCCGTGGAAGACAACATGATTTTTTATGGAAACCGAGACATCAACCAACTCACGTATTCGAACATCCGACAATCGGTCCGTACCGTGACTCAATCTCCCTTTCTGTTTTCCGATTCGGTGGAAAAAAATATCATTTTTGGCTGCCCAGGGGCGGATGAAGAGTGTGTGGCTGATTTGAATCAAATTTTATACGAATGCGCGATGCAAGATGAGGTGCGGCGTTTTGCCAATCAAGAACAAACGGTGGTGGGTGAAAAAGGCATCATGCTTTCTGGCGGCCAAAAACAGCGCATCAGCTTGGGGCGTGCCATGATTGCTCCGTGTGACCTTTTGATCCTGGACAATGTCCTTTCTGCTGTGGACTACGACACCGAACGTTTCCTGCTCAAACAAATCCTCCGCCGCAAACACGCCCGGAGCTTGTTGATCGTTTCCCATCGGGCCAACGCCTTGGAACACGCGGACCTGATCCTTGTCCTCAAAAATGGACGCATCGTTGATCAAGGCACACATGCGGAACTAGTCGAACGTCCTGGCTACTATCAAGAAACCTGGAAATTGCAGAACGAAATGCAAGAAGAAGTCGCGTAACCCGCTCAACCCTATAGAGAAATTGTATGTCTGATAATCAATCTTTCCCTCGGCCTCAAAATCAATCGACTTCTCCCAATCAACCGACTTCTCAAGAGCACCCTAGCCCGGCAGAAACGGACGAACCCGATTTAACGGAAGAAGAAAAAGCCACCGGCCCCACATCCGAGCCGCCACCCCGCGATTGGGTATTGCTGCTCAAGTTCAGTTCGTATGCCAAACCGTATTGGAAGTGGGTTCTCTTTAGCGTGCTGGCCATTCCCTTCACGGTCGGTACCACGATGGCGTTTCCCTGGCTCATTGTGAAGATTGTGGATGACTATATCGTTCCTGGAAACCTCGAAGGTTTGTATCTACTCATTGCGATATTGGCAGGCACCGTGCTCACCGGTTATGTGGCCGATGGAGTGTATAGCTTCTCCTTGCAAAAGGCCGGGCAGCTCTCCATTGCGTCACTCCGAGAAGACTTGTACGCCCACACCTTGCAGCTTCCACGGAGCTTTTACGACCATCACCCGGTCGGTGTGCTCCTCTCCCGGTTGACCAGCGATACCGAAGCCTTAGGCGAATCTTTAGCCGCCGGAGTGGTGACGATCTTCACCGACATTATCAAAACCATCGCTCTGTTTGGATTGTTACTCTACTTCAGTTGGGAACTCACCTTGGTGATCGTGGCGATCTTGCCCCCAATCTACTTTCTGAGCAATTTCCTCCGTAACAAACTTCGGTACTATTACAACCGAACTCGTGAAACCTTGGCCGATTCCACTGGCTTTTTGCAAGAGTGCTTGAACGGGATTCAAACCGTACAGCTGTATGCCGCTGAGAAAAAAGTTCAGCATCGTTACGAAGAAAAAACACAGCTCTTCCTGCAAGCCCAAACCAAATCCAATTTTTACGATGCTGCGTTGTTTTCCGTGATCGAAGGCATCACCACCGTGTGCATGGCATTGATCATTTGGTATGGTTCCAAACAAATCCTGGGGGGAGTGATCACCATTGGAGTGCTGATTGGTTTCTTGAACACCTTGCACAAAATCTTTGTTCCCATTCGGGAATTCACCCAACAGATCTCTGCCATTCAGCGTGCTTTGGCGGCCTTACAGCACATCAATCAGTTGTTTCAAGAATTGCCTGAAGAAGCCCGTGATACCATCAAGCCGGAGTGGCGTTCCCGCCTCCAAAACTTCGAATCGCTAGAATTTGATAACGTGTATTTCCGTTATAGCGATCAAGCCCCGTACATTCTCAAAGGGGTCTCCTTTCGCCTTGAGAAAGGCGACCGCTTGGCCATTGTGGGCACCACTGGTTCGGGGAAATCCACCATCTTACGGATCCTCACCAAAACCTATACCAATTACCAAGGGTCGATCAAACTCAATGGAATCGAACTCGGTGACATCCCCCGAAGTGAGATTTGGCATCTGATGGCATTGATGCAGCAGGATGTGTACTTATTCAACGAAAGCATTGCTTTCAACATTGGTTTGGATCGTCCTCAAGTGCAGACGGACGACATTCAAAAGGCCGCCGAATATGTGTATGCCGATTCCTTCATCGATCAATTGGAAGCAGGATACGATTTTGAACTGCTGGAAAATGGAAAGAATCTTTCGGCAGGACAAGCCCAATTGGTTTCCTTTGCCCGGGCGATTGCCGGCAAAAGCGAACTGATGCTCCTGGATGAAGCCACCAGTGCCATCGATTCGGTGACAGAGAACCTCATTCAAAAAGCCACCGAAAAAATCCTTGACGACAAAACCGTGATTGCCATCGCTCACCGCCTGAGCACCATCCAGCACTCCGATAACATCCTGGTCATGCAAGCGGGGAATATTGTTGAACAAGGCAACCATCAGGAACTCATGGTGCAACAAGGTGTCTACGCCAACCTCGTTCAGAACTTAGAAGGTGCGGCAAACTGAAAGACCACTTTCCAAAATACGCTCTCAAGTTTCTCATAAATATTCCGATAAAAGATAGTACATATGCCGAATCGTGCATATGGCAAACAACCGGCGAGAAGGACTCGCCGGACTTTTGCTTTTCTATCCTTCAAACAAAGGAGTGTTTATGCGAACTCAATTCAAACTTTTCATGTTACTCAGTTCACTGGCGGTTGCGAGTTGTAGCGGATCTCAAGACGCAGAAGTCGATTTCCCCAGCAATTCTGAACTATTGGAAGCGTTTTCGCTCTCAGAAGTAAAAGCCGAAGAAACTTCGGAGATTTGTGATGCCAAGAATGTCATGCTGACGCTGACTTATCCCTCGGGTGCCCAAATCATCTACGACTACGGCACGATCAAGGCCGGTGAAAAAGAAGAACCCTCTGCCGAGGTGATCGGAGAGATCACATTCGATGATGTGGATGCTGGTTTTTCTAGGAAGGAAGACTTCGATACAGGGGATTGCACACAAAGTGGAGTTTTGGGATTAGGCACTCCCTTACTGTAAACCGTATCGGCAATACCCAATCCCACACCCTCCAAATCGGCAGGGTGAAACGCCAACGGCATTCGATCTTTGCCTTCCTCACAGGTTACCAGCCAGCGCGAGGAGGACGGGATCGGATGCCACCTGTTCAAGAATAGTTTACAGCAAATTGCATACCCAACAAAGGAATTTAAATTCTCCAAGATCGCCTATCACCAGGTTGCCTCATTCGGACTGAAACCGATGGACACATTACTCAGATTGAGATTCGGACTGAAATCGATGGAAGCGTTACTCAGGTTTGAGGATGGATAACAACAATTCATACCTTGAAGAAATGTCAGCCGTTGCCACCCACGTCGGATGATAGCGTTTTAATGTGTTCAAATCGTTCTTTAGAAACTCAGGTAAATTGATCTTTCCATCCTCAGAGGTGGTTTGAATCTTCTTGAGATCCATTTTTAGCTTCAATGGGTTGAGTTGAGGTGGAGCAGAAGCAAAATAATCCACTAGCCATTGCAATTGTTGCAGGTAGGCTTTTTTGGCTTTCCATGTATAAATTCCGGCACTTCGGTTTTTGTTGGAAGAATCCATCCATTGATAAAACAGTTCATCCTTATTCTTTTCCATCTGATGTAGTTGTTTGCTTTCAATTTCTGCAATCAGATTCCCCACCGCTAGATCCAAACGAGGGGTTCCCTGCTGAGTCACAGTTGGCAATTGCACCAACGCTTTCAAGCGCTTCAATTCAATATGAGGATCGATGGCTTCTGCGTCCAAATGCGTGGCCTGGAGATATTGAGGGATGGCTTGCTCTACGAGAGATGCAAAGCCTTTTTTGAGCTGCCGATCACGAAAATAGCGATCCGCACGAAGTTGGTAGGCATACGCCAGATTATTGACGTAATTCCAATGGTAAGGGGAAATTTTTAGTGCTTTGTCAAAACGGATGATGGCTGCTTCTAGATCGCCTTCCACCAGCGCAATTTCTCCGAGCAACCCCAATGCAGCACTGTGTTGCTTGGCTTCTGGTTGGATTTGCTCCAACTGCTGTTTGACCTCTTTTGTATTTTCAGGACTACGGCCTGTCTTCCACGCAAGCAACGCCTTGGCATAGCGAATGTGTGCGTCGTTGTCTGTAGAGACCCCTTCAGGAGCAAGCGATTCCACTTCTCCAAAGCGAGCTTTGGCGACAACAGGATCAAATTGCTTCTCTTCAGAAAAGGCGAGCAAGGTCGTTTTACGCAAACCGTATTCTGCATGCAGATCAAACGGTGCAATTTTTTTAGCTTCTTTATAGGCCTTTGCCGCATCTTCGATTTTACCGTCGCTCAGCAGTTGGTTTCCCAACCGGATATAATAAGCAAGCACCTGCTTTTTGTAAGCGATATCGGCAATCTTGGAGGCGGATTCGTCTGAGGCAATCTTGTACTGATCAAAAACATAAAAGGGATCAAATTGATAAATGGCCCACGCCATCAAAAAACCCAGGATCGGCACCCACACCCAGTATTTTTGAACGGCATCGGTGGCCGCATCCAAGCGCTGTTTGAATGGATTCGTTGGAGGGGTGGGCATCGGTGATGGTCCATTGCAGGATTACTTCGTGGCAAACGTAAAATTGGTTTCCACATGGGACATTGGATAGAGGCGCACCTTAAAGTGCTCTTCACTCACTTTCGGCAGGTGGTGTTCTAAGTAATCTCCTAGCTCATACAAAGAAATTTGATTGTCGTCTTGGCTGGCATCCCCACGCAGTCCATCCAGCAGCAGAGCCGTATACAGACTGTGATTGTTGTATCCTTCCATTGCGATATCCTTATTGGTGGAGGCATAGAAAAAGGCACGTCCTGATAACTCGTTGAGACGTTCTATGGCGGTTTCTTGCTCCCGAGCTTGTTGCCGGCGCAGTTTTTCTTCCTGAATCATATCATCGATGGCTTGTTTGTCTTCAGGGCCGCTTTTCCGTGAGTTCAAGGCAGTCCACGGCTTTATATCGGGTTGGTAACTGCCGGAGTAACAGGTATCGAGAATGACCACTGCTTTGCGTGCTTTGATGCCTGCCAGAAAATCATTCAAGTGTTGCGTACTGATGGTTTTTTGCTGCAACGCATTGACCGAGGTCCAGATGAAATCCTGAGCAAGATAATGATAATTTCCTTTGTGGGTGACACCATGCCCCGAAAGATAAAGCACAAAGACATCATCTTCCTTGACTCGCGCTTGCGTGCGTTCAAAGGCATCTACAATTTCATCAAAGGTGGGATCCAGCAACGTTTCGACAGCCACCTTTTTGTACAAGCCGTTTTTCTGTTTCCTCAGTGTTTTCTGTAATGCAACCACATCGTCAATGGCATACTTCAACTGAAAACTGCTCTCTTGGTATTCTTCAATCCCAATGGCCAATCCCACCAGATTGGGTTTTTGACGATTCGGCTTCGCGGTCGACCTCACTTGAAACCGAAACACTGCCGAAGTCACCTGCCCCTTTTCATTGTTCGCTTTGATTTCCACTTCCGAAATCGCATCGGGAGGAATGGACACATCATACTCATAATCATGATAAATACCGCTCCGCCGTTCCCGGTGTCCTCCTTTTGCTGTTTGCCGCACCCCGTTCACAAAAATGGAAATCTCACCCACACCACCCCCTTGGTCGGTCAACGTAATCGGTAACGTCAATTGCGTTTTTTCCGTGGTGAGTGGCTCACTTTGAAGTTGTTCTAAAGTTTTCCTTGTGATGGCAATGCTCGGTGGCCTATCCGCCAACACTTGACGCACATCTCCAATCTCTGCCAACGCTTCACGTATCGGTTCCTCACGCCCTTCAAACTTGGCCAACACCAAATCCGGACGATAAAAGCTTCCATAGAGTTGCTCCGCCCCCACAAAATCCGGAGTATCGCTGCCATTATTGAGTTGATACCCAAACAACCGATTGGCCTCACGGGAAGAACTGGCAAAAAAGCCTTCTGGCGTCCACATCACCCAATCTTTCCGGTTTTTATGAGGAAAAAATGCCAGTTGCTCATCACCTGTTTTGTAATCGTACCAACGCAGCGTCCCGTCTCCCAACCCGGCGACAACCCAACGGCCATCTCCACTAATCGCAACCGCCCAAGCAGCAGGAACAGCTTTCCGCCAGATTGATTCACCTTCTTGGTTAAAACGCCTCAAAGACCAATTAGAACCCAGCACAAACCCTTTCTCGTCAGGGGCAATTGCTAAACTACGGCTTGTCTCCCATTCCTTCAGGTTAATTTTTTCCCCATTGAGTATAGGATCATACTGATTCTTCCAATTGGTCACCTCAATTCGTTCGCTCTGGATAATCACTCCTCGCAACTGATGATCCCAAGAAGGGGGTTTTTGTGAATCCGTCCACAACTGATTTTGAGACAAATCCCACCATGCCGCTTCTTTTCCTCCTAGTTTAAAACCAAAAGCCACGCGGCTTCCATCTTGCGAAAGGCGAATGCTCGTGCCGCCTCGCTGCGCTCGAAAATCGGCAAGGGGCTGCACATGTTGCCACCGTACCTTGCCTTCAATCGAGATCCGCGTGAGTCCCCCCACGGAAGCGACCAATAGATCACTATTGGACAGGGGATGGATATCGCTTACAGTGTCCAAAGCAACCGGAAAACGAACTGGTTCACTTTTGACATCTTGCCAGCCGAATACTGGATTGTGCCCATTTTCATGGTATTTTCCTCCTGCCCACAACCACTCTCTCTGGTAGGACCAGCTAACACTTGCAATATCACCATTGGTAACAATATCCGTAACTGGACCCGGAATTGTTTTTAGTTCAGGCAATTCAAGCAAGATGAGAGAAGAGTCATTATAGAACCCTACTGCCAACTTCTCCCCATCCGGATGCACTGCGAGGCCAAAAGCTTTTTTTCTTGTATTGAAGCTTTTGGCTCGTGCCCAAGTATTCTTTTTTTGATCGTAGAGGCGGATTTTGCCATCGAATGAGCTTGTCACGAGGCCACTATTTTCTAGCCATTCCACCCCGAAGGTCCGGTCTTGATAGTCACGATCCGCATAGACTTCCTTGTAGTCACTCGAACTATAGACACGCAATCCGTTGGCCCCTCCTAGCGTCGCGGCGAGATACTGTCCATTTGGGGAGTACGCCAAGTGATTAATCACATTTTCCAAATGCACGATTTTTTGAATGATGTACCCCGTATCATGTTGGTAGATATAGATATTATGATCGTGGTTAAACTTACTAGTAAACCCTCCTACAGCGATCTGTTCTCCATCTGGAGAAATGGCTACTGAATAAGCCTTGCCAACACTCCCTTTATTCGAAGGCAAACGCAGGCGTTTGAGCATTTTTCCAGAATTCACATCCCACACTAATACACTTTTGTCATTGCTTGCAGTAACGGCAAACCGTTCTTGCTTGTCCACATCCACTCTTAGGATTATTGCAGTGTGCATTGCAGGATTGAGCCGCAATTGAGGTTCTGTGGGAAAAACATATTTTTGCGCCCCAGCCCAGTTGGGAGCCAACCCAACGATCAGGAGTAACACGCTAACGTAGAATCGTATTGATAAACGGTGGGGTTGTTGACAGGGGTTGTTAGGGGATTGAGGAATGATCATAGTCGGTCACCTCTTTTTGGGGTGGAACAATCCATCGCGAGGGTCTGTGCTGGAGCGTTTTGTACACTCCTTTTAGATGTACCAGAGGTGATTGAACAACACAACGCTCGTGTCTAGGCGTGGTCCATCGCGAAACGTTACCCCAGCACGGCCGCCTTCTCAATCTGGCTCAAGTTGGCCGAAAAACACCGTTGCCTCATTGACCGAAGTTCGAACTCGAATAGACTATGATTCTAACTTTTTCAAATACGCCTTGATCTCTTCAGGAGATAGGCCTTCTAGTCGCTTTTCCGGTGGATAGCGTCCTATCACTTCTTCAGCAGACAAGCCCGTCAAACGTTGCTCAGCAGACAAGCCTATCAAACGTTGCTTAGTGGACAGCCCTGCCAATCGTTCTTCGACGGTCATGCGGGCAGCAGTTCGTCGATGAACATCATTGATGAAATCTTCTACAGTGTATGACATCTGCACTCCTTCTAGTTCGTATAGTTCGGCCAGTTCGTTAAAGATTTCGGGGATATGTTCTGCTTTTGCCCAAAATTCCTTGAATCCATAGGATACCACATCTTGCTTGGCACTGAATAGATTCCAGATTGCATTATGTGGTGCTGTTGGAATCTGACTCAACACAACGATTCGTAAACGCTGATTCCCCCACATTATATCGTAAACACCTGATTGAATTTTCTGAAATGGCATCTTGGAAAACAAGCCATCGGGATATCGGGTCGACAAACCATACAAACCGAATTGATTTTCAGAGGGCAGTGGCGTTTCCGCAGTTGCCAATTGTTTACGGAAATTCACATAATGTCCGACCAATTCTTGGATAGCCCAACCATCCAATGATTCATGTAGGGATTTGTAGGTGATCAGGCTATAAGGGTGGTGTAAATCCAAGCCATCAGGTAGTTGGACGGAAGATTTTCCAGCCTTTTTTCGTATGATCACAATATCTAAATACTGTTGCTTCAAAGAAAGTTCTTTTTCCAGTTCGACTTCCCAAACCGTATTCTCAAATCGTTCTTTGAGGCCACTTCCAAATAAGCGATGCCATCGCAGCATAATGTGTAGGGGGGGTAAGAAGAAATGTATTAATTATCATCTTGTGAACTAAAATACGCAAACTTTCTAAATCTTTAACACCAAATACACAAGTCACAGTTAGAGAAATAAACAGCCAATCAAATTCACACAAAAAGGAAGAGAGGAGTCCATCTCATGAAAACCATTCAAAACGAAACCATCGCAGCGGTTTTTGAGAGCTATCCACCGCCAATGCAAGAAAAGCTGGGGGTTCTGCGCCAATTGATCTTAGACACGGCTGCCGAGCTAGACGAAGTGGATGCGATTGAAGAAACCCTCAAGTGGGGAGAGCCTAGCTATCTCACCAAAGGGGGCAGTACCATTCGGATTGCCTGGAAAGCCTCGAACGCCGAGCACTATGCCATGTTCTTCAATTGTCGAACCCAATTGGTGGAGACGTTCAGGGAGCTGTATGGGGAAACATTCCGTTTTGAAGGCAACCGTGCCATTGTTTTTCATGGCACCGAGGCAATCCCTTTCAACGAATTGAAGCATTGCATCTCCCTGGCCCTGACGTATCATCGCCGAAAGAAGCTCCCTCTGTTGGGGATCTGGAAAGATATCTAAAGAAGGAGAAAGGAGGAAAAAGGAAGGAGGAAGGAGGAAGGAGGAAGGAAAAAGGAAGAAGAAGGGTGGAAGAAGGATTGATGAAATTTGAAGTAATGCGACACCAATAGAAAACGCATACAATCGAACACTGATTTAGAGAGGGGGCATATATGGAAAATCTGAGGAATAAAGTCGCAATTGTTACGGGGGCGTCCCAAGGCATTGGCAAAGCGATTGCCACCAGTTTGGCAATGGAGGGAGTCCAAGTTGCGCTCATTGCATCGAAGTTGGAAGCCTTGGAAAAGGCAGCCCAAGAAATTCGAGACAAAGGCGGTTCTGCAGAACCGTTTGCTTGTAACCTGCTGGACAACGAATTGTACTTTCAAACCTATGACAACATTGTGAAAGCTCTGGGACCTATCGATATTCTCGTCAATAACGTCGGGGCCGGTACCTTCAAACCCATGCATATCCAGACTCGAAAGGAAGCTTCCTTACCGGTTCAACTCCCTTTTGGGATCGCGGTGGCTGCTAGCCATTCAGTCATTCCCTCCATGCTAGCGAGAAAAAGTGGACACATCGTGAATTTGATCAGTCCTGCCGGATTGTTTCCGCTGCCCTACATGGCTCCTTATACCGCGTCTCGCTATGCGATGGTGGGGTTGTCGCATTCTCTCTATGAAGAATTGCATCACCAGGGGATTGGCGTCACCTTGGTTTGCCCCGGACAAGTGAATACGGGATATTTTGAACGGAACGATGCCGATCTGGCGTGGTATCCAAAACTTTCTAAAGTGTTTCCGGTGCTCCAACCCGAACAGGTGGGAGCCGCTGTCGTTGAAGGCATCTTGAAGGACAAACGGGAAGTGATCCTTCCTAAAATGCTCGAAGGCATGATTCGTATGTATACCCCCACCCCTCGACTGTGGGTCCGCTTGTTTAAAGCATTCGGATGGTGGGGTCCCAGTAAGGAGATCGATTGAGGCCAGGATATAGCCCATAACTCAAATCGTATTTTTCAAATCGTATTCATCAAATCGTATTCTCCAAATTATCTTCTCCAAGTCGTATTCACTTTTTAAGAGGGGAACTGAGCTATGAAAGAGTTGAAACAAAAAGTCGCGGTCGTCACAGGAGCTGGAGACGGAATCGGTCACGCCTTAGCGTTGGCATTTGCGAAAGAAGGAATGAATCTCGTGCTCGTGGACATCAGCCCCGATTCACTAGAAACCGTAGAACACGAAATTCGAGAACTCGGAGTCGAAGTCATGAGCAAAGTGACGGATGTCAGTGATCGAGACCAAATGTTTCAACTCGCGGATGCCGCTTATGAACGATTTGGTCACGTCCACATCCTGTGCAACAACGCGGGGATTGGTGGAGGTGGCCCGATTTCCGAACTCCAAATGGAAAACTGGGATTGGATGCTCGGCGTCAATCTTTATGGGGTTATTTACGGAGTTCATTATTTCTTAAAACGCATGCTGGCCAGTGGAGAGGAAGGCCACATTGTCAATACGGCCTCCATTGCCGGAATGCTGGCTGGCCCGGTGATGTCGACTTACCATGTGGCTAAATTTGGAGTAGTGGCCTTCAGCGAGAGCTTGTTTCATCAGCTCCGAGGCACTCCAGTGGGGGTTTCTGTTTTATGTCCTGGTTTTGTTAAAACCAGCATTGTTAAGAATGGACGGAAATTAGCCGCTGAGAAAAAGGAACTATACAACCTGTTGGAACAAAACCGAGACGAGGCGTTGATCGCTATAGACAACATGGAACGGCGACTGGAAAATGGCATGAGTCCCGGTACTGTGGCGCAAATGGTGATCAACTCCATCCAAGCCAAGCGGTTGTATATTTTACCGGATCCTGAATTTTTACAGTTTCTAGAAACCCGCATGAATGTCATTCGAGCGCACACTCTCGACCTCAAAGACACAATGGCTTCGCTTGGCGTGTACCAGCCCCCATCAGAAACGGTCACTTACACCCATGCCCATCCCCATTTTTCCATTATGTATCCTAGCGATTGGGTCGAACAACGGCCCATGCCTTCGCAGAATTTCGTATTTCGTGCGGTGAGCTCCTCTGATAGTCCGGATATGACTCTCTATGTCAGCGATATTCCGTCCGAAGGACTCTCCGCTTCGCTCCATACTCTTTCTCAAAAACTCGCATCAACCCAGGGAACCGATGTCCAAGTGACTTCCGAGAAAACCACTCAGCTTGCTGATGGAACGCCAGCCCTCGAAGGAGAAATCGATATGGGAGACATGGATGGCGTCAACCGACTCACGATCCTGGTGTTGAATGCAATTCATAAACAAAAACTCATCAGCGTGCGACTCCTATGCCTCCGTTTACGATGCGATGCTGCCATGAAACAAAAGCTATGGGATGTTGCCCATTCGTTGAGTTTTCAATCCTGAAATGCCTGCTTTCCTCGGCTTCCTATTAGGTTTTTGAATCCCCATTTTGAGTTTCCATTCATCCATTCTGAGCTTCCATTCATCCATTGTGGGGTGTTAAAGCCAATCCGTCGGTGATGTTGTCGATATACACAACAACACCACGCAGTATTGATTTAAACACCCCCAAAACAATTCCTAAAATGGCGTTACGTATAGGATGCTGACAGCTATGGAAAAATTGATCGTTTCTACAATTGAGGAGGACTATGAAACACATCGTACTGACCCTAGTGTGGTGCAGTTGCATTTTATTTATCGGGTGCACACCGGAGGATCGTGTGAACCCCAATCCCCCCACACAAGAAAATCAAGAAGCCTCGGTTCAGGAAAAACAAGACGCTGCCATTCAGGAAAAACAAGATACTACCGTTCAGGAAAAACAAGAAACCACCGTTCAGGAAAAACAAGAAACCACGGTCCAGAAAGAACAAAACGTTGTAGTTCCTTCACCAGCACTGCTGGCCCCCCGGCAAGAAGCCCCAGCTCCAGCCGCAGCTCCCCAACAGGGGGTTCGAGGTGCTGCGCCTGTGGAGAAAAAACCAGTTGTGCCGAAAACACCAGTACCAGCAGTCGCCGCACCAAGTCCCGTTCCTGATGCTTCGGTCTCGGTTGTTCGCGCTCCCTCACAGCCTCTCATTGCTCCCGTCCCCAAACCTCCTCCCCCACCCAATTCAGAAGAGTATGCCTCGGTTGCGGAAAATGATTTTTTGGCAGTGCTCGACAATCCCCTCTCGACGTTTTCTATTGATGTGGATACCGCGGCGTACAGCAATATCCGGCGTTTCATCAGCAACAATCAACTTCCTCCAGGAGCCGCCGTGCGAACTGAGGAATTCATCAATTATTTCACCTATGATTATCCAGAACCGGAAAATGGGGATCCTTTCTCTATCTATACCGAAGTGTCTCAAACCCCCTGGAATCCTACCAACCAGCTCATCCATATTGGTATCCAAGGCAAGGATATTCCGAAAGAGGAACTCCCTCCCAGCAATCTCGTATTTTTGATCGATGTTTCTGGTTCGATGGCAGGGGCTAAAAAATTGCCGTTGGTGAAGTCAGCTTTCAAAATGCTGGTCAAACAGATGCGCCCCATCGATCGGGCTGCCATCGTGGTGTATTCCAATCAAGTCCGCACAGTATTGCCTTCCACATCAGGGAATGAAAAACAGAAAATTTTGGAAACGTTGCAGCAACTTCAGGCCGGAGGATCGACCGCAGGGGGAGCTGGCATCCAAAAAGCGTATGAAATTGCCCAAAACAACTTTTTTCCCTCGGGAAACAATCGCGTGATAATGGCATCTGATGGGGATTTCAATGTTGGGATTTCCAACACCAATGAATTGATTCGGTTTATCCAGGAAAAAAAGAAATCGGGAGTCTTTCTCACGATCTTGGGTTTTGGAATCGGCAATTATAAAGACGCCAAAATGGAGCAGGTGGCCAACCAAGGAAACGGGAATTACGGGTACATCGATAATCTCCTTGAAGCCAAAAAAATGATGGTCAAAGAAATGGGTGGGACGTTTTTCACCATTGCCAAGGATGTCAAAATTCAGGTGGAGTTCAACCCAACCAAAGTCCGGTCCTACCGGCTGATCGGATACGAGAATCGCTTACTGGAAGATAAAGATTTTAATGACGATACCAAAGATGCTGGAGAGGTGGGGGTGGGACACTCCGTGACGGCCTTGTATGAAATCATTCCCACAGGATCGGGCACCAGCGACTTCGAGGCAGGACCTCCGGTCGATCCTCTCAAATACCAAAAAAGCGAAATCACCTCCGAAGCACACGAAAGCAATGAACTCATGACGGTCAAGTTGCGCTACAAACGACCGGATGAAGCAACGAGTCAGGTGATTCAGAAAAACGTGATTGACCAGCGACAGGCCATTGAAACCACTTCCAATGATTTCAAATTTTCTGCGGCTGTTGCCGAATATGGGATGCTCCTCACCAATTCCAAATTCAAAGGCGATTCTACGTTTGATAATGTGTTGCAACTTGCCCGTGCTTCCAAAGGAAACGATGACGAAGGCTATCGAGCCGAATTCATTCGACTCGTGGAAATGACCCAACTGCTTGCTGAAAATTAGCTTCCATTTGTTTTTTGTTTTCCTTGAATGACCATGCCATGGCTCTTGAAGAGTACTTTGTCATTGGAAAAGGTGAATTGTAGTTCGAGATGCCGGAATCTAGATATCTCGTGGAGATCCACCACAAATTCATTGGGGGCAACCCACTCCCCTCTCGCTCGTTGTAATAAAATTGGATGCATCAGGCCTTTTGAAAATCGATATTGGTTATCCAAGCCTACTGGAATGGTCGCCTGCCTTCCAAAAATCTCTAACGAAATTTTCATTTCGTGGGGAGTGGTAAAATCAAAGGACACCCATTGAAGTTGGAACGGGTTCTGTTCCATCTCATACAATTGTTTTGCATATTTGATATCCTGGATGGGTGGTTTTGAGATTCTTTTTGTTTCCTGGATTGGCCTTTCCACCGAATGAATGCGTTTTAATAGCTCTTGGTAGTCTTTTTTATTCTCTACCAGGGGTTTTTCCGATTTAACCGATTTTAAAACAAGTTCAACTAACGGTTTTCTTTTAATTCCAGCCCCTGTTAACACAAAAACTAAGTTTTTTTCTTTGGCAATCGCAATGAGTTGCCCTCCTCTCCCTCTTGCTTCCACCAATTCTATCCCCGACACTTGATGCTTCCACCAGCCATACCCATATTCATAATCTCCATAAAAGTATCTATCCCAAAAATCTAAAAGGACTGTATTTTGGTAAGATTGCTCCACCCACATAGAAGAAACGATTTGTCGGTTTTTCCATCGACCGTTGTTTAAAACCAAGTGACCAATTCGAAGTGCATCTAAAGGAACTAAACTTAAATCTCCCCAACCATGAGTAATCCCCTTAGGTCCGGACTCCCAGTGAAAGTTTTTAATTCCGATGGGTGAAAAAAGGGCTTTCATCGCAAACTCTTTTGCGGATACCCCTACTTTTTGCGTAATGATGCCACTTAATAAATGGGTATTTCGGCTACAATAGTTCCATTCTGTACCAGGTGAATCAACCATCGGAAGATCGAGTACATATTGAATCCAGTCCGAGCTTTTCCTCATTTGTTCAACATCCGAACCGTCTTTTTCACAATCAAGCCCAGAGGTCATTGTTAACAAATTTTGAATGTCTAATTCTTCTTTGTCATCATTTCTATTGGCAATTATACGACTTGGGAAAATGTTAAGAATTTTCTGTTTTTCAGAATTGGCCTGCTCTTGATCCAAAGCAATCCCCATTAACAAGGAAGTGACACTTTTAGTCACCGAAGACATATCGTGAGCATAGCCCTTCCTGAATGGATAAAAGTAAGCATCCAAAATCAAAACTCCATTTCGCACGACGTGAATACTATGAATTTTGACTTCATGCTTTTGAATGTAATCGAACACTTGCAGCAAATCCGTTGAACTCACACCTTGCTGCTCCGGTGAAGATCGCTTCCACTGATGGTTGTGGGGCCAATAGGTTGTGAATTGCTTCTTGGATAAGATTTCTGAAGAAACAGCATTTGATTTGGAGTGATTGGTCGTTGCACACCCTATTAAAAAAAAGCAACTCGCCCCCAATAAGATAAACAATACCTTTTGCATTAGTTTCTCTTTCCAAACCTTTCCAGATCTTTCCGGTACCTGATGCCAATTGCCCACATCCATGTCCATCCATCGTAGCAACGGCATTTCTTGGCGTGTGACATAGAACTTGTAGCCACAACAGAAACCCGAGAAAGGGCGTACGATGTTGTTTTATTGTGGCGTCACTTGTAGAGCTTGGGTGATATCCAAGATCCCTCCTGCCGTATCCACTGCCCCCAAGCAGGTGATGGGGGTCGTCGCGGAAGCCAAGCTGGGCGCGCACAGGGGCGCGTTGGTAGTGGTCGCAAAGGTCAAGGTCGGTTCAGAAACCAAGTTCTCATTACCCGCGTTGCGAAAACCTTCGGAAGTCACAAACAAATCATAGAGGGTATCCACGGCAATATTGGACACCGTAAAAGCCCCGTCTGAATCCGTAGTCGTGAGCAAATTGGAGGCACTTTGAAAATGGATGACACTGCCTTCCTCTCTCGTATCCGTGAGTGCGGGCGAGCCGTCGACATTTGCAACATCATTTCCAGCCGGTATCAAGGTGATGGATAGCCCACTTGCAGCTTGCCCAGTCGTTGAATTCTGAACGGTTCCACGTACGATGGCTTGCAACCGTCTGAGCTGGAATGAAGCAGCATCTACTGATAAACCGTTAACGGTAACAGTTGGAGTTGGCCCAGACTCCGTGCTACTGGTGATTACAAAAATTGCGGTCGCATAGATTGTAGCCGACGTGTGTCCTGACTCGATCCGCCACATCCTGCTGTCCAAAAAATCAATAGCAGTAAAATGGCTAGACTTTGCCACTTGAAGTTCACATATCCTTTCATAAGGTGCCTCCATTCATAACATTATCTCCTTTATTAAATACTGGGTTCGAACTCGATAAACTTTTCCTTTCCTAAAAAGATATCCTATTTTGTCAAGGCTTTATGTGAATTTTAGCATCCTTATTGCCAATGTTGGATTGCACCGGAACAAGCGGAACAAATTGTTCTAAAACCCGATCCATCTCGAATCAGTGGTTTTAAATTTTATGAAAAGGAACCTGATGACCCCAGACCAGTTAGCCTTAGAATTGGAAACCTTCAAAGGACAATTGCAATCGTTCATCCTCCGAATGACGGCAAGTGTGCAAGACACCGAAGATATCGTGCAGGAGGCCTACCTCAAAGCACATTCCAGAATGGATACGTTTCGAGGCGAATCCTCTCTCAAAACGTGGGTGTTTGCCATTGCTTCCAACTTGGCAAAAGACTTCTTGAAATCCAAAAAACGCTGGCCTGAAAATGTAACCGATATTTGCAGAGAAGCTGCAATGCGCAATCCACAGTTTTTCCAAGAAGCCATGCACCTCCGGGAAACCTCACCTCAAGGAGATTTTGAGATCAAGGAGCACATTGCCTTTTGTTTCACGTGTGTGTCGAAATCACTCCCTTTAGAACAACAACTCACCTTGCTGTTAAAAGACGTATACGGATTCAGCCTCAAGGAAATTGCGCAGATCCTTCACCAAACCGACGCCATGGTAAAATACTATTTGCATGGCGGACGCACCAAGATGATCGAAATTTTCGACAACCGTTGTTCACTGATCAATAAAGACGGAATCTGCCATCAATGCACAGAATTGAACGGTATCTTCAATCCCAAGCAACAAACCCAAGAGGAATTGATGAAGATCCACATGGTGAAAGAGGCGAAAAACCAAAGCAAAGAAAATCTCTTCGAACTCCGCATGAAAATCCTACAAGATCTGGATCCGTTCGAATCCGGTGCTGCCCACTTGCAACTGCATCACCTGGAGCACAACCGACAGGTCATGGAACAGTATTTAGAAGAAAATTAATAATTCCCCTATCATTTCTTGCCTCACAATCGTCTAAGACAACAAATTCTCCAAAGCGTCCTATGAGTGCCGTCATTCGGACAATGTCATTCGGGTGTTGAGGAGTTCCGGAGAAGCCTGTACGGGTGTCGGATTTTCACCAAAAAACATCCGGTTTCCACTCAATTTTCAATCACCATTCCACCACAAAGGAGCGATACCATGAGTCAATTTTCTTCCAATCCTTCAGCATCCCCAGATGGAAAAGCGACGACCGTAAAAGAAACGTTCAGTCGAGAAACCTCTGTCCGTATCGATATTCAAGCCGCCCCTGCTATTGTCTGGGCCTTGCTCACCAATGCTTCCGACTTTGCCCGGTGGAACTCGACCATCGTTTCATTGGAAGGAGAAATTCGGTTGGGAGGCACAATTAAGCTCAAATCCACGTTGGATGAAAAACGGACGTTCACACTCAAAGTGAAGGTGTTTGAACCGGAAAAACAAATGGTTTGGGGCGATGGCAAGGGAAACCGAGTGTATACTCTCACCTCGGGGGATTCCGGCGCGGTCACTCTCTCGATGACGGAAAAAATCGGAGGCCTGATGTTCCCCCTTTACAGCAAGTATATTCCTTTCTTTGATGAATCCTTCGAACACTTTGTTACCGATCTCAAGAAAGAAGCAGAAACGATTCACAATACGAAAAATTAAAATCCATCCTACCCCACCTGGGGTGTCCAATGAGGTAGGATCTTGCGGAGAGCCTGTGCCTCTTACTCCTCAAACGGATTGGAAAAATCCGGATTGTTGATAAAAGTCTCATCGGTCAATGCTTCGAGAAATGCGATGAGATCTTCAATCTCTTGCTCTGTCACTGCAAACCCACGAATCAATCCAGATTTGAGCGGACTGAGGCGACCGTCTCCCGCGTTGGGTCCACTTTCGGTCAACGTGCCTCCACGAGCATAATGCCGAATGACCTCGCGTAAGGTGGCGAGGCTGCCATCGTGCATGTAAGGTGCGGTCACTGCCACGTTTCGCAAACTCTGAGGGCGGAACAATCCCCGATCCCTGGGATCGAGGGTCAGATCATACAACCCTTGATCCACGGCAGGGTAGCTGCCTTCTCCATCCACATTGTACAAACCGTTGTTGAAGAAGGGGAAGGTGATCGACCCAGCATCGGTTCTGGAATCGCGATACGATACGGAAAAATTGATTCCTGAGTGGCAATGGAAACACTCCATCTTTTCACTATTGAACAAACGCAATCCACGCACTTGCTGCTCGGTCAAAGCGGAACTGTCCCCATTCAGAAACCGATCATACGGGCTGTCCCCGCTGACCAAGGTGCGCATGAAACTTGCCAAAGCAAACACAATCTTGTTGATTGTAGCCCCGCTCTCGCTATCGGGAAATGCTTCTTGGAACAGACGTTGATAGAGTGCATCGCTGTCAAAGCGGGCTAAGACTTCTGCCTGAACACTATCAATCACCCCAAGCTCAATCGGATTATCCGAAAGGATGGGCACTTTAAGTTGGTCTTCCACATCCACAAAACCATTGTTGCTCCAAGTCAATGTGGAGTGATACACCGCATTCCCCAAACCTTGGCTATTGCGTACTAATACATGCCCTGTCGACCCGGTCGGAGTGATTTCACCGTCAGAAAACGCGAGTTCTTGAAGATGGCAAGAAGCACAAGCTTGGGTTTGATTCCCTGACAGACGTTGGTCATAAAAGAGACGATGCCCCAAGGTAATTTTCTCTTGCGTCAAGGGGTTGTAGTCAGGAATAGCAGGAATTTCAAAATGATCCGGAAGCTTCAGCAACTCACGAAGGGCTTGGCCTTCATTCGTTGGATTCGGTTCGCTTGTGGAATCGTTGCCAGAACTGCCGTCGCAAGCGATCAACCCCATCGATACCAGTAAAAGCCCGACGAGAACCTGAAACCCTCGCCTTGCCATGTGTTTATCCATTTTCATTGATTCCTCTTCGATTGATCTGGTTTTCATTGATACGAAAACACTGCGTTGGTTGCAGCATCAGCCAACCCCGACGTTTCATCCAAGCCCAGATTCTGGAAAATGGGGCCACAATCCGGTTGTGTATCGGAAGGCGACGAATGACACGCCACCCCCGGGCCTTCTCCAAGAATCTCGAAGGGTGGCTCCGTATCAACAATGGGAGCTACAAACACCAAATCGTTGAGCAAAGAGGAGATGTCCACTGTCACAATTTGGGTCGTGGGATCGAAGTCATCCAAGAACACCGTGGGAGTATTGACATAACCACAGGATTCGCGATCTGTCAGAGCCAAGGCACCATCACCGCCGCAATCGCGGCTGCCGACATGCAAATAACCTTCTCCAGAAGTACTTTCGCCATCTTCTACCGTAAAATTCATCACAAAGTGACGGTAACCACTGGCCCAAGACCAATACATCTCAGCCAGCGGGCTAGGTGCTCCTTCTGCGGTATTGTTTGCGATCACATCTTTCATGACGGCTTGAGGCACTCCCACATCAAATGTCACACGAGCCACAGGGATATCGGCTCGCATGCCAGAGATGTCCGTATTGGTGCGCGCAGTCCCTTCACTAAACGCGATTGCAGAACCGACACATGCCCCTGATGTGTTGCTTGTCAAATCGATCAGGGACACCGACCCGGCATCGCTATGATATTGAAACTCGTCGGAATCAAGGGACAGGGCAATTTTGTTGTTTGCTGCATCGTAAAACTGCAGATTGCTGATATAAAAACGCAAATCACTGATTCCTACTGAGTTTTGTTGGTCAGGCCCCAGCCCGGTTAGCACATCATCGCAACCCACCACACGCGAGCCATCCACCGCAGCAAAATTCAATGAAAAGGGAGTCATTGCCACTGCATTGTCATCATCGTCATTACCGCCGGAGGAACATCCGACCATGATGAAGAGACACGAGCAGAACACCACCCAACTGAATGGATTTCGCGTAAAATAATCCATTTTATCAAAAAAACTTTGATTTTTTTCCATGAGACTCCTGATTTTAAAAAATATTGAAAGATCACAATTTTAAGAATAGAAAATCTATTTTTAAATGAATTTTAAACAGAAAAAATAGACAGAACTATCCATTGAGCCAGAAAGGCTTTTTAGGCTTACTTTTCGCTGCAAAACTCCCCCTTTGCTAGAGTTTCAGCAGCACATTTTTCAGATAGTTCAATTGGGATATACAGAAAACTCAGGGGGTGCCCGCATCGGACGATTGACCAACCATGCCTCTTGGTCTATGTGCGGAAACTCTCGAAATACTACAGGGGGGAATGGATACTGGGGGGTTGCAAAACTTGTCAGAGAGGCTTTTGCAAGAGTGGGGTTCCAACTGCTCCAGAGTTCGAAAATAGGGCACTCTGGCGGCAATGAATGATCATCGTTTGATGTGGGACGCTCTAACGGGAACGGAGTCTTACAAGCCAATTGGTTCACCAATGCTTGCCATTGCCAATCGTCCACAAAGGCAGGAAATGCGAATCCAAACTGATGTTGAACATGTACTGTGACTAAGCTCAACCAGACTGCTAAGTAGCCTGCCATAAAAGCCGATAAGCCTTTACGGAATAGCCGTACTCCCATCGATCTAAACGAATTCATTCAAATACACCTTAAAGCATAAATTCATAAATTTTTATCCAAGTTTCCCTTAGCAACTAGGATTTAAATTTACAAGTTCGCAAAATTTATCAGTATTTAATTTTAAAAAAATTTAAGCATATCTCATGAATTATGACTTTAGTTTTATAAAAAACACTCGATTAATATTTAGTGTTATTTATTTGCTTTAGCTACAAGGCTTTGATAGCTTCGCCACAAGCGATGAGAACTTTTCATCACAAGCGGTGAATCTATTCTAGACAGCATCTTGATGAAGAAACACAAGGAGGATACATTGAAAAAAATGGATTTCTCTCAACACTCTGCTTCCTATCGCTTCAATGAAAAGGACCAACCATGTTAGTCACAAACTCGATTCCCAAGATTTCCAAACCGTCGGAAGACAAAGCGGATGCCTCCTCCACAGGCAAAAAAAAGCCGGTCTTCTACCCAGAATCTGATGGAAAACCAATGGCTGAAACTGATGTCCACCGTAGCTTATTATTGAGCCTCGTTGGGGTATTCCAATATGTATTTCCTGATGCCTACGTTTCGGGAAACATCTGTTTGTATTATGAGGAAGGCAATCCCAAAAAAATGATTTCCCCGGATGTGCTGCTGTGCCGATCACAACACCGGGAAATGAAGCGTGTGTATTTTGCTTGGGAGTCGAATGCCCAACTCGATTTAGTGATCGAGCTGAGTTCTAAATCCACTAAAAAAACGGATCATCATAAGAAAAAACGCCTCTATGCAGAGATTCTTCAAGTCCCCTACTATGTCATTTTCGATCCCGAAGCATGGACGCTTGACGCATTTGTTTTACAAGGGGATGAATATCAGGACCTCCCAATCAAAAACGGACGATGCCATTTAGATGCTTTGAATGTCAGCGTTGGCATCGATCCGGATGTTTACCTAAGGGTGTTTGATCATCAGGGTACCCCTGTCCTCACAACCGATGAGCGGGCAGAAAATGCAGAAGAACGGGCAGAAAATGCAGAAGAACGGGCAGAAAATGCAGAAGAACGAGCGGAAAATGCCAGAAAACAGGCCACACAGTATCAGCAAGAAAACCAGGACCTTCGAGAAGAATTAGAAGCCTTACGCCGTCAATTACTTTTGAAGTAAACCGCCAGAAACCTTTTTTCTCTTCCGATGGAATTTTAACGACATTGTCCTGAAGGCGAGAATTCGCAAACCGAGGCCAAAGAATTGCATTTCTTAAAGTAATGTTTCTTGTTTTCGTTATCGATTTGTAGTTTTCGTATGCTGATTCCAATGTTCCGTTCTCGAATCCTAGATTTCTTGGTCAAAGCCTTGGTCCTCATGATCCCTTTGATCGGCCTTTTCTCTCAAACGTCCTCTGCCGAATTTGTTTACTCAGGTCTGATTGGAGGAATTGATCGGGGCGACGGGGCGGCATTGCCTACATTAGGACTGAAGTTAGCATTTGATGCTCAAAGTGGAGTGGAAATCACCTACGCACGGGGGGCGATCAAAAGTGAGGGCTTATTTTTAGAAAAAGAACGCCTGCTGACCGTGGGATATCGCAAAATCGTGAGCAATGCGGCATTTGATCCGTTTTTAGGAATAGGGGTTGGGATAGCAAATGCCGTCAGCGAAGCCCAAGGACGTAACGAATCGGTCAATAATCCAGCCGTCAATGTGAGTGCAGGACTCAACTGGATGCTCAGCACCAACTTTGGGTTGAAAACCGGAGTCGATGCCTTTGTCATACCGGTTGGGAATGTGAATCCAATTTATGCGATTGGAATTCGCAACTTCTGGTATCTGGGCATTGAAGTTATCTTTTAATACAGCCAGTTGATCATTATGTTGTCAGGTTCATTGTTGAAATTGCGTTGGCTGCTGATGGTTCCGTTTTTGTGCAGTATCGGAGCGACTTCTTCCAAGGCATTCGAAGCTTCATTAGGCATTCCGATTCCTGGGGGGATTCCCAATTCGTTGTATGTATTTGGAGGGCCGATCAACGGAACCACACTGAAAGTACAAACGGATTCCAATTGGGAATTTACCGGATTTTTTGGGGATATAGGGTTGGTGTCTGTTGAGAAATTAGAATCGGTCGGTAAGAGCGTTTTTGGCGAGGGAGACGTGTACATGATTGTTGGGGGATCCATCCCTTTGGCCCTCAATGTGGGCGCTGGCCTCTATTTGGTCCAAACAGACAGTTTTGCTTTACGTGCCCAGTATGTATCTTTGGTGACGGGCGGGGGAACGGTTCTGGGTACCGATTCTGCCGGGCCGCTCATCATTGCTTGGCCATCCATCTTGGTGTCTTACCGCTTTTGATCAATGGCACGGCTAGCATCTCCCCGCAAACACAAACACCCCTTATTGCGGGATTAGAAACGGGCATCAGGCCGTGCCCATCCATCCACTTTAGTTGGAGGACTTCTTATGAACTTCTCAAATAGCGGACAAAACAAGACTTTTCTGAATGGGTTCCAACGCAGTTTCGTTGTGGGAATCTGTATGACAGTCCTCACCGGATTTGCCCTGTTCACCTCAAATGGAACTTTTTTGAAATGGGACATTGAAGACGGTGACACCATCAATTTTATCCTGAATCCTTCCAACTGTGATTGTGATTTGACGGAATCGGAAATTCGCGGAGTCTTTCTGAATTCATTTGGAAAGTGGAATGAAGTCAATGGGTCATTTTTTCAATTTGGCGATCTTGAGGAAGAATCCCCATCCCTCTTTGAGGACGATCCCAGCCTCAGTTCCACTGAACCCGAATTTGATGACGGTCTGAACGTGATTGGTTTTAGCGATGATGTTCCTTCGCCGTTTGCTGGTTTTGCCCGATTTAAAGTGGAAGGCGACCATATTGTGGAAGCGGATGTTTTTTTAGCCAGTGGGTTGGATTACAACCTGAAAACTCTCGAATCTCTGGTAACGCACGAGTTGGGACATACGTTGGGCCTCGGCCATGATCATGCAGACGTGGAATCCGTAATGTCTTATGGAAGAGACAATGAACGTTTACGTCTTGGAGTGGATGACATCATTGGGCTGATTACCCTGTATCCCGAATCGGGTAAAGAGCCGAAGCCCGACTTTGGCTGTTCCACGATCCTGCCTATCGATGGGAGTCCTCCTTTTTTTGATCAAGCCTTGATCAATTTCCTGTTGTGGCTCGGTCTGATGTGGCTCCTTTTGAGCGTGACGAAGCATCGCATCAAGAAGTCTTCAGGCGATTCCACGCTTTCCTCATTTTATAAAGGGGTATTTGTCGGAGGGGGATTGTTGATCGGGATGGCGGCTTGTGCGGATCTCATCGAAACCGAAGATGAATCATCGCGTTCCTCGAATCCACAAGCTCGATTGTTTCCGAATCCCTTGTTACGATCCATCCATTCTCAAGGAAAATCCAACCAACAAGCGCTGTCATTTTATATCCCCAAAACCTCCCACTCTCGAAGCATTCAGGAAACCTCCCCCGGTCCTTTGGTAGAGGGTGGGGATTCATTCACTTTGGGACGGCCCGATATCATTGGAAACAAATATACGTTTTTCTGCCCCAGGGGGGATTGAAAGCGAAGCTTGAAAACCACTATTTGGTTTCCATCGTCTCCACGCCTTGCCAAGAGGCAGAAACACCTTTGACCATGTATTTAGCGGAGCGTTCTAAATACATCCGAGCGGTTTTATCAAAGGGGTAGGCATCCAGCACTTTTTTGAAGTAGACCGCCGCTTCGGTGAAATCTTTGGCAAAGTAGTGTTGAATGCCGGATTCAAATGAGGGCTGGGTGGTCATCTTCATTTCTACGATGTCTTTGGGATCCCCATCATAAAAATCATAAACGGCAACAGCTTTTTGTTTCCCTTTGAGCTGCGCCTTACCCAGAAAGCGATAATTGAATTGGTCAGGATTTTGGAGTGCGTTTACTGTGAATTCACTCACGATCACAGAAGAATCGAACTTTTTGGTCAACCCTTCCAATCGGGCTGCCAAGTTCACTGCATCGCTGATCACCGTGCCTTCCATCCTTCCTTGTTCCCCAAGCATCCCCAACATTAAATTCCCACTGTTTACGCCCACACCGATTTGAATCGGAATGTATCCTGCTCGCTGGCGTCCCGCATTGTAGTCTTCTAGCAAATGGCGCATGTCGATAGCTGCTTTCACTGCATCATCCGGCGTCTGATCAAACAAGGCCATAATGGCGTCGCCAATGTACTTATCAATGAAACCTTGATGCTGCCGAACCAAGGGTCCCATTCGGCTTAGGTAGGAATTGATGAAGCGGAAGTTCTCTTCAGGCGTCATGCTTTCAGAAAGTGTGGTGAACGAACGAATATCCGAAAATAACACCGACATGTCTTTCTGCACTTGGTCTCCTAAACTGATATCAAGAATGCTTTCTTTGCCCAACAACTCCAAAAAACGCCGGGGCACAAACCGACTGTACGCCACATTCATCTGAGAAAGCTCCATGTGCATTCGAATCCGAGCGAGTAATTCTTTTTTGGAAAATGGTTTGGGCAGATAGTCGTTGGCCCCCGATTCGAAACCTTCCACCAAATCGCTTACTTGATTTTTGGCGGTTAACATCACGATAGGCAGTTCATTGGCAGGAAATTCTTCTCGCAGCCGTTGGCATACTTCATAGCCCGACATTTTGGGCATCATCACGTCCAGCAAAATCAAATCCGGGCGATGAGCTTCTACCGCTTCCAAGGCCTCCATACCATTCATCGCTTGGGTGATGTCATAGTGCTGCAAAGATAGATGATTCTTCACTACTTGCAGATTGATCGGTTCATCATCCACCACCAAAATGTGAGAATGCCCATTAATGCCTGTTGGGATAAACTGTGCTAGGTCCCCTTGCGATAAGTCGATTTGCGGTGGAGCAGTACTCAACCGGTCTACCTCCGAGACACTCGCCTGGGGGACGTTTCCTGCTGAGATATTTTCCTGTGATGGCGCTATCGGTAGAATCGCCAAAGGATCGGCTACTGCCACGGAATCGGCCACTTTGGAAATTTCAGGCCGAACGAGGTCAATCGTTTCAGCATCTTGATCAGAAATCGGTAGTGTGAACTGGAAACACGAACCTTTTCCGACTTCCGACTCCACCCAAATCGTTCCGCCATGCAACTCGACCAGTTGTTTGCTGAGACTCAATCCCAATCCAGTGCCTCCATAGTTTCGGGAGATGGAAGCATCGGCTTGTTCAAAAGATTGGAAGATCTTTTCAAATTGCTCTTGGGGAATGCCGATGCCGGTATCTGTGACCGAGATTTCCATCTGACTGTTGGTCACTGTAGCCGACACAGTGACTTGCCCCGACTCGGTGAACTTGATGGCATTGCTGACCAGATTGAGCAGAATTTGCTGCAAACGATTTTCATCCGCAGATACCGACGGCAAGGAAGTTTTGACCGCGTTGACCAACTGGATTTGCTTGGCTCCGATCAACGGATGGCTCAATCGGACGACAATGTCAGCGAGGCTATGGAGATCCAGAGGCTTTTGTTGCAATTCCAAGACATGGGTTTTGAGCTTAGAAAAATCCAAGATGTCATTGACCAAACTGGCCAACCGTTTCCCCGATGCGAACACCATAGATAAATTCAATTTCATTTCTTCTGAAGGCGGTCCTGCCGCGCCTTCCAACAACGATTCAGCAATACCAATGATTCCATTCAAAGGGGTACGCAATTCATGTGAAGTGTTGGCCAAGAAATCGTCTTTAAGTCGGTCTACTTGGCGGAGCCGCTCGTTCACGCTCCGTTCTTGTTCCAGTTGTTGTTGCTGACGTTCCAATTCTTTTCGATGGGACACGGTTTTATACCGAAGATATCCCAATAGGATTCCAGCGACCAACAACACATAGGCCGTATACGCCCACCATGTTTTCCAGGGGGGTGGTGTGATGTTGATTCGAATGGACGTGCCTTCTTCATTCCAGATGCCGTCATTGTTGGAGGCCTTCACTTTGAAGATATAATTGCCATCCGGTAAATTGGTGTAGGTGGCAAAACGACGATTCCCCACATAATGCCAATCGGGATCAAACCCTTCCATTTGGTAAGCATATCGATTTTGAGACGAAAGCGTGTAATCCAACGCCGCAAACTCAAAAGAAAACACGTAGTCTTGGTAAGAAAGCCCAATGGCTTGTGTGGCAGTGATGGCATTTTCCAAAGGGGAATTGTCTCCAGGCAAGACCGATTCATTCAGAATTTGAAAATCTGTGATGACAACGGGCGGGATATGGGAGTTGTCTTGAATTTGGTCTGGGTAAAACACGTTGAACCCTTGTGGGCCTCCAAAAAACATTTCGCCTCGTGCGTTTTGATACGCGGCACCCCGAATGAAATTGTTGCTTTGCAAACCATCAAAGATTTCATAGTTGCGGAAAGTTTCCGTTTGAGGATCAAATCGCGAAATCCCTCGGTTGGTGCTGAGCCACAGGCGACCTTGAGAATCTTCTAAAATTCCATAAACGACATCGTTGGCAAGGCCATGTTTTTCGGAATAGTGAGTGAATTTTTCAGTGTCACGATCCAAGCGGTTTAGGCCACGACTGGTACCAAGCCACAGATTCCCGGCTTTATCTTCGTAGATTGCCCACACTTCATCGCTGCTCAGACTATCCTCTTCATCGGATTCATGTTCGTAGTGCTCAAATTTTTGTGTACTCAGATCCAGGCGATTGAGTCCGTCCCCTTCAGTGCCAATCCACAACATACCGGAACGATCCGTATAGAGGGCCACGATCTCGTCGCTGTTGATTGTCTCTTCGTTGTCTTCTTCATGACGGTAGTGCTGAAACTCCAAGGTGTTGGGATCCAATCGATCCAAGCCTCCCCCTTCAGTACCAATCCAGATCATTCCATTTGGATCCAGGTGCAACACCTGCACTTGGTCGTGCCCGATGCTGTAAGGATTGTCTGGCTCGTGCTGAAAACGAATAAACTTTTCGGACTCCTGATCCAACAAATTGAGACCGCCTCCATCGGTTCCTACCCAGATCCGTCCGGCTTGGTCTTCTAAAATCGACGAAACCTCTTCATAGCTCAAACTGGTGGGATCGTCCTCATCCCACTCATAATGAACAAACTCATGATTCTCTCGGTCCCATCGGTTCAATCCACCCAACTCCGTACCAATCCAAACATGCCCTTGCTGATCTTCATAAAAAGCCAAAACTTTGTTGTGGCTAAGACTATTGGAATCATTGGGATCGTGTTGATAGTGGTGAAAGAGTTTGCGCTTCAAATTGACTCGGCTCACCCCGCCTCCTTCGGTGCCGATCCATAAGATTCCCGAACGGTCTTCATAAAGGGCCATGATTTCATCATTACTCACCGTATTGGGCCGGTTGGGATCATGGCTATAATGTTGGAAAGCTTCGCGGTCGGTACTCATTCGATTGAGGCCCTCGGTGGTGCCAAGCCACAAAGTTCCAGTATGATCCGCATGAATCGATTGGACCTCATTGTAGGATAAACTTTGAGGGTCGGCCTCATCGTGCTGATAGTGTTGGAAGGTTTGGGTTTGCGAATCGAAGGCACTCACACCGTCTTCGGTGCCGATCCACAAAATGCCAGAGGCATCTTCATAAAGCGTCTCTACCGCGTCTTGGATCAAACTGGAGGGATCCTCTTCGTCATGACGATAGTGAACAAACTGTTCTTTCTCTCGATTCCAGCGATTGAGGCCCCCGGCAGTTCCCACCCATAGGATTCCTTTGCGATCTTCTAGAATCGTGGTCACTTCATTACTGCTTAAGCTGTGAGGATCGTCTTCCTCGTGCTTAAAATGCTCGAATTGAGATGTATCTCGATTCAATCGGCTGAGTCCTTCCGATTCGGTTCCCACCCACAGATCCCCCTCTTGGTCTTCATAGAGGGCCGTCACTTCGTCCCCTGCGAGACTGTGAGGGTCGTCCTCCTCATGTTCAAAACGTTCATATTCTAATGTAGTTCGGTCCAAACGATTCAGCCCTCCTCCTTCGGTGCCGATCCACAAGTAACCTTCTCGATCTTCATAAAGCACTTGGATGATGTTGCTACTCAGGCTGTTTTCATCATTCGGGTCGTTCCGATACACAACAAATTGATAACCATCATATCGATTCAATCCATCTTCTGTTCCAAACCAAAGGAATCCTTGTTGGTCTTGTAGAATGCTCGGAACGATATTGTTCGAAAGCCCGTCTGTGGTTGTCAAACGCTCAAATCGGATATCGAACTGCTGTGCATGAAGCAAAACAGGAAAAAACATCAACATCGCTAGCAAAAACAAAGCTAGCCACCCCTTCTGGTATTGGCTGAACAGAGAGCTAGTTTGCATCGTGAGAACTCCTCATCAGGGTTAAAAAGAATAATCCATTTCGAATTCTAGGCTTCGGTAATAGAGATCTTTTTCACTTTTCACCAAATCCGAACGATTGTTGGCTACCGAAGTATACCCTAGCGATAGTTCTAAAGGACCCAGTTCATAATTCGCAGCTATGCCATATCCCGTCAACCGTTCAACTCGATTGCGCTCTCCCTCATCCTTACGAGCCGATTTATTTTTCTCTCGCTGCTGTTGATTCACTGCCATCGTCACCGTGCTTTCCTCTGTAATCACCCAGTCCAAACCCAACACCCATGCCGTCTCTGTGGAACGCACGCTCCGTGCGCGTTGTACTGCCTCGCGCTCTTCTCGTTCAAATTGTCCGTAAGTGAGAAAGGGATTTAATTTTTCATCCAACAAATACACCTGAAAAGCGATGTACATCAACTGCGCGTTATCCCGATAACGTCCAGCATCTTGAGGCAGTTCGTCTTCCTCATCGGCTTCGTCTTCTGAGACATTGCTGGCAGATGCTTCCGTCTCGTTTGCCATGTCGGCTCCCTCTTCTGTATCGGAGTCTTCCGCCATTTCATCATCCGTTGTCACTTCAGAGTCAGTGTCCATGCCAGAGTCTATAGGCGAGCTCATCTCATTCGTGGGCACCACTCGGAACTGTTTGGCATCTTCCACTTGAGCGCTGCGGATGTCGTACACCCCCTGGATCAAGCCCCACTCTGGCTCATATTCCACATCCACCCGAAACTGCATGTGGTTGGCTCGTGGAGTTTCCAAATCACCAGGCTCATGAAACTGGCGAACCGTGGCATCGGCCCGCAATTCTTCGATACCAATATAACCCAATCGCAGGCCGGGAGCGCTGTCTTCCTCCAGCGTGGTGGTTTCAATGCCACCAATCGAAAACTGATCCACCACTCCTTGGAAATCTCCTAAATCATCTTCCAGAATTCCCAAAGACACACGAAAATCAAACCGTTCCACATTGGCAGAAGCTTCATCAAGGACGATCTCAGTTTTGTCGTTCTCGTCTTCTTGCAATGTGACGTTGATTTGTGCAAACACATCCCATCCGGGTTCGACGGAGTCGTTGGCATTGAATTCCAACGTGGCATCACTGAACTCAATGAGCGTTCGGTTGGTGTCTTTGGCCAGACCCGTTCCGTCAATTTCCACATCGTTATCTTCTGTTTGATTGCTCGTATAGCTTTTCACCGCACCCGTCACAGTACCTTCAAATTCTAGCTCGGCTGCGCTTGTGGGCGAAGACCACAGGATGCTGAGTATCGCCCAACTGCTAAAGAAATGAATAGCGAGTTTATGATTCATAAAAATTTTCCATGCGAGGGGTTAGGAAGAATCATAGAGTGGAACCGACAGGTGGCTAAGGACTGCCAATTCCACTCTATGAGGAGGCTTGTCAGTGGATGGTGTTCACATTGCCCATTCAGAATATTTTTTTTGGGGTTGCTTCAGTGCAAAGAAAAAATCACCGCAGCGTTCCACCCTGTCAGCCTCCTTTCAGCAAGAAAGTGACCAACTTTTTAATTTTTTATTTTTTTCAATAATATCAGATGTTTGAATGGAATTTTTCTCGAAATCTGCTCCCAATTTCCCCCCAACTCTCTCTAGGCATTTGTGTTAAAACTGGGGAAGGCTTGGGGGTTGGGTGGGGCAAATCCCCCAATTTCTTCAAAAAACGAATGAAACCCTGCTAAAATGGCTAGAAAAACAGTTTGGTGTGTCTTTTGCTGCGGTGGACACTTGATCCACTATGTTTCGAAAAGACATCCATTTCATCTTGAGGCCTGATTATGTCCCCTCCATTCAATTTGACCCGAATTTTTTCGATTGCCAGCCTGCTGACCACAAGCCTGCTGACCCTTGCCTTGAGTGTTTTCCTCAGTGAGAACTTAGAAGATCAATTGTTGGAACGGGACAAGCGGCTCATGGAAGACACCATGATCTCGGAGTTTGAAGACGAAATGGAAGATTTGGGAATTGAATTTGCGACGGCTCACCTTCACGAAGAATTTGTTGAAGAACTGACCGAGTTTCTCGAAGAAACTAAAGGGGCACAGCAATTGGAGATGGTGTTGCCCACTGGAACCATCTTGTGGTCTTCTGCGCCCGAACAGATCGGCACACAACGCACAGATCCCCAATTTTCACAGGCTCGTGCTGGCGAAAGTAGCATTGTGTTCCAGGAGGTCTCTATGTCAGAAACTTTGGGATATTTCTCGGCACTTACCGTTCCCATTCAGCTTCAAGATGAAGTGGTGGGGGTGATGACTCTGCAACGCCAAGTGGAAGAGCTGCACCAACAAGTCCATAGTGTGAAACAGACAGTGTATGTGTTCTGCATTTTATTTGGAGGGATTCTCTATTTGGTGATGTTGCTCATTGTCATCCCGGCCTCCCGCAAACTGCAAAAACAACATCAACAATTGCTAGAGGCCAAAGAAAAACTGATTGCCAATGAACGGCTTTCTGCTGTGGGAGAAGTCTGTGGTGCAGTGGCCCATGGTTTAAAAAACCCGATTGCAAGCGTCCGTGCGGCTGTACAACTGCTGGCCATGCGAAACATCGACGAAGAACGCCGGTCCCAAATCACCACGGACATTCTGCAAGAAGTGGATCGCCTTTCCAAACGGCTCCAGGATCTCTTAGACTTCATCCGCCCGTTTTCCCCTGAATTCCAGTATGTCAACCTGCACGATTTGTTGAATAATGCGGTCCGCTCACTCTCTTGGAAAGCCGATGAGGAAGGCATTCGGTTCCAAATCCAGTCCGTCCCAGACACCGCCAGTGCCTATGTTGACGGTGCTTTGGTCGAAGAAGCGGTGTTGATTGTGCTGAGCAATGCCATGGAAGCCTCAAAAAGTGGAGACACCATCCGCTGCGAAATTTTACAAGACCGCGAACACCAAGGCATTGTAGTGCGAGATCATGGCAAAGGCATTGCCATGGACATCTTGCCCAAAGTGTTTGAACAGTTTTTTACGACCCGAAGCAAAGGTGTCGGATTGGGATTGGCACTGTGTCAAAAAATCATGAAGCTGCATCAGGGCGAAATTCAAATTGAAAGCAAGGTCAATGAAGGCACTTTGGTCAAGCTTCTTTTTCCTCAACAGATTCCGAAACGACCAACATGAGCAAATACACCGTTGTCCTCATTGAAGATGAGCGCCTGTTAGGAGAAAGTATCTGTGAATTTTTATCTCAGGATTACACCTGCCATCGGTTTGAAGCGGTGGAACCCGCTCAGCGTTGGTTAGGGGATCACACCGCCCATGTCATTATAAGCGATATCCGTTTACCTGGCATGAGTGGCCTGGAATTCTTGCAGTGGTTGCAACAGCAGCAAATGGAAATTCCAGTCATTTTGATCACCGCTTATAGCAGCATCAAAAATGCGGTAGAAGCCATCAAGCGTGGCGCTTTCGATTATGTGAGCAAGCCTCTGGACCTAGAAGAATTGGAGCTGATTGTACGCCGTGCGTTGGAAAACCGGCATCTCCATGAAGAAGTGCGTTACCACCGTCGAGAAAGCCAAAAGTCTTCACGAGCCGGCTATTTCTTAGGCACCTCAACAGCCGCCCAACGGGTTGAAAAAATTGTCCAACGCTTGGTTCAAGTCGAACAAACCAGTGGGGAGGTCCCCTCGGTCCTGATCACTGGAGAAACAGGAACGGGCAAAGGGGAACTTGCCAAACGGCTCCATCAGCTTTCGCCTCGTTCGCATCACCCATTCATTGAGTTCAACTGCACGGCAGTTCCGGAAACCATGTTCGAGTCCGAATTGTTTGGTCACGAAAAAGGTTCTTTCACTGGGGCCACCACCCGACGTGTGGGATTGTTCGAACTCGCCAACCACGGCACCTTGTTCATTGATGAAATCGGGCATGCTCCTTTAGCCATCCAAGCCAAATTGCTCAAATTGATCGAAGACAAACGCGTCCGACGTATCGGGGGTAATAAAGAATTTGCAGTGGATGTCCGGTTGATCGCGGCAACCAACTTGGATTTGTGGCAATCGATTGAGGAAGGTAGTTTTCGAGAAGACCTCTACCATCGGTTGGCCATGGTTCATCTCCCCTTAATCCCCTTACGAGAACGTCTGGAGGATATCGTACTGATGGCTCAAACGTTCTTAAACCATGCTAAGCAAAAGTATCAGTGCTCAGCCCCCGAACTTTCTGAACTCAACTTGCATGATTTGAAAAACTATACCTGGCCAGGGAACGTCCGAGAACTCCGCAATGAGATCGAACGGAGCATTTTATTATACGAACACGGCACCCTAGATTTTTCATACCTCAAGCAACTGCGTTCCACCGAAACCATAGAAGCGCCCCCTGAAGAATTTGTCCTCCTCCCTGCCGAAGGAGTGGACTTGTCCCAGGTCGAATGCCAACTGATCGAACAGGCTTTGATCCAAACCCGCCAGAATGTATCCCAAGCGGCCAAATTACTCTGCATCAGCCGAGATGAACTCCGCTACCGCATCCAAAAATACAGCATCAACCTTCAGCACCTCACAGGATGGACCACCCCTTTGCCACTTGATGGGATTTCCCTCGAACAAATTGAGTGTCAGGTTATCAAACAGGCTCTTCACCGTACCAAAGGCAACGTCTCCAGTGCGTCTCGCCTGCTCAACATCAGTCGCGATACCCTCCGTTACCGCATGGCAAAATATCATTTGGGGGATCGATATTAGGTGGGTGTTCCGCTTGCTTGTGGTTTTGCCAGACATCCTCTAACTTTTACAAAGGCATTGTGGCTGTTTTAACACAACTCGAAATCTTGCTGCCTACAAGATGACTTCCCAGGAATGATTTAGACTCATTGGAAGGCATGCCATGAATATCTTGCTCCTCTACCCCAAGTTCCCCCCCTCCAACTGGTCGTTTGAAGCCCTGTTACAGTTGATTGGACGCAAAGCGCTGATGCCTCCTCTCGGTCTCATCACGGTTGCGGCTTTGTTGCCGCAGGAATGGAACTTTCGTTTGGTCGATTGCAATATCGATGAACTGGAGTCTGAAGATTGGGAATGGGCCGATTTGGTGTTGCTTTCTGGAATGATCGCGCAAAAGCAACATTTATTGGAACTGGTTCGAGAAGCCAAAACCCGGAACAGGGCAGTCGCTGTCGGAGGACCTTATCCCACTTCCGTGCCCAATGAAGCTTTGGAAGCCGGGGCCGATTTCCTGGTGCTGGACGAGGGAGAAATCACCATCCCACTGTTTGTCGAGGCTTTGAACAAGGGTGATCGTTCGGGGATTTTTCGAGCGGGAGATGAAAAAGCGGATATGAGTCTTAGTCCGATCCCTCGATTCGACTTACTCAAGCTCAATGATTACTCTGAGATGGCACTGCAAATCACCCGAGGGTGTCCGTTCCTTTGTGAGTTCTGTGACATCATCATCCTGTGGGGACGAAAACCTCGGTCGAAATCACCCCGTCAAGTGCTGGCTGAATTAAAAGCCCTGTACGACTTGGGATGGCGTCGTAGCGTGTTTTTTGTTGACGACAATTTCATTGGAAATAAGCGTCAAGCGAAAATGCTCCTCAAAGCCATCACCGAGTGGCAAACCGAGCATCAATTTCCTTTCACATTAAACACAGAAGCGTCGGTGAATTTAGCCGATGATCCCGAACTGCTGGAGCTGATGACAGAGGCGAATTTTCGCGTCATTTTTGTTGGCATCGAGACGCCCGATGTGGACAGCTTGAAATTGACCAAAAAAACTCAAAACACGCGCAAGCCTTTGCACGAGCAAATCGAAACTTTAACCAAGGCCGGTTTTCGAGTGATTGGAGGATTCATCATTGGCTTTGATGGAGAACAGCCCGGCGCAGATCAACGCATCATCGATTTTGTGCAGGAAACGGGAATTCCCATGGTGATGGTGAGCATGTTACAAGCCTTGCCCGACACCCATCTCATGAATCGGCTGCGAAAAGAAGGACGGGTTGTAGAAGGCAATCGCCTCGCCGGAGGGCTACAATCCAACCTGCTCAACTTCATTCCCACTCGCCCACTGCAACAAATCGCGGAGGAACAGGTGAATTGCAATTGGCAATTGTACGACGCCAAGAACTTTTTTGAACGCAGTTACAAAAACTGTTTGATGCGTGGAAGCGGCAAACGCAACCAGCATCGACGGCAATTGCAACTCAGAGACCTGGGGGAACTTTCCGCTGTTTTCAAAATTATCTGGAGAAATGGATTCCTACGTCCGACACGCGGAGTGTTTTGGGGATTCCTGCTACGCATTCTACAAAACAACCCCGCAGTCCTCCGAAAGTTTCTGGTGAATTGTGCCCAATATGAGCATTTCTTCCAGTATCGTGAGCACATTCGAGACGAAGTCCACTCCCAACTAGCCCAATTGAGTGAACAAGAACTCCAACAGCATGTCACTCTTAAAAAATTAGAAGCCTGAGTTCGTCGATACCTCCAATTCACCGATACGGCCTCTTCAAATCATAAACCACCAAACGCTCTTGCGTGAGAGGCACCACGATCCAGCAGTGGCCAATCGTGTTGTCTGAATTTTCAGCACAGCCGAAATCGAAATCCCACACCGGATTGATTTCATCGAGTCGCATCGGGATAGGAATTGAAAACAACTCCAATCCTGAATCCAAATTCCAGAAGCGGAGGGTCGCATCGGCACCCAAAGTGGCGAGCTGGCGTCCTGTCGGACTGAATTGAGCACGTACCACAGCATGTTTATGCCCTTCCAGCCGCAACGGAGGAGACGTGTTGTTCCAAGAGTAAACCTCCACAACGACGGAACCACCGACCACAGCCACCTGCTCTCCATTCGGGCTGATTGCGGCCCATGTCAAGGGATAATCCGTTTGAATGGCAAATTCCTCAACTGGCGGCATTGTTTCCAAATTCCAGGCTTTCACTTGATTTTGATTTTGCGAAGTGACCAGTCGCTTGCCATCCCTTGAAATATCGATGGATTGAACCGCGTGCCCTTCATGCGGTTTTAACTCCACATATTCACCTTTCTCGATATCGATGAGGTATACCAATCCATCTTCACTCGCAATTATGAGTTGCAAACCATCTGGAGTGAACAGCAACTCGTTCACCTTGCTTCCAGAAAAGATTCCTAAATAATTCGTAAGCAATTCTCCGTCTGCATTCCAAATTTTTACACTCCCATCTGCATCTCCTGAGGCCAAGCGGTTTCCTTTTGGGTCAAACGCGAATGCAGTAATTTCATGTTCCTCAAAAATACTCCGTTCGTCCCACAAGGACTTGTCTCCTAACAGGGAATACAGACCGATCCCTCCATCGGTGCTGCCCAACGCCAATTTACCTGTTTCTGGATGAATCGCGATGGTGGAAAAACGACCCTGAATTTCCCGAGCTTTCCCAATACCGAGATCCATGCTGCGTATTGAAAAATACTCCCTGACTTTGATGATCTTAGTAAACTCATGCCAAGCATTTCCCCACTGCTTGAGTGTTCCATCCATGCTGGAACTGAAGAGTGTATCATCATGGACTTCCAAACGACGCGCCCCCTCAGCATGTCCTTGATATACATGCAAAGACACCCCACTTTGAACATCCCAGACTCGAATCGTACGATCATCACTTGCTGAAACCAGCCGTTCTCCCCATTCCAAGTATTGCAATCCAAAAACCGCTTCCTGATGACCGTTCAATACTTGAAGCGTTTCCAAAGTATACATATCCCAAATATGAATCGACGTATCTCTGCTACTCGTCACAACTTTGTCCTTTGTAGGGTGAAAGCGAATTCCCAAAACGGCACTGTTGTGCCCACTATATAAATGAGCCTTCCCTGTGGAGAGATTGATCACAAGGGCCTCTCCGTCACCAAACCCAGCCCCCAACCAATACCCATCCAGATTGTGAATTACACTGAGCGTGGTTGCGAAGGTGGGCAATTCATCTAGCGATTGAACGAACTTCAATTGTGGCAATTCCCATTGAAAAATTTCGGTCCCCATCCCTCCAGTGAATACTTGGTTGTCACTGGAAATGATTGCAATCGACCAAAGTCCTGTCGGTGCTTCAGCTTCTGATATTTTTTCCCACTCCGGTACCGACCATGAAATAGCTTTACTATCCATACCCACACTCACTGCCCACGGTTCGTAGGGGTGAAACTTCACATCATTCACAGGTCCTTCATGAGCTTGCAATTGCTTGACGAGTTGGTCGGTTTCTGCATCAAATACAAGTAGGGTTCCTGTTTCACTTCCTGACACCAGCCATTTTCCATCACGACTCCACGCTAGCCCCAGCAAGCCCCCTTTGCCTCCCTCCAAAGTTTTTTCGGGTCCACTCCCTCGGGACTGGGCAAACCATTTCAAGAGATTACGGGCATGACGTTGGGTGGGAGACACCGTATCATCCAGGTTGTGGGACTTTTGGAGCAACCTCTTGACTGCGTCGTGGTCCTCGCGTTTGGATAGCAATGACGCATGTTGGAGATACAAATCAAAAAATTCGCTGGTACGTTGTGAGGTGGGAGTAGCCGTGCGGTTCTTATTTCGTTGCAGTTGTTCTGCTTTGATTTCTTGGAGTTCCTGTCTGGTTTCTCGAAGATCGGCCTCCACATGGGCGAGGATCGCTTCAATTTTTTCTTTTTCTTCTCTAGCTGCTCTCGTCTCTCGATGTTCCTCGCCCCACGATTGTGCTAACTCACCACGACGTTCTTGAGACTCCAAATAGGCCTCATACAACACAAATGAGCCTAGAAAAATGACAATCGCCACGCCGATGGCAATCATGAGTTGTGTCTTGAGCCGTTTCACCTCACTTTGGTATTCTTGTATGATTCTCTCTTGATGCTCCTTCGGCGTTTCTAAAGTCTGAGTGGTTGCGGTTTCCCATCGACTCATAGGCACCTCACTTTCTTAAACAGCTGATGAAATTTTCCAATGATGTATTACTGAACAATCCCTATCATGAAAACAGACAATCAACATACGATCCCCATTTTGCTGGTCGCTAGCAGTGGGACCACAATGGACTTTCTCAAGCGCTGTTTGCAAAAGAAAGATTGGTGGTTGGTTGAATGCCATTCCGGCCACCAAGCCATTGCACAGATGGCGCAACAGGAATTTGCTCTCGCGATCATCGAGTCACCGTTGCACGATATGAGCATCGGAGATTTACTAGCGACGGTGAACTTAAACAGCCACCAAAAACCCCCGATCCTGCGGATCAGTTCCGAGCCTATTGCAAAAAGCGATAGGGTGGAGGGACATCGTTTGGGCGTGATCGATTATCTCTCCAAACCGGTGGATCTCGATATCTTTCTCAATAAAGTTCAAAACCACTGTCAGTTGTATCAGTACTATCAGGTCATTCAGGAAACGAATTCTCGGTTGAATCAAGAAATCGCCACCCGCATCAACCTTCAGCACAACCTACAACAAAAATATGAAGAGCTGGAAAGGCGTGTGAACGAACGAAACCTCGAGTTGGCCAGCACGACCCAAAAGCTCCAAGAATCCATTGCCCAGCATCAGGACACCGAAAAAGGCCTGCAAATGGCCGAAGCGAAGTATCGCGACATATTCGAGCATACCATCGAAGGCATTTTTCAAACCACAGCCGATGGGAAATACATTCAGGTCAACCGTGCCCTTGCAAACATTTACGGATATCCTTCCACCGATGACATGCTGGATCGACTCAATGATATCGAAAACCAGCTCTACGTGAAGCCCCAACGCCGACACACCTTCAAAGCCATTTTGGAGCGACAAGATGCTTTGCAAGACTTCGAATCCCAAGTGTATCAACAGGATGGCAGCATTATTTGGATCAAAGAGAATGCGAGAGCGGTTCGCAATGATCATGGTGAATTGCTGTATTACGAAGGAACGGTGACGGATATCACGAAAAACAAACTCGCCCTCGAAACCATCCTCAATACCAATGAAGCGGCCAATCGCTTTGTCCCCCATCAGCTGCTCAAACTATTGGGCAAACCATCGATCATCGACCTCAAATTGAGCGACCACGTTCAAAAACGCATCACAGTGCTGTTTGCGGATATTCGTTCATTCACCACGCTTTCTGAACAAATGACACCTATCGAAAACTTCTTGTTTTTGAATTCCTACCTCAGCCACATGGGACCTATCATCCGAAAACATGATGGATTCATTGATAAGTATATTGGCGATAGCATCATGGCACTCTTTGACAAAGCTCAGGATGCATACAAGGCAGCCATTGGAATATTGGAGGAGCTAGAACAGTACAATGCAGAACGGGAAAACTCTGGATACGTTCCCATCCAAATTGGGATGGGTATTAATACCGGCGAAGCCATCGTGGGAGCCATCGGCGAACAACATCGGATTCAAGGCACCGTCATTGGCAATACGGTGAATACCGCCTCACGTGTTGAACAACTTACGAAAGATTATGGAGTGCCGTTGTTGGTTACCGAAAGCACCTTCCAAGAACTCGACCCGGAAGTGCAGGCGCTGTGCCGCTTTACCGACACCAAACAAGTGAAGGGTAAAAGCCACAAGGTGACCATTTATGAGGTATTTGCTCATGACCCGCCTGACATTCAGCAGCTTAAAATGAAAACAAAATCCCTATTTGAAGAAGCACGGCTGCTCAGTAATCTCGGAAAGCATCAAGCCTCTGATGAACTGCTCCAGATGTGCATCCAAGAAGATGATCGTGATCGTCTGGTCCAACACTTCCTGCAAAAGCGGCGCGAGTCCTCATAATATCTGCTCATCCCTGTTGGGGTCCCTGCACGGTGATGCGGCACAACACTTGATTGTCCAAATCCAGGTTGGGACTCCATATGAATTTGGCATTCTGGAAAAGTTCTGGAAAATCAGAAAAGGCTGGTTTGGGGCGGACCCGTTCCTCCGTCCATTCCGTGGCAGCCGCCCATTGGGAGTCATCAAAATTGGGAGCCATCCAGTTCGTAGGCACTTCAAAATGCAAAGCTTGACAGCTATCAGGGTTGGACTGGCAATCGGGTCGGGAAGAACACTGTGTGGAGTTGCGTTGTCCCAAGGCATTTTCGGTAACACAACTGGGATTGTCGAGAGGCGCAATATAAAACACTTCGCATTTCCAAGATGCATTGGTTTCGGTGCCATCACTGAACCGGGCTGCAAATCCACCATCGCCGATATTGTAGCGTCCGTATTCCATGCCCAAGCCCACATGTTCTCCCCAATCGACCAAGCGCACGGCATACGTGATCGGGTATTTGGCTTTCACACGAACCACATTGGAGTTGAAGGGCACAAATGCGATGGGATCGCGGCAGATGTATTGCCCATTGACGTATAGCTCCACATAGTTGTCCCCATGCAGATAGGCGGTGACTTCTTCCCCATCTTCATCCACCACAATCGTTTCCAATTCCTGTGAATAATTCGGGTTTTCCCCCGAGCCATTGCACTTGTCATAAAGTGCCGGGCAAGCACGTCCTTCCTCAATGGGACTGGGCACCGGCCAATTTTTTCCAGAGGCATCGGTGACCTGTCCGCATCGTCCTTCTACAAAGCGGGTCCGCCGTGAGCACGACGTGGTTACGGCACAACTCCGAGTGGCTTGGGCTCGCCCCGTGGTGACCGCTCCGCTCCCTTGGTAGGCTTGGTCCGCAGGATCACCTTGGGTGGTTGCCGACACTGGACCCCGAGCATTTGAGGATTCTTGAGGAGGCGGATCTGCCTTTGCCGGGGGACGCCGCGTTTGGCATGACGCGGTACTCACAAAAAATAAAAGCATAACGATCCACATGAACGGTTTAATCTGCTGCATAGTGTCTCCTGGGTTCAAGAAATTGGTTGGCAGGTGTGCAATGTGAAACTCTACTCGTGGCTCAACTTCTAACTCAATTAGCCGCACTAATATGTCAAATTGAAAAGTCACACTGCGAGTTGTAGCATCCTTTTAGTTTGTTTGTTCATTGCCTTAAAAAGAGTTCAGCGCATCATACAAAGCCTTAAAAAGGGTTCAGCACATCATACAAAGCCCTAAAAAGGGGGCAACGCGTCATACAAATTTTCACGAGGTATCAAAATGAAAGTCGTCCCGGAATTGCTCTGTACCAATATTGAGTTGACCAAAAAATTCTATGTAGAAGCCTTGGAATTCGAAGTGAAGTACGAACGTCCTGAAGAACGCTTTGTGTACTTCACCCGAGAGGGGGTGGATCTTATGTGTGAAGAGCTGACTGGTGCGGGCCGTCGGTGGATCACGGGAGAAATGGAACGTCCTTTTGGACGTGGCATCAACTTGGAGTGGGAGGTGAGTAACATCCATGCGTTTTACGAACGATTACACACGTCGCACCCTGAATGCATCTATATGGACATAGAAACGCAAACCTATGAACGTCGTTTCGACTCCATTCAGCAAACACAATTCATCGTACAAGATCTCGATGGATATCTCTTCCGATTTTGCAACCCTTTAATATAAATTTTGGGAAGACGGCCTGGATGGTCTCCATAACCTCAACAAGACATCAGATCCAACAAGAAATAATCCCTCAAGCTCCTTCTATCTTGCGGGTGATAAGCTTTAAAATTTGTTGACAGTGAATACTTTATCTAACTTTTAAATAGTTCCCTGTATTCTAATTAAATTACATATCTATTAAATTTTAGAAACTGGAATTCCTTCAACAAATTCCAGATGTTAGTTGGAAGCTCCATAGCTGTTAATGGTTGAAAAAACACTCCACTATCGCTAAATTTGTGATCTACACTTTCTGAAAGTTGATCGAACTCCTCACCAGGTGCCCAACAGATCAAACTCAGCTCTTGGAGTCACGGTGATAAAGGGATAGGCCATTCAAGTTTTCATCAAGTTAACGCTTCACTTTTGTAAAATTAACGCTTCTATTAAGGAAATCGAATGAAAACACGATCCAAACTCACAATTGGGCAAAAACTTTCTTGGGGTTTCGGAGGCATTTTGTCGCTGCTTGTTGTGGTCAGTGCCGTGGGTGGCATTCAGTTGCGTTCTATCGATCAAGGATATCTTGAGTTCATTCAAAAAACCGAAACCAAAGAACAGGCCCAGAAAATCAGTCAGTACATGTGGGAAGCCCTGGCCCAACAAAAAGACTTCATGAATTCGCAAGACTTGCGATCCAATACAGCCAGCGAGGTCGCTTTAACCAATGCGCTTACTACCGCGGACAGCCTGACGAATTCTGCCGCGGCTCAGGAAACTTTAGAGCAACTCCAGTCCACCATTGCTCTGCTTCAAAAGCATCAACAGCTTTCCAATCAATGGGTCAATCTCTATAAGAAACGTGGACTACAGCAGGATCAAGGGGTGTTGGGCAATCTTCGAGAGAATTCACAAAGCATGGAAGCGTTTCTTCAATCGAATGATGCAGAACCGTTCCTTGCGCTGTTTTTGAGCCTGCGACTCAAAGGCACGGCTTATTTCAATACTGTGGAGGAGGAAGTGGCTCTGGAATTGAGACGGACCTTACAACCTTCACTTCTCAATTTTCCCACCCATTTAGAAAACAGTCGATTGGAGGAAGAGGATCAAAGCACGTTGTTGGAATTGACTGAAGCCTATACTAACACTGCCATTGAGACCTCCAAACAACGTCTCACAGGCAGCAACCTCCACGATTTCGTGAAGCAGGATTTGCTACGATTTTTTGAAGATGATGAAAACCCTATACGGATTGTAGACTTCACATCCATGGTGAATCGGTATTCCGTACGAGATGGCTTTCGCGACACCTTACTGAAAGAATTAGCTGCTTTCCCCAATCAAACGGCAGAAGGGATGATCCTGTTCGACCGTGATCATGAAGCAGGATTCACCAAATCTTTTCCTAATAGTGAACGTCTTCACGAAAAAATGGATTCTCTGTTTGAAGACTTCAAATTCTGGACAATCGCAGAGTTTGAAAGAGAATTTTCCGCCGAAGCGGAGTTGGTGAAATCCACCATGAATTTCAGCGTCACCCGCCATAAGCCGCTCTATCAGTATGTGGAATTTGTTCAAACCTTGGAAGAGCCTCGGTTCCGGGAGAACCTGCTCCAACGGCAGTCTTTGGGGCAGTTTCGGCAGTATGTGGAGCAATTCGTGCTTCCTGATGATCTGAAGCAATCGGTTGTTCAACATTTTGATTTGGGAAATTTCGTCCAGCATATCGAAAACCACCCTGGCTTATCTGAAGAATCGAAAGCGGCGTTCATCGTGGAAATCAATGCCCATCGTTTGAATTCTATTCAAAACCTTCTCGATACGATCAAAGCCAGTCCTTTCGAAGATTCCTTGAAAACCCAATTGCTGCCCATGATTCAAGACTTCCAGCACAATTTTCATTTAGTGTTTCAAAACGATATTTCCGAATGGGATGAGTTGTTTGGTTTTTTCCGACCTGAAACTCGAAAGAGCCAAGATTTCTTTGAAGCCGCGAACCAAACAGCCGACGACATTCAACGGTTTTTGGAATCTCGACTGATTCGTAATGCGGATTCCCTATTAAAAACGTTGCTGATTCTCGAAAAACAGTACTTGGCAAATCCCGATTCCGACACGATTCAAAAACTCAAATCCACTGTCGTTCAATTCAAAACCAACGTGTCACTGTCTCGATTAAACGAGGCGGAGAAGGAAGCGATTCATCAGATTTTGGACAGCTATCAAGCTGCTTTTGAAGCTTTGGTAGCCAGCGACACCGCCATCCAAAGCCGAGCTGCTGATCTGGAACGCAATTTGGGAAGTGTGGTGGAACAGGTAGGGGCCGTGATGCACTTTGAAGAGACCTCGGCCCAAGAATTGGTAGAACGGATTCACAGTGCGACGGAGTGGTCCTTCTATATCATTGTTTTTCTGAGTGGTTTGGGAGTTTTGCTCGCTGGAACCATTGCCGTTTGGGTGCCTCGGAGTATCAAGCGCGTTTTGGTAAACGCGCTTAAAAAATTGAATATTGCCACCAGCGAACAAGACATTGCTTCCGATGAAATTTCAAAGAGTTCGTATGACCTCGCCACCAGTTCAGTGGAACAAGCGCAAGCCTTAGAAAACACTGCATCGGCTCTCGAAGAAATCTCTGCCATGACCCAAAGCAATGCTGAAAATGCACTTCGTGCCAAAGACCTCACAGCTGGGTCTAAGGAAGAAATCCAAAGCTTGTCCTCTGCCATGCACGGCATTCATGAGGCCAGCGGTCGCATTACTGGTATCACCAAAACCATCGACATGATCGCCTTTCAGACAAACATCCTTTCCCTAAACGCCGCCGTCGAAGCCGCACGCGCGGGAGAGGCCGGTCAAGGTTTTGCCGTTGTGGCGGATGAGGTCCGTAGCCTCGCTTTAAAGAGTGCGGAAGCAGCCCAAGACATTGCGAATAAAATCGACGACAACGTGCGAAAAACTGAAGCGGGGATGATAATCGCAGAACGCGTGTACCAATCTTTTGAAACCATCAGTCAACGCATCGAAGAAATCACCACCGCTTGCCAAGAACAAACCCAAGGCCTCAATCAAGTCAATCATGGTGCACTGGAAATGGAACAGGCCACCCATCGCAATGCTTCCAGCGCCGAACACAACCACGAGCTTTCTTCTCAATTGAAAGCTCACGCAGAAACCCTCAAAGAAATCGTGAACGAACTGAAAACCATGACAGGGGTTTCCTTGGAACTGCAAACCCTCCCGATGTCACTCGGAGACCCCTCCTTGGTTCCTGCTGAGGTCAAAAACGACGAAGCCCTGAAAGTGGCATAAATCGGTCCAGGATAACCTCAATAAGTCATATTGATTTTACCTTTGACCGGCCCATAATGACTCCCTTGGATCGTTTGAAAATCCTTATCGATTTCAAGTTCGTAGACGATTCCTAACTTCGTTTTTTTACTTTCTTTGATCCATGCTTCTTCCGCCAAATACAATTTATCCTGATATAGGATTCCACTCACACGTTTGACAGCATCGAATCCAGGCCATGCGGCTTCCCCTGTGATCTCCCCCGAAGGCTCCAGCGTTTTTATTGAAATTTCGAGGGGCAATCCCAACCTCCGACCCGCTTCGCCTTTGAACTGAATTCCCGGCTTAAACACTTCCACAAAAGGATTCTTAGCGCGCTCACTTTCCGATTCCAAATTGAGATTGATTGGTCCATCCGATGAACCTTGTATCCATAACCCAGAGAATTTACCGTCAGCAGGAATCAAAAAATATTCGGTTCCAGCATTACCATACTCAATCTTTCGAATTTCCTTGGTTTCTTTGAGGAAGAGTCCACGACCCGAATAGAACCCGGTCACCCCGGCGATGAATCCATTCGTAAGCCAATGAATGTTCCCTTCAACCTCTCCATTGGTCTTGTTGTATTGGGTCATTGTGAGAATGACAGGATACTTTCGCGCGGCCCCCACATACCGTTGATTCAATTGCAATTTAGAGCCAAATTCTGCTCGTTTCTCTTTTAATTCAGGAGGTGAAAACAATTGAATGACGCTCGCACCTTTTCGGGAGAGACGGGCTGTTGTGGGGCCGCTTCTACCCAGGAGCGATCCTCCTTCCAGTTGAAATCGGAACAACGGATCCACTGAAGACTTTCCTTTGATGGCTTTGGTGACTTTCATATCCAACTGCTCATTTGTGTGTTGTCCACGAACACCCACCACAGTTTCTAAGCTTGTCCACTCAAGCGTGCCCACAAATTCTCCAGTTCCTCGATCAAAACGAATCACTTTCATTTGAACCGGATGGAGTCTTTTCCACCCATCGATATCTCCGGAAAACTCTTTTTGGCTATCAAACAAGTTGGCAAAAGCTTCCCGTGATTTTTTCTCCGTTTCCACACGGAGCTGTTCTTCTTCTTGTTTCCGTTCCTCCTCTTGTTTTTGCTGTTCGGCGAGTCGTTGTGCTTCTTTTTCTCTTTGTTCTTGACGATCTCTCACTTCCTGGTTTCGGCGTTCTATGTATCTCTCGTATGCAGCCTCTTTGTCTTTTTTTCTTTTTTCGGCTTGATCGCTCAGAAGTGCGGTGAGTTCTTGCACATAAGGATTCGTTTTACGCCCCGGTGCCCGCCCTCGGCCGATTTTGTCCAGAGCCTCATCCTTTTCTTTATCGAAAAATCGCAACATATTCACAGGACTCATCTCTCGATTTTGAAAAACACTCCTGCTCAGGAGGACGCGATCCTCCGAGTTTTGGAACAACATACTCATCTCCCCTTTTTGTTTCGTCAATCGATCAATTTCAACGGATCGAAGAATCCAAGCGTTATCTTCCACTGCTTCCCAACTGAACTCTGTTTTTTCATTGGCAGCTGCTAGAAGCAGCCTCATTTCTTTGATCGTGACCCCAGGAGCAAACACCCGACCGCTTGAAGTCAATGCGATCACTTGTTTATTCATAAAACGGCTAGAAGGCGTTTTTGCTTCTGCCCACTGGAAAACAACCAACCCCAAAACGAACCATATTAAAAATCTCACAATACCCTCCTTCTGGTCATTATACGGAACTCCGAACCTCAATTCATTTGCGCTCAGTTCGTCGTCCGTCTAATTTATGGCGCCCACACCAATTGCAGTATCGGACTGTTAGCAAAAGTCTGACAATCCTATATACCGGATCCGGTTACAAAACATACCTATATGAGAAAGCATGGTGATCCGCAATCGAATTTATTCATAGAGATTGGTCGAGACGGAAATTTCCTTAATGGGGATTTCCTTAACATGGGGATGACTTTGGGAAGGGCATTAGTCTGCCGACTTGTCTGCCGACTTTGGTAGGGGATATTCATACAACACAAACGTCTCTGCATCCTCCTTTCCTTTGACGTTTGCATACAACCCACGGGCAGCGGTGTTGTCGGTTTCGGTAGTCACCCAGGCTTCTGAGCAGCCCAACGCTTTCCCTTTTTCGAGCAAGGCATTCATCAGTCGGCGACCAATTCCTCGTCGATGATGGGTGGAAGCCACCCCCACTTCATTGATAAACAACTGGGGTGGCTTATCGGGATGCAGGTAGTGCACGGCAGTGGCCATCCCGATCACACAATCCCCATCACGAGCCACCACAATATGATGACGAGGATCATTCAGATATTCATGTGCCCACACTGGTTGAATCGCTTCGTCAAACACATCAGGAGCCACATTTTCCAAAACGGCATCGTCACCTGGACCTAAAAAATCAATTTTCATAGTTCTCCCGATTGAACTCGCAAACAGGCTACTTGATGTCCTGAACCGACTTCCTGAAGCTGGGGCACTTCGTGGCGGCAGGCCTCTTGAACGGCAGGGCATCGATCTGCAAACGAACACCCCGAATAGATTCGAGTCGGAGACGGCACCTCCCCTTGCAGGACGATCCGTTGACGCTTCTGAGACGGATGCGACACCGGAATGGCCGAAAGCAATGCCTGTGTGTAAGGATGTTTGGGATTCTCAAAGAGAGACGGTTTGTCTGCCAATTCGACAATTCGTCCCAGATACATCACGGCGATACGGTCCGCTATGAAGCGAATCACCCCCATATCGTGACTGATGAACAGATAGGACACATGAAATTCCTTCTGCAAATCTTTCAAAAGATTGAGGATTTGTGCTTGTACCGAAACATCCAACGCCGACACCGACTCATCACAAATCACCAATTGTGGATTGAGCGTCAACGCCCGTGCGATACAAATCCGTTGACGTTGTCCTCCACTGAATTCATGAGGATAACGCTGCAATTGCAATGGAGACAATCCGCACGCTTCCATCAACGAGGCGACTTTTTGACGCGCTTCAGCTGGTTTCACCAGTTTATGATTGATCAAGGCATCGGTGAGGATCTCTTCCACCGTCATCCGAGGATTGAGTGAGGAAGTGGGATTCTGAAAAATCAACTGCATCTTCAAGCGGACTTGGACCAATTCTTCATGAGAAAGTGTCTCAAGATCTTTCCCTTGAAACACCACCTGCCCGGAAGATGGGGGGGTGAGATGAATGATCGTTCGACCGACGGTCGATTTGCCACACCCGCTTTCTCCCACCAGCCCCAAAGTTTCTTGAGGTTTCATCGTGAAGCTCACACCATCTACCGCTCGCACATAATTGACCACACGCCGTAACAATCCACCGTGAATCGGAAAGTGCGTTTTGAGTTGTTTCACTTCTAATAACTCGCTCATCAGGTTCTCCAAAAGAGGCTTCCGTTCAGAAGCTCCAAGAGAGGCTTCCATTGCAAACTATGATAACTATCACTAAAAAGAAGCGATTTGTGCAAGATTTACACGGATAGCCCCAAACATCTTAATTCTATTTTCTTACAAGGAGAATCCATGAAAATTCATTATTTGCAACACGTGTCGTATGAAGGTCTAGGGAGTATCGAAGCGTATTTCCAAAAAAAAGGATACCCATTGACAGCTACCCATCTGTATGAAGGGCAAACGCTCCCCACCGTTCAGGATTTCGATTGGCTCATCATCATGGGCGGTGAGATGGGGATCTACGACGAGGGGATCTATCCGTGGTTGAATGATGAAAAACGATTCATTACAGAAGCGATTGCTTCAGGAAAAACCGTTCTTGGCATTTGTTTGGGAGCACAGCTGATCGCCGATGTATTAGGGGCCACGATTCACAAAAACCCATATCGTGAAATCGGTTGGTTTCCAATCCGCCGTCCCTCCGAAGCGGAAACAACCCCGCTGTCCTTGGCGTTTCCAGATGAAGTGGAAGTCTTCCATTGGCATGAAGACACGTTTGATCTTCCTGAAGGGGCCATCTCTATTGCAGAAAGCGAGGCCTGTAAAAATCAAGGGTTTGTGATGGATGACCGGATTGTCGGACTTCAGTTTCATCTCGAAACCACCTATGCTTCGGCACAAACGTTCATTCAACATGGCGAAGAAGAACTCGACGATTCCCCGTTTGTACAAACGGGAAACGAGATGCTTTCTCAAAATGAAAGATTCACCCAGATCAACCAAATCATGCATGCCGTCTTGGAGGTGATGGAACGCCACACTCATGTGGCAGCGTGAGCCTACTTGTCCCCACGCGCATCCTGCGTTAAGTTGATGCAGGGTTCACTGAATATCCTGGGGTTCACCGAATGTTTTGAGTTTCGATCTTTTGAAGCGTCACTGAATTTAAGCTTCACTAAACATTTTGAGTTTCGATCTTTTGAAGTGTCACTGAATTTAAGCTTCACTGAATATTTTGGACTGACCAATAGCGAGTACCGATATGAGCAAACGAGAAGAATATGTAACTACCGGAGGCATTCACATTCAACGTACTGTCGAAACCTTGCCACTCGACGGAGCCATTGAGCCGATCATCGATGCACTGGATTCCAAACTGGGCGTCTTGCTCAACTCAGGCTTCGAATTCCCCGGACGCTACACCCGATGGGACATGGGCTTTTACAATCCTCCCATTCAAATTGTAACTTCCGGAAGATCCTTCACTATCACGGCTCTGAACGACCGAGGGCAACTCTTGCTCCCTGCGTTGAAAGAGTGCCTCGCGAATGTCGATGCCGTGGACACCATGGAGGCCGACTCCCAACAATTGCATGGCTCCATTAAGAAACCCACACAACGTTTTACTGAAGAAGAACGCAGCCGTCAGTTTTCTGTATTCTCGATCCTGCGTGCTTTGATCCAACTGTTTCATTCCCAGTATGACGACCATCTAGGACTCTACGGAGCCTTTGGTTACGACCTTGCCTTTCAATTCGAATCCGTTGAATTCAAAACACCACGCCCGCAAAATCAACGAGATATCGTGCTCTACATTCCTGACGAGTTGGTTATTGTGGATCACAATCTGAAGAGTGCAGAAAGGTACAGCTATGACTTTCAAGTGGAGAGCCATAGCACCACCGGTTTGCCGCGCACGGGGCTCACCAAACCGTATGTGGGAAAAACGGAAGTCCCCCGTTCGCGTGACCATGAAGCGGGGGAATACGCCCAAGTGGTTCGCAAAGCCCATGACTACTTCAAGCAAGGCAAGCTTTTCGAAGTGGTACCGTCTCAGACATTTTATGAACCATGCACCGCGCTGCCTTCCCAAATTTTTCGGCATTTGCGCAAACTCAACCCGGCTCCCTATGCATCGTTTATGAATTTGGGAAGTGATGAATATTTGGTGGGGGCTTCGCCGGAAATGTATGTGCGTAGCGAAGGAAGACGGATCGAAACCTGTCCGATTTCAGGCACCATCGCCCGGGGGGAAGATGCCATCGGTGATGCAGAACAAATCTTAAAACTGCTCAGTTCGAAGAAGGAAGAGTCCGAGTTGACCATGTGTACGGATGTGGACCGCAACGACAAATCCCGGATCTGTGAACCTGGCAGCATCCGCGTGATCGGTCGTCGGCAAATTGAAATGTATTCGAAACTGATCCACACAGTGGATCATGTAGAAGGCATCTTGCGTGAAGGCTTTGATGCCCTCGATGCCTTCCTCACCCATACCTGGGCCGTGACGGTCACTGGCGCTCCCAAGCTTTGGGCCATGCGTTTCATCGAAGAAAGCGAAAAATCGTATCGAAGTTGGTATGGAGGCGCCATTGGCAAACTGGGGTTCAATGGCAATATCAATACTGGGTTAACGCTCCGCACCATCCGAGTGTATCAAGGCAGTACCGAATTGCGCGTGGGGGCCACCTTGCTGATCGATTCCGTTCCAGAAGAAGAAGAAAAAGAAACCGAATTGAAAAGCTCCGCTTTTCTCGAAGCCATCCGCCAATCCAATGCCCACAAGCCAGAGCCAGACACCGTTCCCGAACTCCCTCATGTGAACAAAAAGGTGATGCTCGTGGACCATGAAGATTCCTTTGTGAACACCTTGGCCGATTACATCCGCCAATCGGGGGCTATGGTTCAAACCATTCGTATCACCGATTATTCCCAGGAACAGTTTGTGGAACAATTGACGTCCTTTCAACCGGATTTGGTCGTGCTTTCACCAGGACCGGGTTGCCCTGACGACTTTGCAGCTTCCACCACCATCGAGACCTTATTGCAACACAATCTTCCCATATTTGGCATCTGTTTGGGACTTCAAGGGTTGGTGGAATATTTCGGAGGCAAGCTGGATATGTTGTCCTATCCCATGCATGGCAAACCATCCACGGTCCAGGTTCGTGGCGGACGGATCTTTGAGGACCTGCCGCCTGAGTTTATCGCAGGACGGTATCATTCCCTTCACGCAGATCGAACTCATTTTCCCAAGCCTCTGACCATCACGGCTGAATCGGAGGACAGTGTGGTGATGGCAATCGAGCACAAAGAACTGCCCATTGCAGCCGTACAATTCCATCCAGAATCGATCATGACTTTGGATCAAAATATCGGAATGCGTTTGATCAAAAATGTGCTCCGCACCTTGGCGCGTTGACCCCAACAGGCGGCCATGCCTTATTGAAAATAATTTTGATTGAAATAACTTTGAAAGAGGAACTTCCTTATGCAAACCGAATACGTTGAAGAGGCCTGCAAAGATTTGGTGCAAATCCTAAAATCGCAATTACCCCACCATGATCAAGAATTGGTCGAAATGGTGGGCCTACAGTATTTCAGTGGCACGCTTTCCCGATTGTTGGCCCTATCCAAAGAATTGGAACGGGTTCCACGTCAATCGATTGACATGAGCAAGTATGACTTACAGTTCAAGTTGATGTTTCCCGATTTCGTCGATCCGCAGCAGGTGGCGGTGATCCGAGAAAAAGCCGCTCAAATTATGGCTGGGTGCATGGATGAGATGATGGGAGCGATCAGCAATCAAGCTGACTGAAAAGGGCGGAGTGGGTCACTCGTAGGAGCAGTGTCCTGAAATGAAACACAAGGTGTGCAATTTTGCAGAAAAAGTGAGCATTGTCGTTGCCGATAAAGAGTCCTCAAAACGTGCCTTCACAGTCGGGCAATATCTAAGTGGCGATCATACACCGTCCGGGCAACTCTTTCATTAGGGCATGCCGCTACGTAGAAAAAATCCATCTCTTCGGTTTGTGTTGTGGTCTGTGGGGTGATGATCTTATTCCCCGTAATTTTTTCGATATAACAATAAAACGGTTGAAAAAGCGGTTGTCTTCGCATGACGGTCTCCTTTCAAAAAAGCGTGATGGATGGGGGGTTGTTTCGATTAATGCAAAATCCGTGCATCGGGTATTGGTATAAACAGAATCCCCATGTTACATTAGTCGGTATATTGTAATGAAGCCTTACTATTCACAGACAAAATCGTTTGTCTCTAATATAGGAAATTTCGTATGTCTGCCAATACTTCGCCTGCCTACACCAATCGTTTGATTCATGAAAAAAGCCCTTACTTGCTGCAACATGCTCATAATCCAGTGGATTGGTATCCTTGGGGTTCAGAAGCATTTGAGGTGGCCCAACAGGAAGACAAAATCATCTTGGTCAGTATTGGCTATGCCACTTGCCATTGGTGTCATGTCATGGAACGCGAGTCGTTTGAAGATCCCGATCTCGCCCAGTATCTCAATACTCACTTTGTCCCCATCAAGGTAGATCGTGAAGAACGTCCAGATGTCGACAAAATCTACATGGACGCACTGCATACTTTGAACCAACAAGGCGGGTGGCCTTTGAACATGTTCCTCACCCCCGAAGGAGAACCCTTCACCGGCGGGACTTACTTCCCGCCGGACAATCGCTATGGTCGGGGAAGTTTTCGCGGGGTTTTGGAAACGTTGGTCCAGATCTGGGAAAACGAGCGAGACCGCATCTATCAGGCCTCTGGCACCATTACGGCCCACTTGCGACAACAAGGAAACATTACGTCAAATGCTGAGGTTGATTTCGACTGGGGTGCCGAAGCCGCTGCGGTGAATTACTACAAACAGGCTTTTGACAACGAATATGGTGGCTTTGCCCTGCAATCCCAAAATAAATTCCCCCCCAGCATGGGGCTGATGCTGTTGTTGCGGGACTACCATCGCAGTGGCGACAAGGTCTCCTTGCATATGGTCGAATTCACTCTCCACAAGATGCGCTATGGAGGGATCTACGACCAACTCGGCGGCGGCCTGAGCCGTTACAGCACGGACTATGAATGGCTTGTGCCTCATTTTGAGAAGATGTTGTACGACAATGCCTTGTTCGTGTGGGCCTTGATCGAAACTTATCAAGTCACCCAAACTCCGTTCTACCAAGAAGCTGCGGAGGATGTGCTCACTTATATCGAACGCGACATGCTTTCCAAGGAAGGCGCTTTTTATTCTGCCGAAGATGCCGACAGTGAAGGCGAAGAAGGAAAGTTCTATCTATGGGATGAAGAAGAATTCATGGAGGTGCTTGGAACCGAAGTGGGAACACATGCTGCCGCTTATTGGGGAGTCACACGTCATGGAAATTTTGAAAACAACACCACCATCCTCCACAGCACTCATCCACTCGAAACCGTTGCTGAAAAATTAGGCATCCCTTCCCAGACACTTTCACAAAATATACAGCAGGCTCGCCAACAGTTGATGAGCGTTCGTGCCCAGCGGATTCGTCCACTCTGCGATGACAAAATCCTCACGTCCTGGAATGGATTGATGATTTCAGCCTTTGCTCGGGCTGCTCGGGTTTTCAACAATGCTCACTATGAAGCGATTGCGATCAATGCAGCGAAGTTCATTCTAGAACGGCTTGTCAATTCCCAAGGACGCTTGTTGAGACGCTATCGAGACGGCGAGGCGAGCTTTCTCGGTTACTTGAGCGATTATGCCCAATTGGCGATTGCCTGCTTGGATCTCTACGAACAAAATTATGATGTGTTTTGGTATCAAACCGCACAAGGGTTGCTCGAAGATGTCAACCAACTGTTCCATCACGAGCACGGTCCCTATTATGATACCGGCATTGATGCGGAGAAACTCTTGACGCGAAACATGGAAGGCTATGACGGAGTGGAACCTTCGGGCAACAGCGCTGCGGCATTAGCATTTCTGAAACTTGATGCGTATGGGGCTGCGGGTAGTTATTATGAAGACGCAAAGCGGATTCTCAATGGTTTTGAACAGCATCTCAAACGAGCTGGCGTGAGTTTCTCTGCCATGCATTGGGCCTTGCATTGGACCCTCAGTTCTCCCAAACAAGTGGTGATCGTGGGAGAGCGTGGGGATGCCGACACCGAAGCCTTGTTGGCCGTGGTGCGGCAAGGGTTTCATCCCAATACGGTGACGGCATTTGTTCCACAATCCAACCCCCATCCCGTCACCGAGGTCATTCCGGTAACCCAGAACCGGATTGCCGTGGATGGCAAAGCCACGGCTTATGTCTGCCAAAACATGACGTGCCAACTCCCCGTCCACACCCCGGATGCGCTTCAGGAGCAACTCACCGATACCCCCGAGTTTGAAGCTTAATGTCCTCTCTTCCTTTGTAATCTTTTCGAGTTTATAAACCTTCCCGCAATAGACGGGCCTATTCGAAACTGAACGAGGGCGAATTCATTTCTTAAATTTAGGATTCTTGGCAGCCCTCAATACAATCGAAGGCTGCTTGCCTTCTTCCTTAAACAATCGAAAATCTCCTTCTTGAATCACTTCTCGTTCCGCATCCCACGCATCCATCGCCGCATACAACTTCCGCATGTCCGACATCACTTTCTGATTCAATGACACCACCATCTCATCATCC
>JANQJU010000045.1 GCA_028281495.1 SAR324 cluster bacterium
GTCTCAACGGGTTCCCCTGTTTGTTTTGGTTCCCCTGGACTCATCGGACTTGATCCGAGTGCTTCGGGATTTTCTCGCAATCCCATCTCTTGGAAATGACTTCGAGAGTTCAGAGGTTGCCACAACAAACTTTTGATAAAGGAACCTATGAGTGAAGAACGTTTTGCTGAGTACAAACGTCATATTCAACAATGTGTCGCAGCGGTTCAGAGTGAAATGAGTTTAGGAAACATCACCTCCGAAGCTGTCTTGCAACAAAAAGTGACCTCGCTTTCCGAATTTCTCAACGTGGTGGAAGCCTTCACCTTCTTCCACCAATACGCCCCTTACGAATGGCCGACGGTTGTCACTCCTGAAATCGTAGAAGCCTGTAACTACGACCTTGCCGATCTCATCTTGCATGTAGTGAACACCATCATTTGCGGCGATGTAATGGATACAATAGTAGCCACGCGTGCCTTTGATTTTCTCACTGAAGGTCAAACCGATCATTACACCACCATCCTGCCCTGGAATGGCTGGATCATTAGTTTTCAAGAGCATTGGAAAAGCGATGCCCAATCATTTGACTACCTTCCCCAGCAAGCCATCTTCTGGCGAGACCACTTGGAAATCACTGCGTACCAAGAAGACAATGAACCTCCTACCTTCACAGCCGTTCACACCGATCCGGCTTTGGTGTGGATCAGCAATCACACCACTTCAATCCAACAGTTGTCCTTGAGCGATTTCGAGTCTTTGCGCTGCGGAATTTTAAGAAAATTCGGCTTTCCACTGGATCACCTTTGGCTGTCAGAATGCCAAACCGTTGAAGAATTCACTCGGTACTACGGCAAGGACTACGGCTTGGAGGGCTTCCGCTTCGTTGTTTACTGGCATGAAAGCGGATCGGTTATGCAGCACTGCGGATTCAACACTTTTCCTGAATTCGTCCAAGCCTGTGAGTTCATTACTCGGCATTCGTTCTGAGCATTTTGGCAACCATCAACTTTTGAGCGAAGGATATTCCTTCGCTCAACCTTTTATTCCTTAATCTCTTCATCATGACAGACCAACAACTGGAATCCTTCAAAACGGATATTCCACTGCCGGACTACGCCGTCCAAGAGTTCGATTACCAAGTTGACCAAAGAGAAAGCTATCGCCACCAACTTATCATGCGGACAGCCGACAAATCAGACAAAATCGGTGTTGCTCGAATGTCCAACAACCATTGGTGCTATTATTCATTTTACAATTTGGATGACCACGGAACCATCATTGATTTCTTGCAGAATCGTCGCGGGGGAAAACTGTCGTTTACCTTGGCTCAGGTACGCGAAGAATTGGCTCAATGGAGCGGCCAAGCTCCGTCCCAGACAACGATTCGTTATCCAGCCCTTCAACCAATGAAGAAAGACCATTTTGCCATCGTAAGAGCATTGCAAACCCTCAAAAACGTCACCGAATCGGAATATTTGCAAAATCGGGCGATTGGAAAAGACGTGCTGAGTCACCCTCGGTTCCACGGTCAAATCAAAGTGGATAGAAGACACAATTTGGTGTTCCCTCATTACGATCTTGAAGGAGTGGTTTGTGGCTTCGAGCGGAAGAATCGAAACTTCAAAGGCTTTGTGAAAGGTGGGCAAAAATCCATCTGGGTGAGCAATCGTTTTGATGGCGACCACCGACTCATAGTCACGGAATCGGTGATCGATTGTTTGTCGTACCACTTATTATTTGGTGATCCTCAGAACCGATACATTGCCACTTCCGGCCAATGGAGTCCGTTGACCGTTCAAGCTCTCAAACAGGAGTTCCACACCTTCCCCGGCCAATTCATTTGGTTTGCCTTTGACCGGGACGAACAAGGGAGACGCTACATCATCGAAGCCCATCAACTGATGCAAGGGGTGTCAAAATCCTTCGCATTTCATTTTCCACGAGGGAAGGATTGGAATGAGGAACTGAGAAATTCCTAAAGAGTGATTTGCTTCAAAAACCACCAAGGTGTAAAATACGTTCAACCATCATTTATTGCTGAGAGGATTTCTTCATTCTTTAAATTTCAACTGATGACAACCACTGTTACTGAAAGAGGTGCAATGCAATTAACCATCACGATTCCCAACGATTATCCTCAACGTACTAGGGATGAACAAATTGTTGTGGCGATGAAGGAGATCGATACTCAAATGGAAGAGTATATGAATAAGGCTTCTGATACTCAATCCGACCTGCCATTTCTTCATAGCGGTTTTTGGGAAGGAGACGAAACACCGACTGACCTTTCTACGAACACCGATCACTACCTTTATGATGAATAGTTGATTATATGCACCCTGATACCGTTTTTATCGATACTGGAGCCTACCTCGCTCATTTCCACCCTAAAGATCAGAGCCATAAACAGGCATTGAAGGTCTGGACATGGATTGAAACTCAGCGTATTCCCCGTGTCACTACCAATCATGTTTTAGATGAATTGGCAACGATTCTGGCGCGGCGAACAAGCTATGCGTTTTCGGCGATGAAGATGCGAGAAATCTATCGAGCCAATTTGCAAATCGAACGTCCTTCAGCTCGTGCAGAACAGGAAGCCCTCGACCTGTTTGAAAAATATGCCGATCAAAAAATCAGTTTTACCGATTGCCTTTCATTTGTCACGATGCAGCACTTGGGAGTGACCAAAGCCTTCACCTTTGACAAAAAACATTTCGAGTATGCTGGCTTTCAGGTCATCCCTTCGCTGTATTGATAGCCCTCATTTTAAGCCATTTTTAAGGAGCAATTTGCTCCTCCACCTTCCATAATGCTGTGGTCACTTAACCCCACACATTATGAAGCATTTCCCGCATTGGACCCTCCACCCCCAAGAACACACCGGAGATTATATGTTCTCCGGTCGGTTGGTATTAACCAAACCCGTAAGACACACCCTATCCGCCGCTGAAATCGCTCAAATCATCAATGATCTCTTGCAGCGTGTTGAAGCAAATGAGGGAGCTGATTACATCCAAAAATTCACCGATGTCCAAGGTCGGTCCATTCTTTGTGTGGACCAACTCAGCAAGTCCATGAAAGCCAGTGGTGCCTACTCTCTCAAGGAAATCCAACAAAACGATTTCTGGATCATGATGTTTGCTCATGAACATTAGTCTCTAATAGTTGTTCATGAACATCATTGATCTTCAACCTCGGTTCAAACGTTACTTTCTCTACGAAAAAGGCAATCGCTCCAAAAGTTATCGTAGTATCATTGCTACACTTAATACTTTCAGCAAAGTCACAGGAATTCATGACTTGGCAGAATGTAGCACTCTAGCTCTACGAGAATATTTATTGGATCAACAGGAGGCTCGGCAGTGGAGTCCCAAAACCTTCCGAAACTACCGGCAAGACTTCAAATCGTTTTTCAATTGGTGCGTCCGCGAACGTCTGATCAAGAACAATCCCATCGATGAAATTGATAAACCGAAGTTGCCGAAAGCATTGCCACGCTGCCTCACGAGAGAGGAACTCCAAACCATTCTCTACCACTGTGAATGGTACCATTGGCGTTACAAATTTGAGAGAGTTCGTAACACAACAATTCTGGCAACCTTTGGATTGACAGGTCTGCGGCTTCAAGAGCTTCTCGATTTAGAGACATTAGATGTCAACTTGCTCTCCGAAGAATTGCTAGTGAAAGAAGGCAAAAATCGGAAAGACCGCCTTGTTCCAATCCATCCCCAGTTGATCACGCGATTGGAAAACTATTTTGAATACCGTCGGAAACTCAATCGCCCATCCCGATGGTTTTTCACAGGAGTCAATTCAGCTAAAAAACTCACTCCCAAAGACATTCGACGGATGTGTCAAAAGATTTCGGCTTCGTCGGGCATCTATTTCACACCCCACATGCTGCGCCACACGTTCGGTCGACTAGCAGTGGAAGCCGACCTCAACTTATACAAAATCAAAAGCATCATGGGACACGAAAGCACTAAGACCACGGAACGCTATATTTCCGCTTCCAGCGAGTCCATTAAACACAGCTTTCGTCAAGCGACAATCCTTTGACTGGGTGCGAATATACCTTTAAACTGAAAATAGCCATAAGGTCGTTGAGGCTGATAGGAAAGATTCTAAGATTTCGCCGAGAATTGTCGTAATTAAGGCAAAAAACGGGCATTTTACATCAAGCATTGGGCTGTTAACCAATTGGTCGTCGGTTCGAATCCGACCCCGGGAGCCAAAATAATGCAACAGAAAGCCAAAAATACGATGTCTACTTTCCCCAAAAGAGGGGTTCAATGACCACATGGCAGAGCCATTAAGTCACTGAAGTTATGTTAGACATCCACCAACTACATCAGCAGTTTTGCGATGAGCGCCTTGATTTCAAAGAAAACTCTCCAAAAACCATCTACTGGTATAAAGCGGCTTTTAGAAGATTACTTGCCTTCAAAACTATTCAGACCGTTTCTGAGTTGAACAAACCCTTGGTGAAAGCATGGATTCATTGGGGGAAAGAAGAACACAACTGGTCTCCAAAAACACGAAGAGAATACCTGAAGGCCATAAGCCTGTTTTTGGATTGGTGTGTGTCTGAAGAATACACCGAATGCAATCCCATCAAAAAGATGGATCGCCCTAAACTTCCCAAACGAATTCCAAAACACCTACCTCTCGACAAAGCTTACGAGCTATTAGATTGGACAATTCACCTCAAGTATCCCTACCAATTCGAAAAAAAGAGAGCCATTGCTATCATCGCAGCCTTTATGTTTACGGGTGTGCGTAAAGAAGAGCTACGGTCCATTAAGATGGATGACATGGACCTTGGGAATCGTCTGTTAACCGTCATCGAAGGCAAAGGAAAAAAAGATCGTAAAATCCCTCTAACAGACAAATTTATACCCATTCTTAATGATTACCTCAAAGATCGCAAACGAATGAAAAAAGAATGCCCCTATTTTTTCACGGCTATGCGTCAGGACAGTCAGATGGGAGACAAAGTGATTTACCGATTGGTTGAAAAACTCAGGAGTAAGAGTGGAATCTATTTCACTCCCCATATGCTACGACACACTTTCGCCGTGCTGATGCTGGAATCAGAATGCGGATTGTATGAGTTATCGGAGATGATGGGACATGCGGATATTTCGACGACAACGATCTACTTGACGGCAACAATCGATCATCTGCGCCGTGAAATCACGAAACATCCATTAAATGACTATCCCCGATTTAATCAATAAAGTTTCCTAATTCGCCTTTATGATTTTTGCATCGGTCGATCCATTCTGCATGACCAGCCTGGGCTTCTTCCCAAGTCGAATACCGTTGCATATCCAAAATTTCTTTTCCTTGAAACACCATTGTTTCAAACAGGATTGGTGGTCCACTAGGCAACAAACTAACATCCGTTCCTAAGAAGATTGTTGAAACTCGTAAGTCATCGACAAAATCATGCGCTATCGTTTATCATGGGTTCGTTTCCAATCGGCCCATTTATTGAGGTCTGGTTCACACGCTGCGTTGGTACCAATAAGGATATAGTTGCCAATCATCAAACATGATTTACTTATCATACCTAGATCTTAAATAAATTCTATGAAGATAGCAAAGCAACTTACCTCGTTTTTCCTTCCAACTAATGAATACAATTATTTGCCTCTTGGAATAGGGTATAAGTTCATAATGAGTTGATGTCTGGGTAACTACTTGGTAAGATTGATCTGATTACTATACTTTAAAGTTAGAAAGTGGATAAAGTTTCAGTTTACCGAACTCCTATCAACAAGCTCGGCGAAATCGATCCAGTTTTTAAAGATATTGATCCCGAAAGAATCCGAACCAAAAATCTCAAAGAAACCAATTTAAGCCACTTGGATTTGAAAGGGATGGATTTATCAAGGTTTGACTTGAGTGGCGCGAACTTAAGTCAGGCAGACCTGTTCGGAGCGGTACTATACCAAGTCAACCTGGGGGCCGACTTGGAAGGGGCTGATGTTAGTTGGGTTGATATCAGTGAGTCAAACCTGTGCAAAGCCAATCTGAGATATGTCGATTTTAGCGAATCGGATTTCACTCAGAGCAATTTGGGGAGAGCGGATCTAACGGGAGCCAGATTGGTTGATGCGGGACTCAAAGAGGCTAACTTGAAAGGAGCCTGTTTAGACAGTTGCGAATGGTTCGACCCAGAAAAAAATGAAATCTATGTCTTTTTTTTCACACGAATAACTGGCCCTATTCTCACTCGATTAAGGGAGCAATTCCATCTTTCTCAAAAAGAACTGGGAAGACGGTCAGGAATTTCTCAAACCACGATTTCACTTTTAGAGAATGGATATACTCAAACCATACGTTCAGCGAACGAACAAACATTACTAGATTTTTTTAGTGAGCTTTCACTTCAACATACTTAACTTCATTTTTATACACCTCATGCCCATATCCATTACAAATCTAATACTTTTGAAACCAGTTCATTTGATAGGTAACATGACTTCCGCAAATTTAAAAAAACTAAAACAATTTTGTCAGTTGTTCTAAAGTAAATTATATATAGATTCCCCTACATATAAAAACTATAGCTTACTTGCGGTTTTTCATTTTCGTCTACATATTTCATAATATCACCAACTTTTTTAGCACATTCCAATGTAATTGGAAGACGTCCATCAAGCTGAGTATTATTCCAGTTCATCTTCGTTAGTCCTAGAATCTCTTTGCAAAGATCTTCTAGAGAAGAATCATTTTCACAAGTATCGATTTTTAAAGGGTTGGGTATGTACATACCAGGGTAAGTTTTGTAAAAATCAACAATTCCCTTTGTATACAGTATACCTTTACTTTCAGATATGTTCAGAAGTGTACCTCTAACTGGAGGATATTCTTTTTCGCTAAAGAGTCTGATAGAGGTATCTGTTATAGAAACATAATCTTTTGTTCTGATCCCCTTTTCTTCAAGAAGCCGACTAAAACCCTCAATTTCTGATTGGCGAAATTTACTGGATTTGTGTATTACAATCCTTGCTGGCATCTGCATAAGTGCTTTGTCATATTCTAATAGGGCACCATTAAGTAACTCATAGGCTTGTATTTCATCCATATAGGGGCGACGATCTTTTTTATCTAAAGAAACTGGTGTTCCGCGTAATATAACACCATGTCCAAACTCATCGAAGACTTGTGCTAAGCTTGAAGAAACTGTTTCACCATCACGACTTTTATAAAACCCAACTCCAATATAACATGTCTTGGGTTTATACTTATCCTCAATCAATCGCCAAGGAACTGTTCTGTTCCCTTTGTAATAAAGTGCCGTACAGAAATTCCATGCTTTAGTAGCTGAATCTTGCTGTTCAGAGCTATTCTTTTCCGAAGTAATCGTTTTTTCTCTGACTAGCTGTAAGGGTACCCCAAGATGCATGCATTTTGCTTTTAATAATCTTCGAAAATTATGCTCTTGGTAGGAATCTAAAGTATCATCATTATCATTACGATCAGTCCTGGTTGTTAGTGCCACAAATATATCGTCCGGCAAGACGCAAACTATTACGTCAATTGCTCTATTTTCAGAAAGAAATTGTATCTGCTCATAATAAAGCTCTACACACTTATTTACACAATCTTCTCGGTTTGTTGTTTTAAGAATTTTTATTAATTCTGATTTTTGGAGTGTTCGGGTATATTGAGGTGAATAGAGTAACTTCGTTGAAAATCCATAATACTCATTCATTCCTCCAAACCCTTTAAAAAGGTTTGGTAGTTTGCTATTTCCTTTTCCTGCAATTCCTGTAACGCAGTTATCCAGCCAGATATCAAGAAGGTCAACGCCTTCTCCTCGTCCAACAATACCAATGCGCAGTTCACTTCGTCTTAACTCGTCCCTTTTATCATAAACCCCCAAGTTTTCAATTCCGGTACGAGGACATACATGATTACCTGTGCCAAATTCTAAAAGGGGTTCTTTTATAATTTTAAGCTTCATTCAGCACCTCTTCTTCATTCAATATTTCCAAGTTTTCCTCTAAAACCTCACCTGTAACTAACTTATCCTCGCAAATCAATTCTAAGACATTTCCAAAACCAATTTGACCAACCTTGTTATTACTAGTTCCTTTAAGAAAATACGCTAAAAACCGAACTAGATTCCTTACTGTTTGATTAAACTCAAGTCTCTTTTGTTTGGAAAGCAGGTCCTCATGAAATTTTGATTTCGAATGCCCATTATAAGAGTAGTACCAACTAGGAACAATTATGCAGTACCATTGTTCTGAAATAGAAGTGAAAGATAGCTCAAAACTAAGATGTTTATGATGTGCGACTTTGGTAGGATCTTTTTTTGACATCTTCTTTTCATAGACGTTTCTAATTGCCTTCCTTTTTCCGATCCATTGCTCAGAACGAGAATCTTCATTTTCCTGAATTGGCTGAAAATAAAAGATTTTCTCTTTAGAGTGAAACGCTACATGTTTTTTCTTTAAATCCTCCAATATGAGCGAAAAAAGCATCTGTTTGAATAAATTTATGTCGTCTTCAAAACCGGATTCAAAGAATTCTTCGGATTCAAAAACCTCCATTGAGGCTAAATCGACAATCGATTCATAGGGAGAGTTCTCAAAATCTATGAAAGAATACAGTTTATTTTCATGGACCGCCCAAGATTCTAAACTTATGTCTTCAAGAAGAAGAGCCATCTTAACGATGCTTTTTTTACTGTACCTTTTCCTTTTAGAATTCAGTTTCTTTATTGCTTCCTTTTTGACACTTTTTTCATCAATTGTAAGTTCTGCTACATATACATTTTTAGGATACGTAATCGGGACAAGGTTGGATAATAAAGTATGAGATGAAGGGATATCTGATTCTCTCAGGTCAATGTACGAATCAACCTCTCCAAGAATGATCTTAAAGTCTTTAAGAATTCTTTGCTGTGCTGGGATTCGAAGGCCTGTAACAAGCTCAAGAATATCACCTGGATCAATTATGTGTTTTTTGACATCAAACTCAAATACATTTTCTTGAATTTTATCAATCGAAGACTGGCTGTATGAAGATTGTTTATTGATTAAAGTTAATATGTATAGCTCATCAAACGAGTTATAGAATTTCTTCTCCACAAATTGCTTAACAGTTTTTTTTATTTTTTCTAAAGATGTAGTTGCAGTAACTTGGAATGCTACCCTGTCAAAATCATCTCCTAAATCAATGCCAGGGTAATTTTTCTGCCGTCGATTTAAGTTGGTTAGTTGCGGAAGATTAAAAACCGATTTTAATATCGGAATAAATGCATCTTCCAATGCTAAGTTTATATCTACCCGTCCTTGCTTAGTAGCCAATTCAACTTGTGTAACAATTCGGCTAACTACCTGGCGTAATTCATTTTCGATCTCTAACTGTTTCAATGTTATTTCCTTCCCTTGAAAACACATTACAACATATTTCAGTCTCCCATTCATTCAATGTGTTAGTTTAACACGTATATAACGTTTAATTCAATAGTTTTTCACGAACCTGTTGATAGATCCAATGAATTTTGAACTTACATTACGCCTAATCGTAGTGGCTACGACAAGAATCTCTGAATTTTGTTAATTTTGTTCAGCATTTTGTATAATTCCACAATTTAGATCAGATCATTCGCTCTTCAATTCCTGATTTTTCTTCCCAGAGTTGTGTGAATGGTTTGCGTGATGAAATATTTAAATCTAAACACAGGATTTCTTTATATGCGGATAGGTTGAAAGCTATGAGTTCCAGAATATTGAATCGGAGTGACAATTATCTGATAAAAAATTCTTGAAAAATTTTATCTCCGAGAATCATTAGACTGTAAACCTTTTGCATATATATCAGGGTGTATACCTAGGCATACATTTTATTCAAAGAAAACCTTTATAAATCTGTGGTTTATTTCAAATAAAAATACACTTAGTTCTAATTTATCCCCCAGGTCAATCACAAATTGAGTGCCTAGAATTGCCTTGGGGATCTAATTCAAGTTAATGCTTTCCTTGCTTCAAACTCATGCTAGTCCTTTATTAAGGTGTTGATCAAACTTCCTTGATCCACCTCTCTTCCGGTTGGAAGCCTAGCTGTTTTACGGCTCCGAATTTGAGAGTAAAAACGGACTTCGTTTCTCGTGATAGCGTTGGGACTCCGATTAGGAGCAGAACGTGAAGCACAACCCACCTTATGGGAAAGTCGCATTTCAGGAAACAATCTCCGGGGAACTTCCACTCCAATCTTAAATGCGATCACTCCACTTTCCCAATTGAACAGAGAGGCTGTATGTAAGCTGAATATTTGAATGAACGCCAAGTTTCCCAAATGACTGAAATCTTTTTATCCAAACTCCACAATGATCGATTTTTTGGTCGGGGCATGCCCTTCTATAAAGCCGGAAAGTCTGTGCGGTATTGACGAGTGTATGTCACCTCATTCATGGAGAGTTGTAAAATTTGCGTGGGACAGTAATGTTTTGGCCAGGTACAGGATACTGTCATGCCTAAAAAGCTATTTATCAGGAAGCAATCGAGTTTTGAGAGAACTCTGACTCGGCCAGTGCTGTGGATCATTGGGTAGGTGCAATTTTTTACCATGATATTGGAAATACTCGGTTATCTTTAGGCAGTTGGAAACATGAATGTAGTATTCGGGATCGATCCCGATTAATCCCAAATCGAACAGTGTATGAACATCAGCCCTCAACAAAATTCCATTCGTGATATGGTTGGTCCATTTTCCACTGTAAGGAGATATATGAGCAGCTTCCAATACAGATGTCAGTTGGGTTCTGGTCACCGCACAACGCCCATTATAAGCGTTGAGAAGCGCATTCCGAAAAGTCTGCTGGCCTCTTCTAACTGCAATGGCTTTAACGATGTGTTCCTTAGATGGCTCAAATGCACTAGGGTCAAATTCTTGATTGACTAAGTCGATATCATTATCATCAATTGTCATAAAGTTGTTCTGAACAACTGTTTCCCAAGCCTCCTTTTCCAAAGAACAACTGATTAATATTCTTTTGGTAGGATTGCCTCCCTTGCTATTGAGGTTTTCCTTCTTTTCTTGCTGGGCTTTGCAGATTTTACGGCGAATTTGGGAGGCTGACTCGGATACGAGGGAAATGTTGACCAAGCCATCAACGGTCAGCGCCCGCTCATTCATATTCCAAGTCTTCATTGACTGGGTGGAGACAACGAAAATATTGATATGGGGCTGCCCCAGTCTCTGTAATCGGAGAATGATCGTTTCTAAAGCTTCTAAATAATCCGAATTTCGTTCATGAGGTGTGCCTTTGGTTCCGCCGCGCGATTCCAAAATCAACCCATCAACGCCATCCACTTCTCCAATCGCCACAATTGCATCCAAGATTCCCATCGAATCAGAAATTACTTTCATTGTGTTTGGTTTTTCCATCATTTTGCCAATAATGCTGTGACCTTCCACTTAGAACAATTTGGATTATAGTGAATTACGCTATTTCGGATACCATTGCTACGATTGGGACAATAGCCGCTCATATTCATCATGGGGAACGATCCAAAGCAAAAGGAATTCTGCACCATCTCTAGTAATCACTACCCAAAAAGCATGATCAAATAGAGGTATCTGCAAAAGAATTGCCCATAAAAGGAGTGACCATTTTTTCAATGTTGCAAATAGTTCCAATATCTACCAACTCCTGGCAAAAACTCTCCAAATCTTTGCCGGATTGCAAACAAATGGTTTCTTTATCTAAGATAGCATCACTCACAGCTTTAGCTTCCCGAAGACCATATCCCATATATTTTCTGAGAATCTTGGTACATTGGATTTTTTGAAAACCTGCTACTCAGCCAGTAATGACCAAGCATTGGTTCTCTAGGTGATTTCCTTCGTACTGATCGATGTAGTATTCGATGGGATATGCGGTCCCTGTATCATGAATGCTACCATCGAAGCGATTGACAATATAAGGCGCATTTCCACCCAAAGCATATTGATAGTCTTGGGTTTCTAGAAACTTTTTCGATGTATAAAAAAAGACCCGTCCCCATTCTTTTTCAATCGTCAAGGCATCCGCAATCAGGAGTTCCAAGGTTTCTCGTTGGTAGGGATCGGGGGTATCCAGAAGTGCCTGTATTTTTGCTTTTGCTGCTTGTTGAGTAATCATTTCAATTGTGTCGCTTTGAGGTCCAACTCTAACTCTTTTGTATTTGTATTTTGAGACAAATGGAGAAAGTTTGTGATCGGATGACGGAAAAAGTTTTCAAAAAGGACGAAAAAATAATTTTCCTCATCAAGTATTTGATTCATTTCAGCAGGCTTTTAAACAAGCAGATTGGTGACGTGATATTCCTGAAAAAGGTGAATTGGGTAAAATGTTAAACAGAATTGGGATCATTGGTGATATCCACACAGAATCGGAACGGTTAGAGGCGGTCTTAAATTTCTTCGGGACACTCGCGTTGGATCGAATTGTATCCGTTGGTGATATTGTCGATGGTCCTGGCAACGTCAATCAATGTTGTCATCTGTTGAAGCAGAATCAAGTGCTGACGATTCAAGGGAACCATGATCGATGGTTTTTAGAAGATGGACCAAGGATGCTGAAGGATGCCACACAGAAATCAGACATCAATGACACGGCTTATCAATTTATTGCCCAATTACCCACCACCTTAACACTCTCAACCTGTGAGGGAGCTTTATTACTCTGTCATGGGATCGATACAAATGACATGGCCAAAGTCCTCCCTGAAGATTATGGCTATGCCATAGAAGCCAATGTGGAGTTATGGAAGACGGTCCATTCCCAGAAGTATCGTTTTATGGTCAACGGTCATACGCACCAAAGAATGGTTCGCACTTTTGACGACTTGACGATCATCAATGCAGGAAGTCTGAAACAGGAACCTTGTTGTGGGGTGGTAGATTTTCAACAGAAGCTGGTTCAATTCTATGACATCAGACCAGATTTCCTCCTTGAGTTATCCGAACAGGTTAGTCTATTGCAGTAGTTGGTCGTTGGTTCCCCCCTTTATACTTCAAAGGATTTCTCCCAGTTCTGATTTTTGACTTTGGACCTTACGGTACTGGGGCGTACACAAGCTGGGCATCCACAAAACGGTCGTTGGCGAATTCCTGGATCATAACGCCACCCTAAAACTTGAGGCAAATGGCGTATGGTATGAATTGCTTTAGACTCTATTTTACGAGGAATAATCACTTCATACCCTTCTGAATCGACTTGATGTTGAATGATTCCAACGGCTTCCGAAGCTTTGAACGGTTGGTGTTCCGAATAATAGTGTCCCATGATCACGTATTCATCGTCAGGTATACGGAAATAGACACCACAGAAATTTTTTCTCCCATACGCTTTTAATTCGCGTAACCATTGATGCGAGATATAAAAATTGGGAGTGACTGGCATGGCAAAAACGCCACGATCCAATTCCGCATTCCACACATTGGGTTTGAGACCGCTTCTTTGAATGCTGCGAATATTCTTTTCCGGTGTTAAATGAACAAACATCGCCATAGCTATTTTACCCTGGGCCGTTATCAACCAAAGATATTCTCTAAAAAAGTTTGATATTCCTCCTTCATCGGAATCTCCAAATCACACTTGATTCGTCGTCTCGTTGCAGTAACTTCTTCGCCCGTCTTCGGGTTCATCGCCACCTTCTCGTAACTTTCCCAATACAATCCAACCCCACGCTTCTGCCAACTCGGGAGGTCATTAAAATTCGTTCCGTGTTGAAAAAGCAGTTCATTCTTGCCTGGCACTGATCGTTTCAACAAGAAATCGGTGGCTTCTTGCTGAGATTGTCCTTGCTTTCTTAACATCCAATAGCAATGAGCGTTCAATGCGTTGCGATGCGCATCCTCTTGCCGCCAACGGAAGTAATCGACCACTAAAGTGCGAGTGGGAAGCTGTGAAATGCGACAATCGAAGCAACCCAAGTCTTGTAAGAGCAAAGAGAATTTGGCTCCGGCTTCGGATGCTAAGACTGAATTGTATTTACGCAATTTGCGACCAAAGGAATCTTCTTGGGGGTGAAACAACAGAGAGATTTCATCACTTTGGGTATAGCCATAGAGGATACGAAATCCGCAGTTCATCAAATGTTGAACCGTGTTGGTCATGCAATCACGAAACTTCACATCGAAAGGAGCTTCAAAGTGATGCACTTCCTTGGTTAACCGCGTGAAGTTGCGGCCATCTAACCGAGCGACCATATAGATCCCTGGCAAAACACAATGATCATGAGCGGTTTCAAACACCCGCATTTTAGTGTCTAAATCATCAAACTTCATCGTTCCAGTCTTGGATAAGAAATGAGGCTTCCGGTTGAAGGGTGACATAATACAACGTGTCAAATCCTTCCGAAAAACGAGGGAGGGTTAATTTAGCATAGGTACTTTTGATGCCTTTATCAGGTATCCGAGTTTTCCCGATTCGTTGCTGGTTGCGTTGCAACGCTTGGTCGCGCTTGGATTGAAAGTAGTATCCGATCACGGTGAATTGGGCTTGCCGAGCCAATTGAATGTAAAGCCGACGTTCTTCTACAGTCGGGTTGGTATTGTCGATCACAAAGGGTTGTTTGGCTTCCAGGCAAGCTTTCAGCAAGATCTGTTCTCGATACCGCGTTTTGAGCATATCCAAATTGAGACGGATATGGGTATTCAAAAAGCGTTCACGATAAAATGTGGACTTTCCCGTAGCTTGGATGCCGATAAAGATGACTGCTTCCATGAGTATTTAGAATCTCAATTGTCACGCATTGCTTTCAAAAGTGGTAGAGGGGGTGGGAGCGGTCCGCCGCCGCGGTCGAACCCACACTGTTCAGTTTCTAAAACTGCTGCCTCCTACCAATTGGGCTACCCCTCCGAAGAATGATGGTAGGGGTGGTGAGAGCGGTCCGCCGCCGCGGTCGAACTCACACTGAAACGGGCTTAAACCGTTTGTCTCTGCCAGTTGGACTACACCCCCATATGATTAGACATAGGCGACCTAAATCACTCAGGTCATCGTCTAAGGAGGTGAGGAGTTGTGTCATTTTCGCTACAGTTTTCGTATTCATAGCCGTTGGATATTATTTAATCAGTTAAAAAATTGTGAAGAGAT
>JANQJU010000051.1 GCA_028281495.1 SAR324 cluster bacterium
GTCTCAACGGGTTCCCCTGTTTGTTTTGGTTCCCCTGGACTCATCGGACTTGATCCGAGTGCTTCGGGATTTTCTCGCAATCCCATCTCTTGGAAATGAATTCGAGAGTTCAGAGGTTGCCACAACAAACTTTTGATAAAGGAACCCATGAGCAAAGAACGTTTTGCCGAATACAAACGTCATATCCAACAATGTGTCACAGCGGTTCAGGGTGAAATGAGTTTAGGAAATGTCATTTCTGAATCCGTCTTGCAGCAGCAAGTGACCTCGTTTTCTGAATTCCTCAATGTGGTAGAAGCCTTCACCTTTTTCCATCAATACGCCCCATATGAATGGCCGACCGTCGTAACTCCCGAAGTAGTGGAAGGCTGTAGCTACGACTTGGGAGCCATCATTTTGCATGTGGTCAATGCCATCGTGTGTGGTGATGTGATGGATAAAATAATAGCCACTCGCGCCTATGACTTCCTCGTTGAAGGCCAAGTGGATCGTTACACGACAATCATGCCTTGGAATGGTTGGTTGATCAGTTTCCAAGAACACTGGAAAAATGACGCTCAATCATTTGATTACCTTCCCCAGCAAGCTATCTTCTGGCGTGATCACTTAGAAATCACTGCCTACGGAGAAGACAACGGACCTCCCACCTTCACAGCCGTTCATACCGATCCTGCTTTGGCCTGGATCAGTGATCATGTAGCTTCCATCAAACGATTGTCCTTTATCGATTTTGAAACCCTGCGTTGCGGAATCTTAAGAAAGTTTGGTTTTCCACTGGACCATCTGTGGTTGTCTGAATGCCAAAGCGTTGCAGAATTCACTCGGTACTATGGCAATGACTACGGCTTGGAGAGTTTTCGTTTTGTTGTCTACTGGCATGAAAGCGGATCGGTTATGCAGCACTGCGGATTCAACACTTTTCCTGAATTCGTCCAAGCCTGTGAGTGCATCACTCGGCATTCGTTCTGAGCGGATTGGCAACCATCAACTTTTGAGCGAAGGATATTCCTTCGCTCAACCTTTTATTCTTTAATCTCTTCATCATGACAGACCAACAACTGGAATCCTTCAAAACGGATATTCCACTTCCTGACTACGCCGCCCAAGAGTTCGATTACCAAATTGACCAAAGAGAGAGTTATCGTCACCAACTGGTCATGCGAACAGCCGACAAGTCAGACAAAATCGGTATTGCACGAATGCCCAATAACCATTGGTGCTACTACTCATTTTACAATTTGGACGACCACGGAACCATCATTGATTTCTTGCAGAACCGTCGTGGTGGAAAACTCAGCTTCACCTTAGCCCAAGTTCGTCAAGAGCTTGCTCAGTGGAGTGGGTACTCCAAACCCAAGGCCGTATTTCAACACCCTGAAGTCAAACCTATCGCAAAGGGTCGTTTTGCTATCATGAAAGAATTCCAAACTCTCAAAAACGCCACCGAATCAGAGTATTTGCAAAGTCGGGCAATCGGAAAAGAAGTATTGAGACACCCTCGGTTCCTGGGGCAAATCAAAGTGGATAGTCGGCACAACGTTGTGTTTCCACACTATGATTTAGACGATGCAGTGTGCGGACTCGAAAGGAAAAATTGGAACTTCAATGGTTTCACTAAAGGTGGGAGAAAATCTGTTTGGGTGAGCAATCGGTATGAAGGTGATCAAACACTGGTCATTTGCGAATCGGTGATCGACTGTCTTTCGTTTCATCTTCTTTATGGAGATGACTGGGCCCGGTATGTAGCAACTTCAGGACAATGGAGTCCCTTGACCGTACAAGCCTTCAAACAAGAATGCCAGAACTTACCAGGGAGCCATATCATTCTAGGTTTTGATAACGATGCCCAGGGCAAACACTACGTAACAGAATCTATGAAACTTTTGGCTGATCTGGGCAAATGCGTAGTGATCCGAACGCCAATATGGAAGGATTGGAATGAAGAGTTGAAGAACCACCCACCTGTCGAATTTTAAGCCAAATTTAAGGAGTGTTTTGCTGGGTTGCACTCCACAATGAATCGCGTCCACTAACCGCATTCATTATGAAAAACTCTAACCACTGGCAAATCCAGCCCCAGGAACAAAGCGGCGACTATATGTTTTCTGGTCGTCTGAAAATCACTCCTGAAGTTTTGCAGCAACTGCCCTCAGATGAAATTTCTCAAATCATTCGTGATCTGTTTATCCGGGTTCGTGAAAACAATGGTTGTGATTTCATTCAAACATTCAAGGGCCGTCAAGGCCGTACCATCCTTTGTGTGGATCAATTGAATAAGTCCATGAAATCTAGCCATGCCTATACATCGCAGGAAATCAGACAGCATGATTTTTGGATCATGATGTTTGATGAACAACAATAATTGATAACTCAAAAATTGTGCGAGTATCGGTAAAGCAAGCTCGGGAACTACTGCAAGATGACTCATTAACTGATGAGGAAGTGGAAGCTATACTTGACTCGCTCTATTATCTTGCTCGAAACATTCTTAATAAACCCCTCAACTTAATTCCTTCAAATAACGTTGCAATCGATGGTGAAATCATTAACCTGAGAGTGCTTATCTTTTCCGTCCTCACCCCTTGATTACTGATCAGGGTAACTCTGCCATCGGCCATTTTGGACATGAAGGGATAAGCACAGGGTTACCCTGATTTGTATTTAAATCATTCAATATGAAGGAAAAAGCGATTATCTATTGCCGCGTTTCCAGCAAACGTCAAAAAATTGAAGGTCACGGACTGGAAAGCCAAGAGCACCGAGCGAGGCAACTTGCTGATTCTAACAACTGGGAAGTTGAAAACGTCTTTTACGACGATCAAACAGGAGGGATAGATTACAAAGAACGTTCAAAGGTTATGGATTTGTTGGGGTACTTAGACACCCATTGTGAGAACAGCTATCACGTGATCTTTGACGACCTCAAAAGACTCGCGAGAGACACCATGTCTTACTTGGCTCTCCGTGGTGAGCTTGCAGTAAGAAAAGTAACGCCGCATTGCTTAAACTTCCGCTTAGAAGACACGCCCGAAAGTAGATTCGTCGAAACAGTGATAGCGAGTGCTGGGGAACTAGAGCGACGGCAAAACAAGAGACAAGTCGTCCAAAAGATGAAAGCACGTTTAGAAGCAGGATATTGGGTCTTCCAAGCTCCCCTTGGGCTAGCCTTTGAGAAAAGTAAAGAGCATGGAAAAATCCTGGTTCCACAACAACCAGAGATTGGACACATAAAACATGCCCTTGAACTCTTTTCAAAACGAGTACTGAGAACAAAATTGGACTTTGAGCAGTACCTAGAGTCCAGATTAGGAGATAAAGTTTTACGTGGAAACGGTTGGGCTGTCAGAATTCTCTCAAATTGTTTGTATGCGGGTCTAATTCAGTATGAACCTTGGGGAATCGGTTTAAAAAAAGGAAAACACCCAGCTACTATTTCTCCGTCCACCTTTGAGAAAAACCAAGAAATCTTGAATGGTTGCGAAATCAAATTTGACCGAAAAGATAAGCGCGAAGAATTTCCGCTTCGAGGTTTGGTTAAATGCTCAGTGTGTGGAGGAAATTTAACCGCAGCTTGGTCTACAGGAAGAAAGGGGAAGAAATTCCCTTACTATCGCTGCAAAACTCCAAAATGTTTAGGAAGTATCCGAAAACAGGATATGGAAGAACAGTTCTGTGAATTGCTAAAGAACATCAGGCCGACGGACAAACTGCTCAAACTCTTCCAAGCGGTGATAGAAGACGAATATCAGATGCAACAAAGTTTACGACACATATTTGAGGGACAAATGGAGGAGAAGGTTAAGAACCTTCAAAAGCAGCAAGAGAATGCTATCCAGTGTGCGATGGGCACTCAAAACCCAACGTTACGACAAGCTTATGAACGTGAGGCTGAAAAAATTATCAGCCAAATAACAAAGCTCCAAATGTCGAAGCAATCGGAGATCGAACAAATTGATGTTGGAACCGCATTTTTAATCGGGAAGGAATATCTCAAAAACCCTTTAGTCATGTGGAAAGCAGGACGGCTTCATGACAAACTCAAAGTGCAAAATATGGTATTTCAGGAACCCTTGGAATACGACAAAAAACAGGGGTTTGGAACCGCCTGTTTTTCGCTTACCTATAAGGTTTTATCGTCCCCAAATATTTCAAAAAATCAATTGGTGGACACCGTGAGAAAAAGTTGGAACCAAATTTGTGATGAATTGGTTGGGTTCCAAGACGAACCATTAGGTGAGGCTTCGGGATAAAATTGGTACTATAATTTCCAGTTCCTAATCCTTTTCACAGAGTATTACCAGAACAGTAGTTTACAACTTTTGTGTAAGGTGTTTTCTTTGGGAACGGATTACAAGAATCACCTTCACAAATTTTTGAGTAGTATTCACATGAATTCTTTAAATCACCCAATTCATAATAAGAGGTGGCAACAAGAGCATCGATTTTTGAACTTTCGTAACCTTTTTTAATTGCGTCTTTAAACGCTGCAATCGCTTGGTTGAGTCGGTTTTTATTATTTTCGGCAAAATAGAGACCAACAAAAGCCCTACCTTTACTTGTATATCCAAATACATTGTCAGGTTCAATTTCAAGGACTATCTTGACATCGGACAGTATTTGTTCCGCCTTTTTCTCAATGTCAGACCGTGTAGTTTCGGGAGTAACAGTATGAAGATGATAAAAAATACGACTCAGGTAAGCTGGAACATACCGAGAGTCTAATTCCAGTGCTTGTTCAAAATCTCGTCGCGCATTCTCAAAATCGTCTTTTTGAATATAAATGAGCGATCTCATTGATAAAGCAGGGACATTGCGAGGTTGTGTTGCAAGTACTAAACTAAGGTATTCTATGACTTTGTCATAGTTACCTTCTTGAGTATATGTGTTGGAAATTGCAAAAAGTATATTCTCGCGGGTAACCAAGTGCATATGAGGAACATCAACAAGCTCCAAAGCACGAAAAAGAGCATTCCTTGCTGAATCATATTCCGCCTGCTCTGCATAATACATCCCCCTGAAGTAATACATATCCGCATTTTCATCGTGCTGCCACAAAGCAGCATCAACAGCACTTTTAGCACTACTAATATTACCAGTACGAAAATAAAGTGACCCTAAGTAGCTATTCGCGTTAAAAGAATCTTTCAAGATGTGGCTGGCTGTTTCAAAAACATTTATGGCTGTTTGTTGTTCATCCAAAAAGTAATAGTTGATTCCCATAAGAGTTTTAGCTCTGCCTACAATTGAGATGCTTTCTTGCGTAGAAAATTCTTTGATGATAGCTTCCAGTATTTCATTTGATTGATGAAAATAGTTACTAACAGTAAAATGGACCGCAATATCTATATGGTCATCAGGGCTTAACATCCGCTCGTTAAAATCTAATTCTTTTTCCATTTCAATAACGTCGAGAAAGTACCGTAAGCCATCATTAATAGCTACCGCCTTGTAGGTAATTTTCCCTGCCTGCATCAAATCTTTCGCTGTTGTGAAGCCAATTTTCTTAGCTTCATCAAATTTGATTTTAGCAGACTTATTCTGCATCACAGACAGGTGTAATTCGCTCAATTTTAATAAAAAAGAAGCAGTAATTTCATTCCTAGATAAAAGGTTTTGATATCTTTCAAATGTTTTAATAGCTTCTTTGATTTTACCTTCCTTAATATCCTCCTCTTCGACAATATTCCCTGACCTTAACAACAATTCAGCCTTTGTTAGATGGTAATCTCTTATTTTCCCATTAAGGCTAATTGCATAATCATAATCAGTGAGAGCAGCTTCAAGTGATCCATCTACTTCATAAAGCTTTCCGCGTTCATAGTAAAATTCTGGGTTTTCATTGGGTAGTTCCTTTTGAAGCTTAATAGCATTTGTATAGTATTCCTTTGCATTTTTATTATCTCCTTTTTCTTTATAAATCCGAGCAGCAAATGCTTGTGAATCAATGTTGTTAGGAGATCGTTCCGTCGCTTTTAAAACACTTTTTAAAGCTAAATCTAGATTACCTTGGCATTCGTATAAATGACCAAGGTTCAGATAGTTTTGAGGGTTCGTATAATCTTCACTAATTGCCTCTCTACATATTTCTTGCGTTGAATCTAAGAGTTGGCTGAAATTTTCCGAACTTATTCCATTGCACTTGGAACGTATTTCATTCGTTTGTTCTTCACACAGAACTACTTCCTTATTATTATCTACAATAATTAATGTAGAAATTATAGCTGCTAGTAATATAGCCAGCACAGAGTAGTAAGGATTTATTGATAGAAATTTGATTATCTTCTCTAGTATCGAAGTATCCAGATGTAGATCACCTTTTGTTTTGTCAACTGCCTTACCGAAACTATCCAATTTCCCTAATGTATCTAACTCTTTTTGAATAGTGTCTTGTATTGAATACAGTGTCTTTTTTAAATTCTTGTTGTTATCAGAACAACCATCAATAAGAGAGTTTAAACCTAGTTTAAGTTCTTTTAACTCAGTTTCAATTTTCAGAAGGTTTAGTTGATTCTCTGATTTTACCATTCCTTCAATGGAACTAATCTTTTTATAAATATTATCTAATTTTTCACCATGTGAAGAAAGTAACTGTGTCTCTAAGACTTCTAATCTTGGCAATAATTCATTTTTTAAAGAAAGCACTCCTAAACTAAATATAAACTCTTTATGATTCTCTGCCTTGTAAAGGTCAGAACGCTGTAAGCTTATTCCTAGCTCTCTGTTAAAAAAGTTCGCGACATCGTTGAATCTATCGAAGGGAATTCCACTATCCTTGTTCCATCGTCTTACAGTTATAGGATCAACCTTCATTTCCTCTGCGAATGACTCTTGACTGATTCCTGTAAACGATCTTAGCAGATCAAGTTTTCCTCTTGAATTTGCTTGAAGCTCCTTCATTTCTTTCGTTGTATTTGCACCCATCGCTTTTACCATTAATAATTTTTCCAACTAGAAGTTGTTTCCGAAGATATTTGATGTCTGATATATGTTCGGTTGATTTAAACCTTCTTTCTTTTTCATTCACAACTTATTGAAATTATTAAAAAATTTATTATCGACCGATGTTCTGTTCATCCGAAGTGGACTCTATTACTATCATATTAAAGGTTGGCAAATGCTCTTGTCACATATCAACATCATCATCTAAAATTCCCATATAAATAATATATACCTATGGAGTTGGATGATTTTAATAGCAAACAGGAAACCTTAAAAGAAATCCTGGATAGTGCTACACCAAACGAATTTAATCGCTATTGGGAGATTTTTTTGGAAACTAAACAGCATAACGAAAAAATCGCTCAATTAGTTCCTGAAGCTATAAACAGTCCTCGGTTGCAAAACTTCCTAGAACTTCTAGATATTCTAGGGCTAAAATTAGCTTATCAAATGCTTTGCGATAAGCTTGATGGGATACTCGATGATAAATCTATTGCTTTTAGTATATTAGAACAAAAAAGAACATGTGTTTACTGTGATAATATAAAGGAAATAGACGATCACGAACCTTGTCCATGCTGTGTGGAAAATTTTTTTTATTTTCAGGAGAATCGGATTCTTCGTTATAAATCTCTAATAAAAGCGTCTGGTGAGATTCTACAAGAAATCCTTCAGTAAACGATCCATCTATAGAGGTAAAACTGTCATGAAAAATCTAATTTCCATTAAATATTTAGACCAAATAGTTCCCATCGCCGAAGTTATAGACATCTCTGGCAATGCTATCGGTTCAATTCATTTTGAAGATGATGGAACAAATGAACCCATAAAGCTAAAAATAGACCTGAAATCAATCCCAAGTTTTGAAGCAGCTTGTGCCTCAGTGGATGAAGCACTTCAGATGATCAGAAACTTGTTACAACCTATATAATGAAAGGAGGTGCAAAATACCCATTAATCCCGAGCTTGGAGTCCTTGGGAGCTAAGAACGGCCATTCCTAGTCCCAAGGTGAGGATAGAATCCTCAGTAAAGAAAAAATTAGTCTATCCCACTCTGACAGCTCAATCAAATCGTTATAAACCTCACCTGAGTAGCTTCTCTGGCCATTCATTCGGTCAGATAAGCTTCGGCATGTACTAAGTGCTGGTGAATAGTTATATAAATTTTAAGTTTATAAACTCTAAAACGTATGGAGACTTTGATTTCAAAAAAACTCTTCATACAACGTAATAACTTAACTCAATTTGGAAGGAATCTATTATGTCTGCAAACAATTCGAGCTTAACTCCAAATGAAATTTTCTTGGCTCCTGAAATCCAGGATTTGGGGGGCATCCGTAATGTATCAAAGACCTTTGAACAGTTCGCAGTCCTTATTCTCGATACATCCGCATCGATGTATTGCCTTGGCAACAATCGGCTAAAGAAAATCGAAAATACCTGGATTGCGGTTAGAGAGTTCATTCAAAAAATGATGATTTCCAGAAACGCAGCTGCATTCAAAATCGCATGCGTGAATTATTCATCATATGCCACCGTTGCTCTCGGTATCACAGAGATTCAAGCCGTTGACATTGACCAACTCCTTGAACCTACCGAAGAGAATGGTGGAGGGACCTTGTTGGAACCGGCTCTGATTGAGGCCAAATCATTGATTGATGAATTTCTGAGCCAACCCAACCCATCTGGTATTTACCGCTCTGCGGTTGCAATGGTGCTGAGTGACGGTTTGATACCCGATGGTAACTCGCCAACGTTGGAGTTATTACGAGCAACTCCACATGTTTCGATAACAAGTACGCTTTTTAGTGAGGCGGAACTTTCCGACGACGACCGTGAGCAATGCGAGTCAATTCTCAGAGACATTGTAGCCACGTCACCAAATCACTACACACCTACCGCTTCTGCCGAAGAACTCCGCAGATTCTTTGAAGCATCACTCTCCGTTTCCAATCAAGGAATCGGAATCGAATAGTTTCAACCGGGGGCTTTGCCCCCAATCTCATCTACTTTTTGCAGGAGTATCTTATGGCTTTACCATCCCTTTTTTCAAAAAAAGAATGTCGAACGCAGTGCGCAATTGCGACTGCCACCTACCGCAAAAATTCCTCTGATAATGAAGACAGTTTTGCTCATGTATCCAAACCGGGCATACCACATAATGTAGTGGCTTTAGCTGATGGAATTGGCAGTAAAGAAAAATCGAAAGAGGCTGCCGAAATCGTTACTAATTTCATTAAACAACAGTTCACCCAAGTACGGCTCCCTGCGGTGTATAACCCTTCGTGGGAAAAAATTTACAAACGCATCCGGCAACACCTTCGACAATATACCCAATCTCCTTACGTTTTGGGGAATGGTGGTAGAGATATGGACGACCTGTTTGCTACCACACTCCTGATTGCCTGCGAATGGGGAGACTATTTTGATATTTCATACGTTGGGAATGGAGTGGTGATTCATATACGCCCTTGTTTCCAATTTTTAAATGAGGAGATTCCTCCTCAGAGCATCAGCTATCACCTCAATCCTCATACAGTAGCCCAACAAGGCAAAGAAGCTCTCTATCGATTCATATCGCCAAATGGCAGTGATGCTCAGGTCACACCAACAGTATTGCGACTGAAGAAGGACTTGTTACAGGGGGACATTATTATCGTTGCAACGGACGGGCTTGATAGTGCTGATCAAGCGAATGTTGGGCAAACCGATGATGGTCTTTGGGTTCAAGTTCCCGAAATTCTGATGAGGCTGTATCAACTGATCCGATCATTCCTAAGTGTTGCCCATCTCCCGGAAACATCATTACAGATCATGCTTGAATCATTTCTAGCAACACTCAGAAATGAAGAAAAACTCAAGGATGATACGACCATTGGCATTTTGATAACTGGCGAAGTCTTTGATTATCAGTTGAAGCACGCGGCTGACTTTGCGGCGAAAGGAGGTTCATGAAAGCTATCATAATTTCTGAATTTCTGACGACCCAAGGTTGTCACGAGTTTATGCAGGTACAATCGTTGGGGATAGAAAACCAATCCATTGGTCAGGGCGGTTTCGGTACGGTGTATCGTTTACAACAAGTCAATAACCGTCCCATTTCGACTCCGTGTATTGTCAAATTGCTCAATGGTCCAGATGCTGGCCGTGGTCTACAGACGATACAGCAACTTCAACAGAAGATTGCTCGACAACATCAAACGTTTCAGAGACGAACCCAGCAGAGTGTGTTTCAGATCGCGGCACTTCAATGTTTCCCTATGTGTTCATTCACAGGCACTATGGGAGAAAAAGGGTATCTAACTCTTTATCTAGGGAATGAATTTAAGAGTTTCGAGGACGTGCTGATGGAATCGAAGGAATATGCTGTTTTGGATTGGAAAGCGAAGCTTCAGTTAGCGTATCAATTTGTTGAAGGGTTTATCAAATTGCGGGAAATGGGCTTTCTTTGGGCCGATGTTAATCCTGACAATTTTTTCGTCAGTATTAGCAAACTCAAATTGTGCTTCATCGATCTGGATGGCGGTACGGTCACTGACCAAAAAATCAACCACCCATCGACAATCGGTAAACTCGGCGAATGGATGCCCTATGAATATATTGAGGCCATGAACCAAGGGGGAAACGATATTCGAATTCGAGTGGACTTATATTCTGAGCACTGGGGAGTTGCTTTGGGTGTCTTTTACTTACTGTTTTTATGCCACCCATTCTTTTTCCTCAGCGACCTGGGGCCGCATACAGTGCGTAATTATTTGGCTGCGTATCGTTGGCCCGAACCGGATCATTCCATTGGTTCGCAACCTACAGAAGTTGAGCAAATGCGACAAAGTATTGCTGATCTCATAACTAAATTTGCTCCATTTCAGTTCATTCAACAACAAATGCAACAGGCGTTTAATAAAGGGGTTTTCACCCCTTCGGCTCGTCCCAGTCATTACCTGTGGCTGAGTGCTATTGAGCAAGCTTTGCGGTATTTTCAGCCGCCTAAAATTAAGTACTTCTTAAAAAATGCACCTCAGAAACGAGGTGAGCAGCCAAGTGTATTTTTATCTTGGGAAGTACGTTTTGCGCAGCGTGTTGAAATAACTGAATTTGGAGTGGTTCCTGTTAGTGGATGTACACGTATTCCTGTGACCAAGCTCCCCAAAGATTACACTATTGAAGCGATTGGGTATGGTGGCTCAGCAAAAGAGCAGTTGCATGTCGAGGTGACACCGCCATCCCCGGTTACACCTCAAATCAGTTTCAAAAATCAAAAACAACCGGGAACTTCGGTAATTTTGATCCAAATCTAAATTATTGTTGGTAGTGGGGCAGAGCAATAAGCAGCTACTATCAACATAAATAAACTTTAAGTATATAAAATAATATCCTGTAGCCTCATTTCTGATGAAGTTCCAAAGTTCTAAATAAACTGAAAATAAATAAGACAAAGACTCACCTGAATATGGAGCACCTATGGAAGCGATATTAATAATTGTGGTGTTGATTTTTATCGGTCTTTTATTCCTCTTCCTGCTTCGAGCCACCTATAGAGGTACCAAAAAAGCAGCACAAAAGACTGCATCCTATGTTGTGGATCACAAAAGCGAAATTGCCACTGCTGGCAAAAAATCCGCCCGTGTCGTGGGGAAACTAGCCATTTCACCATTACGTGGTGCGGTTCACTTAACAACCGAACTTAGCAACGATTTGAAGCATGAAACTCATTTCTCGTATACGACCCTCAAAAACACCGTAGACGAAATGAAGCGGATAATTCGAAAACTAGAAAAAGAAGGCATCCCGGATATTAAACTCATGGATGTCAAACGACAGCTACGTTTTCTTGATCAAGAAATGCAAAATATTCATCGCTTGGTTGAGACCAAACAGACCTCCCAAAGCGTTATCGGGCAAGGGGTGAAGTCGATTAAAACTACCAAACATATGAGTGAGTTGACGACCAAAATGGCTGCCTTATCTCAGCACGTTGAGATGTGTGAGCTACAAGTTCAGTCCTTACTTTCAAAACTAGGAGGAACTGAATGATATTGGTGAGAGATAAAGCACACAAAGGGGATAAAAAAGATGATCTGCATCATCGCCTTCAATCAGCGTTAGCACGAATCGATAATATCGATTCCCCGTCGTTAAAACCGACAACAGACGCAATAAAATCACAAATTGATGATTTACAACAGATGGCAGTGGCGCAAACACCTGTTATTCCTGATCTAGCGGGTACGGGTTGGTTATATCGACGTGTCAAAAAACACGCTTATTCCAAACAAATAAAGGCGAGTCGCAAACAACTCACTCACTGTCTGACGAAACTCAAAGCTCTTGAGTCAAGAATTGATAAGCTTAGCCGTCAACACGAAAAACTATGTTCAGAAGAATCTGCAGTACTTAACATGCTTCGAGATTTTTTGGAGACCTGGACCCATTTCAGCGAATTGTATGGCTACGTGGTTACATTAGCATCTCCTGATAAACTCTTTGTGGGAGTGAGCAACACTGGTCAGGTGCTTTCAATTACCGATAAGGAACGTCTAGAACATCAGTATATTCTTGGAAAAACTGGAGTTGGAAAGTCCAAATTGCTCGAATCAATGATCATTCAAGACCTACTCAATGGTCGGGGTGGAACCTTAATTGATCCATTTGGAAGCTTATTCAGGGAGCTTTCTTCATTCGTCTTATTCTACAACGACCTACGAACACAACTCACTGACATTCAGCAAACTATTGAGGCATTTTTATCGAAGTATCGCCGCCAAATAGAGCATCTTTCTACTTCGAAAGAAAAAATTCCAACCCAAACCCTGAGTCTTTTCGAAGACATTGTTGATGCTGATCTTGAATCCATATTCCCACCACTACGATGTAAGATCATCGATCTGTCGGAGCAAGCGAGTTTTCAGTCACCCAACCCATACCGCATCAACCCGTTTCAGCAGGAAGAAGGTGAAGCGCTCAATGATCTGACAGACGTGCTGATTCGCAGCATTGAACGACATACCGGCCAAGACTCATCAGAAACGCCACAGCTTGCCACCAATATGGAAGGTCTGTTTTCCCACATGATTACAGAGGGCAAGCAACTGACCGACCTCTTACCGACTATAGACCTGCTGGCTGAATGTGCCAGACCGCCACGCAAAAACAAACCCTCGCCACAACAACTGCTCAAATCCTTGGAATCGCAAGACAACCCCACGGCCAAACAAGCAGCATGGACCCTGCGATTTCTGCTCAAATTTTCGTCTCACGAATTCAATAAAGCCATCCACAGCTTGGTCAATCGACTGCGGTTGTTCAATAACCCGGTAGTTTATAATTTCCTCAACACCCCTGAGACCACACTTCATCTTGAGCAAGAAGTTAATGGGATAGACGAACAGGGCCGCGCACCGTTTTTGTTGTTTCATATCCCAACTGATGATTCCAAATCGGGGATGGTTGCCACGTTTCTGCTATCAAAAATCGATAAGATCATTCGTAAACGCACAGAAGCTCAGAAGAGAAATCCGTTTTTTGTCTATGTGGACGAATTCCCTGAGTTTGTGGACCTGCAACTGGCTAAGAACTTTGCTCAGACCCGACAATTCGGACTCAGTTATACCATTGCTCATCAAAATTTTGATCAGCTGAAAGAGTCCGATCCTGAAGGTGTGATCATGGGAACTGCCTTTAAAAACTGTAGCACCAAGTTGTTAATGCAGGTTTCAGGTGATGACGCTGAATACGTCGTCAAGCAATGTTTTGAACTGACTGGGAAAATGGAAGAAGTGACCTATTCAACCAGTACTGGAAACACCACGGCGATAGGCTACCGGGTGGGCAAATCGATTACGGAAACCAAAACCCGGTCTGAAAGCAGTAGCTCATCTACATCTGAAAAATGGTCAAAAACGTTCAGTAGCACAGTAGGAAAAAGTACCGCACAAGCAATCGGCAATAGTACCAGCCAAACTGACTCAACTGGCAAATCGTCGGGGCGGTCTGACAACCAAAACTCCTCAGAAACTCGTTCTCTCAGTAGGCCGTGGTCGGATGATGGAACCACAAGTACTGGCTCGGTCATCTCTATGACCCAGCAACAAAACAGTAGCCAAGCTCATGGTACGAGTACCAGCAATACCACTACTTCAACGGATAACCAGAGCACCAGCGAAGGCAACCAGACTGGCGGTGGCAAAACTGAAGGAACCGGACAAACTACGGGTTCCAGTGACGGGTTTTCCAAACAGTTTGGCCTATCGCTGAACCTGGGAAACAGCAGTTCCACTACCATCAACCACCGTTTTTATTCGTTGACCGATGAACGAACCTTCCTAACGCAAGAAGTACAAAGCCTTCCTAAACGTGAGTTTTTTATATGTCGAGGGCTGGAACCGCTCAAAGCTCGCACACTGGACAGTTTGATAGTGAAGTTAGAGCTACAACTTCAACCCATCATCCAAGCATTTTACCCTGAACTGACTGCCGCCCAAAATGAAGAACGACAACGAATGGTTGATTTGCTGGCTTCGTCGAAAACAGAGATGGCAGAAGATTTAGTAGATACTTTGGTGCCGGATCAAAATTCTCAAACTGATAAAGGAGCGGAGTTATTTGATGAGTGAACCAAATCGAAAATATCGATCAAAAACTCAGAGAAATGCTGAAGAGTTCAACTTCCGCTTAGTTGAACGTGATCTGGAAATTTTGCGATGGATCAATGCCCTCCATTATCTTTCCATCACACAGATAAAACGCTTGGTGTTTCCTGAGAACAGTTCCAAACAAAGCACCCAGCGCCGAATGAAGTACTTGTTTCATCATGGTTTTGTGAAACGGGTTTTCCCACTGGTGCAATTTGATAAATCGGCTGCCAGTAGTTGTGCCTACTGTCTCGATAAAAAGGGAGCGGAGTTGCTTGAAGCCAATGGAATCGAGCCGTATTCCTTTGTCAAATCAGGTGAGGTCAAACATATGTTTTTACAACATGCGTTGGAACTCTCGGAATTCATGATCATTCTCCATCTGGCCTTGAAGGACAACCTGATTTTAGAAGTGAAACGGTTTGTGTGTGATTTTGAAGTCAAAAGCCGATTTGATAACGATGCAGGAATGGCGCGTTTCAAGTTGTGGTCTGAGCATCGTCACACAGCGAGCAAAAAATCGTTCATCGTCTATCCTGACATTATGATTATTCTTCAGGGCAAAGGAGATTTTGCAGGGGTGGAACGATTGTTTTTTGTAGAGATAGATCGTGGAACAGAATCACTGACCAGTGTGATTCGTGATAAAGTGGTTGGCTACCATCTCTACCGTGAACAAAACGTGTTCAAGAAGTTTGGCAAATTCAAAAATTTCCGAGTGCTGATTCAAACCAACTCGGCAAAACGTATGGACAACATGCGTAAAGCTCTGACCAATATTGAAGGTAGTGATTTGGTTTGGATCACTCAAGATTCCAAAATCACTCCAGAAACTATCCTCACCAGTACTATTTGGCTGGACGATCAATTCGAACAACGTTCGATTTTGCGTTCCTCCTGAGTAACTCCCCCTCAACTCATACCACTCCAAATTCCTCTCCGATCATCAAAGATTTGCGACCAGCAAATATCCGTTTCCTGTGGCGCAGGGGGTGCCGGGGGGAGCCCCTCCCCCGGCTCCGACAGGTTAAACTTTGACTTTGCGGCTTTTTGTCCTCCGCATAAATGAAAGTGTGGGGCAAAAAGTCGAAAAGGCTAGTGAAAACGTCAGTGAAAGCTGTCGGAGTCGGGGGTGGGGTTTTGATTTGATTCCTTGGCTTAGGGGTGGCGAGAACACTTGGAGCGTCACCCCTAACCAACGGGAATCATTCAAAATTTTACCCCCGGCACCTCCTGCGCCACAATCGTCCGTAGGACGATACAAACCACCCAAACTATATATTCAGAATTTATAGGCAGTTTATATCCTAATTTATAGGTCAATTTATATCCTAATTTACAGGTTTAACCTATTGAAAATATTATTCTTTTGAAAAATAGAAAAAGCCATGATAGCTCTAAAAACATGGTTGAAAATGCTGCTGTCTTGAACGTCTTTTAAGGCGGAAGGCGAGTTGTGTTTGCTGCTCACGGTTTGGTGTTTCTTTCCGATGTACCGAGCTAATAGCACTCTTCCATTCCTCTCGAATACGAGGGGGTATTTTTATCATTTAATGATTTGTCTATGAATCATTCTCAAACATCGTCGGCGGTACGAATACCAACATGGGAAGCTTACAGGCTTGAGCGCAAAGCTCGAAGAGTCCGATCATTGAAAGCTGAACTTTTGGCCTACTGTGCTTACTTTCCACTCATCTTGGTATTCTTCTACTTTTTGGTGTTTGACTGATGGAAGAGCACCAATTTTTGAGTTGAAACCTCTCGAAAAGTTCTCCAGAAAAGCTGTCTCGGCTTCCCGATATGGCTTTTCTACCTATTTTTATTTTTTAAATTTTTCACGATGGACTCTTACGTTCATAGCAAGGCTGAACTCGAATCACTTTTCCGAGATTACCCATTAGGGTGTCAATGCGGTCGCAGTGATCCACTGGTAATTGCGCAAATCACTTATCCAACGGTTTCCCGATTGTGGGAGTTTTATTTGGTAGGATTTGACCAGCAAAGCGGAGTGTTCGATTGCTTTTTCTCAACACATGATTACCGACAATGGGGATTTTTGAAATTGGATCAATTGCGCTTGGTGGACCACCCAGAGCGATTGACCATGCAACCTGTTCTCAAGTCATTCAATCAGTGTTTGGCAGGAAAGTAGATTTAGCCTTTATGCGATCTGGAACAGTCGCGAAATGTTCCAGTTTACTGGCCTTCATTGGTTCAGTTTTTTGTTTTTTAACCATTTAATTATGTCAACTCGTGCTCACATTGCTTTTTACGAAAATCCAAATCAATCCTTATCAGAGTTTACAGCACTGCTGTACCGCCATTCAGATGGCTACCCAGGAACCGTAGATGGTTCTGAATACGGAGTGCTCCCTGAACTGGTACCGTTTCTGAAAGAGTTTGACCAGAAAAGGGGATTGTTTGACGAGGAGTATGCCGCTGCTCGAACCCTACAGTATCTGACCAATCTTTATGACAAAGATACGGTTGAGATGTTGCAGCAATTTCCCAATCAACCTCCCTATATCGGATGTTTGGGATATGGAATTTGTTCCTCTATCCATTGGGATATAGTTTATTTCTATGCGGTATATGGGACAGGACAACTCAGGGTCTATGAGTACTCCCCATCTGATATTGACGAACCGATTGATTATCAAAAGGATTTTCAATTGATTGAAGAAATTACAATCTGAGAGTGATTGTCTTCGACAACCAAAGCAATGCAACATCGTCGGTAGAGCTAAGAACTCTTTAAAATTTCAGAGAAGGTGCTTCAGTAGTGGCTTTTTGAAGCTTTAGAAATCTTCTGATCGTCAGAAGAAACACTATTTTTTAACCTTTTAATCATGAATTACGAACATCGTAACAACAGACTATTTACGGCAGAAAGCTTGCTTTATGCGAGTGGAATTCCTTTCGAGCGTTTTGAACAACATCTCAAAGAAAAAGCTCAAACGGCTGTTTGTAAACTCTCTGATGACTTTCGAGTTGGGATACTCAAATATCTCATAAGCGAGGTTTGGGGAGATGTTTCGGATTATACGGGCAATGCTGATGGGCAATTAGAACAAATGGAATGTATGCAATTAGATGTTTTCAGTGATGGATACATCAATTGCGGAAAAGACCTATTCAATCTTGTGAATTGTTACATTCCAAGAAGTAAACAGAGTCAGGCTACAAAATGCTTGATGGATTACATTCGAGTTACCCACAAACAGGGTAAGGGTGATTCGGGTGCAGATGCCCAACACATACCTTGTAAGAACAAACTCATAACGACAGAAAGTTTGCTTCGTGCGAGTGGAATTTCTTATGAGAGCTTTGGAAAGAATCTGGCTGACGAATCGCGGTATGTGCTTCGTGAAATTTTTTCAGATATGTTCAAAGAAGTACTTTTGTATCTCATTGATCATGTTTTAGATGAAATCAACGGGCATACGCAGAGTTCAGGTTCTCAATCGCAATCGCTTCCCTATATGCGATTAACAATCTGCTGCGGAGGAGAGATTAGAGATGGAGAAATGTTGTTGCAATTTGTTGAGGAACACCTCTCTCTTGAGCAACAAAGCCAACCCACAAAATGTTTGATGGATTACATTCGGCTAACTGGCTGTAAGCAAGATGACTGCTAAATGTTCGTTCACACATTACCGGCAGAGCTAAGAACTCTCAAAAATTCCAGAGAAATTGCCTTGAGGCAGCTTCTTGAAACTTTGAAACCGACTCGTTGTGAGGCGGTATTTTTATTTGTTAACTCACTTATCATGTCAAAATCTGAAGGGCGTAAGAACTTCTTTAAAGGGTTCGATAAGCTCATACATCAAGGCCATGATCGGGCAAGGCTATTTGATGATTTTCTGACCATTTCCATTTGTGCTCTGTCAGGAGGACGAATGGAAGAATTGTACTTACAAACCATCTCTCACTACCCCAAAGAAGTAGTGCGTGATTTATCAAAAGTCTTTGCTGACTTAGTAATGGCGATGGAGGAAGAAAAACAGGATATTCTTGGAAGTTATTTTGAACAGGAAATAACACGAGGTGAAAATGGACAGTTTTTCACTCCTGATCCCATTTGTACGTTCATGGCAAGTATCGTTGAAACATCATCAGGAGAGACAGTAAATGACCCTTGTTGTGGCAGCGGCAGAATGTTGTTAGCTTCCGCAAGAGTGAATCCACACTGCATATTTTACGGTCAAGATATTGATTTGCGGTGTGTCAAAATGACCACCATCAATTTGGCTTTAAATGGATTAAGAGGGTTTGTGACCTGGGGAGATTCTTTGGCAAAAGAACAAAAACTTGTTTACCAAACAGGTTTCAATGGCAAAGGGTTTGTGCGTGAGCTTGAAGTACAAGAAATTACGTCGAATGTTTCAGAAGCTTCTCCTACACCACAGTCCATTGTGCCAGTATCATTGCCACCAGCCCAGGCTGGCTCTCAAATGTCTTTGTTTTGATCAGAAAATTTTCGGTTGTGGGTGAGGCCACATAAAAAACCTCAAAATTTTGGTTGAAAGAACACGGGTCTTCTATCTCGATTGTGCGAGCAAAGGCTGAGGTTCTTTCCCTGCCACGGTTCTTAAACGTCCATTTGACGCAAAAACCACCGCAATCCTGAACATCAGGAAACCTCTCACACCGTCCTGAAGTGACAATAATCCTTCGCCTGAGGAAGCCGCTTACCCAAGTGGCTTCTCTCTCCTTTCGATTGATTATTTCCTTTAGTACCTAGATTTCACTTGAGGATGTTTCTATGTCTCGCGACTCACTCTCCCCATTGCCGTTTGCTCATCTGCTTAAAAATCCATCATCACAGCATGACAAAGATGGGCCAATGGTTTCTATTCCGCTCAATGTTTTAGCTGAATTACTTAACCGCCCTAAGAAGCTTTACACCTTGGAAGAAGTTGCCGAAATTCTACAATGTGAAAAGAAATTCCTCAATAAATTCAGAGAGAATGGGCAACTAATCGTCTTGAAGATTGGATCACTCGTTCGTATAAAAGAGGAGGACTTGAACTGCTTTCTGGAGAATCACAAAGAACTCAGCATTCACGATGAGGTTCTGTCATGAAAGCAATTACTCTTAACTACGATCCAAGATGTGAGGTCTACAAACGCGAACAAACCAAAGGCAAACCTGTTTGGTGGATCAAATATTATTTGCCAAATGGGGTACGAATGAGACGACCTTGTGACAAAACACAACGGGCTGCTCGGCAAAAGATGAACATCAAGCACAATCAACTCCTTCAGGGTATTTTTGATGAGAAGGATTTGAAGAAGCTCAAGGATAGCCCCTATGTCCCTGTCGAACAAAAACGGCTCAGTATTGATGAAGCTTTAGCATTGTATTTGGAACTCTCCGCCACGCGGAAAAACATCCGTACCAATTACAATGATTACTACACAACGGTCAGGCAATTTGAGTTTTTCCAAAAGATAGGTCGGATTTATATGGATGAAATCGAACCTATCGATGTTCAACTGATGGTGAATTCGTTGAACCAACGCGGATTAGCAGAAGCCACCATGCACGATTACGTGGCAGCGGTGAGCAAATGCTTCAACTGGCTTATTGGGATGAAGCAACTGGATTGCAGTAATCCTGTAACCAAAACAGTCAGTGTTCCCAAAAAAGGTGGAAAAGCTCGTAATCGAGTGCCAACCGATGCTGAAGTACTAGCTCTCATCACGGCCAGTCGTGAACTCAAAGCAACCTATGTGTACAATTCTCCAATCCATGAAATCCTGTTGTTTCTTATTTTTACAGGTGCACGATTAGGAGAAGTGTTACATGCGGAATGGGATGATTTCGATTTTGAAAATGGGGTTTGGTACATTCGCAGAAAACGTGAATGTCCCACACGTTACGGCTTAGGCTGGGAACCCAAACGTGGAAAGGAACGCGATGTTCCATTATTTCCTGAAGCGTTGGGAGTGCTCCATCAAATGCCTCATTTGGACACTATCGGCAAAGTTCCAATTCGTGATGAAGCAGGGAAGATTACCGGTCATGAGGTTTACAGCAACCGTTTTGTTTTTCCTAAGCAGGTTGTCCGCATTGTGAAAAAGCAACGCCATGTTTCTTATGAACGAGTGGACAGTGTGAAGTCAGCTTGGGGAACGGTTTGTAAAAAAGCAGGCGTGTCGGATTTGCGGCTGCATGATTTGAGAAGGTACTTCAACACCTTTCTCAAAAATCATTGTCTCTTTTCGGCTAAGGAAGCGGGTGCGTATGTAGGCAACACGGAAGAGGTAAACGACCGTCATTATACGACAGTTGATCCCCAACTTTTACAACTAAAAATCCGTCGAATTTCACTGACCGAAACACTAGGTTTGAGCGAAGAAAATGAGGAAGGGAAATCTGTAATTTTAAACTGACACTAATTTGACACTAATGCGTTTTTGGTGAAATTTGGGAAAATGAGGATCGCCGCAATCTCTTATAAATTGTGGCGCACCCGGGACGATTCGAACGTCCGACCGCCTGAACCGCAATCAGGTGCTCTATCCAGCTGAGCTACGGGTGCTTTCGAAAGTATTGGCGGAGAGAGAGGGATTCGAACCCTCGGAGCAGGGGATCCCGCTCAACAGATTAGCAATCTGCCACTTTCGGCCTCTCAGTCATCTCTCCACAGGGCAGGATCAATTAAATTTTGTGGCGGAGGGGGAGGGATTCGAACCCCCGGAACTCGCGTTCAACGGTTTTCAAGACCGCCGGTTTCAACCACTCACCCACCCCTCCGAATCGCTTGGTAGGTGCAAAAATTAAGCGCGGATGATGGCAGAAATTTGAGGTGTATTGCAAGATTTTTTGTGGATGCTTCCAAAAAAAATCCTGGATTGCTCTTTGCGATCTTGTGGGGATACCAGTCAGCCTCCAATGTATCTTGGAAAATTGGTGAATACAGATGTCATATAGGTACTCGCCTGACTCAATAACCAAGGATACAATGCAGCCATAATTCCTAAAATCGCTGCCATTTTCGGAATGATCGCCAAGGTCTGTTCTTGAATTTGGGTGACTGCCTGAAAAATAGAAATCAACAATCCAATCACCAAGGCCCCTACTAGCATGGGAGCCGATAACACCACCGCCATCCGAATCGATTCCATCCCGAATGACACAATAAATGCTTGACTCATAGTTTCTCCTCAACAAGGGAGTGGATTTTCAAAAAGATTCTATATAGCAGCTAGATATCTACGAAAGTTCGAACCAGCGAACCAACAATGAGATGCCAACCATCGACCAATACAAATAGCATAAGCTTGAAAGGTAATGAGATCATAATTGGAGGCAACATCATCATCCCCATTGCCATCAAAATTGAGGAAACCACCATATCAATCACCAAAAACGGAATATACAGGATGAATCCAATTTGAAAGGCGGTTTTCAATTCACTAATCACAAAAGCAGGAATCACAACCCAAATGGGTACATCATCAATTGTACGAGGGCGGGGAACTTTGGCAATTCGCACAAACAAAGCTAGGTCTTTCTCACGAGTATAACGCTGCATGAAACGTTTCACAGGAATTGTTGCAGTATTGAGAAAAACCTCTTGAGACATGCGATTATTCAGATATGGCTGAAGTGCCGTTTGATTAACCTCCTCCCATACTGGCATCATCACAAAAAAGGTCAAAAATAATGATAACCCTACAATGATCTGATTAGAGGGAACCGCTTGAGTACCAATTGCTTGCCGCAAAAAAGAGAGCACAATCACGAATCGTGTAAATGAAGTGGTCATGACCAAAATCGCAGGAGCTAAGGTCAATACGGTCAACAAAAACACGACCTGTAGCGTAGACGCGACTTGTGAAGGACTGGTTGCGGAATCAACCGAAATTTGAATCCCAGGAATAGGGGATTGCGCCTGTGCTCCACTCGAAATCAATAGTGAGAGAAACAGTACAAAAAATTTGGCAATGATAGCTTTCATGAGCACCAACCTCCCTGGTTCGTGAAGAAGGACATTTACGATAGACGACTAAAATTTTTCAATTTCGGTTCAATCAATAGGCTTTAACGATTTGAGTTTTTTCCCCAGCTGTTTGGCAAACTGTTGCATCGAATCATCCTTGGTAAACTCCTTTTCCAGTAAACTCGTCGTTGCCTCTGGGGAAATGGCTGTTTGAAAGCTCTTCTTTGGAGGAGACACCATACCAGATTCCCGTTCATGAGCTAGGGCTGAAGAAGTGGAATGCTTAGCCGCTGTTTCAGAAACTTTGCTCTTCGCGGCTGGAGGGGCGGATTGTATTACATTTTTTTTCCCTGTTTTGACCTCAGTAGGAGATGAGGCTGGAGGGGGCATCTCTGGAGCTGGCTCCTCTGGGGCGGGGGCCATTTGCTGCGCCTGTTTACGAGCCGCATGCAGAGTTTTTAAAAAATCGGCTCTCGCTTTTTCCGCATGTATCTCAACTTTATCCTTTGAAACCGAAACTTGCCCTAAAAACGATTGATCTTCTTTATCAGCCAGTTCCATTAAAAACGAGATGTTCGAAGGTGTCACCCCACACGCAAAATATTGCTCGTTGACTTCCAAGACAACAATTCGTTGTTTAGGACCTAAATGAAAAGTTGCCACTGTTTTCACACTAAACTTTCCTTGTAATGCAGGAAAACGACCGGACAAGACCTTGTTATAAAAATATAACAATAAATAGAGTACTCCGAAGATCAAGAGCAACGACAAGAGTAAAGTTAGAATCGTAGTGATCCAACTTTCTTCCGGTTGCTCAAATGTGGACGGAAGTGTATCTGAGTAATCTATCGATTTGGGTTCTTCGGCAGGAAGAATTTCTGTCAGTTGTTCATTTTCTTGTAATCGCTGTTGCACTTCTTCAGCAAGTTCGTTGGCAGGAGCCGATTCGTTAGGACTCGCATTGAGTTTAGATCGGTCAATAGTCAGTAGCAAACGAGGGCCATCCCAAGAAACATCGAGTTTATTTTCCAAAGAAAGATGAGAGGCATGCAGAATGACCTCAAGTTGAGTTGAAGTAGCATTCTGGTTAGCACGGATCAATTTAACGACTTTGCTGGTTTCAGGAAATACAAACTGCCGAGCAGGTGTATCTAAAGTCACAGAAACTAAGCGCAAATACATCAGCCCTCGATCAAAATCAATAATGGGGGCGGATTCAACATCTTGCTCAAAGAGAATCTCGATTTGTTCTGTCGTTTCAGACGTCGTGACTTGTACTTCCCGTAAGATATTAGGTTCATTGGCAAGAGTGACCCATGGCAGTCCGCTTAACAGGATGAAGCATGAAAAACCGACCAACCAGTCTCGAAATCGGTGACATGAGGTAACCTTCATGGGGCATTCCTAAGATTTATTGCAAAACAGCAAAACGATCATCCGGACTCACAATTTCGGTAATCCTCACTCCAAACTTGTCATTGATGACAACTACTTCGCCACGAGCAACCAATTTTTCATTCACACGAATGTCCAACGGTTGGCCCACCAAGCTATTCAATTCCACAACAGAACTTTTGTCGAGTTCTAGCAAGTTGGCGATCAGCATGTTGGTACGTCCAACTTCCACTGAAATCTGTAACTGGACATCAAGAAGAAAATTAATATCTAGGTTACCTTCAAAGACCGACTCTTCAGGGGCATCCATCACTCCACCCAAATCCGCAACGGCTTCTGCGACTGGCTCTTCCTTGTCGGATGATGCCGCTGCTAAAATTTGTTCACGATTGGCCTTGAGTTCATCTTCAACGTCAGACCAATCGAGATCATCCAAGTTGTCAAAGGATTCAAAATCGTCATCTGCCATAGAGACCTTCGTTATTGGGTATAAAACTCTTCAAAAAGAATCCGTTTTACTGGTCGTCGATCTTCCCAAGGAGCCATGTTAGGAAATAAAGAATTGACTCGAATTTGTAACTCTTTGCGCAACAATTCACGCACCCGGGCATCGCGCAGTTGTTTTGAAGAGAGAGTGCTCAATTGAGAAATAACCATATCTTTTACCAAGGGAAGCCACGGTTGTAACCAAGTGCGTGGTTGTTCCTCAGCGAAAACAAGCGTGATCGTGGTTTTCAAAAAGTACTTACCATCGGTCAAGTTTACTACAAATGTTCCTAAAGGCATATATTGTGGATCGTCGATAGGCGGTGGACCTTCCCGAAGGATCACTTCTTCTTGAGGAGCCTCTTCCTCCTCAGGCTTCAAGAAATAATAGGCAGCTGCCCCAATTGCGAGAAGGAGGATCAAAATCAAAATTTTCTTCCCTCCGCCGCCCGACGCTTCACCTTCCTCTTCCATGATGCCCCACGTTCATGAACTAATGCTTAGTTACTGTACATAAAACTCTTCAAACAACACCTTCTTAATCGGATCTGGATCATCCCAATCCGGCTTTCTGGGAAACAACTCAGAGATTTTAGAGATTAACTTTTGTTTCAGCTCTTCCCTGCCTCCAGGCAACTTCGTATCTTCCACAGAAAGATTTTGTAGCTCGGTATTGACAATATCTTTGACTTCCACCAAGCGTAGATTCAAGTATTCGACAACCTTTTCTTCACTTACCATCAATTGTATTGTAGTTTTGATGTAACGGCGTCCGTCGCGTAAGTTTGCAATATAGGTTCCTAAAGGAATAAACATGGGGTTCTCAAGAGGTTCGGCAGCCTTGCTGATGGCAGCTTCGGCTTCAGCGAGTTCTTGTTCCTCGTCCTTAGGTTGAAAAAACATCAAGTAAACACCCACTCCGATACCAATCAATAACAAGACGGCGACGATGATGATGATAATTTTCTTACCACCACCACCTCCTCCTTCTCCTTCGTCTTCATCCGCCATATATCTGTCCTTTCTTAAGCTGAATCTAAATGCAGGGATAAGGTTGAGTTGAATAGGTTTAAGGCATTCATGAAGTATGCCGATGCTTTAACGATTCAAAATCACAATTTCTACACGCCGATTGACTCGTTGCCCCTGTGGTGTAGCGTTAGAAACCTTAGGCTGTGAGGCTCCTTTCCCAACCAATGAGAGACGATCTGGAGCAACTCCTGTTTTCAACATTGCTTGAAGCACGTTATAAGCTCTTGATTGAGACATTTCCCACACATCAGGGAATTGAGGAGACGGGGTGAAGTTGTTGTCGGTGTGTCCTTCAATACGGATATCATGTCCGGTTTTATTCAGAAAACTCGCAATTTTCCCAATGGTTTGAATGGCTTGTTGCCCTATGCGGTCACTGTTTTGCTCAAAAATAATATCAGCCGGTAAGGTGAGAATCAATCCTTCATCAGTTTGCACGATTTCAACATTACGCACACTATTTTCTGATAAAAATATTTCTAAATTTTCACGAACAAGAGAATTGGCACGTAATACAGAAATAGGCTGGGTTACCGCAGACTCCGAAAGATTGAATAGTCCTGGTGCGTTGGATGAAATAGCTTCTAGGTGTTTGGGATTGGGTTCATTGAAAGAGAATAAGAGTACAAAAAAAGTCATCATTAACGTGATTAAATCACTAAACGTCACCATCCACATATTGGGATCAAGGCTTTTTTCCTTTTTCTTTTTTTTCGGCTTAGAAGGACGAATCAGTTCGATTTCTTTTTGCGCTTCCGAACTGCTTTCATTTTCCTGTGCCAAGAGAACCTCCCAATGGCTTCAAACCCCCGATAAAAAGGATGGTGATACGACGATTTCGGGAGCGCCCCTCTGAAAACCGATTGCTTGCCACCGGTTGATATTCCCCATATCCAGCAGCAGAAAACCGATGTTCAGGCACTTCCTTTTTTGCGACAAAATAACGCAACACATTGATTGCTCGTGCTGCGGAGAGTTCCCAGTTCGACTGATATTTTGTATTCCGGAAAGAAAGGTCATCCGTATGCCCTTCAATCCGGACTTGATTTTCAGTACGAACAATCATCTCAAAGATTTTATCTAAAAATGGATGAGCCTTTTTACTGACTACTATATTACCCGCATCAAATGTAAAATCTGTTGGAATCTGAAGCCGCAATTCTTCGCTTGTCATTTCATAGGAAAATTCTTCCAGACCTTCCTCTGTTTCTGAATAACCTTGTAGCTCTGAAAGTAGTGCTTCGGCTTGACTGCTCACCTCCAGCGTTTTTTCCTGTCGACCTCTTCCTGTTTCCACATCGTCTCCAGGACCACTAAATAGCCCACCTATTGACTGAAATGCTTGTTTGATTTCATAGGCCAATTCTTGCTGCTTTTCTTTGTTTTTTGGAGAAGACAAAGCATATAATAAAATAAAAAATGCCAGTAAAATCAGTGACAATGATGTAAACATAACCACATTGCCATCCCCACGAGGTTTATTGCAGATAGAACGGGGAGAACTAGATGGGCAAGCTTGCCAGCTTGGATGGAATGAGGATGATTGGAATCGGGATCGCATAGGAACCCATTAGGCGAGAATTGAATTACTGAGCTAAAGCACCTCGATTGACTGGAGCCAAATAGCTATTGAGTTTGTTTTCAACAATCCGAGGATTGTCTCCTGCAGCAATGGCTAAGATTCCCTCTACGGTCACTCTCAGAGCCAAAACTTCTTCTTGGCTCCGGATCTCCAATTTACCAGCAATAGGCAAACCCACAACATTGGCAAGGAGGGCACCATAAAAAGTAGTGATAAGAGCGATGGCCATTGAGGGGCCAATCGTTTCTGGGTCGGATAAGTTTTGTAGCATGATCACTAGACCGATCAACGTCCCAATCATCCCCATGGCTGGGGCTAAAGCTGCTAACGTAGAAAAGATACCAGAACCCGTTTTGTGACGTTCTTCGGTAAATTCAATTTCCGTATTCAAGATATCTTCAATCACGGACGTTTCCAAGCCGTCTACCACCATATTGATGCCTTTGATAAAAAAGGCGTCATCGGTTTCAGCTTCGGCATTTTGTAAACTGAGGATGCCTTCTCGACGGGCACGTCCGGCAAAATCAATGATAGTTGCAATGAGGGTATTGAGTTCGGGAGGACTGGCAAACAGAGCTTTTTTTAAAACCTTGCCCACCCCTAAAATCATGGACAACGGATGCCAGATGAGTAATGTGCCAATTGTGCCACCAACCACAATCAGCAAAGACGGCGGATCAATAAAGGCCGTTACAAACGACCCCATCCCTGAGACAATAAGGACGATGGTTAAAATGAAACCGACAACGGTAGCGATATCCATAGCCGCGCAACTTAGCTTTTCGCTTTTTCTTTAGGAATCCAGCACAAAAAGGTAGCCCCTGTTCCACTGCCACCTCCGGTTTCCAATTCCACATCGCCCAGAACCTGCCGCATCAGGCGGCGGCTGAGATTAAGTCCCAAACCTGTTCCTTCCTTTTCGGTTTTGGTTGTAAAACGCATTTCGAAAATTTTAGGCACAATGTCAGGTGGTATCCCTGGGCCAGAATCAGTGACTCGAATTTCTACCCGACCCGTCGTTTCTCGCGTGGAAATGGTCACAGTACCATTTCGTTCAATGGCTTGCATGGCATTACGCACTAGATTGTGAATAACTTGAATCAATTCATTTAGATCACAATACACAACCGAATTATGTAGAAAATCGAGCTTGAGTTCAATACTTCGCTTGACCAAGCCATCATGCGTGAGTTCGGCTGTTTTTTCTACTGCCTCTCGAACATCCACCCGCTGGGACTTATTTTGAGCTCGAGAAAGGCCTCGCAAGTTATCAACAATACTCACAATGCGGTTCAATTGTTCTTCCAAAAACCGCATGTCTTTTGTTAATTCATCTGCGCTCTCCCGGATATTCGCTAAATCCTCCTCCAAAAGTGGCATATCGCCATCTTCTGGAATCTCTTTGAGAATTTCGAGCAGTTGCTCCATGCCTTCTTCTTCCAGGTCTTTCTGCCATTCATCGGCAATCAACTTGATCAAGCTGACGGAACCTTCTTCCCCAGTCGTCTTTCGGATTCTTGCTAGCACGGCAGTCATGGGGTTGAGAACTTCATGGGCTACCATTCCCGCAATCTCACCAACAGAAGCCAATCGAGTGCTCTCCATCAATTGTGCTTGAGCCGATTGCAATTGCCGGGTGCGCTCCGCAACAATAGATTCCAAATTAGCAATGATGTCACAGTTTTCAATATATGGCCCCACCGATTTGGCAAAGAGCTCTAAGTATTCTAATTTTTCTTTAGGGATGGTGCCTTCTGCTTCGGCAGGCTGCTGGAGGGGATGGGAACCATCAGCTTCAGCCTGTGTGAATTGGTGAACCACTAAATATCCATAGTCTGAAGTACCACTACGAATTGGAAGCAGAACAGATTCCAATTGTTTGCCGAGGCTTGGCACTTGATCAAAACGTTGAATATGAAACGGCATATTTTGCGCATTGAGTGTTTCAATTCCGGGCAAGATCGACTCAACCAGCTGAAGTTTTTGATCGTCTTCTATTGGAAATGTGGGGCTATGAAAGGTTTTGACTGCAATATATTCTTCTTCTTGCTCTTGAACCAACTGGCAGCATTCCAAGGCCAGATTCTGAACCGCAAACTCCGTCACTCGTTCCAATAGAGCATCTACCTGTTTGATTTTTCTGAATTGATCTGCTGCCTCATTCAGGGTTTGTAAAAAGGAAACTTTGCGTTCAAGGTGGTCGAGATTAGCACGGAAATTCCGATAGAGATGCACTTCATCGGTCGTGTTCTGAAAAACTAAAATATGCCCTTGCACATTGCCTTCCGCATCTTTCATGGGAACAACTGTTGGGCGGACGATCAATTCATCACCATTTTTCCGTTTCCCTTCAGATTCATCCCATGTGATCGTGCGCCCTAATCGGGTTGCCATATGCGCCAAGCAATCCTTATGGCAAAAATCGAAATTGAGAAATTCATAACAAAATGGAGTGCCTTGACGCACTTCACGACCCGCCATAAGGAAAAATGCACGATTATACGTCACAATATGGCGGTCTAAATCAATTACAGCGGCTGCCAAAGGCAGCTTTTGGACCATTTCATCCACACTCGCAGAAAACCCAGGAACGTCGGAAAAAATTTTTTTCTTTGCCATACTGGCCTATTTGAATTGCAAAGCGGGTTATTGCTAATAAATTCCCACCGTTAGCAGATTGAGTGAAAAAGTAACAAAAAGTTAACAAGCTCAATGGAACTTGATATCATCATCCTCATCAGATTGACAAGCACTTTTCAGAAAGGTTAGGGAGCTATGCAACAGTCGATTCAAACCTCAGTCTTGATCTTAGGAACGTTGGCTTTGATCTTTGGAATCTGGACCCTCATCGGGCTTTTGAAACGTGCTTTCGGCAAGGCAAAACAACGCCCTCGACGCAAGAAAATCATTTTAGGTGTGTGCGCTGATTTTTCCCAGCTTGTAGGAATTCCACTTTGGGTTGTGCGCTTATATGCACTCTTGTACGCACCATTTTTGGTCGGGATCTTCTTCTACTTGTTATACTATTTGGTAATGCGACTGCGAAAACAGACTCCTCCACCTCTTGCTCCTACCGAGCGCCCCCTCAGCGTAACAAAAATGGACACTTATCATTATTAATCTCAATGTAATCGGACGAAACTCATGTGGAAGCACGAAGATCTAATTCTTTTTCAATGCTTTCCATAAAACGAACCAACTTTTTACGAGTGGGTTCGGGCATCTGATCAAAATCTTGCAGAATTCGCTGAAAGATACGTTCCAAATCTCGTCTGTTTAGTTTGGAATCGTTTTTATTGGGGATGGAGAAAATGCGATCCAAGGCATGCAAGTTTGCAAAGTTTTGGGCGAAAAATAGGATCACTCGATTGAGGGCATCGGCTTCCGGTTCGCTCAGATTGTGGAACTCCATGCCGATCATTAAACGATTCTTTAAATCATCCTTGGAAAGGTGCCTTACCAAGCCTTCTGCACTGAATTCTACTCCTTCAGGGTTATTTCCTGTACGGGGTAGTTTTACAGTCACTTGGTAGCTTTCGCCAATCACGAAACGCTCAAAGTTATTGCCCACATTGAATGCCATGCCTCCTCGGCTGATGTCCAGCAACCTGCCCATCGTTCCCTGACACGTTACGGGTGCTGCTCCTTTAGCTCGTTTATGTGCTCGATGCACCTCGTGTTTGTCCATTGATTTTCTCCCACCCAAGTTATATAAGTGTTCCCGCTTTTCCCCCAACTAGGTTTGAATGCCTCATCACAATCGTTCCCCTTCAATTTGATGCTATATCAATGGACTCTACTAATACGCCACTTAAAAGAAGTAAAGTCTATTTAGTAGGTGCAGGACCCGGAGATCCTGGTTTACTAACGCTCAAAGCTAAGGCAATTCTCGAGCAAGCCGATGTCGTGATTTACGACTATTTAGCGAATCCAAAGCTGCTTCACTATGCTGCCAATGCTGAAAAAATTGACGCTGGCAAACGCCACCGTCATCACACTATCCCTCAACCTCAAATTAATGAGCTGCTTATTAAAAAAGCACTCGAGAACAAAGTGGTGGTCCGCCTGAAAGGAGGCGATCCCTTGCTTTTCGGTCGAGGAGGAGAAGAACTGAGTACAATTGTGGAAGCTGGAATTCCATTTGAAATTGTCCCTGGAATTTCTTCGGCATTAGGCGTTCCTGCCTATGTAGGTGTGCCACTTACACACAGGGATTATAGTTCCAATGTTGTGTTTTTAACAGGAACCGAACATCCCGACAAACCTCAAACCATGATTCCTTGGGAAGCCGTGGCTCAAATTGGCACGATTGTGGTGTTGATGGGGCTTTCTGTTTTTCGCCAAATCACTCAACGCCTGATCGCAGCAGGACGCAACCGAGAAACTCCGGTTGTTGTGGTACAATGGGGAACTTGGCCCCAACAACGTTCCATCAAGGGGACCCTAACCACAATTGCAGAACAAGTGGAAAATTCAAATTTTCAGCCCCCCGTGCTCATCATTATTGGGGAAGTGGCGCAGTTTTATGAAACATTCAACTGGTCTGAACAAAAACCTTTGTATGGACAACGAGTCTTGGTCACACGCACTGAAACCGGGGCCTCCTCCCTTTCCGATTCCTTATACCATTTGGGAGCAGAAGTAGTGCCATGCCCAACCATTGCCATTGTTCCACCTTCCTCTTGGGAAACATTTGATCAAGCAGTTCAACAGGCTGCCCAGATGGACTGGGTCATCTTCACAAGTGTGAATGGTATTGATCATTGCATGCAACGGCTCCAAGCTTTGGGAAGGGACGCCCGTGTGTTTGGCTCTGTCCGTATTGCCTGTGTTGGTGCTTCAACGGCACGCCATTTGGAAACCTATGCCTTAAGCGCTGATGTCATTCCACAAAAATTTCAAAGCGAGGGGTTAGTGGAGGCTTTGGCCGTATATGATTTGTCAGAAAAGCATGTGTGGCTTCCCCAGGCTGAAGTGACTCGTGGTGTTTTATCCCAAGACCTCTCAGCCTTGGGGGCACACGTTCACAGCACGCCGGTATATCGCAACGTATTACCCTCGGTGGATATGGCTCTGATTGTGGAACAACTGGAAAATCGGCAATTAGACTGGATCACATTCACCAGTTCTTCGACGGTTAAAAACTTTTTTACTCTACTGCCAGAAGCCGGAAAAGCAGCATTGCGTGCTCACCCACCCCAAATCGCTTGTATTGGTCCTATCACTGCGGAAACTGCCCAACAACACGGACTCTCCGTCGCCCAGATCCCAGAACAACAAGATATCGAAGGGTTGGTTTCCACTCTGCTTCAAACTGCCACGCACTCCAAATAGTTTCTTATGACCACAACCAGAAAACGCCTTTTGATCGCCTTTCAAGGACAAGACACCCTCCATTCCTTAGAGAAACTCACTGCTTTTTTTCAAAAATTTCCCGTGGAAGTGGTGGAACTGTACCATCAAGCTGTAGGGGGCAACCTCACTCTCACATATATCGTTGAAGCGCTTCAAACTTCAACGCTCATAGAACTTCAAGATGCTTTTCAAACAATGACCCAGCAAGAAGGCTTACAGATGACAGCTCACCCTCCTATGATTTCGGATCAATCACAGGAATATCATTATATTCTGACCTTGCTGAGTCGACATGTTTCAACCGAAGCTCTCACTGAACTTTTTGCGTATTTGAAGACGAAACAGTGCAAGATTTCTAAAATCACACCATTGGGTTCTCAAGAACTCCATGTATTTGAAATGAAAATCTGTACTTCTAAACCCTTGGATCGGAAGCGGTGCATGGGAGATCTATTGGATTTCAAAACGCAATATCAACTCGATTTAGCACTACAACCCGACACACCGTTCCGTCGGAATAAGCGCCTCATCATCTTTGATGCGGACATGACGTTCATTCAATGCGAAGTAATCAATGAACTCAGCAAACTGGCAGGTAAAGAAAAAGAGGTCGAAAACATCACCAATCGTGCCATGAATGGAGAAATCGATTTTGCTCAGGCTCTCTATGAACGAGTTGCCATGCTGAAAGGACTGACACTTTCGCAATTGCAAACAGTTATGGACAACCTCCCTTACACCCCTGGTGTTGAACGGTTGGTTTGTGTGCTTAAAACATTGGGGTATAAATTGGCGATTGTGAGTGGAGGATTCGATTTTTTTATCAACCATATCCTGAAGCAATTCCAACTGGACTACGGATTTGCCAATACGCTGGAAATTGTAGACGGTCGCTTAACCGGACGATTGATCGGCGAAATCGTCGATGCTCCAGGCAAAGCACGCTTGCTCAAAGAAATTGCCCGGAAAGAGGGCATTTCTTTGGCCCAAGTGATTGCAGTGGGGGATGGAGCCAATGATCTCCATATGCTTGCTTGTGCTGATTTAGGGATTGCTTTCAATGCAAAACGGTTCTTGCAAGAACATGCGACAGGGAGCCTTTCTCAACCCAATTTGGATGCTATTTTATACTTTCTAGGAATTTCTCATGAAGAGCTGAAATTTCTTAAGAAATCCCAGTCTTTGTCGTTGTCCCGATGATTCGATGTCCGTGGCTCTGCCCTTTCAAGGGGAAGGAGGAGGTAATTTGGGAGCATTTTTTTTCAGAAAATCCGTAAAATCTAAATCCCAGTTAGCCTCTACCACAACATCATATTCCTCAAAAAACTCAGACATTACTCTTTCGCTCCCTCTCCCAAGCTTCGGAAAACGTTCTTTATAAAACGGTTCGTCTAAGCCATTAGTCTCTGAAATATGATAAACGGCGATGTTAAAAGCACCATCAGTATACAACGTCTTATACCCATATGAGAAATACCAATTTACGCTTGTACGAGCTGCCTGGAGCTTATCAGACAGATGAAGCGCCCACCAACGATCTGGGTTTTCCGCTTCCAGTCTTTTCACAATGGGCCAGATCATACTTTGCCAATGCCAATCCGCAATCCGCACCGCATGTAAAGAAGGTAGATTGTTCGCTAAGGAGCCACCATAAAATATTCCGAACACTCCCAACACAAGAACCGAACACCCTGTCACTATCAATTGAGACCATTGCTTTTGACGTCTAAGCGTCCGCTGCATCACCACAATCAAAAAATCAACGATCATGCCGAATAAGACTAAGAGCAACGGGCCAAAAAAGGAATAGTTACGCGGATAGCCATCGGCTCCCCGGATCAGTTCCAGAGAGGCATAAACCAACACCAAAGAAACCCCTAAAATAGAAAACAAGCATACAGGAATCGGATAATGGGCCACTCGACGCAACCAAGCCTTCTTGCGTATTGCCGACATTTTTCGAATCCCTACAACCATAGCCACTCCTATAATGCCCAGGGTCAGATAGGGAAACACTTGCGGTGCATACCGCCCGAAATCTGGATTGAAAAACCAAACTCTCATCCAGCCCTGAAAGTATTCCCAAAAAAGAAATTCTCCCCATGAGGTAAAATATTCCACCACATACCATTCGGAGCGAGAACCGGAATACTCTCGGATTTGGTCATAAATCCGGTAGTAAAGGGCCACAATTGGGATCAAAGAACCAATACCCACCCCAATCATCATTTGCAGCAGACGACGTAGATTCCAAATTCGCGACTCTTGATAGTGTTTCAATAGCACAGCAATGAGCAATGCCGCATTGGTCCCTACGAGGAAAAAGAGGGTGCTCAACATCCCACCAAAGGCCACAAAGTTGAGCAAAATGAACAGCCCCCCCAATCCCCAATCGTTACGAAACCTTCGCCCCTTGCGTAAGTACAAACACAAGAATACGATTTGCCAATAAATCGCAGCCATTCCGATCACGTAGCCGCGTGCCAGTATGGTGAGGTCCACAAAATATGAAATGAACACCGCTAACGACAGGGTGAACAATTGAATCCATCTATTTCGGATTACTAATGGAATCAGTACCGCCATTGCTAGCACATACAACCCTCCAAATATCAAAGCAGGAAGCCGAGGGTAATGCACATGATCTTCGAGAAACCAAATCCAAGCGTAATGTGTTAGAATGGAATTCAAAACGTGATTGTTGGGATAGGGATACTTGGTTAAAGCGTGTTCTACCTTTCCTCCAAATGCGATAAGCGTTGTGATCTCATCATAGGTCATGCCAGCTGCATCGGCTTTGTAAATCCGAAACGCAATCGCAGAAATCACCACACTGAGATAAATTCCCAAAAAACAATATAGGAGGAGAGTTTTAAGTTTCATGAAGCGTCTTCTCTAATTTAGTTCATTGCCCTATGCCGGTCGTTTTTTCTTCGTTCAAGCGGTTCCAAGGAACTGAAGATTGCTTGGGCGCATAATGTTCTTTGATATAATCCGAAAAATCCAAATCCCGATTCACCTCCACCACCACGTCATACTCTTGGAAAAAATCTGGCATTATTTTTTCAGAACCTCTTCCAACATACGGAAAATCCTCTTGATAAAATGGGTCGTCCAAACCGGACGTTTCTGAAGCGTGATAGATCGCTGTATCAAAGGATCCATGAGCGTACATCATTTTGTAACCAAGCGAATAATACCAATTGATGCTCAGGCGGCTGAATTGAAGCTTTTCCGACAAGTGGATCGACCACCAACGATTCGGATCTTCTGCTTCTAACGCTTTCACGAGAGGCCAAATCATACTTTGCCAATGCCAATTGGAGATCCTCACTGCATGGGCAGAGGGAAGGTTGTTACTAAGGATTCCTCCATAAAACACGCCGAAAGCTCCCAACACAACAGCAGACCCCCAAGTGACCATGAGTTTGGGCCATGACTGACGCTTAAAATGCCGTCGCATCACGGTGAGTAAAAAATCAACACTCACTCCAAATACAACCAGAAGCAATGGCCCTAAAAAGAAATAGTTGCGGGGGTACCCATCCGCTCCCCGGATCAGTTCTAATGACGCATAAACCAAAACTAAGGAAATACTCAAAATGCTCAAAAGCACGGCAGGCACTGGATAATGGACAATCCGCTGACACCAAACTTTCTTACGAAATGGCGGCATTTTCCACACCCCCACAACCAAGACCAAGGCTATGATACCTACAGTGAGGTACGGAAAGTACTGTGCCCCATACCGGCCAAAATCTGGATTGAAAAACCAAACTTTCATCCAGTCTATGAAGTATTCCCAAAAAAGAAATTCTCCCCAAGAACTAAAATACTCCAGAACATACCATTCGGAACGAGAACTGGAGTACTCTCGAATTTGGTCATAAATGCGGTAGTACAGGGCCACAATTGGAATCAAAGAACCAATTCCTACTCCAATGGCCATTTGTAGCATACGGCGCAGGTTCCATATCTGAGATTCTCGATAGTGTCTTAACAATACAGCAATGAGTAGAGCAGCATTGGTTCCGCCTAGAAAAAATAAAGTGCTCAACATACCGCCAAGCGCCACAAAGTTGAGTAAAATGAATAATCCCCCCAACACCCAGTCACGACGAAATCCTCGAACTTTTCGCAAATACAAGCACAAAAGTGCAATTTGCCAATAAATCGCAGCGACTCCAATGACGTAACCACGTGCTAAAATAGTAAGGTCGACGAAGTAAGAAATGAATACCGAAAGCAACAGGGTGAATAGTTGAATCCACCGACTGCGGATAACCAAGGGAATCAGCACAGCCATTGCTAATACATACAGCCCACCAAATACCAAAGCGGGAAGCCGGGCAAAATGAATATAATCATGGAGAAATAAGACTGCAGAATAATGAATCAGAACGGAATTCAACACATGATTGTTGGGGTAGGGATACTTGGTCAATGCGTCTTGTACATCGGTTCCAAACGCTACAAAACTAGTGACTTCGTCATAGGTCATACCAGCTGCATCGGCTTTGTAGATCCGAAACGCAATCCCAGCAATCACCACACTGAGGTAAATTCCTAAAAAACAATAAACGGAAAGGGTTCGGAGTTTCATGTGGGTATGGAATGCAGAACGGGGGCTTTGGTAAATGGAATGAATATTATCTTCAGGAGAGTACCTTTTCGGCAATTGATTACAGCAGTGCAGTCTAGCCCGCCGCTACTGAATGTCAACCCAGAATCCTCTGGTCTCTTCCCAAGCTGCATGATAGGGGTCTCTTCGATTGCACATGCTGTCTTTCCTCATCTATTTCTATGAACAATTGAGCGAGTTTGTGACCTGGTCTTTAAGCATTATTTTCAAACCATCTCAGCCAAATAACCAACAGCCCCCAAACCCATTGCAGCCTCTCACTCGCTTCGGAGCTGCTTTGCTAGTGTCCCTTTCTATCTTCACCATTCCTTCTATTTTTGCACAGGAACCTTCTTTAAAAATCCAGACCCCTTCCTACACATTTGATCGACTGACAGATACGTATATCTATGAAAATGCCACGATTGAGTGGGGTGATATCAGTTTGGAAGCAGGCGAGTTCCGTTTGGATCGGAAAAACCGAAAGCTGACAGCCTCCGAATTTGTTCGGTATTCGGATGCAAGGATCTTGGCAATTGTGGATCGGTTAGAAATCGATCTCGATACCAAAGAAGGGGTGTTTTATGACGTGGCCTTGTTTGATGCAGAAACACAAACCTATCTCACTGCACAGGAAGTACATAAAAAAGGCCCATTACGATTTGTAGCACGAAATTGCTCCATCACAACCTGTGACCCTCAAGATCCTGCTTGGGAAATCGAAGGTGAGGAAGTGGATTACTTAGGCGAAAATTTCTCAACAGCAGAAGGTGCTACCCTGAAGGTCAGCGATGTGCCTATTTTTTATTTTCCGTACTTGGTGTGGCCAACTGTGACTCGTCGCCAATCGGGGTTTTTAGCTCCGCAATATGAGGTGCATGCAAGCCGTTCTGAAAAATTCAATTTGGGATTCAAATTCAGCTTACCCTACTTTTGGGCAATTTCACGCGATCAAGATGTGACCTTCACAATTGACGCAATTGAGCAACGCGGCTTGGGAACCGGCGTGGATTACCAATATGCCTTCCGAGAAGGTCTCCGTGGCGAAGTGAGGTTTTGGCAAATTCAAGAACGGGACAAACGTGACCCTAGCGAAGAAAGTGGACGTCTGCGTGAAGAGGATATCCCAGGTTCAGAGCTGCGCCCTCAGCGATTCCGTTTTGAATTCAATCACAATCAAACACTGGACGCCCAAACCCGAATGATTTTATCCGGTCAAATTTTTAGCGATAGCCAATTCCAAAGAGAATATGACCGGGTGCGTGAACCCAACCCTAACTACAATCAACACCTTCGAGCGTCTGTGTCTCGTCAGTTTGCCGTGGGGGATGCCTCACTTTCGATAGACCGTGAATTGGTTTATGAGGAAGTCGCGTTACTGAACCGCAATCTAATAGAAACACGGGTGCAACGGCTTCCCGAGCTTTCATTTCACTTCAGCGGCAATCTGCTCCAAGACATTCCATTGACGGCAGAACTCAGCGGCTCTGTGATCCGTTTTCATCGGGATTCTGGTTTTGTGGGCCATCGAGAAATTCTCACTCCACGGTTGAGATACCGCTTCCCAGTATTCAAAGCCGTCAAAACCTTCGTGAGCTATGGCCGCAGAATTTCCAATTATCAGGTTTATAACCCAGGCACGTTGGTACGATTTGACGAACCTGGAGCTACCGTGGAAGAAAAACCAATTGCTTTGCAATCACGAGAAAATAAAGACTTTGGCTATGGTATTGATTTGATCGAAGCGGAGATCAATACGAGTTTATCACGGGTATGGAACCCACAAACGGATGTATTTAGCAAATTCAAGCACTTGATCACTCCACGTTTGTTATTTGAATCAATTGGCGATGTGAATCAGACTCAGTCGCGTCAGGTGATCTTCCCCACCCTAGCAAATCCGGATCCGGACGGCGTCGATTTTTTCGACAAGGAAGACCAGCGCCCGGGAAAACAATTGTTGATTTTCCGAATCGATAACCTACTGCTTGCCAAACGGAGATTGTTTGAACGGAGGGTGACGCTCACTGAGCGTTCGCTGTTTCGCTTGCGAGCACGCCGTTTGAGTAAATCGATCATTAGGCGTTTGGATGGCTTGGTGGACCGTCGGTTTTTGTCAGAGAGGAAATTCTTATCGGAGTTGGAAAAATTGTTTGCTAACAGCATCACTCCCGAACAAAAGGAACTGATCTTGTCCAGCCTTCAACGGGGTGTAGTGAATCGAAAAGTCCGACCTTCGGATTCCTCTGCAGAGGAAGGACCCAGTTGGGTCTTATCGCGGTTAAATATCATTCAACGCTTCAATCTCCTACGCCAAGATGCCAATTTTGACCCCAAAGGGCCAGAAATCGAGGATCAAGAAACTGAGCCAGGAGAACCCTTACTGCCTTTACAAATCGAATGGAACCTGACTCCTGGCCCCCAATTTTCAGTCGATTTTTTCTTACGCTACAGCTATCAAGCCGGTCGTGTGGTAGAGTCCAAAGCGACCTTTGATGTGCGCGTGAGTCCTAACAATCGGGCCAGAATCAGTTTCCATAACAATGAAGGAGCTTACCGCACTCCAGATGATATTTTTCACGATAAAACCAACACACTCAGTTTCAGCAACGTGTTTGAAGCCAATGACAACTTATCGTTCGGTTTTGATGGTAAACTCAACCTTAGCGTGTCCGATGAAGATGCCTTGCAACGACGCTTGATTGAAGATTCCTTTTTCTTGGATTATCACCCCGGTTGCTACGTCATTAGTCTCAAATTCCAGGAATTGGCCGAACGCACCACCACCAGTGCAGGAAAACAAAAAGAGATTGTCGATCCCTCGATTTCATTGACCCTCACCCTCGGCCAAGTATTGCCACTACCCGAACAGCGGTTCCATTTTTAAGGACCGGGATAAGAAAATCCTATGCCTAGACTCATACATCCCATCTTCTCACGAAGCTTACTATTCAAAGCCTTTTTCAGTTGCTGGCTCTTGGGAGTGAGTCTTTTACCCAGTTTCAGTCAAGCCCAAACACCCAATGTTCCCCCCCCCTCTCTCACTTCGCCTCCTGAGGAACCGAACCTTGGCACCGAGGTTCCAAATGACCCAGAACCTTCAGAAGATTCAGACCTGACTTCCGAGACTCCAGACTCACCTGCGAAAGACCGTGCCCAGCCAGAATCCAGCAATGCAAGCATGGAAGAAAGGACTTTAGAACCACGTGGTGTCTTGGCGTCACCTGAACCAGAGTTTGTGATTGAAGGTTCCTCAGCGCGAGTCCCTGGATTGTATTTTGGAGTTGGGTTTCGGCAAGTACGTTTGGATTTACGCGGCAATCGTTCGTTTACTCACAACGATGGAACGAGCAATGGGGTGGCATTCAATTTAGGATACTTCCAGTCCGATTGGGCATTCGAATATTCTCGGCACGTATCTCTCATTGATTTGAATGAGGTTTTGGTATTTGATGGGAGGCTCTTCAACTTTGTAGAAGTGATTCAGAATAACTTTTGGTATTTTTTTTCCAACCGGCTAGCCAAAGATTTCTACTTTCACTATGGACTCGGATTTCAAACCACAGAAATCCGATTGATTTTGGAAGATGAACAGGTATCGGAGGCACAAGATTTGGAATCCCGTTCAGAACTGCGACGGGAAGATTCCTTAATTTTTGGACTGGGGTTGACCTATTTTATCACTCACAATTTTTCCCTTCAATACCGCTCAGCTCAGGGAAATTTTTCCCCACTGCTGACGGGTTCTAAAGTGCACAATGTCATGCACTCCTCACAACTTCATATGTTGTTTTTGCAATATTATTTTTCTTTGTAAGGTTGCTTGTATCAAATTTCACTCAAAAGAATCGGTGGCCTTAAACAGCCCACTACGTAAACCTTCAAAGAAATAAATTTTTTTACCATCCACAGACACGGTACCATCAGCAATACACATGACTAAACGAGAGGCAATCACTCGTTTAACATCGAGGTGGTAGGTCACTTTTTGGGCATCTGGCAAAATAGTGCCACGAAATTTAACCGTTCCCACTCCTAAAGCACGACCGCGTCCTGGGTGGCCTTTCCAAGCTAGAAAAAAACCGACCAATTGCCACATTGCGTCCAGTCCAAGGCACCCCGGCATCACCGGGTCTCCTGGAAAATGACAGGCGAAGAACCACAGATCGGGATGGATATCCAACTCAGCAATAATTTCTCCTTTATTGTAAGCGCCTCCTGTGTCGTCAATCTTCACAACCCGATCCATCATCAACATGTTGGGAGTGGGAAGTTGCGCATTGCCGGGGCCGAACATGCGACCGAAGCCACATTCTAAAAGTTCATCACGATTGAAAGAGTGCTGTTTGGTCATGTGTCATAGTTGGTAAAAAGTGAAGGAAATTCAATTAGAAATCTGTTAGAAATTGGTTAGAAGAATCAACCTATTGAATCTTCATAGACAAGTCAATATAAGACCCGGCGTTGCTCAGGAATGGGTTTTGCATCAACCAAGTTTAGTCTTTGAATTGTTTCTCAACTACTGTGGAACGGTAGTTTCACAATGAAATTTGAGACCAGGACGGCAAACCTTCTATAGAGATCAGCAATGGGATTCGAAATGGGAATGTGGCTCTTAGCCAGCTTAGGAACGCTTGCCGGAATGGTTGGATGGCACAAACGGAAAATGCGGGGCCAAGAACAAGTAGGAGCCAATCAAGATTATTCAAATATGACAATGTACTTCAATCCAGTTCATGGAGAAGGGCATCTTTTCATGGGTGGCATTCTGGTCATCATTTTCTTTTCGCTGTTTTGTTACGAATTTGCCCGCATTATTCGTGAAATGCTCATTGGTTAGGCCTTCTCAATCCGGAAGTGGTAACGTAATAGAAAACGTCATGCTGCTGCCGGGAACGCTTGCCACCTCAATGGAGCCGTGCAATGAAGCAATCACATGTTGAACGGCATCTAACCCCACCCCACGTCCCGAAATATCCGTCACATTAGCAGCTGTGCTGAAGCCAGGAAGGAATAAAATCTTCCAAGGATTTTGGGTATCAATGGCTTCCTGAACATGGGCTTGGTTGAGATAGGGATGTTTCTTTGCCCTATCGATTACATGTGAAATATCTAGCCCTTTGCCATCGTCTTCAATGCTCAAATAGAGCTTTCCTGCCTTCTGGCGAATTTCAACTGTGATTCTTCCGGTCATTGGCTTCCCTGCCTCCATGCGGTCTACCAACGTCTCCAGTCCATGATCCACACAGTTTCGCAGTAAATGCAGTAGTGGTACTTCAAGCTGTTCAAATAAATGAGGAGGAATCAGGGCATCCTTCCCATGCAGTTCCAAACAGGCCTCCTTGCCCAGGCGTTCACACAAACGTTGAATCTCTTCCGACCAATTTTGAAACAATTTTTTGGCAGGAATGCATTCTGCTTGATGCAATACATATTGGATATCGGTCACACGCCCTTCATAGATAACCTGCTTGAGCTGGGCAAACTCTTCGGGAGAAAAGATCACTCCGGTCAAGCGCCGTCGTAATTCCTGGCTCATATTGTCTAAAAACGAACGAGCGTAGACATACTGTGTTTCCAACTGTTGACGTTTTTCATGGAATTGATCACGAAGTTCTGAAGTCAGCATTGCTTCATATTGAATCTTACGAAGACAATCTTCCATTTCGTGAGTGACTTCTTTTAGCAATGTGAGTTGGAACATACTGCAACTGCCTTTGAGGCTGTGCAGAATACGCATGGCATCAGTTAAGATTTCAGCATCATGTTGATACGGCTCTGTATCGAGTTGTATCGCCACATTACAAATACGATGGATTGTCGTTTCGGCCAGTTGCAACATGTTGAGAAACAAATCTGGATTATCATACATCCGTTGTAAGACAGCTTTTTCTTGTTCCAGAGCTTCACTTTTTTGCGAGAGCGTGCGGGCCATAGTGATGTCTTCAATCCCTACGTCTAGTGCTACGATGCGCCGCTCAATGTTTTCACACGCATAATAAGACAAGGCATAATAACGACGCGTTCCTTCTGGCAAATTTGTTTCTAAAACTGTTTCTTTGGGCAAGAGATCCGAAATTTGTTGGAAAGACATCGGAATGTCTTCAAAAAAAAGCGGGAACACATCATTCCAGTCGGTTTGTGCGATAGGGGCCTCCCGAAACATCAGGTCGGAGAACACCAGTCCTGTCAACTCGGATCGCCCTAAGTAACGGGTACATTGGGTGGAAAATTCATTCGTAATCAATCCGTTCGCATTCACTTTGAGCAAACCTTGTGGTGTGTGTTGCAACAACTCACTCAGCCGATGGCTGGCTTCTGTAAATCGACTCGTGATGATGCGAAAAACGTTTTGCCACAAACGTGGATTACTATTGACCACTTGGATGAAATTTTCTCGGTCCAACCGCAATACGTGGCTTGGCACTGCCGCTCGCACTGTGGCTGACGCATGGGTTTCTTCTCGCAAACACGACATCTCTCCAAAACATTGCCCAGCATCCAAATAATTGACTTGTTCCTCATTCACCAAGACCTGCACTCCTCCTTGTCGAATGAAGTAAACTCCTTCGGTGGGTTCATTTTGGGCCACCAGATCGGTCCCTGCATCGACCACCAACTCTGTCATCTGATCGGCAATCTTTTGAAGCTCAGCTTCATTCAGGCCGTTAAACAAATCCAGTTGTTTTAATAGGGGAACATAGTCTCCAGAAGGCGGAGTAATCTGGCGTTTTTTCCAGTGGTTGACACGGATAAAGGATTCAATGACTTGACCATATTGTTGAGTCAATTGGGTCAAGTCGTCTTTCAAAGCAGAAGCGTCTTCATCAAGGTAGGAGTCCAAATGCATCAGAATAGCATCTAATGCCAGATGGATATTTTCGGGGAGGGTTTGCCAACTCATCGGCAGGCTCCATATCAAAAATCTTCAAAGTTCCCTTCATTCTTGGGCAGAAGGAGTGTTTTGCTAGGAGGCCCCTGGGAAACTGTAGTATTTGGTGATTGTTGCACCGGCAAACTGATCGAAGGAGTGGGAGTACGCCCCGGCAAAGATTTCTTAGAAAGACGTTGCCCTACCATCTGGGTCAAAGCATGCACAATCTCTTGTAGGCTTTCCGCCTCGGCATGGAGCTGATGGGAAGCCGCCGAATTTTCCTCCGCTTGAGAAGCATTGCGTTGTACCACTTGATCGATTTGAGTCACGGCTTGGTTGATTTGATTCAGCCCAGATGTTTGCTCTTGGGAAGCACTCGTGATTTCTCCAATATACTGATTGATCTCTTCAAACGTAGTTCGGATTTTTAAAGTCACCACAGCTCCCGCTTCAGCTTTACGCACACTATCCTCGATTTTTTCGGCAATGTCTTGGGCTGCTTCCCCACTTTTCATCGCCAAATTACGAACCTCATCTGCAACGACAGCAAAGCCCATGCCTGCTTCACCAGCTCGTGCTGCTTCTACCGCAGCATTCAGGGAAAGGATATTGGTTTGAAAGGCAATGCCATCAATCGTTTTGGTAATGCCTGTAATGCTATCGCTTGCTTCTTTGATGGCTTCCATTGCGACAGAAAGGTCCGAAACATCTTGAGCCGCATCTTGAGCCGTGTTTTGAGCACTCAAGGAATTTTCAGCATTATTTTGGGTCAACGACACCATTTCCTCTAAAGACGATGAGGTTTCTTCCAAGGAGGCAGCCTGTTGTGTGGTGCCATCTGCCAAAATTTGACTCGATGTGGAAATCTGCCCAGAAAGATCTGTCACTTTGTCCCCTTCGTCATTCAATAAAGCAATGACATGACTGAGCGGACGAATGATTTTGCGGACCAACACCAACCAATAGAGCAAAATAGTCAAAACAATGGATACGATGATAATCACAATCAAGCTGTTGCGAATGAAGACCAACGTACTCTGCATGCTTGCTTGTGTTTCCATTTTGGTTTGATTTGCCGCCTCCAACAAGCTCGTGACGCTATTGGCCATGTTTTCTGCATACGTGTCGAATTCCCCCATCATGACATTGCCCCCTTCAGGGCCATGATCAATATACGATTGCGCCATTCGTTTGCCCATATCGTAGTAGGCTTCAAATGTGGTTTTTAAGGCTTCCATTTCCGCCCTAGTACCAGGCTTGATCGATTGAAGCTCCTGAACGTGACGATAAAACGATTGTGCCCATTTTTCCGCTTCTTCGAAACCATCATCAAATCCCTCAGCTCCTCGTGTGGCAGAAATATCTGTCAACCATTGCTGGACTTGCACCACATCCAAATTGATCTTAAGCGCTAACTCTGCGACAGGCACTTCCACGCCTTGCAACTGTTCCAATTGTCGCTCCAGCGTGATTTCTTCCACGAAAAAAATAATGCAGATGGTCAACATCATGAGAAACAATGAGCCAACCCCAAACATGAGATTTGTTTTGATATTCGAAGTCATCGTTAACCTTTCATAAACACATGAGCTTAGGTAATCCTTTCCACGTTAAGGCTGAGCAAGTTTTAAAAGACCAAAATTAGAAGTCAAGATCGAATTCTGACGGACACAAGCCCCCTTAACAAGCTATCAAACTTTTAATGAACCACATCAAAGTGAACCATATCAATGGGCGGCGATTTGTGCCATAAACTCTTCCAGAGGAAAATCTTCGGGATCCTCAATCACTCCGATTATCACTCGATCAGGCAGTCAGAGTTCTTCTATATTGGAATGTTTGATATATGCCTAGTTGTTGATTTTGTTGTTACATCAATTTTGTTGAGTGACTTATAGTATCTATCTAGTTTTTTGTAGTTTTTACAACTTGGTGGAGGTTTTATGGTATGTCTCCCTCGAACAGTCTTTGGGGAAAGAATGAACCCCTTCAATGCATTTGAGCAATGTTCCATATCAAATGGGAGATTCTTATCGAAGACGCAATGCATTCAGTGTTACAACCACTGAACTCAAAGCCATAACGATAGCGGCAAAAAGAGGATTGACCCATCCCATTATGGCTAACGGGAGCGTCACAGCATTGTAGGATAAGGATAAGGCTAGGTTTTGACGAATCACTCGAACCGTTCGTGAGGATAATTGGAACAAATCTGGGAGCGGTGTGAGGGTGGCACGGATAAGAACGATATCAGACGTTTCTAAAGACAGGTCTGTGGCATTTTCCACGGCAACCCCCAAGTCTGCCTGAGTGAGTGCAGGAGCATCGTTCAGTCCATCTCCTACCATCATCACACGGTGTCCTTGGTTTTGAAGACGTTGCAAATAAGTCAGCTTTTGATCAGGCAAGAGGTGTCCATGGGCTTCTTGAATCCCGACACGATCTGCCAACGCACTCACTCTCTGCGGATGGTCACCGGACAGAATATGCGTTTGCAACCCATATTGATGCAAGCGATCAATCACTTCTGCCACATCTGGTTTGACTTGATCCTGTAGGTGAAGACTTCCCCGCAGATGTCCATTGATCGACACATGGACATCGAGAGTGAACAAATCTTCATTGGCAAACTCTTGAAGATGGTTCTGGAGCCCAGTTGGCATCGGGAGGTAAAAACTTGCAGAGTCCAACTGATCCGCAATTCCCAGAGCTTCCAATAAACGGATATTTCCCACCGCAATTTCTTTTCCTTGCCAGACCCCTGAAATCCCTTTTCCGGGGTGAATCGTGACCGATGTCACTTCACCAACTCCCAAAGGCCATTGCTGGGATTCAACATAGTGACGCAATGCATCCGCAATCGGATGGTTGGCACAGCGTTCTAAATGAAAAGCGGCAATTAGCCAATCCGGAAACAAGGAAGGCACCTCATCTTCGATAGCCTCGTAGCTTTCCACTGCCACCACCTGCATCTGACCATAGGTCAGCGTACCAGTTTTATCGAAAACGATATCGGTTATATGGTGCGCTTGTTCGAGAACTTCTCCACCTTTGATCAGCCAGCCTTGTTTGACGGCTCGACCCGTCGCCGCCAGAATAGCTGTTGGAGTGGCCAATCCTAAGGCACAAGGGCACGCAATGATCACCACGGACACAGCAATCATCCACGCTGTTTTTCCATCAGGGGGAACTGTTCCCCACATCCACCAGAGCCAGGTTCCTAATGTGAGTGCCAGCACAACCCATACAAACCAAGCAGCCACTTGATCGGCCATCCGTTGGAGTTTGGTTTTCCGTTGGGTTGCGTTTTCTACCATAGCGACGATTCGACTGAGGACCGAATCCGCACCAATCGCTTGTGCTTCCAACACAAAAGAACCCGTTTGGTTCAAGGAACCCGCCCACACCGTATCTCCCGTTTGAACGGATCTCCAATGGGATTCCCCCGTTAACGACGCCTCGTCCACCTCGCCGATTCCGGAAGAAACTTGACCATCCACAGGGATGGTATCACCCGGACGCACCCGAAGCTGATTGCCAATTTCTACCTCATTGAGAGAGACAAGCGTTTCTTGGCCATCCGGTTCCAATTTCACAGCGAAACGAGGCGTGAGCCCAGACAGACGCTCGGTGATGTTTGCCACTTGCGATTGGGTCAGATGTTCCAGCGTACGCCCAATCAATAAAAAGAAGATCAACATCACACAGGAATCAAAATACGGTTCACCCTGCCGGGTAAACAACATGATCACCGAATAGCAAAACGTGATGCCCACCCCCAACGCAATCAGCAAATCCATATTGGGTTGACGAACCTTGAGTGCATTACGGGCCCCCTGCCAAAACGGGAGAGCACTGTAGAGCATCGCTGGAAGGGTTAGCAGGCCATTGATACTTTCAAACAGCAATTTATATTCGGCTGCCATGCCACTGAAGTAACCGGCATAAAGTGAAATACTCATCATCATCACATTCCCAGCACAAAACCCTGCTACAGCGAGTCGCATCAGCATATTGCGAAGTGAACGGCGACGCTGGGCTTCGACTAAGGAAGCATCATAAGGCAGCGCGGCATAACCAATTTCTTGAAATTTATGAAGGAGTCCCGAAAGTTGGATTTCTTCAGGGTTCCACAACACTCTCGCGCGTCGTGTTCCAAAATTGAGCGACACCTCCTTCACTCCCGATTGCTGCACGATGTATTTTTCGATCAACCACACGCAAGCTGCACAATGAATCCCTTCCACCATCAGGTGGATTTCAGCCAATCCACTTTCATGGTTCCGAACGTAGGTTTGATAGATACTCGGTCGATCAAACCGGCTGAAGTCTTGGAAATCGTCTGGCTTGTTTGCCACAGCGGTTTCATCGAATTCCCGACGATCATAATACGCACCCAAGCCACTCGCTTGAATGATTTGCCACGCCGAGGCACACCCCATGCAGCAGAAATGGAAAGTTTGCTGATTATCTTGGATGGAATGCAACGATTGTGGTGGGGTTGGTTGTTGGCAATGGTGGCAAAGAGTCCACTCCACTGGAGGTGCAAGATGGCAGGAGACCGCCTCGGAAGGGGATGCGAGACAGTCTCCCACCATGGGAGAGAGCGGTTGCGTCTTAATCATACGGTCCTTGAAAAACGGCCCTCGGTATTTTGAGGTAAATATTCATCAAACACCATTGCCACATTACGCATGAACAACGTGCCAAGAGGAGTCAATGAGAGACGGTCCTCGGAGAATTCAAGCAAGCCTTCTTCAGCCAATTTGTTCAAAGCAGGCATTTCTTTGGTAAAATAGTCTTCGAACGAAAGTTGGTACTGAGCCTCCACAGCAGGCAAAGACAGATACCCATGACACATCAGCGTTTCAATGACGTTGCGTCGAATGCGATCCTCCAAATCAAGAGATTTATGGCGGATCACTGGCAATTGCCGCTGCTGAATATTGAGCATATAAGCGGAAAGGTCTTTTTCGGTTTGAAAGTAACCATGTCCAAAATCGGAAATCGCAGAAACACCGATTCCCAATTGCGTCAACCCATGTAGTGTCGTGTACCCCATAAAATTTCGATGTAGGGTTTGATTTTCCTTGGCAAGCGCGAGTTCATCATGGGGTTCAGCATAGTGATCCATACCAATCATCACATAACCAGCTTCGGTGAATGTGTGGATTGAATCGATATATATGGCGACACGTTCATCCACGCTGGGGAGCTCTTCTGCACGAATCGCCTGTTGATGAGGCAACTGTTTCGGCATGTAGGCAAAGTTGTAAATGGCTAGACGATCAGGACGCATCTTGAGCACCTCTTCCATTGTGTAATGGAAGGTCTCGCGGGTTTGGCGTGGTAATCCATAGACCAAATCGATATTGATGCTGTCATAGCCTAAGGTCCGTGCTTGCTGAAACACCCGCTGAGTCTGGTCCAACGTTTGGCGACGGTTGATCGCTTTCTGTACCTGCCAATCTAAATCCTGTACGCCCAAACTCAATCGGCGGAAGCCCATGGCATGCAAAGCCTCCAATTGTTCACCCGAAGTGACACGAGGGTGGATTTCCACAGCCATTTCGGCATCCGGTTCGATTTCGAAGGCTGTGTTCAAGGCATCCATGAGCCGTTGCAATTGCGAAATATCCAAATGGGTGGGAGTGCCTCCACCAAAGTGCAATTGCTGAACAGACTTTCGGTGTCCCATATGTTGGGCAATCAATTGGATTTCAGCCTCTAAGGCATCCACATAAAGATCGACAATGTCTTTCCCATGCGGAATGAATCGGTTGCAGCCGCAGAACGTGCACAATGTTTTACAAAAAGGCAGATGCACATACACTGAAAGTGGATAGTCGTGTTGTCCTTCTTCTTGAAGAAATCTGATATATTCTTTTCCAAAATGCCCCTGTTCCCACACCGGTACCGTGGGGTAACTCGTGTAGCGAGGACCAGGTCGATTGTAACGTTCAATGGTTTCGGGGTAGATGGCGGTGTTTGTCATGAGGCCCCCTTAGATATGCACTTTTGTGGTTTTGGCGTATAGCGTTTCCTGCCCATCTCGAAACACCAGAGTGACATGCCATAAGCCTGTGGACAAATGATTCAAATTGGCCCGATATTGCCCCGGTGCTACTTCTTGCATTCGTGTTTCATGGTCCCATTCCGCATTGGAAGGACGATAAACGCGAAAGGTCCCGGCGAGTCCGGTCACTGGATTGGTTTCACGATCCTGAAGTCGAACTAAAACTTGAGAACTTTGTGCGTCATGAGCGTATTGGATCTCCGTGGTCCATTGATTTTGAGCGGTACGCTCACGGGCCTGAATCACCTCATCGTAGGCCAAACCTTGCTCATAATAATTTTGTGCGACTAACTCATAGGGAGCTTCAATGGCTTTATAAATGACGTAAACGTGCACTGCAAAAATGACTAAAAACGCCAAAATGATGCCTAATGGCCACGGATGAATCGGCAGTTTTCGTTCCATATCCCACTCCATCTATCGATTACTGTTGAGGTCCTAAAACATACGCATCGGATTGAGCTACCTCCATCTCATCCGAATACAACTTCAAGACAACCGGATGCTTTCCATCTGATAACGCTGCAACTGGAACATTGATAAAGATTTCGAGGCGTCGGATCGTGTTGGCCGGAAGCAAAAAGGGTTGTACTGGTACCACCAATTGCGCCTCATCCAATCCCTCCAATCGAAAAGATATATTGTGACTTTGCCGGTCCTTGTTGACTAAACGCAGCGACAAGTGATTGCTGACATCCCCATTCTGCAAAATGATGTAAGGGTTCCCTGGCGAACGTAAAACATTGAATTCCACCAACGGACGATGGCTCACCGCCCAGAAAAACCCACTCACCAACACCACTAACAATACAGCATAAATCAACACACGCGGACGCATCAGCGTCGTAGTTTTCTTATTCAACCGGGCTTCAGAGTCATAACGAATGAGGTGTCGAGGCCGTTTGACTTTGTCCATAATCAAATCGCAGGCATCGATGCAGCGGGCACATCCGATACACTCCAACTGATTGCCATTGCGGATGTCGATACCGGTAGGACACACGCGAACACAAGCGCCACAATCAATACAATCGCCAGCGACTTTTCCTTTTTTTCCTCGTGGTTCCCCACGTGTGAAATCATAGGTCACTTGCAAAGTGTGTTCATCGGTCAATGCCGATTGAAAGCGAGCATAAGGGCACAAGATCGTGCAAAACTGTTCACGAAACCAAGCGAAATTGAAATAAAACACTCCCAAATTCGCAGCCATTACTAAAAATGCGACCCAGTGCTCAGTCGGAGCTTGTGTCATCCACACCAATACATTTTCTGTCCCCACAAAATAGGCTAAGAACGTATTGGCCACGATTGCAGAAAACAGCAAAAAAACGGCATGCTTGCTCGCTTTTTTGATGAGCTTTTGGGAAGTCCACGGAGCGCGGTCCAAAGCCATCCGCTTGTTGCGATCACCCTCAATCCAGGTTTCGACTTTGCGGAAAATGAATTCCAAAAACACGGTTTGTGGACACGCCCACCCACACCACAACCTTCCAGCCAACGCAGTGAAAAAGAACAAAGAAATCCCTGCCAGAATCAATACGAATACCAAATACTTCACATCGTGAGGCCAATAGATATTTCCCAAAATGATGAATTGGCGTTCGGTGATATTCAATTGAACCAAAGGCAATCCGTCGTAACGCAGCCACGGGATCAATAGATAGACGACGACCAAAAAATAACTTACCCACTCCCGGCGATGCGTAAAAAAACCGGCAACGGCCTGCGGATAAATCCACAACCGTTTTCCGGTTTGATCCATCGTGGATGGGCGTGAATGTGCTTTTAGTGTCTGTTCGGGTTCACTCATCGCGACCTTGTGGTGTATATCATTCCGGATATTCCGTACCTTCCGGGGCTTTAGGATTCGGTGGATTTGTGCCTTTGAGAGTGGTCACATAAACTGCTACGTCTTGGATCTTTTTCGGGTTGAGTACCGTTTTCCAAGCGACCATTCCTTTTTCCGGTACGCCGTTGGCGATCACTTGTAGGATGTCCTGGTCGGTATTGCCATGAATCCAAAAATTGTCGGTTAAATTCGGGCCAATGGTCCCTTCTCCCAACATACCGTGACAGGCCACACAGTTGGTGGTGAATACTTGCTTACCTGAATCAGCATTGCCCGTTAGTGCGGCTGGAGCAACCGCAGCCATGGTGTCCGCACTGCTGTAGTCTTTGCCTTCTGGGGCTTTGGGATTGGGTGGATTTGTCCCTTCGAGAGTATGGAGGTAAGCCACCACATCTTGAACTTTTTGAGGGCCTAAGATGGCTTTCCACGCAACCATCCCTTTGTCGGGAACACCTTCGTTGACCACACGCAATAAATCCTCGGTCCGATTCCCATGAATCCAAAAGCTGTCTGTTAGGTTCGGGCCAATGGTCCCTTCTCCCAGCATTCCGTGGCAGGCCACACAGTTCGTGGCAAATACTTGTTTTCCGGCGTCTACATTTCCAATGGATTGGGCAACTCCGTCACTCGATGTGTTTGCAGCAGGCGCATTAGCTGCTGCCACAGCAGCTTGTTCTGCCTGTTTCTGTTCCCAAGCAGACATCTCCATCTGATATTCTTCACGGGCCGAAGTGCCTCCAAATAGATGATAGTAAGGAAAGTAAATCACTGAAAAGATGATCGACCCATAAAACAACCACACCCACCATCGTGGGAGGGGATTGTCGTATTCTTGAATCCCATCAAAATTGTGATCCAGCAGTTTATCTTTTTCTTGCGGCATAAGGCAGCTCCCGTGACTCCTGTTTTCGATTCAATTATAACGGCTTCAGCTCTGTTGCTTCCCATTGATTGTGATGAATGGGAGGTTCATTTTTTTTGTTCTTCCCATCCTGTCTGGCTTCTTCTTTCTGTTTCATTGCATTGATTTGTTGCTGAAGGCTCTCATCGTTCTCTAACGGCAATTGCGACATATAATCGTATTGCCGCTTGGCTCCTTTGCGAAAGATCCAAACAATGGTCCCCACGAACACAACAAAAAAGATGACCAAGGAAATAATTCCCCATAGTGTAAAATTTCCAGATGCAAACATTTCGCGTAACATGGCAGCGTTTCTCCCCTTTGTTTAAATTGGCGTATGACTAGACGGATTATCCCTGCAACGGACTCCTTAATATGTATCAAGGCACGAGATTGCCCCCATAGATGAGGTCACCCACTACAATCTATGGGGTAGTTTCAGCAACTTCCGACGTCTTTTTGATGTCCGTTCCCAGCCGTTGCATATATGCAATCAAGGCTATGATTTTCTTGTCAGCCACATTGGTAACCCCTTGGGCTTCTAGGCCTTTGGCGATTTTTTCAGCTTGGGCTTCTAGCGTTTTTTTCGCGTCTTTCACCTCCAAGTCAGTATATGGAACGCCTAAGGTCTGCATGGCTTTGAGCTTGGCCGATGTGTACGACGTATCGAGCTTCTGATTGAGCAACCAAGTGTATTTCGGCATGATCGATCCTGGTGAGGTGATACGAGGATCTTCCATATGGCGGTAATGCCACATATCCGGATACTTGCCACCAATCCGATGTAGGTCTGGCCCGATACGACGTGATCCCCATTGGAACGGATGGTCATACACAAATTCACCTGCCTTGGAATATTCACCATATCGCTCCGTTTCTGCACGGAATGGACGGATCATTTGCGAATGGCAGGTGTAACACCCTTCGGCTACATAGATGTCGCGCCCTTCCAATTCCAATGGACTGTAAGGCTTCACTGCTGCAATTGTCGGAATATTGCTTTTGACCACAAAGGTGGGCACGAACTCGATAATGCCTCCGATAAGTACTGCTACTAAGGTCAGCGCAGCGAATTTGAAAGGATGCGCTTCCAACATTTGTTGTAGTGACGCGTAACGCCGAGGCTCACCGACCAATGGGGCCGCTTGAGCTTTCTCATCTTCAGGAACTGTAGCTCCGGCAATCGTCCGCCACACGTTGTAAACCAAGATCAACATGCCAACCAGATACATCAACCCACCGATCAACCGGACGTAATACATTGGGATGATACGAGTTACAGTTTCCATGAAGTTGCCATAAGCCAGATAGCCATCGCCATCAAACGCACGCCACATCAGCCCTTGCGTGATCCCCGCCACCCACATGGCCACGACGTAAAATACGATTCCGATGGTTGCCAACCAAAAATGAGCTGTGGCCAACGCCTGACTGTACAAAGGGCGTCCCCATAAACGTGGTACCAAGAAGTAGATCAGGGCAAAGTTCATAAAACCGTTCCAACCTAAGGCTCCACTATGAACATGACCAATCGTCCAGTCGGTGTAGTGGGATAGTGCATTGATGGATTTGATCGACATCATGGGTCCTTCAAAAGTTGCCATGCCATAGAAGGTCACGGCCACGACCAAGAACTTGAGCACCGGATCTGTACGCAACTTGTCCCATGCCCCACGCAAGGTCAGCAGACCATTGATCATCCCACCCCAAGAAGGAGCGATGAGCATCAAACTGAAAACCATCCCCAAGCTTTGTGCCCATTCCGGCAACGAGGTGTAAAGCAAGTGATGCGGTCCCGCCCATATATAAATGAAGACCAACGCCCAGAAGTGAATGATGGATAGCCGGTAAGAATAAACCGGACGATTCGCCGCCTTGGGCATGTAGTAATACATCAATCCCAAAATGGGGGTGGTGAGGAAGAAAGCTACCGCATTGTGCCCATACCACCATTGTACCAACGCATCTTGTACTCCAGCATAGATTGGATAGCTTTTAAGGAATGAAATTGGCAGCGATAAAGAATTCACAATATGCAACAGTGCCACCGTGAGGATCGTGGCAATGTAAAACCACAAAGCCACATACATGTGACGTTCCCGGCGCTTATACAGAGTTCCGAAAAAGTTGATAGCAAACACAACCCAGATGGCAGCAATCGCAAGGTCAATCGGCCATTCGAGTTCTGCATATTCTTTAGAAGTGGTGATGCCAAATGGTAGCGTCAAGGCGGCAGAGACAATGATCAATTGCCATCCCCAGAAATGGATCTTGCTCAACAAGTCGTTGAACAACCGCGCTTTGCAGAGACGCTGGGTGGAGTGATAAATCCCTGCAAACATCGCATTGCCGACAAAGGCAAAGATCGCAGCATTGGTGTGGAGTGGACGAAGTCGGCCAAAAGTGATTTCTGGCAAAAGGTTCAATTGCCAAAAGGCTAATTGTGCGGCGATAATCACTCCCGCGAGCAAGGCCACAACCCCCCACAGAATGGTGGCCAGAATGAACTTACGGACGATATCGTCGTCATAGCGAAAGGTTTCCACATGCGTCATAGCGATCCCTTTTCCTGAGGTTTCGTTTCTTCATCATCAAACAAAATGCGGTGAGCTGGGGTATCCAGATCGTCGAATTGCCCCGAACGCAACGCTACAATAAACATCCACAACGCTCCCAGACCCAAGAGTAGGGAGGCGGGTATTAAGACGTATATGATACTCATGTCAGTTTTGATCTTAAGGCGGTGAGTCACCCGTGCTTGCGAAGCGGAGGCAGCACCGCTCCACAAACACGAGCCCTCCAGAGAGGAAAGAAGGAACAAACAGATCACGATTAAAGTTGTACCCCTAAGGGCAAGACCGAACCATACGTAGATTTACGTAAGACCGAGATTGGACGGAAAAAAGTCACATTTTCGTACTGCTTTTTCGTCATCAACTCTCACCATCATCCAGCAACACTTTAATAAAAATATGGTGAACTAATTAACTCTATTGTTTTCTCTAGATTTGCAGTATTCTGTTTCAAAAATAGATATTCCATTGAGATGCATTGAGAACGAGGAAAGAGGATTGATTCCTCCACAGTTTTGTCGTGGTAGTATGTTTTTGTTGTCCAATGTATGCACCAACACAAAGAGGTCAGCATGAGAGAGATACACATTAAAGAACAAATCGCGATGGTGGCGGATCACACATCAACTCGCGAAATGGAACTGATGGATAAGTTTGTTGAACTGAAACAAGGGCAGAATGAAATCAAAAAGGATGTCCGAGAAATCAAACAAACCACCCAATCTCTCACCGAAGGGCAAAAACGATTAGAAAATCGTGCAACACAGATAGAGGAACAGACCACACAAATTGAAGAAGATGTCCAAGAACTCAAGGAGGGGCAAACCAGAATGCAAAACCAGATGGATGGAATGCAAAATCAGATGGATGGAATGCAAAATCAGATAGGCGGAATGCAAAACCAGATGGATGGAATGCAAAACCAGATGGATGGAATGCAAGGTCAACTTGGTGTGGTGCAAGGCCAACTTGGTGAAATGCATCTGTTGTTGAGGCAGATTGCATTGCTGAACGAAGAACAAGCTAGGGGATAGTCGTCCCTCTCAACACTTTATGCAGCGGTTTGAATGAGACTCATAATCTGTCAACGCACCTCGGTGGTCGAACTCTAACCGACAACATTCCGACAGCATCGTTTTCAGCAACCCCCGACCGCGTTGGACTCGCGATTTAGCACCTGAAAGCGATAGCTGTTGCCGTACAGCCACTTCTTTCTGAGCAACCCCCTCAATTTCCGACAACATCACCGCCTCCTGGTACGGTGCAGGCAATTTCTGTATCATAGGCAGTAAACAATCTGCTAACTCTTGCCGCGCAGCTTGAACGGGATCGGCTTCAAGACCACTTAAAGAATCCGGCAATTCGCCTATCGGACGCTGTTTACGGAAATGATCAATAAGCACGTTCCGAGCAATTTGATACAGCCAGCTAGCCAGCCTTTCCTCTGACTGCAACCCATCCAATTTCGTATAAACCTTGAGGAAAATGTCTTGCAGTAGGTCATCCGCTACAGATGCATCCTTCACTCGCTTCTGCACAAAGGCATGTAGATTCCTATAGTACGCTTTCCAGATCGATTCGAGATCAGTCATACACTTTCGTTGGGTTTGAAGTCATATACACATCTACTTCAACTCTTCTGCTTTGCTCTATGCAATTTAAGATGATATCGAAAATACACAATTTTCACCAAATGGAGATGCGATTTCCTTGCATGGTAAGACGTAGCAGCTTTCAAAAAGACGCAACGGCGAGTATGAAAATTTAATTTTCTTTAGTCTTATCCAACCACTACCTGATCCAGTCGGTTTCTTCCGCAGGTAGATCCAACCGGCTCAAAAGCTCTTCTACCTTCACGACCTGTTGTGTTCTCCAGGATTCTTCCGCAGCCAACCCGACGACAACCGACCAAAAACCTTCTTTAGCAGTGGCAGTATTTCGAGCAATACCTTTGATGTTATCAACGAAATACACATGTTCGAAATAAGTGGATCCGTGGTGTCCACTTTCTTCAATGAGAGAGGGATAATGAGGAGAACTGTTACGAGAGGGACGATTGGCACCACACCGAATGTCCAAACTTGTTTCCAGCGGAGCACCTAGCAAAAAATCTTGGTTTTCCCAGGCTTTCAGGTGGCCTTGTTCGCCACAGACTATCAATTCTTCGTAAAACATCGGAGCGAACATACATAGGTTGAACTGTGCTCGAACGCCATTCTCGTAGGTAATAATGGTTGAGGCATTGTCGATGATATCCGAAGAATGGGCATCATACTCAAAATCTCGGAAGTTCACCGCCATACTTGCTGAACAATACACTTCTTTAGGCAACGATTGGGCCAACAGATTCAACAAATCAAAATAATGACAACATTTTTCTACCAGCGTTCCACCCGAATATTCTGAAAATTTATTCCATTGTCCTACTTTGTCAAAGAAAGGAAGGCGATGCTCCAACAAGCTTAAGGTTTTGATGCTGCCTAAAGCTTGTCGGTCTAAAGCTTCATGAAGCGCTTCGGCATAAATGGCCTTGTAACGATACTGAAGTCCAATCTGGAAAACCCCCTCATAGTTCTGTGCGATCTGTGCAATTTCATAGGCGTCAGCAAGGGTCGTGGCCATTGGTTTTTCAAGAAAAATATGCTTGCCCGATTGGATCGCCTCACGAACTATAGCAATGTGGGAAAAGTTGGGCGTGCAAATGAGCAAAGCATCCACCTCTGGATCATGACAGGCTGCTTGTAACGAATCGTAAATCTTCAGTTGATTCGGATTCGCATACCGTCCATAAACCGCTTGTGCCCCTTCGATACTACGTGGATTTGGATCAAACACTCCGTGGACTGTCGCTCGCCCCTCAAGCATAGTCACATTGATGTGCTCCTGACCGATCATCCCCGTGCCAATGACATTGAATCTGTAATCAGGCTGTACTTCCTGACTCAAATAGTGATCCCCCTCTGGTAAATAATTATGAGCATGTTTATGAAAAACGTGTCTTACAAAAAGCTCATGTGTTTTTGGCATATTCATCCCCTCAAATGTTAGAAATTGTTTTAGAAAGCATTCATCAAATATTAAGCCAATGGCTTTCAATGGAGATACACCAATTGGCTTAAAATTTTGATTCTTTTTCTATGCTTCTGACATCACTTGGTTTTGGAAGGATCATTTGTCAATAGAGGCGGGAGCGATTTAGTAGGTAAAACTTTTGTCGGTTATGGTAGGAAAATTCGAAGCACCACTGATTCTCCTATTACTAGTTGCAAACTATACATTAAGGCCCCTCCGAAACATAAAAATGGGGCAAATGGTACTTGAGTAGACCCCAAAGGCAGTTTCTTTAGGAAAAGGATGCCTCCTCCTACCAAAAGGCCACTCAAGGCAGCAATCAGAATGACCAAAGGGAGATCCTGCCAACCCGTCCATAAGGCAATCATGCCCAAAACGGCCGCATCGCCTTCGCCTAAACCTTGGCGATTTCGAAGTGTCTCATAAAAGAATCCAATGAAATAAAAAGCGCCTGCGGCCACCAGCATGCTGGCCAAGTAATGAATCAATTGTGGCAAATCAAAAATTCCAACCCAAGCAATGCGGAATACAATTGCAATCACGACGACACGGGGTTCGATGATCAATTCATTCCAGTCGATCCAAGTGACCACAATGAGAGAATACAAAAAGAGTAGGTCGACCCATAGGGACGCGGAAAACCCGTGCCATAAAAACAAAGAGAGAGTTCCCAGAAGCGCCATCAATTCTGCAAGCCATGACTGAATCGGCAATGGATGCTGACAGGAATGACATTTTCGGAGGGCTAAAAAATATCCTAAAACGGGGAGGTAACTAATAACAGGGAGTGAAGTCTGGCAAGCACGACATTGAAGCGGAGGAGACCATAGAGGTTGGTCAGCTGGCATGCGTTGAATGCAACGAATCAAGATCGGGCTGATCCCAAAACCGACAAGCAAGGCTACAATGATTTCTAAGCCTCCATCCACCCCCATGTTCATTCGACAGGAATGATGGTTCCAGAGTCAGCATCCACTCGCATGTACTTGCGTTTGCCCGGCATTTTGATGGTGAGCATGATGCTGCCATCGCCTACATCGTCATAAGTAGGATCATCCATGACCGCCCAGATGATCACTTTACCATCGAAGGTATCGTCATCAAGGTTTGGGGAACGGATCACCACCGGAATGCGAGTGAACCCGCTGCTGTCCAAAGCCACGCTGTTGGGAAAAAAAGTATTGTAGTAGTTGCTTTGCAGATACACACGACCGGGCTTCTTGATGTTGCTACCCTTCATAATATCGATCATTTGGATTCCGATGCGGACTGTTTCTTCGTTGGAATTGCGAAAATCCATATGGAATTTTTCTGGAGCCATGACCAAGCGATAGGGAATGTCTTCTAATTTGTCTTCCAATTGATCTTCATTGGTGAACGCTGCTAAGCGTTTACCGCTTTCTAAAATTACGGAAGAGGTTCCATTTTCTACGGCTAATGCTCCTTCAGCAACAGCAATGGTCGCGGACTCTTCACTATCTTTGAGACGCAAAACCGTGCCTTTCACCCCAATGGTGGCATTGGAACTCTGAATTTTAGTTTTTTGGCGCCCCCTTACAAACTTGCCCCACATCGAACCGAGCTTCATAAGAAATTTATAATTGAAAGAACGTTCTTGAGTTTCCAGCTCAGCGGCCTCCTCAATGACAAATTCTGTATTTTCGAACAATCGAACTTCAGAACCATCTCGGAACAAAATCGTCGTGTGTCCATTGTCACCTGTTTTGACCGTATCGGTCGCATATAACAGCAATCCATCTCGCCCCTTGATCCGTTTTTGGTCTTGGGCTTGGATCACTTCGACGGATCCTCCGGTTTGATTCAAACTTGCCATCGCAGTATTAGCCGCTACGGAAACTCCGGTCTCTAGTGTTCCCAACCCCAGTACGATGAGAAGGATCCTGCTGATGAATGCGATGTGAGGCATGACAATCTCCATCGGTAAATGTGGAAAGGGTGTCAACCTGACCAACGTTGGCGACGAATGAAATCGGTCACTTCGGGAACGATCAATTCGGAAGTCAGCCAACTGTCTTCGAATTGTAATTCAGGCAATATCAAGTAACGAGTACGCGGCATGTTTCGCCCGGCTTCACGAATGGATAAAAATTTGTCTTCTGCCGTAGCGGTGATGAGCAATCCCGGTACGCGAATCGAAGGTAGCCTGTCTGCAACGCCTTCCCATTGGGCAACAGCTTCTAAAGCCAAAGCATAAGCTTCTGGAGAACCCGACTGAATCTCTGCTTCTCGTGTAGAAGACATCTCTCCCTGGAACTTCAATTGCTCAATGTACGCATCCATGCCTTCGGTACGAAGCAACTGGGCCGTATTTTCGAGCCGCCTCACTTCGTTGCGTTCTGAATAGGGATGCGTGCCCGCCAACGATAAGGAACGGAGGCGTCTTGGAAAATCGGTCGCTAGCACAAAGCCGACCTGGGCCCCCAAACCAAAACCTAGGAAATGAAAGCTTTCTACTCGTAATTCCTCCGTGATTTCTAAAATGTGTCCTGCCCTAGCTGCCAATGTATAATGTTCGGGATCCAAAGGAGCGTCACTGCGGCCTTGGCCAAGAGGATCGATCAAGATGAGGCGATAGTATTCCTGCAACTGCTCAACGTATCCCAAGCGATACCAGTTTTGCAGACTGTCAAAATGGGGCGGATACAATATGAGGAAGGGACCTCTCTCCCCCTCAAACCGGTAATGGATGCGGTGTCGATGACTCAAAACCATTGGCATGGCGTCTCTTTTTCAATGGTGTTGATTGTATGGAACAGAACCAACCCGAATTGGTTCACGAACTGCTCGATTTGTTGATTAAACTTGCGGTAAATGCTGCCCCAAACCCATTGTCGATATTCACCACAGCCACACCGGGAGCACAACTGTTGAGCATGGTCAATAAAGCAGCAAGCCCCTGAAAACTCGCTCCGTATCCGACTGAAGTCGGCACCGCAATCACTGGGACCGCCGCCAAGCCTCCCACAACACTGGCCAAGGCCCCTTCCATCCCCGCAATCACGATAATAACCCGAGCTTGTTGAATCCGCTCCGTTCGATCCAGCAACCGATGGATACCCGCCACTCCCACATCGGCAATCACTTCCACTCGATTTCCCATGATGGCCGCGGTTTCACGGGCTTCTTCAGCGACAGGCAAGTCGGAAGTACCAGCACAACACACTAGAATATCTCCTATCGGATCCACCGGGGCTTGGTCAAACACCAAGGTGCGTCCCAAAGAATTATAACGCCCCTGAATGCCTTTTTGGAGCAGTTGCTCCTGTTTTTCTGCGGAAAGTCGAGTGATTAATAAACGATCGTGAACCTCAAGATGGGCCGAACAAATCTCAAACAACTGCTCCACTGTTTTTCCTGCAGCATAAACCACTTCGGGAAATCCCATACGTTGTTGACGATGATGATCCACCTTGGCAAATCCCAAATCCGTATAACTCATACTTTCGATTTGACGCATCGCCGCTTCTGGATTCAAACGGCCTTGGCTCACATCTTGGAATAGATTGTACAAATGTTCGTGATTCATAGCTCCTTTTGCGATGTTTCGCGTTGCATTTCTTCCAACAACTCCAAATCAGCTTCCGTCGGACGATGTCTCCATCGACGATGGAACCACGCCCATTGGGCCGGATAGCGTCGAATGAGTTGTTCGATGTGTTGATTGAACTTCAAAGTGACTTCATAGATATCTCGCTGTGTCGGACTCGATACGTAGAACTGGCCCACTCGTTCCAAATGCACGTCAAACCTACCATCTTCTCGCCGGGCCACAGCGGCACTCAGCACCGTAGCCCCTGTTTTTAGGGCAAGGTTCGATGCGACTATTGGTGTTTGAGCCGGGCGACCAAAAAAAGGCACGAACATGCTGGAAACATCCGTGTCCTGATCAATGAGTACAAAAAAAATCTCATTTTGTTTGAAGCATTTTAAAATTGCCCGGACGGCCTCTGGACGCCCCCGCTGGATCAACTGAATGTTGCCACGTTGCCGAAGCTGTACAAAAAAATCATTCAACCGCTCATCATACAGTGGTGTGACAGCTACTTTCGCGATGTATTCTGTGGTCATTAAATATGGAACCAACGCTTCCCAATTTCCCAAATGGAGGCCTAAAACAATTGTGCCTTTGCCAGCGTCTTTGCCTTCTTTGAGCAGCTCTGCCCCATGCACTACAAAGCGTTGGTGGGCCTCGGCTTCCAAGTGATCCATGCCAAGAATCTCAAATAACAGTCGACCAAAATGCAAAAAACATTCACGTGTCCACTGATCACGCTGTTGCAATGAAATATCAGGGAACACCCAACCGAGTTGTTGTTCGATAATCGAACGTTCTTTCTTTAAAACCCGATAAGCCAGCCACCCCAGGCCTTTCCCCAAGTTTTGTAGGGTGTGGAACGGTAAATTACGTCCTAAAAATGCCCCCAAGCGCAAAATCTGGTATTCCAGATTTCGCTGCAATTTTTTGCGCCAAAGAGATCGCTTTTTATTAAACGATTGGTACGAAATTTCTGTAGGCTCTGACATGCCTTACCCCAAAGTGTTCACAATCGTTTGGCGCACAGCATCAGCAGTGGCAGGAAGGACCTGGCAACGAGTATTTTGTCCCTCAAGGCTGGCTAATGAGGATGGGAAATCTGGACCTCGGCCAATGGCTTGCTCCACTGCCCGACTAAATTTAGCTGGATGGGCTGTCGCCAAGCAGATGATAGGAGTGTCATTTTCATAAGCTTCGGCAGCTTTAACACCAATCGCCGTATGCGGATCTAGGATATAGCCGTATTGTTCATAGCATTTCCGAATTGTAGCCAACGTGTCTTCTTCAGAGACACGGCCTGAACTCATTTCTGCTTTGGCTTTTTCCAACAATACCCCTTGGATGGAAAGCTTGCCCGTAGTGCGAAAGGTTTCCATCCACCCACTCAACTGTTCTGCATTGTTATCGCTTAGGGAATACAGAAAGCGTTCGAAATTACTGGAAATTTGAATATCCATTGAAGGACTCCACGTGGCATGAACCTCCTCTTTATAATAGGCACCATGACTGAAGAAACGGTGAAGGATGTCGTTTTGATTGGTCGCCACGATCAGTCGATTGACAGGCAGTCCCATCTTACGTGCATAATACCCTGCTAGGATGTCACCAAAGTTGCCTGTTGGTACAGAAAAACCGACGGGTCCGTCACACTGGGGACGAATTCGGAAATATGCATAAAAGTAATAAACGATCTGTGCCAGCACTCGTGCCCAATTGATCGAATTCACTGCACCCAATTGATACTGCCGTTTGAAATCCGCTTCGCGGAACAGCGACTTCACGATGTTCTGGGCATCATCAAATGTTCCTTCGAGGGCGAGGTTGTGGATATTGGCATCCAAAACAGTTGTCATTTGACGCTCTTGAATCGGACTCACCCGCCCCTTGGGATGTAGCATGAACACATGAACATTTTTTTTTCCACGTAAACCATAAATCGCCGCACTGCCCGTGTCTCCTGAAGTAGCCCCCAGCACATTCAATTGTTGGCCTCGCTTCTTAAGAAAGTATTCAAACAGATTTCCGAGGAATTGCAGTGCCACATCCTTAAAAGCAAACGTCACACCGTGAAACAATTCTAAGATGTGCAAAGGTCCTACCGACACCACTGGAGTGACTTCAGCATGGGAAAAGGTGGCATAACTGCGGTTGATCAAGTCTTTGAGGTCAGCATGAGGAATTTCATCGTCGATGAAAAGCGAAAGAATGGCAAAGCTCAATTCCTGGAAAGAATAAGAACTCCAGGTTGGCAATTGGTCTTGCACTTGCGGAAGAAATTCTGGGATGAGTAGGCCGCCGTCATCAGCAAGGCCCATCATGACGGCTTCTTCAAATGACAAATGGTTCACTTGTCCACGTGTGCTGTTGTATCTCATACGATCATCCTTATTTAATAACCCTTATAGTTAAGTAATAGAGCGTTATGGTGAAGTTTCGTTATTTTATCGGAGTGTTGGTTTTCGTGAGTGTGTGGGGGGAGACAGTGAACGCCCAATTGACTTCTCTGCGTCCGGAAATCCAAGCCTATCACACCTTGGGCAACCGAGGCAGCAGTTATACCACAGTCGCCGGAGGTCTGACCACAGATTTGTCTTCCAGCTATCTTGGTCCTGATCGCAAGTTACAACTCCTCTTCCTCTACATTCCCGAGCAATTGATTGGATTGGGTGGCAAGGTGGCTGGTTGGAATCTTCATTCCCACGGAATTGGATGGGAAGTGGGGCTGTTTGATCAAAGTCGCTTCACCGATTACGTCAAAGGTGGGATGCTTTCCTGGCGTCATCTGGAGTGGGAAGACACCCATGCGGGTCGACAAGAAGGCCGCACCACTGCTGATATCTTACATATCGGCTGGACCGCAGGGCCTAAAATCCTCAGCCTGCTTGGGATCAACGTTGCCACCTTTCAAACACCTGGAGGCCCTCTCATGGAACTGCAAGTGGAATTGGGTTTGAGGTATGATTTTAATTGAGAGTGGCAGTGCAGAGGGTGAGCCGTACAGAACCACGATTTAAGACACAAACGGCAACACGTCATGCAGTTGAATTTTTTCGTCGTCTCGTAAGATGTGGTCGATCTTGAGAATTTCGATCACAGCTTCATTTTCGACTTGGCTCAAGGCAGCAGGTTCTTCGTACCCCATCATCACTCGTAGGATTCTCCCAAAAATAGCTTTTGGCGTTTCCAATACACGCGAAGAAACTTTCAAGTAACGGTCTGTGCCCATGATATCACTGAAACTTCCTGTTTCTGGATCAAAGGGAATGGCGTCTCCATTGGCATTGTAATAACCATTAGGGAGAAATTTCATCTTGGCAAACCCCAGCACAAAATCTAAGGCAGATTGACTGTCGCGCAATTCTTCCAAATAGAAATCCTCACCAAACGGAGAATTGGGATCGTATTGCTCTTCCAGTCGATTGAGATAGTCAAAGAAGGCATGCGGGCGTTCCAACAACTCATGAATCGAAAGGGCGCGTTCGGTTGCAATACCGTGGCAGGCTTTCAGAAGTTTTTGCGTCGTTTCTGGATTGAATGGGCTATACCCCGTTTTTTTGGAGACAGGCTGGACTCGTGGGCTATTTGAGTCAGACGAACTATCTTCGGTCTTAGAGGCACCTGATTTGGGTTTGATGCGAAAGGAATCGCTCTGAGCACTGGAGCCTGCTCCTTTCTTGCGGAGAGAGGTTGGGGAATTGAATTCGTCGTCTTTAGCTCCTGCTGCCTTTTTTGCCTCAATTTGTTTTTGTCGTTCCGCTTGACGTTGAATCTTTTCTGCCTGAAGCTTCTTGGCTATTTTTCGTTGCTCAACGGGTTTTAAAAATATTTCACATTCATCCTTGAAACGACGTTCCTCCCGAATGCCTTCCAGCAAAACTTCTTCGATGAACCAATCCAAATGTTGGATGTCATTCCATAGCTTATTGAGGAGTTTTTCAGGGCAGGCACTGTAAGAACGAAGGATACCTGCAATAGCTTCTGGAGGACCATCAGGGGCATCTGCGGGAATTTGTGCGTAAGCTCGATCAATTTTGGAAAGTTCACTCGCCAACAGATCAAAGTTGTAGGAGACATTGTTGAGAAACATGGCCGCAGCCGTTAATTCCGAACGCTCTTCGTAGGCTTCCCGGATCGTTTCCTGTAGGAGTGCCGGTGTAGGCAATTGCACTTCTAAAGCTTGTTTCAGTTTGACAGTCAATTTTTGATCGTAGTTCATTACACCTTGCTTGGCAGCTTCCAATTCTTTCAATCCTTCGATAATGGCTCCCTCTAAAGATTTCTGAAACAATGTGGCTTTGTGCAGGGCCATCTGCAAATGCTGGGAATCGGTTTGGCGAGCTTCGGCAAATTGAATGCTTCGACTGAGTAAATTATGGGCGGTTTGAAACGCCCGAACTACAAACTGTTTGGTAATATTCGCTTTGCTAGAAAGTTGATAAATTTTTCCAAACGAAATCGAAAGATTTGCCAAGATAGAACTCACTGCCGATAAGCTCTGGGTGAACCGAGAAAGGTTACCAATGAAAAACTGCAATTGCCTTTTTTCAAAAGCAATGGTCTTAAAAAAGTCTTGAAGGCCTGTTTGTGGATCACGTGTCAGGCATTGGGTTAAGGTGTGCTCACGCTCTACCAAAATTCGAGGAGCTTCTAATTGAATATAGATCGAATGCAGATCGGATTGGAGATCGGTAGACGTGGTTTCATCGAATCGGAGTGCATGCCTTAAGAGAGGGTGTTCTACTCCAGCACAGTAGCGTTGTATTTTCTGTTCGAGCTTGTGAACTTCCGAAATGATCTGTTGAGGCGAATCTACGGGAGCCGGAGCAGCAACCTGTGCATACTGCAGCCGTTCTTGATCCAAATGGTGATAAAGCTTCCGAACCAATGCAAAGTACTGATTGATTTGTTTCAACGCAGGAACGTCAAACCGGTGAATAGCCAGATTGTCAGGTTTATTTTTCAAGAGAGGAATAGCAATCGGCTCTATCGATTGATAGTGTTGCCTTACAAAGGTTTGGAGCTTTTGATTGCTCAATAAATTGTCAGGAAAATAGAGTGATTTTTGAGATTGTAAAAAACTATGAGCAATCTCTTGAACACGTTGCCAAGAAAGTTCCACAGAAGAATAGAGGGAAAACCCCCGGGGTTCGATTTCATAGAACCCATTATCGATGGAAAGCCGAACGCAGTTGCATAGACTGTGAATCGTTTCCATGGCCTCGGCAAATTGATGCCGATATAACTGATAATGATGCTCACTGGGACAATTCTGAATCAACTGCCCAAGCAACCGATTCGTTTCTGCAAGCCCCTGTGCAATATGGGCTTGAGCATCTTTCGGAATAACCAGCCCTGCTCCTTTGAGGAAAACTTGCTGGACAAAACGATTGGTTTGTTGGACCTCTTTTTGAGTTTGTTCCACAGGAAATGGGAGCCTGCGACTACCTTTGATGTTGGTTTGAACTTGTTTCAGCCGATTGACAATTTGGTCAGACAAGGTTTACCTCCCCCAAGAAACGCTGTATAACACCAGCATAATCAATAGTTTAAGCACGCTATAAACACTTAGGAACATTTCCCTCGCGTTATGAGTGAGTTGTCAAACGGGAGGTTCTCCATTTTAATTTCAAATGCATGTCAATGGATCAATGGAATGTCCAAAACCCGTTGATGGAATGCATGCCACGCAGTGATGGGAGAAACACATGAAATTGTTAAATACCATCAAACATCCCCACGAAATTCATCAGTTCACTAATGAAGAACTAATACAACTTGCCCATGAATGTCGTCAACGGATTATCGAAGTCACAAGCAAGACAGGGGGTCATCTCGCTTCTTCTTTAGGAGCAACAGAAATCACGGTTGCGCTGTTCAAGGTATTTGACTTCCGCACCGACCGCATCGTCTGGGACGTGGGGCATCAAGCCTATTCACACAAATTGTTAACAGGCCGTAACGAACGCTTCGACACCTTGACACAAAAGGATGGTGTTAAAAAATTTTTGTCGCCCGATGAAAGCCCATTTGATCACTTCGGAGCAGGTCACGCGTCTACCTCAATTTCTGCGGCCTTAGGTATGGTAGTCGGACGTGATCTGCACCAAAAAAGTAACCATGTGGTTGCAGTTATTGGAGATGGTGCTCTCACAGGAGGGCTTGCTTTTGAAGCTCTTAACCATAACGGCTATTTAGACAAAAACATGATTGTCATTCTAAGTGACAATGGAATGAGTATCGATCCTAATGTAGGTGCTCTTTCCAAAGTCATCACTCGGGTAACCTCCTCTAAATCCTACAACAGACTTCGTGACGAAACCTGGGAACTTGCGGGAAAAGTGCCATTTTCCGAAAGCATTCGCCATGGTCTCCATAAAATCAATGCCTCACTAAAAACCTTCCTGACTCCAGGTATGTTGTTTGAGGGCTTGGGCTGGCGTTATTTTGGCCCGGTCGATGGTCATAGCATTCCTGATCTTTTGGAGATCCTCACCCATGTCAGAGATTTGAAGGGTCCTATTGTCATTCATGCACTCACCCAAAAAGGCAAAGGTTATTCATTTGCCGAAAACGATGCCTTCAAATATCATGGGGTCACACCGTTTTTGCCCGAAAGTGGAGAGTTTCTCAAAAAAAGCCCTGCTAGCTCTGATGAGAAAAGCTACTCTAAAGTTTTTGGCCAAAAATTAGATGAAGTGATGGAAAAGGATCCGGAGGTGGTCGCAATCAGTCCTGCCATGCTGAGCGGTTCTGGAATTTTCCATTTGCTGAAGAAATTCCCTGATCGTGTGTTTGATGTAGGAATTGCCGAAGGTCACTCCGTTACCTTTGCTGCTGGAATGGCAACGAGTGGATTGAAACCCTTTGTGGCGATTTATTCCACCTTTCTCCAACGGGCCATCGACCACGTGATTCATGATGTAGCAATTCAACGATTGCCTGTACGTTTCATGATCGACCGTGCTGGCTTGGTTGGTCCCGACGGCCCGACTCATCAAGGCGTATACGATTTAACTTACTTACGGATGATTCAAGGTCTAACGATTTTAGCCCCCAAAAACGGAGCAGAATTAAAACTAATGGTGGATTTTGCCCATCGTTATGAGACAGGTCCCATTGCGGTCCGCTATCCACGAGGCAATACCAACGAACTGGATGAACAATCAGTCCCGCCAATCGAACTGGGTAAAGCTCATGTCCTACAAGACGGCTCGGATATTGCCATCTTTGCGATCGGTGTGATGGTTAACACTGCCGAAGAAGTAGCCTCCTTATTGGAAGAACGAGGCTACTCGGTGGCAGTCATCAATGCACGGTTTGTAAAGCCTTTGGATACAAAAGTTATTCAACACTACGGAATGACAGCAAAGCTCGTGGTTACGATGGAAGAAAATACTATCCATGGCGGATTCGGTAGTGGTGTTTTGGAAGAACTGAGTTGTCAAGGATTACGCCCTTTGACAGAGGTTTTAGGCGTTCCTGACCGTTTCATTTCCCAAGCCAAGCCAGATCAGCAACGTGAAGATTGTGGATTGAGCGTCACATTGGCAATGGCTTCCATACTCAAAAAATGGGCCATGCTACCCAAAATTCAACAAAAACCGACCAATGCCCAGCAACCGTTGGAAGCATCAGCCTAGACGCAAACTTGTATTTTACTTTTCCGATAAATGTTGATACGAGTGAACCCGCTTTTTGTCATTAACTCACTCTTAACAAAACCACGGATATCATAAGGAAATGAACCATGTCGGATCTGCTCAATACCCTGGAAAATAAAATTCAAAGTGCCATTGATAAAATCCAAAGCCTCCAAACAGAAATTAAGCAGTTGCAGGAGGAACGTGATGAACTCCAACAAGAAAGAGATGGTTGGGAAGACAAATTGACAAGCCTCATCAATAAATTCGAACAATTGGAACAAGAAGAGCCTGGAGACGAAGAATCGGACGAAACCGAGGATAGTAGTTCCGAAGAAGAATCTTCAGATGACGATTCCGAAGAAGGAGAAGAAGGTTCTGAAGAAGAAGCACCTGAAGAACCTCAATATTGATCCTTAAAGATTACTATTGCTGAGAAAAGCCCCATTGCATGATAAGGAAGATTAGCCAACTTGCATTGGCTTTGTGCCTCACGTGGATACTGGGGCAAGGGCCATCATTAGCCCAAGGTAATACATCTACTGTTGTTGGTGTGTTACCGTTTCATGTCAACTACCCAAACGACATGAACTGGCTTGGGGTTTTTCTTCAAGAAGAACTCACCCATCAACTTGTTCTTTCCCGCATTGCCACACTCCCTGCTCCCACTTTTCAACTCTGGCAAGAACATTTACCTCTTGACTCCAATACGCTGATAGACGCTCGTCTATTGAATCAGCTTCACGTTCGATACCTGATTCGTGTCGAAGTGCAAAAGGTACTCTCGCATGCTTCGATCCATGGTTTTGTGTTTTTCAACGATACGGAATTGGGGTTTCAAGCATTACCATTTCAATCCGCAGACTCTTGGAAAACACCAGATGATGCAATGGGAGTGGTGTTGAAATCCTTAGCCAAACGACACAACCACTTAGCCAGGCTTCAGTTACAGCGTCAAAATTACACATGGGAAGGAGTGGAAGCCTTATATCGGTGGAAATTGCAACCCAAACAAATCCCCGGCACTCCTGAATGGCAAAACTACAAAGAAGAGTTGGAAGCCCTACGTGCCAATTATCCAGAAATGGGACAATTGATTTACACTGCTTTGGCTTCCTTGTTGATTCAAGAAGGAGTGTATCCTGCTCCGAAGGCTTCGGTGTTGAAACAGGCGGAGGAAGTCATTCAGGAAGCACTTACGAGATATCCTCAATACGACCATGCTCACGCTTTGCTAGCCCAAATTTATTATTATCAGGACAATAAAAATGCGGCCAAAGCAGAGGCTGTGGTGGCTAATGGATACAACCCTTGGAACACGATTGCAAAAATGATCTACGGATTTACGATTGGACGCACCCTTAAAGAAGGAGAACCGCATATCCTCAGAGGCCTCGACGACAATCCATTTCTTCAAGACCCATCCTATTTTGCTCAGCGTAATCTTCCCGCTTACGAAGCTCTTGCTATTACCATGCAAGAGCTTCGGCCTGCACTAACCAGCGTAAGTCAATATGAAACCTTGATGCGAGAGGGGCATGAATTTTACAAGCAAACGGAATGGGACCAAGCTCAACAACGCTTTGAACAAGCCTCTCAACTCGATCCAAAACAATTGGATCCCCATATTCAACTAGCCCGTATCGAACTGGCAAAAAAACGATATTTAGGAGCTATTGAACGACTCACAGATCTAGAAAGCAAATTCCCGGATTCAGAACCGGTGTATTATCACTTGGGCTTGGCCAATGAACGGCTGAAGGATTTCGATCAAGCTGAACAATATTATCGTAAAGTCTTGTTTCTTAGTGCTCAACATCCACAAAGCCTCTTGCGGCTCGGCACTGTTCTCATGAAACTGAAACGCTATGACGAAGCTTCTAGCTTTTTGGAAAGTTTAACTCGCTACTACCCTAAATCAGCAACAGCATGGTGGACACGAGGAATGCTCCACTGGGTACAGAAAGACTGGTCTCAAGCCCGCACTATGTGGGAGGAAGCCTTGCGTTTCGACCCAAACAATCCTAAAATTCAAAAGGCGTTGCAACAGTTGGATCAGAGAAACAACAATCTACCACCATCCCCCTCACCCTCTCCCAATTAGGAAGAACTATGACTCATCCTCCGAAACCTCGTTGGCTCAAAGTACCGTTTCCAAGTGGCGAAAAATATAATTGGATTAGCCATCGTGCTAAAGACCTTCAACTGAGCACAGTCTGTCAGGAAGCACGGTGTCCAAATATTGGCGAATGCTGGAATGGCGGAACCGCCACCTTCATGTTGATGGGAGATACCTGCACCCGCGGGTGCCGTTTTTGCTCTGTAAAAACAGCTCGCCGACCCACCTCTTTAGACTTGGAAGAGCCACGGAAGTTGGCCGAGACGATCCATCAGATGGATCTCAATTATGTTGTCATTACTAGTGTGAACCGGGATGAACTAGAAGACCAAGGGGCACGCCACATCGCCGCTTGCCTGCGAGCTGTGCGTCTGAAAAATCCAAGGATTTTGGTGGAAATGTTGATTCCTGATTTCCAAGGCGACCAATCCTTGGTCAAGCTGGTCATGAATGCCAACCCTCACGTGTTGGCCCACAATGTAGAAACGGTAGAACGACTCACTCCTAAAGTACGAGATCCCCGTGCCGGTTATCAGCAATCATTGGAGGTATTGGCCTATATCAAGGCCCAGCGTCCAGATCTCTATACGAAGTCTTCTCTCATGCTGGGTCTTGGTGAAACTCGTGACGAGGTCATTCAAGCGATGGAAGATTTGCGCCAAAACGACGTGAGCTTTTTAACTTTAGGTCAATACCTGCAACCGGATCCAAGCAAGCTCAAAGTATTCCGCTATGTACATCCAGATGAATTCCAAGAATTTGCAGAAATTGGAGACACGATGGGGTTCGATTATGTTGCTTCTGGGCCTTTGGTGCGAAGTTCCTACCGAGCAGCAGAATTTTACATTGAACACAAAATCCGTACCGAATCCAAAACAGCATGAATTACCCAAAAACTTTATAACGCACTTAATCAACTGAAATTAAAAAAGAAAGTTTTTAATAACTTGTCAACGTTCTGCGTCTCATGTAAAAACAGAGACTTTTTTTGTATTCAATAACCCCTCTGGATTTTCGGTTTTTCATCACAAATTTGATCATGCAACCGTCTTAAAACTTCGGAATCCGGAACCCAGAGCCTCTTAAGGAGAGATAATATGTCTAGTGAAAAAGTAGTGCATTTGACCGATGGAAACTTTGCGGACACGGTGAACAGCGGATACGCCTTAGTCGATTTCTGGGCAGAATGGTGTGGTCCTTGTTTAGCATTAGCACCGACGATTGACGATTTGGCAGAAAGCTATGAGGGCAAGGTGAAAGTTTGCAAACTGAATGTCGACAATAATCAAGAAATCCCCGCCCAATTTGGAATCCGAGGTATCCCAACTGTCATAATGTTTAAAGATGGCGAACAAGTTGAGATGTTCACCGGCAATAACCCCGTTAAAATTCGGGAAATGGTTAATCGTGCAGTTGCCAACTAATTCACTACAAAATTGGCTACTCCTCCTCGCCTACGATGGATTTCACTATTACGGATGGCAAATCCAATCCATCCATCCTACAATCGAAGGTGAACTAGAAAAAGCAATCGAGACGTTGACGGGACAATCCGTTGACGTCTGCGGTGCAGGACGCACTGATGCGAAAGTTCACGCCCTCAATCAAACTGCAAATTTTATCTCTTCTGCCCGGTTTCCTGCTGAAAAGTGGCGTTTAGCCCTGAATGCCGTCACTCCTGACGACATTGTGGTCAAACACGTTCTGCCAGTACCTTCCTCCTTTCATGCTCGTCATAGTGCCACTGGTAAACGTTATCGATATCTGATTCACAATAAGGCCTTTCCCACGCCATTCGGTTCCCATTACAGTTGGTGGGTGAGATACCCACTCGATCTTGAAGCAATGCGTAAAGCGGCAAAATACCTTGTAGGAGAGCATGATTTTTCTGCATTTCGCTCATCCCAATGTTCAGCCCCCTCTCCTGTGAAATATATTCGACAGATTTCCATTCACGTCATGAAATCATCCATGGCCAATCTGCGTATCGAAGTGGAAGCAAATGGCTTTTTACAACATATGGTTCGGATCATTGTGGGCACGCTGGTGGAAGTAGGGCAAAACCGCCGTTATCCTGAAAACGTGCTTGAATTATTACGCGGAAAAGACCGTCGGAAAAGTGGAAAAACCGCTCCTCCTTATGGGTTATATGTGTTAGAAGTGCTCTACGAGGGACACGAAATCCATTGGCCAGCGGAGGCACTTGATGGCTAAAATGGCATTCTAAAGGGGGGATTATCAAGGAGCATGAGGAGGCATGGATACCAGTCGTTTAATTGTTGAGGCGGCGGCTCTCTTCATTGATACAAAAGCAGGTCTCATCGATATCGACCAAGTCCCCGAACCCTTCAAAAAAAAAGCGGATGGCATCAACCGGTGCCTACAATTCATCCGCACCAGCGAAAAAAAGCTTTTTGCTCTCCAACAAAAACTTCTTGAAGATTCCAAAACTCAAAAAGAGCCTGTTTTTTTCATCCAACCACACCCACCCGATGTCAATCTACTGAATCAAGAATTGCTTACAATTATCAAAAACAACTCTCCCGACATCTACGAGCAGTTTATTGAGCCAGAACTCATCAAAGAGCAACAAAAGGAAAAACTACAATTGGCCGAAAGGCGAACTCGTGGAGAAGCCATCCCACCGGATAGTATTATTCATCCAGTGCCGCAGATGCTGGATGCTGTCATCTTCTTGCATACTCCGTTTGCCGTCTTCCCGTTACTAAACTCGGTGCGTGAAATCGCATGTCTGACAGAAAACAAAGAACGCCGTTTGTACTTGCTCGATTATATGGAGCGGTGGCTTTATAAGTTTATCGATTTTTTGAACAATTATGGGAAAGGCATGTCAAACGAAGCGCTGCTCATCGTTTCTTTTGTCGGCAAGCATCAGCATTACCCGATCATTCTCGAAGTGATCAAATTCTTGCATCAAGAAGAAAATTGGGAAGGGCCTTCAGCACAGATCCAACGATACAACGTTGTGAAACTGTTTTTGCTTTTCAAAAGGGTGCTCCTAGCGCACCTCAAGCGCAAGCAAGCCATTCCGAGCACTTTCAATGCCATTCTATCAGAATTCACCCATCCTTTCATTGTGGAAGAAATTGACTTCAGCAATGACCCATTGATGATCATTACACTGGGATTCTACAACGAAGCACAACGATTTCAGTTTCTAGCCAACCTGAAAAAAAAACGTTTGGCAGAGCTGGTGGGGCTTTATCAACAGATACTCTTATTGCTTGATCCTGCAGCCAAGCAATCCCATACATTTCGGGTCAAATACATGGAAATTTTGCGGACCATTAGCAAGATTATCAAAAAGTCACATATGCTTACGGATCCGAATATTCCACAAACGATCCGCTCTACCCTACGGCGCGAACTGAGCCGACAGATCTTGGCAGAAGAAGGTTCTAAAAGTGTTGCCATACCCAATCAGGCCTCAGCTCCGAAGCAAAACTCAGCCCCTACTCCTGTGCCGAATCAAAAAAGATCCATTGCAGATAAACTCGCCCATCTACAAAAAAAGGCACGAGATGTGGGCAAACCGGTTGAAGCAGCAGAGGTACAAGAGGCAACTCCACCTTCCGTCACTCAACCCAAAAAAGCGGGCGCTATCCAATTCGCTCCTCCTCCACGTCCAGGAGAAATTGTAGTGTATCGCAATCAATTAATGCGACGAAACTACGATTCACCTCAGGAGTTTTCATTTCCATTGGTGCCCGATCAAGTCGCTCGATTACAAGGGTGGGCTTACACCGACACAAACATTGTATGCAGTCATGACACACTGTTTTACTTGTTTTCATCGTTCAAGGCTCGCGGCCACCTCAAATTTACTGAAATGCTAGAATTGGCACGAATTCCCTTCCGTTTCGAATTTTTTGCGAAGACGAAAACACGCCATGTGAAGTTTATCAACGTTGCTCACCTCATTGCCATGCGGATGAATATGGCAGATGTCCATATCCTTCTCGCTGAAATCGAAAAATCCGGACAATTGACTTCGATAGAGGTCTCGATTTTCAAAGAACTCTATCCACTGCTGATCAAAGAGGATGCGTTGGGTTTGCTTCAACAGCTTTCCAAAGAACAGACGAGTTACAATGTGGATAGTGTGTTTCGGACCAAAGCGTTTTACCAACATTATGAAGAAGTGGCTGAAAAAATGTTCTCCCACTACCCCTACTTTCAGCAGGTAGCCGTGTATTGGGATTTTTTAGATCACGTTCTCCGTGGGCTGGCTAAAGGGCTGGATCGAGAAAAATGTGCTCATGGTTACCAAAACCTGGATTCCAAGCGTTTGAAAAAATACATGTCGCGGCAGCAGCCAAAATTACATGCCCGAATTGTAAAAGAATTGAAGGCTTTTCCATCTTCTTTTCTAGCGGCCTATCTTGGAGCCCGGCTCACCGATATGTTGGAATTTAAAATTTCACCTGACTTACTGGAACTTTGTGAATCGTCGGTGGTGCAGTTGCCTTAAGGAGAAATGCAATGGACATCCATTTTTTAGATAAAGAATCGCTCATGGTGTTGATCACGTGCCGTTCACCATTTCAGGGAGAAAAGCTCAACGAACTCTTGATAGACATCCAAAAGCTGAAAGAACAGGATGCGATGGGGTTCATTTTCGATTTCAGCCATACCCCGTTTATCAGTACGGGTGGGATTTCCCTGTTAGGAGTTTTGGGAGCCGAAGCCGTAATGGGAAACGACATGTTGCGGATTATTTGCCCAAATCCTAAATTTCGCCGCCATTTCGAAATGGCGGGATTGCTTTCGGTAGCCAAGTTTTTGGGTACCGTTCCTGAAGCAGTGCAAGATCTCAAAAGTGCTTTGTTTATTGAAGACGATCTTCCTGAACCCATTGTTTATAAACAGGCTCAGCTGCAGGAGGCTCCTTCTTCTGCGGATCCGTCAAAAGAACCTGTGCCACAACAGATGGCAGCAAAATCCAAAGATAGTTCACCTGATGTAATTCAAACCGACATCGAAATTCCAGCAACACCTTCCCGCAAGCCAGCACCCCAAGTACCGGCCTCAACATCTCCTCCACCTCCGAAAAAACTCGATCCGCCGCCGCCCTCAGAAGCGGAACCAGATGAAACACTCCCTCTAATTTTTAAAGTTTCCAGTGTGGCTCCCGAAGATGTGGTGCATCCTTACCTCATGCCCTCCAATCGAGATACTGAAAAGTATTTACAAGCGGAACTCAAACATCTCTCCACGAAGATGAAAAAACGCTATGAGAGTCTCTCAGAGAAGTGCACTCAAATTATTACTCAATCCCCAGATTACATCCGTTCTCAACGGGCCTACCCCTGCCGAGAGTGGGTCCGAACCTTTGCAGTGGTTCAAGGGAATGCTCCAAAAAATCGACACTTGTTAGTAGGAATTGGAGCTTACCTTCAGAAAAAAGCCAAAACCCTTTCCTATTCTGCTGCACAAGCCTTAGATCAATACGAATTCAGTTGTTATTTCGTATTAGGTGTATTGGAATCCTGTACCTTGTATGGTGAGAATGTTGGCTTCCGAGAAGCTCATGGATGGAAGTACTCCCAGTATTCGGGAAGAGACCCGAAGGCACAAGAACTGATCATGAATTTGCTTGAGGATCTGCTCAAACATGTTCACTCCAAAAAATAATTTATTGTGCGGCAAAATCACAAAAATAGCCCTGCTGTGATTTCGTCGGCTAGCAACAAACCTTTAGGCGTCAATTGCAGCCGGGGAGGATTCCACAACGCATACCCTTGCTGACAGAGAGACTCCATGAGTTCCCAGTTCTTTTTCGGCCATTCTTTTCCTACAGAAATAGACCACTCCTCAATCGAAAGACCCGCCGTTTGGCGTAGCCCCAGCATCAGGCGTTCGTTGGCCTGTTGCACCCAAGATAAGTCTTCCTCAAAAGCAATGGGCCATTTATTTTCGACCAAAGCCTTCTGATAGGATGTTAAGGCACGATGGTTAGCCCACCGCTTTGAAAGCACATACGAATGTGCTCCCGTTCCCAATCCCAAATAAGCGGCACCAGACCAAACCATTAGGTTGGAGCGGCTCTGACAATTAGTCCGAGCAAAATTCGAGACTTCATACTGCACAATTCCCGCGTCATTTAAGCATTCAATAGCCCATAGATACATCTGCTGCTGTAAGCTTTGGTGGGTATCGACCCAAGCCACGACATCGGGTTCCTGAGAAAATGGAGTATTAGGTTCCACATCCAAACAATATAAGGATACATGAGAGGGCTGATAGCTCAGCATTTGTTCCACATCAGCCTGAAAAAGCACGAAGGATTGCTCGGGAATGCTAAACATCAAATCCAAATTGAAGTTGTTGATAGCGCTATCGTAAAGCGCCTCAACAGCCTGTTGTGCCTGCTTCGCTGTATGATTGCGCCCGAGACGTTTCAGCAAGCTGTCTTGAAAACTTTGGACTCCTAAACTAATTCGCGTGATTCCCATCTCAGCTAGACCGTTGAGATACTCTAGCGTGGCATCTTCTGGGTTCACCTCAAATGTGATTTCTACATCGGGATCACATACAAAGAGAAAACGCACCTGTTCGAGCAATAAAGCCACTTCGTCAAGAGACAAACTGGAAGGAGTCCCTCCCCCAAAGTAAATCGATGCGATAGATTGCCGTGGGTCTTGCAATTGTTCAGCACGACGTTGCAATTCTTGGATGAGATTTTGCAAGTATCGTGTGTGTAAGGAAGTACGATCTTTACGAACCGCAAACGCACAAAATGGACAAATTTTTCGGCAGAATGGGATATGAAGATAGATAGCTTGAACGGTAGACACCTCACCCTTCCCATTAAAAGCTCGGAAATCAGGAATAGGAACAAAACATTGAGGCTATCTAGAACCAAGTCCTTGCCCAATTCACAAGCTTTCTGGTAGGGAACAAAAGGTCATGGAGTTGACAAATCAGCATATTGCTTCAACCACTCATTCATAAAAGGGATTTATGAAGAATCATATTCTGATCATTGCTCGTGGAAGGAATTGGGAGATCAGTTGGGTATCCGTTTTGATGGTCACGGCTCTCTTTGCAGGTTTGTTCATATCTGCTTTGGGAACGGCCATGTATCAATACTGGAGTTATCATCAAAAATCCCAACACCATCAGCAACAATACAACCAACAGCAACAACAGAACCGACACCTACGCAATCAGCTGGCAACCTTAAATGATGTACATGCGGCAGAGGTACAAAATCTGAAGCATGATTATTCGTTTGAAATCAAGAATTTGAAACAAGCTCTCCACACTGCTGAAAACCTCATCTTTACTCTTCAAAATCCTTCCAAATCCACCGACGAGGCCACGTCTCTTTTGCAACAGATGGTGGAATTGCAACAACACCTACAACAGTTATCCAGCCCCCCTCAAGAACGTACGAATGTTACACCAGAGAATCCAATCAGCATTGAGAAATTTCGTGCCACTGCCGATGGAGAGCGCATTGAAGTGCGCTTCGAATTGACTAGTGTGACAGGAACACCCCAAGCAGGCCATGTCCGTATCACCCCATTGTATGAAAACGAATTGAACAAAAATATTAATTTTGAGCCAAACCAAGTGGCTGCATTCTTCTTTAAAGAATCCCGCTTATTTTTTGAAGAATATTCCCTTGCTACGGACAATCCGTTTTCGGCAATCCGTGTTACTGCTTGGGATAGTAGCCGCAAGAAACTCTTGGAACAAAACTACCCGATCATTTCTAAAATCCGTCTCACCAAAAATCCCTAAGATTTCAGTTGGCCTTGTGAGTTATGGTTTCATATTGCCCTGTACCAAACGCTCAAAAAACAGCTCTACCAAAAACCTTCCGATTCACTATCAGGTGTCTCTGCTTAAATTTTATACTGGTTTTAAGGAGTTGATGAATTTTTTATCTTCTCAAAATTTACTTTTTCGAAAAAAAATTCATCTAAAAATTTTTTAAAATCAGTCTCTTAAAAAAATACAAGCTGGAATTCCAGGTAGTGGCACACCTTCTGCTGAAGGGCATAATGTTTTAAAAGTTTGTTTACCCCTTTTGATCAGTAAGTAGTTTTTAGGAGAGGTTCCTTATGGAGTCATTTGCAGATCTAAAATACGTACTAGACACCATCTGGTTATTAATCAGTGGATGCTTCGTCATGTGGATGGCCGCAGGCTTTGCCATGTTGGAAGCTGGTTTGGTGCGTACCAAAAACACAACCGCAATTTTAACAAAAAATATTGCGCTCTATGGACTGGCTTGCACGGCCTTCTACATCATTGGCTACGACCTGATGTACGGTGAAGGCAATTCGTTTCTAGGTACAGGTTTTTTGAGTTCTAGTGCTGCCAATGGAGACCACAGCGGACTATCAGACTTCTTTTTCCAAGTAGTATTCGTGGCAACGGCAGCCTCAATTGTGTCCGGAACTGTAGCAGAACGGATCAAATTTTGGCCTTTCATGGCTTTCACCCTCGTTTTGACTGCGATCATTTATCCAATCCAAGGTCATTGGACTTGGGGGGGTACGTCGCTAGGAGGTTTGATCGACGGTTTCAGTGATTTTGCCGGGTCTACTATTGTTCACTCGGTAGGTGGTTGGGCTGCCTTGGCAGGCGTGCTCTTGTTGGGTCCTCGCAAAGGCAAATATGGACCCGACGGAAAAGTGGTGCCGCTTCCAGGGGCCAATCTACCTTTAGCGACTCTGGGGACTTTTATTTTGTGGTTGGGATGGTTCGGTTTCAATGGAGGATCACAACTTGCCTTAGGGTCGAAAGCAGATGCCAATGCGATTTCCGCAGTGATTGCCAACACCAATATTGCCGCTGCCGCAGGGGCAGTCGCCGCACTGGTGTTGACTCAAATCTTATACAAGCGGGTGGATATGACAATGGTACTCAACGGTGCCTTGTCTGGTTTGGTTGCAATTACCGCTGGTCCTGACTATCCGTCAATGGGACTTGCTTTGTTTATTGGCGCTGTGGGCGGTGTGTTAGTTGTGTTCGCCGTTCCTTTCTTTGACAAGCTCAAAATCGATGATCCAGTAGGTGCTCTTTCCGTCCATTTGGTGAACGGAATCTGGGGCACACTGGCTGTTGGGATTTTTAGTCCTAGCGGGTCGTTTGTGGCACAACTTATGGGAATCGTTGTGATTGGTGCATTTGTATTTACTGCTAGCTTTGCCGTCTGGATGACTTTGAAAGTCACCGTAGGCATTCGAGTTGCGGATGAAGAAGAGTATGAAGGAGTCGATACTACAGAATTCGGCTTACGCTCTTATCCAGAATTCGTTGGTGCACATCCTACGATCACTCCCGTATCCGGCACTGGTGCCGAACCCTCAGGCAAACCGGCAACTGAAGGAGTTTTGTCAACCAAACCTGCCTGATTTTTTTAGCGACTCCTTCTCCCCCGCTCAAGCAGGTTATGGAAGACGTTTTTCAATGACTTTCTTGAGCAATGTTCCAATGTGCAGGAGTTCAATTATCAACGTATAAACTTGGAGAGGTAAAATATGGAATCTTTTGCAGACGCGAAGTATGTCCTGGATACAATATGGCTATTGATCAGTGGCTGTCTAGTGATGTGGATGGCCGCAGGCTTTGCCATGTTGGAAACTGGGTTGGTGCGAACAAAAAATACGACCGCCATCCTGACTAAGAATATCTCTTTGTACGCCGTGGCCTGTGTGGCTTACTACGTGATTGGCTACGATTTGATGTATGGAGCCGGAAATGATTTTCTGGGAAGTGGTTTCTTGACCTCAAGTGCTTCGGACGGTGACCACAGTGGATTGTCCGATTTCTTTTTTCAAGTAGTCTTCGTGGCAACAGCAGCTTCCATTGTTTCTGGTACTGTCGCAGAACGGATTAAATTTTGGCCGTTCATGGTATTCACTTTAATTCTTACTGCTTTCATTTATCCCATTCAAGGCCACTGGTCTTGGGGGGGAACCAATTTGTTTGGTTTGATTGAAGGCTTCAACGATTTTGCAGGTTCTACCATCGTTCACTCGGTGGGTGGCTGGGCTGCCTTGGCTGGTGCTATTCTACTTGGTGCCCGGAAAGGCAAGTACGGCGCGGATGGAAGAATCAATCCGATTCCTGGTGCCAACCTACCATTAGCTACCTTAGGAACTTTTATTTTGTGGCTGGGATGGTTTGGGTTCAACGGGGGTTCCCAGTTAGCTTTGGGATCTAGAGACGATGCCAATGCAATTTCTGCTGTAATCGCTAACACCAATATTGCGGCTTGTGGAGGTGCGTTGATTGCATTGATCTTGACCCAAATTCTCTACAAAAAAGTCGACCTCACTATGGTGCTCAACGGCGCGTTATCCGGCTTAGTCGCAATTACCGCAGGGCCAGACTATCCTTCTATGGGATTGGCTTTGATCATCGGTGGTATTGGCGGTGCCTTGGTTGTCTTCGCAGTTCCACTTTTCGATAAACTCAAAATCGATGACCCCGTTGGAGCACTTTCTGTTCACCTAGTGAATGGTATTTGGGGAACCTTGGCTGTCGGGATTTTCAATTCCGATATCTCCCTCTTTGCTCAGATCAAATTCATCTTAGTTGTAGGTGTTTTCACTTTCTTTGTCAGTTTTGCTGTTTGGTATGTCCTCAAGCTCACTATGGGTATCCGTGTAGACGAAGAAGAAGAAGCCGTAGGCGTCGATGTCAAAGAGTTTGGGCTCCATGCTTATCCAGAATTTGTGGAACGCCCCATTCACTGATTCAACTGATTCGCCGACCAACTCCCTCCCCCCCTCTGGGAGTTGATTGGCGTTTTTGCCCTGAATCTTCGGGTTACAATTGTCCCAATGGTTGCCTCCCAAAGGGATTACCCGGTCATTGGTCGAGTGCTATCGAGAGCTTTACTGTTCTCTGTGTTTACCTCCTCTTCACAGGGTTCCTCACTTCTCGATAGGTGTTGTGGATTTTTTGTAATTGCCTCTTACAAAGAATCCAATCTCACTGATGGTTTTAGATTCAGGGTTTTCTCCCCTGTGGCTCCTGCCCTCCCCCCAACGCCACAGGGGCCCTCTTTATCTATCCCAAAAAGTGTTTCTGGATATCAGGCTCACTTCCATTTAGGAACTCAGACCACGACAAGACCTCTCACCAGGGATAATGGGAAAGAATTGTAATGAGGATGTGTAAAAGAGGACGATAAGACCTCTCACCAGAGACAATGGGGAAGAATTGTAATGAGGGTGTGTAAGGATGTGTAAAAGAGGATGAGAGGGCTAAAAAAGGAAGGGCCGGAGCACAAATCATGCTCCGGACAATAAAATATGAAGAAAATCACATTCCAAAAGTGGCGGCTTTCCCTAATTCTGCTTCAATCTCTAGCAAGCGATTGTATTTAGCAATACGATCACTACGGCTTGCCGAACCCGTTTTGATTTGCCCACCTCCCATCGCAACGGTCAAATCGGCAATAAACGTATCTTCAGTTTCACCACTCCGGTGAGAAATGATGTAGTTCCAACCCGCTTTGCGACAAAGACCAATGGTTTCGATAGTTTCGGTAACGGTGCCGATTTGATTCACTTTGATGAGCACCGCATTGGCGGCATTTTTCTCAATACCGGTTTGCACAAATTCTTTGTTCGTCACAAAGAGGTCATCTCCAACAATCTGAACATTGCTGCCAATTTTTTCATTAAGAGCACAGAAACCATCCCAATCATATTCATTCATGGGATCTTCAATGGAAATGATCGGATATTTCTTACACCAGTCATCAAAAAGATCGATCATCTCACCAGTCGTTTTTACCCCTTGACCGGATTTGGCTAGATTGTAACTGCCATTTTCATAGAAAGAGCTAGCAGCCGCATCTAAGGCAATGGAGATTTGCTCGCCGGGCTTGTATCCAGCAGCCTGAATGGCTTCCATAATCACTTCCAGCGCTTCTTCATTACTCTTGAGGTTGGGAGCAAAACCCCCTTCATCACCCACACTGGTAGCATAGCCGCGTTTTTTCAGGATCTTTTTCAGTGAGTGGAAGGTTTCTGCGCCGTAACGAAGGGCTTCTGCAAAATTTGGAGCACCAATGGGCATGACCATAAATTCTTGCAAGTCCACACTGTTGTCCGCATGCTCACCTCCGTTGATGATGTTCATCATAGGAACTGGCAAACGAAAGCTGCCCACACCACCCAGATAAGCATACAGAGGAAGCCATCGTGCGTTAGCAGCCGCACAAGCGACTGAAAGTGACACACTAAGAATGGCATTGGCTCCAAGATTCTTTTTGAATGGATCTCCATCCAGTTCTAACATGGTGCGATCAATTTCCGCTTGATGGGTGGCTTCCATCCCAACAATATGAGGAGCGATCTTTTCATTCACATGCTGGACGGCCGTGAGGACCCCTTTTCCGTTGAATCGGTTGGCATCACCATCCCGAAGTTCCAAAGCTTCATTTTCGCCGGTCGAAGCACCGGATGGAACAGACGCTGACCCTTCAGTGCCGTCTGCCAAAGTCACAAATGTACGAATGGTAGGGTTTCCACGGGAATCCAAGATTTCCATTGCTCGAATTGATTCGATTATACTCACAGGATCTCCTTTGGTTTGAGGGATTACAAATTTCAGTGTTTTTCATCACATTAAAATCTGGCTTTATAGGAACTCTGCCCTGCCTTCAAACGTACTTGGCAAGGTGCATTCCGACGAAGCACAAAGTAAGACAAACGACTATATTACTCAATATATTAATAGCTGCTCTGGGCAAATCTCCTTGCAGAATCAACATCACAGTTTCAGTACTAAAAGTGGAGAATGTGGTGAAGGCTCCTAAAAAACCCGTGGTCAATCCCAGCCGCACTTCCGGATGCAAGGTCGGGTGGTTCTGAAAAACACCCGTCAAGAAACCTAAGCACAAGGACCCCAAGGCATTGACCGTGAGCGTGCCGTAAGGGAATCCACTGCCTAACCAAAAGTGGACCTGACGCCCAACCCAGTAACGGGAAAGTGCTCCCACAAATCCACCGGTTCCAATTGCAAGTAGTGTGAACATGATTGATCAACCGTGTGCTATCGTTGTTGGATTTCTGTTTCAGAAATTCGTTGATACTCGACGCCTGCGGAATCGATGGCAATCCCACTTTGATCGAAGGTTAAGACATCCCCATGAGCACTCATCCAGCCAGTGATTTTAGCAGGTAAACCACTCACGATGGCATAGGCAGGAACATCTTTGGTGACCACAGCTCCGGCAGCAACAAACGCACACTCCTGCAAGGTGATCCCACACACAATGGTCGCATTGGCACCAATAGTAGCTCCTCGTTTCACCAAAGTGGTTTGGTAGTCATCGGAGGTATTACGGGGAAATTCGCTACGTGGGGTTTTTACATTCGTGAACACCATACTTGGTCCACAAAACACATAATCTTCAAGAATCACACCCTCATACAGAGAAACGTTATTCTGAATTTTGCAATGATTGCCAATCGTCACATGGTTTGCCACAAAAACGTTTTGTCCTAAAGAACATTGGTTTCCGATCACAGCTTGGCCCATCACATGGCAAAAGTGCCAGATTTTCGTACCGGTTCCAATTTGAGCGCCTTCATCAAGGTAAGCTGATTCATGTACAAAGTAATCTTGCATACACAAACTTCTCCATAGTCATGGTTTCGTTATTGAGGAGCACACTTTCAACTTGCAAGGCGATTGGGATGCCCTCAAAAGAGTGCTGAATGTTTTTGAGCAAATACTAAAGAAGCCACTGAAATGGAATTCATTTTTAGGAATTGAAGATGGGAATCCTTATTATTCTTTGCATTCTTGGATACGTCGCGACATTACACCTGCTGGTGCGTCGTCATCTGGAATTGAATCTTTTTGCTACGATTTCCGCAATGGTCGTGGTGCTGTATGCTTTTGCCTTTCTAGGATGGCAAAAGCCTGCCGCTCATACCCTGTTTTACTTGGGCTTGGGGCTCATCCCTATATGTGGATATTTGTACTATGCGAGATACCGCGAGCTTGCGAAAGATCTGGTTTCTCCCGGAATTGTCACCTTTGTTGTCGTAGCAGTGCTGTATTGGATCAATTTCAAAGACATTTACATCCACTATTGGGATGAATTTTCGCATTGGTCCATTATCACTAAAGAAATGTTGATGAACCACCAATTGCCCACCAGTGAAAGCTATTCCAGTATCAAGAGTTATTCACGGGGCACCAATCTTTTTCAATACTTTGTGGCCCTTCACACGGAACCGTTGGAAGGAAGATTTTATTTTGCTCAGTTTCTTCTCGTGTTGGCTCCCTTGATCATCTTCTTTCAGAATCTTTCTTGGAAGCGTGCCTATTGGGGAGTCGTTGGAGTCATCTCCGGTCTGTTCCTTGTCCATGTCTTTGGGTTGGGAGTGGATTCTTTATATGTGGATCACATTGTAGGGCTTTATTTCGGGATGGCGATTTTAGCCTATTTCACCACGCCTTTACGTTGGAAAGAGTTGGGATTATTCATCCCTATCTTAGCGGTATTGCCGTTTATCAAAACGGTCGGAATGTTTCTCAGTTTGGCCGTGGTTTGCTTGATTGGCGCCGATTGGCTCCTTAGCCATCTTCTGTTTAAAGTAGGCAAGCAACACAATTCTCCTTTTTTACAACTTCGACGCTTGAGACGCCACCAAAAGACTTGGTTTGCTGGAATTGTGATTTTATTGGTCGTGGCGGGTCCTTTTGCTTCCTGGAACGTGAAATACCGCAATGAACTCTTGAACATTTCAGAAACGTTTGGACTGGGATCGATGTCTTGGGAGAGCATCGAAAACCTGTGGACAGGAAATTTGGAAGATTTCCAAAAACAAACTGTGACGAATTTCTATCATGGCTTGTTCACACGACCCGTGAGTTCAATTTCTGGAAACTTTGAGCCGTGGAAATCCGTGCGAGAGTCCCTGGATTTCCCCTTATTTGCCGGTAGCATGGTGGGATGGACTGTCTGCTTGTTTGCCATCTTTGTTGTTACTTTTTTCTCTCAAAAAGAACTCAAGGGACGGCTTCGCATCGGACTCGTTTTCAGTGCCTTGCTGGTGGGGTTGATAGGATTCATGTTCATGTTGTTGCTGTCGTTTGTGTATTTATTTGGACCCTATGAAGGCCCCCGACTCGCCTCGTTCGAACGGTATGCCAATACGTTCTTCTTAGCCTTTTGGTTGGTGGGAGTCGGATTGTTGCTGCATGCTCAGTTGCCTCAAGGGATCTGGCAGATAGGGAAACGGGCGTATTACGTGCTTGGTGGATGGGTGACCTTAGTGTTGGTCATTCTGGTGGGGTGCACTCCACGGGTCGGACTATTAGCTCAAGACACCGATCGTCAAGATTTACGCGCATTGATGCATGTTCAAATGGAGCATCTCAAAGTCGTCAAATCGGTACTGGACCAAGACGAAAAGCTCTACGTTGTGTTTCAGAATACCTCGGGTATGCCGGTTCATGTGATCCGTTATGAAATGATCCCACGTCGAATCAGTGGCAATTGCAATTCGCTGGGCAAACCTTACTATCAAGGCGATATCTGGACTTGTGATTGGCCTGTTGAAAAATGGGCTGACGCCCTTACCGACTATGAGTATGTGTATTTAGCCAGAATTGACCAACCGTTTTGGTCACGCTATTCCTCCCTATTTCATAGCAGCACCCAAGGCAATGACTTCTTATTCAAAGTCAACCCACATCCAGAAACACAAGTGATGCTACTCCCCATTCGCAATGCTCAATAGACATTCGCAATGCTCAATAAAATAGTATGCAACAAAGCGATCAATTCTTAATAAAACAACACACGACAAAGCAATCAATTCTTAATAAAACTCAGAATAAAACAAATTGACAATGGAATGGTCTGACGAACAAAAACGAAAAATTCAAAAAACCACCGAACGCTATCGGAAGCAAGCCATTGAACAGTTTCAAGTAGCGGAACAGTACATTTTGCAAGAACAGTATCCCGAAGCACTCACCGCTGTACAGGAATCCCTGATAGCGCTGATGAGCAGTGCTCTGGCAAGTTTTGATCAGGTTCCTCCCTCCTCTCCATTACAATGCTTTGAAAAATTTCAACAAGAGCATGCAAAACAGCCTGGATACTCCCAAAGTGTGGAGGATACGGCTCTACAAATCTTAGAATGGAAAAAAAAGGGACAGCCAGATACCGGACCGGGTGAGACAGAATGGGATAGTAACGCCATTCGCCGTTTTGAGCGGATATGGGAACGATATGCAGAAGGATTTCGAACATTTCAACCCTATCTACAAAACCAGCTTGCCACCGAGCTTGCTACCGAGGCCGATCAACAACAATTCAAAAACAGGCAACAAAGGACAGGGGTGAAATTGATGGTCGTTGCTCTCGTTTTTTGCCTCTTGGGGGGAGGCTTGTATTGGGGCTATTTATCTTCACCGTCCAGCCAACGGATGGCCAGCCAAGCTGAATTCTATTGGCTTTCTTCGCAGGTGCCCACGTTTCACGATTCTCGAAAAGCTCAGTTCCAAGTGAGAGTCGATGGCAATGTGCATCAATACCAAATGAACGCCCCTCAACCCATTCTCATGAGCCAAGTACGTTTGGTACCGGCAAATCATGCGTTAACCGAAATCATTTTGGACCGCGTGGAATTGCTGGGAGCCAATGAACAACCCATTCAAGTCTTCGACTTTGACTCTGGATCGGTTCCTTGGACTGTCGAAAATGCTTCCGCTCACGGCGAGATAGACGGCATATGGAAACTCAAACCGCACAACACTTCACCCACGTTAACCAGTCCTATTTTCCCAGAAAAGCCGGTAAACTCCATTCGTTTGCACTTTGGCCTTTTCCAACGGTTGCCCTTCTTTCACTGGCTGCTCCAGAATGGATTCATTCGGGTCAATTGAGTCCTGTATTTCGTCAATCAATTTTTCAATCAACTTTTCAATCAAGCGGTTGGTTACCACCCTCAATAGGGTCGGCCACTGTCCTCAATAGGGGGGGTCCATTCGCAATTGGATTCGAATCGCCGAAATCTCAGATGTTGACAAAGGGTTCCCCCCCTCCAAAACAATGGAAGAAAAACGAGGCGACCGGATGAGAGGCTTTCCAGAGAGCTTCTTCCGATAGCGTGGTGCTGTCGCAAAAATACGTACCAGTTTCTGCTCCGTGGCTTGAGTGAGAGAAGTTGAACGTTCTAAAGCTTGGTTGAATTCCGACTTCCCCTGAATTCTCTGATCTTTTAGAGAAGGCAAACGGTTTAAAAACTCGGCATGTCTAGATATGCGTTCCAACTGAGGAAGGTTTTTATGGGTGTGGAGCCATTCACGTTTCGATTGATCTGCCAACCAATCTTGTAAATCGGAAATGGTGGTATCTCGAATTTGATATTCTCCGGTTAAGATCATATTGCGGAATTGCCATTCGTGTTGTGTGAATCGTGAGAACTCAAAAGACTGCACCACTTCGCCTTCCTTCCCCAACAGTTCCAGTTTTTCGAATTCTATGACCCATTCGCGACGGAGATCAATGCCGAAACGTAGTTGCACAACAGGCTGCGGCGGATGGAGCGAAATGGTCTCTGTTTGGCTTTCCCCATTGGCCCGTATTTCCAACATATACGGAGCTTTTTGCCAAAATTGCGCTTCCTGCCAGCTTTCCGGAGTTTGAGCCGCTTCAGAATAAACCGCCAACGCTACTTTGGTTTGATGCGGTAAAAACAAATAACTGAGCACGCCTACGAGAATCCCAATGCCTCCCACTGTAACACTCCACCCGATTTGAGCTTGCAATCGTTTCTGCTGACGGAACCACTGGATACTGCTACCGATGGTTGATTGATAAAATTGAAGAAATGTTTGTGAAACCCGTTGGGAAAATGGAGAGGCGGTGAGTTCCATCAACCGTCTTTGGAGCCGTTGTAATTTTTTTAGGATTTTCAGGAAGGTATTGATCTTTTCCGTATGACTGTCTTTCGGAATAGAATGTGAGAAAAAATCTTGTGGAGACGTACCTTGTAACCACGCCTCACTGGTTTGGAAAAATTGTTGAATACCCCGCGAATGGAGAAGTTTTTGAATTTTTGGTTTTGCTTTTAGGCTGGGCAATTCTTGTAAACGATTTGATGCTTCCTTAAGGGAGTTTAAACTGGCTTGGAGGGCTTCTAAAGCTTGAGCAACCTGGGGTTCCGTTTGAAAGTCGACTGTGACTAAAAACAACTCAAAACTCTCAGCCGCTTGGAGGCAATGCGCTTGAGTCTCCTGCAACCATTCATCCCAAGAAGCAGGATTGGTTTCAGAGGAATGTTCTTGCATTGCATGAGTCTCGGATCGGCTTAGGAAATGCTTCTCAGAGGTTTTCTTCATGATCGCATCATAGTTAAGAAGAGGTATCCAAACGAGATGTTGTAGGAACCGAGAAGATCACCCCCCGCCACAACCACACCTCATACGCTTTAAAAACCTTTGGAGACACATGAGTTTGCATCATCTCAACAAAGGCCGACTCATCGGTAAACGTTTTCCCAAACATCGGTTTCAGAGCATCTTGAATGGAAGGTGGAACAGAAAACCGCTCCAAAATTTCTAAAGATTCGGGGGTGATTTGATAGACCGACGGGAAAATCCTCCCAATTTCTCGAATGAGGGGATCTATCGGGGCAATAACAATACGATTGGGGCCTACCCAAGTAGAGTAATAGGTCAAATTGATATCATAAGGCCCCGAAGGCAGCATTTCATAAAAACCGAATCGATTGCCTTTTATGGAATGATAGTGCCTTTCCAAAGCTTCATGGGAGTAATACACCCCATACAGATTGGCTTGTTCAGTTTCCACAATATTGGAAGGCAGCAGCAAGCCGTGATGCTGGAAAGCGGCTCTCACTTTATAAGAAAGATAGAAATTTCGACTGGGATGTGACTCGATGTGACTCAACAATTCTTGCATTTGTGTTTTCTCAAAATCAGGATTGTTGCGTCGTGCTTCAATGGTTTGCCCTGCATTCCAAAGCCAAACGAAATTGAAACCACACATCACAACAAGAAGCCCGCACCACACCCTTCCTAAGAAAACCCCTGCTCCATTTTTATAGTGCCGTAGCAGGTCATACACTCGGACACACCCGATGGATGCAAAAATAGCCAGAAACGGGATCAGCAGAAGATAATTGCGCACAATCATCACGCGATGTGACCCCATATACGCGACATAAAAAACAACGAGGGGTAGTAAAATGAAGGCCAACTTCAGATCTTTTCGAAGAACCCAAACGCCCAGTGCTACCATCAACGAAAAAAATAAGGCAATCGGCACATAGGGCGAAAGCACGACTGCTGTGAGATATGTCAATAAGGGCAAATAATGATTTGGAGAAAGCGTGCCGTAAGGATTGAAGAAAGAATCATAAACGCCTCGTTGAGACATCAGTTCGTTGAAAATCGCAGACGTATCAAACACAATCGCTGGCGTCACTACAGCAAAGGCAATCAGAAAGCTTGCAGCCACTTGAAGGCCGAACCGAACACTGCCCCAGAATTCTTTCCAAAACTCTTGTTGGCTCTGGAAGAGGTGACTGCCCGATTGAACAGGAGCCAATCGTTTCCGTGACCATTTTCCCCAAATGACCAAAGGGAGGTGCTTCCACAGGATTGTCCAACGAACTTGCAGTAAAGCCGCTGCTGCGAGAGGCAATACCAAGATACCACCCGTGTACTTCGTGCTGCACGCGACCCCACCCCAGACGGCTGCAATTTTTATCCAACGACACGGATGCGAACTAGAAAACGCTATCCCCAAACACACCAAGCACAGACAAGTGAATCCAAGCATGATCGGGTCCGGCGCATACCAGCGAGCCTGGTAGGTCATTTCCCACGATCCCCCTACCAAGGCGGCTGCCAAAATAGCTTCCATCCAACGCCGACGCCACTTCCACAAAAATAGATAAATTGTCAGGAGCGATGACAAAACAAATGGCATCGAAATCAACCGTAAACGCTCAATATAATTGCGATTCAAAGGTTCGACGACGTTCATCTTCAAAGTTTCGGACCAACTGCCCAACAACTCTTTCCCCAGCAAACCATACTGAATGATTTCAGGAGCCATCGGCACAAATGAGAAGTAAAAAATGAAAGAAGGATAACCGTACCAACCTGGCAAAAGCGATCCCGTCTTAAGCATGTATTCAGCCGTTTGAAGATAAGACCCTTCATCAAAATGCCCTTCAAAAGGAATCCCAAACAGCCCGATCAGGATTGAAAGACCAAACAACCCAAATACAGGAAGGTGTTGGTATCGTTTTTTAAACAAGTCAAATAAGGACAGAAATGCCATTACGCTCCATTATCCCAGTTGTATTATCTGCCAAGGACAGCGGTCTACCGTGATATAGTCTTGTAAATCCAGTGGATTCGTTGATATATTTCCCGTTTTTTTCACACTTATTGCTTTCCCTACTGCTGCAAACACAAAAATCTACATTCCTAGCAAATTTATCTCATCACTTTCTGATCACTCTGCCTCTTTCCTAGCATTACCCCAATGAAATTTCCTGAAGAGTTTGTCCAGTCATCTCCATCCAATTTGTGGATTTCCGCTCATGAAGACATTTCCATCGAATATTCCGATGGTTCGGAAGCGGAACAGTATCTTGAAACCTGCGTGAAACAGGCCGCGGATCGCAGTTCGCATTCAAGCGAATTGGCAGAAAAGATTCGTGATTGGCCTTCGGAATACCACTTAAGTGCCAAACGCAGCACCTTATTTCGTCCGCTTCAGCTCGACCGCTATCAATCGGTGTTGGAGCTTGGGGCAGGCTGTGGAGCCTTGACCCGCTTCTTAGGAGAAACCCTCAGCAAAGTGGTGGCCGTGGAAGGCAGCCGACAACGTGCTCAGGTCGCTGCCTGGCGGTGTGAAGACCTACCCAATGTCCAAGTCGTGCATGGCAATTTTCAAGATTTGGAATTTGAAGAAACCTTTGATGTGGTCACATTGATTGGGGTTTTGGAATACAGCCCCAAATACTTGAATGCCGCAGACCCTTTTCAGGAAGCATTGCGTCTGGCTAAAAGCCGTCTCAAACCAGACGGTTTGCTGATTGTTGCCATCGAAAACCAATTAGGACTCAAGTATTTTGCAGGATGCCATGAAGAACATACGGATATTTTGTTTGATGGACTCGAAGGATATACCAGTGGAAGACCCATGCGTACATTTGGTCGCAACGCCTTAGCGAACTTGCTGCAAAGCGCTGGTTTTTCCAGTCTGAAATTTCTGTACCCCTTACCGGATTATAAACTCCCCGACTGTATTGTGGATTTTGATGCCGAGACTCCTGCCATTCAGTCTCCTTTTTGGTATCAATGGATGGGTCCTGCAAATGCGAGAGACTACAACCATGAGCGTATCTTCACTTGTCAGGAATTCTTGGTCGCCAAGGAAATCGAAAGCAACGGATTTCTCCCACAAATGAGCAATTCCTTTTTGGTTTTGGCAAGCCCCTCCCCAAAAACAATCACACCATACCTCCGCACAAAAACTTTGGCTTGGAAATACAATGCCAACCGCGCCAAACCGTTCATGACTAAACTGACCCTAGAGCAAAGATCGAATGGCAGCATGATCATTCGGCGACAACACGTCTATCCTGAATTGAAAGCACAACGCGAGCAGGTCGGAAATATTTTTCACCACCCACCAAAATCAGAAAGTTTTTGTGAAGGAGATCTGTTAGTGGAACGCCTTTTTCGTGCAGTAAAATCCCAAGAGGTCGGATTGAAAAATGCGTTACACCCCCCCATGGCCCTTTGGTATAGTTTTTTGCGAGAAGCGGCTCGGAAAGAATGCAACAGCGAAACCGAGGTTACTGGAAAATATTGGGACTGTGTGCCTTGGAATTTGATCGTGCAAGCTGAAGATCGATTGGTCTATATCGATCAGGAATGGAGTTATCATGAACGCTTACCGATCAAATACGTTTTGTTTCGAGGATTCTTTCACATTGCGAGGGAAATCTTACCTTGGTTGTATGAAAATTGGGCGGCCAATTTTTGGGAAAACCCGTTCCTTCAGTTCTTTCAGACAGCTTTGCAAATGCTCGGGTTGTCTGTCACGCCAGAAGAAGTTGCAGAATACAAAAACCTAGAATGGCGCTTCCTTCAAAAAACGTTATTGGCCTCCAATCTCACCATTGATCAATTGGAAGTTCAGCTCCTGGTTACAGGCAATTTCAATATGTTCCGTCCCCTCACGGAAATGGCACAGGTTGCTAAGAAGCAAATCCTCAGCCGACAGAAGAAACTACACCAACAAAGCCAAGAATTGCATAAGCTGCAAATTCGCTGTGAACAACTGGTCATGCATCAGCAGCAGTTGGATTTTACGATCCAATCTATGCAGACTTCCAAATTTTGGAAGCTGCGTACGGAATGGTTTAAAGTCAAACGATGGCTCAAGCTGTTGGTCTATCCGTTCACCACCATTCGAAAAGTAAAAAAACGAATCATCAATAATACCCCCACCTTCTTGGGCAAATGGAGCAAGCAGGCTCCTATACTGAAAAATCCATGGGGAGCGGCACTTCCCATGAGTGACAGCACAGACTATAGCCGATGGCTCGCCCAGCATTATTTTTGGCCTTGGCACAAAAAAAAGCTAAATGCCAAAGCCCAAAATCTCGATCCTCAGACCATGATCAGTATCATCTTGCCTGTGCTAGCCCCACCCACTCCACAATTACGAGAATCCGTCCGATCCGTATTCGAACAAGTCTATACCCGATGGGAACTGTGCCTAGTGGTCCCTGCGGAATTTGAGTCTTCCATAAAATCGACTGTGGGATCCAAAGACCAAAAGGATTCACGAGTCCGATGGTTGCCAGGAGGCACTTCCAAAGACATGGCAACACTTCACAATCAGGGTTTAAACCAAGCTCAAGGCGAGTTTGTGGGATTTCTCCATTCAGGAGATTTACTCGCTCAGGAAGCTCTCTACGAAGTGGCTCATTTACTAGCTGAACACAATGAGGCTGATATGGTGTACTCTGATGAAGACCATATCGATGCCCACCACTGTCTCAAGCACCCATACTTCAAGCCAGATTGGTGCCCTGAATCGTTTTTATCTCGGATGTATACTGGCAATCTAGGTGTCTACCGGAAATCTCTGCTCCTCGCGGTAGGCGGCTTTCGAGAAGGTTGGAAAGAGGCAGGGATGTATGATTTGTTGCTCCGGCTTACTGAAAAAACACAGCGCATCTTCCATATCCCTAAAGTGCTTTACCACGCTCGCCTTTCTGAAACAGAGTCTCCACAAACATATACTCATTCCGATGCTCAAAATGCTCTACAAGAAGCGCTGAAACGCCGAGGAGAAGACGGGCATGTGGAAACCAATACTCATGGATATTGTATTGTGCGTTATGACATCCCAGAACACGATTTGGTTTCCGTCATCATTCCGACTCGGAATTATGGGAAGGTCTTGAACACTTGTTTGGAATCGCTCTTTCAAAAAACCGATTACCCAAATTATGAAGTCTTGGTGATGGACAATGGCAGCACCGAGCCAGAGACCTTAGAGTTGTTCGAGACATGGCAGAATAAAGAACCCGAACGATTCCGATGCGCTCCCCTCGACATTCCGTTCAACTTTTCCAAGATCAACAATCAAGGAGTGCTTAAAACCAACGGCAAGTATTTATTGTTCTTGAACAACGATACCGAAATCCTGACTCCCGATTGGATGTCTGCCATGGTTGAACAAGCTCAACGTCCACCCGTGGGGGTCGTAGGGGCACTCTTGTTGTATCCAGATGATCAGTCCATCCAACATGCCGGAGTGATTGGAGGACTGGGTGGCGTTGCGGATCATAGCCATAAACTATTCCCTTCCGATGTCCCCGGGTATTTTGGTCAAATTCAGACCATCAACAATTATTCGGCAGTGACGGCTGCTTGTGTGATGTGCCGTCGCGAAGTTTTCGATGAAGTGGGAGGCTTTGAAGAAGAATTGGCCCAATCGTTCAATGACGTGGATCTGTGTTTCAAGATTGTCGAAAAAGGATATCGCAACGTGTATCTGCCCCATGTCGTTTTGAACCACTATGAATCCAAAAGCCGAGGCTATGAAGACAACCCCGTGAAACAAGCCCGCTTTGCCCAGGAAATTCGATACATGCAGCACAAATGGCCCCGCTTCATGACCCATGACCCCTGTTACAACATCAATCTAAGCATTGAACGCGAAGGATACAAAATTCGTAGCTAGGAAAACAACACTATGACCGAAGTCTCGATTATCTTACCCACCTATAATGAACGAGAAAACCTACCTCTCATCGTGGAGAAGCTACAAAAACTGATGGATGGGCACTCTTTTGAGATTGTCATTGTGGATGACAACTCCTCCGACGGTACGTGGCAGATTGGACAAGAATTGGCTTCCCACTATGCCAATATTCAGCTGATTCGCCGAGTGAATCGCAAAGGATTGACTTCTGCTATTTTGGAAGGATTTTTATTGGGCAAAGGGAAATATGTCGCCGTCACGGACGCCGACATGCAGCACGACATCAATCTGTTGCCTCAAATGTTAGAGGTGATTGCAGACTATGACATGGTGGTGGGATCTCGATATGTCCATCAAACGGAGGTCCCTGGATGGGATCGTGCCCGCCTTTGGATCAGTCGTCTGGGCACCCAAATGGCCTGCCGGCTGTTGCAACAAAATGTGACCGATCCCTTGAGTGGCTTTTTTATGTTACATCGAGACTTGATTCACCAAATTGCACCAAAATTGCATAGTGATGGCTTTAAAATCCTATTAGAAATTTTATTCCAATGCCCCAATTTGCGAGTCAAAGAACTGCCTTATGAATTTGGTGTGCGATTGCACGGCAGCAGTAAACTCGACACCAAAGTCATGCTGGATTTTCTGGATTTGCTCATTTCTCGGTCACCGCTTTCCAAGTTCGGTTTTCAATTCATTCGATACAGCATCATTGGTGCTTCCGGGGTCGCGATCCATTTGTTGGTCCTTTATCTGCTTTATGCGCAATGGCAGTGGCCTTACGCCCTCTCTTTGTTGATTGCCATCCAAATTGCTTTGGCTTCCAATTATGTGTGGAATAATCAATGGACGTTTGGTGAGCAGCGGTTCATGAAATCCGAATGGTGGACCGGACTGATTCGGTATAATTTGGCCTGCTTGTTGGGGAGTACCTACAACTTAGCCATTGGATGGTATTTGGTGCATCATGGCATGAATTGGGTCTTTGCTAGCCTGCTCGGTATTATGGTGGGTATTAGCTGGAACTACATGGCCAATCAAGCATTCACTTGGAAAAAGTAGCAACGATGAACATCACACCTTCCCGCTTGAAAAGTGGAATCTCGCACCTTCTCGCAGTGTTGATCGTGGCCGTCACTTATTTCACCTGTTTGAAAGGAATCGAACACCAGGGGCACTTTGATGAAGGATCTTATCTAGGGTCGACTCGACACATGCTCCAAACCGGGATCTTTTTACCGGGATGGTATGGCTATCCCTCGTTGATATTTTATCTCTCTTTACTCCCCCTAGTTGAAGAGGCACTCGATTACATCGAAGACGAACGCCCCATCGAAAACCTCTATGACTTTTTGACCTACATGGTGGCTGAGGGGGACTATATCACACAGTTACGTCATATTTCGATGCCGTGGGCGGCCTTGGCATCGTTGTGGCTCTATATTTTTGTATTACGATGGCGGCAAAATCATTTTGAAGCTTTGGTTGCAGCAGCGTTATTGGGGTTTTCGTGGGAAATTGCTTACCATTCCCGTTGGTTTTCTCCAGATCCACTGATGTTAGGGTTTACCACGCTCACCCTCATGGGGATTGGCATTGCTCACCGTAGTGCCCGCCCGAAGTTTTGGTTACAAGCAGCGGCAGTGGCAGCAGGCTTTGCAACAGGAAGTAAGTACACAGGCGGAGTGTTGCTCATGCCTCTATTTTCAGCCGCTTGGTTTCATCTCAAATTTGGAGAATTGAAAAATTATTTCAGCTTTTACACCTACCGCAAAATCAATATTAACTCACAGTGGAAACCAGGAAGTATTGCCACCAACGGAAAAACGTTGCTTGTTGAGAAAGTCCAAGAAGTGCTGTGGCTATATTTCCAATTGCTCTTCTGGTTTTCCTTAGCCTATCTGATCACTACACCTGCCACGATCCTGCAACCAGGCACTTTTTTTGAGGCACTTCTCAGCCAACGGGGCGTCTATAGCTCTCCTGGAGCCAATCCCTATTCTGTCTTTACAACCGGGGAACACCTGCAAAAGATGTTAACCTACTTTTCATCTGTCGTGTTCTCACACTATTCTCCGATAGCCTTATTTTTCTTTGGAATGATGTTGATCGGCCTTTACGCTTTAAAGCAAGATAAATGGCTGGCCGGGGTTTTACTCCCGATTGTGATATTTTATGTTTGGTACTTTAGTACTTACCGGTTGATGATCATTCGGAACCTTCTCATCTTGGTTCCATTTTTTGCGGTCATTGCAGCCGTGGGTTGCGGTTATGTGCAACGCAAGATCGTTCAATTGTGTCAAACTCGAACCACTTTGCCTTTTGGGGTTTCTTGCAGCATTCTGCCGGCCTTGTTGCTTATTCTCACAGGCTTCAACGTTGGATGGCTCTGGCATTCTGGGGATACGATTGATCGGCAAAGAAACAATCCTCATTTCGCCGAATTGCAAGCACGAGAGCTCGTGGATTATATGAAGGCCCATCCGGATCAACACTTCGTGTTGTCACACCAAGTGCAAACCTTGTTAGAAACTCATGTTGGAGATCTACCTCCCAACATTGGAGAAGGCTCACACGCGGAAACTTACGGGGTTTTCAACTCCTTAGAGGTGGTTGCAGCACATCCGTTTGTTTTACTCTCCAATCGTCATCGCTTTTTTCAAATGCTGCCGTCTGGCCCTTATGATATCAACATGGATTATTATTCCACATGGGTCGGTCCCAACCGCATGCTCATTGCGCCCATGCCGATGGTATTGCAGGAAGTGGGTGCAGTGTTTTCCTCAGACTGGCATCTCGATGCTCAGTCCTTAAAACAAATGGATAAAGAACGCCTTCCTACTCCGATCATTGTTGCTTTGAAGGTACTGCAAAACCGCAAGTTTCCTAATCGTGAAGCCTTCACGAAAGCCGTGTACGCAGAAATTGGCGAGAAACATCCTGATTTCTATTATGAAGTCATTTGGCGCAGTGTCGTTTTTACCCTTAAGTCTCAAACTTCTTAGGAGTCTCCTATGCTGAACGAAAAAAAGGTCGTGGTGGTGATGCCTGCTTACAATGCGGAACACACCTTAGAACAAACCTATGCTGAACTCCCAATGAATATTGTTGATGAGGTGATTCTTGTCGATGACCACAGCGAGGATCGTACTAGTGAAGTGGCTAAGAAATTGGGGATCACGACCCATGTGCATCCACGCAATCGCGGTTATGGTGGTAACCAAAAGAGCTGTTATACGTTGGCATTAGAAAAAGGGGCCGATATCGTGATTATGGTGCACCCCGACTATCAATACACTCCTCGATTGGTCGGAGCGATGGCTTGGTTGATTGCTTATGGTGAGTACGATGTTTCCTTAGGGTCGCGGATCTTGGGCAAAGCCGCACTTTCTGGAGGGATGCCCTTATACAAGTACATCTTCAATCGCATCTTAACGCTACTCCAAAACCTGCTGATGAATCAAAAGTTGACAGAATATCACACGGGATTTCGTGGGTTTTCTAAAGAAGTGCTGCAAAGCTTGCCATTGGAGGAAAACTCCGACGACTTTGTATTTGATAATCAGATGCTCACTCAAATTTGCCTTTTTGGTTTTCGTATCGGTGAAGTGTCTTGTCCCACCAAATACTTCCCAGAGGCATCTTCCATCAACTTCCAGCGTTCCGTGAAATATGGCCTCGGTTGCCTGCTCAACGGTTGTTACTATTTTCTTGCTAAAAAAGATGTCTACATCCCTGCCTTCCTTTCAAAAAATGGAAGACGCCTTCTCACAAAACCGGAGTAAAGGAATGCAATCCAAGATTCCTTTTGAGTTTTTACAAGGATTGATGCAGCAAAGTGCGCACGCTGCCCAGGCGTTTGACCATTTTTTAGGGGCCGCCCCTCCACTTCCTCCAGAGGAGGCAAAGGTACAGATTCAATTGTCATTGGAAGCGTTTCTAATGTGTGTGAGCCAGCTCCAACAGCCGCCGTTGTCTCGTCTACCTCAAACAGCACTTCGCAAATTTTTAAACCAAAGTGAAACATGGTTTGCGGGCCGCTCACCAGAGGACATGGCGACCGAGTTGATAAAACAGAGCGAGGAACCGTGGGCTGTGTATTTCAAGCGGATCACGCCTTATCTCAAGTTGCTTTCCCGTTTAAAGGTATTGGCTCACGACCTCGTATTAAAAAATGTGAAGGATTTGCCAGACGCCCAATCTCGTATTGAACTCCATCAATTACACCCTTACTCATCATGGCTACAAAACTATGGGATTTCTGGCAGCAATCCCGCTCCTTTCTTGTACCGCCACTGCATGAACTTTCTCTTGACGCAAACGGTTCGCTACGGCAACCGGAAATGGAGAACGATTGTTGAAGGGGTCGCCATTTTGTTGCTGCTCAGCTTTTTGGGCATTCTCGGATATTTGTTCCTGCCTTATTCGGCAGACGGGGTATTGTATGTGTATGCGGGAAGGAATCCCAAGCCTCCGAATTTTGAGTTTATGGATTTTTTCAAAAATGCTCCTATGCATTTTGAGGTTCCTGCCAATGGAACCCCCCAAACCGTCACGATTCCCTTAGTGAGCAACCGAAGTGTGAACCAAATCTTATTCAGCCTGAAGTTGCGACCAGAACGATCCGTGGAATTGCATCAAGTGCAATTATTGGGAGCATCCGGCGAGCTTATTCACGAACTGGATTGGAAACAGATGCATCCAGAAGGCTGGACCCTATCCAATGCCATTTGGTCCGGAATCTACCAAGTGCAACTCCATTCGATTGAAGAGCTGAAAGCGGTGAGTGCAGACCGGCAACGCCTCGCTCGGTTGGCTATGGAACGGAACAATGAAGGCTACAATTTGGTGAATTTCCCACCGGAGTTTTTTGATAAATTATCCACCTTGTTAGACCAACGTTTTCCCAACAAACAAGCGATCACAAAAGCGTTGGAAACACTGGATGGGAATCTGCATCGAGAAGAACGTAAAATGGTCCGCATGTTTTCACGAGTTCCCGTTTTCCGACAGAAAGGGACCGTAGGAGGCCCCTTGTGGCTTTCCCCTATTTTGGAACGCCCTTTTTATAGTGATGCTCGGTTGCTCTTAGAAAACATGCCCGCAGCGACAATAGCCGCGATCCTCCAAAAATCTGATATCGACACGGCCCTTGCCCATCGTGATGATGAAAGCTTGCAACGCTGGCGACGGCAATTGGGAGATCAATATCCCAGCACACAATTGGTGATACAAAAGGCCTTTGCACAAATTAAAGGAATTCATACAATCCGGCTCGTGATGACCATCTACGGTCCACAATTTTGAGTGAAGTGAAACCTATGGCAAACCTACCTGAATCAGAAATCCTTCCGTTGCTCAAGGAGGCCTTGCAACGAAGTGCTAATGCCCAAAAACAATTTGATCTGTTTATTGAAATCGATCCGGCCCAATCACCGGGAGCGGCCCACTCCCGCATTGCAGAATCATGGCAGGCGTTTGAAGACGGGGTGGGGCAACTTCGAAAACTCCCCTCCCATTTCAAATACCAACCCCAAGTGGATGCCTTTTTCAAACAAGTGGCTTGGATGCAGACCACTCATCCAAAAAATTTCGTGGCTTCGTCCAACATGGATTGGTCCTCACTGGGTTTGTTGAATCGTTATCTTTCTACTTTGAAGCAATTCAAGCATTTGCTCCATCAGCTCGTGTATCGTAGCTCCAAGTCTTTGCCCAACCCCCACGCACGCAACGTACTGTTGGCCATCCATCCCTACCCTCGATGGATGCGATTTCATGTGCGGTATGGTTGGACCGGATTACTGATCGCAATTGTGAGCGGAAGCCTCATCACCCTCTTATGCGTGACCGCCGTGGTGGCAGTCTATTTATGGACCCCTCATGAGGCTCCTGGAATCGTAATGGCTTACGACCACCCCCAAGCGCTCAGCCCAACTCCAAGAAAGAAATCTATTTTTTCACAAGCCTCTGTTCAGTTCACGTTTCCAGCAGATGGCGAATTCCATACACAAACGGTGGTGTTGCCCCAAGACACCCCCATTGAACGGGTCCTGTTGGCATTTCAAATGCGCCCCAATCGTCTGCTTGAACTCGGCTCAGTGGAATTGGTTTCCGCTCAAGAGGAAGTGATCCGTTCTTATGATTTCCGAACGTTTCAATTGCCCGAATGGGAACTGTTCCACCAAGTCGGTTCAGGAGAATTTCAAATTCAAGAGAAAACCCTAGAAAGTCTCCAAAGTTTAATGGAAGACCCCCGCCTGTTACAGCAGATGGCCGAGCAACGACAGGTGTCTGACATTGCCTATGTGAAACTGTCACCGGAAGCCCTCACTGAACTTCGCAGCTTATTGGGACAAACGTTTGAGAGCAAAAAGGCCTTCAACCAGGCGCTTCAAGGATTGCCAATTGAATTGAATTGGGGTGCTATCAAACTCATCCGGATGCTCGCCCGTATGCCCATCTATCGACAACGGTCCGGCAAAGACGATCTGCGCCTGTTGTCACCACCTATCAATAGGCGTCCTTTGTATAGTGACTATTTACTGACAGTGGAGGAGGTCGCCCCAAACGTACTTGCAGAGGCCCTGACAAAGGCAGATATTGATTTAGCCATGCAGTACCGAGATTTTCAGAGTATGAACCGTTGGCTCCGTCAATTGGAAAACCGCTACCCCAAAACCAGCGACTTTATCCAAGCATCTCTCCAGAGCATTCCGCCGGTTCATGCGATCCGCATAACCTTAAAAATGCACTACCCCCGGCTCAAATAGGGGGTATGGTCGTTGCATTTCTCTCTTCACTTTTCCAACCTTTGGTCTGTTTGAATCTCCCATGAAGACATTCTTCCAATTTATTGAGCACAATTCTCATCTTTTGGTGAATCTGACTCTCGGTGCGATTGTTGCCGTGTCGTTGAGCTGGTATCTCACGCTCGACCAAGTGTTTACCAACTTGGAACCCAACACGGATATTGTGGGATATCCTGCATTTTTTAATTTCTCCATCGACTTATATTACCTGCGTTATTTCTCGTATGTGTTTGGAGTTCCGCTGTTCGTCTTGGCCTGTGTGTTGCTTTTGTTGGTGTTTGCCGTGGCAGGACGAAAGCCGTTCTTTTTCTTTCAATACTATTCGCTTCAGTTGACTCGAATCATCCTCAGCCCAATCCATTTGATCCGAGCATTTTTTGCACAAATCGACAAAGGCTTGGACACGCTCTACCACAAAATCATCACGGCCCTCGCTCTAGAACGCGGACAAAAACTCTATCTCTACACATTGTGGCTGATTGCCTTAGGACTCCCTAGCATCTTGCTTGTTTTTTTGAAGATCCATGCGGTGCCGATCAATGAAACCGAACAATTGGTATTTGTGGAAAAATCTTGGATCTGGGCAGCTTTCGCAACCTATCTGGTTTTTACTTTCTATCGATTGGTCACTCGAGGGCAGGACTTGGGGCAAATGCGCCGTTTTGTAGAACAGGGAGTGTTTCTGGTGGTGTTGCCGTCGATTGTGTTTCTGTTCAAGTTTCATACATTCATTCCATACCCAGTGACCATCGATATGTTTCATGCAGGAGAGGGATTGGCACCAGCCCATGCCTTGACCCAAGGCAGCATCCCCTTCAAAGATCTCAACTCTGCCCATGGGCTGTGGCATGATGCCTTGGTCCCCCTCTTTTTTCTCAAATTTATCGATTATTCCTACATCGGCTACCTCCTCGGCTTGAGTCTCGTCGTAGCGATTGAAGCCGGATTTTTAGTAATTTTTTATTACACGGTGTTTGGCCGAACCATTGCGGTGATTTATCTGCTCGATCTATTCATTTTCAAATGGTTTGAAGTCAATAGCTGGGGGCGTTATTGGCTCACGATGCTCAGCCTCTTTTCTTTTTACCTGTATCTCAAAACCCAAAAGAAGCGCTATTTCGTCATCGCCATCACGATGATGGTCCTGGCGGTTGCCCTAGTCAGTGACTTGATATTTTATTTGCCTGCATTCCTCATGGCAGTCTTTTTGATGGATATTTATGAGCAAAGAGGCTTATGGGGACGCTATTTCCATACCCTGATGACTGTGGGGATTGGCTTTGGCATGGGGTTCATTGGATGGTTGCTTTGGCCGGATTCTGTGGAAGGGATTTTGGCATTTTATTCCAAAATGACGGCCGGGCATCGCTTCACCGCAGGCGTGCCGTTCAATTTAACCGGCCCCTATTGGTATTTTGTCTTGTTCATGCCTGTGTTGGCAATCCTGATTAGCATGGTGCAATTGATTCCACGCCTGCTGAATCACACCATGGAAAACAATGACTGGATTCATGGAATCTTGTTGGTGCTAATGATTCCTTTTTATCTGAAAGGCATCAGTCGGGCTGACATCCATGTACTGCAACCTTATTACTTTGCCGTGTTGTTGTTCGTTGCCATGATGTACCGGATGTTTCCTCTCGTGTTCCGATATCGCTCTATTTATTGGGTGTTGCTGTTCTATACGGTTTATCAAACACAACCCGCCATCTCCGGACATCTCAGTAATCTGAAGTTAGACCCCCTGCGCTATGATCAAGAACACCCCACCGAATGGTTGGGTCCCAGCCAGATCGATCCCGAGCAAGTGAACACAGTGACCTATTTTCAGAACTTTTTTGGACAGATTTTAGACCCTGAGGATCAGGTATTCGACTATGCCAATCAACCTGCTCTATTCCACTTCTTTCTCAAGTTACCCCCTCCGGTGAGTTATCCCTATATTGCCATCATCAACACTCCGGATCTCCAAGATAAGATCATCCGAGAATTGGAGGAAGTGCGTCCCAAATATATGATCTATTCCACCAAGAAATACTTCAGTCATTGGGATGTGGACAACCGCGTACGTCATTACAAAATCAGCACCTATCTGCATCAGAATTACACACCGTATTATTACCTGGACACCTACCAAATCTTTGTACGCAATGATTTGAAAAACCAGGCTCCCCCCGTGTCGACCAACCGGCAAGAAGTGATGTCTGCCGACCTTCGCAATTCTTCGGTGCTGCATGGAATCCAGCAACGTTTCGTGCAAGGGAATCGTCTCCAGTTTGTTGCCAATTCACAAGATCCGGCATTGATTTTAAAGCTCAACCGGATTTCAGATGCAACCGAGGTGAACTATGTAGAAATCACCATGCGCAATACTTCGGGTGTGCAAGGCCAATTGTTTTATTCCGATGATGGTATCTTTACTGAAGCACAGAGCGTCATCTTCAATATCCATGCAGACAAAAACTGGCATACCTACCGATTGCCCATTGAACCTATTGAACTTGGCGAAGCCCAGGTTCGATTCGACCCGTCCAATGACATCGGAGAACATGCCATCGAATCCATTCGATTTTTTTATCAGGATCTCCCCGGATTTCCTCTGCAAAAGCATGACCTCTGGGAGACATATCCTTGGGGGTACATCCCCTATATTTGGAGCAAGCGGGTGGGGCCTGAATTGCTTTCCAATCCCAACACCCAAAGACTGGAATCGAAGCATGAGGAGGAACCGCAAGTCTATGCGCTCGGCGTCCCAGACCACCGGGAAGTCGCTTGCTTAATTGTCAGAATGCGGCTAGAACCGGAGCCTTATGAGGTCCAAAGTTTAGTATATTTTGCCAACACGCCAGATACCTTCCTCGCCTCAAAGCGTGTGGTTTTCAATGCCAAACCGGATGGTCAATTTCACGATTATGTCATCCGGATGTCCTCCTTACCTAACTGGTATTATGCCGATCCCATTCATTGGATCAAAGTCGTGCCGTTCGAAGGAACGCATTTGAGTGAACAGGAACTCGCGCCTGTGATTGATGGCGTGTGGATGACCACCGAAGCAAGTTGTGGCATCCATTGATGAGCAACCTCAACCGAGATGTGATGTTATGGCAAAAGTCCTCATTACTGGAGGGGCCGGATTTATCGGAAGCCACCTCGCCGATCTACTGATTGCAAAAGGCGATGAGATTCTAGTCGTCGACAATTTACTGCTGGGACGTGAAGAAAACATTCAACATTTGTTTGGCCACGAGCGGTTCCAGTTTCAAAAAATGGATCTGTTGGAATTCGATCAAGTGAAAGCTTTGTTTGAAGAGCACCAATTCACCCGCGTGTATCACTTGGCAGCCAATTCCGATATTGCCAAAAGCAATTCGGAACGAGGTTTGGATTTGAATCTCAACTTGCAAACCACCCGCTCTGTTTTGGAAGGAATGCTCGCTTGTGACTGCCGAGAACTCGTTTTCGCCTCCACTTCGGCGATTTACGGAGAGCTCAGCTCCGAGTTGCATGAAGACATTGGCCCGTTGTTTCCCGTTTCGTTTTATGGTGCCAGCAAACTGGCGGCGGAGGCCTATATTTCCGTCTATGTGAACTCGTACCAAATCAAAGCCTGGATCACTCGTTTTCCTAACGTCGTGGGGGAACGAACGACCCACGGAGTGATTCATGATTTCATCCGAAAGCTCCGCAACAATCCAAATGAATTGGAAGTGTTGGGAGATGGCAACCAATTCAAACCGTACTTGTATGTTCGCGAATTGGTGGCCGCGATTTATTGGTTTACCGAAAACAGCAATGAGGCTCTCAACTATGTCAACATTGGTGTGGATAGCCGTACCCGTGTCCGTGAAATCGCAGCAATGGTGATTGAAGAGATGGAGGTCCCGGCAGAGATTCGCTACACCGGAGGCAATATTGGGTGGGTGGGCGATGTCGCTCAGTTTCAATACAAACTGGACAAGATTCACCGTATGGGCTGGAAAGCTGATTTGACTTCGAATGATGCAGTTCGCACGGCCATTCGTCGTATTTTAGGTAAAGAAGATTAAGTTAAGGAACGTTAACTGACATGAGAATGAACCCCCTAATGACTTGGATGGAGTAAAAAAACGACCATGACCCCAAAAAAAATAACTGCTGAACACGATCCTGAAATCGAGCTGTGGCTTCCAAAAAACGATTGTCTGAACCCGGAAATCTCGATTGTCATCCCTGCCATGAATGAGAAAATCACCATTGGTGAGTTTGTCGACTGGTGTAAAGAAGGTCTTGCCAAAGCCAACATCGAGGGAGAGATCCTCATTGTAGACAGTTCGACGGATGAAACCCCAGAAATCGCAATCGCTCACGGTGCGCGTGTGCTGAAAGCCCCCAAGCGTGGTCTGGGCCGTGCCTACATCGACTCCATTCCATTCATTCGAAGTCAATACGTATTGATGGGTGATGCCGATTTGACCTACGACTTCCGAGAATTCACCTCCTTTGTGGAAAAATTCAAAGAGGGCTACGAATACATCATGGGATCTCGTTTTCACGGTTATATCGAACCTGGTGCGATGCCGCCATTGCATCAATATTTTGGCACTCCTGGCACCACTTGGGTGTTGAACACCATCTATTCCAGTAACTTCTCCGATATCCATTGTGGGATGCGCGGGATCACCTTGGACGCTCTCAAACGAATGGACCTGCAATCACAATCCTGGGAATACGCCTCGGAAATGGTTCTCAAATCGGTTCATATGAAACTGCATACCACCGAAGTGCCCATCCGCTTCCTTAAAGACCGAGAAGGCCGAGAAAGCCACATGAAACGCGAAGGGTTTTTGGGACCGTGGAAAGCGGCCTGGATCAATCTAAAAGCTATGTTTATCAATGGTTCAGAGTTCTTTTTGTTCAAGCCCGGTATCATCCTCTTGTTGCTGGGATTGGCCTTAGTGATCCCCTTGACATGGGGGCCGGTGACCTTTGGTAAGATCACGTTCTCCAGTTTTTGGATGGTCTTGGGAGTGATTCTTTCCATTCTGGGATTGCAGTTCTTTTATATGGGGATTCTCTCGAAAGTCATCTTTGATTACAGTGGTAGCATCAGCCGGTTCTGGCAGATGGTCTTCACGTACAATCGTTCGATGGTGGTGAGCATCGTGCTGTTTTTCAGTGGATTGGTCATGGCATGGAATTTTGCCCAGGTCTATATCGACTCCAATTATCTGTTGCTGAAAGGAGCACCACTCGCCGCTTATACAGGCATCACCGGACTGCTCATGATGGTTGCCGCTTTTATGAATTTTACCTTCACGCTGTTGCTGTACGCGATTGTGACCATCAAAAAACCCCCCGCAGAAGCAAATCCGCCTGTGGGTGTAGGCAATGAAGACAACTGGGAAGACCACTGGGAAGCATTCAGTTTGGCCTCTGAAAAAAGCCCCGGTCAAATTTATCGGCAAAACCTAATCCGATGGCTGCTCCGTCAAGCCACCGAAGGTTCCTCCAAACGCGTGATCGACTTCGGAAGCGGGCATGGGGACACTCTTGTGCAAATGAACAAAGCATTTCCCCAACTCAAACTCTTAGGCATGGAGCTGAGCCAAACGGGAATCGATTTTGCGAAAAAGAAAGTTCCGAAAGCGGACTTTGTCCAATTCGACTTAGTCAACACAACGGAACCGCTGCCAGCATATAAAGAATGGGCCGAAGTGGGAGTCTGTTCGGAAGTCCTGGAGCATCTGGATGAACCCGAAAAAATGCTAGTCAACATGAAACACTATTTATCTCCAACGGCTAAAGTCATTTTCACGGTACCCGGCGGGCCTCGTTCTTATTTCGACAAACATATTGGGCACCGTAAACACTATACCTGTGAAGAACTCTGTGGCCTGTTGGAATCGAGCGGCTATCGCATCGAGCAAGCCTATGCAGCAGGATTTCCATTTTTCAATTTGTATCGATTGGTCATGGTGGCACGTGGAGAAAAATTGGTGGAAGAGGTCAAACGCAGTACGGGATCAGCCACATCCTCTCGTTTGGCCGATGTGGTCATGTGGGCTTTCCGCAAGTTGTTCTTCTTCAATTTCCGAGATTCCCTTTGGGGATGGCAAATTGTGGTTGTCGCTTCCAAAAACCCAACTCAATCTGGTTAACCTTTCATGACCTTGCACTGTTATCACTGCCATAGTGCCAACATTGAATATAAGTTTCCTGTTCGAGATTCGTTTTTATATCAATGTGAAGGGTGCGAACTTGGGTTTCTGCACCCCCCACCAAAATCCCTGGAGTTGACTCATCTTCCTCCTGGTCAAACGCCCCTCGAGTCCATCAGTCATCCTCTCCGGCCTGCCACCATTGAACATTATTTGGAGGAACTGGTGGCGTATACCCAGACCTCTGATTTGCATCTTCTGGAAATCGGATGGGGCGAAGAAGATTTCAGTCACGTGGCCAAAAACCAAGGCATGCAGGTCACCCGTTTGACGCTCCAGCGTTCCGAACAAAACTCGCTCGACCATTGTTTGGATGAAATCGATTGGGACGCGCTTGGCTCGTTTGATGGGTGCATTGTGGTGCATGTGTTGGAACGCTTGTCTGATCCTCAAAAACTGTTGACCCAAATCCGGAAGGTTCTGAAAGACCAGGGGGTGTTGTTCCTGTCTACCATTTCCTTGGACAGCCGGAGTGCCCGTTTTTGGAAAGGGCAATGGATGGAGTTCAAGCCCCAGCACTTATTTTATTTCAACACGCAAAACCTAGAATCGTTTCTGATCAAAGCGGGGTTTACTCAGTTCATGACCACGCCGAGTTATCGCATGCTACGTTGGGAAGAATTGCCTCAACATCTGAAGCACTATCGGGTTCCCGTCGTACCGTGGCTGATGAAGGTCTGCCAAAGGCTGGTTCCGCAATATTTCCGGCAAAAGCTCTTTCCCATTGGAGCCTCTGGGGTGAACGTGTTGTGTCGTAAATCCGACTTACCTTCTTCCAAGCCGATGCTTTCCATCATCATGCCCGTGTTTAATGAAAAGGCGACCTTTGCCACCACCATGGAAGCGGTGCTCAACAAACAAGTGGAAGGTTTGAACAAAGAAATTGTGATCGTAGAAAGCAATTCCACCGACGGCACCCGTGAAGAGGTCGCTCAATATGAAAACCATAAAGACGTGCGAGTGATTTACGAAGAACGACCTCGTGGCAAAGGACATGCCGTCCGCTCGACTTTTCCCAAAGTGCATGGCGATATCATTTTGATCCAAGATGCAGACACCGAGTACGATGTGAACGATTACGATGTGCTGTTGGAACCGGTGATGAAATACCAACGGCTGTTTGTTTTGGGTTCGCGGCACACGGGCAATTGGAAGATGCGCAGTTTTGAAAATCGCTTCTTGTTGAGTTCGTATTTCAACTTTGGCCAAGTCTTGTTCACTTGGATGATCAACGTGTTGTGTGGCTCCAAACTGAACGACCCTTTCACCATGTATAAGATCTTCCACCGGGAATGTTTATATGGCATTCACTTCGAGGCCAATCGCTTCGACTTGGATTGGGAGATCGTGGTCAAGTTTTTACGAAAGCGTTACTTTCCGCTAGAAATTCCCGTCAATTACAAGTCTCGCTCCCATGCTGAAGGCAAAAAAGTGACCATGGTGATGGATCCGTTAGTCTGTATCAAAACTTTGTTCAAATCACGCTTTGGGAAACTCAAAGAACTTCCATAAACGGATGTATTTTGACCCCTCCCAGTCTTGTTTTGGAAACTCTCAAAATTCCCCTAAAAACCGAATATGTGGCAAGGCAGTAAAACTTTAGTAACCGGCGGTGCCGGTTTTATTGGCAGTCATTTGGTGGATGAATTGGTCCGCCAAGGCAGTGATGTGATCATTTATGACAATTTGTCGACCGGACAGGAATTCAATGTCACGCGGCATCCTGAGGTTCAATTCATCAAAGGTGATATTCTGGACGAGGCACTCCTCACCCAATCGATGGAAGGCGTGGATGTGGTATTCCACATGGCAGCTAATGCCGATGTACGAGGTGGTATGGCCAACACTCATATCGACCTTACCCAAAATGTCATTGGCACCCACCGTGTGCTGGAAGCCATGAAGCACCATCAGGTGAAAAAAATCGTGTTTGCCAGTTCCTCTGCCGTGTATGGCGAACCCGAGCAGTTCCCTACCCCAGAAGAATATGTCTGCCTACAAACCTCGGTGTATGGTGCTTCAAAGATGGCTGCTGAAGGTTATATTCAGGCCTATTGCGAATACTTCGACATGCAATCGTTCCTGTTTCGTTTTGTGAGTTGGATCGGCGAACGTTACACCCACGGGGTGATTTATGATTTTGTGAAAAAATTGAAGACCAACCCCCATCAGTTGGAAATTTTAGGTGATGGCAAACAAAAGAAATCCTATTTGGATGTCACGGATGGCGTTCGTGGGATTTTCCTTGCAGCGGAACGCCTCAAAACCTCAAAAAACGTGCTCAATTTGGGGCATGAAGATTCTCTCGATGTCACCGCTTTAGCAAACATCGTCGTCGAAGAGATGGGGTTATCCGACGTAGAATACATCTACACCGGAGGGATTCGTGGTTGGAAAGGCGACAGCCCTTTTGTCCTCTTGGATACACAAAAGATGAAAGCCATCGGCTGGAACGCAGCCATTTCAATTGAAGATTCAATCCGTCGCACGGTGCGGTATTTACAAACCCATTTCAACCAGATTCACCGATGAAAGCAGTCATTCTCACAGGCGGCAAAGGCACCCGCCTCGGATCATTAAATTTAGACATTCCCAAGCCTTTGGTGCCGGTCGGGGATATTCCTATCTTAGGCCATCAAATCAACTTGCTGAAGCAGGAAGGCATCCAAGATATCTACATTCTCACCGGATACTTGGGAGATAAGATTGAACAATATATCCAAGAAAACGATGCCTTTGGTCTCAATATTCAGTGTATCCGGGAGTCGGAACCGTTGGGAACAGCCGGTTGCGTGAGTGCCTTGAAAGACGAGATTTCCGAAGACTTCTTTCTCCTGTATGGCGATGTGATGATGGAGATGGACCTGGAATCCTTGGGGCAATATCACCAAGAAAAGCAAGGCATCGCCACGCTGGTGATTCACCCCAATGACCACCCTTATGATAGCGATTTGGTGAAAGTGGATGACCAGATGCAAATTGTACAGTTCCTCCCTAAACACGAACGCACGCCTGATATGGATTACGACAATCTCGTCAATGCCGCCGTGTATGTGCTGAGTCCTCAGGTTTTTCAATACATCCCCACCCACAAATCAGACTTTGTCAAAGACGTGTTTCCGGCAGCCATGGCGAATGCCGAGGTGCTGTACGGCTACAAATCAGCAGAATATATGAAAGATATGGGGACTCCAGATCGGCTGGAATTGGTGAACCGTCATTATCGAGAAGGGATCATCCATAAGAAGAGCCGGAAAGTGGCCAAGGGTGCGATTTTCTTAGATCGGGATGGCACTATCAATCAGGAAGTGGGGTTGGTGTCAGATCCCAACCAAATTACCTTGATGCCCCAGGTTGCCGAAGCGATCCGCATGATCAATGGTTCCGAATACTTGGCGGTGTGTGTGACCAATCAACCCGTCATTGCTCGCAATCTGTGCTCCTTTGAGACCTTGCATCAGGTCCACCAGCGGATGGAAAAATTGCTTGGCGAAGCCCATGCTTATCTGGACGAAATCTATTTCTGTCCTCATCATCCCGACAAAGGCTATCCGGAAGAACGAGTCGAATATAAAATTTCCTGCGAATGCCGCAAACCAGAACCTGGCATGCTGCAACAGGCACAGCGTGAACTCAATATCGACTTGAGCCGCTCTTATATGATTGGGGACCGGACTTCTGACATCGAAGCCGGGCGACGCTGTGGTGTCACTACCATCTTGCTGCAAACCGGTGCTGCTGGGAAAGATGGCAAATGCGATATCACTCCAGATCACGTCTTTGCCGACCTTTGGGAAGCCATCCATTTCATCCTCAAAACATCTCAACCAGAATAGGATTTCATGATCATCACCAGAACCCCTTTTCGAATCAGCTTTGCTGGAGGCGGAAGCGACATCAGCTCATTTTATCGGTTGCATGAAGGCTGTGTTTTAAGCACCACGATCAACAAATACATGTATATCGTGTCGCATCCATTCGCGCTAAAAAACGCCCTCCAGATCAAATATTCAAAAACCGAACTCGCAGAATCGATCGATCAATTAAAACATCCGATTGTGAAAAAGGTGTTAGAACGGTTGGAGATTCCCCGTGGTGTGGAAATCGCGAGTTTTGCTGACGTCCCTGCCGGTACGGGTTTGGGGAGTTCCAGTTCGTTCACCGTAGGCCTGCTGCATTGTCTCAATGGATACAAAAACAATTATGTGTCCAAGGAGTATCTGGCTTCCCAAGCCTGTCGCATTGAGATTGAAGATTTGCAAGAACCGATTGGCAAACAAGATCAATATGCCGCAGCCTATGGAGGATTGAATTTCATCCGTTTCCATCCCAATGATTCGGTCACGGTGGAACCGATTGTCACCAGCAGTGAATGTGTCCAGCAATTGGAAGACAATCTGCTGATGTTTTACACCGGCGACTCCCGGTCCGCGAGCAACATCCTAGCTAAACAAAAAAAGAATATTCAAACCCAAGGCAAAGTGGTCGACTCTTTAAAACAGATGACTTCATTGGCCATCGAATTGAAAGAAGTGTTGTTGCTAGGAAAATTGGACGATTTTGGTAGAATTCTCCATGAAGGTTGGAAACTCAAACAATCCCTCGCTTCGAGCATTACCAATGAAAAAATCACGGAACTGTATGAACGAGGACTCCAGGCCGGTGCTTTAGGAGGCAAGCTGCTGGGAGCTGGAGGCGGAGGCTATCTATTGTTCTATTGTCCATCTGAACATCAAGCAACCTTACGTCAAGCGTTTTCCGATTTGGAGGAACTGAGCTTTGTTTTTGATCGCCAAGGTTCCAGTGTTATTTATTACGATGACAACCGCTAAATTTTTCATCTGAATTTTCTATTATTGTTTTTTCACTATTATTGTTCACAGCAATCTTCTGAAACCTTGATTCAGAAGACAAATTCCAAGGAAAGGGGTGATATGGATTTTACACAAGAAATCAATCACTACGCAGCCACGCTCAAACGCACCATCGATGCGCTGTCTCGCACAGAAATCAATACCGTATATGACCTTTTGCTCAAAGCATACGAGGAGGAACGTCAGATTTTTATCATGGGCAACGGGGGAAGTGCCGCCACGGCATCGCACATGGTGTGCGATTTCAACAAAGGCATGTGCTTTGATAAGCCCAAGCGCTTCAAAATGATCTGTCTGAACGACAACGTGCCGTCATTGATGGCACTCGCCAATGACATCGGTTATGATGTGGTGTTTGTGGAACAACTTAAAAACTTCATGCAACCGGGAGACTATGTGATTGGTATTTCGGGAAGCGGCAATTCCGAAAACGTGATCCAAGCGATCCAATATGCCAACGAAAACGAAGGCGTCACCATCGGCTTTTGCGGCTACAGCGGCGGAAAACTGAAACAACAAGCTCAGTATTCCATCCACGTCAATATCAATGACATGCAGATCGTGGAAGATGTGCATATGATGCTCGACCACATGACCATGCGTGTCTTGGGCAACTACCTCCACTCCCAAGACAAACCGGCAGAAGCAGCTGCTTGATTCTACAGCGTTGAAAAGGATGAGCAGCTTTATCACATGAAATTGCTCATCCTCTATTCACTGATTTCCATGCCCTCGATCCATTCTCAGTTTGACTGGAAAACAACCGTATTCTCCAGTGGTGCTTCCCCCTTCTTGACTCCCAGTCACCCTGCCCTAAACGAAAACGTAACAATACGGATTCGTGTTCACTCGATCGCTCCGATTCAACAAGTGCTCCTCTATGCAGCCCCGGATGGAGAAGCATGGGAAATGGCCTTGGCCAAAAGCCATTCCGATCATTTTTTCGATTACTATGCCGGTTCCTTTGCGTTGCATTGGAACACTTTCCGTTACCATTTTATTTTGATCACTCAAGATCAGACGGTTTGGCACTACCGGCCTCATCACTTGCAGCGCACCCCTCCATTGCTTCAAGAAAGCTTTGTATTGCTCGCCGATGACCACATGCCCACTTGGGTCCAATCTTCCGTGTTTTATCATATTTTCCCAGACCGCTTTGCCAATGGCGATCCCACCCTAAACTATCGGCCGGGTGAGTATTCTTTTGAGGACTGGAGTGTCACTGTGAGGGAATGGGGAGAGCCACCGAAATCTTACGAACAGACGGGAAATCTAGAATTTTTCAATGGTGACCTGAAAGGCATTCATCACAAGTTGGATTATCTACAAGAACTGGGGGTCAATGCCGTCTACTTGACCCCCATTTTTACCTCACCGACAAACCATCGCTATGATGTGCAGGATTTTTATCAAGTGGATCCCCATTTGGGAACGGAATCCACGTTTTGTCTCCTGCGCCAGGCATTGCATGAGCGGGGAATGCGGTTGATCATTGATGGCGTTTTTAATCATACCGGAGTGAATCATCGTTGGTTCAATCGAGGGAGACTGCATGAAGCCCCTGGAGCGTATCAATACGAGCCATCTCCTTATGACGATTTCTACCTATTTTATGATCACCCCGATTCCTACGAATCATGGTGGGGCTTGCCCTCGCTCCCCAAACTTAATTTTCAGTCGCAGCGATTGCGCGATACGATCTACCGCAAAGCCGATTCGGTGGTTCAGTATTGGTTGGAAGAACCTCGCGGTGTGGATGGATGGCGATTTGATGTGGCCAACATGACCGCACGCCATCGCCAGTATCAGGATCATTTGGAAGTCTGGTCTGAGTTGCGAAAAGTGATCAAAACTCGATTTCCCCATGCCTATTTGTTGGGAGAACACAGCCAGGATGGCACCGAATTGCTCCAAGGAAATTGTTTGGATGGCAACATGAATTACATGGGTTTCCATGTACCCTTGTTTGGTTGGCTGATCGGGTCTTATGCCCCTGTCGAAAGCCAATATCGAGCATTTCCAAATTTCAACGGTCGGGATTTTCAGGAGCAGGTCAACCGCTATTTATATGCCATTCCCTGGCAAGTGGCTGTCATGATGTATAATGCCATCAATACACATGACCGGCCCCGATTTAACAGCATGTCTCAACACAACAAAGTCACTCAAATGAGTGCCCTCGTGTTTTTGTTTTCTTTTGTTGGTGTGCCTTCGATCTATTATGGCGATGAAATCGGTCTGCCGGGTTTGTATGACCCCGACAACCGCCGTTGCATGCCATGGGATCAGACTGTTTGGGATCTCGATTTACAAAAGCAGTATCGGACTGGTATTCAGTTGCGAAAACAATCACAGACGTTGTCCCAAGGAAGTTTCTGTTGGTTGTTCGCTGAAGAATCTGTGGTGGCTTATGCTCGATTTGATCAGGAAGGTGTGTTTGTGAGTGTGATGGTCAAAACCCCGCCTCAGCAGCCTATTGCTATTTCAATGTACGCTTTAGGGATTGCTCAAGGACAGGCTCACTCGGTGTTTCGTGGCACCGCTCACCGGGTGTCTGATTTCTGTTTGGAAGTTCCTCCTGTCGCTGACATCTACCAGATCCACTGAAAGACTCACTGCTCCTCACAAGTCACTTGTTATCTCCAACCTTTCCTCCAAAGGATTTGTATGAACTTACCCATTTTCAAACTGGAAGATTATTTAGCAACTCGTGAATTCAGTGCTCCTTACATGTTTTGTGCGTCCGATATGGAAACCCACACCATGAGCGAATTGCTCGCAATGGCCGACGAAGAATGCCAACAACTGTGGAATACATTAGATTTCCGATACACAGAAACCACCGGCCATCCACTTTTGCGCCAAGATATTTCCCAGATGTATGCCGACTCGATCACCTCGGAACACGTGTTGTGCTTTGCCGGTGCCGAAGAAGGGATCTTTTGTGCAGCACAGTCTCTCCTGACACCGGAAGATCATGCGATTGTGGCCGTGCCTTGTTATCAGTCTCTCGCTGCGATTCCAGGTAGCCTCTGCGAAACCACACCGATCCATTTGCACCCTGAAAACCAATGGCAATTGGATGTGGAGGAAGTCAAACGCCGGATCCGTCCCAACACCAAACTGATCTTGATCAATTACCCACACAATCCTACAGGAACCCTCATTGATTCAGCGACTCAGCATGCTTTGGTCGAATTAGCACGTGCCAATGACATCTATATTTTTTCAGATGAAGTGTATCGCTTGCTGGAAGTCAATGATCAGGACCGCCTAGAACCCATTGCCAACGTGTATGAAAAAGGATTGAGCTTGGGAGTGATGTCAAAATCGTTGGGGCTGCCTGGATTGCGTATCGGTTGGATTGCGACACAAGAAAAGGCGGTGCTCCATCAGTGCAGCCAAATGAAACACTATTTGACCATTTGTAATAGTGCGCCGAGTGAAATTCTATCGATGATGGCGCTTCGTGCGCGTGAGCAGATCCTAGAACGCAATCGACAGTTGATGCGAACCAACCTTCGTCAACTGGAAGAATTTTTTGAAAGCTATGCCGACCGTTTTGAATGGGTGCGTCCTCAAGGAGGGTGTACCGGATTCCCCGAACTCAAAATGGGGGGGATGACCATCGATACCTTTGCCGATCAATTGCTGGATCAAGAAGGAGTCGTCATTTTGCCGGCCAGTGTCTACGATTTGGAGAGCAACCACTTCCGAGTCAGTTTTGGCAGATCCCATATGCCGGAAGCCTTGTCTCGATTCCAACGATTTGTCGATGGATTGTAATCCATGAACCGTTGTCGACCAGTTGCAATCGATGAAACGTTGGCCAGAGCATCGATAATCAGCGAGGAAAAAACTTTATTGAAAGGCTGAAGGAGAAAGGCAAGAAAGGAGGAAAGCGGATTAACGTCCAGCGATGATCGCTCCGATAGAAGCAATAGCGCGACCATCGTTGGTAGAAACGCGCATGGAAGTGATTCGAATTTCAGATTTTACATTCGCTTTAATGTTGCTGTTGCCATGAGCAATGATGCTGCCGATGTTGACTTCAGCTTCGCCATCATTGGAAACTACATCCAAGAAACTCATATCGATTTTTTGTTCGAGGTCAACCTCTACTTTAGCATCTCCTGCTGTGGCGACAGACGCAAAGCTGACGATTAGCAAGAAGGCGATGAGGATGTTTTTGATATTAACGAGTTTCATGATGTTGTCTCCTGAGGGGGTGTCATGTGTGTCTTGATAACTACCCTGCTGCAGAAGACATACCACGTTTGTTTTTTGTTGGGCTTTATAAGCTAAGCTATTGATATTAAAAATAAATAAAAGAACAACAAAAAAACAAAACACAACAAAAAAGCAGATCTTCAAACCACGCCGCAAGAGCGTTTCTCTCACGCAAGAGAATTCTTTTGACGCACAAAGACCTGCCGCAAGAAAAAGACTACAAGAATAGATTCAGCCGATTAATGGCCACGGCCAACGAAGTTAAATTGATCGGGATCCCTCCCTTTAATTGTTGAATGGTTTGAAAATAATTGGTAAGCGCAACTCCACTTTTTTGGCGAATCGGAGACAACAGCGCTTCGCCTGAAAGTTGAGAAAAGTTGTTTCCAGAATGATTCTGAATCAAAAACCGCATGAGCTGCAATTTATGGGAATCGATATTTTGTAACAGGATGTCCTGATGCGAAAGCTCCCAATCGCTCTCCAGGTGGATCGCTTGGGTGGCCTCTTTCAACCAATCGAAGTTAAAGATTTGATTGGCTTGCAAGGTCAGATGGAGCGCTTCTGCCACTTCTAAGTTTTCTTGTTCATGCAGATAGATCACATCCGGGGCGATGCCACACTGCCCCATGATAGTGATTTTTTTGGCAAAGTCTGGAGCGAAACCGCAAGCTTGCCATGCTTTGATATCTCGATCCAAACCAGCCGAATTCTCCAGGTGTTCGCGCAACGTGCCCAACAGTTTGCGGTAGGTCTCGACCATTGCAAAGCTAGGAGTCTTTCCACTCACCTGGAGTAAATTGCGCGTGAGCAATTGTAAAACCCCTTCCAATTCCAGCAAAGCGAGATACTTGTCTTGTTCTTCAACACCCTCCGCATCCAACACGGTGTCACGGAATTCTGCCCCATCCAAGCTTTCATCAAAAATGAGATAAGCCACTGCCATTTCAGGAATGGATTTTCCCGTCAATTGTTGTAAGCGGAAGAAAAACGTGCAGCCTGCTTGGTTGACCATGCGATTGGTCAATTGGGTGCCAATGATTTCTCGTTTCAAAGGATGGTGGGTGATCTGTTCGCCAAAGCGATCTCGCAGAGTTTGGGGAAAATACTCACGGTACGTGGCTTCTAGATACGTGTCGTTGAGCATTTCAGAAGCAGAGATGCTATTGAACACCCACATTTTCACGTAAGCCTGCAAGATGGATAAGATGGGACGGGGTATCGGTTCTGTGGCTTCTTCCATGCGTTCCAGCTCACCCCGTGTGGGGATGTACTCGCTGCGATCATCCAGACCCTTTTCCACAATCAGAAACCGGACCAGATGTTTGAAGATACGAAAGTTTTGACAAGACCGAACCACATCCATCGAAAGCAAACGATGCTGACCTCGGTTGTTGGCCAAAACCAATTCGGCGACCTCATCCGTGGCATTGCGGAGCAACTCGTTACGTTCTTCCCGTGAAGCCAACTGGCCTTGTTGCAATAATTGTTGCAGCAAGATCTTAATGTTGACCTCATAGTCTGACATATTCACGCCTGCGGAGTTATCAATGGCATCCGTATTGAGACGACGCCCCATTTTATCAAACTCGATCCGGCCCACTTGCGTCAATCCCAAGTTCGCTCCTTCGCCAATCACTTGGGCGCCACACTCATTCACATCAATCCGCACGGCATCGTTGGCTTGATCTCCGACTTCCAGATTCGTTTCGGTAGCCGCTTTTATATAAGTCCCGATCCCCCCAAACCAGAAGAGTTCCACCCGCATACGGAGGATGGCCTGCACCATTTCTTCGCCATTCAACACATCATCTTGCACGCCCAGCATGGTTTTCACTTGAGATGATAGAGCGATTTCTTTGGCTTTGCGGTCAAACACTCCCCCTCCTGCACTGATCAAGCTCGGATTGTAGTCTTTCCAAGTCGACCGAGGCAGTTCAAACAACCGCTTGCGTTCTTCCCAAGAAGCTTCGGGTTCAGGATTGGGATCGAGAAAAATGTGAATATGATTGAAAGCCGCGCGAAGCTGAAGTGCCTTGCTACGGAGCATGCCATTGCCAAACACATCCCCAGCCATATCCCCGATGCCGATCACCGTAGTGGCCTCGGTTTGAATGTCTTTGCCCATCTCTTTGAAGTGGAGCTTCACACATTCCCACGCCCCTCGTGCAGTGATGCCCTCTTTTTTATGGTCGTAGCCAATCGACCCGCCTGAGGCAAATCCATCACCCAACCAAAATCCATACTTTTCTGAAATTTCATTGGCTGTATCTGAGAAAGTGGCTGTCCCTTTATCTGCCGCCACGACCAAATAAGGATCGAGATTATCATAGGGAATCACATGGCTGGGATGGCGAGCCTGTCGATTGGTATCCATATTATCGGTGATATCCAACAGACCGCTAATGAACTTGCGATATTGCTTTTGAGATTCAGCCGCCGCCTCTTCGCGAGTCGTGAGGTTTTTCTTTTTCACCACAAAGCCGCCTTTTGACCCAACGGGAACAATCACGACGTTTTTAGTTTGCTGGGTTTTGACCAACCCTAAGATCTCCGTGCGGAAGTCATCCAAACGATCAGACCAGCGCAACCCCCCACGAGCCACCGGCCCAAATCGCAGATGGGTTCCTTCCATCCCCACATCATGGACATACATCTCTCGATACGGCACGGGCACGGGCATGTTTTCCATCTGCTGCGATTCCAGTTTGATGGAGATGAAGGTGTCCGAGGAGGACTTTGGAATATAAAAATTGGTCCGCAAAGTGTGATCGATGAGTTGAAACATGCGCCGCAAGATCACGTCATCGGCCACCGCTTCGACTGCTCGTAAACTATCGAGGAATTCTTGACGCAATCGGGGAATGAGCACCGATTTACGATAATCCAAATCCCCAAACTCCGGTGCCATCGAAAATTTGGCTTCAAAAAACTCGAACAACCGCCGAGCATGATGCGGGTGGGCACGCAACACCGCATTGATTTTAGAACGGGTATAAGAAGCCCGAAGCTGAAGATACAAATTCCGATACAGCATCAACACATTGATCGCCCGCCAATCCAGATCCGACAGCAAAGTCAGGGCATTCAATCCATCATTTTCTGTACGACCGTTGAAAAACGCGACCAAGAGATCGTGGAGCAACACCTTGTAGCGTTTCACATCCAAGGGTTTGCGGTAGCTGTCTTGCACACGAAAAGTTTGCACATAACCTACGGTTTGTTCCCTCCCCCCAATTCGTGCTGTCAATTGATCCAATACATACAACCCAATATTTTGCAGCACGGGCATGATGTTGATCAGATCGATTTTGTCACGGCTATAAATGTAGATCAGTGAGGCTTTCCCACTGATTCCTGATCCAGGGGCCTCGAAAGGGCTCAAATCGAATTGAATGCCATCTTCTTGTCCCAACCGTTCCAAGAAGCCAATATCGCGGAGCACTTCATCTGGTTGAGCACGCGCTCGATAATGCTTGGGCATGAAAGGCAAATACCGTTCATACAGCTGCTCCCCCAACCCATTGGGATAATGCTGATTCAGGGCATATCGTACTTGCCCTTCCCACGATTTGACCAAGTCGCCAATATCCCGAGCCATTTGGTCAGGGTTCGGACGCCACGCATCGCTCCCCAACAGATCGAAATAGATATGCAAACGACACGAATCCACCCCGCGCACCGTGATCACTTCGGAGTCACAATGGGGAGCCTGACTTTTGAGATATTCAATAATCCGTGCCGTGTTGGTCCTTGTGAATAAGTCGGGAGGAATGACCAAAATCAGTCGAATCGATTTGTGATCCGGCATCGGGTAGGAAAAACAATGAATTTCGTTGGGATCGGTGATGGAAAGGAGGTCTTCGACAATGCGACGGAGATCGTCGGCTTGAGTTCGGAAGAGTTCGAATTTGGGAATTGCACTAAAAATCCGAATGACCTCATTGTAGTCATAACTATCGGGAAGCATATTGTGCACCTCAAAAATGTGCTTCATTTTGAGGTGGATTAAAGGAGTGTCCCGATTTTTCACTTGAAGCGAACTACGACGCAACAGTCCGAAAAACATATGCTCTACAGGAGTCTCTCCATCCTTGGCTACTTTCAAGCTCAGCCGCATCAGGTTCTCAAACCGCTGCACGGGACTGGCGAATTTGATCGTGTCCATCACAAACGGATAGCGATTTTCTCGGTTCCGCCACACATGAGCAGATAAAATGTCCAACAACCCCTTGCCATGGTCTTGTAAATACTCGTTGGAAAAAATACCCAACCCCGAATCAGGAATAGGCTGTGTTTTCTCACCTTCCAAAGTAGGAAAAGCAATATACCCTAAGAAGTGGAAGTTGAGATTGATGAGCCAATCGAGCAGATCGAGCCACTCTTCTTTCGGTTCTGGCAACGAGACCGAGATTTGAGAAATCGGCTCTTTCAATTCCAACATCTTTTCAATGATCGCTACCTTGTGGAGGCCCACTGACCGAACCGCATCGATGTGCAACTTCGTTCGAGTGTGCAAGGTCTCCAATAACTCAGCATCCCCCAATCGATCCAATTCGATGTACACACAGGAAATCCGTTTATTGTCGGCCGTGCCCGGAAACACGGAAGTGGGTTCATTGTCTTCATTGACCGTGACTCCGACAATCGGGTGCAATTTGAAAGTGATCCGCGTGCCCACATCGCGGATCATCGTCTCTAAAGTGATGAGTAAATAGGCCCGATCCGTATGCACCACCTCCAATACTGTTTTGCTATTGGAACGCGGTTGATAGATGCGAAACTTCCCTCCCTCTCGCAACGCTTCTTGAAAAAAAGCGAACCGTTCTTTCACAAATTCGCAGAGTTCGGTGTGTGCATACATTTGCATCACCCGCCACGACACCGAGTGGAGATACGTGTCGGCAAATTGCTGCAAAACCTGCGTCTTGGGAAGCTGCTCTAAGACTTCATGGATGTAATGTTCTTGTTTATCAAACTCTGCTGAGGGCAGAGTTCCGGAATGGGATGTCACCTGTGCCATGTTGCCTCCATGGGAAAATGGTGAGAAAGAAAATTCGACGTGAATGTATGGAAAACCCCTACGTCGGTCTATTCCAAATCACACCCCAACAGTCAACTCTCGACTCACTTACCGTTGTTTTATTGTTGACCTTTTGGAAATGGGGCAGACTCGTAGACAAACTGGGACAATGAGCACTGCGATAGAACCAACAATGGAAAGAATTTATACTGGGTTTGGAGTGGAAAATGGAACCAGGATCGCGCATACTTGAAGACAGCATTTCGAAGACAAATCCTGACCAAAAACTAAATTTGAGAAGGCATCATGCGTGAGTTTTTTCCTACGCTCTCCGAATAGGCCGTTTGACACCTTAGTTGTAGTAATTTTAACAGGGTAGAAATGAACATCCATTTAGGCGTGAAATTAGCCCTCGTTGCTCTTTTTTTATTACTGACCGTTCGGTTTGGGGGCATGTTCGGATTTCCCCCCAGTGGCATCTCCACCTTTTGGCCAGCCAATGCGCTCTTATTTGTCATCCTCTTGTGTCTTTCTCGTCACGTCTGGAAGCTTTATCTCAGCGTTTCGTGGGTTGCCTATTTTTTTGCAGAACTATGGATTGGATTTCCCCCACTGAACTCCTTCATTTTCTCCACTGCCAACTGCATGGAAGCGGCATTGGCGGCTTATGTGGTTCAACGCTATTCCTCAGCTCCTTATAATTTCTCTTCAGCTTGGCAGGTGAGCCTCATTTTAGGCTTGGCGGCTCTGGGTTCGGCTGTGGCGGGGACCATAGGAGCGCTCACCATCTCACTCACAGTCCCAGGACAGCCCTTCTTAAGTATCTTTCAAAAGTGGGCCATCGCGGATTTTGTAGGATTTTTGATTGTGTGTCCGCTGCTCTTGTCGATTGTTGAAAAACAGTATCGTCAAATTCAACTCAGTAGCAGTCTTACAAAACTGGAAGGTGGAATTTTATTAGGATTGCTCTCCGTGGTTTCGTTTCTGTTGTTTGGAGAAGATAATCCTCAGGCCCGCTCCTTCAATATTCTCTATTATCTCCCGATTCCGCTACTCTTCTGGGCTGCTCTGCGATTTGGACAATTTGGAACCGCCCTGTCTTCCTGTCTCGTTTCGCTTCTCGCCATTATCTTTGCTATCAATGGCAGGGGGGTGTTTACCCTCTTAACCCCTGAGGAAAACGTTCAAGCACTGCAAGTGTTTGTTACGATCATTGTGGTCAGTTTGTTATTCTTTTCCGCCTTATTGCGCGAAAGAGAGGCCGTTCAAAACGAGCTGTTGCGCGCCCATAATCAATTGGATCAAAAAGTCAAAGAACGCACCAACGAGTTGGAAACCGTCAACGTGCGATTGCAACAGGAGATTCAAGAGCGGGAATACGCCCAACAAGAATTGAACCAGCAAAAGGAATTGCTTCAAACCATTTTCGACCACATTCCTGTCATGGTGGGAATTTTCGATCAAACGGGTCGGGTCATTCTAGCGAACAAGCGAATGGAAAGCCGCTTGGGATGGTCTCAAGAAGAATTAAAAACCCTCAACCTGATTGAATCCTGCTACCCTGATCCAAACTATCGAAAAAAGGTGCTTCATCATATGCTTTATGGGGTTTCCACCTGGAAAGATTTCAAAACCACTACTCGTCTTGGAAAAGTGATTGATACCACCTGGGCCAATGTGAAACTTGCCGATGGCATTTCCATTGGCATTGGACAAGATATTACGGAACGCAAACAGCTTGAAGAACAGCTCCGCCAATCTCAGAAAATGGAAGCGTTGGGAACGTTAGCCGGAGGCATTGCTCATGACTTTAACAATATCTTAGCAGCCATCTTGGCCAATGCCGAAATCGGTTGGATGGATTTCCCACAGAATCAGAAAGCACAACGTTATTTTGAAGCCATCACGAAATCCGCAGAACGGGCGTCTGAGCTGGTGAAACAGATTTTAGTTTTTAGCCGCATGGACCCCCTCACTTTCAGGCCAATCAATCTGGCCAGCGTGGTTCAGGATACGGTGAAAATGTTACGAGCCACGATCCCACACCATATAGAAATCACCCTAGATTTGTCGGAGCACTGTCCCAATATCCTTGCTGACGCCACTCAGATGCATCAGGTCCTTCTCAATCTGTGTAGTAATTCCTATCACGCAATGGAAGAAAACGGTGGCCGCTTGGAGATCGCTCTAGAAGCAGCCCGAGGAGGCACTTATTTAAAACTGACCATCCAAGATACCGGACACGGTATGGATGCCGAAGCACAACGGCGGGTTTTTGATCCGTTTTTCACCACAAAGGAAGTGGGCAAAGGTACGGGTTTAGGGTTATCGGTGGTGCATGGCATTGTAGAAAAGCACCGTGGAGAAATCACGATCGATAGTCAAATGGGTCAAGGCACGACCGTCTCTATCTGGTTCCCAACCACCCAAGCCAAGGCCAGCACCACACCTCCCAAACAGTCTGTTCTGAAGAAGGGTTCCGCGCATATTCTCATTGTGGAAGACGAGCCGCTAATCGCGGATTCTTATCGGAAGATTTTAGAAAGGCAGGGTTACCTGACCACGGTTTGTCGCAATGGTGTTGAAGCTTTAGCGGAGTTTGAAAAGAATCCCAACCACATCGATTTAGTCTTAACCGATCAAGCCATGCCTCAGATGACGGGCAAACAATTGGCTTTCAAACTACTTGCAATCCGTCCTAACCTTCCCATTTTACTTTCCACCGGTTACAGCGACATCATTACTAAAGAAGAAGCACAAACCATGGGGATTCGCCGCTATCTAGCAAAACCTATTCGGTTGCGAACCCTCCTCGAAGTGATTGCTGATTGTTTGAAATCCACCTGACGCTTCTCTGTTCCGGATCCATCTTCTTCAATACCAACGGTTCATCGTGGTGCAAGGCCAAGGACTCCGCACAGTGATTCATCTAAGTGCAGGGCCAAGGTCTCCGCACAGTGATTCATCGTGATGCAAGGCATCAAATCCCCGGAATGGATTTGAAATGTCCGGCCCACCCTGGCTCGAAGGAAAACACTTTCTCAGACCGAGCGTTTCCATATTCTTTCTGAAGCCACTGCACAATGGAACCAGTCTTGAATTCCGAAACGATACTTCCTCCCGGAAACTGTTGCTGAATCCCACCCACGGTATCGATGCGCTGTTGCTGTTTTGAGAACCAATCGATTATCTGTCCTTCTGAACGCCCTTTGAGGAGCACCAGGGCCATCCTACCTCTGGCATTGAAAGGCAGCGCATGCCCAGCATGGAGGTAAGCTTGGAGATGGGTCCAATCTGGTTTGGGAGGCAGTTGAAGTCCTGGAAAGAAAATCGGTGACCACTTTACGAGAGCATCTCGAATACGTTTCTCTTCCCACAGTTTTTTGATACGTGCCTCTGAATCTTCAACCTCCGAGTACCCCACTCTTCCGAAATATTGATACCAATCCGGTGCATTTACAGCCGGAGCAATTGCCGAGGAACCAAAAAAGCTTTGCACGGCTTTTAGGTAATTTTCATTTTGCCCCAAGCTGCATCCGCGAATCTCGATCACACTATTCGTGTCAAAACGGTCCTGAACTTTGCTCTGATTGTCTTCAAGACTTCGCTCACTAAAGGCTGCATGGGTGGCTCGTGCCCGCTTGAGCACTTTCGCCAAATTATCACTATTACCGACAAGAGGATCCCAGCGGAAACCGATCTGACCAAAGAGCGATTCCAACTCCGTTAAGTCGGCTCTCGCAAAGGCAGGTTGGGTCGCTGCTTCACCACCGGCTGTTGCATCGGCCCCTCCTCCAGTGGGTACCGGGACTTGTAAAGCTCTCGCTGCAGAGCGTGCTGCTGACAAATGTTGCTCCACTGCTGGCAATAGCAGTTGCCGGTCCGGCGTGCTGATTCCTGGTATATCTTGAACACGTTTTCTGGTCGCGAGCCATTTGAAAAAGGATTTCAACTCTGCGGAATCAATCCCTTCGTTTTTGATACCCAAACGAGCGGATAGCTCCGATCGGTCCCGAACAAACACTTTTCGAAATCCAGCCAGCGCATTAGCATTCACATATTGTAGGTGCGGTTCCACCGCAGCAGCTACGGCTTCATCTTCATCAAGGGCCGTCAATTCTCCTTCCAGGACTAGGTTTCCTCCACCTTGGGCAAACTCCATAAACAATCCGCTTGCGGAAGCATGCGAGACAATTCGAATGCGCTTGAGAGGAGTATCTCCTTGCGCCAGATCTTTCGCAATGGCTTCGATAGACCCCACTTGAATGGGATTGTATCCCCACTTCTGATGATATTCCAACGCATCTTGTACATAAGGATCAGGACCATTTTGTACGAGTCCCTGAGTCGAAGTGTAGGTCTTGTCCGGATCCACACCATGCAGCGGCATATTGGCTGGCGCTGCTTGCTGCACACGAACCCGTTCACCTCGTGCAATTTGAGGTCCTAAAGTATGAGCTTCAGCCTCTAGCGTCGTCCGGGATGCAGTCGATTCACGTCCTTTTCCGAGACGTTGCTGAGCCAGGTGCACGATTTCATGCCCCATCAGCGTGGGAGAAAACGCTCCCTTGATGTTCGTCTGCCCATTCTGAGTCACCCCGTGGGCAGGAGGCAAAGAGCCTTCAGAGGTGGGATAGCCAGACTGGATGATCCTTTGTACTTCAGCCATACCTTTCGAAGGTTGCTGGTGAATGAGAGACAGCGTTTCCGGTGGGGAATTCAGATTGGTTTGCGTGCTTCCGGTCAAGCGGCGAGAGCGATTCTTCGGTGAAGGACTCCTTTTATGTATCCAGGTACGCATCACAGTTTCTCCTAATTTCAAGTTGAGAGATTGCCGCCCCCGGACCGAGCGACTGGCGATCGCAGGCGATCCAGAAAGCGGCTGAGGAGATCAAACATCCAGTTCTACATCCGTTTTAGCATGTCCGACACAAGTAAGCACATAACCATTGGCTTTATCTTCGGGATCGAGTCCGGCTTCGTTTTCCATCTCCACCTTGCCCGAGAGGCATTTCGTTTTACACGTTCCACAGAATCCAGCCCGACAACTGGACGGAATCGGGACTTTATTCGCTTCTGCAATTTCGAGCAACGGTTGGCCTTTCGGAATCGGCACGGTCACGTCCGATTGAGCAAACTTCACACTCAGCCCGCTCAGCTCCGCGTTTTCATCCAGTTTGGGAGCCTTGGGTGCTCCTCCAAAACTTTCTTGATGAATATTCTCAGCGGGCACCCCTAAATCCAAGAGCATGGTTTCAGCCCCCTTCATGAAGGGAGCGGGACCGCAAATGAAATACGTTTTTTCCAATGGCTTTTCGACATGACGTTGAAGCATGTCCGCATTCAGCCGGCCAGTTTCGCCGTTCCAAGAATCCGTGGGTTTGGTGAGCGAAGTCACCAGCTTGAAGTGGGGCAGACGTTTGCCAATCCCTTCAAACTCATGCGCAAATGGGATGTCCTTTTCGGTGCGGACCGTGTTGAACAAGGTCACATGCGTGGCTAAACACTTATCGTCAATATAATTGAGCATGCTCTTTAAAGGCGTGATGCCACTGCCTGCGCCGAGCAGAACGATATCTTTATCCTTATTTTCATTAAACACAAACCTGCCTGAAGGCCCTTTGGCTTCGACAGTCATCCCTGGCTGTGCTTTGTCGTGGAGAAAATGCGACACCCATCCATCGGGCTTGCGTTTCACCGTGATGGTCAAATGTCCCACTTGGGTCGGAGCCGAAGAAATCGAATACGAACGTGGAACGGTTTCCCCATCAATGATCCATTGAAATGTGAGGAATTGTCCGGGTTGAAAACTGAACGGATGCCCTTCTTGCACCACAAACCAGAAGGTTTTCATATCTGGGGTCACCTGTTCGATGCGGGAGAGCACCAGAATCATGGCATGACGAGACGCACTCATCGGAATTTTGGGTGGGGCCTCCACAATGGGGGGCAGATCCTCTTCTTCCTCTTTCTTGCTCCGTGTGATGCGATGCTGCAAAAAGTACAAAATGACACCAAACAGAATCAATCCGACCCCGATCAGAATCCAGGTTTGCGAACCCAATGTAGGAATCGGCAGTTTGTCTTCCCAAGCCGAAGGAGCTTCCTGGGGCGTTTCGTCTTTAGGAGCCGCAAGTTCTCCTCCCGGCACCAAGGCGGTGGTTAAAAAGTGTAGAATCTGCTCTTTCTCCCCCGGTTTGAAATAGCCTGCGGGGGCACGTCCGAACATCCGGTCCACGATGGCTTCCCACAACACTTTGGGACGAGGGATGCCATAGATCCGGTCGAGGTCATGGCATAGACCACACCGTTCGTTGACCAACGCACGTCCAACCGAAACCATGCCTTCCGAGGTGCTGGTATCAACGGACAAGGTGTCAACTAAATAAGCTAAGATGTCTTTGGCTTCCTGATTGGTAATTCCCGAACCAGGTAAGTTCCGCATGCGATTGACAATGTCTTTCCATCCGGCGGAATCGGTTTGGGTGTTCAATACCCGTTCCAAGGTATGACACTTGGCACAACGCTGTTCCATGAGGTTTTGGGTCGCAGCCACATCAATGGTTTCCATCCCCATTCCAATGTCTTCCAACGACACTTCCTCAATAGTCACAGTACGAATGAAATAGGGCAGCGTGGTCATGGAAATCAACACAAATACCGAAGACACCACAATGATCCCAATAGCCGGTAAATAATTGTAATAGGCTTTGTAATAACGAGCGATGATGATCTTAACTACTAACAAAGGTGCCAAGCTCAGTCCCAAGACCATATGGAACATAGCACGAGCGGGCAACTCTCCTGGATAATCTTTGAGTTTCAACAGCATGAAATACATCATGACCAAGTATAAGATCACAAAAGCATAACCGTTGATTCGATGTAATTGAATGAACCGTAAACTGTGGGTTCGTCGAAGACTGATTTGGAATCCCATCCACGTGTTGAGGATGGCCATGAACAAAAACAAGAGTCCCAATAGGGAACTGAGCGTCGTCGTCAACATAAGTCCTCTCTCCGTAATTTATGGTATTAAGAACACACCCTCTCCCATGAAAAGAACGCTCATGGGCAGGGCTTTCAAGATTCAACCTGGGATATACAATCCCACTTCCCCCTCTGTTGGGTTTGCCATCCAAGGCGGATCTTACAAGAAAACCCTACTGGATGAAATTATAGAGGCCTGTTCCTAAACTGCACAAAGAGGGGGCTTTTTTGGAGAGAAATTCAAAGGGAAATGCGTATGAATTGCTTATCGAGAGGCAGGCATTGTCGACAAACTCTGCTTCATGCGATCTAACGCGAGTTCGAGGTTGTCATAGCTATTACTGTAGGCGAGGCGGATGTGCTGCTTATTCCACGGGACGACCGCAAGGTGCGCCTGTTCGAGCAAGTAGTCTGTCAATTCATAGGCATCGTTCGCCACCCCAGAAACATCGACATACACATACATGGCACCTTGAGGGCGTGGAAAGGTCAGCCCAGGAATTTGTTGAAGTTTGTCAATCACAAGCATGCGGCGTCGATCCAGTTCCTCCACCATAGCATGAACACTTTGTTGAGAGCCTTCTAGCGCAACCACTCCTGCCCACTGAGCAATCGAATTGGAACACACCACCGAATATTGATGGATCCGAACAAGGGCCTGCACGAGCGCCGCATCCGCAGCAATATATCCCAAACGCCAACCGGTCATGGCGTGGCTCTTCGAAAAACCATTCAGCGTGATCGTTCGAGAACGCATCCCCGGAAATCGAGCAATACAGATATGTTCTCGATCTTCATAAATCAGTTTTTCGTAGATTTCATCAGCCATCACCAGCAAATCATGATCGATGGCAAATTCTGCCATGCCTTTTAACGTGGCCTCACTCAGCACCACACCGGTTGGATTTCCCGGAGTGACTACAACCAACATCCGGGTTTTTGAGTTCAGGCGTGCTTCCAAATCAGCCCGAACGGGTTGGTATTCATTGCTTGCATGAACCGGAACCGCCACCGGAACTGCTCCTGCCATTCGCGCAGCCATCAGGTAGGCCGGAAACAAGGGTTCTGGAACCAACACTTCATCCCCTGGATTGAGCAAGGCCATCATGGTGGCCAAAATCCCTTCCGAGACACCTGCGGTGACAATAATTTCGGTTTGAGGATCAAACTCCAATTGATTGTCACGCTTTAGCTTATTCGCAATCGCTTCACGTAATGGGGGGATTCCATAATTGGACGTGTAATACACCTGCCCCTCATCCAAAGCTCGGTGTGCCGCCGTCTTGATGTACTCTGGAGTATCGAAATCAGGGCAACCAATCTCTAGATGAATGATCGGCGTTCCCGCTTGCTCCATGCGCTTCACCCGCTCCAAGATGGCCCGAATACCGGAAAAAGGAATTGAATTCATTCGTTCTGCGATTTGCGTCATGGTGCTTGCCTTTCTCGTTCACGTGTTCGCGGATTGCTTCAAAGTTCGACTCAAGAATCTGACTCTATACTGGAGCGTATCAACGAATCAAGTGACAGGGCGACAATAACCAACAGCGATTTCCTTAATCGGAAAGGAGGGATTTCTGAAAAAAATCAATCATGGCAGGATGAGTCCATTCGCGTGTTCCTATGGCACGAGCGATCACACGATGGTGAGCATCCAGTAGATAGGAAACCGGAAGTTGTTTGACTCCATAAGCATGACTCACCTGAGAGTCCGTATCCAAGACCACAGGCAATGTCAGGGAATGCCGATCCAGAAACGGTTTCACTTGCTTTTCAGACTCCCCCATTGCAATCGCCAAGACCACCAACCCTTGCTTCTCAAAACGTTGATGCAAAGCTTCTAAATCCGGCATTTCCCGCACACAAGGGATGCACCAAGTCGCCCAAAAGTTGATTAAAACCATTTGTCCTGAATAGGCCTTCAAATCCGCAACACTGCCATTCAAAGGCACTCCCGTGATGTCGCGGGCAGACAAGAGATTGCCTGCCGGTTCCAAAGACAGTTGCTTCATGAGTACTTTGGTTTCCACACTCAACGAAGCTGATTGGGATAACGAAGCCGATTGGGATATTGTCAATTCCGTAAAGCACAGGATCCATATACAGCTTAGGACCACGCCCCTTCCGATTTTCATAAAACGTGTCACCTTACTTACCCAAGGCTTCGATCACGAGTTGTGCAGTGGCCTTCCCAGAATTTTGTTGTTGTCCAGTGATCAAATTCCCATCCCGAACCGCAAAGGATTCGAACGCTGCTTTTCGCACAAAATTCGCCCCTAATTTTTTGGCTTCATCTTCGATACGAAACGGCATCAGCTTTTGGCCAACCGCTTGATCTGCATAGTCTTCTTCCACATTACAAAAGCCGGTCATGGTCTTCCCTTTAATCAACGGTTCCCCATTCGATAACGTGGTGTGCAGCAAAAGTGCGGTACCATGACACAAGGCTGCGGCTACTTTTCCCGCTTCATAAAATTCAGTGAATAGCTTTTGAAGCCCTTTCTCTTTAGGAAACGTGAACATGGGAGACTGTCCGCCTACGATGACGATGCCATCGAAATCATTCACGGAAAATTGGCTCACTTTAGGCGTATCTTGGAGTAACGCCATGAAATCCGGCTTGTGGATGTAGCCCAGCGACAACACATCATGAGCCGAGTATCCACTTTTGTCACGAGGATCGCTGAAGGCGTCAAACTCCACTTTGCCACCTTGTGGACTCGCAATGGTGACATCGTAGCCAACTTCCATAAACTCATGATAGGTATGTGTGAGTTCTGAAGCCCAAAACCCCACAGGCCATCCGGTGGTAGTGGCTTTGCTGGGATTGGCCACCACCATCAATACCTTTTTAGCAGAGGTCTTGGCCTGACTTTGGCTGGCATACACCATGCCGGTTAAGATACTGAGGGAAAAAATAAGTAGACTTAAGGTCATCCAACGGACGTTTCTTCGAATCATGGTTCCTCCTGAAATGAAAAACGATGGAATGGGGTTCAACATTTTTTATGCCGAAATCCCCTTGGGACAACCAACATAGAACCCCGTTGGTGTCCTGATGAATCACAACTGAGGAGGAGTATATGATTCTCTTTCATATTAATCTAATTGATGTTTTTTATGCTTAACATTAACGATATTAATTTACATCAAATCGACCTCAACCTCTTGGTAACCTTTGAAACCATCCTTCAGGAAAAGAGTGTGACCCAAGCCGCCGAAACGCTGGGATTGACGCAATCGGCGGTGAGCTTGGCGTTGTCGCGCTTGCGTAACTTGTTCAATGACCCTTTGTTCGTTCGAACTCCAGAAGGGATGTTGCCCACACCTCTGGCTGAGGCTCTTAAGGACCCTGTATTGGAGGCCCTCACCATCATCCGCACGGCGTTTAAACAGAATTTGGAGTTTGATCCTCACTCATCAGAACGAACTTTTCGATTGATTGTCGTGGACTCCTGCGCTTCGGTGGTGCTCCCGATCTTAGTGCAGTCTTTTCATCAGAATGCTCCCAACGTGAAGGTGCAAATTTTGACCATTCCTGAACACCAAATACGAGAGGCATTGGTACACGGACAAGCGGAACTCGCTATCGGGTATTATCCCAACCTGGAGCGAGGGTTTTACCGACAAGATTTGTATGAGGAGGGTTTTATGACACTCGTTCGACAAGGTCACCCTAAAGTGACGGAGGACCCGTCACACTGGGAATTAGCAGATTATTTGCAAGTGGGTCATATCCAAGTGGCGACTGGAACCAAAGGGATGGGGATTGTGGATCGTGTGCTCAAAGAACGAAAACTGGAACGACAAGTGGTCGCCTATGTTCCTAATTTTGCATTGGTTCCTCTGATGGTGGAAGCTAGTGACTTAATTGCCACGCTGCCCGAAAAGATCGCACTCCGAGCCGCTGCATCCACGCAGGTTCGGTCCGTTCCTCCTCCGATCGAACTTCCCACCTATTCTGTCAGCCAGTACTGGCATGAACGGAGCCATCAAGATCCTGCCAACCAATGGCTACGACAACTGCTGTTTGAACAGAAGGAACAGTATTAGTTCCCCTTGGACTTCCCCCAGAATTGGTTCCACCGAACTTGCCCAAAAGTCGGTTCGTTGATTCCGTTTTTCTGACAGAGCATAGGTGACAGTGTATTGAATTTGAGGAGTGAAAAGAATAGAGGGGACATGGGTTGTGTAGATGTCCTCCTCTATTTTTAATGTCCATTTAGAACTACAATAACCTATCTGGAGAGAAGTATCAGGCTGACCATAGCTTTTTCATGCAGTACCCAATTTTAGGTAGCCGTGTTTACAGTTCAATATCGGCATAGATTTCCAGGATATTGCCTTCCGGATCTTTGAAAAATAAAGTGCGATGGTTCCACGATTCATCGCGTGGTGCTTGTAAAATTTCCACGTGCTTGGCTTTCAGTTCCTCATAACAGCTCTGAACTTCTTGCGGAGCCACACGGAAGGCGAGTTGAACCCCCGCAGAATTGGAGGGAGCAGCAGGACCATCGTAGGAACGTCCTCGTTCTCGCAAGGTCAATAAAACAGACCCCACTCGCAGTTCCACCCAATATTCAGAATCGGAATATAGTGGGAACTCTAAGGTTTGATGATAAAACGCTTTCATTCGAGACAAATCTTCGCAAAGCAAAATTACATAATCCAAATGACGAATCGCTTGTAACATAGGACCTCCTTCCATTGATGTAGAATTTTGATGTCTTCACGTGGGGCAAATATGAGTCGGCCCTTGTAACGTTTCACCTCCGAATCAACGGAATGCCTTGTAACGTTTCACCCCCGAATCAACGGAATGCCTTGTAGGGCTTGGAAAAACACCCAACTCACAGCACCGTCATTCCCCAAAAACTCCAGCCTGCAAAATACAGCAACCCATTTCGCTGTTTGAGATGATGTAAGCCTGTTGATATTGAGTTCATAAATCCTCAATGTGTGGAAAACTTTCTCATGGATTCACTTCATTCGGTGTAACGTGAAACCTTGATCGACAAGGTAATGCCACGATTCCCAAATGACATCGGGAACAGCATGGGGTTCTTGAAAACCCAAGCCCGGATAATTCTGAATGCGTTCGAGATCCCCCACCATTTCATGAATCACTCCAAACACCCCCACGATATGGGACACCTCGTCTGGAAAGGCAAAAGGGGGACACGCCGTATAAGCTTGGATGCCTGGCCATTGCTTGGGGATGGAAAGTCGAACGCGTAAGATCGTATTGGGTTTGGTCACGAAGGTCACAGTCTTGGCATATGCGAGCTTGTTTTTGGCAAAAGCAATGTTTTCTCCCAAGTTGGTGGCTTGGTCCTCAATCAGGATGGCATGCTCTGGGACTCCACGCTTTCGTGCTCGATCTGCAAACACGTGCGCTTCCGATTCCTCCCAGAGTTGATTGGTCCAGTTGCCCGTCTTGCCGCTGAATAAAATAATGGGGGCCACGCCTTGGAGCACGAGGTCGCAAGCGTAATCACACACTCGTAAATCGTAAGAACAGCACACGACAATAGCGTCCGATTCTCCTTGGCAATGATAGGAAGCCAAATAATCCCAAATTCGTTGAGCATGAACCATAGTTTCTGCGGGCATAGTTTCCTTGAGTTGCGTGTTTCTGGCTTCTCTGGAAGCCTAAAAAATTCACCAAACAGAGATTGCAATTTCTTCCTTGGCAAACCTAATTGGCTAAACTAGAGTATTAAGAATGTTAGTAATTTTATAGAATTGTCTTAGGCTCCCATTATTGGGCAAACTCCCCCCTCCAACCTTGTAAACCGGTCATGACCATCCAACTGCAACCTTTTGAACCCACCGCTCTGATTTCCAATAAATCCAGCGAGATGATGATTCGGGATTTATGCAATCGGATTTATCAATTGTTGTCGCGTTGTCGATCACCGCGTGGAGAAAGTGTGGCCCAAACGCTCTCGCATTTTGAACACAAACACCATCAGTATTTGTTTGACCGCATTTACAAGCATGTTCACACAAAACACTTTGAATCCCTGCACAAACGTAGTGATGACCCCACCGCCTTATTGTATCTCATGCAAGAAAAAGGGACGTATTATCTCCGTGCCTCCAATGACTTGTGGGAGATTTTAAAACTGTTAGACGTTTCTCCCAATTACCAAGAGATCCCGTATTATATACAAAAACAAATTCCTCGGCGTACCCTCGAAAAATTACTAGAAGACATCCCTCGATCCCGTATTTTGTATGCAGACCGTTATCAAACCACCCCCTATCGGTTCAACCTGATCGAGACTCGCGAAATCAAACGAAGGCACCTGGATGGCAACCCCATTCCTTCCTACATTAAAAATATTTACATCCACAAAATTTTTAAGTTCCAAGACAGCTATGTCAAAATTTGGGAATTGGTACCCTATGAAATCAAGCACCCCACCCCAGTTTGCCTGATCCCCGGATTCGTTTCCAACTACTATTCCTTCCATTTTGAAGGCAATATGAGTTTTGATTACCATCTGGTGCGGTCTGGCAGTCGATTGTTCATTCTTGATCATGATCGCAAGGATGAGGACGCCAATATTGATGTGTATGCAGAGTACCTAACCACCACTATGATGGATTTCGTGATCGAGCGAACCAATTCGCCTCAAGTGATTTTGGGGGGACATAGCATGGGTGGACTCATTGCGATCTGCAAAGCGATTTTGGACACGGTTCGTCGTCCTCGTTTCATCACAGCGATCAAGGCACTCATCATTATCAATTCGCCGGTTCACTTCAACGAAGACTATTGGGTTCCCAATTGGTTCATTCATCTAGGAGAAATCTTTTTCGATATTGCGGGGCGTCACGGTACGATTCCTATTGAAGAGTTTGTCCGTGTGTTGCGTACCGTTCCTTTCTTGGAATACGGAATTTCTGCCGATTTTTCGTCCTTGGTTCCGCATGTTCAAAAACTGCCGTTGTTGCGTCGTAATAAGTTGCTGAAAAAGTTTCTTCGCATGCAATGGAACCCATTTTCCAATGAACCCAAGACATTGCGAGTGTTGGCAAAACATGCCTTAACCAATCCGCCTCGGATGGTGGTGCAGCAATGGGCCAATGTGATCAAACAAAATACCGAAGGATTCACCTCCTATTACTATGAAGAAGCCAACGAACCGATTTATGAAGAAGGCAACGAAACGCTGGAAAAGCGCATGCCGGTTCAAAATACCGGGATCAATTATACCGAGAATCTGTATCGGATTTCTCCCGCGATTCCTCTGTTGATTATCCAAACCAAAGACGATGTGGTGTCGCCGCCTGAACCGTGTTTTCGATATTGGGATCGCTGGGCACACTCCTATAAATTGCGATTGGAGCACGATCCCGATCAACCTCAAAAGGCAATCCTCGATAATATCCAAGAGTTCATTCAGCAACGAGGACTTTCCACAGCCATTGGTGTGACGGTGACGCGCGGGCGTCATATTGGGGCTTTGCAAACAGAAAAAAGGGTGGTGAGCACCTTCATTGCAGCGGTTGAACAAACTCATTTTTCTCCGTTGAGTCTTGTGAAAACGGGCATTCACACCCACCGCGTGTTCATCCGACAAAAACAAGACATGGCCCATCGGTTCATCTTTGAAAGGGACCTCGCCAAGAAAATCCGATACATCGACCCCCATGTCTTTTGGGCGGAACGACAAGCCATGATCAATATTCTCATTGATCTCATGAGTTCCTTCAAACCGTATGCGTTGATTGATGAGAACTTTCAGAATTTCATGGTACGAGATGCCAAAACCATCGAAGACCGAGACGACATCCGCTACAATGTATTACACAACTGCGTGATCACCTTGTTGGCCTTCAAACCCGATCCATTGCATGTCATCACCAAAGTACATGACCTCGTCACACGTGCTGGACACACGCCCGATGCAGCCTGTTTTCGCTCGCTGATCGATTTGAGCTTGGGAGTCTTCGATACCAGCAAAAAAGGCCTTCCTGAAAAGCGAAAAGAGTTTTTGAAACGATTTGAAACCTTTTTGGATTTCAGCATGAAGCAACCGGAAAGTTCTGTGGCTTTGCACGCCTTCCGTGCGTTTTTCCACACTCGTGACGATTATTTCGTAAAAAAAGGCGGTTCGCTCTATTCCCAACTGCCCGAATCATGGCGAGAACGTGCCCATCAGATCTATTGGGATGAAATCCAAAAGCGTATTGAAGAACTAAAAGACGTTTCCATTGAGACCATGAATGTCGAAATGCGACCTTTCTTAGAAGTTATGCAACAAATTGTCCTCCAAAATTGAATGTTTCAGCTTGTCCCCGCAACCCATTTTTTGATATAATCCCCTTTTGAAATCAGAGACTTTAACACTTCCTTGCCTCATCCCCATTTATGACAAAATTCTGTCCTAAAAAAGTCCCTTCTCTATTGGTCCTTCATTCCCGGAAAGAAAACGGTGGAGATGATTGATTCAATAGCCCGCACTCTCTTTTTTATGTTCCAAATTCTGCCCGTGTTGAGGAAGTCCGTGGAGTTCAATTCCAGGGAGATGTTTCGATAGTCGATTCTAACCTATTCTTTTTATTAAAAATTTTTTCCAATTTTTTTCCACAACTCTTTATTCAATGGAGGTTCTATGAAAATTGATGGCAATCGGCTGACTTTTGCCAAAACGCTAGAAGCCAAATACTCGGGAAAACTCGTAGAAGAAACCGATACCGAAATCACCATCGAAGGAGAAGATGAAGATTCTTACTTCAAACTCTACTCTCCATTTCGGGGTGTCGAAAAATTACTTTTGTTTGAAAATGGACGCTGGGCAGATGCCAACAGCGGTGGGGGCAGCGCTCCTTTTGACTTTTCCTCGTTGAACTTAGGCGACATGGGAGCTGGATTGGGAGACTTGGGCGGTGATTTGGGACAAATGCCACCCACCGAGTCGGATGACGACCAACCTTTTCCCACACAAGCCAATGAAGAAGTTGTGGATGCCGAAATTGTGCAGCCTGCAGAAACCAAGGATTCCGAATCCAAATAACCTTCAAACACAGGGATGTCATGGCGGAAAATATAGTTGAAACCGATATTGCCGAAGAAATGAGAGACTCCTATATGGAGTACGCAATGAGTGTCATCATTGGGCGCGCCTTGCCTGATGTGCGGGATGGTCTGAAGCCAGTACACCGCCGGGTGCTGTTTTCGATGCACGAGCAGGGAAATGAATACAACAAGCCTTATCGGAAATCTGCCCGTGTGGTGGGGGACGTGATTGGTAAGTATCACCCTCATGGCGAATCCGCGGTTTACGATACGATCGTGCGGCTCACACAACAGTTTTCCATGCGTTATCCATTGGTGGATGGGCAAGGAAACTTTGGGTCGGTGGATGGCGATTCTCCAGCAGCGATGCGCTACACCGAAGTCCGTATGAAGCGTGTGTCCAACGAAATTCTTGCTGACTTGGACAAAGAAACGGTGGAATTCACGGCGAATTATGACGAATCGCTGGAAGAGCCGACCGTATTGCCCTCAAAGATTCCGAATTTGCTGCTCAATGGAGCAACCGGAATTGCTGTGGGCATGGCCAGCAATATTCCTCCGCACAATCTCACCGAAGTGATGAACGGTCTCTTGCATTATATTGATCACCGCGACACGATTTCATTAGCTGAACTGATGGAACATATCCCTGGCCCCGACCTGCCCACAGGCGGCTGTATCATGGGGCGTAAAGGGATTTATGATGCTTATTCCACCGGGCGCGGCATCATCAAGATTCGAGCGCAAACCCACTTTGAAAAAGAAGGGGAACGCGATGTGATTATTGTGGACGAATTACCCTACATGGTGAACAAGGCCAATCTGTTGGAGAAAATTGCAGATCTGGTTCGAGACAAAAAAATTGAAGGCATTTCCGACCTGCGTGATGAATCGGACCGCAAAGGCATGCGCATCTATATTCAGATCAAGCGTAATGAAAATCCCGAAGTTGTCCTGAGTAGCCTATTCAAGCACACAGCCATGCAGTCCTCCTTTGGGATCATCATGCTGGCAATTGTGGATCGGCAACCCAAGATCCTCCCCCTTCAGCATTTGTTGCGTCTGTTTCTAGAACATCGCGTCACGGTGGTGACCCGCCGGATCGAGTACGAACTCAAGCAAGCCAAAGCCAGAGCGCATATTTTGGAAGGCCTCAACATTGCTTTGGAGCATCTCGATCAAGTGATTGAGTTGATCAAAAACGCCGAAAATGGAGCCGTGGCCAAAGCAGCCTTGATCAGCCGCTATGATCTCTCGACCACTCAAGCCCAAGCGATTTTAGATATGCGACTTCAACGTCTCACGGGATTGGAACAGCAGAAAATTCGTGAAGACTATGAAGCCCTTCTCAAAGCCATTGCTGAATATGAAGCCATTCTTGCAGATGACAGCCGCGTGCTCGCAATCATTCGAGAAGAGTGTGTCGAAATCCGAGATAAATATGGCGATGAGCGCCGAACCGAAATTTCGGAAGATGACAGCGAAATCTCCATAGAAGAACTGATCAACCAAGAAGATATGGTCGTGACCATCTCTCATGCAGGTTACATCAAACGGAGTCCTGTCACCGAATATCGTTTGCAGCGTCGTGGTGGCAAAGGCAAACGCGGCATGAGCACGAAAGAAGAAGATTTCGTAGAAAAATTGTTTGTCGCATCCACCCACGACTTTTTGTTGATCTTTACCACCTTGGGCCAAGTGTTTTCCATGAAGGTTTACAATTTGCCTCAAGCGGGTCCCACCAGCAAAGGCAAAGCGATTGTCAATTTGCTCCCTTTACGTGAAGGCGAAAAGGTGTGTGCGTATCTCAATGTTCCTGAATTCGTGGAAGGGAAATACATCTTGATGGGCACTGCCAATGGCATCTGCAAAAAAACCGACTTGCTGGCTTTTCGTAAGGTCCGTGTCAGTGGCATTCGAGCCATCACTCTGGATGATGACGACACCATGATTTCCGCACAGTTGACCGATGGCAATCAAGAGCTGTTCATTGCCACGCGTTACGGCATGGGATTGCGGTTCCATGAAAGCGAAGTGCGACCTATGGGAAGAGAAGCCCGTGGTGTGATTGGCATCCGACTGAAAGAAGCGGATCGTGTGGTGAATATGGAAGTGCTCAAAGGAACCGGCAGTATTCTCACAGTCACCGAGAATGGTTACGGCAAAAAGACGTTATTGGAAGATTACCCGATTTCGAAACATCGAGGCAATCAAGGCGTCTGGAGCATCAAAACTTCGACACGCAATGGTTTGGTCGTGGGTTCGCTTGAAATTGAAGCGACCCATCAAGCTCTCTTGGTGACACAGTCTGGTAAATTGATCCGTATCAAAACCGATCAAATTTCCACCATTGGACGCATCACCCAAGGGGTTCGCCTGTTCCAACTGGATGAAGGTGAACATGTGATCGATGTGGCCGTCGTCGTCGAAGATGACACCAACGGAGATGACACCAATGGAGATGACATCAATGGAGATGACATCAACGGAGATGACATCAACGGAGGCGGCATCAATGGAGATGACACCAGCGCAGATAGCCTCAATGGAAGTGATACCGACGGAAACATCCCCCAGGGTGCTTCGGATACCGAGACTGAAGATTAGACGACACCTTCCCTTCTTGCGCCTCCCCTTCGCTTTTGATGGGGGAGGCTCCTACCTTTCCTGTTTTTCTTTTTCCTTGGCGGTTTGATTTCTCGTAAATTTCGTCACTCTGTGATTTGCTGGTAATTGTCACTTGTTTTTCCTGCTCTTTTCTACTTTTTCCTGTTGAGGTGTGCATGGAATACCCTTTGCCCGAACGCATCGGTGCTCCCGAATTATTAGTAGGCCGGAAGCAAGAGTTTGCCAAAATTGAAAAATGGATTCGATGGATTCACAAGCGAGGTTCTCGGTCAGTAGCCCTGTTGGCACGTAAGAAAAGTGGCAAAACGGCCATCGTCCAACGCATGTTCAACCGCTTGTGGAGTGACAACGGTCAAATCATCCCTTTTTATTATGAAATCAAGGGTAAAAAAATTTGGCTTCCTGATTTTGCTACAGATTATTTCCGCCACTTTGCCTCCCAGTACATCTCCTTTCTTGAGCGAGAACCACAATGGGTTTATCAACCGTTAGCTTTAGCAGAAATCCGGGATTATGGAGTTCAACACCAAATCGACCTGCTTATCTCTGACGTCGATGGATTACAAAACAATCGAGAATGGGGATTGTACGGTCAAATGTGGAGCATTGCTTATGCAGCGCCTCATTCCTACGCAGCAGCATTGGATCGACGCTGGGTCGTGATGCTAGATGAATTTCAAAATATTGCCGAATACGTCTGCACCGACCAAGCATTAACCATCAAAGACGAAACGATGGCTGGCAGCTACCATGAACACTCTGAATCAAAAATTGCGCCCATGTTTGTGACAGGGTCTTATGTGGGATGGTTGGTAAATGTGGTCAGCAAATATTTGGAGGCAGGACGATTGAATTTTTGGGAATTGTCTCCTTATTTGGAATCAGAAGACGGGCTGGAAGCCGTATACCGCTACGCAAGTTTTTTTGAAGAACCCATTACAAATCCTACTGCAGTCTTGATCAATCAACTGTGCCAAAGCGATCCTTTTTTCATCTATTGTGTGATTTGCAGCCAAGCTCTTGATAAAGATCTCACTACTGGTGAGGGTGTCACACAAACCGTTCACTACGAACTCACCCAACGTAAAACAGGATTTGCACGCACTTGGGCGGAATATATCGACGTTTCATTGGACCGCATTAACGACCTCTATGCGCGTCAAATTCTGCTCTTTTTGACCAAACATTCGGATCAAGAATGGACGCATCGAGAAATTCAATCCAAGTTGAACCTGAATCTCGATCTCAAACAACTCCTCCGAAAATTATTGGCCTTGGTTCAAACCGATCTGATTGAGGAAGGGACTTCCGATGTTCATTTTCGCGGCTTACGCGACGGAACGCTCTACCTCATCTTACGCAACCGCTTTCAAGAAGAAGTCAAAGGGTTCGAGCCTGAACTGCGTGACGATTTTCGTCAACAATACCAAGCGCTCAAGAAACAAAATCGCGTCCTTCAAGGAAAACTCAACCAACTGTCTGGCAAGATTGCAGAAGACCTTTTAGCCACTGAACTCCGTAGCCGCAAACGCGTGTATCTTAAGGACTTCTTTGAGGGTACGGAAGAAACAACCGAATGGAATCTGTCGGAAGTCCGCACTCGTCATATCATCCAAAGATCGGACAACAAGCATCTAGAAATTGATGTATGGGCAAAAACCGATGACCACCACCTCCTTTGTGTGGAAGTCAAAAAAACTCAAAATGCTACAGACTTTAAAACTGTGGAAGATTTCTTGGAGAAAATGAAGTGGATACAAACACAATCACTGGAAACCAAGGTAGTCGCTGCATTTTTATCCTTAGGAGGGTTTACAGAAGATGCCAAAAAACTCTGCCAGGAAAATCATATTGGTATGGCCACTCGACTTTTTTTCATCGACCATTTTTTTGAATAACCTGTACTACCCTCTTAGATTTACCAAACTTTGATCATCTCCAAGCATTCTGAAAGCTGGAGAAAGTTAACGACCATGACGGTAATTTTCTGAACCCAGAGTTTTCTGAATCCATTCTTTTTGAAATTGGATAACTTCTATAACTTTATGGAGAACTATGAATTTAACAGGCAAGACCGCCATAGTGACAGGTGGCGGAAGTGGCGTGGGCAAAGCGATTGCCACCGCTCTAGTGAAAGAAGGAGCGAACGTGGTGATTGCATCACGTCGTGAAGGATTGTTGAAGCAAGTCGCTGAAGAATTGAATGCGCTTGAACAAGGTCGTGTTGTCACGGCTGTTTGTGATTTGCGTCAGCTAGAAGATACACGCCGTGTGGCTCAGACTGCATTGGATCAGTTTTCGAGTATCGATTTTCTGGTGAACAACTCAGGCTTGGGAGTCGAATCAAAGATCGTAGATTGCACCTTAGACGAATGGAATTTGGTCATGGAAACCAATCTCAATGGCACGTTTTTCATGAGTCAATCCGTGCTGCCTACCATGATTGGTCAACGATCCGGGTATATCCTCAATATTGCCTCACAAGCAGCCAAGCATGGATATGCCAATGCAGGCCCTTATTGTGCATCCAAGTTTGCTGTGGTGGGATTTGCTAAAGCACTGCAAGAGGAAGTGCGAGAATACGGAATTCAGGTGCACAGTCTGTGTCCTGCATTGATTCAAGTGCCACCACCGGAACGCCCCGACGAGGTGCGGTCCGGTGTGTTGCAAGTGGAAGATCTGGCAGAGACCACGTTGTTTTTATTCAAACAGCCCACCCGAATCAAATTCGAAGATATTGGGCTGTATCACGTCTGAGTCTTTGCAGGTCAGACGATGGCGAGTCTGACCATTGCAGGTCTGATATGCCTATGCTCAATTGCTGGAAGTCACGCTGACTTCACTCGGCTGAACGTACATCGCGTTGAATTCGGGGATGTACATGGCTTCCGCTTGGACAGGCATCAATTTGAAGGTGCCTTGAGACACCGCCCGAATGGGATAGGCGAACACCTGAAACTGACTCCTGAGGGTACCAAAAACAGCCACACGATCATCGCCATAATCCACATAATCCACTTCCCAAGCTTTGATGCCCAGTACATCAGAAGATAAGGTGGGCAGGGCATCCCCTCCGGACAATCGTTGATTCTCAATTTCAAATCCAGCCGGCAGCCAGTCTTCCACAGCCACATTACTCAATTTGTCCACACTGCTGATCGTATGCCGAGCAGTAATCACAGCAAACAAACGAGTTCCTTGTTGAACAGAAAATGGAGGCCGCAGCAACTGTCCTTCTTCTGAAAGATAGTGCCGCTTGACTTGGATCTTGTTTTGGTGACCTTTCGTGGGTGGCTTAAGTGGCCATCCTTTGTAGGTTGTAAATCCAAAGATATTGGAATTGGAAGGATTTCGCACTTGCAAGGCCGACCAATCGCTTTCAGGCAACCACCCCTTGGCTCGATTATGGGCCAATTCGGTTGTCAATTGCGATTGGGTGCCATCCGGTGCCGTAACCAAGAGTTGGCTGTTGTCCCCCTCGCTCGGGAACAATTCATTCATTGCCAACAACGTCCAGGCAATGGTGTGCGTGGAGGCATAACGACGTTCTGCAAGTTCATCCAGATACAACAAAGCCGCAGGTACCGCATCCTTATTGCCAAGAATCGCTTCATTGTACAATTTTGCCGCCGTGCCGCCGTGTCGGGATAAAAAGTCATGCGCCTCCCACCAGTCCTCTGGAGACAGTGAGCTATCGAACTCCGGCAACGAATTCGTGATAGAAACGGGCATCGGGGATCCCACTCGGATCGCGGCTGCTTGTGTGAACAGGCTGGCTACTCCAAGACGCGCCGCATAGCCCGTATTGGAAGTTTTCCGCTCTTGCAAGGTGGTTGCAAGACGCTGTAAATTGGATTTCTTCAACTGGCCATTGAGTCCCAAGACAAATGAGGAATACGCCGCCGTATCCAGAGAACTCGATTCGTGGGCCTGCTGCTGCAGTTTGCTCAAGGCTTGTGCATAAAGTTTATCGGGTACGTCATAATTCAGTTGCTTGGCCTTCCACAAAAAGTGGGTGGCATACGCATTGATCCACGGATATTGATGTGACCCTCCCAACCAATATGCGAACCCACCATCCGCTCGTTGCATCTTTTCGAGTTTCTGGATGCCTTCTTTGATGAAGTGATCGATCTTCCCAGCTTTCGCTTCTCCTAAATATTCCGCAAGTACCGATTCGCCTAAAGTGGGTTTCAACATCATCATGGCCAATAGTCGAGATGTGGTTTGTTCGGCACAACCATAGGGATAAGAAACCAATCGTTGTAAGTGATCTCCCAATTTGATCACCGGAGAATTGGAAAGAGTGACCTCCCATTCGCCAGTCCCCCTTGCAAACTCGGTTCCCGCCGGGAGAAGGTGTTCTATCGATTCTCCTGGCTTGAGCAGAAACGTTTGCGAAATGGCTGTAGGCACTCCCATAGGGCGTACAAACAGCTCGGTGCTGCGTTTGCGCACATCCCCCAGTTGATTGCTTGCCGTATAAACCACCGTCGCTTTTCCAGGAATACCAATACCATTCAGATTCCAACGTAGTGCTTGAGATCGATTGGAAGCGATGCGGACTTTTTGCACTGCATCTCCCACAATTTCCAAAGGCCCTTCCACATTCAAGGCCACTTCAATAGTCGCCTCCGTATCGGTGTTGTTGAACACTTCCGCCACGGCTTGGCTGCTGTCATACGCACCAAACACACGGGGTAACGAGGTGATCAAATCCACCGAAGCCTTCACTGGAACCGCCGACTCAGCAGATCCCGTACGACGGTTCTTCCATCCAACTACCATCACACGGACTCGCCCCGTATAATCGATAATCGGCACGTCGATAGACAATTTCCCTTGGGTATCCGTTTTGACTACGCCACTCCACCAAACCATGGGTTTGACCCGTTTCACGGTCCCCGGATCCAGACGGTCACCCGCGCCAAACGCACTTTCTCCCCGATGCAATGAATACGGAATGACTTGCCCCATCGTGTCATACCATTGATTGGGATAAGCCGGACGGCGATGAAAATGAGGATAGGGATCAGGAGTTTGGAAACGAATGAGACTCAAAATGCCCTCGTCCACTACAGAAACCGTCATCCATACTTCCTCTCGTAAAGGATTGTCTTGAGCATCCAACGCTTGGATCGTCATGGGGAGTTTGCTTTCAGGACGCGCTTCTTCAGGATGAGTGATTTCAAATTTGACGATTTCTTTGGAATTTTCCACTCGGATGGGAAGCATGCCCAAGGCCCGATAAGGCGTCTCACGCTTGGCTTTGAAACCGGTGTCCGCTGAAGGTACTGTACGGAGCAAGATCGCATTCAAACGGAACCAAGTACCGTGTTCGGTGGTGATGGGTATCTCCAGTTCTGCTTTTCGATTTTGCACTTTCACTCGTTGCCGTGCGATGGGTTGGCCATTTTGTTCTTCCACCAAGTAGAGGTCTCCATCAAACGGAGCACTGACCAAAACATGTGCGGTTTCTCCCACCTCATAACGCCCTTTATCGGGAGTAAAATTGACCTTTTGAGATAAAGCCGACCCCAAACCGGAATTTTCACTCCACCAACCATTTCGGAAAGCCACCCGAGTGGAATTTTCAGTACCTTCGATGGTCACCCGCAATTCCCAATCGCAGCAATGGGGCGGGGTGATTGTATAGAGGACGGGTTCGGTTTTGGAGGTGATCACCTCGCTTTTATTGAGCAGACGAGTGAGTTGGGAGTCGACTACTTTTTCACTGTAATCGTGGAAGTAATACCATCCCCAATAATCCTTTTCGAACAGCTCTACTTTCACTTTCACTCCCGGTACTGCATCTCCAGTACGAGGATCGATCACCACGATCCGGAAGGACCCTGGCTTGCCATAATCCAGATTCCCTTCAAACAGAGGTTGAACCCCTGGATACACGGGATGGAAATAGGTTGGAACCGATTCGGCAATCCGAATGTTGCGCCCTCCTTCTTCAAATACATCGGCAACCACATTGATTTGTCCGATTCCGGGAAGCTTGGTGAGCACTTGCTCGTTCGACAACTCGGTTTCACCGGCACAATCCCAAGTGGATTGGCCTTCAGCATCCAGTTTCAAATCGTCGACTTTTCGAAACGTCACGGGGGGAAACACCTTGAGTGAATCATGAAAGGTGAAACCTTCCCATTGTTTGAGTTCTAAGGTACCGGGTTGCAAGACACAGCGGTATTCCCACTTTTTTTCAGAAGCCGGTGCCCCAAACAAAAATCGAGACGTGATACGTCCCGATAGCGCTTGCAACCCTTCGCCCTCAGAAGACCATTCGGCATGCGTTTGATCGAGTGCCAATTCGCCTTCGATAGTGGGCGGGATGATCTGCTCCACACTGAACTTCCCCACGCCCACGACTTCACCATTGTATTTCACCTCCGCTCGATAGTCTCCCGTGATCGCATCGTTGGGAACAGTCCATGCCCAATCCACGCCTCCATTTTGCTGGTTAAAGCGACTCAACCTCGTTTGAGTCACTTTGCCTTGGGGGCCATGAAGGCTCAGCTCTACGGTGGGATCTTTGATCGGTGGGTCCATTTGGGAAGGTGGGTCCACCTCCCAATCGCGAAGCAATACGGTGAGATGTGCCGTTTCTCCCAAACGATAAATCCCTCGGTCGGTGTAAACATAAGCTTGTAACGGCGCTTCACTTTGGTCCACACCAGAAGCTGGCAAGGTGCTCAATGAAATATGGCCGTCTTTGAGAAAGATCTCGACCGAATCGTCTCCCACTTTCGCTTCAATGCGCTGGAGACGATGTGAATACGCAGGAGCCCCTTTGCTCCAATCGAATTGGAAATTTCCATTTTCATCCGATTGAGTCGCAGCAATCGTTTCACCGTTTGGTTGTTTGAGTGCCACTTCCGCTTGCACCGGATTACCGGTTGCTAACGCAATCGTTTGTCCCCAAATGACATCGTTATTCTTTCGGATATACAATCCTATATCTGTGAACTGAATCACCTTATTGGTCTCACCGTGAACTACAACGAACCAATCTCCGGATTTGTAGTAGGGGCGGAGGTCGAGTGTTGAATAAGCCCAATCTTCACTCTTTTCCAGATGCGTCATGGCCTGGATTCGCTCCCCAGGATAGTCGGCTAAATAACGAGTCTGTCGGATGTCCTTGCGCGTGGTCGCCGTTGCTCCTTGGCTTTGCATTTTTGCCGTATCCACATCTTCAGTCCGAGAAAACAGATATCGATTTTGAGGATCGATCCGGTAAATGCTCCACTGCACTTGACTCATTTGCCGATGACGAAAACGTAATTCGGGATTCAATTTGGAAAAATAAAGTCCTTTGGAAAGAAATTCGATGCCTGGAGGGTAATCTCCCGTCCGTGTGCTTATGGTTTCTGGGCTTCCTGAACGATCACAGATTCCTGGATCGACCGTGATGGTGTAGCTTGTGTCGGGCTGGAATTGTCCGCGTATCCGAAAATTATTGCCCCAATAATGATTGGCAGCATAACTTTTCAGTTCAGGAATCTGGACGTATTGAGTCAAATTCCCCCGTCGCATTTCCGAGTAACCACACTCATTCGCTTCCATATTGAGTAAAAACTGTTGAGTGCCTTCTTCATATTGCACACTCACTTCGAGACTCAACCCCCATACGGAGGCAGCACTGACGGTCCACAACAAACCGAGCATTAAGCTTACCCACCGAGGGGCACTTGCAAGTATTGACATGGGGTCCTCCTTCTAAATTTCAAAAACACTCCAGTTGATGAATCTCAATGATTTCAACCTCCAGGCCTTCCTTGTCCAGGTCTTCTTTCTCTGGGCCTTCCTTAAAGAAGTTATAACTCATTCAGAAACGATTGCTAGGGTATTTGATATGGATGCGGTTACAACCGCCATTCTTTGAGGTTCCCGTATTGGGTTTTCCAGTGTTGCAGGCGATGATGGAAGACAGTCCACATTTGTTGCCAGAGTGGCAAGGAGAGATAGCAGAACGCAATCCCGCTATAAATCAACATGACGATGGAGTAAGTATCTAGCGGTTCACGGACAGTAAACGGGCGAAACAGTGCACTGAATTCCGGTGTGTACCAGCACAGCATTTCGAGCTGAAAGTTATGGAGTGAACAGATATCGAGTTCGTCTTGGTCATAGGCAATTCCGTTGAAGCCCACCCAAAATGACAGCAACAGCAGTGCCAGGACCCCAACATTTCCCCAAAATGCACGAGGAGGATTCACCAAAACCATTGCCAATGCAAAAGAGGCTGGAAACGCCGTGAACAAAAAGAAGCGGGGTCCCCAAAAAAAACCTCCATACCAGGACCACCATTGTGCATAGATCAGGACCATTCCGCCTAAAAACAACCACCATCGTAGAAGCCCCAATCGGACCGCTTCATCGAGATTTCGTAGCGATTTGTGAAAACACAAAAGCAACCCAGGGGCATAAAACAAGATCCCCTTCCCAAAAGAAAGTAGGATTGAGAGCACCCCCAATCCAAAGGGATAGCTGAATCCGGGCTTCCCAGAATAGGGCATGACTGTGAGCGTGCCTCGGTCATTCTCGTAACCGCTCACAAACCACTCCCCGTGGCGGAACCAAGCTTCGAGCACGATCAACCCCAATGCCAGCACGAGCGGGATGAAGTACCGCAATCGCTTATCCAAGAGCACCTTGTGCAGCACCAGCAATCCCATTCCTATAATGGTGGCTGCGGTATTGGCCACGCCCAATAAAATTCCGGTCCACCCCCAAAAGGACCTCCACTTAGAACGAGGAAGGCTCACCGCCATGATCCCCACTGCCACCCACACCGCGGTAAACACCTCACCATAGAACCGGCCTTGATGGTGAGGAAACATGGATCCAAACATCAGAATGATAAAAAATCGTCGCAACACCTGCGCTTCCACATGCCCACGCAGCAATCGGTACAGAAAGAAGATGCCTAGAATGAAGATAAAAAAGTTATACCGGCGGGAAAACCACGAAATCGTGAACCATTGATCGAACTTCATCAAAGGAGCCGAGAAGACCGGGCCGACAAACGAGTAAGGCAAGCTCATGATGTTGGCAAACTCAATCAGCTGGAGAACACCTTGATAGCGGTATGCTCCGTCTCCATCCACGCGGTGTTCGGAAAGGCATAGGATGACCATACCGACCAGAATCAGCAGGGTCTCAAAACGAGGTTGGAACTTGGACCACATAAAATGTTGCAGAATGCTTTGATTTTTCAGGAAAGAGACAAGGCAACGGGCTGGACTACTGAAGGGAGCCACAGGATTTGCGGATCACCAATTTGGTCGATAACACTGTGGAAGGTACCGACTCTCCAGCGATGCGTCTCAATAGACAATTCACCAAAAGCTGTCCGCCCTTGATAATATTTTGACGAATCGTGGTCAAATTGTAATGGCTCGCTAGGGAAAGATCATCGTACCCCACTACGGAAACCTTGTTGGGCACATCCAACCCTTCGTCACGTAACGCTTCAATCGCACTGATAGCCAGGACATCGCTATTGGCAAAAATGCCATCAACCCCGCCTTGGCTCAATAAATGTTTCGTCGCTTCGTATCCTGATTGTGCCGTGAAGAGGGTATCCGTGGATAGTTTTGGATCTACCGGAAGATCTGCTTCTTGCAAGGCCTGTTGATATCCTTGAAAGCGCAAGTCTTCTTCTGGGGAAGTTTGGTAACCTCCTAAAAAGGCAATCCGTTTGCGCCCTATCTGAGCCAGGTGTTTCACCGCTTTGTAAGCACTCTTCACACTATCACTGCCCACAGAACAATAACTCTGCCCCGCCAATACCGGCCCCCACACAACAAAGGGAAACTGGAGCCGTTCCAGCATGGCGTGTTCTTCCGGGGTTTTGCGCCCTACGATGATCAATCCATCCGCTCGACCATCTCGTAACAGGTCTTCATACCATTCTTGTGAGGCATGGGCTTTAGGAAGCAAAAGACTGTACCCCATATCCGATACCGTATCAGCAATACTACCGATCAATTCTAAATAAAAAGGGTCGGAAATCAGCCGCTTGGTAGAGCTATCGATAGGGATAACGACAGCAATGGTTTGACTGCGTTTCAAACGTAAGTTGCGGGCACTTTGGTTGATTTTATAGTTATGCGCTTTCGCAATCGCTTGGATTCGAGCTTTGGTCTCCGGATTGATCAAAGGACTGTCTCGCAATGCACGGGAAACCGTGGCCGTAGACACATCAGCCAACCGGGCAATATCAGACATTTTTTGGATACGGATATCAGTTTCGCTCATAAATTCCCTTGTTATTATAGTCTGCAATCGTTTGCAGGAATTTTGAGATATCTAAGGGGGCCTGTCAAGTTTTTCATCGGAATTCCTGACAAGCAACTTGACGAGGTTTTCCCCTGATTCACAGCCATTTCTTTTTCTTAAAATAGACCATCATGCTGAGTACAATCAGGGGGGCCAATGACATGACAACGGGGTACCCCCATTTCCAATGAAGTTCAGGCATATACTGGAAGTTCATCCCGTAAATCGTGGAGATGAAATTCAGTGGAATGAATATCGTGGAAATGACTGTGAGGACCTTCATGACCTCATTGGTTTTATTGTTGAGATTGGAAATATGAGCATGCAGGATTGCACTCAATCGGTCTTGAAGGGTGGTAATGGTTTCAATCGTTTGTGTGGTATGATCTTTCAAATCACGCAAGTAAACCATTGTGGATTCATTCACCAGATGGGAACGTTGATTATGTAGCATGTTGATGATATCCCGAACCGGCCAAACTAACCCTCGTAGGAAGATCAGAGTTTTCTTCAGATGATAGATTTCAGATAAAGATTTTTCAGAAGGGTCGTCAATGAGTTTTTGTTCGATACGTTCCACATGCTTTTGCAGCTTATACAGCACCAGAAAGTAGTTATCGACCACGGCATCTAACAGAGTATACAACAGGTAATCGGCCCTGTGCTGGCGGATACGATTTTTGGGATTACTAATCCGCTCTCGTACCCGATCAAACACCGGATCTTGTTGTTGCTGAAAGGACAGCAAAAAGTCTTCTCCCAATACAAAGCTGAGCTGTTCCACCTGCACTTCATGGCGGGCCTCATTGTAACGCAGGCTTTTGAGACAAACAAAAACATAGCTTTCAAAATCCTGGATCATCGGGCGCTGTTCGATGTTGAGAATATCTTCCAGAAGCAAAGCATGCAGTCCAAACAAAGCTCCCATTTGCTTTAGAATTTCTACCTTATGGATTCCATTTAGGTCCAACCACATCACCGAATGCCCTCCGTCTTTTACCGGAATCGGAAAATACCAGAGATGCACTTGCGGAAAGTCCTCTTCCGTCACTTCGCGTTGTTGTAAAAACTCGTTGCTATATCCCACCACAGTGAGATTGATATCTCGGGTGGTTTCTTCCCCAGTGTAAACCAGGGTTCCTGGGGGAAGATCGAGAGTTTGTGCAATTGTCATGATCGCTTCCTTTCTATCAAATCCGCTGCTTCATTCCTGGGTCAAATCCACTGTTTCATCTCGGAGTCAAATCCATTTTTTCTTTTTGAAATACACGAACATCCCAATGACGATGGAAGCGGCAATACCCAAGACCATCGGATATCCCCATCGCCATTTCAATTCAGGCATGTAATCAAAGTTCATACCGTAGACACTGCAAATGTAGGTCAAGGGGATAAAAATGGTCGAAATCATGGCCAAGATTTTCATGATTTCGTTCATGCGATTGCTCATGTTTGAAACATAAATATCCAACATGGAGGTCAAGATGGCCTGAAACGCAGCAATGGTATCGATCACTTGAGCTGCGTGGTCATACACATCTCGAAAAAACAGAAGCGTGGATTCATCAATCAGGTGCGACTGTCCCTTCTGCAAAACACGAATCACGTCTCGTAGAGGCCAAACATAACGACGCATGGCCAAAACTTGTCGTTTCAATCCGTGGATTTTTTCGAGGGTTTCTGGCGTCGGTTCTTCGAGGAGTTGATCTTCAATGCTTTCAATTTTCTGGCGGAGTTGTTCCAAAACTAGAAAATAGTGATCGACCACCGAATCGACTAAAGTGTAGGCGAGATAATCGGTGCCTTGTTTGCGGATCAGCCCTTTTTTGTGTTTCAAGCGATGTCGAATGGAACGAAAGATGGGGTGGTGGCCATCTTGGAGGGAAATCACGAAGTTTTCACTGATGATCACATACACTTGCTCGCCCCGGACTTCTTCAGTTCGTTCATCGAAGTCCATCGTGCGCAGTGCTAAAAACATGTAATCCCCAAAGTCTTCCACTTTGGGGCGTTGTCCAATATCTGTGATATTTTCGAGCAAAAGCGGATGCACATCAAACATATTCCGCAATTGTTGCGCCAAGGTATCTTGTCGCATGCCTTTGGCATGGAGCCAGCTGACCCGGCTGTCATCTTGCACGGGGAAACCAATTTCTTGGATTTGCTCCTCGTGATACTCGTCTTCGTTGTAACTCAATAAATAAATTTGGGATTGGTCGAATGAGGTTTCCGGCATGTTCCCTTTGCTGATGATGGTTGTCGGTTTGTGGTGTACTCCTTCAACAAAAGTTTTAGCCTCCTCCGGTTAAATCAATGTGATTTTTTCTTTGGTTTATAGAATTGATTATGAACTTCAAACAAAAATGAAGGGATCGGCAATTTTTCTGGGCAACGGGGCAAACAATCTCCACATTCTGTGCATTTGTCAGCAAATTGCCCAGGAAACCAATCACCATGGGCTTCCAGCATGTTGTAACGATAAGTCACAAATTGCTGCATGTTATAGCCTTTCCAGAGATTCCGAAAACGAAGCACCTCTGGAATATTGATATTCTCCGGACACGGCAAGCAATCATGGCAAACTGTACACAATTGTCCGGATTGTTGCAGGCGTTCGGATTGTTGATCCATACGTTGCTGGACCGTCTTCAATTCTGAACCGGGAGACGCATCCTCCTGAATATCAGCAACAATGGAAGACAGATGAGAATCGATCTGTTCTCGCGTATTCGCTCCTAAGCTCAACGTGTGGATTTCTGGATGGGATAAACAGAAGCGATCATTGAAGTTCATCGGACTGAGCGGTTGGGCCAATTGCACCAACTGCTCGGAAGGATTGAACAATTGTCCTCCTTTATCATTGGGAGAGATGATAAACACCCCCATGTCCTTTTCTGCAGCCAATTGAACTGCCGGCCAATTGCGTTGAAAGAAGTAATAATAATGGAGATTGATCGATTCAAAAGCGTCCGATTCAATAATTTTCAGTATCAGCGGAAGCGGCCCATGCGTACTGAACCCTAAATGTTGGATCAAGCCTTCGTTCATTGCGTCCTGTACCGCTTTCAAACACCCTCCTTTTTGAAAGGTGCGTTCAAATTTTTCTTCATTGTTGATGCCATGAATATCGAAGTTGTCAATCGTATCGATATCCATGCGTTCCAAGGAATCCTCAATCGCCTGGCGCATGTGATCATAGGAAGGCATGGGAGGAATCTTGGTAGTAAAAATAATGCGTTGACGTAGCTCACTTTTGGTTTCTCCCGCAGCAGCAAGACGAGGCCAGATTTTTCCATAGACTCGTTCACTTCGGCCATAATCCCGTGCGGTTTCAAAGTGATTCATCCCCACTTCCAAGGCGTAAGAAGCAACATCGTAGGCATTTTCTAAGGTTTCATCGGGCAATACATCATGGGGGCCGTCCCAGCCTTTGGTATAACGCATGCCGCCTAAGGTGAGCACGGGTAAATTGAGTTCGGTTTTTCCAAAACGTCGATAAAGCATTAGGGGGTCTCCTCAAGAGTGGGGGATTGACGTTGTTTGCGCACGGCTTGCAGCCGTTTTCCATATTGATAGCGTTTTGCCCCTTCTAAATACTTCAACCCTTCTTCATAGGTATGGGGCAACACTTTGGGTACCTCCGCAGGACGACGTTGTTCGTCAAGGGCCACGAAGGTGAAGTACGACACATTGGTGACTTCAGTCATGCCGGTCATGGGATGGATCACCTCGGCTGTCACTTCCACAATGTAGGACGTTTTTCCCGTGTAGATCACGAGGCCATTAAACGAAACAATCGAGCCGATCTCGACCGGCTTCAAGAAATACATATGATCCACGGATAAAAAGAACAGCTGTCGACGGCAATACATGAAGGCAATATTCCAGGCAATCTCAAACGATTTCCGCATCAAGTAACCACCAAAAATTTTGTGATGAATGTTGCGATTTTGTGGATGCATCAATTCGGAGGATTGACGTTCGGTCGTAGCCATCAAGATGCCATCAATTGCTTTCACTTTGGATTTCAAGAACAATTCGTGAAGCAACGCGATTTCTTCCGCAGTGGGTGGAGTTTTGAGGTAATTCGTTTGGATGTTTTTCCGTCGTTGTTCTTGGCGCTGTGCTGCATCTTCGAAGCGTCGTTGTTCTTCCTCTGTTTCGAGGATCAAACGATTGACTTCATAAGGCTGAGGGCCTTTTCGAGCCACCATAATGAAGTAAGCTCGCATCACGAGTTGAAAGCGGCCGTCTACTTTGGATTCCATCCGAATTCCCACTTCCATCGAGCTGCGCCCCACCCAATTGATTTGGCCTTGCAGTCTCAAATCACAATCACTCGGCAAAGGTCCGAGCAAATCAATACGATCACAGGCAGCCGTTACGATATCCAAATCCAATGCAAATCCATCAGCATGGCGATAAGCGATGATACCCGCCGCCATGTCCAATTCTTCCAGCAATTTACCAAAGCGAATGTATCCAAAAAAGTTCAGATAGGCTTCTCGTAGTGTGAGATCCGTGCTGAAAGGCATGATCTTTTCGTACCGAGAGTCTCTAGGGTGTTTCGGGGGAATCGTTGAGTTCATAAAGCGTGAATTTTTAGGATTTTGAAAGAGGAGGTGCTGGGCCACATTGAGTTTTCAACCGAAAGTCGCTATGATGTCCGATTGTTTTGCGCCAGTCGCTGGCGACGTTTCACACGGTTAACATGTTCTCTAGAAAAGAGAAAGGTTGATAGGATGTCCCAACAAACCCTACAGGACGTTTTTGATGTAATTTTGGAACGGCAACGTTCCCAACGTGAAAATTCATACGTAGTCTCACTGCTCCGTAAGGGAACCGATGCCATCTTGAAGAAGGTGGGAGAAGAAGCGGCTGAAGTGCTCCTCGCCGCAAAAAATGATAGCCGAGAAGAGTGCATCCACGAGATTACCGATCTTTGGTTCCATTCGATGGTTTTGATGGCCCATGCCGGAATTTCCTTAGCTGATATTGAAGAAGAATTCGGACGTCGTTTTGGACAGTCCGGCTTAGTGGAAAAAGCCAACCGCCCTCTGAAACAGTGATGCTTCCCTTGTTTGTACCAATCCTCATTCCATCCAAATTCCTATGTTCGAATCATTTGAGTTACTGAATTTAAAGTTTAAAAATCGTATTCTGGCTTCTCCCTTCACAGAATACCAAGCCAACATTGACGGCACCGTGAACCCCACTATGATCCGCGCTTACAAAGAACGAGCGTCTCAAGGAGTAGGTGTCATCATCACCGAGTCAGCTTATGTCACCAAGCAAGGGCGTAGTAATGTTATCCAGTTAGGGATTTCCGATGAGGAGCACCTAGAAAGCTTGGAAAAGTTGGTCAAGGCGATCAAACGAGAAGGGGTGGCTGTTGGCATTCGCCTTGCGCATGCGGGAGCCAAAACTTCCGAAGAGATTTGTGGAGAGCAACCGATTGCCCCGTCAATTATCAACATGGGCAAGGATTTCAGCACCAGTCGCGAGTTCGATATAGGCGATTGTGAAGAAATCATCATGTTCTTCACCCACGCTGCAGAACGTGTCGAAGAAGTGGGAGCCGATTTTCTTGAGATCAATGGAGCACAACAATTGTTGCTCGATCAATGCTTGTCATTACGTTTCAATACCCGTGATGACGAATATGGTGCACATAGCATTGCATCGCGCTTGCGGCTGAGCACAGACATCATTCAATCGATTCGCGAGCGAATTTCTTCACGAATGCCTATTAGCTATTATTTTTCCATTCACGATAAACTGGAGGATGGATTTACAGCGGAAGAACTGGAAGAGATGATCAAGCTTCTAGAAACAAGTGGGGTGGATATTTTTCATCCTACTACGATTCATGTGATGAATAAGTTTTTCGATACCGATGAAACGTTCATTGAGTGGGTGGCCAAGTTTTCAAAATGCCCGGTGGTGGCAGAAGGCAACATCAAATCGCCTCAGGTGCTCAAAGAAATTTCTGCCATTGGAAAAGCTCAACTGTATGCCCTAGACAAAACGTTGTTTTCCCGTCCACAGTGGTATCAATTCTTGCATCGCAAATTGACCACCCCCTGATATTTATTGTCCTCTCAACGGACAGACTCTTTCAAATCCATAGGAGTCTCTAAGCGCACCGTGTATCCGAACAAACGCTTCGGGTCCTCGATGCGCTGAATTTCAAAGCCTCCCTTTCCAAAACGTTGTTCCAGCACTTCTTGAACCACCGGTTCCAACACCTCTGCGGTTTCTGCCGTATTTGGCGCTTGCCCTCGATCATTGATCGAGATTTCTAGCTTTTGGGCCTGTGACTGCAACTCAGATGGGCACAACGGATCACAGACGATTTCTTGGGCTGTAATGATGGCGTTGTCCAATACCGTTTGGATACGGTCCTTCAGGCTACCGGGGAGGCCAAAACGGTGTCCATATAAAACACCGGGATCGCCATCGGTGTTATCAAAACTGACAAAACAGATGCGCCCAAACAGCACCACGCCAGGACCATTGATCATGTGGATGTAGTCAGCAATATCCAGCCAATCTTCATTTTTCCCTAACCAATTATGCAGTATTGCTAAAAACGGTTCGAGTTCCATGTCTGAAGGACTGGGAGTAAAGATTTTCACATTGATGCGTTGCAAATTTTCCATAGTATGTCTCATTGATTCATTAAATTAAGAAACCGCGGTAAGACCGGCGCTGGCATGGGCCTGTTGGGCGATCTTGCTGTAAACCACATTGGCCTCTTCCACAAAGAGCGTGGCTTGTTCCACCGTATAGCGCACATTCACTTCATCCATCGATTCAAAAGCCTCTTCTGCTGCTTTGAAAAAGTAAGCAGCATATTTACTGAAGAATACAGAGGTATCGACAAACTTTTTCTTGAACTCATTCGTGGTTTCATAGTCGCCAAACTCTTCATACCCTTGGGTCAGCAACAACGCCTTTGCCGATTTCTCCATAGAAGACTTGGCCAAATCGTACGCTTCTTGGACTCGTGCATCCTCTAGAAACAGAGTCGCCTGCGCATTTTGTCGATCACATTCTTCCAATAAGAATTCCGTGCGTGGCAACAGCTCCCCCGCACATTCTCCTTTCCCCGTGTTGACTTGGAAAGCTTCGACTCGACGCAGATCAGTGAAGAAATCAGGCCTTTCATCGAAGGTCGGAAGGGACATCAGATCGGCTAGTTCCGCTTTGACACGCTTTTTGCCAATGCGTTCGACAAACCCCGTAAAGGTTTCCTCTCCTTCTTTGGTATTCAGATAAAACTGATTCAAGCGTTGGATGGCTTCGGGAATATTGTGGGGAGAGATCTTACCTACAGCCAAACCATACGACTCTGCATTGCCTTGCGTCGTGCCTCCAAGAACCATTTGAAACACGGGAGCAGTTTTTCCGCCTTTTGATTGGGCCGAACCAAAAAAGCCCAAATCCGCGATGTGGTGCTGACCACACGAATTAGGACAGCCACTGATCTTAATCTTCATGCTGTTGTTGTCTCCCAATTCCTTCATTTCGGTGCGGAATTGGTCGTGCAAGGTCGCCGCAAGCCCTCGTGAAGCAGAAATGCCTAATTTACAAGAATCAGTACCAGGGCAAGCTGTAATATCGCCTAAAGTGTTGGCCACATCATGCAAGTCCAACGTTTTGAGATCCTCGTAAAAGGCAGGTAAGTCCGCATTGGAAATCCAACGAAATACAATGTTTTGTTCTACGCTGAGCCGGACGCTGTCCTTGACATATTTTTCCGAAATTTCCGCCAACTCCCGCAGATGAATGCCCGAAATGTCCCCCAGCGGTAAAAACACATGCGCAATGGAATAGCCTTCCTGATTTTGGGGTTCCACATTGTGCCGATACCAGCGTTGGAACGCTTCGCTTTGTGCTGACACATCTAAAGACGAGGGATCTTTCAAAGGTTCTTCTGAGTAATTGAGGTAGTCGTTGAGGATCGAGTTCCGCTGTTCGTCTTCTGGAATCTTGGCCCGTTCTTCCTCAAGCATTCGCCGGGTTTCCTCAATACCAAACTTATCAACCACAAACTTGAAACGAGCTTTGCTGCGATTCCGACGCTCTCCATGACGAGTGAAGATACGGGCAATCGCTTGAGAAATGATGAACATGTCTTCGCGGGAAACAAAATCATACAGAACCCGCGCTTGGCGAGGCACCGCTCCTAACCCTCCTCCAATCAAGACTTTAAACCCTTTCACTGGTTTCCCATCCACTTCTTGAATTTGGGCAATGGCACCGATGTCGTGCATGTTGGCCAAGCCACACATTTCGCCAGCACAGCCGGAATAAGAGACTTTGAATTTTCTGCCAAAATCTTGGGCTTCGGGATGCTTCAACAAAAATTCGGCCATCGCTAATGAGTCGGGGGTGACATCGAACAATTCGCTGGAGCAAACACCGGTTTTGGTACAGGCACATACATTGCGCACGACGTTTCCGCAGGCTTCGGCAGTGGTGATACCCACTTCAGCGAGACGTCGCATCAATTCGGGAGTGTTGCGGATATCCACATTGTGGTACTGGATGTCTTGGCGGGTGGTGATATGGCTTACGCTGTCGGCAAGCTCTTCGGAAAGATCGGCCAAAGCGTGCATTTGTTTGACCGAAATCATTCCCAGCGGGAGCTTGATTCGGATCATTTGGACGCCTTCTTGGCGCTGTCCATACACACCATGTCTCAATCGGAATTCCGTAAATAAGGCATCGGGAACTTCGCCATTGAGCCAACGTTTCAGTTCAATTTCATAGATTTCAATATCTTTGAAAATGTCACGCCGGGTTCCCACGTTTTGCCACGTGCCTTGAGTCGGTTGTGCTGCTGTTGTCATAGCACTCCTTCCTGAAATAGAGGGTTGGGTGGTGAAAGAGGGTTCACAAAACTTCCAAAAAATAGACCGCCGAGACTAGAGGAAAGCCTAGAAAAACACAAGCCCCCCGAAATGCGGCTCAGGCCTCGCGATGCCTGACAAAATCAGCCTTGCCGGGGATTGCCTTGTTTTCTCAGAGGAATGCTGTGATGCCAATTGGCTTGTCGTCTCAAGGGGGATATGTGAGGACTTCGTTGAAGTATTGTTAACCTGTCCCTGTTAACCTTTCACTTAGAGTCCATATGCAACTCCAAGCTTCTGAAGAAAATGGGTATCGCATCATCCAGATCGATACACCCAAAATCGATGATTCGAATGCCAATCAATTTCGGCGAGAACTCCATCGGTTGAGTGACAACTTTCAAAGCAAAATCATATTGGATCTTTCCAACGTACAAGTCATTACCAGCTCCGCGCTGGGGGTTTTGATTGCGTTCTTCAAAAACATGGTGCACCACCAACAGGAATTCAATGTCATCGCGGCCACTCGGCATGTGCTCGATACCTTCAGATTGATTGGTTTTGATAAGGTTTTCAGCATTTTCCAGTCGTTAGACGCCTGTTTCACCCAAAAAACTGCGCCTCCTCAACAGCAAATCTCTATCGATGTGTCGGCACATGGAGTGTATCAGGTGCTGAAAATCGATGCGTCTTATCTGGAGTATCGGAATAACAATGCGGTGAAGGCACAATTGGATGAACTGATGGAGAAAGGCTATCGCCATCTGGTCATGGACATGACAGCCATCCCGATCCTGGATAGTGATAGTTTATCGGGATTGATTTCGCTCTTGAAGCACATCAATAGCGCCCAAGGTAGCCTACGCATCGTAGCTCCTTATCCCGAAGTGTTGTCTGTCTTGCGCATCACCTCCTTGGATCAACTGGTACCCATCTTTCATACGTTGGATGCTGCTTTGTCTTGAGGAACGTTTCCTGGAAACGTTCCCTGCCCTGCCTTCCTCACGACTGCTTTTCTGTTGTGAGGAAAGCATGCCTTTTGGAGATAATTCACTCTGCTTCTTGTAGTTGTTTGCGCTGATTCAATCTCATTTCCAAAGTTTTGTTGGATCGCACGGCCTGCCCATTTTTTCCGAAACGCCTCTTTTTGTTTTTAAACGAATACGTCAGGTGAGGCACCTCGATATATTTTGGGATCCTTTTGCCAATTGTGAGTTTTGGAGAGCAAGGCCGGGCAAAAGCTCCCTGCCTTGCTGGTTTACAAATGTATTAACAGTATATCTCTAATTATTCTTTTAGCTTCAAATCCCTCAATCTCAATTCAAGGGTTCTATTGGTTCGCACCGCCTTTCCATCATTTCCGAAACGTCTCAGTCTCTTTGAAAACGTAGGGGATTCGACCGGGACGGGTTCCCCCACATGATTGTCTCGAATGGGTTCTAAACCACCTGCCGATTCTCTTTCACTTCCATTAACCACCCTGTATTCTTCATAGGTGGTATATCCGAATAAAAAGCCCAATCTTTCCCGTCGCTCTGCATCGTCATTTTCGGTTGGTTCTGTAATTTTAGCATCAGCTTCAGCCCGAATGAAATCATCAATATGATAAGCGGCGTGATCTGCTTCATGGAGAAATGCTCTAGCTGGAGACATAATCTCTCCAGTCGGTACCCACTCTCCATTAACGTATTCTGCAAACATCACACCTTGGTATGGATTGACTTCAATAGTCCTTTCTGCACCATATAATACAGAAGTAAAACGAGTCGACTCTCCTCTCTTGACAATGACCTCTTCAGGGCTATCTCTTACGGCTTGAATCGTTTTTGCATATTGTACAGGAGCAATCTTTTTAAGATAATTTTCCATTATCAAAACTTGTGCTTCTAACTCTGTATCTCCTTCAAAATTAAAAAACCTCCCATCTGGATCATAGTACCTAATCGGATTATTGTTTGAATAATGATAGAGAGCAAGATTGATCGGCTCGGTCCCTTCTAAATCAGCTGTATACTCTCGCAAGGCTGGATCAGGGTTGATCCATCGTCCTGTTTTCTGATGATAGTAGCGAGCACCATAGTAGTAAAATCCCGTTGACTCATCCAACTCTTTGGAATTGTAGAACCAGCGGATTTTATTAGCATTGGTCACTTCATCCACCCAGGTTTCTCCATAAGGAGTGTATTGGGTGTGTTCCCATTCATCTCCATCGGGCAAACTCACAAAGGACGTACTTCCCAAATGATCGGGGTGATAAAAGTGCACATTCTTTTCCTCATAATTTAGTCCTCCATTCTCCTGAAACTTGGAGAGTTTGGAAACCACACGCGTATCTTCAATGAAGATATGCTTGGTCACCTCGGTTCCATTTTGAAGTTGGAAGGCTTCATCCACATACAACACTTCGCCTTGTTGTCCACGTTTGACTGTTCTACGGCCACTGGCATCATACAGAAAATCCACAGAACGACCTTCAAATTTGACTTGTGTCAGACGATTGTCTTCATCCCATATATAAGTTTCTTCCAGGTTGAGCTGAGACGAGCCATTGCCTCCATTCGAATGAGGGTTGTTTGGATTGTTGTGACCGTTTTTCTTACCATTACCATTACCATTACCATTACCGTTGCCGTTGCCGTTGCCGTTGCCATTACCGGACAAAGACTGATCCAAGTACACCGCAATCAAATTACCATTGGCATCATATTCATAAAATTGGTCTCCAATGTAAGTGGCTTGATGCGGATGTTGAGCATCCATTTGATATGTCAGATTGTAATTCAAATCTTTGATCTCACGATTGCCTGGATTCTCAATCCCTTCACTAATTTTTTGGATAATGTTCCCAATGGTGTCGTAACTCAAACTTTGTTGGAACGAACTGGAAAAGTTGGCTTTAGGGGCTTGATAAAAACCTCCGGCACTGATCAATCGGTATAAATCGTCATATTGATATGTTTGCTCCACCTGTTTTTCTCCCAAATTCTGGGCGGTAAGAATATTGCCTAACGCATCTCGTTGATAGCGAACATCCTGAAATGTTGTTCCAGAAACTGAGTTCGTTTGGATCGTGTCCAACCACCGTCTCAACGGATCATAGGTATAATGGGTTTCTACATCGTTCCCGTACTGAATAAAGACCTTTTGCCTAAATTCATCATACCCGGATTCTTTGACGTAATCGAAACGTGCTCCTTTGTGAATACCATAGACCGAGTCCGTCATACCTCCTTGGTCAAACTGATAAAAGACCTCTTCATTATCAGGAAAGCGTTGCCATTCAATCCGTCCCATATAGTCGTAAAGGTATTCATTGGTATACGTTTCGGGAGCATGCCCAGGAACAAGGAAATTCATCGTTTTCTCTACTTTCGTAGCCTCTCCCAACTTTCCATAGAAAAGTTCGATGGTTCCAGATGCGTCACGGATTTGAGTGATCTCTCCGACTCGGTTGTCCACCGCATTAGCGGGTCCGTATGTAATTTCTACATCTTCACTTTCGGGATAATCAATTTTGATCAGTCGCTCGAATTCATACTCATACTGAATCGACTGAGACTTGGCCCGCAGGTTCGCATCGATCTTCTCAACCAAATTCCCGCCAACATCGTAAACGAATTCCTGCAATCCCCGGTCTGGGTTGTCCAATGAAATTTGTTGCCCCAGCGTATTGTAGTCGATACGGGTTTGATGACCTTGATCGTCAGTAATTTCGATCAATTCATTCAGAACATTGTAAGCGTAAGTGGTGCGGATCGGATTACCTTGAAGAAACTCTTCTTTCTGCCGAATGTTAGACACGATGTTGTCATACCGAGCTGTTTTATTCCCTAATGGATCGGTAACCAGTGTTTTGAAGAAACGTTGATCAATGGAATATTCCGTGCTGATCTCGGCTCCATCGGGAAATTCCAACTTAATGATTCGACTCATTGCATCATAAGAGTAGCTGATAGGATTTCGGGTCGGAATGGGGCTTACCGACAGGTCGTACCCTACCTCAAAAACCGGTTGTCCTTGCCGGCTCACACGTCCCATTTCATCATATTCGGTATTCCCCGAAACGATCATCCCATATTGTTTGCTTCCATTGAGAAACACCTCTGCCTCAACTTTATGTTGAATATCCCTTCCTAGCCCATCAATGCTCGACATGATATCAATGGTTTTGGTGTTGCTGGGATCAAAATGTTGCTTGTTTTTGGCAACGGCTCGCAATGGAAAAGATTGGGTAAAATAGGTGTATTCGAGGGAAGGAACCCCGGAGCTGAGATCATCATAAGGCAACCAAAATCGGACCAATCTCCCAAAAGAGTCGTACTGAGAAGTGGTGGTGTTGCCGTTGACATCTGTAGCTTTAGTAATCAATCCAAACCGCAAATCAAGCTCACTCGTATTGATATATCCAAAAGAGTCTGTGGTTTGAGTTACATAAATATGATTGTCCACGTCATATTCATAGGCAATTTGAAAGCCAGTTGGCTCGATTTCTTCTATCGTGTTGCCATATTGATCATAAGCGTAGGTGTGAATGGGGTCTGCCACAGACGTATTGAGGAAATCTTGAGTTTCAATCAGGTTGCCTTTCGCATCGTAGGAATGGAATTTTTGCCGGAATGTCACCCCGATACCATCTGTGACTTTGACTGATGATGGTTGAGCTACGATATAATTGGCGACATCTTCATGATACGTAAAAAAGGTAAAGGTATCATCTTCCACGATTTCGATATCCATGCGATTGAACTCTTCAATCACATTGCCATACTGGTCGTATTCATAAATACTCTGCTGTACCTTGGGTGGAGTTTGCAGATTATTTAAATCATAAAACCGCTCCGTCCCTTTTAGATAGGAAGGGAAGTAGACAGGCTTGCTCCCTTGATCGACCAGAATCAGATCGTACTCATATTCCGTTTGGTATATGAGCACCCCAGAAGCATCTCGGTTTTCTTCAGCAGCCAATAACCCTTTTCGATAAAAATCTTGGTTGTGAAAAAATTGATCGGCATAGGTTTGATCGGCATAGGTTTTCCGTACTTGGGCAAAGCCATAAAACTCCCGTTCGGTTCGATCATAAACCCCTGAATCGAAATAGTCATACTGAATGGCGTAGCTGTTGCCACGGCCATCCTCTTGGACCACTTCGGACAGGACATATTGATGATTCGGATTGTCTACTGAATGTCGAGTCTGTTCGTAATCCAATCGAGTTACTGCCCCCAAGGGATCATGAATGGTTTTTAACAGACCCACTTTCTTCGCATTGTTCACCTTCACTCGGAAAAAATCCTCCAAATCATATTTGAAGATATGATCCGGTAAATTGTCCCCATCTATATCGCTCATCTGCAATTGAGCGGAAGACACACTGTAAGCAAAGTTCCCACTCGGTGAGACATAAATCGAAACTCCAGTCGGGCCCAGAGGAATTTCTATCGTACCCCCCAAACCTACCGATACACTGAAACTCCCATTCCAGTTGATCACATCCCCAGCTCCAAAAATGTTCAAATCCTCCACTAAGTCCGCCCCTAACAAGGCTTCTATCGCATTCAAATCAATACTCAATGCACTCGTGTCAATGTCATCTGCACCATTTTTCTCAAACAACGTCTCTGTCACTTGCTCAAGTATCGCTTCCGAAAAATTATCGATGAGAAACGCATCTCCTTCGATCGACCAACCTGGAGTGTACCACTTGACCAACGGACCAAAATGAGTCCCATAGTTCATCCGAACCAGAAAATAGTCATTGCGATTCAACTTGAACACCTGATCTAACAAGCCATCTCCATTCATATCCACCAAATCTGACTTGGTCCGCGTTCCCGAAAGATTCAAACTCCCATTCGCATTGATTTTGTCCGCTCCAAAACTGATATTAAAACCTCCACTGACCGTGTTCATGTAACGCACACTATCAGCCCCATTCTCCGGGAAGCCCGCAATCTCAGAATTGACCGTGGTCAGTAGATCAATCAGGTCCGATTGCAACGGGCTGTCATTAAAACCGGCTGTGGAAAAACTCTCTTCCACTCCAAAACCATCTCCCAAATTCAAACGAACACGGTACTCATTTTCAGAGTCGCGTAAAATGTGATCCGGTAGCCCGTCTCCATTGATGTCAATCAAGTCTGTCTTGGTGATGTTTTCCCCCAAACTCCAATTGAGCGATGGAGCCGGGCCAAAAGAAGCATTGCTAGAAGTGAAGCTCACTGTTCTGCCATTTTCCGTATAGCTCCCCATGATCACCGATCCTGTACCTCCGGGGTTGTAACCCCCTCCATAAACCTGAGTCGTGCTTTCTCGAATGTTGCCAAACCCTTCGTACACAGCCGTTTTGCCATAACCCGTTCCCCCTACATTCAACACTGCCGTCATGGTCCCATCATCAACACTGGACAACAGCTGATCGGGATACCGGTCTCCATTCATATCAATCAACTCCACATACGTTTTCGACTTGGTGAAGTTGATGGTAGGGGCAGGAATCCCCGCAATTCCACCCCCAGCATTCAGGGAAAAATGCAGGCTTTTAGGTAACTCCGAGATCCCTCCCGCTTGAATGGAAATTTCACCAGAAGGAATATTCTCAGTCGCATCCCCCCCTTTTTTGGAAGGAGTCATTTCTTCAAATGAGACTAAACTGGCAAAAAACTTTTGTTCATCCACCACATTCCCATTGTCATCAACCGTTCGGTCTTTGTAAGAGGTTTCAGTCCCTTTCCACAGATCTTGCCCCAAAGGGTTTTGCGGGTCACTGGCTTCTAGAGAAGTCATCGACACAAATGGAATCGGATCGTCTTCATTTTCGGGTTCAGCTCCGATCAAATCAGGATTCCAGGCCAAGTCCCCATTCCATTCCCCATAGTACCAATTGTAAACGCCTCCTCCAAAGAACTCCTCGGTCAGGCCTGCGGTCTCCCGAATGTCGACCTCATTGAAATCTTTGGCCGCATCAAACACATGGAGGTATTGAGGAACACTGATCAAGGTGCCACTGGCATCATAGTCCTCTAATTGGATCAAACCGGTTTTGGTCTGATTGCCCTCATTTTCGGTTGCCGCATCAATCACCACCGCTTCTTGGATTCCAGGAACATACGTTGTTTCGGTGACAGGATAGGATTTGTCGGAATACACCCGGAAGGATTGGGGACCATGGGTGATTTCAATGTAGAATCGAGTTCCTTCTTGAATCACCGGATAGGTATTTCCATTGTAAGGATAGGGCTGGCCGGACAGAAAATAGCTTCCCATATCATCATGGAACTGAATCTCAGTGTAGGAAATCTCCGCGTTCCAACGGATCGTGTCATTATCGATGGTTTCGATCCCATGGGCACGGAAGTAGATGGCATCCTCGGGTGTGACTGTGATCTGATCTTGAAACGAATGGGTGATTACCCCTCCTTCTTTCAGAACAATAGAGGCTCCCAAAAGGCTTTCCTCATTTTTGTACAGGTCCACTTCCACCCCATCACTGATGCCTTGGCCATTATCGATCTTCCCAATCTCACTAGTCAGCACCACGGTTCCCGCATGATAGGGTTTCCATTTACGAACCGCATCCAAAGGATGATATGCCGATTCCAGATCCTCCATTTCTTCCAAGTCACTGATCCCCATATCCAGATCCACATTGAGTGAGCCACTCGGAATCGTCCAAGGAGTCGAAATGAAACCACCTAACCCCAGGCCTTGATGAAAGGTCGATTCGCCGACACCTGGAACAAAGTCGATAAATCCATCCCCATTGATATCATCTAAGGTGGTTAGCCCTTTGTTGAAACTGAAGTTCCCACCAATATTGGCTTGAAGCGCAGCCAAACCCACACTGACTTTGAAGCCAATGTTGAATTGTTCATCTGCATTCATCTGACCGCCCAATGAAACGAGACTTTGGAACGGAGAAAAGCTGTTGCCGGTGTTCAAACGATAGCCTAGTGGAGAACCCGCACTATCTTGGAAGACTTGGTCAGACAACCCATCGCCATCAATGTCAAGGAACGTGGCTAAATCGTTGCCACGTTCATACTGAAAACTGATCCCTGCTCCCACCGAGTTTTCTCCGTTCCCGCTAGGACCCACGCCAGCAAAGATTTCCGCACCTCCGGTGTAGGTTTGGTTTTCAGAGATGTTTCTTTCCGCATTATTCCATTTTGCCGTGGTTTGAAATCCATCAAACCCATCATTTTTGGTGGGCATGCGGAAATAATCGAAATCGTAAGCATAAAATTCATTCCCTGCTCCATCAAGTTCTCGAATCCGAGCAATTTTGGATTTGCCAAAATCCCCGTAGATATAATCGAGTTGGTAGCTTCGAATGAGGTCGTTTTTGTATTTGACTTGGATTTCTTGGAGTCGGAATCGGGTTTTCATTTGGAAGCGACCCCGAGCATCACTGATGATATCTTGGCGGACTTGAGGATCATTGAGGAAATGAATGGTGTAGTTTCCGGCTTCCCCGCTGGTGTGTCCAGTGTAGCGAATCGTACTTGGGTAGAGCATGTTCCAGCCCTCTTCGACACCAGTGGTATTGGTATCCACTGTATATTCGTAGGTCACCGTATTGCCGTTGGGGTCAATAGTTTGGCTGAGGTACCACATGTAAATGGGTTGGATGCCATTAATACTGCGATAGCTGCGTAAAACCGCCGAATTGGTACCATAAACAAATTTTGCTCCCAACTTATCGGTAACCTCAAAACGGTAATTGGAAGGGTCCGTGCCGATCCGTTGAATACGCTGAAAGTTTCCTTCCACTCTCTCTCGGAAGGTGGTGGTATCGCCAACGGTACGGATAGCAATCAATTGACTCCCATTTAAAAGATAGCGATCTTGCCCATCATAATCGGGTACTCCAAATCGTGTATCAATCGTAATAGCGGGAATAAAAATACTGAAATCAACTCCCAGCCAGCCATTACCACTACCGGAACTGTAATTAATCGAAAGAGACGGGTCGACCCCCTGTCTGCCGGGGGGCAATGTCAACGGAAGTTCAAACCGAGCCGATCCAGAAGAATTGGCATCCAGTTCCTGAATTTGTGGAATATTTTGATGTGGGGCTGCAACCCGTAGTCCCCCTCCTGGATTAATAGAATAATCTGGAATCCCTGGCATGAGTGTGGGCGAATTGGGAAAATCGGCCACGCTCGGATCCGCCATGAGGGAAAGCGGTGCGGTGCTGTACAGAAGTGTTTGAATGAGCACCAGCACGAACAGTTTTTTGTAAAATGGTTGATTCGTTTTTCTACATCGTTTCATCATGTCCTCCTGATAAATTGAGAATTGAGGGTTCATTCTGAATTAGGAGGAAAACCTAACAATCTGACCGTATTTACGGAGAAAAGGCTTTGTAGAGGAGCTACCTAGATTGAGAATAAATAACTTGATGCGCTCAAGTTTATGAACTTCTACAAAGCTATGAAAGGCCATGCAATAGGCAATGAGGTTTTCACTACCCCAATTCAGTGAGGAATTCTTACTCTTCTAATTCAGGAATTTAAATGGGCGAGTCGTCCCAATTTGTCCCAAGTCGTCCCAAACTGTAAGGGTGGCTTGAGATTCATTGGATGAGGATTCGGTCTAACTCTCTAGTTTGACAAGGATGAATCGGATTCCCTTTATGTAGCAAAACACGATTATCCCAGACGACCAAATCATAGACAGACCAAGCATGGGAATAGATGTATTTCGATTGAAACACGAAACGATACAGTTCATTGATCTGTTGCAGAGCAGCTTCCTTGGAATACCCTTCAATGCCAATTAAATACTCTTCATGAAGATGGATCGTTTCTCGCTGAGTGAGAGGATGTCTCTTAAGGAGAGGGTGTGTGGTATCTGGGGTAGCTTGACGTTGTTTTTCCGATAATTCCATTCCTCTTTGAGCCAGCTTTTGGCTGAAAATCGTATGAAAACTATACTTGCCCTTTAAATTCGCAAAACGCGCTTTCATGGAACTTGTCATATGTTGAACCACCTCACAAGTATGGATGAACAAGGTTTCGCCACTGAATTTGGGAGCCTTTCGACATAGCATGAAAGTATATCGAGGAGGATTCTTTCGAAACGCCAAATCCGTATGCCAGCCCCTGCCTACGTTGGAGGTAGGAAGCACCCGCAAGATTTCCTGATACTGATGGTTTTGATTCTGTTTGGAAGGCAAAACGATCTCCCCAAAAGTTTGAGCAAGATCGATGAATGCTTTGTCCGAAAGTTGGACCCCGGCGATAATCAGAAGCCCCGATTCCGCCAGTAGTGTTTCTATCGTTTGTTCCTGGCAAGCATCGAAAAATTGTCTCACTTCCATTCGTATTGGATTCATACCATGGGCCTATTCGCTTTTTAAATGCGGGCGGATTTGTTGAGCTCACAGAGCAAAAGAATGCGATCTCGACCATTCTCTTTCTTGATAGAGTCCGTTGGATAAAATCCAAACTTTTTGAGGAGATGCAAGCTAGGATGATTGCTCGGATGGCATGTTACAATGATCCATTGATAGTTCTTTTGCCTGATGACCTCTATGGCTTCTGCCATCAATCGATTGCCCAATCCTTTCCCTCGATAGTCTTGATGAATCGCAATACCGGCAAACCGCGCCGACCGATTGATTTCCTTTGGGGGAAGACGCAGATCGATTTTGTATTGAGGTCCTTGAAAATTTAAAAATACCTCCGATTTCGTATGAGGAAAATAGATCAACCGATAACCTATAAGGCTGTCTCCTGCAAAAATTCCAATCCCAAACCCAGAGCTTTCATTGAGGCAAAAATTGAGTATTTCCTTGCGAAGAGGTTCCATAAAAAATGTCGTTTGTGGATCGTCTACGATGTGCTGGTTGAGGGACAATACCGCAAGACGGTGTTGTGGTGTTAAAAATTGAAATGAATATGAATTAACGTGCATCTATAGACCCCACTAGCCAACCTGAATTCTTCATCCCGCCTGTCTTAGCATTCAAGACTGCTTTTGATCTCCAATTGATCTAACCAAAATAGAAATCAACTGTTTTGTCACAGTTTCGTTCATTCCAGCCATACTGGGCAAATAGATTGTTTGATTCAACAGGTATTGTGCATTCTTTATATCAATACCATCTTCTATAGCAGTAATTGCCGTTTGGCTATGATGCGCTTGAGTTGAGTCAAACCCATATTCCAAAAGTTCTTTTCGCAAAAGATTAGGGTTTTCAGTCAGTAAAGGAATGACCCAAAAGGAGTGGTGCCCTACCCCTTGAGAGGGAATCTGTATCGAAGTTTTTAAAGTTTCTAAGCTTTCCAAAAGGAAGCGAACTTTTTTTTCTCTAGCACCAAATTTGGAATCATTGTTCCTATAAAATCTTCTGTGTAGAAGAAACAATAAGTGTACAGGGGGCTGGAAACGAATTTGGGAAATCAAAGGCCCCTTAGAAAAACTTCTCGACACTCTATTAATCGTTTCTTCTAGGTCATATCCAAGAAGCGACAACAGTCTTAGAAACAATCCGTAGATGATAGGAAAAGACAAAAGCTTGACGAGGAGGTATTTCACAACTCTTCGCAGAAACCAATACTCACTTTTCCGATGATAAGTACGTTCGGCTTCCTCGATTTTTTCAATGAACTCTGCGGACCTTGCGATAACAACTGCACCGCCCAAGGCAGTAGAGGATTTTATCGGACCAAAACTGAATAAGCTCACATCTGCAAACGAGCTCCCTTGATACTTGGTCCCACAGAAAGCTTGAGCACAATCTTCAATCAAAAGAATGCCGTGTTGTTTGCACCGTTCAGACAGGGGTTGTAAATCGACAATGGCACCGAACAGTTGAGCAAACAGAATCACTTTCGTCTTTTCCGATATAAGCGATTCAAACCGATCGAAATCTAACGACAGATCCTCAATTTGAAAATCCAGAGGAATGACTTTCAACTCATGATGTTCAACAATCTCCACCATATGCTTGATATTGACCGCAGTCATCATGACTTCGGTCCCTTTGGGAAAATTCAAACCCGTCAGTAGACTGTCGAACGCGGTCCTCACCGTGAAACATATTTTTCTATGATTTTTAGACTCCCAAAATGACAAGATGTCTTTTTCCAATTGCTGTCTATCTAATGGAGCCAAAAAGGACATGAGGGCTCCCATCAGATCGCTGATTTGAATATCAAGCTGATGACGCGGGTAGATTTTTATTTTTTCCAACAACTTCATCTTTTCTCCTAGCCTGCTCCCGTTTCACTACCTTCCATTACGTCACTTTGGCATTGTGCATTCCTTCTATCAATTCTTGGTTTAGGATTGCCAAAGCTTTTCTCGAAATATACTTTCTCAAAGGCCTGCCACAACCCATGTTTCAAAGGAAGGTTTAAACGAAGTAAAACCTCACGACTTCCTATTTTTTCCAAGGAGATTCTATGACTAAAGAAATTGTGTATACCGAACACGCTCCCGCTCCGGTGGGGCCCTATTCGCAAGCCATTAAAGCAAATGGTTTTTTGTATGTATCTGGACAAATCGCGATCAACCCAAAGACTAACGAATTGGTGCTAGGAAGCTTTGAGGAGCAATCCCGCCTCGTACTCGATAACCTGAAGGCAATTCTGGAGGCAGGAAATTCTTCATTGGAGAAAGTCATCAAAGTGACGATTTTTCTCAAAGATATGGGGCAGTTCGGAACTTTCAATACCATCTACAGCGAGTATTTTGCTGCCTTCAAACCTGCCCGGGCTTGTGTAGAAGTCAGCCGTTTGCCCAAAGATGTGGAAGTGGAAGTAGAAGCAATTGCTTTGTGTGACTGATTAAGGACTCGTCACTCGTGGTCCTTCAGGAGGAGCTTCATAAACGGGCAATACTTCTACCAAATAGTCTCGTAATTTCTGAGGGAGCGGGAGGCGATACCTTCGCTCCAATACGATCAGGTGATACAAAATCAAATCTTTCCATTGGTGCAACAACTCATTACTTAGGGCATGATATTGGAAGTTGCCTATTTCTGTAAGAACTTGAGTCACTTTCCGCTCCTTTTTCTTTTCTTTGCTGAGCCGGAGACGAAGGCGGCCATAGGCTTCTTCATGCAGAAAAAACATAAAATAGCCGGAAGGTGGCGTGTGATAACGGGCCTCCGGCGGATGTTTGGCATCAAAATAGGCAATACCGAGCTGCAGCAAATAAGGTGTTTTTTCTGGGATGACGATGGAGCCTTTATCTAGATTCGCTTTGAGGGCTTCTGGAAATTCGTCCCATAAAATGAACAGCACTTCGCGATCTCGAATATGGCTTCCCACACAAACCATTTCATCACCTCGCCTTTTGTAGATGCCCACCCGTTCTTCTTGAATCTTGACAGGATATTCATTTTCTTGAACCCATGTGATCAGCTGAAGCATGTAGTCGGTGAAAGCCTGATACACTTCGCGATCTTGACCAAAAAACTCGATAAAAAAATCCAATACAGAAGGCACGTATTCCTGAAGCTTAGGCAGAAAATACAGATTGGTGAAATGAGACACCCACTCCAATTGCTCCGCAAGTCTGTTCAGGATGTCGTCTTTATGGCGACACAGCCGCACGAAAGGCTCTTCCTCTATTGCCGTTTCAGAATCAGGCGAACGCACTTCCTCTAAAATCAAGTTCGCCTGCCCTACGGTTGTATTCACCTGAATGTTGGTATGGCTCCCCAATGCGATATAACACTTGACTGCACGACTGATGGCTCGTTGGATCTGAACCCAACATTGTTTATCTTGATGCTCTGCCTGAGAGTTTACCTTGATCAATCGAGGTAGGATGCTGGATTTGAAATGTTGTAACCCCAACACTTCCTGTAACACGCTTTCAAATTCCGTGTCTAAATAACGCTTCAACGTATTGAGGTATTGGTATGTGTTTTCTGGCAAGGGGGGTGGCTGAACCGGGCCAAGGTATTCCACCTCCTTGAGCAACTGATTGTAGTATCCAATGAGGTATCGAATCTGTTTGAGAATGATCTGCTGCGCATCTTGGACCTTGCCTAACAGCATCTCCATGTGAACGATGTCAAACCGCTCACGATCAAAATAGTAACAATGGACATCCTGAGCCAACCGGACTGTATAATGAATAAGTGAATACAGATGCGGCATCAATTCGTCGAAGTTCAGAATAATCGGCTTCAATCCAGGAAGCTTTTTCAGCGTTCGAAAATAGGTTTCTTGAAGCCTTTTCAACTCAGCTTTCGCCCATTCCAACTGATGAATCTGTTGATGTGGATCAGGTTGACTCATAACGACATCGAAAAGGAAGGTTAAAATATTGAGAAAATCGACCGTAATTTTATATTTCAGCGGAAGGGACTCGATTATTCAAGTAAGATCAAGTGGATTTTGCAAGTGCAATTGATTCCATTTTACAGGAGCGACTAGGCGGATTTTGCAACAGTTCTATAAAATGGAAAAATTTTACTATAAACCGATAAAAAAGCGGATTCCAGGAGAGGCCTGTTTTTTGTTAACCCCTTGATTTAATTTTGCTTTAGATAAGAGAAACAGAGCATACTGTCGACGGGAAAAGAAGTTGCATGTACCCAAAAAGGTCATGTATAATCCGCGTCTTTCAAGGATGGGGAAAATGGGCGTCGTAATTTAAATTTGATGAGTTCATTTAGAACAAAAATTCGCTTTTTGGAGAAAGATTTGTTTGGAAAAAATAAAAGTTTGCCCGCTAAAGGAAAGGCAACGACCTACATTGGGCACGGCATGAAGATCGAAGGAAAGATCCGATGTGTTGGGCCTATCCGCATTGATGGTGAAGTTCACGGCGATATCGATTGTCAAAATGAAGTCACGGTAGGCCCTACCGGCCAGATCGTTGCCACCATTCATGCAGCTCGAATTGTTGTCAATGGTCGAATCGAAGGAAACTTATTCACCACGGACCAATTGGAAATTCTATCGGGGGGATATATTATTGGAAATGTTTCCAATCCACCTGGAAAACTGTTGATTCACCAAGGAGCTGTTATCGAGGGACAATGCCTGACCTATGAACCGCCCAAGAAGATTGTGGCTGGATCCGAAACCAACCCCAAACTGTCTCGCCGCGAACAAAAAGCCCTGGATAAACAAGACAAGAAGCTCTTAGATACGCCCAAACCGGCAGAAACTTCAAAAATTGCCGACGCCTACTAACCCCTATTGGAAAGAGGAGGTCTTCATGAAAAGTCGAATGACCCTTGGGATCTTCTTAATTTGTAGCCTATTTGGATTCAACGCACTGGCCAAAGACTGCACCCCTCAAGAGATTGCAAATTTGGCCCGTGGTGGTTTTTCTAACTCGGAAATCGAAAAATTTTGCGGACCTGGTTCGGAAGACACCGATTCTGAACTTAGGCAAAAGTATGGGATTCTAGAAGGCAAGAACTGGCAAACGCACTATTACGTCTCCAAAAAGAGGAATAAGCGAGAAGAAGTCTTTTTCACGATTGGCACCGACAAAATCGAACTAACCTCCTCCCATCCGAACGTCACCTATTTCGATATTGTCGACTTGGGTGATGCGCTTCGCTTTAAGCGACGTCAAACTCCTTACAAAGCGATTTACACACTCACCATTCAATTGGACACTGTGACGTCCAACTCTCTCTCAGTCGTGCAGCAGTATAAAAAGGTGACAAAACACACCTGGCAGTAGTTGCCAAAGCAGTGTCGTTCATCCAGCTTCCGATTTTTGTTTTTCCTGCATCACATCTCGATTGGCAATGATGCTCTTGGATCTGGCTCCAACCAACCAAGCGGTGGCAGGAGTTTTGAGTCGTAATGGGATCACTGGAACAATTACAGGAAGCGCTTTGGGAACGATGGAAAACTGGGCATCGATACATTTGTGTGGTTGGCCATCCAAACGAATCACGAGCGGATTGGTTTCCGCCTGAATATGCATGGTGCTGCACTGCTTCACTCCAATCAATTCATAGAACTTTTGCCGGATACGAAACGGAAGCCAGGACAAATTCAATGATCGCCCCCAACTGACCTCTTTGTGAAGCATTAAGGCAAAATAGTGGACTCGTTTCAATTCTTCAGGAGAGAAATGGATGGAGTGAGGATAAATCGAACGAAGAAGCAACCGAGCATTGATGCCACCTCGTTCCGTTGAATCGTCTTCATCAATCTGAAGATGCGCACGAGAAGAGAAGAAAAATTGAAGACGGTGTGACCGCCGTTCCAAAGAAGCATTCTCTAGAAAAGACACATCACTGTGGCTGCAAAAATACGCATTGAGTTTTTCATGCGTGGGCAAGGTCAAACTGACATGGCCGAGATCAATCGGGCAAGTCTTCCCTGCTTTGAATACCTGAGTCACTTCGTCAAGATGGCGGATCACTCCACGGAAGGAATACCACAACAACTCCCAATAGTTTAAAGGCCACAGCCCCACTTCCAGTGTTTTACGGATCGATTCAGGAAAACTCATCAATCCATTCACCCCCGCCCAGATGCTCTGTTGATTGCCAATCAACAGGACCTTCCGGTAGCCCCGTTCCACAATATGAACAACCAGTTCTTTCATAGGCGCTTCGGGCTGAGTGAACGTGATTTCGCAAGGAAACAAGTGCTGTGAAAAAAAAGGCTCCACTCGCTTCCAAAAAAAACCAACGGCTCCATGATGTGCCGCACTATCAACGATAATGTGAATGGAGAGCATGAGACCTTGATTGAGGGCATGCCTTACGAGGCGTTGAAATCCTTCAGGATGTTATTCAGGGTTTGATACAAAGTATTGATGGTTCCGTTGTTGGCAATGATTTGGTGGGCATGAGTGTTGCGTTCTGAATTGCTTAACTGGGAAGCGATTCGAGCTTGTGCTTCTTCTGGAGTGAATCGATTTCTCCGAGTTAGGCGTTCTCTGGCAATATGAGGTTCTGTATACACCACCCAAACTTGTTGGCACATCTTGTGCCAGTTGGCTTCAATCAGGACGGCAGCCTCTAAAAACAAAACTCCCCCTTTGGCTTGTGGAATCCTGCATCTGACTTCTTCACGAACCATTTCAGCAATCAACGGATGGGAAATGCTATTGAGTTTTTTCAATTGCTCCGCATTACTGAACACGATGGCACCCAAAGCACGCCGATTGATCGTGTTGTCAGTGTTCAAAATCTCCTGTCCAAAAGTTTGTAGAATACGATGATATGAGGGTTGTCCAGGCTCCAATACACGGTGCCCCAATTGGTCCGCGTCAATCACAGACCACTCATGTTCTCGTAGATATTGGGCAACAAGACTTTTCCCTGAGGCAATACCTCCAGTGATTCCAATCAGAGGCAATGTGGGTTCTGGACCAACCATCTTTCAACTATTCCACATAAATGTTAGATACCTTCCTTTCAAAATTCTAGTGTCTTACGGATGCATTATAATTTCAAACCATTCACATACGATTATATAAAAACTATGTCACGTATTGTTCAAAAATTCGGAGGTACCAGTGTGGGTACTGCCGAACGTCTTATGAATGTTGTTCAAATTATTGAAAACACTGCAAAATCTCATTCTGTCGTGGCCGTTGTTTCTGCCATGAGTAGCGTTACCAAATCAGAAGGTACCACCAGCCGCTTGTTAAAATCAGGAAAGCTCGCGTTGCTAGGAGAAGACTGTGCTTCCGTGTTGGAAGCCATTGAAGAAACCCACATGCGGGCGATTACCGAGACCATCCAGTCGTCCAAAATCCGCAGCGATATCGAAGTGCATATCCACCAAGAATTGCACCGCTTGCGTTCTTTTTTGGATGCCATCCATGTCATCCAAGAAATTTCGGAGCGTTCCCAAGATGTTATCGTGGGGACGGGTGAACGTCTTTCGGCACGAGTTTTATCTGGGATACTATTAGATCGAGGGCTCCATGCCGTGTACACCGATTTGTCGGAAGTGGTTCCCTCCGATTTCATCCACACAGGTCCCGCCTTTTATTCAAGGCTCCAAGAAACAATTGTAGAAGTGTTGCCAAAAAATGAGTCAATGGTTCCGGTGGTGACAGGATATTTTGGATTCGTTCCGGGGGGTATCATTGCGAAAGTTGGACGGGGTTATACCGATTTCACTGCGGCAATGATTGCAGGAGAATGGAAAGCTGACGAATTACAAGTATGGAAAGAAGTGGATGGCATCTTTACCGCCGATCCCCGGAAAGTTCCCAATGCTAAGGTCTTGGAATACATTTCCCCAGAGGAAGCCGCTGAGTTGACTTATTTTGGTTCTGAAGTACTACACCCCTTTACAATGGAACGAGCCATTGCCGCTTCCGTGCCCGTGCGGATAAAAAACACATTTGCCCCAGAAAAGGCAGGAACCGTAGTCGTGCCTAAAGAACGATTACCTCAATTTCGCTTCCAACGTTCTCCCTCTCGACGGGCTGTTGCGGTAACTACGAAAAATGATGTTTCTGTACTAAACATTCATTCGAATCGAATGTTGCATTCCACTGGGTTTCTCGCTCAGGTTTTTGAAGCGTTCCATCGACAACAAGTGGAAATCGATTTGATTTCAACTTCAGAAGTGAATATTTCCTGCACAATCACACAGAAAGAGCAGGTGCCCACACTCTTGCCGAGCCTAGAAAGCTTGGGAAGAGTCACCGTGATCCACAATCGTGCGATTCTAAGCTTGGTGGGAGAGAATATGAAACACATGCCAGGTACCGCGAGCCAAATGTTCAGTGCTCTTGCGGCAAATGAGATCAATATCGAAATGATCACGCAAGGAGCTTCCGAGATCAATATTTCTTGTGTCATTGAGCAACGCGATGCCCATAAAGCGCTGCAAGTCATTCATCGGACTTTTTTAGAATGAGGGGATGTGTCACCACGAAAAATCAGTCAATTGTTTAAAAAACTGCATGAAGCGATTCCAGAACCTACGACTGAGTTGGTCTATAATAATCATTTCGAGCTGCTGATTGCTGTCATTTTAAGCGCTCAAGCCACCGACCAATCCGTTAATAAGGTGACCCCGCAACTTTTTGCTAGTTATCCCACCCCTCAAGCTCTTTTAGAAGCGGGAGAGTTGACCGTCTTGGAGGCCATCAAAACGATTGGATTGGCTAAAACCAAGGCGGCCAATATCATCAAGACGTGTCGGATCCTTGCCGAACAATATCAAGGGCAGATTCCCGAAACCCGTGAAGAACTGGAAGCCCTTGCGGGCGTAGGCAGAAAAACCGCCAATGTGATTCTCAACACGGCTTTTGGTAAACCAACCATCGCAGTGGATACCCATGTCTTTCGAGTGTCTAATCGCACGGGATTGGCTTCCGGGAAAAACCCAGTTCAAGTGGAAGAACAACTTTTACAAGTGGTGCCTAAAAGGTGGATGCAAGATGCTCATCACTTCTTGGTCCTTCACGGTCGTTACGTATGCAAGGCACGTAAGCCGGAATGCAGCCAATGTGCGATCATTAAAGAGTGTGAGTATCCTGAAAAAAGCTTGGAAGGAACTAAAACGAAAAGTCGAAAAGGCTCTTAATTTACTGCGGAGAAAGCGCAGGATTAATCAAATGACACAAAGCGATAATTATTGCGATCTTGATGTTTGGTAATCGAAAGTTGGCTGCGCTCGTTAAAAATCTTTTCCACAAACTGAATGTAGCGTTTGATGCGTGGAGCTTCATCTGGTCGAATCTTGCTAGAATTTGCCTGGAAGTACTTGATCATTACCGCAGTTTCTTCTTTCGCGTTGGCATAATTTTCCAGATACACAGAAATTGCGACCAGTCTGAAACACCGACGAAAGAATTGTTCTCCCGATACGGTAGGTAAGCTTTTGCGATAAGCTTGATGCGCCATCAACAAAAACTCTTTCTCCCGTTCCATCGATCTCTCTAATTTCGAAAGCAATGCCGCTTTGAGTGCATACTCTCCGATTTTCCCCATTTCGATTACAAAGGCTTTTGGACTATAGTTGTAAAGCATTTGAGAAGTATGGGCCGCTAAGTTATAGGCCAAAATCGCATTTTCTACAGTACGCTTGACCGAATACATAGACTGCGGAATGGTGATCCCCTTTTCCTTCATCTCACCTAACGAAGGCAGTACTTTATTTTGCAGATCTTGATTTTCCAGTAAGGGATTTTTTTGATTTTTGGGATGGAAAAAGAAGTTGACGTTGTTGCTGGCAAAAAATGTTTCTGGACAAACACTGACTTCTAAAGCAGTGAAATTACATTCCTGATTTCCTTCTGTAGGCCCTACATATTCAGGAAGCAAGAAAAAGTTAGGCTTCATAATCTGACTGTTAGGCTTCAAAAAATAGCTTTTGAACTTGGGGCGTTCTGCTCCTAAGAAAGATTGAATCTCTACAGGAATGACTGAAGCATTGGTTTCTTCAACTGCCGCATCTTTTTGGGCCTTCTGAGCATCATCAAAATATTTTTGGGATTCAAAACACGCCTCGATATAAAAGACACCGTCTTCCGTTTTAAACGGAACGAAAAAAATTCCTCCGCTTACGGCATGAGGAATGGTATGGCCTTCCCCTTCAGTTAATTGAGGTATGCCTGCGTGGAAAACGAACCCTTGTTCTGCTAAATTCCGGCGAGCTTCCCCAGAAATCATGTTGACCAATTCACCGACCGCATCTGCAATATCTTCGTTCATTTCGGTGTACGCTTCACCGAGCATGTTATTCACAATGCCGACGATTGCCGCTTCGGTGAAAGTGAGACTGATGCTTCCTTTTGTTCCCCCCGTCAATTCAATCACGGCTGAGATCACTCCAGTAGCTGGCTGTGGCTCTCTTTTAGAGGGACGACCGGGTCTTGCCGCCGTGTTTGTCATCGTTTGAAGCACTTTCAAGGTCGCAGCTAAGAAAGGCTGAATGTATCCTACCATGTGAAACCTCTATTTCGGTAAATCAAAAAACGAGTTTCTTTCGCTTCAAGCGACAAACCGTATCCGCGTTTTTGAAGTCTGCTTATTCACTGTAATTATATAGATTACCAGAAAAATGACTATTGAGTATGGCCCAAACTGTCAATACTTTAATTTCTTCCAAACGACGAAATTATAGTATGTTTAAACGACTCGCTCTTGCTTGAATGCAGAAGCAATTATGAGTATATTCCTCACCTTTGTCACTGGGCTTTCTGAAAATAGAAAATCTCATTTACTCGACCTCCCATTTCACAAAATTGCTATGCGGAAATTAGTCGTCCTAAGTAGCGTTTTTCTCATCCTTACTGGTATTGCTTTACGTTATCGTGAAGCCTTAGAAATCCTTAGTGGTTTTTCAATAGTCTCGGCCCTTCACATTTGGGCAGGCATGTTTTTCGTTGTCATTTTTCCAATGTATGCGTGGGATCATATCAAAACTCATAGAGCCCGTCTGAAAAAGATTTCCTTGGTTTCGACCTCTGGTTTGGTACAGCTCCTTGCAGGTATCGGATTGATCATCAGTGGAGTGATTCTTCTGTTGTACGAAAGTGACCAATTGACTTTACCTACTACTCTGCACTTCCAATTGACATTTGCCTTGTCTGCCGCACTTCTCGTGCATTTTATCATAAAAAAATAGAACCTTGCTTCTGCCTGCCAACGCTTTTTCTTATCAAAAACCCACCTTTTGCCTTCATTGAGCCACCCACCCTTCGTTCTGAAAGGGCACAGGATACGCTTGTTTTTCTACTCATCTCTCTTCGGCTAAGCGTTTACATTCATAAAGAATTCTTGACAATCTTTGTAAACACTGGGCATAATAAAAAACCTTTAATTCTAGTAAGATATAGACATGTGTTAAGAAAAATTGAATACTTTTTGTCTTCATTTAATTGTTTCAGGGAATCGCTCATGCTCACGCTCCAAGAATGTGGCATTGATGTTTACAAATATCTGGACAGCCGACGTTTGCTCCAAGCATATTGCAATGCTTGCAAATCTCGCGATTCTCGCTATTCATTACGATTTTTTGCAAAAGAATTAGGATACGGGTCTCCCAACTATGTGACCCTGATTATCGAAGGATCACGCAATATTTCTGAGAAAAAGTTGGGAAACTTTTCTAAGTCCATGGGATTGACTGGAGCGGAGCGCGAATATTTTGAACTTTTGGTTCGACTCACTCAATCTTCCGACGTAGAAGGACGGAATCATTATTTCCAGCAAATTTCAGCCATTCGTCGTAAGAAGCTGCAAATCAACCAATTGGAAGACGCACAATTCGAGTGCATCACCTCATGGCTCCATTTGCTGATCCGTGAGATGTCGTTTTTGCAGGATTTTTCTGAAGACCCACACTGGATCAATCAACAATTGACGTATAAAGCTTCAGTAGGGGAAATCACCAAATGCTTGAAAGACTTAGAAGAAGCCGGACTATTGGTTCGGAAAGATAAAAAATTACAGGCCGCTGATTTGTCTATTACTTTTCCGGATGAGGTACGTTCTTTAGCCATACAGAAGTACCACCAAGGAATTCTATCACAAGGGCAAGTGGCTTTGGATCAATCGCTGGATCAGAGAGAATATGGAGCCACAGTAATTGCAACGACTCCAGAAAAATTTCAGCTTGTGAAAGAAAAGCTTAAGAAATTTAGGGCAGAGGTTTTAGATCTGCTCAACACGAAAGAGGGCGAAGCAAATGAGGTGGTGGTGTTGGCGTTTCAGCTTTTCCACGCCGTGGACTATCACGAAAGCAATGGATCTCATTAAATGCCATTACTCTACCCCAACGTGATTTCCGGCCTCATTTGCTTCTGCCTTTCTTGTCTACATAGGCCCTATTTTGTTTCGATATTCCAGTAACTCGATTTGCCCCAAAGGCACGCATGTTAATGCTGATTTCCCGAAGCTCCCAAGTCGCATGCAGTTTGCTGCATCGTCCGTTGCACCTGAATTTTATGGTGCTGCTTTGTACTTTTGTTCTCATTTTGGGAGCTTGTTCGGGAACCGATATTCCTAATGGCATGAGTAATGGCAACGATATAGCTGGGGTCGATGATCCAAATTCTTCAGATGGCACTGACAATCCAAACCCATCCAACCCAGGCTCCCCATCGGATCCCGATAATATTGCCTCCAGTGGAATTCCCCCCCAAATCACAGGACGTGTGTCTCGCGGAAACACCTTGAGCGATACCAGTTTATATGTGCTCGACAACCGGAATCGAGTGATGGGACAAGTGACAACGGATTCGACCGGCAGTTTCACGTTAAACACAACCACCTTAGGTACTTTATTTGCTGAGGCAAATTACCCACTCGTGGTATTGGTGCCAACTTCGCCTGCACTGATGACAACACTTCCTGCAAAAATTGCTTCCACCGAATTGACGATTGATGTGAATCCAGTCACTTCTGAAACTCTGCGTACGCTGCTGAGTGCTCAAGTGGATTTAGATAGTTTTGCCATCGCACTTCAAGATTCCACACTCATTACGACCAGTTCAGGCAACACCTTGGTGGATTCCAACAATAACCTTCTGGTCGTTCCCAACTTCCATATCCAAGATACCACAAGCTTTCCGTCTGATTTTCAGCAGCAGGGAGATGCTTTGGTGAACGCAGTATTTGGAGAGAATTCCTTATCTCCAGAAGGAGGAACTTCTCCATTCCAAGTATTTTGGGGTAATCGTTCGCCCAGCGCGAGCAGCCAAACGGTTCGGGTGAATCATGTTGCAACCACAGCAAACCAAACTTCTGTGGCAACCGAATTGATTGATATTTTGTTGCTCGGAATTGAGACTCAAGGCGAGATTGAGACCGTGTTACAAGAAGCCTCTGCCAATCCAGATACCTCAGGAAATTTGTTCAGCCGTTCTTCCTTTCTGAATGAAGTTGCTGCCATCGCTTCTATCAAATCGGCATCTTCTGATGTGTATGCCTCACTGGTAGATGCTCAAACGGCGCAAACGCTACAAAATACGCAAAGTGCTATTACGGAAACAACCACCGCGCTTACAACCGAATTTCTCAAATCAGATGGGGCAGGAACCAGCACAGAAGCGCAACTCACGCTGTCTCCAGCATTGTGTATCGGTGTGTCATACAATCCAACGGTTTCCACTGATCAAGGAAATATTGCTCAAAAGACAGTCAGTATGGCCGGTAGCACAACCTTGACTGAGCAAAAACAGCGCGAAATATTGGCCCAGTCTCTCGCAACCATCTTGACGCAAGCTCAGGAAATCAACTCAGCAGCCTTTCAGTCCGCAACCGATACTTCCGTATATGACACCGTCTCCGTATTAGGCGCAACAGCGGTGACTGAGGAAACCAATCGAGTCTTTGCGAAAGGAGAGGTGAACCTGCTGTTTTTACAATCGTTTGTGGACAGTTTGGTGGGACCTGTGGGCGTCACAGTAGGGGGGATCTCCGAATTAGAGAAGCTTCAATCCGATGCCATTGCCGCAAGTGTACAAACCAATGTCACGAGTGCAGCTCGAAATGTGGGACTGTTCATGGAAGCTATTTTTCAACGCCTCCAAGCCAACACCGCATTAAGCGAAGTAGAAAAGCTCGAAATCGCGACGCAACAGAGCCAAGCCATTCAGACGATTTTACAGGGCAAAGACATTTCGGACCAAAATGGTGGTTTATCCGATGCAGACGAAAAGCAAATTTACTGCGAACTTGTAAATACTTTATAGCTCCCTTCACTTACCCAACTCCTAGAAATACTTTATAGCTCCCTTCACTTACCCAACTCCTAGATTTAGCCTTCCCCTGATGCGACTCATGATGTTTCTGCCTATCCTAGTCCAGGGCAGAGCTAATTCGGAATCCCCTCTTCCACAAGCGCTCTGTATCGCGAATCAATTGTCTTGCATCCGTTGATGCCCTTCATAATAGTCGGCATGAAACCTATTTCAATCCTATCAAAAATAACTTCATATTAGAGGAAGGGCTTATGAGTAAGATAGAGAAAGTGAGTTACCACGGATGGGAAAACAATTACCGTGTGAGTAATGACGAAATCGAGCTGGTGATGACAGCAGACGTGGGGCCTCGAGTGATTCATCTAGCATTCATTGGAGAAGAAAACGAATTCAGTATGAATGAGGGAGCCTTAGGCAATACCGAAGGGGCAGAATGGATCAACTATGGTGGCCACCGTTTATGGCATGCGCCTGAGATCCATCCACGTACCTATATGCCAGACAACGATCCAGTTCAGGTCCAGGAAATGGGGGAGTCGATCCGATTCATTCAGGGGATTGAAATGGTGACTGGCATCCAAAAAGAAATCGATGTGTGGCTCGACCCCAAACGTTCTTATGTGAAAATGACCCATAGGATGCGCAATCACAATTTATGGGAAGTGGAACTGGCACCTTGGGCTATTTCTGTGATGGCAGGGGGTGGGACTGCAATTTTACCCTTACTTCCCAAAGGCCCCCATCCTGAAAACCTATTGTCGTCTCACTCTGTGAATATTTGGGCCTATACCGACATGAGTGATGCTCGTTGGACATGGGGCAATCGCTATATTCTCTTAAGACAGGAAAATAAGGAAGACGTTCAAAAAGTAGGGGTCAATTCCATTGAGGGCTGGGGAGCTTATGCACGAAACGGCCATCTATTTGTAAAATTTGCTGAGTATGATCCAAATCAAACATATCCTGATCGTGGGTGCTCCTTCGAAATGTTCACAAATTCTGTCATGTTGGAGTTGGAAACGATGGGGCCGATGGTCAAGATTCCCCCACAAGGGATTGTGGAACATGTAGAGCATTGGCATTTGCTCAAAGATGTCCCTTCACCTCAAAATGACGCAGACGTAGACCAACATATTTCCCCTCTCATCAATAAACTCAAACAAGAACAAGACGGGTAATAGATAGAAAGAATAAAAAATATGGTTTAAGGGAGGCGTGTGTAAGATACGAATCTCAATATGACCCAATAGGAAACAATAGACTATTGGGTCATGGATTGAGACGAAAAGGGGACTTAGAAGAAATGAGTCAAAGTGGTAAGTTATTCACGAATGTCTTCGAAGTTCGCTCCCTCATCGCGATTCGCTTCTTTAATATTCGATTTGCGTAAGGTGGCTCGTTTGAAGTTGGCTTTACGAATATCGGCTTTACGGAAATTACTTTTGGTGAGGTTTGCATCCTTAAAATTTACCTCACGTGCGTCGGTTTTGGTGAAGTCAGCCTGAGAGCACTTCGCACGAGTGAAAGAAGCGTCTTCTAATTTAGCGTGAGAGAAATCGGTTTTATGGCAGTCTGCATCGTTGAATTTTGCGTTTTTCAACATCGCTCTTTTGAAAGAAACTCCGCTGATGTTAGCACGCTCAAAGTTAGCTCCACCCAAGTTTTTGTCCGTGAAATTGCAGTGACGTAAATCTTTTCCTGCTCCTGGTTCACAGTCAGGGGCTGCGGCAACCGGCACCGTGGTGGTTGGAGCAGCGGTCGTAGGAGGAACCGTAGTTGTTGCGGCTACTGTAGTATTCTGGGCAACCGTAGCGGCTGGATTCAAAATTTCCAGAACTTCAGGCACAGGAATGAGCACCCAATATTCGGAACCAGAACGCGGTGTTGCATTGCGATCTCCATCGGTATTGTTCACAAAATTATTTTTATAATTCCCCACAACCTTAGTGGTGCCATCTTGATTTCGTTCAAAAAGCTCTAAAAAACGCAACTGAGTGGCGTCTTTTCCGTAGTGATGGATGCCTACCGAATGGTTTTTAAGTGCTGCTTCATCAATCAAAGTGATGCACTCTTCGTCGGTTGGATTGGTTTTCTCATGAATGGCTACGATATTGGAACCAATCTTGAGCGGGGTCTGTTGTGGGTGTAAAACACGATCACGTCCTAAAACGAGAGCAATATCAAAATCCGGAGCGACTTCGCCTTGAGGCACTTCCCATTCCAAACACAGAGTGGTTGCTGCAAAACTGGCGGGTGCCCATAACAGGAAGCATAGAAAGGATAAAAGCAGCTTGTTTTTCAACAACATAGTATCTCCTTCGAAGATGAAAAATGATTGGGGGATTTGCTTAAAATAAACTTAAATTGGTAGGCAAAAATAAATGACTTGTCAAGCAGAATAGTATTGACTAAATCTTCTTATGCATTCCCTACCGACTACATATTATACTTCTAAAAATTGAGTATTCAAGGTGATTGAAAGGAAAAAAATGGCTAAAAGAATTCTTAATAAAGAAACAGTATTTTTCTTATTTTTTATCTACTTCTTTGGGGTCATCGGTTTGATCCCCCAACAAATGATGAGCGCGAAAAATGCTGCCCATGCTGCTGAACCTCAAGCCTCGGATGCTCAAAACTCCAAAGTTTCCCAGGAACAAGCTTCTAGCTCCAATAAGGCAATGGATAAGGGACTTAAAGACGGCATATATGCAGAAATCATGACCAATAAGGGAAAAATTTTACTCCAACTATTCTTTGAAAAAACTCCAATAACTGTGGCAAATTTTGTAGGGCTAGCGGAAGGAACAAAAGAATGGGTAGATCCACTAACTAAAGCATCTAAAAAAACTAAATTTTACAACGGCTTAGTATTCCATCGTGTTATCCCAGAATTTATGATTCAAGGGGGAGATCCTTTAGGAAATGGAACCGGAGGCCCCGGTTATCAGTTTGCAGACGAGATTCACCCCAATCTGAAGCATGACAAACCAGGTATTCTATCAATGGCGAATGCCGGCCCCGGAACAAATGGAAGTCAATTCTTCATTACTCATGTTCCCACCCCTTGGTTGGACGGCAAACACACAGTTTTTGGTGAAGTGTTGGAAGGTATGGATGTCGTGAATCAAATTGCCAAAGGGGATGTGATGGAAACAGTAAAGATCATCCGGCAAGGCGAGCAAGCCTTGGCATTTGATCCAACAAACATCGAAGGTAAAATCGAGGAGATGCGCGCCCAAGCACGAGAGAAAAATCGGAAAAATATTGCAACCTCCGACGCTAAAATTGATCCAGCACGCGTTCCTAGTCCAGATCAACCCAAGGCATCCGAAGTGGCAGTGGATATGCTCGCTATTGCGTTTAAAGGAGCCCGTGTTCAGAAGCAGGATATTTATTACGATAAGGCTGGTGCTTTGGAAGTAGCTAAACAAGTGGCCGATTTGGCTCGCCGCGAAGGCAGTGACTTCAATCAATTGATTGAGCAGTATACGGATTTACCTCAGCAGACACGAATTCCTATGATCGATCAGGCAGATCCCCGACTTCCTCCATTTCTCAAAGACGCCGTACTTTCGCTAAAAGAAGGCCAGATCAGCGATCCCGTGGAATCTCCGATAGGCTATTTGGTTTTTAAACGGGTTCCTTTAGAAGTGGTAAAAGCTCGTCATATCTTAGTGACTTATCAAGGATCAGAGCGGTCTCAACAAACGCGAACCAAAGCCGAAGCTCGTGCTCGTGCTGAAGAAGTGTTGAAACTGGCTAAAGAAGGAAAAAACTTTGAGGAACTGGCCAAACAATATTCGGATGGGCCAAGTGGTCCACGTGGTGGTGATTTAGGAAAGTTCGGACGCGGTATGATGGTGCCCGAATTCGATAAAGCAGTATTTTCCATGGAAATCGGCGATGTGAGCCAGATTGTGGAAACCATGTTCGGGTTCCATGTGATTCAGCGTTACGAATGATTCATGTCCGATTCAACGGCAACCGCAGGGATCGTCTTGGTTGGTAACGAAATCCTTGCTGGCAAAATACAAGACTTGAATTCAACATACCTCTGCCGAGAACTGCGTTTCTTAGGGGTGGAGGTATGCCGAGTTTTGGTAATCCCCGATGAGTTTGAAACGATTGCTCAAACGGTCAAAGAATATTCAGAAAAATACACATGGGTGTTTACCAGTGGTGGAATCGGCCCGACCCATGATGACCTTACGGTGCCTGCAATTGCTTCTGGCTTTGGGGCCTCCCTAGTTGAATCTCCAGAAATTGCTGAAGTGATTCAGAAATATTATGGGGATCGTACCACCTCTGCCCATATGCGGATGGCCATGATTCCTCAGGGAGCCATTTTGCTGCAAAAAGACATCTTGTCCCTACCTCAAGTTCAATTCCACAACATCTTCATTTTTCCGGGAACTCCAGAACTGGTGAGAAATCGATTTCAAGCCTTAAAAGAAATGTTTCGTCAGCAACCGATCTTTCTCAAGGAGATCTTTTTAAAAGCAGATGAGGGCTTGATCGCAGAGAGCCTCCATGAAACACTTCGACAGTTTCCCCAGTTATTATTGGGGTCTTATCCGGAAATATGGCGCGAGGATTATACACTCAAGCTGACGCTGGAATCCAAATCTCACGATTATCTGATGCAGGCCTTTGAGTTTTTGTACAGCCGATTGCCTCCATCTCAAATTGTTCAATTCACCTGAAGGGTCAATTCATTCATTTTACAAAGGAAACAGTCTCTATGAAAAAGATTTTGTGCATCGGAGCTGGGTATGTCGGAGGGCCAACAATGGCCGTGTTGGCAGACCATTGTAAGGATTATCAAATCACCGTTGTCGATATCAGCGAAGAACGAATCGCTAGTTGGAATTCCGACAACCTGCCGATTTATGAGCCAGGCTTGGACGAAGTTGTCAAACGAGTTCGAGGGCGAAACTTGTTCTTCAGTACGGATATTTCCGGTGGCCTTCAAGAGGCAGACATCGTATTTGTTGCAATCAATACTCCCACGAAAACCTTTGGCGAAGGGGCGGGGCGCGGGGCTGACTTACAATATTGGGAACAAACCGCACGTTCGATTTTTCAACACGCCACCAAGCCCGAAGTGATTGTGGTTGAAAAAAGCACCCTCCCAGTGCGTGCAGCAACAGCAATGGCGCGTATTCTTCATGTTGGCAATCCAACCACTCATTTCGAGGTCGTATCCAATCCGGAATTCTTGGCCGAAGGTACCGCCATTCGTGATTTAGAAAATCCGGATCGCGTTTTAGTTGGAGGGCGTGACAACGAGTCAGGCCGCAAAGCCTGCGAGCAGATTGCCGATTTGTATGCCCATTGGGTTCCCCGTGAAAAAATTCTTCTCACCAATGTATGGAGTAGTGAACTTTCCAAACTATTTGCCAACGCCATGCTGGCCCAACGGATTTCTTCTATTAATAGCATCACGGCATTGTGCGAAAAAACAGGAGCTGATATCAGTGAGGTGAGTAAAGCGATTGGAATGGATCAGCGAATTGGACCTAATTTCCTTCAAGCCAGTATAGGGTTTGGAGGATCTTGTTTTCGTAAAGATATCCTACATTTGGCCTATTTATGTGAACATTATCACCTTCCCGAAGTCGCAAAATATTGGGAAAGTGTCGTGAAGATGAATGAGTACCAAATCAATCGCTTTTTTAAGAACATATTGGCCAACCAATTCAATACGATGGCTTATAAAAAGATCACAATCTTTGGTTTTGCCTTCAAACCCGATACAGGGGACACTCGCGATTCACCAGCACTTCCCATTTGCCAAAAATTGCTGGCGGAGCAAGCACGCATCTGTGTGCATGATCCCAAAGCTCTGGAAAACGCGAAGAAGGATTTAGCCCACTTTAAAGGTGATATTTCATATGAAGAAGATCCTTACAAAGCGGTAGAAGGCGCACATTCCATTGCTGTGATCACCCACTGGAGGGACTATCGCGAACTGGATTACCAACGAATCTTTGATTTGATGGAAAAACCAGCGTTCATTTTTGACGGTCGTAATTGTTTGGACCACCAAAGCCTTTTTGAAATTGGTTTCAATGTGTTTCCTTTAGGCAAACCGCATTTAACCCACTTCAAATAATTGAGAAGGAAAGCAGTATGAGCACGTTTGAAGACAACCTGAAACATTTACCCTCAATCGAGCACGTTGTGCTGATTCGGGTATTCGATCAAGAAGAACAACTCCTCTCCATCATTCCCAATCTCCCCGGTATGCAAGGGGCATTGCGTGTGTTCAACCACATCGCTTCCGAGAGCGGCGTGATTCATTTTGAACAGGCAAAGGCCGGAATCGATTTATTCGGAGAACACGTGGCAGATGCCAAACAACATCCAAGCAAGCACCCCAATCTGACCTTGCTGTTGAACCTCTCTTCCGCCCAACACTTGAAGATCCAACGGGTCACCTCTGAAAGCCCTCACCTGTTGGAGACCATTGCCCAACGGAAAGGGTCTCAGTCAGAAACAGATGCTTTCATTGAATTGCTCAATCGAGGAGAAGTCCGAGCAGCTGAAAAAATCAAAGGTGTGTGGCAACCCCAAACTTATGTGATCGATGGCATTCTGAATTATTTCGGATCCCACCCCAATCAACGATTGGAACATAGCTATTGGGATAAAGTGCCTTTGAAAACGGCTCATTTTTCAGACCACGATTTTTCGGAAAGCGGAGTGCGTTATGCTCCTGGATCCGTGGTCAGAACAGGTGTTTATATCGGACCACAAACTGTTGTCATGAACCAAGCTTTCATCAATATTGGTGCGTATATCGCTGGGAATGGGGTAATGATTGACGGCGGGGCTAGGGTGGCATCGTGTGCCCAGGTCGGACAAGGTGTGAAGTTTGGTGCAGGATCTGGCATCGAAGGGGTACTTGAGCCAGCGGGACGTCTCCCATCCATCATTGAAGATCATGTAAAAATTGGAGCAATGTGTGAGGTTACAGGCATCATTCAAGAAGGTGCGGTGATTGCTAGTGGGGTCGTAATGGCTTCTGGCAAAAAAATATTTGATGAAGAAACAGGAGAACGCGTTCCACCCTTAGAATGTCAAGTTGGCGAAACCACTTTCTTGATTCCGGTGATTCCCGCATATCGGTTGGCAGTTGGAGGCTCTGTAATCAGCGAAAATGGTAGATTTGCAACGGATGCGATCATCCTCAAGCCAGGCGATCTCCGGGATTCTTCCACACTCAAGCACTTTGCAAAACAAGGAATTCTATACAGCTAACACCCAACTCTCCAATCATTCCAACAAAAAAAGCCACATCCGCGTATGTAAAACACCGCAGATGTGGCTTCTTGCCCCTCGAAGAATTCTGCTTGATAGTCTGACGCTAATACCGAAATTGCTTGATCCGCTCAAGCAATTGGTGTGCATGATTGGAAACATTTTCTGCAAATTCGGTTTGCTTCGATGTGGTTTGATCAATACTTTCAGCAGCTTCGGCTACATGCGAACTGCTCTCGGCAAGTTGTTCTAAAGTTTTGCTGATTTCTTGCAGGGCAATGGTCTGCTCGCTTGTGGAGGTAGAGATTTCAGCCACAATCCCAGAACTGTGAACGATCTTTTCACTGATTCGGTGAAGGCTTTTATTCACCATTTCCACAGCTTCCTGTCCTTCTGCAATCCGCTGATTGCTTTCTTTAATCAAGGCTTGAATCTCGTTGGTCACTCGTGCGGAATTTTCCGCAAGACGTCGCACTTCATCAGCAACCACAGCAAATCCTTTCCCTTGCTCTCCAGCTTTAGCAGCCTCAATAGCTGCATTGAGTGACAGCAGATTGGTTTGATTCGCAATTTCATTGATCCCTGAAATGAAATTATTGATCTCAGAAGCTGTCTCTTGGATACGTTGCATACTACGTTGCATTTGCTGTACAGAACGTCCTCCTTCTTTGCTTTCATTATCGGCATCTCGGGATTGCTTGTCAGCATCCTTAGCATAATTTGCAGTACGTTCCACACCCGCCTGAATCTCTCGCATGGTTGCTGATGTCTGTTCCACAGAAGACGATTGAGTATGAGCTAATTCTGTCAAATCATGGATGGTCTGTGAAATCTCGGAAACGGATTGGCTAAGTTCCACACTCCCTTCATCAATAGTCCCCCCCCCCTTGGCGATATTCTTAACAATGTCCTGAATCTGGGAAAGGAATTTGTTAAAAATGTCCGAAAGGTCTTTGATCTCATCGTTGCTCTTGACCTCAATTCTCTTAGTCAAATCGCCTTCGGAAGAGGCCAATTCACTGAGAAGATAACGTAACGATTTGATTGGCCGTACAATGGTGCGCCCCGAAACCACAGCAATACACACCAACATCACAATGAAAAAGAACAGGCCTTCAATCAGATCAGAGAGGGTGCGTTGTTGCGACTGTTCTGCCACATTTTGATTGATGCTCTTCACGGCATCTTCAATGACTGCTTTGGATTCTGCCCGTATTTCATCGATGCGACTGAGGCTGTAAAACAAAATGACCTTCCCAACCGGTTCTTCATCTTCCAACACATCACGTTCCAGCCGGGGTATCTCAGAACTCATTTGATTCAAATCGCTAATCTCAGCCATTTCTCCCACTTCATTTTTATAAAGGGAGATGTATGGCAGTTCTTCCCAATCTTCTACCCAGACACCAAGGATATCTTCATCCGCAAGCAGTGTTTCAATAGAAGTGGAAATGAAGCTACGATTGATCGCCTCCGTCGTTTGAACAAAAGAATTGTTGGCACAACTATTCAGACAATTGAGAACAATGGAATCACCCAGGGTGCCGTCACCTTGACCGCTACAAGTTCGGAAACAAGTCATCGTCGGCTGAATTTCCGATCCAGTGGAATTGACACGAGAGATTAGTGGGCTTTTAACAAATTCGCTCAACATATCGATCTGAGGTTCCAACTTTTTCAGCAACCGCTGCTCTTCTTCTTCAATTTGACGTTCGCTGCGTTCCTCTTGAATCTGAACTTGTTTTTCTCCTTGGGCTTGCAAACTTCGCTGCGCATACCAGTTCGTTACCGCACTACTAACACCAAGCACTATAACCATAACTGCCGCAAGGCTTCCCGCCAGTTTCAACCCCAATGTTAAGCGAACACCACTCGAATTTACTGTTGACTTCAAATTTGTGTTCGTTGGTGATGCGGCCGAAGGCGTGTTATTTGCCTTTTGGGCTTTGGCTTCCTGCTTCTTGGATAGTCTTTTCTTCAAACCCTCTTTTTTGGCAGCCATGTTTACCTGTTTTGATACGCGGTTAAGGGCCTCATGCTCCTACTATCTCCACCCGATGTTTGTGTGAACATGGAGAGGCCATCAAGTGACTTTTGTCAGAAAATAATCGGGAAGTGTGGTGGCGTTTTGATTCATTTGATTGGTGGGTGCGCACCACAAGCGAAAGATGTGAGATTGCATGGATTGCCTCCCCCATAACAAGATGGATTTTCATCTTGCAAGCTTTTGGCCAATTTTCTGTTTGCCTCCTGTTTGGCCTGACCTTTTAACTCATACCGAAATTCCGACATTTGTTCAAATACTTCAAAGGCTTTATCTAGATACTCTCAGGAGTTGGAATCCGAACCGGGATATAGCTAAAGAGTCGATGGTAAAGTCAAGATATATTGGACAGACTAATCAACTACTCTAAGTTAGGTAACATATCAGCACTCCAATCGCTTTTCATTTCTAAGGTCTGGTTCAAAGGTAAGGTAAACCAAAACCGAGTGCCTTCCTCAGAAACACTTTCACCTTCCGCCGACCCTCCTTGAAACTCTGCCAATTCCCGGGTCAGAGCCAAGCTAATCCCAATATCACCGTCTTGATTTCCTTCGGTATGGAAGCGCTCAAATACAGATCGAAGCGCATCCGTACTCAATTGGACTCCAGGATCATGCAAAGAAATAGAAACAAAATTCACCTCTTTTAAATGAATGGATAAAGTTAATGTGCCTCCTTTGGTTAGTTTTAACGCAGTACGTAGGAGTGTGAATAACATCTGCTTGAAATGCAGAGTGTCAATAAACAGCTGTTCCGGCAAACGCTCTCCCCATTGTGTCTCTAAACGGAAAAGAGCTTGATCGACGGTGCTGAGTACTTCACGCAACACACTGTTGACCAGAGGTTGGAACTCCACCCACTGCGGATCATTACGGATCCTTCCTGAATCCATTTCTGCGAGTTTCAAAAGGTTTGTCGTCATCTGTAGAAGATCGTGAGCACTGAAATAGATAATTTGTACCAATTGCTTCGGACCTTCCGGTAAGTCTTGGAGCATCAAAGCTTCACTGATTCCGAGAACCGAGTTGATGGGGGTTCGTAGTTCATTGGACATGTTTCGCACGAAATTGGTTTTGATGCTTTGGGCTTCTTCTATCTGCAAATGCTTTTCCTGCAATTCCTGCTCTTTGGCATTCAAATGGGAGGTCATGTACTTGAAATGATTTCTGAGAAACTTCAGTTCCTGCACCTCCGGAATCGAAGGTTCTGGAATGGGATCGTCGTCGTTTTCTGAGGCCAAAACAAACTGAGAGAAGATCGGAGAAAGACACCAATGAGCCAACCAACGGGTCCCTAACCAGAGGCAGAAAAACAAACCTAATGCCAACAGTCCAATTTGGAACCATTCCCCTAGTGAGGTTTCTGACCACGGACGCATCAATCGACTGAGACCGATCAAGGCAAACAGGGCACTACCACTAGCTAAAAGGAACAGTCGAAAATGAAATTTTTGCATGGGATCCTCTCTGAAAGCGGATTAAACAAATTCCTGGAGCCGATGTGAGAAACCTTCTTGCGACATGGCATCCATGATGGATCTACGCAATTCATCCACCTGTGGCGATTCTTCGGCCACACTCAACGAGCGTAATGCTTTGACTAATACCGATTCGACCCAATCACGTGGCAATTTCAACCCCATATTGTTGGCTAGCCGATAAAAATAATGCACGGTTTGAGCATGCTCAAATAAGATATTGGAGTCGGTTGCATTTTGAGCCTGACCAATCTGTTTGGCAGCGATGCCATAATGGTGATAGGCCTCCTTGAAACTGGTCTGGATCTGCTTTTGGACTTCTGGGGTTTTATGACCGGATTCGTACTGGCTCACACAATAGGTGAGTGTTGTTAAAGCAAGCTTTCCCTTCAAGACGAGACTGATGGGGCGTTTGGGTTCTATCTTCACCATCAGATCGGCTAGTTCTTCGGTGACTGCACGCAAAATGGCTAAATGTCGTAAAGTTTGGAACAGAGTATAAGCTCCTTTGAAGACTTTTATTTTTTCATCTTTCTGACCTTCCTGATTGCGGGAGCCGACAATCAGATTGGGGAGGGTTTTTAAATCTAACGTGACCACCGCAGGCGGAGCAATGGAGGCCACTTTTTTCAAATTTTTTTGATACGATTGGATCATGGACATATTGGTCTGAATCACTTCACTCCGCCGTATCAAAAATGAACGTTGTTCACGTCGACTTGCATCTTCCTCAGCACTCAAGGATTCCAGAAACCCCTGAATCTTATTCAGCGTGACCTTACAATGTGTGAACAGCTTAGCCATATATATCCCTTGTGCCCACACCACAACTTGCAACCCTTCCGAACTGATTTTACCAAAACAACAAGCAACGGCCGCATGAATCAGCAACAAGCGAAATACTTCCAAAGGAAAGTCTCGTTGCGTTCTGCCAATCGCAGAAACGAGTTCCAGGCGGCTATTCATGTCCGTTGGATCGGTCTTAAGTGCTTGAGCCAACGCTTGTGCTTTTTTAGTAGGGTGCCACTGCAATAACTCTTCCCCCGAGATCGCAGGTGGAGCATTTTTCTTTTTAAATAGTGAAATTGCTTTTTGAGTGAGGTTCCGATTTTGAAAGGAAAGAATTTCGTCTACCCGGTTTTGAACTTCATGATGCCAATGCTCGGTCACTCCAGGGATGTGCGCAATGGCATCCGGATAGATGGTCGTATTGCAAATGCCATGAGACGGCTCTCCAATTTGGGGAGACCTTTCCAGAATGTCGCGTACTAGATGGACTTGGGTGGAAGGTTTGGCCTTCTTGGTAGGGGGACTCATGTTAAGAATCTGGGATCAACTGCTCTAACGCTTCTCGCTCAGTTGGGTAGATTTCGAGCAATTCGTGTACGAAGGTACGGGTCAAAAATTCTTGAGCCTGATGCTGGATGTGGCACAAGACAAGCTTGGTATGGTTCTGTTCTAAGGTTTTGGCGATCGACATGATCAACCCCAACCCAGTGGAATCGATAATAGAAACCTTCTCCATATTCAACAACACCCCCTTGAGGGACCGGTCGTCTAAAAACGGTTTGGTGTAATTTTTGAGCTGGTTCACCCCTTGGACTGCTAGATCACCATGAACTCTTACAATACAAAATTGACCTTCAATGCGATGTTTCAAATGCATGATTTTTCCTCCGTTGTGGGGCAAGCAGTTAAGCGTCTTTCCTTAGATACACCCACCAGATTTCAATATGCCATACAAATATTTGGTCGGGACCGGGAGACAAGATTTCCCAAACTTCCTGTTCTTTTCTCAATTGCGATTCTAGTGAAGAAGCGTATCTTAATAACAATGGCTTATTGACTTACCACTACCACTCTCGTGAGATGAGGGCATTCATGAAAACAGGTGTCGAAACCATTCGTATTCTACTGATTGAAGATGATGCCGATTATGCGTTTCTCATTCTGAGAGCACTGAAACGAGAAGGTGCGCTCTTCGAGTTGATTCACCTAGATACACTACATAGCAGCTTGAAATTTTTAGATCAGGAACCCGTGGATGTCATTTTGCTCGACCTTTCATTACCCGACACACAAGGTCTGGAAACTTTAACCCACGTCCACTCTGCGGTTCCGGAAATTCCAATCATTGTCCTCACCGGATTGGATGATGCAGACATTGCATTGATGGCCGTGAAACAAGGAGCACAAGACTATTTAGCCAAAGGTGCACTGGTCCAAACCGAAGCCTTGGTACGTTCCATCCGATACTCCATTGAGCGGATGAGGATCCTCAAAGAGCTACAGCATAGTGAACAAAAATATCGTGTGTTGTATGAAGAGCTGAAAGAAACCCAATCCCGATTGATTCAATCGGTGAAGCTGGCATCATTAGGAGAAATGGCCACAGGCATTGCTCATGAAATCAATCAGCCGCTAGCCAGCATTTTGATCCGGGCAGAAGGCTTAATTGACAGCTGGGAGCGTGGTATCCCCAAAGATCCGATGCCAAAGCTGAAAGAGATTGTAAGGCTGGTTGGTAAAGCCACCGTGATCACCAATCACCTGCGTGTGTTTGGCCGAGATGCCAAGACGCATTACCAAACGACAGACGTCAACACAGTCATCCACAACGCTTTTTTGCTGTTCAATGAGCAATTGCACCGCCAAAATATTCACATTACACAAGACTTAGCCCCCAATTTACCCTCCATACATTGCAATATGATTCAAATCGAACAGGTCCTCACCAACCTCATTCTCAATGCTAGAGATGCGATGGCGGAATCCGTAGTCAAAGAATTGCGTGTCCGCTCTTTTTTACAAGAACAAGAAGTAGTGATCGAAGTCGCAGATACCGGTAGAGGCATCTCACAATCCAAACTCCCACAAATTTTTGATCCTTTTTTTACAACCAAAGAGGTGGGCAAAGGGACCGGCTTGGGATTATCGATCAGTTACAGTATTGTCCAAGAACATGGAGGTCACTTAACGGTGGAAACACAAGAGAATCGGGGGAGTGTGTTCCGCGTGGAACTGCCAGCGGTCCGATCCAATTCAAATGTGAGCGCACAGGAGATGCTATGAAGTTGTTGATCATCGAAGATGAGGTAGATTTTCTTCAAGAACTGGCCGAGCGGTTGCTCGAATATGGGCATGAAGTCACCACAGCGACTGCCGGAGATGAAGGGTGGGCCTTATTGCGACATAATGAACTTCCAGATGCTGTGATCACTGATATCAAAATGCCCGGCTTGGATGGCTTAGAGTTAGTGAAGCGTATCCGTAAAAATCGCCCCAAACTCCCCGTTGTGATCATGAGTGGGCATGGTGACCTGGAAGTGGCCATTCAAGCATTACGCCTAGAAACGTTTGATTTTTTGGTGAAACCATTCAATTTGAAAGACCTGTTACGGGTCATTGATAAGCTGAAATCCTTATTGCGGCCCACTCAAGAGTTAAAAAGGGCACTGCCATTTTATACAGAGCGCATCGAGCTTTCGACCATCAGTCAAGTCCAGTTCATCAATCCGTTAGTCTTGCGGATTCGTGATCATTTTGAGCCTGTGTTTGATGCATACCAAGTGAACACGCTTCGGATGCACGTTTGTTTATTGGAAGCGATTACCAATGCGATCGTCCACGGCAATTTGGAAGTGAGTTCCGAACTGCGAGAAAATTCGTGGGAAATGTATGACCAAGCCATTCATCATCAGGAGACGATTCCTGAACTCCGACAACGCCAAATCAAAGTGAGTTGTCATTTGACCGAGAAACAAATTTCCTTTGAAATCCAAGACGAGGGGGCTGGGTTCGATATCAATACCCTCCCTAACACCACCAGTCCTGGTTCGTTATTGGTCAGTGGCCGAGGCATTTTGCTCATCCGACATTATATGGATGAGGTGAGTTGGAATGACACCGGCAATTGCATCCGCATGGTGAAACGTTTTCCACTTCTGAAAGGCTAATCCTCCATACCCTGGCCAATCAATCCATTATCAAGCCTACCCATTCATACCACCTTGTGAAACCACCAATTTTTTGACACCCCCGGAGTGAAATTCATGCAGTTAAAGTTAGAACCTTTATTAGCTCATCCTCGTTTTAAACATTTCAAAATCGCTTATTTTTTACTGACGATGGTGGTTTTGTTCGCTATCTCCTACCGTCCGAACCCTGAATTTTTCAACGATTCCAAAGGTTATGAAGAAGCAGGCGAACAAATGACCCTCTCGGGCTGCTTTATTGAGAGACCCATCAATATCGATATCGACGTCAACGATCCGGAACGGATTGACTACTTCAATTCAGAGTTCCGGAAATTGATCCTGAACAAAGGGAAACTGAACGATTGTTTTTTATTTTTTTTTCGTCCTTTTCTGTTTCCGCTGTTGTTGGAATTGGCAGGAGATATTGAAACGTTCAATGTGTTTCAAAACATTGTCAAAGTATTTGCCTGGACGTCGTTCAGTTTTGCGATGTTTTATTTTCCGTTTCACCTTTTGTTGCGGCTTTTTCTCTATGCCACCGTTTTTTTCTACTATTCGACCTCACTGACCTACAACAATACGATTCTGACGGAAGACCTCAACCTCTCATTTTGGGTGTTGCTATTCGCTGCGTTCATTCGGCTGATGTATAAAACCCCTCCGCCCGAACGACTCTTGCGGCCCTTATTAGCTATCAACGGCTGGATGGCATGTTCCATTTTCACCCGAGATTCCAACTTTTTGATGCTACTCGGCTATTCGTTTTTAATGTATGCCGGGCTGCAATTTTTTTGTTTCAAGCGGCAATGGATGTTCAAAAATAAAGCCGTGTTAGGGAGCTTGGTGCTGACCGTATTAACCTTCGCAACAAGCCAGTATTCATTGAACTACACCCATCGTTATGAACAATTTTTTAGTGCCCAGATGGATTATCATATTGGCGGAGAATACTACCCCAAGAAACTGGGATCGGATGTGTATCATTCAGGAGACCGCCAATGGTTTTTCGATAATTATCCAGAACTGAATAATCTTCCTCACAACACACTGGCATATCGAACATGGCAGATTGAAAACATTCGAAGCGTATGGACGCACTACGTGTTCGACCACCTCTTCTTTTTTATCAATATCCAGTTGGGCTACATGTCGGGAGCCGTGAATCAGTATGGCTATTTGGCCTATGTCGCGATGCTGGGCCTGCTCCTTTTGATACTGACCATTCACCGGCATTTGCGACTATTTTTGATTGTCTTGTGTGCTTTTGGGGTGTTGCTATCTGACTTTTTTATCGCCCTAATTGGTGATGTACCTGGAGGGTTTGATCGTCATATCAATCTATATACGCAATTGATCAAGTTCCCGGTGGAACTCCTGTTTGTCTTTGCGCTCCACAACGTGTTCCAAAGCTTGGCATGGGTCCAAGGCAAATTGGGGTCGCCCTGGGCAGGCAGAGCAATTCTGCCAATCCAAGTGGGTAGCGTGGCAGTCCTCGCTTTGCTTTCGTGGGGAATGACACTAGGAAATTATTACTGGCAGAAGGGCATCAGTGACTATTACAATAAAAACTATGACACGATGGTGGAAAAGCTGCACCGGGTCGTCTTTTTTAACAATGCTCGGGGTGCCCTGAATGTATCGGAGCGGCAGTATCATTGGCTCGGTCAGGGATATACCGCATTGGAAGATTACGCTCAGGCTGCGGAGTATTATACAAAAGCGACTGAACAAGCCCCACACGAATGGCTGAATTTTTTCAACCGGGGTTTGCTTTATGCAAATTATCTGAATGACTTGCCCAAAGCCGTCGAGGACATGACAGCAACACTCCAACGGAATCCAGTACAACTGGAAGAAGTGTATCTAATCCGCGGGCAAATGTGGTTGCAATTGCAGAAACTTCAACCTGCCTTGGAAGATTTTAATGCATCCATCACCATTGCACCTTATTTACGTGACACTTATTGGGAACGAGCACGAACGCTATTCCGCTTACAGCAATATGAGCCAGCAATCGCCGATTTCACACAATATTTGAACGGAGAAAAAAACAGTAACACCGTTGTAGCTTATTTTTTTCGAGGGCAAGCCTATATGCAGCTACGACAATTCGATGCCGCTATTGTCGATTTCACCAATTCTTTAGACTTGAATCAATCTGCCGATGCGTTTCTGGAACGGGGCAATGCCTTTTTGCTTCAAAACAAATATCAACAGGCGGTTGAAGACTTGACCCGAGCACTCGCCATGAATTCAGGGTTTGTGCAAGGCTTTGGATTGCGTGCCAAAGCGTATTACGCTCTCAACCAATACGATCTGGCATTACCTGATGTGGAACGTGCGATTGCAGCGAATTATCGACTTTCCGAGATGCACGACATTCGGGGATTGATTTATTTGTCACTCAATCAAGCAGCTCCCGCATGCCAAGATCTAAAAAAGGCATGTGAATTGGGCAACTGCGACACTTACCGGTTTGCTCAAACTAACGGTAAATGCCCTGCCAACTGAACTTGATCCAACCTCATGAGGAGAACTATGGAAAAGCAAACCCTGCAAACAATTCTGGAGCAACATCAAGAATGGATTGAATCCTACGAAGAACGCGGTACTAAAGCTGTTCTCAGGGGAGTCGATCTGAGTGGTACCGATTTGCATGAGGCCGATTTGAGCGGAGCAGATTTGAGTGGAGCGGATTTGAGTGGAGCCAAGCTGTCCAAGATCAATTTAAGTGGGGCCAACTTAGGAGGAGTCAACTTTTCAGGGTCCAATCTCGCAGAAGCTCACTTGAGTGAAGCCAATCTCAGTGGAGCCCAACTGGAAGGAGTCAATCTGCGAGGGGCCAATCTGAGTGGTGGACGTTTGGTAGGAGCAAATTTGGGCGATGCCAATCTCCACGGAGCGGACTTTTTGGAAGCATATCTGAGGAAAGCCAGTTTCATTGGAACCAACCTCAGCCATGCCGTGTTGAAGGGAGCCGATTTGCGAGAAGCCAATCTGTTTCAAGCGAATCTCTCCCATGCCAACTTGGATGGAGTCAATCTGCGAGATGCGACCTTGGATGGTGCCAACTTCGAAGGAGCGAACTTGCGCCGTGCGAACCTGTTTCGAGCCAATTTGAGTGACACGAATTTGAAAAATGTCAAAATGGTCCGAGCAGACCTAAGTGGATCGGATCTCAGCGATGCCGATTTGGAAGGAGCCACTCTCACTGCTGCCGATCTCACGGATGCCAACCTCACCGAAGCCAATCTACAATATGCCAGCCTCCGTGAAGCGATCCTCAGCAATGTCCAGTTGTATGGTGCTCAACTGCAAGGTGCCAATCTGAGCTTAACCGACTTGAGTGGCATCGACTTTCGAGGGGTGGACCTTAGTGAAGCCAACCTCAGCGAAACGGATCTCTACAATACCGATTTCCGAGAAGCGGATTTACGATTGGTGGATCTCAAAGGCTGCAATTTGGGAAAAACCGATCTACGAGGTGTCAATCTCAAAGATGCTGATTTGCGCTGTGTCCTCATTGGTTCCAATGCACATCTTCAACGAGCCAATCTCACAGGCGCCAATCTCACAGGAGCGAGCCTCCGAGGAGCGAACCTCCGGGGGGTGAATCTGAGCAACTCCTTCCTGAACGATGCCGATTTGCGACATCTCAAACACGCAGGAACCGTACAATGGGAAGGGGCACACCTCACCCATGCCCTCTTTGACTACCCTACGTTGGAACAACTTCCTGCGGCAATCCAAGACGCTTACCGTATTACCCCAGTCGCGCAACTCGATCTCCCCGAAGACACCGAAGACGAGTAACCACACCCTTCACGGAACTTCCGTCGCAACTTTTGTCATGAACACGGATCAACCAAGAACTATCATCGTCGGAGATGTCCACGGATGTTTTGAAGAATTGCAAAGCTTGATGCATCAGGTGGATTATCAACCACAGACGGATCGGCTGATTTTTGTGGGCGACTTGATCAACAAAGGTCCGGATTCTCGAAAGGTCTTGGAATGGGTAATGTCGGTTAAAGCGGAAGTGATTCTGGGAAATCACGAATGGGAGTTTTTGAAGTATGTGGAAGCTCCCTCGCAAACCCAGAAGGATTTCAGCGAGGTGATTGCCCAATTAGGAGATCAACAGGAACATTGGGTGTCTTGGATTCGGACTTGGCCACTTTTTGTGGAAGATTTTGATTTCTTAGTTGTACACGCCGGGTTAGCCCCTCATCGGCACCCCGCTCAAACCGAACCACACATCCTGCTCAACATTCGTACTTGGGATGGTATTGGCACTCACTTAAACAACCCGGCCAATCCGCCTTGGTACGAGCTGTATGAAGAATCTCGTTTAGTCCTTTTTGGACATTGGGCTACGAATGGTCTCGTGATTCGGCCCAACGTGATTGGTTTGGATACCGGATGTGTATATGGCATCGTCCTGACTGCGGTAACTCTGCCTGATCGCAAGATTTATCAAGTACCCGCCAAACACACCTATGCGACTCCCACTCCACTATCCCCCTAAATGCTGCATGATCTGTGTATAAGCACGATTGAGACTGCGGAAAAATTCAGGATCGCCTCCTTGGTCGGGATGGTGAGCCTTGGCAAGTTTGCGAAAAGCCAATCGAATATCATCCACGGAGGCTTGGGTTTCCACTCCGAGCAACTGATAACATGTGGTGATTGAAGGCATGTGTGCGGAAGCATTCACATGAGAAGCTTGACTCGATGAATTCGCTCGGAATGTAGCATTCGAATCCTGGGGCTGGGCAGCCGCTCCGTGTTGGGCATGTTGAAATCGATCACGGGCATGATGCCGAAGCCATTGATTCCATTCATCTCGGGTTTGGTACCAACCATGAGTTTTCGCATAGTGGACAATTTTTTGGTTCAACTGCTGGTACAACCGATCCCATTCCCATGAACCAGTAAAAAATGCTGGAAATCGCTTTTGTAGTTGAGATTCATACGCTTGATGTGATTGCCGTAATTGTGCAAGCCGTTGAAAAGCCGCCTTCTTCAAATAAGAGGCTTCAAAGGTCATGGCGATCTGTTGAAGCTCTTCTTGGGACAACTGAGCCACGGGTTCGATCAATTCTCGGATGGTGGTGCTCGGCGGTTGCTGCATGCGCTTGGATTGAATGGCTGATTGGATGGTGGCATGGGCTAAGGAGAAACGGATCAGTTTCTCACGAAGCGCTGCATGGGCTTTTTGTTGAAGCGTCTCATGGTGGTCGGGACCAAAAATCAAACCAGACGCCATGAGTTTGTCAGCATCCACATTCAGACGATCCAAGAGCGCTTCGATGGTCTCCAAACTGGCATCAAGCACCTCATCCAGATCGATCACACGAGACGATTGCGGAGCGCCTTCATTCACAGGAAGGCTCAACTTCCATTCGGTGAGGCTCCAGATCCATTCTCGGATGTCAGTGAACTTCTTCAGATGTGCTAAAGTGAGAGGGGCGTTGCGTTCTCTTAATTTTTCGAGGGCGTCGAGAGTGGTTTGAGTGAATTTGATCCGTTCTTGGGTGTGGGGGGAAGCAATGTGGACTTGTTCGTCTTCACGCTCCAACACCCCACGTTCGATGAGTTTTTTGAGGGTCTGTTTGAAGGAATTGTAGCGCGACCGATGGATTTTTTTATTCTCAATCGGTCCTTCGAGTTCCTCGAACAGGTGTTGTTGGTCAATTGGCCCCTGCTGTTGGACTCGATCTACAATCCCTTGTTGTTTGGCGGTCAATCGCATGACGGACGCAGGACTTAGGATTCAGAAGTGTCCGGAGGCGGTTGATCGGCTGAATCCACGACGCAGGTGGCCACAATCCCGCCACGGGTGTTATATTCGGTTTTGATTTTTAACGATTCTGGTTCCAGAACCGGCCATAAGTCATTAAAAATTCGTGCCGTAATCGCTTCTTGAAATAACCCTACATTGCGAAACGAAAGGAAATAATATTTCAACGATTTGAGTTCGACCAACTTGTGCTTGGGAATATAGTCCACCCATACAATGCCATAATCGGGTAAACCTGAAAAAGGACACACTGCGGAAAACTCATTCATGCGGTAGCTCACTCGTTGCCGGGGGCCGTCATAAGCAAACGCTTCTAAGAAATCAGATCGTAGGGCGTCTTCGCCTTCAAAATCGAAGGTTTTTCCTTCGGCATATTCGGAGGAATACACATCTGCCATAATCTTTCCTTTCTCAACCAGCCATCACATTGTAGCCGCAGTCCACGTAAATCGTTTGACCGGTGATTCCGGCAGAAGCATCACTGCATAAGAAAACAGCAGTACTCCCCACTTCCTCACGGGTGACGTTGCGTTGCAATGCGGTTCGCTCCGCAACGCTATCGAGCAATTCGGAAAAATTCTTGATACCAGATGCCGAAAGCGTTTTGATCGGCCCTGCCGAAACCGCGTTGACCCGGATGCCACTCGGACCAAATTCACGAGCCAAATAACGAACCGACGATTCCAAAGCAGCTTTAGCAGGTCCCATCACATTGTAGCTCGGAACAGCACGAACCGCTCCCAGATAAGACATAGTGATAATACTGCCACCTTCCTTCATCAAAGGCGTTAATCCACCGGAAAGTGGAAGCAAAGAATACGCACTGATTTCTTGCGCCTTGAGAAACCCTTCTCGGCTGGTTGCTGAAAATGAATCACCCAAATCAGATTGTTCGGCAAAGGCCAAGCTGTGAACCATGAAGTCCAGCTTTCCCCATTGGTTGGAAAGGGTATCAACCAAGGATTGAATATCTGCATCTTGACGCACATCACAGGGTTCGATGGTGGTCGCATTGATCGCATCTCCTAGCTTGCGGACATTGCGTTCAAATCGTCCCTTGGGGTCTGGTAGGTAGGTGAGTGCCAATTCAGCACCAGCCGCATGCAAGGCTTCGGCAATAAACCAAGCAATGCTCTTGTTGTTCCCAACTCCTAAAATCACACCTTTTTTTCCTTCACAATGAATCATGATGCTCCTTCTTGATTGATAACGTTATTGAGTATCCTCTTACGGATTACGGGTAGGATGATAACTAAGTGATGAGGTTTCGGTAATGGGTTGCAGTAATGAGGCGCAACAGTAATGAAGCTTAATAATGATATGTCCCGAGGGATTCTCCCAGACGGACAGCCTGTCCGACTTCCACATTTCCCCATTCCACTTGTCCGGGCTTGAACACGCATACCACAGTGGAGCCTAATTCAAACAAACCGACCTCCTCACCAGCTTCCACTCGATATGGCGTGTGCAGCGGTCCTTCCACACGCTTCGCTCCCCAATGGTTCGACTCAATGGAATGATACTTCACACGAATTTTGCCAACAACCGTGGCTCCTACCTTGACCAAGGCACATTCGCCTCCAGAAGTTTCGAAATAGGAAATCAGCCGTTCGTTGATGGCAAATAGATTGCGGACATAATTCACCCCCAACGGGCTGACCGTCCAGAGCTTCCCAGGAATGTAGGCAAAGCGAGCAATATGCCCTCGCACCATACTATGAATGCGATGATAATTATAAGGTGCCAAATAGATTGTCATGTACTCACCCCCTTCATAATCCTGGGCACGGATAGGGTCATCCAGCAAATCAGCCAAGGAATACTCCAAACCTTTGGCTTGAATCAAACGTCCCTGGGTGATGGAGCCGAATTCTCCAATCGTGCCATCGACGGGGCAAATCAATGCGGTAGGGTTGGGATCGATGGGACGAGTCCCAGGCTTCAGATGGCGGGTGAAAAACGCATTGAAAGTGGGATAGCGCTCTACCGGTTCCATCGCCTCAGACATATCCACCTGAAACGCTCGAATGAAACTGCGGATGAGCAACTGCCGGAAAAAAGGAGGCCATGGCTGTTCCGCCACCCAGCCACACAGGCGGCTGAAGCTGTTTTTAGGGAGGAGGTAAAGCAGATAATAACTGAAGGGATAACGCTTCCCAATGGCGGAACGGGGAGTGGTCATAGGGTCAGACTAGCTTGTGGGAGATGGATTTTGCTCTTGCCCTAATAACGCTAAAATTTGACTGCCGTCAATGGTTTCTTGTTCCATCAGCATATCTGCGACGCGATGGAGGATATCAATATGGTCGCGCAACAATTGCTTGGCTTTATTGTCGTGGAAGATGACCATCTTCCGCAACTCATGATCAATCACGGACGCTGTATCGTCGCTGTATTCTCGCTCTTTGCCAAAATCGCGTCCAAATACATAATGCTGATCATTGTTATCTAAGGAAATCGGTCCAACAATTTCACTCATGCCATAACGACAGATCATATCTCGTGCGGTGCTGGTGGCTTGTTGGATGTCATTGCTTGCGCCTGTCGTGACTTCATCAAAAATGATCTCTTCCGCCGCACGCCCTCCCATTGCGATGGTAACCCGGCCTGCTAGGTATTCCGTATCATAGGCTCGATTGTCATTGTCAGGCAGGAAAGAAGTCACACCTAAAGCACGTCCACGAGGCACAATGGTCACTTTATGAACCGGATCGGATTTAGGAGTCAATGCAGCAACTAAAGCATGCCCTGCTTCGTGATACGCCGTGCTGCGTTTTTCTTTTTCTGACATCACCATAGAATGCCTTTCAGGCCCCATCAAAATTTTGTCACGAGCATATTCAAAGTCTTCAAGGGTCAAGGCCGTCTTGTTTTTCCGGGCAGCGCCCAAAGCCGCTTCATTGACCAAATTCTTCAGATCAGCTCCCGAAAACCCTGGCGTGCCTTTAGCAATTTTTTCTAGATTGATGCCATCATTCAATACAACTTTTTGGGCATGGATCTTAAGGATTTCTTCACGCCCTCTTACATCCGGCAACGGAACCGCCACTTGGCGATCAAACCGTCCAGGACGCAGTAGAGCTGGATCTAGCACATCAGGGCGGTTGGTGGCTGCAATCACGATGATCCCTTCGGTCGCATCGAAGCCATCCATCTCTACCAAAAGTTGATTGAGCGTTTGTTCGCGTTCATCATTGCCACTGCCCAAACCGGCACCTCGGCTGCGGCCCACCGCATCGATTTCATCAATAAACAAAATACACGGGGCATTCTTGCGGCCTTCTTCAAACAGGTCTCGGACTCGGCTTGCTCCCACACCCACAAACATTTCTACAAAATCGGAGCCACTGATGCTGAAAAACGGCACCTCAGCTTCCCCGGCAACGGCTTTGGCCAATAATGTTTTTCCGGTTCCAGGAGAACCAGACATCAACACACCTTTAGGAATACGACCTCCCAATTTACGAAAACGGCTTGGATCTTTGAGGTATTCGATAATTTCTACCAGTTCGTCCTTACATTCTTGTACCCCGGCAATGTCTTGGAACGTGATGCGCTTCTTCGTCGGATCCACCCGTTGGGCTTTGCTTTTGCCTAGCGAAAACAAACGCCCTGCAGGCCCCTGCATGCGCTTCATTAACAAAATCCAAATCACAAAGATAAAAATGAAAGGGCCCCAATGTACGAGCAAGGTGACGTACCACGGTGTGCCCGATTCAGGTGAATAGCTGATTTGCACATCATTTTGGCGCAACATTTCTACCAAATTCGGATTGTTGGGTGGAATGTTGGTTTGGAATTGACGGCCATCCAAAAAGGTACCTTCAATTGAAGTTTCCCCGATGATATTTGCAGTTGAAACTTGTCCTTGCCGTACTTGGTAAGCAAACTGACTATAAATCAGCGTCTCCTTAGGAGATTCCACGGGACTGCTGAATATGTTCATCAGCAGTACGGCCAACACAAGAATACTAAAGATGATAAGTAAATTTTCGTTCTTCAAATTACCTCCTAACCGGATTACTTATTCTTTGATAACCAGATCCCACAACTATCTGAGTCAATATTATTTAGGAAAGCCTACCATTACTCACAAGTATTTGCTAGAGATTTTCAGTTAGTTCCCCACTACCGCAACCGGTCTCTAGGACACTATTTTTCAGGGAAGTCGACATGGCAGAAGAACGAGTCGAGCATTTCAAAGGAGGGATTCTACGTGAACAATACCAACTTAAAGATGGCGAACGTCACGGGGAAACAAAAGCCTATGATGAACAAGGAAATCTAAAAAAAACCGCTCAATACCAAAACGGCGAACTGCATGGTGAAACCGTTCAATACGATGAGAGTGGTCAACCCACCAAACGGACTTATTTTCAAAAAGGAAACGCCCAAGACTCGCCACCCGAAGAGGCCTCTGCGGATTCCTCTTCTGACGATTCCCCTCAATCCGCAGGACTACAAACCTACGACCCAACCGGTTCCTCTTCCGAGTCACAAACCGATCCACAAACAGAGGCTTCCTCTGGCCTTCAGACCTATGATCAAGGTGAAAATGCCGATGCTGCTTCCGACGAGTCAGTCGAACAAATTATCACTTACAATGCCTCTGGACAAAAGACCCGCAAAGTCACCATGAAAGACGGCAAGGTGGAAGAAACTGTTGAATACGGCCCTGGTGAAGAAGCCCGCAACCGGGTTCAATTCAAAGACGGAAAAGTCGATGGCGAGGTGATCACTCGTGATGAGTCAGGAAAGATCCGCGAACGTACAAATTTCAAAGAGGGGAAGGTCGAGGGACGTACCATCAAGTATGATGAAAACGGCCAAGCGACTATCGCGATGGACTTCAAAGAAGGGGAGTTGGATGGCGAAGTGACCATCTATGCCAATGGCCGTGTGCAAACCCGTAAGATGTTTAAGAAAGGCAAACAGCACGGCACCATGACTTCCTATGATGAAACAGGTCAAGTAACCATTGTGATGAATTATGCCAATGACAAACTCAATGGTGAACACCTCGCCTATGGCAACAAAGGCGAGCTATTGCGCCAGGTCTATTATCGTGACGATGTCCTGCATGGCGAAAGCAAAGAATACTATCCCAATGGACAAGTGCGGGAGGTCGCCACTTACAACAACGGTATGAAAGAAGGCAACGTGGTTCAATATTACCCCAGCGGCAAGCTCATGGAAGAAGCCGAATATCACGAAGGCAAAGAAGCCGAAAAAAGCACTCGCTACGACTACAAAGGTCGTGTCCAAAAAGACGACGAGGATAAGAAAAAAACGAGCCTACTTGGAAAGTTTGGGAAATCCGAAGCATGAAAGTTTTATTCCTAGAAATTGATACTGAACGCGAATGGGCTATGGTGGCTGCCGGCCCGGCTTATATTGGGGCTTACGTGAGGCAATATGGTCATGAGGTTGCCATGATGCACATCCCCCTCGATATGACGTCAGAGCAAGCCGTCATCGCAATTCAACAAGAAAACCCCGACATCTTGGCCTCTTCTCTCACATCAAGACAGTGGGGACGCGCTCGTTCAATTTACAACGGGATTCGCAACTTGATCACAATTCCAGTCATTGTTGGAGGACCTCATCCGACTTTTGTCTCCGAAGCCGTGGTTGCTGAACCAGGGATCGACTATGCCTGCTTAGGAGAAGGCGAAGCCCCCATGCTTGATGTGTTGACTGCTTTAGAAGCTGGGCAACCTATTGAGCATGGCACCATCCCCAACATCCGCGTCTCCAGCAGTCCCACGGCCCCAGAAATACGGGATCCCTTCGAACCCTTAGATGCCTTACCCTTCATGGCACGCGACCTTTTGGAGGAATACGATGGAGTGCATCATCTGGCGACACAGCGTGGTTGCCCGTTTCCCTGTACTTACTGTGCCGTGCCTAACTACAATCGGTTGTATAAAGGGATAGGAAATTTCGGGCGCAAACGGTCCCACGAAAATATCTTGGAAGAACTCCACACCTTGCAGGAAGCAGGTGCTCTCTATTACGTTATTTTTTTAGACGACACCTTCACGATTCACCCATCTTGGCTCAAGCCGCTGTTGGAACGATATCGGGACGAAATCGGTGTCCCGTTTTCCATCCATGCCAGAGCAGATACGGTCAATCCACCGCTTTTAGAATTACTGGCCAGTGCTGGATGTCGACATATCACCTACGGCGTGGAAAGCGGAAGCTACCACTATCGCAAAGAAGTGCTCAAGCGTCCCATGACCAACGAACAACTCATCCGAGCCTTTCACTGGTCCCATGACTTAGGGATGTTGGTGACGGCCAACTACATGCTGGGCATGCCTGGAGAAACCAAAGCTGATTTAGAACAAACTCTCATCCTTCATGAAGCCTTGCAGCCCACTGATTTTGGATACTTTGTATTTTATCCATATCCCGGAACCAAACTGTTTTATGTCTGCCAACAGGCCGGATATTTGCCCCCCAATTATCTGGAATTGCCTGCCACGCACCGCCTCTCCATCTTGAACTACCCCGACCTCTCTGCCGAAGACATTGCCACCTACTACGACCGATTTACCCAACTCCGCGAACAAAACTACTTGCAACAGTTCGGCACCGGATTGACGGCCTCCCAACAAGCTTCGCTCTTGGAAGAATTCCGGCAGAGTGCTGCTATTGGGTAAGAAGTGCTCGGTTTTCTTCAGGGATTTCGTTATGCTCAATACTATTTTTTAGAGAAAATATAGATTGTGCCCCAATGGCGAAATAAAGAACTTTCTTTATTTTCAGAAAACGTCCCTAAGAATGAACACAACATTACCCCGTATTCGTCAGTTTCGATGGCCGCTAGCGGTCATGGCCTTTTTGGTTTGGTTGCTTGCGTTGCGTATGACCAATGTTTACGTTTGGCAAGCGGAGCTAGACGATTTGCGCAGTCAGTCTCAGCATCGCCTAAGTTTGTTTGCAGCTCATCTCCAAGGGGAACTAGCAAAATATGAATTCTTGCCAGAGTTGCTAGCCACCGAAGACCGATTGGCCTTTCCCTTAGTTCACGCTGCGGGGGAAGCTTCGCTCATCCCCACCAATCAATACCTTCAGAAAATTAACGACATCATCCAGTCTTCCGATATCTATTTGATGGATACCACCGGCTTGACCATCGCCGCCAGCAATTGGAATTCTGAGCGACCGTTTGTGGGAAAAAATTTTCGATACCGTCCCTACTTTCAAGAGGCGATGAAAGGTCACTTGGGAAGGTATTTTGCTTTAGGCACGACCTCCAACAAGCGGGGCTATTATTTTGCTTATCCCATCCAAAGGAATCGCAAAGTCTTAGGTGTGGTGGTTGTAAAAGTGAGCCTGGGAAGCATTGAAAATGCATGGCATGGAGGCCCTGACGAATTCATTGTCACAGATCCTGATGACGTGATCTTTCTAACGACAAACCCACAATGGCGCTTCACCTCACTCCACCCGCTTTCTGCAGAAACGGCAGAGCAAATCAAAGCCAGCCTGCGCTATCACAACACCGAAGTTTTACCCTTACCAATTCAGTTTAAAGAAAAACATGGCAATGAAAACCATGTGGTCTCTATCCAAGAAACTAGGGCTTTAACAGAAGTTGGACTTGGCAATCATGAGAAAACTGAGTCCTCAGACAAGCAAAAAAATAAAGTTGAAACGGAGATGAAGACCAGCACGAAAGGGCGCACTCCAGATCCCAAAATGAATCGATTAGAGTACCTAATGCAAAGCGTACCAATTGCCGCAGAAGGATGGACCTTGCATGTCTTGTCCAGTCTAGAGCCGGTGAAGAAACAGCTCTATCGGGCGTATGTGTTGGTCAGTTTTATATTCATCATTCTGGTGGTAACCGTCCTGTTTCTGTATCAACGACAGCGCCGTATTCAAGAAAAGGTATTCTATGAACAAGAAGTGCGGAAAACATTGAGCCAAGCCCGAGATGAACTGGAAATTCGCGTCGAGGAACGCACGGCCGATCTTGCCAAAACCAACACACGACTGACTCAAGAAATCGAAGAACACCGACGAACTGAGGCAATCTTAAACCAAACTCAGGAAGAATTAATCCAAGCGGCGAAACTGGCCGGGTTAGGACAGATGTCCACCGCCATCAGCCACGAACTAAATCAGCCTTTGACGGCCATTCGTTCCTATGCTGACAATGCACAGAAATTCTTAGATCTCAATCGAGAACAAGACGTCCATTGGAATCTCACACAAATCTCTGATCTTACAGCCCGCATGGCCAAGATCATCAAACAGTTTAAAGTGTTTGCTCGCAAAAGCTCGGGGCAATCGATCCCAGTCTCATTTAAGTCGGTGCTGGATGGATCACTCACTATTTTAGAATCACAAATTCGCCAAGGCCAAGTGACAGTAGAGACCGATCTCCCCGAAGAAGACTTATTTGTGTTTGGTGATATGGTGCGTCTGGAGCAGGTCCTTGTGAATCTGATCAGCAACGCGGTGCAAGCTATGCTAGAGACGTCCCCACGCCATCTCTATATTCAGGCATCACGGGATCAGGACATGGTGGTAGTCACTCTTCGAGACACCGGGCCAGGTATCAAAGAGGAACACTTGTCTCAGATTTTTGACCCGTTTTTCACCACCAAAGAAACTGGACAAGGTTTGGGGTTGGGTCTTGCGATCTCCTATCAAATCATCGATGGCTTTAAAGGCTCACTCAAAGCCATCAACCATTCTGAAGGCGGAGCCATGTTTATCGTAAGACTACCTAGACCTCCGTCAGTGCAGGAAGAACACACGTTAAAGGGGAAATCATGACAGCCAACGGACCCATCATTCTGATTGATGACGAACAACATATCCGGATTGCGGGGAAACAAACACTGGAGCTGGCAGGCTATGAAGTTCAATGCTTTGAGCAATGTGAAATGGTGCTTCCTATGCTCTCTTTGGAATGGCCTGGTGTGATCGTGAGCGACATCAAGATGCCTCACATGGATGGCCTCACATTCATGAAAGAAGTTGTGAAGATTGACCGCGATTTGCCTGTTATCTTGGTCACTGGACACGGAGACATTTCAATGGCAGTACAGGCGATCCGAGACGGCGCTTACGATTTCATTGAGAAGCCATTTCATGCCGACCTTTTGGCCGACGTCACTAAGCGTGCGATGGAAAAACGGACCTTAACACTAGAAAATCGAGGTCTGCAAAGCGAGCTGATGCTACAAAGTGCCCCGGGTCCTCGCATCATTGGCCGCACGCTACCGATTCAGCAACTACGTAAAATCGTAACCCAGATTGCGGATGTAGATGCAGATGTATTGCTGGTAGGGGAAACAGGGAGTGGCAAAGAGCTGATTGCTCGACACCTTCATGAGTGCAGCCGTCGTCAGGGAAAAAACTTTGTCGCGGTCAATTGTGGAGCACTTCCAGAAACCATCATCGAAAGCGAACTTTTTGGACATGAACCCGGTGCTTTCACTGGAGCCCAAAACCGCCGGATTGGAAAATTCGAATATGCCAATGGAGGTACACTCTTTTTAGATGAAATCGAAAGCATGCCATTGGCCCTTCAGGTCAAGCTCCTGCGGGCTTTGCAAGAACGGAGTATCGAACGTTTGGGGTCGAACAAAAGTATTTCCCTGGATCTACGAGTGGTGGCTGCCAGCAAAGTTGATTTACGGGAGGCTTCCAACCAAGGAGTTTTTCGAGAAGACCTCTATTATCGCTTGAACGTGCTCAATATTCCGATCCCTCCATTACGCGAACGACAAGAAGATATCCCGCTGCTATTCCAACATTTCATGCTGGTTGCTTCCAATTATTATAAGCGCGACAGCCCTACTTTGACAGGAGATGGGGTCCGAAGTCTCATGGCGTATTCCTGGCCCGGCAATGTGCGAGAATTGCGTAATGTGGCCGAACGTTTTGTCCTGTTGGGCGAAACAGGTGCTTTCAATTTAGACCAGCTGCTCCACGGTACCTCGGCTACCGGAGGTATGACTCTTCCTGAACAAGTCCAATCCTTTGAACGCTGCGTGATTGAACATGAACTCGCTCGCCACAATGGCAATATCACCAAAACCCTTGAAACCTTAGGTGTCCCGCGAAAAACGCTCTACGATAAAATGCGAAAGTACGGACTGGATCGACGGAATTATCAGTAAATCCTTCCTGAGCTTACTGGCTGCGAGCCAGATCCAATTGACGGCGCAAAGCTTCCAGCTCCTCTCGGAGGCGTTGGTTTTCTTGCTCCCGCTGAATCGCATGTTCTTCTGCATGCTCCGCACGTTCCTTAGCTTGTTCCATCTGCCCCTTGGCTTGTGTCACTTGTTCCTTGACCTGTTCCAATTGTCCTTCGGCCTGTTTAGCTTGTGCTTTGGCCTGTTCCAATTGTCCCTCGGCTTGTTCGGCCCGTTCGTCTGAAGTGAGTACAGGGCGTCCGTAACGATCAAAAACCCTCAATAGACGGTCAGTATCGATACCAAGACTGATGTTCAATTTGTCCAGAGTACAGTGTCCGTTTTCGATTTTCAGGTCTTGATATTCACCGTCTTGCAGCACAAACGCATTCAACGTCAGCCTTTCAGGATCAAAGATCACATAATAGGGAACTTGAAGAATTTCCGCATAGAGTTGTTTTTTTTTATTATAATCCACTCGTTTGGTTGAAGCTGAACTCAATTCGATTACCAAATCGAGCTGAGCATCCGGCTCCCAAGCCAGATACACTCGCTTGATATCCCGACTTTGCGAACGGCAGAGCAACACATCGGGAGAGATCATTTTTTTGGGATTGCCTTCTTCGTAATACAGACAGATGTTTCCCGATACATAGGCTTCGGGAAACGCATATTGCAGCACTCCTACCAATTCCAGCAGCAAGATTCGGTGGATATCGGTTTCGGCCATCGGTTTTCCATCAGATTCGGGGTAAAATACCGGCCTGTCTTTTGTTCGGGACCGGATCTTCGATTTTTCTTCAGAGGGCGGAGGAGCTTTGGTAACAGTTTGTGTCACTAACATGTTGAGTCCTTTCCGTTGGGTTCAGCCGAGGAGGTCGTTATTGTGATAAATATTCATCAATGTATCCTTCTCCACCTCCTTCAGCAAGCTCAAGACGGATAGCTATAGGAATCTCGCAACAACATGCAGGATGGATGTTTTGTATTCACCAGATGTTGTAATACAATTTTGTTATAACACACTAGATACAATTCAAGTAACTTATTTTTGAGAAATCGTTAACGTTCCTTAAGTGGAACTGACGTTTGCTAGGAACCTCCTTTTGTTTTGAATCACTCTTTTTTGAGAGAGCAAATCGTTAACGTTCCTTAAGTGGAACTGACGTTTGCTAGAAACCTCCTTTTGTTTTGAATCACTCTTTTTTGAGAGAGCTAATGGACAATTTAAGAACCTATGTTGAGCTACTAAAACGTGAACAAGAATTAGTGGTCGTCGATACTCCTGTCGATGCCAACTTAGAAATTGCCGAAATCCACCGACGGGTCATCGCAGCCGGAGGACCCGCCTTATTGTTCACCCATGTCAAAGGTGCGGACTTCCCATGTGCGACCAATTTGTTTGGAACTCACAAACGGGTTGATTTGGCCTTTGGAAAGCGTCCTGAAAATTTCATCCGAGAATTGATGGAGTTGGCAGAAGGTCTCATGCCTCCTAAATTCAGCACCTTTTGGAAGCATCGCGGTTTGGTGGTCGAAGGTTTGAAAGTCGGCATGAAGACGGTCAATACGGGACCGATTGTGGAATGTTGCGACCGCCCTGCTAAGTTGAACCGGCTTCCCCTGCTCAAAACATGGGTTGAAGATGGAGGTCCCTTTGTGACCTTACCGTTGGTGTATACAGAACACCCCGACAACGGACACCACAACCTGGGAATGTATCGCATTCAGCGGTATGACGATCAAACCACCGGAGTGCATTGGCAAATTCACAAAGGAGGTGGTTTCCATTACTACGTGGCAGAACAACGGAATCAATCCTTTCCGGTCACTATATTTGTAGGTGGCCCCCCGTCTTTGATTCTGGCTGCCATCGCTCCGATGCCGGAAGACATTCCTGAACTCATGCTGGCGTCGTTACTTCAAGGGGGGCGACTCAAACGGGTGAAAAATCCTTATGGAGGACATCCCCTGATCGCAGAAGCCGACTTTGCCATTTGTGGTACCGTGCCTCCAAAAATCCGCCGACCAGAAGGCCCGTTTGGCGACCACTACGGCTATTATTCATTGCAACACGATTATCCGGTTCTGAACGTTCAGAACATGTTCTATCGCAAAGACGCAATCTATCCAGCCACAGTCGTGGGGAAGCCTCGTCAAGAAGATTTCTTTTTGGGGGACTACATTCAACAGCTGTTATCTCCTTTAAGCAAATTGGTGATGCCTGCCATTGAAGCCTTGTGGAGCTATGGCGAAACCGGTTATCACAGCCTAGCCGCTGCCGTAGTAAAAGAACGGTATCCCCGCGAAGCGATGACCTCCGTGTTCCGTATTTTGGGAGAAGCCGCAGGACAATTGGCGTTGACCAAATTCTTGTTGGTTCTCAACACACCCATGGATTTGAGTAACTTCAAACAGGTTTTGGAACACATCCTGGAGCGCACCCGCTTCGAAACCGATCTGTTTGTGATCTCGAATTTAGCTATGGATACCTTGGATTATACGGGGCCCGCTGTGAACCAAGGAAGCAAGGGGATTTTGTTGGGTATTGGGGATCCAATTCGCGAACTACCTCGCGAATTTCGAGGAGAACCGCCTGCTCAAGCGCGGGAGGTGTCGGTGTATTGTGGTGGATGCTTGGCCGTCAGCGGACCGAGCTATCAAGAAGAACCCGAATACGGACAACGCTTGGCAAAATCTCCTGCAATCCGAGATTGGCCCCTTGTATTTCTGGTGGACGACACAAAAGTCACGCAGCGCACCATCTCGTTTCTGTGGAGTACCTTCACTCGCTTTGAACCCGCTGGTGATATCTATCCGGCATCTGCTCAGACGATTCGACACCATGTTTCATATACTGCTCCGATTGTCTTCGACTGCCGTATGAAACCCGGATATCCGGATGAAGTGATCGTGGATGAATCCACTTCAAAATTAGTCAGCAAACGTTGGAAAGAATATTTCCCCAATCAAACCGTAGAAGGTGTGGAAACCGGAGAAGGCATCCCTGATACAATGCGGTGATAGATGAATTGCCTTTTTAGGATGATGGTGGAATGTTTCTGTCTTCGATTTTTCCAAACAACTTAAACAATTCATAAGCTTAACCAAGAGGGGTGGCATGACAGACATTCGCGTAGTGGTCAATGGAGCCAAGGGTCGTATGGGTCAAGAAGCAGTAAAAGCGGTTTCAGAAGAACCGGGTTTGACCCTGGTGGGACAGGCGGACATGGAAGACGATTTGGCGCAAATCATTCAAGAATTTCAAGCTCAGGTCGTGGTGGATTTCACCACCGCCGCTGCGGCCTTTAAGAACACCAAAAAAATCATAGAAACTGGAGTGCATCCTGTGATTGGCACCAGTGGTTTACTGAAGGAGCAAGTGGAAGAACTTCAGCAACTCAGTGCTGCAAAGCAACTGGGGGGCTTGATCGCTCCCAACTTTGCAATTGGAGCCGTGCTCATGATGAAGTTTGCTCAAGAAGCGGCCAAATATCTGCCCCATGCGGAAATCATTGAATTGCATCATGATCGCAAAGCCGATGCCCCTTCTGGTACGGCCATCAAAACGTCGTTAATGATTGCCGAAGCTCGCCAACAAACTCCACCTCCTCATGAGGAAAAAGAAATTTTATCAGGAGCCCGTGGTGCTCGTAGCCATGAAATTCCAGTGCATTCGGTCCGTCTTCCCGGGTTCGTTGCCCATCAAGAAGTGATCTTTGGAGGCAAAAGCGAAAGCCTCACCATCCGGCACGATTCCATTCATCGCGAATCCTTCATGCCAGGTGTGTGCTTCGCGTGTAAAAAGGTCGTGGAGCTGAACGAACTGATTTACGGCTTGGAGCATGTGTTATAAACAAAGTGGACTGCTCTAGCATCTTGAGGCACAATCTCAGTCAACCCAGTCAACCACCTAACCAATCCAACCCACACATCTTAAGTAAAGAATAGATCTATGGAACCGATTGCCAAAACCTGTAACCCGAAAGACTACGAAGATCGTATCTACCAACAATGGGAAGAAAGCGGTGCATTCATTGCGGATGCTCATTCCACAAAAAAACCATTCACCATCTCCATCCCTCCGCCCAATGCGACCGGTCAATTGCATGTGGGTCATGCGGTGATGCTTTCTGTGGAAGATATCTTGATTCGCTGGCATCGGATGATGGGAGATGAAGCTTTATGGCTTCCTGGTACCGACCATGCGGCCATTGCGACCGAAAATGTGGTGATTAAGAAAATCCAACAAGAAGAAAAAATTTTGAACCCCCGGAAAACCTTAGGCCGCGAAGAATTGTTAAATCGCATTCGGAAGTATGTGCAGGAATCTCGGGGTACCATCCGTAATCAGATTCGGGCCATGGGATCGAGCTGTGACTGGTCGCGGGAACGATTCACAATGGATGACCAGCTCAATCGGTGTGTGAATCATACTTTCATACGGATGTACGAACAGGGGTTGATCTATCGAGGGTATCGTATTGTCAACTGGGATTCTACACTACAAACCACCATTTCAGATGATGAAATTGAATACAAAGACACACCTGCGGTGCTGTATTATATGCAGTATGGTCCGTTTGTGATTGCTACCAGCCGTCCTGAGACGAAGCTGGGGGATACCGGTGTGGCAGTCCATCCCGAAGATGAACGCTATAAAGAATACATTGGTCAAACCTTAGAGGTGGACTGGCCCAAGGGTCCCAAGATCTATGTCAAAGTGTTTGCCGATGAGAAGGTGGATCGCGATTTTGGTTCCGGAGTCATCGGGGTCACACCGGGCCACAGCCAGATCGATTTCCAGATGTCGCTGGAACATGATCTGAAAGTGCTGCAAGTGATTGGGGAAGACGGACGCATGATGGAATCCGCTGGCCCTACCTATCAAGGCATGACCGTTCGTGAATGTCGGGAAGCCTTTGCCAGAGATCTTAAAGAAGCGGGCCTGATGGTGAAAGAAGAGCCGTATCAACAACCGCTTTCCATTTGCTATCGTTCCAAACAACCCATTGAACCCTTGCCGAAAGAACAATGGTTCATTGATGTCAACAAGCCCGTTGTGGAGTGGAAAGGGGAACAACGCAGCCTCAAAGACATTCTGATCGATGTGGTTCGCTCTGGAGATATTCGGATTGTCCCAGAACGCTTCAACAACACCTACTTCCATTGGATTGAGAATCTTCAAGACTGGTGTATTTCCCGTCAGATCTGGTGGGGTCACCGCATTCCGGTTTGGTACAAAGAGGGCCAATATGAAGCCCATTTGCGTGCCCCAGAAGGAGACGGCTGGGAACAAGATCCTGATACTTTGGACACTTGGTTTTCTTCGGCTCTATGGACCTGGAGCACACTCATTGACCCTGATTTGACAAAAGACCATTCGCTTTCCTTTGAAGAACTGCTGAATCGTAGTCCGGATTTCCAGAAATTCCACCCAACCCACGTGATGGAAACTGGCTACGATATCCTATTTTTCTGGGTCGCTCGGATGATTTTGATGACCACCTACATGGTCCGCGAGGTTCCTTTTGAGACCGTTTATCTGCACGGTCTGGTCCGCACTCGTGAGGGCAAAAAAATGTCCAAGTCCGATCCGGCAACCTGTATTGATCCCTTAGAAAGTATTGAAGACTATGGTGCAGATGCGCTCCGTTTGGCTTTGATCGTAGGGACTGGTCCAGGGATGGATTTAAAGCTATATCCAGAAAAATTGGAAAGCTGCCGCCGATTCGTCAATAAGCTTTGGAATGCAGGCCGTTATGTCTTGATGACTCTTCCCGAAGGGGTTTCCGTCGCCCCTCCTCGCAATGTGAAAGACCCCATCAATCAATGGATCTTGCACAATTTGAACGACCTGATTACGAGCACGCAAAAAAGTTTGGAAAATTTTCGATTGGCAGAAGCTTCGGAAAATTTAAGGTCTTTCTTATGGGGAGAGTTCTGCGATTGGTATTTGGAAATGTCCAAAAAGCCAGAACGCAGTGAAGAAGACGATTGCACCCTTGCCTATGGTTATACGACTTTGTTGAAGTTGATCCATCCTTATCTCCCTTTTGTGACAGAAGAATTATGGTCCAAGTTTGCAACGGAAGGCATGCTGATTCGTGCCGATTGGTCACAAACCATTGAAGAGCACACCTATCCAGAAAGTGAGGAGCAAATTTCTTTGGTCAAGGAAGCCATCACACAGATCCGAGCACTGCGTGACAAGGCTAATATCGGATTGAATGTAAAAATTGATGCGAGGGTTGATTCTGAACATCATGCCTCCTTGTATCAAGAACATGAAGGCTTGATTCTCAGATTGGCACGGCTGGCTAAGCTCGAAATCCATGAGCGTCAACCAGAAGTACAGAATGATTCGTTGAGTGCGTATTTCAGCGACACCTTGGTGCATGTTGAGGCCGCTGATGTCGATTGGACGGAAGAACTCACCAAGCTGAAAAAGAAGCTCAAAAAAGAAGAAGACTTTCTATTCAAAAGCCAAAGGAAGTTGGGCAATGAGGGCTTTTTGGCCAAAGCCCCCGAAAACATCGTGGATGAATTGCGTGATAAAGTGGCGTCGACTGAAAAGACCATTGGCGCACTCCAACAGCAAATCAGCGAATTGGAAAATCGTGCGGCGTAACTGATTCCCTATTGCCGATTCGGATGCACCCCAGAGGCACACCGGAAGCCCACATCGGGGCTTGTGTTGATGGGGGAATCATCCCCTCGCATCGAAGCACGAAGATGTTCAGCAGGACTTTTCCAAGACCCCCCTCGCAGCACCCGATATTTTCCATGCACTGGGCCTTGTGGATTTTCCACTCGGCCTTTGGGATACGGGCCATACCAATCATAAACCCATTCCCACACATTTCCATGCATGTCGAAGATTTGGAATTTGTTGGCTCGCTTATCCGCAACGAGTCTGAGACGATTTTCTGAATTGCCATTGTACCATCCGAAATCCTCTAATTTTTCAGGACCATTCCCAAAACTATAATCCGTAATGGCACCAGCACGAGCTGCTCGTTCCCACTCAGCCTCAGAAGGGAGGCGTTTACCCAGTGATTGACAATAATACCGCGCCGCAAACCATGAGACATACACCACGGGATAATTGTCCCGATTGGTTGGAGGCTTCAAATCCCCTTCCCAGTTTTGCAAATAGTCCCCATCATGAAATTGACGAGGCAAGGTGCTTTTCCTGAGATACGGATCTTCTGCCAAAAATCGGAGGTATTGCCGATTATTAACTTCACATCGGTCGATCCAGAATGCATCAACTACTACGGCATGAGGTGGCTTTTCATCCTCTCTTCCATTGGCACTGCCTCGGATGAAAGTCCCTTCTGGCACAAACACCATCCCTTGATTGAGGGTCACTCCACGTTCTTGCCCAGATGCCGTGCATGGAGAATTGATGACAGAATCATTAATAAACGAAAGATTGGCCTCTTCTGGAAAGATTTTTTTTTCGAGATCCCGCAAAATATGTTTGTACAAACGGATGGCATTCCGATCTTCCTGAATGACTCGCGACACAATGCCACGTTCATCACGTCCGCATTGCGTTTTGTCATCCAAACAATTCACTTTTTGTTTGATCCAACGCCGCATGGCATCGCGAGCTTGTTGGAGTTCGATTTCGCGTAGCAACATCGGTTCATAACGGAAATAGACTTTTTCAAAAGCTTCAATATCCACAACGCCAGCTTTGGCAGAATCGACCAGTTCGTCATAGCGTTGGCAAAATTCACTTTTGTCTGGCGGAACATTCGCTCCGTAGTTGCGACGACGAGAACACGCTTGTGTCTCAATACGACGACTGATGTTGAGATAAGATTTGAAGATTTGAAAACGGAGATCCGTCATCACACGTAACAACGGATAACGTTCATTTTTTGTCAACCCTGCCACGAATTCCTTAATAGCAGTTTCCACATATCGATCTGCCATTTGCAAAAACAATTCGTTGGCATGCAGTGGGGTTGTCGTGAAAGCAAAAATCAGGAAAGGAACAATCCATCGCATACTGGTTTCTTCAAACAGGTTGAATTCTTCAAATAGATTGTTCAACATCTTGTTCAACGTCCTGTTAAACAGAGGGTTAAATAGAGGGTTAAACAGATTTAGCAGCACGTCGCAGTAGCGGGTCCTCGAAACCCGCCTCCTCGAAACCACGCTTTCGAATGACGCAGGCAGCACAGTCACCACACGGTGGAAATTGACCATTATAACAAGTGTGTGTCCAGGCCATCGCATCCAAGGCCCCGACTTCTTTTGCGAGAATCACCGTCTGAGCTTTGTTAAGCCACATCAAGGGAGTGTGAATGCGTAGGTGGCTTTCCATGCCTAAGTTGATTGCCAGCTGCAAAGCCTCAACTGTATTTTGGCGGCAGTCGGGATACCCACTGTAATCCGTCTCACACACACCGGTAACCAAGTCTTGAATATTTCGTTGATACGCATAAGCAGCCGCAAAAGTGAGAAAGATCAGATTGCGCCCAGGAACAAAAGTGCTCGGTAGACCATCTTGTTCTTCGTCAGTCGGTACTGGGATATCGGAAGTCGTGAGCGAGTTCCCTCCTAAAGCACTGAAGGTATCAATCGCTAAAATACGGTGACGTACATTGGCCAGTTCCGCAATCTTTCGAGCGCTATCCAGTTCAATACGATGACGTTGACCGTAATCGAAGGTAATGGCCTTCACTTTGTCAAATTGCTGCAATGCCCAAAACAAACAGGTTGTGGAATCTTGTCCACCCGATAAAACAACCAATGCTTCTGCCATAAGTTCGTTATACGCCGAGCGCACCGTTTACACGCCTTGGGCGTCCTTTCCCCAAATATATTTGTGCAATTGTACTTGAAATCGGACCGGGGCTTTGTCTGCTAAAATCCATTCGGTCAGTTGACGTGGATGGAGTTCATCATGGACCGGAGCAAACAGCGGGTTGGTGATTTCTGACAATCGATAGTTATGGACTATACCTAAAGCCCATTCGTAATCTTCGCGATTGCCAATCACAAATTTGACTTCATCTTTTTTACTCACATGTTGAAGGTTTTCCCATCGATTGGACTTTTTCATCCGGGAGGTGGGACATTTCACATCCATGATGCAATGCACCCGAGGGTCCAATGTGGCAATCGGTCGATGACCGCCAGTTTCCAAGAGAACGGTATACCCTGCATCACAAAGTGCGGTGAGGAACAAATAGGCATTTTTTTGATCCAAGGGTTCCCCTCCAGTGAGTTCAACCAAAAAACAATTGTATTTTGCGATTTCTTCCAAAATGCTTTCGAAGGAACGTTCTTTCCCTTCGTAGAAAGCATATGCGGTATCACACCATGAACAACGCAGCGAGCAGCCGCTGGTGCGAATGAAGATACAAGGCAATCCTGCAAATGAGGATTCGCCTTGAATGCTCTGATAGATTTCGTTTACTTTTAGGTGCATTTTTGAGTTTACTTCTTGTTTCATTTTATTGATTTTATTGATTTTATCACCCCAGAGGATGCCTCGCAATCTTAGGATATCACTGGTATTTTGTCAATTCGACAGCAGTTGTGGAGAGATGAATGAAGCGGTTACTGAACGGTAAGATTTTGAGTTGTATTTTCCTAGTGCTAGCTTCCTCAGTGGAAGCTGTGACATTTCTCGATCAAGCTGAGCGATTGCAGTTGGTATACGCTCACTTGTTAGATTTTCGTCCCACCATCGCTCCAATCATCCCTAAAAAAGCCCCGTGGCAGGTTGGTGCCGACGCTCTCGTGGTTCCCGTGGTTGATAATCAAGTGGGTAACAAAGATGAAAAAATTTCACCGCCTGGTCTCATCTTGCGTCCTCGAGGACGATATTTTGATAAATCCGGTCTGTTTGCAGGAGCTTCTTGGATCCCCCCTGTGGAGATTCAAAACTACTCAGCCAATTTAGGATCTCTTGAAATTGGCTATCAATATGGGTTCAAGGCATTCCTGTTTCGTGGTCGAGGTACGTATTCGGCAGGTAGCGTAGAAGGCCCTATCACCGACAACAGTTCCGACGATAAGTTCAGCTTAGTGCGGACTGGGGCCGATGTGTCACTAGGTTATAATCACCAGGAAAAAAGTGCATGGATTCCCTATGTTGGCGGAGGGCAGGGACATATCAATACCGAATTGAAAATTGAAGTGGATGGTGTCACTATCGATGTCAATGATCACTCGTATTTATATGGCTTTGTGGGGATTTCTTTCCTCTATCGCGATGTCTATGTTGTCAGTTTGGAACAGTCTCAATCAGAGTCCTTTTTACGACACATTGCCTTGTCCCTAAACTATTCGTTTTAGTGGTCTAATCACAGACCCTATAGTATTTTCTGCAACGATTCGTTTTAAAGAGAGTCCTCATGCAATGGCAAACGGGCGGATGGCTGAAGAAATATCTTCAATTTCGCTTAGAGCGCCCCTTTCCTCCATTGGAAGTCTATCAAAAGGTTTCCCACCCCTTCGCAGATCGGAAAGAATTGGATGACTGTCTGTATGAAATCGTTCAAGAAAATGGAGTTTTGTTGGGCTGCTCTTATGTCGACGCCCAATTAGATTCCGCCTGGAAAAATTGTGGATTCCCTGAAGCCTATGCTGAAATTCTGATCGTCTATTTGGAGACCTTGTTTTCTACCGCTCTTCAAGAACATCAACTCCTCCATGCACAAGAGTCTCAGTATCCGGAGCAATTACAGCAGATATTGGGACAATTACTCCAATTTTATATCCCCGAACTGCCCGATGATTTGCTAGCTTCCTCCCAATTTTCGACAGCTCTTGCCAACGACAAGAAACTTCATAGATTCATCAAGAAACTTGAAAAGGTATTTTACCTTCATGTGCATATGAAGAAATCGCTTTGGACTGTCGGAGAGACGATACAAAACTGGTTTGGCTTTCTAGAAATCTATATGTTTTTGCGATGGAATTTTCTAAGCACACAACAACCGGACCAGTCCGTTTCTCATAAGGAGCAGGTGGGTTTAGAACGGGTCTTGATGAAAGAACGGTTGATTCTGTTATTTGAGGCTCTAATTTGGGCCGACGAAAATGTAGCCGAGGTTGAAAAGAAAGTTATGCAACAATATATCAACCAAGCGCGTTTGCCTCCCAACCACCGCAATAAACTGAAGAAACGGTTGGAAACCCCCGTTCGATTGGAAGATGTCGATCTTTCTATTGATTCCGATATTCTCAGAAAATATGTTCTTCAAATCCTGGTTTTGCTTTCCATGATCGATGACCAACAAGCCTCCCAAGAACATCAATTGATCAATGAAGTGGCCCAACGGCTAGGGGTGAGCGAAATGGAGTTGGATCATTTGTACATTTCTGTCCTCAGCTTTTTTGCAGATCATGGACATCGCTTCGAATTCATTAAGGGGCAATCGCTTTCAGAACTGGATCAATACTTACGTAACAAAATTATGGATGCAGTCCACTCTAGCATGGATAAGATCATGGTTGAGGTGCGTGAAACCAAAGAATTGTATGAGATCTTAATGAAAGCAACTTCGGAACCCCTCACTCCCGAAGAAAAAAGCAAAGCCAAAGCCCAGTTATTGGATATCGCGAAAACGATTCCCGCCTTAGCGATTTTCTGCCTTCCTGCCGGAGGGATTCTACTTCCCGTTATCATCAAGGTGTTGCCATTCAATTTATTGCCTAGTGCATTTCAAGAAAAATCCTAAAACGGCGTTCATGAACAACACATCAGTACTTTTTCAAAAATTCTGGGGATTTCTCTACACGTATGTCGTCTTGCCACTATTGGTGGGGATTTTGTATCTTCAATCCTTCCGTGATAAAAAAATCAAAGATAGTTTGGATGGTCGCCAAGGTTTCTGGGGGCGTTTGGACGCCCAAATCATCCGACGCGATCTCCGCAAGCCGCTGATCTGGTTTCACGTCGTGAGCGCGGGTGAATTGCTGCAAGCCCAACCCGTCATGGAACGATTGCTTCGCAATGGTTATGAGTGTGCTCTCACCGTCAGTTCCATCACAGGTTATAAATGGGCGCAACGCTTGAAATTACCCGATGGATATACCCCTGTGGTCGTGGACTTCCTTCCTTTGGACTTCCCTTATAATGTAAGGCGGTTACTGGCTATTTTGCAGCCATCAGCCGTGATCTATGTGAAGTTTGATCTATGGCCTAATTTGATTTGGGAGACGCATGCCGCAGGTATTCCACAATATCTGATCTCCGCAACATTGCAGCCAAAATCACTGCGAGTGACCAATCGTGTAGGACGGGCCTTTTATCGAACCCTATATGCTTGTTTACAAGGGATCTATGCCGTCTCACCAGAAGATCGGCAACGTTTTCTCCTTACCAATCCTGACCATCCAAATGTTGTTGTTGCAGGGGATACTCGCTTCGATAGCGTCCTGGATCGAAAGAACCGTCTGCCCGTTCCCAAGTTTCCCGATTATGTAAAAGAAAAATTTGTCATTGTGATTGGAAGCAGTTGGCCACCGGATGAAGAATGTATTTTTCCTGGATTGGCAGACGCTCTGGAACAATTTCCAGATGTTTTGTTGATCATTGTGCCCCATGAACCCACTACGGAACATCTGGAACATACGGAAACATTTTTTAACCATGTGAAGATCGAACGTTTTACTCAATTGGAAAATCAGCCTGAGACGCCACCCCGGATCATCTTGGTAGATACCGTGGGTGTCCTTTCCTCAGTATATCAAGTTGGCCATCTTGCTTATGTCGGAGGAGCATTCACTACCGGTGTGCATAACGTGATGGAACCCTGCGTGATGGGTTTGCCTGTGATATTCGGTCCCATTCATTACAATTCGCCAGAAGCCTTGGATCTACTACAATACAAATTGGCTTTCACCATCGAGACACCAGAGGCGTTTCGCTCCCTGTTGCTTCGGTTACTGAAAGACCCGGAGTCTTGTGTTAGACTGGGCCAACAAGCTTCCCAACGGATTGAGTCCCAATGTGGGGCTGCTGACCAATGCTACCAATTCATTAGCCAGGAGGTGCGATGAGGAGAATGCCTTATCCCAAAGTTCCGAAGTACATCCAGATCGAAACCACGATTGCCTGCAACGCAACCTGCTGGTTTTGTCCGCAAAAATACGCCACCCGCCGTCCGATGTTCATGGAAGAGCGAGTCTGGAAAAAGATCATCGACGAAACCCGTGGTATCGGAGCCACCTACCGGCCGTTTATTCTCAACGAGCCGTTTGTGGATAAGCGAATGACCAAAATTATCAAATATATTAAAGAAGATCCTACGGCCGTTGTTGAATTCAATACCAATGGAGAACCGCTCACTCCGAAACGGGCTGATGAAATTATTGACGCTGGTGTCGATGCCGTTCGTTTCAGTGTCGATGGGTTCCACCGGGAAACCTTCGATGAAGCACGTGGCATCAGTTATGATAAAGTGTATGCGAATGTGGAGTATTTCATCAAAGCGGCCAATAATTCGGGAAAAGACATCTTAACCGAAGTTCGCATGATTCGCCTGCCTGGAACCGAACAGGAACAAGAAGAGTTTCGCGATTATTGGACCGCTCGGAACCCCACCCAAGTGCTGTTTACCGACTTGTATCGCTATCCTTGGGAAGGTCAAACTGAAGCGCTGAACTTACCGTGTTTAAAGATTATCGATCAGATGTTTTTTTACGTGGACGGACGTGCAACGCTCTGCTGTTGGGATTCTAAAGAGCGCCAAATTGTAGGAGACGTGAAAGAACAAACCGTGATGGAAATTTGGAATGGTGAAGTAATGCGGCATTGTCGTGAACTGTTAGATGCAGGCAAACGGAGTGAAATTCATCTCTGTAGTCGTTGTGACGCTTATCAAAACTTCGACTTCAATGCTTTCTATTCTCAACTCGATAAAGATGGAAAAATGACCCTGCAAGACTTGACATGATCAACACCAGAATGGCTCAGATCCCTCAGGTATCGAGTATTGATCTCCAGAGTGCCGATACCCAGCAACCCGATCCGAACTACAAGATCCGTCAAAAGATAAATGGTATGAAGAGATCTTTTGAGTCTTCCGTTTCTTTTTCTATAGGAGGAGAAACGGGAGCATCGGCAGCACAACGAAAGCCCACCAAAAACGAACGGACCCAAGGTGCTAACCCTTCCCGATTGGCAGAACGTAATTGATCTGCCTTTCCCTGCCCAAAAGCTCCCCCCCAAGCCCCACCTCTCACAGATCTCAAAAGATAGTGGACAGGACTAGACAGTACTGAATTTTTTTCTGCAGAAGGTGACTCAGAAATCGCTTCCAATGTAGCTTCCTCAGGTGGTTGTTCTACAGAAGATGATTCTGGCATTTCATCTGATTCGAGGCCAGTCTCTCGATAACCTGAAGCATCATATCGATCACTGACCCATTCCATGACATTGCCATGCATATCAAAGATTCCCCATTGGTTAGGTTGCTTCGTACGTACTGGCTGAGCATGGAGTAGCGTGTCAGCTTGATGCCAGGCATATAACCCTAACTGTTCGACATCATCTCCAAAGGCATATTGAGTTTGATTCCCAGCACGAGCGGCATTTTCCCATTCTGCTTCGGTCGGAAGGCGTTTCCCCACAAATTCACAATACTTCCGAGCATTTTCCCAATCCACATAGACAACAGGTTGATCCGGGGCTTCTGTATCAAATCCACCCTGCCCGCGTTCACATACAGGGCACGCTGCAAAATCAGCATTTGTGACCTCATTGGCATCGATCCGATAACTCGGAAGTGAAAGCGTCTGCACGGGCCTTTCATCTGCATCGCCCGTTTCAGAACCAATTATAAAAGTGGTACTGGGAATGAGAATCATTCCGTCTGTATCCTCCACAAATTCTTGTGCAAGGGGACTGCCCGCTTCCGTAAAATCGGACTCTGAACGTCTAGAGTCAATGCTCGCTATCTCTCCATCACTACCAAAAGGTTCTGTGCCAATATTATTGCTATCTGTTTCGGTTTCAGATGCCTCTGTATCCACTCCCGAAATAATGGGTTGCACAGGATCTTCTTTCAATTCCTCCGAAACAGAAGCCTTTCCAGCAGGATTGGTAGGCATCGTTTCATTAGATTCAGTTTCAATGCCTTCTGACACGTTTTCAGAATCAGTCCGCTCATCCCTGCCGGAAATCGAATCTGACGGAATTGTACCGGGTAGGGTAGGGGTGATGGGAATTGCGACAGGCTTAGGAGGAGTGATGGGAATTGCACTTTCTGAATCAGCGGAAGTTGGGGTCTTCAAGTTGGTTTGAAAACCTCCTTGCCACAATGTCTGTTGTGTTAAAACTTCATAAAGTTGTAAGCGAACCTCAATAGTGTCTTGCACTTCGGTGTAAGAGCCGGTCACGACCCAATCGGCTCCAACGACATCCGCGAGATCGTTTCGCAATTGAGCGGGTTGAGAATCTGGAAATGCAGCTAGCCACTCCTCACGAACACTGGATATTTGTTGAAACTCCACCACCTGATACGTTTGAGAGGCAGCCAGCTTTTCAGCGAAATCTTGTTCTAAGGTCTGGCTCATCTCATCCCGCAGTTGAGTGGTTGCATTCAAAATTTCTAAAACAACAATAAGGGGATTAATGCGCGGAAGCGATTGCACACTGCGAATTAACTCTTGACTCGTTAACTCGATATTTTGAGTTAAGGTTACTGAAAGTTGCGCCTGAACATTACATACAGGATATAATAAGCTCCCTAAGGCGATAAAACTGAAGACTAACACTTTGGCGACCTGGGGCCGAATCGCCGCAAAGTTAGGAAGTAAAAGACTTTGCAACCATTGCGATCGGTTCATTCTCTCTGCTCTCTAAGGGTGTTAAAAAAAAGATGTAGAATTAACTCAAGTATACCGTGCGAAAAAAAAAGTATTTTATTGCAAAATGTTGAATTTTCTAGCAAAAAAGTATAATTTTGATTTCATACTCATGAGGGAAAAAGTCTAATTGTTAGGGATTAGACGTTTGTTTGATTAACCTTTAGTTCGGAAGTGGTGAAATGGCAAAATTCAAAGCAGAAATCACTAGCGAATTGCGTAAAGAGTTAGAGACATTTCTGGAAGACCAAGACATGACTAAAGCAGATTTTCTGCGACTCGCCATTAGGGCGAAGGATTACTTAGTAGCTAGTGAGTCGGATATAGCTTCTAGCGTGGTCGATGATGATGATATTGATGACGAACGTGCTGCAATCAAGGAAGAAGTGGAAGCACTCGTCAGAAGAACCGCTGCCCGAAAAGCGGCACGACGATCGGCCTCGCGGCGAGCAGAACCGCTCCGGTCTAGCTCTTTAGACAAAATTATTGAGACCAACCGAAAGTTGTACGATCGGTTTTTAACCCAAGCAGAAATGCGAGGGTTAAACCAAAAGGAATATGCAGAGAAATTGGGGTTTAGTTTAAAACAAATTCAACGTATCAAAGTAGAGAAAGCCATTTCTTTTGTGCCAAAGCTTAAGGCTGCATTAGACAAAGATGATGAATAAGAATTTTCTAGTCGCTTTCTCAATATTTGCTAAATATTGAGTGCCTGTTCGACCATTTGCAGGCACTTTTTTTTCCCAAAGATCTCCGCAACTAATGGTAAGTCTGGACCATGTTCTTCCAAGGTTAGGGCATACCGCATTGGCATCCACAAATCCTTTCCTCGAATTTTGGTACTCTTTTGTATCGTTTTCATCAGGCTTTTGAAAGTATCTCCATTCATTTCTTCAACAGCCTGAATCTCTTTCCGAAATGCTTCTAAAACTGTTCGTGAGGTTTCTTTTTGTAATACTTCAATCAGTTTTTGATCCTTCAAAGTCGGTTCTTCTTCAAAAAATAGAGCTAACTTTTCGGTGACATCTTTCAGTGTAACTAGCCGAGGCTGCAAGATCGCACAGACCCTCTTCAACAAGTTTTCTTCTTGAGTTCCAAAAGGTGTGGTCATGATGAAAGGTTTCAACCACGCATATAAACCATCTGGGCTAAGGGAGAGAATGTGCTGCTGGTTCATCCAGTTGAGTTTATCTTGGTCAAACACTGCCCCTGCCTTATTCACTCGATCAAAACTGAATTTTTCAATTAACTCTTCGCGAGAAAATAATTCTTGATCATCTCCTGAACTCCACCCCAAAAGGGCAATGAAGTTGACCAAAGCCATTGGGAGATAGCCTTTCGCTTGATAGTCTTCAACCGCGACATCTCCTTGGCGTTTACTTAGTTTGGAAAGGTCTGGATTCAGGATCAACGGCAAGTGCAAAAAATGGGGAGGTTCCCAATTGAAGTAGCGATACAATAAAATGTGTTTAGGCAACGAAGGAAGCCATTCTTCTCCACGGACCACATGGGTGATTTGCATAAGGTGATCGTCTACGACAGAAGCAAGGTGGTAAGTTGGGAAGCCATCCGCTTTGACAATCACTTGGTCTTCCAGTTGTTCGGATTCAATGGTCACCGTACCGCGGATTTCATCGTGCATTACAATGTTTTCATTAGCTTCTGGGATTTTCATGCGGATCACATAGGATTCTCCAGAACCCAAACGTTGTTTGACTTCCTCTAGAGGAAGATTACGATGCCTACCATCGTACCGGGTGGGTAAACCTTGGGCTTGCTGTTCACGTTTCATCACTTCCAACTCTTCTGGAGTACAGAAGCAATAGTAAGCATGACCCGAATCTAACAACTGTTGTGCATATTTCTGGTAAGTTTCCAAGCGCTCTGATTGACGATATGGCCCATAGTCCCCTCCAATTCCTGGCCCTTCATCGATTTCTAAACCGGCCCATTTCAACATTTTCAGCAAGTCTTGCTCTGAGCCTTCAACCAAACGCTGTTGATCAGTGTCTTCGAGTCGGAAAACAAAGGAACCATTTTGTTGTTTCGCATATAGATAACTGAATAACGCAGTTCGTAATCCGCCAATATGCAAATAGCCGGTGGGGCTAGGAGCAAAACGCAATCGCACCATGAGAATATCCTGTCCTTGGAAGTGTTGGGATGAGAGGGAGAGCGTGCTCAACACGCTCCGGGAAGATTTGGGATCAACTACGTTGATCAATAGGTACATACTGGCGCTCATTAGCACCGGTGTAAATCTGACGAGGACGTCCGATTTTGGCAGGAGCACTGTTCATCTCCATCCAATGGGCAATCCAGCCGGGTAAACGCCCCAAAGCAAAGAGAACAGTAAACATCGGAGTGGGAAAGCCCATTGCTTTATAAATAATCCCACTATAGAAATCGACGTTGGGATAAAGCTTTTTTTCCGCGAAGTAAGGATCTTCCAGTGCAACCGTTTCCAACTGACGTGCGATATCTAAAAGAGGGTCTTGAACCCCAACCGTATCCAACACTTTATCACAATAGCCCTTAATGATAGTCGCTCGTGGATCAAAGTTTTTGTAAACACGATGGCCAAAACCCATGAGACGAAATCCTGACTTTTTATCTTTTGCCTTATCCACATATTTTTTCACATCACCACCATCATTGTGAATCGCTTCCAACATTTCCAAAACCGCTTGATTGGCTCCTCCATGCAAAGGCCCCCACAAAGCCGTAATGCCTGACGACATGGATGCAAAAAGATGGGCTTTGCTACTTCCTACTAAGCGAACGGTTGAGGTGGAACAATTTTGTTCATGATCCGCATGAAGGATAAACAAAACATCTAAAGCTTTCGCAAGGTCAGGGTGGATTTCGTAGGGGGTTGCAGGGACTGCAAACATCATGTTCAGAAAATTGCTACAATAAGGGAGGGCATTCAGCGGATATACAAACGGCTGCCCAATGCTTTTTTTATACGCCCAAGCTGCGATAGTGGGTAATTTACCAATCAATCGCCATACTCCCATATCCATCGATTCTTTGTTTTCAGGGCTGGTATCAGGATAGAAAGTAGACAATGCACAGACCACACAGGATAAAATTGCCATTGGATGGGCATTGCGTGGAAAGGCATTGAAAATGTGTTTAAGATCTTCGTGCAGCATCGTATGATAGGTGATGTTTTCTTGGAATTGCTGCAGTTGAGCTGGTGTGGGCAAATCGCCATAGATCAACAAATAACTGACCTCTAAGAAATTGGATTTCTCAGCTAGTTGCTCGATAGGATAACCCCGATAACGCAAAATGCCTTCTTCGCCATTCAGGAACGTGATACCACTTTGACAAGACCCTGTGTTTACAAATCCAGGGTCCAACGTGATTGCTTTAGTAGAAGCTCGCAATTTGGCAATATCCAAACCTATTTCTTTTTCTGAGCCTTCTACAATCGGGACTTCAACGGACTTATCACCAATCTCAATACGTGCTGTTTCACTCATAATCGCTTCTCCGAAAAAAAGGTGCTAAAGGAGAGTGTTAGGGTTCATTTACCCCCCATTTCTAGCAAAAAGTCCTACGTGGAGCAAGGACTTCCGTCTTGCCTCCAAGGGCGGCTTAAAGGATTAAAATAGTAAGTTCGCATGGAAAAATTTCACCCTAGAATAACGATAGAATCTTTGAATCTTTAGACCTCAGGTGCCCTATGACAACTGCTGAAAACAAATATTCTCTAGACAATCCATTTGCACACAAGTCTCAACCGAATTTTGCAAAGATATCCTCATCTAATCCAATGCTAGAAGACTATACTCATCGTTTGAATCGAGCCAATGAACTTTTGCAAAAGCCTCAACAGGGAGGAGGATCAGCACGCCGTCGTAGTCAGCACAGCAAGGGACGCATGACGATTTGGGAACGAATTCGAGTATTAACGGACAAAGAGCCGCATATCACTTTCCAAAATTGGGGAAAGGAACTGGATGGGGCCTCGATTGTAACCGGTATTCTCAATATCGAAGGCCGTGATGTTGCTTTTTATGGTCATGACTTTACAGTCCGGGCAGGATCCATGGATGCGACCAATGGTGCCAAACTGGCACGTCAAATCTTAATGGCAGGAGAGCATGGAATTCCTCTAATTGGCATGAATGATTCTGCGGGAGCTTATGTACCAGCAGGTGTGGGTGGATTGGATGGATATTCTGAGGCGTTTGCAGCCATGCGGAAGATCAGTGGCGTCGTACCGTCGATCATGCTGATGTTCGGTTACAATGCCGGAGGCGGTTCATACTTGCCTCGTCAAGGATCGTATTTGATTCAACCTCAGGATACTTTTTTTGGCCTCACTGGCCCCCGCGTGGTTCAAGAAACGATGGGTGAATCGATTTCTGCAGATGACCTGGGAGGTCCCAAAGTTCACACTCAAAGTGGAGTAGTAGACTTGATGGCAAACGATGAATTGAATGCTTTGCGAAAAGCATTGCGCCTATTGAGCTATTTGCCTGACAACAACCATTCCTCCCCACCTTTTAAGCCAACTTCGGCTTGTTTAGACGGATTCATTGAAGAAGAAGCGATCATGTTGGAAAAAGCACTCACCAATCCCCATACTGGTTTTAACACTCCGTTTGATATGCGTCTTTTCTTACAAAACTTAGTCGACCATGGTGAATACTTTGAAGTGCAAGCAAGACGGGCTCCTCAGGCAATCACGGCCTACGGGCGCATGGGTGGAAATGTCGTGGGCTTCATTGCTAACAATAGTGCCTCTGCTTCTGGAAACATTGACGTACATGCTTCCCGCAAAGCCGCTCGATTTGTGCGTTTTTGCAATTTGTACAACATTCCTGTGATCTTTTTAGAAGATGTGGTGGGCTACGCTCCAGGTTCAGAACAGGAAAGTTTAGGTATTGTGCAGGCTGGGCGTGAACTTTTGGATTCCATTGTGGATCTCCGAGTGCCTAGAATTACTTTGATTGTACGGAATGCTTTCGGAGGAGCATATTGCACATGGAACAGTTACCATGTCGACGCTGATTTTGTATTTGCGCTGCCAACAGCTCGTATTGCTGTCATGGGGCCAGCAGGTAAACAATTTGTGTATAAAGACGAATTCCGGGCAGCACTCAAATTGTATCAGGAATCTTTGGCTAAAGGAGTGCCAGAAGCGGAGGCTGCAAGTCAGCGTGATCAAGTAATGGCAGAACTCACTCAAAGGTATGAACGAGAACTGTTGAATCCTGAAGAAGCATTGCGGTTGGGATCTGTATCCCGGTTGGTATTACCGGGATACAGTCGGCAGGTTTTGGGAAATACATTGCAGTATTTGCTAAGGCACTATACTCCCAGTTCGATGACTGGACCACAGCGGGAATAGAAGGGATTATTCCTTTTCGATTTCTTCCCGAACCCAATCTTCTTCATTGGCGATATGTTCCCGCAGCATGGAACGGGAATTACTCGTATCAAAAGTCCGCAGGGTTCGAGCCGCTGAAATCCGAACATGTGGGTTCTTATTTTCAAGCAACTCGCTGGCTGCCCGCTGAACACGATCTGGATGAGTCTGGGAAAAGCCCCGAGCAAAGGACTCAAACGCACGTCGTGTGTGACCAGCGCCTTTATCTTCACTAATATAATTTTCTAAAAAGTCTGCAACGCGATCATTATCAAACAGACGCAAGGCCATCAGAGCTCGGAAATGGTAGTAATTGGGAAGAGATTTATCTTGCGCAATCGCCATAAGAGCCTCGTCTGTTCCCTCTCCCATGCTACGAAACGCAGAAGCATTCAATTTCCATTCATATCCCTTCAACAGCAGTTGAACCTGACTCACTGTTGGTTGTTGCGCACAAGCCACACCACCAATCATCACTCCACCCATGACGAAGAGGCCTACCCAAAACGGTTTCTTGAACAATCTCTGTAATTTCATAATTTCTCCTTTTATGGATCCATTTCAGGAAGAATCACCGAGCGATCGGTGAGTAATTGATTATATGAACTTGGTCTGGAGTAAGCGTACTTTGTTCTATGTTAAGATCCCCTTGCCAAAACATTAAATTATCTGCTCCAAACCCAATACAGTCCGAAGGTTGAATGCTTCCTAAAGTACACTGAGGGGTATCGTCTAAGGGATCAAATGTTGCTCCATCCGATTCCGTAGGATGAAATAATCCTAAAAGATGTCCCATTTCATGAGCTACCGTTTCACCCAACAATTGAGTCAAAATTTGACCACTTTGCTTATGGCCGTCGATTCCGATCAATACACCATTTTGATTGCTAGTGATTCCGAGTGCCCCTGGAATCCCGGAGGCAACCCCTAGAAGTCCAGAATCGGGTCCCGAAAAATCTTCAATAAAGAAGAGATTGGCTTTGTCCGATTCTCCGTTTTGCACGAGGCTGGATGTGGTCGAATTGAGGAAATTGGAACTTACATTGGAAAAGTTAGAGCCGGAAATTGTAGAGATGGATTCAATTTCGATCTGAATACCAGCATCTTCATAAATGGTTTCCATCACAGCAAGCACGGGTTCTATATCGGATGCTGAATAAGCGGTACCAGTAAGAAATGGTTTCACAGTCAATGTGGAACTCGTAGGAGTATCACCTGTACGCAGGGTGAGCTGAACCTCGGTTGTGCCGAAAAAAGGTACAAACGACCAGGTTCCAGGAGTGGCTTGCATACTCGGAATAATCGGATTGAGAACATTACCATAGCCATTTCCGGCAATCACAGTGCCATTCTCTCTAAGGGCGGAAACCACCTCATTTCCATTTGGGTCGGTCAGGGTTGCAATGCCGATTCCATTTCCTGCGCTACTGTCACCAAATGCAGAAAGTAAGAAAGAAACACCATTGGAAGGAACAGTGAAAGTACGTTCTTCTCCTAAGTTTAAGACTTCAAAGCTGCTCGTGCTACCAGAGCTAGGCACTGTTGTTGTTGTGACAGCAGCTGTCGTCGTGGTAGTCGAATCCCCGCCTCCACTGGAAGACGAGCCGCCTCCCCCTCCACCACCGCCACATCCAGCAAGGATGAAGGTAAATAAACCGAAAAGCATCAAGAGCAATCGAGGTGATTTCATAGCATTTCCTACGAAGAGATTAATCAATTCAGACTACCAAACGGATACCCCGATGAGGCTGGCTTCAGTAGTCGGGGAAGCTCCCTTATTTTGCAATGGGAGAATAGTTGATAATGTGTCGTTGATCGGATGTTAAGTTCGTTTGTTCAATCGTGAGATCGCCTTGCCAAAACATCAAATTATCCGCTCCAGCACCAATACAATCAGAAGGTTGAATGGTCCCCGATGTGCATTGAGGGGTATCTGCTAGTGGGTCAAAAACAGTGCCAGAGGATTCCGTCGGATGAAATAGCCCCAATAGATGCCCCATTTCGTGAGCTGCCGTTTCTCCCAAAAGTGAGTCACTGATAGAGCCCGAAATGACGTGAGCATCAATACTGATCAAAACTCCATTTAAATTGCCAGCAACACCAAGCGACCCTGGAATTCCAGCTGCGATTCCAAGTACTCCTGAACTGGAACCTGTGAAATCTTCGATGAAAAACAAATTCGCTTTATCGGAATCGCCTGTCGAAACTAAAGAAGAGGTAGTGGAATTCAAAAAACTGGAACTGACAGACGCAAATGAACTGTTGGTGAGCGTCGTGATGGATTCTAATGTGATTTGCACATTATTGTTTTCGTAAATCGTTTCGATCATGTTCACAGCTGTTTGAATTTGAGAAGCCGTGTACTTCGATGTGGTTAGATACGGTTTTACTGTTATAGTCGAAGTACTAGGAGTGTTGCCTGTGCGTATTGTGATCTTAGCGGAATTCATACCGCTGAAGTGAGTAAAACTCCATTGCCCCGAAGGGGTAGTCTGCGTTGGTACGATAGGCACCAGGACATTGCCATAGCCATCTCCCGCAATAATAATCCCGTCTGAACGAAGACTCGAAATGATTTCTGTCCCTGAAGAATTGGTCACCGAAGCGAATCCGGTTCCAAATCCAGTCCCAGACGTTCCAAATCCATGCATGAGAAAAGAGATGGTGTTGGAAGGCAACGTGAACGTATCAGTAGTTAGATCCAAATCCTGAACTTGAATAGTGCTTGAATTGCCAGAAGTGGTAGTCGTTGTCGAGGTGGTTGAAGTGGAGGTACTGCTCGTAGAAGTCGTAGTAGTGCTCGTACTGCTCGTACTCGTACTGCTAGTGGTAGAGCTTGTACTGGTGCTGGTGGTGCTGGTGGTATTGCTGTCGATTGCCCCTGAGAGCGTGGTTGTGGTAGATGAAGTGGTGCTCGTGGAAACAAGCGATGTGGTGGTGGTCGTCACACTAGCAATCGTTTCTTCTAGATGGCTTTGTGCTTCTTCACTAGAAACCAATTCCTGTACTCCCGCTTCATTCAGGGCTGTTAAGGTGGCCACAGTAGCTTGAACCTCCAAATTTTCCTCAAACTCGGTTGTGGATACATCGAAATCTACGTCCAACAAAGAGGCTTCTGTCGCTGTGGAAACGGTTTCCGAAATCGCAATTCCATTGGAAGTATCTGCATCACGATCCAAGGTTTGTAGAAATCGAGCAATATTTACGACAGTCGGGTGGGAAGCATCTGTTGCTTCGGAGACCAATTCAACGGGTGTCATTACCGCTTCGCCAGTTCCAGAACCTAAGAAAATATCGCCCAAGAAAAAATCTACACTCTGGCCTTCCTCATAGGTGAAGGTTCCATTCGCGTCGGTTACTCCACTTTGATTTCCTGAAAAATAGCTAAGTCCTTGTACAGCGCTATCTAGGAAGACTCCTTCTTGAACGACAACCACTGGAGTCGTGGGTTCAGGGGTCGTGGTGGAACTAGAATCTGGCACTGTATCCCCGCCTCCACCACCTCCGCCTCCTCCACCGCCACTTCCACAGGCGGTAAGGAAAAAAAGAAGTAGAAACAAAAGCAATTTCAAAGATAACCACAATCGACAACATTTCATAACCAGCTCCACGACTCATTCTTAAAAAGACTGCCACTATACTTGGCATGGTTTTGTTGATAACAGATGTCCTATTAGGTCACAAGCAAGACATCCAGAAATCACACCTTAACATGAGAGAGACAATGGATCGAGCAGCGGTTCTGCAAAAAACCCAAGAATATGTTCACAATAAGTTAACAAATCAAGGAGCTGGACATGACTGGTGGCACATTTATCGAGTACAGAAATTGGCCTTATATCTGGCAAAAAAAGAAGGAGCAGATTCATGGATAGTACAGTTAGGAGCCTTACTGCATGACATTGCGGATTGGAAGTTTCACGAGGAGGAAGAGGCAGGTCCTCAAGTTGCTCGGAGTTGGTTAGAAACTTGGAGTGTCCCGGAGAGCTCTATAGATCACGTTTGTGAAATTGTGCGTGACATTTCTTTCAAGGGAGCTGGTGTGCCCACTCCAATGGCAACTTTAGAAGGCAAAGTTGTACAAGATGCTGACCGCCTCGATGCGCTTGGAGCGATTGGTATCGCTCGTACTTTTGAATATGGAGGCTACAAAGGACAACCTACCTACGATCCGCACCTTTCACCGCAATTTCACAAAACTTTTGAGCAGTACAAGACCAAGCGCAGTACCTCCATCAATCACTTTTATGAGAAGCTGTTGCGGCTAAAAGATTTGATGAATACTCCCTCTGCTCAAGCTATTGCCCAGCAACGCCATACGTTCATGGAACAGTTTTTAGAACAATTTTTTTTGGAATGGACAGCCTACGACGACGAGGCTCCATAAAAGCGTCCCAAATGTATGAGAAAGGAACACCATGCCTGAAGTCCATTTATCCCATCTTTTTTGCGGATTGATCGTATTGAGTCGAGGCTTGGACATGTTCAGTACCTGGCTTGTGACTCCTAAGCTGAAACTAGAAGCCAACCCTGCAATGAAAAATCGAAACTGGACAACCCTCTTTTTAATCAATCTACCCTTACTAGGAATTCCTTATTTGCATCTGGGTTTCTCGGTGACCATAGTAGTGGTGAGTTGCTTGGTTTCTGGAAATACCTTAAGCAGTGCTGCTTTAACGCGGGGGTTGGGAGAACGTGGTCATTTGGAAAGTATCAAACGAGCAATTCAAGGCAATTCACTTTCCAAAGCATTGGCCATGAATACCTTGGGAGCTACCGTAGTTATAGGGACTGGTATTTTGCTGATGCTGTTAGCAAAGAATCCATGGCAGGATCTAACATGGTGGGGGGCACTCGGTGTGGTCGCTTATGGGCTAACCGCACTAGTTCATCTCAACTTCAGCTTAGTACGATTGTTCCAACGAGTTAAGAAGCCTGCGGTTGATCGTCCGATAAACCGGAAGAAACCTTCATTGGAAATCATCGAATTGGAATTCACCCCTGCACAATATGACGAAATCGCTTCCAAAGCACGACTATTTGGTCATTCTGTAGAAGAATTTTGCCGTATGACAGCATTAGAAAGTAAAGCTAGAGTTCGATAAATTTTTAAACAATGCTCAGCCGAAATTCATCTAATGCCATTCAGTGCTTGATCTAAAGCTTCTATTACTGGTCGGATGTTGGTTTCACTTCCGACTGCGATGCGGATGAGATAACGCGGCAATCCCAACTCAGCTAATTGTTCTTCCGGCTCATGATAATGGGCAAGGAGGGTATACGGGCAAAGTAGTGTTTGATCAGAACCCAAACTAGGAGCTTTGATGATTGGCGATAGATCTGCATCATAAAACTTTCGCAAACCTTCCAATGTGTTTTCTTTCAGAGTGTAGCTTAGAAGGCTCCCGACACCTTTTAACAGCCGTTGTGCGGTCGCATAAGTTCGGTGGGTTGGAATGCTATTAAAATACACCTTTTCAACAGCGGGATGCTGCTGAAGGAACTCTGCTACCTGCAAAGCATTCGTATGAAATCGTTCCATCCTGGTCTCAAAATCCTGTATATGGCCCCACAAAACTGTGCCTTCCAAAGGAGATAGGCCATTGTCCCACTGATGCTGATAGGTTTGAATTCGTTCTGCTGCCGACACATCGTTGAGAACAATGAGTCCACCTCCATGATCATTGGCTCCATTGAAAAATTTGGTTGTGCTATGGACAACGTAATCTGCTCCTAGCACCAAAGGGTTGCAGTTCAAAGGAGTGGCAATAGTGTTATCAACCACGAGAGGAATGTCGTGGGCTTTAGCAACACGGGCAATCTTATCTAAATCTGGAACGCTATTCAGAGGGTTCGTGATAGTCTCTGTAATAATTAACGCAGTTTCCTCAGATATGACCTGTTCGAGCTGGTCTACTTCTTCCATTGTGAGGAAAACATTCTCAACAGGACCAGATCGTTGCTTGCCATAGGTAAGCAGAGCATAAGTATCCGTATACAACAATCCAATCACTACAACTTGAGCTTTGTTCGGCTTGCGTAACATGGAAAGCAATACGGCAATTGCCTGCATTCCAGAGGCAAAGAGAAATCCATAACGTGCATGTTCTAAGTCACAAAAATATCGAATCAATTTTTCTTCATCAGCCATTGAGAAAGCAAACGTTTCACCCAAAAAATAAGCAGCATTGCGGCTAGATAAAATAGGCCCTCGCTGTTTGCGCAATTCCTTCAATTCTGCAATTTGACGGTCAGCACTACTCAAAACAGCGCCTCCTTGGATTGAACCTGGATCTGTATTGAGAGGAAGCACCCAAAACTTGATCAACTTTTCTGGCCAATGGTCTTGAGGGAAATGATCGGAGATGACTGTCACCGAAACCCGCAACTTTTTGAGGTTTTCCAAAAATTCCATATGGGTTCCAATAAACTCCAAAGGTTCACGAACAGCAATCACGAGCAATTCGTCCTTATTTTTGGAAAAAGGCTCTAATACGGCAAGTCGATCTGGAGAGGTGTAGTTCAGGTTGGTTCGTAAACCAGACAGAGAATTTTTGATTGAAAAAGGCGAATGCTCATCAAGATCTGAGACGATTTTAACGGTCATTTGGGGTTTGGCTAAAAGAAGATAGTCCAATACCTCCATGACCGCTGTTTTGAATGAAGCGTATACCAGACAATGGTGGACTTGGTAATGCTGACGTAAGCCTTCCTGAATTTTGACCAAAGCCGGATGGTCAATAAAACGATAGTACCCATATTCAAATTCACAGTGTCCCTCCTGCCACTCTAAGATATCTTCGAGTTTGTTTAAGGTAGCTGTGACGGTGAAGTTACCACCTACGGAACTAGTCTCACGTAGCGGAAGTTCATATGAGGATTTGTGTGGTAAAGGAATGGGTAAACGAGATTTGATAGCCATTAAAAGATCCTTAAAAAGCGAGCACTCGATAAAATACGATGGAATTATTCAATTCGAGTGACATCGAAGTCTTTTGTATTGGGGTTGTAGGTTGCTAAAATAGCACCATCTTTTTGCTTATTGGTGATCCCACAAACTAGATACTGAACCCCGGGTTGCCGAGGATCACCATTGTCTAGCAGAGCATCTTTTCGATCCTTTTCTGAAAAATACGCCCCTACATCTGGATGAGTGTGATAGATGACTTTGATCTGCTGCTCCTGCTTCTTTAAAGAGCGTTGAAGTTTGTTAAATTCCAAAGGGTCAATCATATAAGCATTACGATTAGTCCGAGGAAAACGTTCAGGGTCCTTCTCGTGGTATTCATCCATACGATTTTTCATCGGGTGGATCGCTTCAAGATGTCCCTGTTCATCTTTTGAACCACTGATCACGCCACAGGCTTCTTCGGGATAAGTTTCAGTACCAAAAGCATAACATTGATCCAAGATTTGACGATCTATAGTGAGCATACGGCATCTCCGAGAGCTTATCATTTGGATGAGGAAAGAGCTTTGGCTAGCTGTTTGAGAGTGTTACGCTTGCTACGGACATAAAGAAAAAATAAACGAGTTTGCTGTAATGTAAGAAAACCGATAAGCAGCGTCAATGTGCCTGCTATTGATAAACTGAAATAAGGGTACGTAGCAATCTGTTGATAAATCCACCTATTCAATTCTTGCATTACGAACCAGCTAGTTTTGAGGACGAAGATATGGGTTCCAGCGAGCTTCTTCTGTATGGGGCTGCTTAGGAGAAGGAACAGAAACACTCATATAACAATACTTCAACCAGAGTGTGAAAAACATATTTCGCTGCGAACGCCAAGTGTTGATAGGATTGTTGATATCAAAGTTGGCAGGGGCCGGAACACTGGGATCTTGTGAATCGCGTTTGGCTTCTTCAGCTAGGCGCTGTGCATTGTATTCGGGATGCCCGACGTTCATAATAAAACGGTGGTCGGGTGTTTCAAACATCACATAACCACAGTCCGGATGGTAAGCAAGTAGATTGATTTTTCCTTGTTCATGAGCATGCTCTAATTGGGCATCATCGAGTCCTGCGTGTCGGCTTTGGGGGCACCAAAACATATCATCTAGTTCCCCTGTAATCGGATTAGAGGTGTCGAGGTTCCTCGCCGGAAAAACTCCAAACAGTTTTTTGTCGTAGTTGAATTTGTCAAGCCCCTCCAAGTAAGCCAATGCGAACCCCCCCCAACAGATTCCTAAGGTGCTGGGGCAGTTGTGTTTTGCATCTAATAAAATTTCGCTAATTTCATCCCAATAACGGACTTCCTCAAATTTAATCCTCTCTACAGGCGCACCGGTAACAATGAGTCCGTCTAGTGGTGCGTCGCTAGTTGCTTCTTCATAAGTTACATATAAGTCTTGGATATGATTTTTATCCGAGCTGGTATAGTTATGAGATTTCAGCTTAACCCAAACCGGATCCACTTGGATGATCGAAAGGCCCAGTGGGTGAAGAATATTAAACTCGTAATTTTGGGCAGATGGCATGATGTTAAGGATGCCAATACGCATAGGACGGATATCTTGGCGCAAGGCTTTTTCACGAGGAATGCAATCCACTCGATTGGCTTGCAATAAAGCTTTTGCATGATAATCATCAGGAAGAATGATAGTCATAGCATGTTTGTTGAGAAACGAATTGATGCGTTTGGGAAGGAAATTTACTTGGGAAATCAAGAATATGCTATTTAGGGATCTATACTGTCAGAGACCTAATTGAGCGGTTTAGCCTCAAACAAGCCAGTAAGTATAAAGTGATACCAAACTATTACAAGTTTTATGCAAAACTTGGGCGAGAATTGGACATTGCTAGTTTTGTTTGATACAATAAAAGATGTTTATTCTTACAAATTTTGATCTTCTACCTATCTAAAATATTATGGCAGAGTCCTCTCAAAAGTCTCCCTCTAAAAGTCCCGCAAAAAATCCTGGCCCTAGCAAAAGTGGAAATTCCGGTAAAGGTGCTGCTGTTGGCAAAACGAATAGCAGCAAAGGAGGAAAAGCAGCAGAAAAGCTAGAGTGTCTAGATTTTACATTTGACTCTCGTTCTAAACCCATCACCGAGCAAATGCTACAATTGGAAGAGAAACGGCAAAAAAGTTTCTTCAGTAAGAAAACAAAAATGCCTATCTCGGAAATTGAGATGCTTTTAGAGAGAAAAGCAACTGCAAAAGAGATGAGTAAAGCCCTTACAACGTGTATTGTATTTTATAAAAGAAATGAAAAAGAAGGGGAAAAGTTCCTCGAAGTCTTAGGTCGAGTTTTGCTGGATCATGCCTCAAAAGAACATCTTGATTTTACCCGCCAGAAATATCTGCTCTATCAAGCCATCGATACATTTTCGACAGCCGTTCAATACACGGCAAAACGTGTGAATCTGACGGCAGAAGGAATGATTGTCTCTACCTTCAAAATTTTGTCCCCCATCAATACTTCAACGTTTCATGTCGAAAAAGAAATTCATAAAACCATAACAGAAATGACTCAGAAGAAGGATCTAAATGATCTGGAATCGCGGGATCGGATCATAAAACTGTATATGCAAGGAAAACGGTATTATGAAGCTTTGTATCAGTTGGTAGAGTTTGAAAAGATCATGTCCTTAAAAAGCCGTTCGATGTACTTAATGAAACAAGGAGAAATCCAATTTCGAAAGGCCGTTGTATTCCAACATATGATTGATTTTTATTTGGGGGTTGCCTCTAGCCAGGAGCAAAAACAAATTGTTGGGGATATGGGAAAACTTCGATCTTTTATCCACCGGTTCAATTTGGACAATAGCCGGTTCAAGTTAACTCCGATCACCGGAACAGGCCCCCTTGCGATCAACAAAACATTGAGCAGCCTGATTGCAGTGGCCAATGTGTACTATGGAGACGCAGCAAGTAATAATCGTTTTGCACATCGGCATAAAGCGTATTTTTCTATGGCACACAATAATGTGATGACAGATAAAATCAAAGCGGCGATTGCAAATCTTCAGGCCGGTATTGAGGCCGTAGCGAAGTCAAATTTGAAAGCAATTGACAAGGGAAATGCCAAGCTTCAGTTACTTGAATTTATAGTCAAAATTTATAATGAACAGGGAGCCCCGCGCAAGGCAGAGGAATATCAAAAACAGCTTCAAGAATTGCGGAGTAATGTGCGAGCTATGGAAAGCAAAAAGAGGGAGGAAGATGCTAAACGTAAGGAACTACGGGGAGGTAAATAACAAGATTCACATTATCGAATGTAAGGTTGATCCAAAATAAATTGTAAACCTTGTGTACCTAACGGAACTAGTTCTTGTGAACGGCCTACAATTTCGCCCTCTACTGATTGGAAAGGCTGGTTGTTTTTATCAGTGAGAATCCTTAATGAGTAGGCACCTTGAAGTTGCTGTCCTGGCATCGCATCAGACGCACCGATGCTAAACTTTTGTGGGGCATGGAAGTGTGGGATAATTTTAATTGCCGCTGGTCGCCCTTTATTGGGATCAAACAACATGACTATCACCCGGTCCGTTGCTTCAACACTTGATTGCAATTCTGGAGCTACGGAAATAGTGCCTTGAATACTCGAAGCAGAATTATCTGAAGCTACTTCACCAGAGGCAAGCAACTCACGGGGAAATTGGCGGAAGGGGCGATTAATTATATACTGGTAGGCTTCAGTCCCCAGAGGAATTGGCTTAGAGAGATCCCCAATCACTTCGCCACGAGCCGGAGCTACAAAGTCTCGGTTTTTGTCTGTAACGACAAGCATACGATAGGAACCTTGTAGCGTCACTCCTTCAAAGGCATTTTCTTGTCCAACCTGAAAGGTGATTGGAGGAACAAAAGTCCGAATAAGACTGGTTGCTACAAGCTGAAGGGTTTGAGGTTCGTATAAGAGCACGTAAGCCAAATCAGTCTTGACAATGCCAGCACCAATCCCTGGGGCCAGCTGGATGACACCACTGATGCTAGAAGTGATTTTGTCTGACTCTCGGTCAAGTTCACGAAAAAGTGCATAACCTGTCAACCCCAGAAAAAACACTAGTCCGATTAAAAAAATAGCAACATTTTTTTTCATGCGATTGTAGCTGCTTGAGGCGAAGTTGGTAATTCAGTAGTTCCCATAAGATATAGGTCGATACAACGAGCGGCTTCACGTCCTTCCCAGATGGCCCAGACTACAAGAGAAGCACCTCGATGTGCATCTCCAGCTACGAAAACCCCATCCTCGCTAGTCATGAATTGTTCATCTGCTTTGACTGAAAACATCACATCACGGCTTTTCAACATTTCCAGGACGTCTTTAGGTTCATAAAGGTCTTGTCGCCCGCGCAGCTGAATTCTGACATTTAGATCTTGTACTAAGCCTTCTAAAGAAGGTCCCAAAAATCCCATTGCGAGTAAAATCATATCGACTTGAATCGTGAATTCAGAACCTGGGATTTTTTCCATAATCCGTCGTCCATTCTCATCCAATCTCCAGTCGACTCGCATAGCATGCAGTTCTGTAACCTCCCCTTTTTCATTACCAACCAATTTCTCGGTTAAAATGTTAGCACGACAGTCCATGTCCGCTTCTTCATGAACCGGCGTTGGACGAGGGACCATATTAACAATTTCAAATTGATATACCTTTTTGTTAGCTTTTTGACGATTTAAGGTACCCAGGCAATCAGCTCCTGTAAATCCACCGCCAAGAATCACGCAGGACTTATCAGTTGCTAAAATCCGTTCTTCTTCGGGAAGTTGATCTCCAGCCACAGTTCGATTTTGTTGGGGGAGATATTCCATCGCATAATGGACTCCTTTCAAATCATTCCCTGGAATCTGCAATTTGCGCGCATGTTGTGCTCCCGTTGCAATGAGAATGGCATCATAAGTGGCTCGTAACTCTTCAACGGTCACATCCGTGCCTACATTGACATTGGTTTTGAAGACTACCCCTTCTGCTTCCATTTGTTCCTGACGTCGTCGCACATTAATTTTTTCCATTTTAAAATCGGGAATACCGTAATTAAGCAAGCCTCCGACACGGTCTTCCTTTTCAAAAACGGTGACTGCATGGCCAACTCTCCGCAACTGTTGAGCTGCTGCAAGCCCAGCAGGTCCAGATCCAATAATAGCGACTTTTTTACCAGTTTCTGTTTGAGGTGGAATTGGGCGAATCCAACCTTCCTGCCATCCTCGTTCAGCGATATGCTTCTCAATTTGTTCGATAGTAACAGCATGTTTCTTTTTCTGCTTTTCTGTCGGATCCAAAGTGTAATATTCGTTCAATACGCAAACATCTTCACAAGGAGCAGGGCAGATTCTTCCAGTAAACTCAGGGAAATTGTTGGTGCTATGTAATTCAGCTAATGCTTCTTTCCAATGGCCTCGATAGACTAAATCATTCCAAGTCGGGATGATGTTGCCTAAGGGACACCCTGTATGACAAAAGGGAATTCCGCAATCCATACAACGTGCCGCCTGTTGTCGAATATGGGGTTCCGAATAATGCTTGTCGTATTCTTTATAATCGGCAACCCGTTCCTCAACAGGGCGACGTGGTACATTTTGTTTTTCGATTTCTAAAAAGCCTGTATCTTTACCCATTCTTTCCAACTCCGGCTATTGGTTAACAAAGTTTATGATGAAGACATACCGTTAGGCTGCCCGGGCTTTTCGCTTTTCCAATACCATCCGGTATTCAATCGGCATGACTTTGACAAAACGGGAAAGAGCACTATTCCAATCATCCAATAAACTTTTTGCTTTAAGGCTTCCGGTATAGCGAGCATGTTTTTCAATATATTCGCGAACCCAATTTTGTTCTTCAGGATCAATTAATTTTTCAAGCTCGACCATGCCCATATTACATAGTTCTCCAAATTTTCCATCCTCATTAAAGACATAAGCGATACCACCACTCATTCCAGCCGCAAAATTCTTTCCAGTTTTCCCAATGACAATAGCTCGGCCTCCGGTCATATATTCGCATCCATGATCACCGACCCCTTCGATCACCGTCGTAGCACCGCTGTTGCGTACCGCAAATCTTTCTCCAGCAACGCCAGAAAAGAATGCTTCTCCCGCTGTTGCTCCGTAAAGGACCGTATTACCAATAACAATGTTTTCATCTGCGTTGAATGTAGATTCTTTTGGAGGATAAATAATCAAGCGACCACCACTTAAACCTTTACCCGTATAGTCGTTGGCATCGCCTTCTAATTCGAGAGTAACTCCATTAGCCAAGAAAGCCCCAAAGCTTTGCCCAGCAGAACCTTTGAATTTGAAATGAATCGTGTCGTCTGGCAAATAATCGAATCCATGTTTTTTGGCAATGGCGCTACTCAACATCGTCCCAACTGCCCGGTTGATGTTGCAAATATCCAAAGAAGCCGTAACTGGTTTTTTATACTCTAACGCGTCTTGAGCTAGTTCAATCAGTCTATGGTCCAATTGTTTATCGAGACCATGATCTTGGGATTGAGTACAAGAAACCGTATCGTTTTTCGACACAGGAATCTGATGAAGAATCTGGGCAACATCAACATGCTTCGCTTTCCAATGCTCAACGCCTTTCCGAGATTCGAGCATTTCCGCGTGTCCTACCATGTCCTCAAATTTCCTGAATCCCAATTGCGCCATAATCTCGCGAACTTCTTCTGCAACAAAAAAGAAGTAATTGACGGCATGTTCCGGTTGACCAGTAAATTTTTTACGCAATGCTGGATCTTGAGTCGCAATTCCTACCGGGCATGTGTTCAAATGGCATTTTCGCATCATGATGCAGCCAATGGTAATTAACGGAGCTGTTGAAAAACCAAATTCTTCTGCTCCTAACAATGCTGCAATGACAACATCTCTCCCCGTTTTAAGTTGACCATCAGTTTGTAGACGAACCCTTCCCCGTAAACGGTTTAGCAATAGGGTTTGATGGGTCTCTGACAGCCCCAATTCCCACGGAATCCCTGCATACTTAATGGAAGTCATGGGAGAAGCCCCAGTGCCACCATCATGACCACAAATTACAATCATGTCTGCATGGGCTTTTGCAACACCAGCAGCGATAGTTCCTACTCCGGCTTCTGATACAAGTTTAACGGTGATTCGAGCTTCTGGGTTTGCATTTTTAAGGTCAAAGATCAGTTGGGCCAAATCTTCAATAGAGTAGATATCGTGGTGTGGGGGCGGAGAAATTAACGAAACACCCGGAGTGGAATATCGAACTTTGGCAATGTCTTCGCTGACTTTACGACCAGGCAATTGTCCACCCTCACCTGGTTTTGCTCCTTGAGCCACCTTAATTTGAAGCTCGACACAGTTCACGAGGTAATTGATTGTGACTCCAAAACGGCCTGAGGCAACCTGTTTGATATTGCTATTTGGCCAATCCCCGTTTGAACGAGGCACAAATCTTTCTGGGTTCTCGCCTCCCTCGCCACTATTGCTTTTGCCCCCGATTCGATTCATCGCAATTGCCAAAGTCTCATGGGTTTCTTTACTAATGGACCCAAACGACATAGCACCCGTTGCAAACCGTTTGACGATTTCTTGGACAGGTTCAACCTCTTCTAAAGGAATTGGAGTACCCTGCTTGAAGTCGAGCAGACCTCGCAAGGTCGCCATCTTCTTACTCTGGTCATTCGTAATGCGTGAGAATTCACGATAGGCTTCTAGGCTATTGTTACGAGTTGCTTCTTGGAGCTTTACGACAGTAACTGGATTGATTTGATGGTATTCCCCACGCCGTCGCCAAAAATAAATTCCTCCCGGATCAAGTGTTTTTTCAATATCAGGAGAGTACTTATAGGCATCGTAGTGGCGCATGAGCGACTCTTGGGCGATCACTTCCACGCCAATACCTTGAACCCGTGAAGCCGTTCCGGTGAAGTATTTATCGATTACCTCTTCATTCAATCCAATTGCTTCAAAGATCTGGGCACCCCGGTAGCTTTGAATTGTGGAAATACCCATCTTAGCAAAAACTTTAAACAATCCCTTTTTAATTGCTTTGAGGTAGTTAGCATTGGCTTGTGCGATTGTAAGGTCTTCTGGGAGGATCTTCTCTCGCATCATCTGCTCAAAGGTTTCGAAGGCTAAATACGGATTAATCGCACCGGCACCATAACCAACCAGTAAGCAAAAATGAGCAATTTCACGGGCTTCTCCAGTTTCGATCACTATTCCAGTTGCGTTACGCAGCGCTTTCCGAATGAGATGGTGGTGAACAGCCCCAACAGCGAGCAAAGCTGGAATGGGAACATTTTCCTGATCAACCCCCCGGTCGCTCAAAATCAATAAGCCTGTTCCCCCTTTTACAGCCTCTTCTGCTTTTTGACACAACCCATTTAAAGCTTTTCGCATACCTTCTTCACCATGCTCCGCCTTAAATAGGATCGAAAACTCTTGAGTACTAAACCCTGCTTCATTCAATTCTTTAACTTGAGCCATTTGCTCATTGGTCAACACTGGATGATGAAGCTTCAGGAGGTGCACATGATCCGGAGTCTGCTCTAAGATGTTCGATTCTCGTCCTAGATGACTACTCAGCGACATCACGAGTTCTTCACGGATGGAGTCAATAGCAGGGTTACTAACCTGTGCAAACAGCTGCTTGAAATAATTATAAAGAATGTGAGGGCGATCTGATAATACTGCTAAAGCGGCATCATTTCCCATGGAACCAATAGCTTCTGCACCATCAACAATCATAGGTTTCAAAAGCATATTGATGTCTTCTACAGTATAACCAAACACTTTTTGCCGTGCGAGTAAGGTATCCAAATCATGGGCAGGCACTGATTGAGGATCCGGTAAACTCTCTAAAAGGATCATTTTTTCATCAAGCCATTGCTGGTATGGCTTATCACTACAAATCTTATCTTTTAACTCAGAATCGTCGATAATTCGGCCTTCCTTCGTATCGATCAAAAACATCTTTCCTGGTTGCAATCGGCCTTTAAAAGACACATTTTCAGGAGAAATATCGACAGCTCCTACCTCCGATGCCATCACAACTCTTCCGTCTTTGGTGACTATATATCTTGCTGGTCGTAATCCATTCCTATCTAAGGTGGCTCCAATTTGGACTCCGTCAGTGAAGGCAAGAGCAGCAGGACCATCCCAGGGTTCCATTAGATGCTCATGATACTCATAAAAAGCTTTTTTGTGAGAAGTTATATTCGGGTTGTGCTCCCAAGCTTCCGGCACAAGCATCATCATTGCATGAGAGAGTGAGTAGCCAGACAAAACCAAAAACTCTAATACGTTATCAAAGCAGGCGGAATCGCTACCCCGTGGAATGATTAAAGGGCGTAGCTTATTAATGTCTTCATAAAGAGGAGAACTAATCCGAGTTTCACGAGCACGCATCCAATTGATGTTACCTCGCAGGGTGTTGATCTCACCATTATGTGCCAGCATACGGAAAGGTTGTGCCAAATCCCAACGAGGAAAAGTATTCGTAGGAAAGCGAGTATGAGAGAGTGCTAAGGCACTCTTCACTCTAGGATCACTTAAATCTTTATAAAAAATCCCTAATTGCTGTGGGGTTAACATCCCTTTGTAAGTGAGAGTCCGTGAGGACATAGAAGGAATTGCAAAGCCTGGGATATCTAAGGCATTTCGAATTTGTTTACGGGTGATATAAAGTTGACGCTCAAAGTCGTCTTGAGAAAGTTGAGGATTGTCTTTGCCAACAAACAAATGCCGTAGTATCGGTTGGACCTCAGAAGCTTGTTGACCAACATGCTGGTCATCAATAGGCACGTCACGCCAACCGAGCAAGGTCAGCCCTTCTTGCAAAATTGCATATTCGATAGTTTCCCCGCATCGGTGACGATCCGCCTCGTTTTGTGGCAGAAAGAAAACTCCAACTCCGTATTCACCAGATGGTGGGAGGGTGAAGCCCAGTTGTTGGCATTCCTCTGAAAAGAACTCATGAGGAATCTGAATTAGTATTCCAGCTCCATCTCCTGTTTTGGGGTCAGCACCTAATGCACCACGATGGACGAGGTTACATAACAATTGGAGTCCTTTTTCGACGATGTCGTGGGATACACGACCTTTGATGTCAACAATAAATCCAACTCCACAACTGTCGTGTTCAAATTGGGGATTATATAAACCTTGTTTTTCTGGATACCCGGCTTTCATAGCATCCTCCCTTAATAGTAATGACTCTGTGAAAAGTAAGGTAACGGATGTTCGGAATATCACAAATGGAATAGATTCCGAATCATCGGAGTTTTGCTCAAGAAAAGAGCACCCTCATTGTAGGAAGTGGTTCTATTATGCTTCAGGATACGGAAGCCCACTTGAATTCAGACATTCTCGTGGTAGGCACACACCAAGTTATTTCTCAAATCTTTTTGTTTACGGAGAGGAGTCCTGTCGAAACGCTGGTAAGACTGAGAGAGAGGCTACCGCTTATTTATTGACGCTCAGCTATGCTTTAGGGATGAACAAAGACGATTGAGATCAAACGCTTTCAGATCCAACCGTAAAGCATAATTCACGTGTAGAATATGTGGGTTGAGCGAGTTCCGAATAGTACGTGAAACAAGGAAAACTGAATAGCACACACAAAAGTGAAAATGCAAATAAATTCAACTTGAGACTAGTAAGGTACTAGTCATTTCAACTATTTGGAGGGATTCCAATACAGAAATGAATACGAAAAATGAGGAAGTGATTAGGATACTGGGATAGCATTTACGCACGCGCCATAGATTTCTCTTTCTTTCTGGCGGCGAATCAGACACGCTCTTCGAAAAGCCTCTTTTTCACCATGTAAATCAATTGATACGGAGGTTTTTTTAGTCACTCCAGGTTCTGGATTGTAAGTAACCTCAAAGACGTTCCAATAGGAATATTCTCCGCTTTTCTTACGATGCTTCTTAACCTTACGCTGGATGCCAATCACTCCAGTTTTGTTATGTGGACTTTGCATTACCACGTATCGGTCAGTTCTGGGCAATCCCAATTCCCGTTCTAAGTCGTCTCGAAATTCAACTGCAGCTTGTAGTGCTTTGTTTTTGTTGCCAAATTTTTTATCACTAAAAAATTTGGAATACATGATTCCATAACAACGGACACGGAGGTACCACCCATATGTATTACGGCTGATTTGGTCGATTCGGCTAATTCCTTTATAACCACTTTTTGCTACTGCCATTCTACTACCTCCGTCAAATTGTCGTGGTTGAAATCAATAGTTTTGTTCTAGTGATGAACCGTTATTAGACACTGGTTCAATCGGTTGAATGTATCTCTACCCTTACGGTTATTGTTGATTTTCAGCACAGAATCAAGACTTGTCACGTTATAGAAATCCCTCAATTTGTCTGCATTTGATTCTGTGTTGTCTTGAGCATTAAAAACTCACTCTTTTTTTTCGAAACCTATATATTATTACAGGAATTCAATCAAGTCAGCAGTTACGCGATAGAATTTCCATAAATTTTGTTAGCCTTGCAAGCAAAAAGAGAGCATTTACACTCATTTTTCGAAACATGTATACTAGATTTAGTAAAAAACAACAACAAAAAAACAAAATAAAAAAAACAAATAACAAAAGCAAGGCAGTGAGTGCAGGATTTGTTCAGCTGCACAAACTCTATTGATGAGGTTTCTCGAAAACTCGAAATTTTATCCAACAGTTAAGTATCGAGCTATAAGTGCTATCGCTTGTCGGCTTAGGGAAGGTAGGCAGAAAAATTGGGAGGAGTGGCAGAAAATGAGGATTGAAGGCTTAGGTAGACTTAAAGACGACGTTCCACAGTAAAAACGAATTGTACTACAGAATGACTAGGTTAAAATTGGTCTTTTCGTTGCAAAGCTTACCAACAGCAATATTTTTAATTTTTAACCCCCTTCGTAGAGCTAAGCCAAAGTGAAAAAGGTACTATTTTTTGTGATTTCAATTTTATCGTTGATCGCAGCAGGAGGTGTGATTGCTCTAGGTTATTTAATTTTTGTTGTCCCAGGAGCGCATTTAGACCGTGAACATATCAAGCAATCAGTGTTGACTGAATCGACAGTTTATTATCGTGATGGAAAAACAAAATTAGGCACTTTCTACAGCGGTGCACACCGAAACTATTTGGAAGCCCCTAGTTCAGTCAGCATGAGTACTAATCAAGAGGGCATTATTCCATCGATGTTTTTCCAAGCAATTGTCGCAAGTGAAGATCAAGAGTTTTACAACCATGTCGGTATTTCGGTATCCGGAATCGTCCGGGCTGCTATTGCTAATTTAAAAGCAGGTCGAGTGGTCCAAGGTGGTAGTTCACTAACGCAGCAAACAGCAGAACTCCTGTTTGAACAAAAAGCAGCAGATGAATGGGGTAGGTGGAAAAAACAATTCATGGAAACCTTAGATGCATTTCGGCTGGAGGTTCAATATTCAAAGGATCAGATTCTCGAATTCTATACAAATTTATTTCATGTGCATGGAACGGGGCAAGGCTTGGCGATTGCGTCGCGGTACTACTTTGATAAATCGGTTTCAGAACTCAATCTTGCAGAAATTGCCTTCATTGCCGGTTCTGTGAAAGGACCAGCCAATTACAACCCATTTCGAACCACCAACCCCCAAAAAATCGAGTCTATTACCAAGAAAGCCACAGCGCGGCGTAATTATGTGCTCGACAATATGCTGAAGATGGGATTTGTGAGCCCAAAAGAAAAAGAAGAAGCCGCAAAAGAGCCTGTAAATTTTCGGAAAGGAGCCTTTCGATTCCAAGAAAGCCATCAAATGGACACGGTTCGTACCATTTTAGAATCAGAACCCTGGAAAAGTTATTTACAACAAAATGGAATTACTGACCTGACCCGAGCAGAAATCAACATTCACACCACGCTAGACCCTAATGTACAATCGGTTGGTGAATTTGCTCTAAAGCGACACCTGTCAGGTTTGGAATACCGAATTCAAAAATATACACTTCCTCAAGAACCTCCACTTTCAGAAAAATCCGTCCCGAAAGCCCACGAATTCTATGTCGGGCAAATTCTCAAAATCGACTCCAAACCTCACCGAGTCGTAGTTCAAATTGGGCCAGACCAGGGAGTGGTCGAAGGCAAACTGTTGGATGAATTTGCAAAAAGAGTGTTGCGTCCTCCACGGAGAGAAAAAATTACAGCATATCATCATCGTAAAGCGGTGAAGTTGTTAAAAATGAAAGATCTTGTCCTTATAGCCACACACGGACGGAAGCCTAATGGAGAATGGATACTAAGCATTGAGCAAAAGCCACGATTGAACGGGGGTGTGTTTGTATTGCAAGATGGGAAAGTCCGGGCTTTGGTGGGTGGAGTGAGCCGTCAAGGTTTCAATCGTGCGCTTCAGGCTAAGAGACAACCGGGATCTACGTTTAAGCTATTGGTCTATTTAGCAGCTTTGCAATTGGGATGGGACCCTTTAGAACCTTTGCCAAATACTCGTCAAGTTTATGCTTTTCAAGGTCAATTATACTTTCCACGTCCGGATCATAAGCCTTTAGATACAGTAAGCAGCATGGTTTGGGCAGGCGCAAAATCAGAAAATCTGGCCAGCGTCTATTTATTAGTTCATTTACTGGATCATTTGACCCCAGAACAATTCAGTACTTTAGTAAAGTTTACTGATTTGGACCAGAAAGAATCAGAAAGTCAGACTGATTATCAAAAACGATTACGCGATCAGCTGGGGATCATTGATACAGAGCGTCATTTGAAGCCAGGATTGTTTGAGTTTGTGCGTCAACAGATCCGTCAAGAATTTGAAATGGATCCAGAAGAAACCAAACAGTGGAATCAGCTTTTTTATGGTCAAGGCTGGAAAGCTGCTTATAAGCGACGACGTAACGCTCGAAGTCGTCAGAAACGCCTAGAACGAGATATCTTATGGCACAACTACCTAAGATTTCAGGAACTCAATCAACAAATGATGCAGCGGCGAACAACCCTTGCGCAAACCTTCAATGAGAATGCAAACCAGCTCAAAACTATTGATGAAGCGCTGCTGAATGGCTTCTACATTCAACCTCAGAATGTAGGTACAAACCAAGTTCCACCTTTGGCGTTTACGATGTCTTCTAAGCAACTGGAATCTGGCTGGAAACCCTTGAAAAAAAGGAACCTATTACTTTATCAAAAATTCTGGGAACCGGAGTTGCGCCAACGTTTGTTTTTAGCTGACAATATCTGGATCGATGGGAAATTGCGGGGTTCAGCTCTCAATACGGCTCAGGATCTCATGGGACAAATGCTGGAAGAGGTCAAAAAGTCGAAGGCCTATTCACCAGAACGTCTTTACCATCATCATGATTTTCGAATTTTACTTGCTATGAAGACCGCAATTGGCATTGGAAAGATCATTGGAGTACAGAGCACCCTCAAACCCATTTTATCATTACCTTTAGGAGCAAACGAAATCGCTTTGGATGAACTAGCGTTGATGTACCAAACTTATATGACTGGGATGATTCGAAGCCGAGCGGAAACACCCTTGCAAAACAGCTGGAAATTGATCGATCGGATCGAAGACGCAAAAGGAAATGTCATTTATCAAGACCAACTCATTCGAAAACGTGTCGTATCCGAGGAAACAGTTCATGAATTACAGGAAATTCTGCGTTCTGTGGTCGAGTATGGAACAGGGCGTTATGCGAAGCAGTATTTGGCCCTACCAATGCCTGAAGAAGTACGGTTATCTCGCTTACGAATTCCTGCATATGGCAAAACAGGAACAGCCAATAATTATACCAATGCAACCTATGCTGGTTTCTTACCAAATATTCGAGGTTCTGAAATCATTGCAACAGGTGGCTACACCATCACTTCATATGTGGGTTTGGATAAGAATGTGGCCAAATCAAAATCGTTGCCATTCAAATTGAGTGGAGCCTCTGGTGCGCTTCCAGTTTGGTCAGAAGTGGCTCAAAGTTTAATTCGCATTTCAAATTATCAAAACAAAGTGGATTGGGATCAATTGCTAGAAATGGAAATCTCTGGCGTGCTCCCCACCACCCACCCCGAAGGATATAAACAGGCAGTATCTCTCAAAAATGGATTAATGAATTCTGCTGCAGAACCTGAGGAAAAAACCGGAATCGTATATTTACCCCCTCCCCAATTGGAGGAACCGAGAGTCGTTCGGTTTTTTAAAGATTTAGCTCAACCTGCGTTGAATTGAATGTGTTTGGCAGCACCGGAGTCGACAGTTGCGAGGAGGTACAAGCCATGTTATTTTGTGAGCTGTTTTTTGTAAATCTTTGCTGTGCGTCTTCAAAGAAGTTTTTCATGAATAATGAGAAGTATTTTCCTTTAAAAATCAAAAAGATCACAAATGTCTGTAAAAATCGAATCCATGAAAAACTTCTGTAGAAGAACACCAACTCAACAATCTATCGAAAGAAAGGGCCATCATGGCAAATACAAAAAGTTTGTCTCGTAAAGAACGTAAATCGGCAAAACGCAAAGCTCGTCATGAATTGCAAAAGATGTATAGAAACTTGACCAGCTCCCAACGCACCGAATTTCAGAAATCTGAAAAAAGCCTTAAATCTTTTGTAAAAGATCTTCAGGCAAAAGCTTCAAATGATGAAGAGTGATTAGGTCATGAATTTCCACTCCTCAGGATGGCTCAAGCGTTATCTACAATATCGTGCAAAAGAGCCGTTTGTGCTTTGGGGGGGAGAGTTACCCAGCATTTTTATCCCCAATGCAGAGTTAGCTCCTGAGGTGGTCCATGAATTAGATGACATCTTGTATAATACCCTTCGCCAAAGTGGCGTACTATTTGGTTGCCCAATCTTGGATAAACCTTTGGCGGAAGGCCCTCCCTGGTTCAAGTATTTCGGTCGGCAAGACCAAGCAAATTTTGTTTATATAGAAACCCTCTTTCTCGCCATTTTACAAGAAATCGTTTTTCTTGCCCCCCATCTAGGTTCCCAAGAACGCTTTTTAGCACGTGCGACCATTCGCGTTTTACAGTTCTACTTGCGCCAAGATATTGATTCGAAATTTTTTGAGATGGATATCCATAACCTTTTAGAAAGCCTCGAATTCATTAAACTATTGAAGCAAGGCGAAAAGTTGCTTCTGGATCGGATCAAAATTCAAACCAATTTTTCTTTCTTGAGTTCTTTGCGAAATAATTTCGCATTCTTGGATATCTACAGTTTGATTGCTTGGGATCGGAAATTCCATGGAAAGTTCTCAAGTCCGATTCATTATCTCTCAGAAATCGAATATGAGTATATCCTCTTACAGAAACAGCTAATCTTGGTGTTTAGTGCCCTACTTTGGCAAACAAGCCAACTGCAAGAACACGCTTTCGTTCAACGCATATTTGGAAAAAAAGGGAAACGATTACCCAAACAAAAAGATCGGATGTTGCGAAACTACATCAATGCTTCGCGGTTGGGAAAAATCGAAAAGTATAAACTGGCACATCGGATCCAAGAACCTGTGAACCTTTCCGATATCAACATGGCCGTTTCGGAAAACATCATTAACAAATACATGGTAGAGCAGGTGATCTTGCTTTCTATGATCGATAATGAAGCGAGTGAGCCACAAGAGCGGTTCATTAAGGAGCTGACGTGGAGGCTAGAAATGGGTGCAGAAGCTTGGGAGACTTGTGAAGGATCTGTTGCTGAATTTTTTGTAAAATATGAAGATCGATTTGATTTCATCCGAGGCAATCGCTCGTTATATTATATGCAATCACATATTTATGAACGAGTCACCATTGCAGTACAAAAAAACCGAGATCGCCTCATGAATGAAATCGAGCAAACAGGGAGATTGTATTCTGTGTTGATGAAAGCCACTCAGGCACCTCTGACAACAGAAGAAAAACAATTTGCACGGACACAACTTCTGAGTATCGCGAAAACCGTACCTGCGGTAGCCATTTTCTGTTTACCAGCAGGTGGAGTGGTTTTAGCTGTATTGTTAAAAGTTCTACCTTTCAATATCCTACCCGATTCTTTCGCAGATTGACCCCGAGATATACCCCAAAATGCGGGAAGGTGTTTTCAAAGCGATACCTCAAGATGCAGAACGTTGTTGGAAGATTTGTTCCGTTTTTGCCGCAAAGACAAAATCGCTTTCAGTCAACCCATCAATTTTATGAGTCCATACTGTCACTCGAACCTTGCCCCATACTAACAGTAGATCGGGGTGATGACCTTGTTCCTCTGCCAATTCTCCCACCTGCATTGTGAACTCCAAAGCCTCTCGATATGACGCAAACTTGTATTCTTTATCTAGATGATGCCCTTCCACGACCTTCCAATCATTGCCTAAAGAATCGAGAAATGAGTTGAGTTCATCTCCTTTGAGTGGGGGAATCCCACCAGAACAAGGAATACACTTTTTTTGAGCCAATTCGTTCATAGCCACACCTTTCCTCAGAAAAAATTATGGATGCTCCACGGTAGAGGTCAGCGAAGCAGCATACCTCCACCATTTTTCACGTTCCTTAAAGGTACTGATTTTGTCACTCCATCGTCGAAATTCGCGAAAAGCATGCTCAAACTCTTGCGGCCCGAGAGCTTTGCCTAAATGCATTTGCAAGAGTGCAAGCATCGTTTTGTAAATGGAAGTGTGTCGGGTATTGACGTAAATTGTCTTCATCGATTCAGCTAAATCATAAGCTTTGCGGATCGACTTGGGAGAAATTTTAGAGGTTTCCGGAGCGGGCAAAAGTGCTTTCAAAACCTTGTAATTGTTCCGAACTCTTTTTCCAAGTTCAGGAAACAAGTCGTCCATTTCCGGAGTGAATAACATAAGCCTCCTTAGGATTAATGGTAAATTTTCTGAAAAGAGTGGATGTTAAACTTCAACAATGATCTCATCACCTTCAATGCGTACCGGGTAGGTATGGACATTTTGATTGGTCGGACCATCCAACACTTCCCCTGTAGTGATCTTAAACCGAGCACCATGCCACGGGCAAACCACTTCGTCTCCACACACATCCCCTTCAGCCAGAGGACCATCCACATGAGGGCAAGCATTGTCGATCGCCCATAGCTTTCCGCCCAGATTGAACACAGCAATTTCAGTTCCAGCGGCTTTGACTACTTTGGCTTGACCGTGGGGAAGTTCTGACAATTTGCCCACTTTTATAAAGTTTCTCATAGTAGTTTTTCACCTTCAAAAGTGCGTGAATCGGAACATACCGCTTCCCTTCATAAAGTAAAATATAATTGAACTAGTGATCATCTAGTTCCAGATGGATGTCAGCAGAATACACATCTGGAATTTGTTCTACCAAAAGACGCGCTCGTTTGGCGATTGCTTGAACCTCATAAACATGTCGATTGGGATCCACAATCACTTCAATTTGCACGGTGAGTTGTTCTTTCAGATAGTGACAGAGAATATGAGCGATGCCTTGGATTTCTGTCATCGAAGCCAGTTGTTGTCGAATGTCAGCTTCAATGTCGGCTTGAGGACGCATAAGCTTAGGATTCTCTTGATCCAGGTCTTCTTCGGCATCCACATGGACCAACACTTCATTGACACTGCTGTGCGCATGGAGGATTGTCATGCGCACCCTCTCTGCAACTTGGTGGGCTACAGAAACACTCGTCTTGGCATTCACTTGGATATGCAGATCGACCAACATATAGGGTCCCATCCGACGTGCACGCACCTCATGATACTCTTCCACTCCTTCGATATTTTGCAAGGAGTCATCAATCGTCTTAAGGATTTCCTGTTCTACGGTTTCATCGGTGAGTTCTTTCACACTATCATGACCAATCATGATTCCGGTTTTGACGATCCAACCCGCAACTACCACTCCAGCGATGGGATCGAGTACCGGATACCCCAGTTGCGCACCCCCGATCCCAATCAGGGCCACAACCGAAGAAATTGCGTCAGAACGATGGTGCCACGCATTGGCCAATAAGATCCTGCTCTTGGTACGTCGCCCGATATAAGCGGTGATATGGTAGAGAACCTCTTTGAAAATGATCGAAAGGATAGCCACCCAAAGGGCAATTTTGGTGGGAACAACAACATGCTCCACATGATCAAAAGCAGCGGCACCGATCCCGACCCCAGTCAATACCAAGAGGATGGCAACGAAAAGCGCCCCAACGGTTTCAAATTTACCATGACCGTAAGGGTGGTTGGCATCTTTAGGGAGTCGCGCCATACGAATGGCCCACAGGGTAACCCCGTCAGAAAGTAAATCGGACAACGAGTGCCCTGCATCGGCAAGCAAGGCCGCAGAACCAGAAATCACTCCTGCAACCGCTTTGATTGCTGCCAAAACCAAATTCGTGGCAAACCCCCACCAGGTGATTTGCAGTGCCTCTTGGGCATTCTGAAACGTATGGCGTTCCATGAGGTACCGTAGAATGCTTATAGGAGCGGATCAATGAACAAACTGTTCATGAACCCGTTATCCAATGATTAAATTAAGCAATGAGGTATTTATTGAGCGATGAGGTACTTATTTGTAGAGGAATTTAGAAATAAGTGAAGGCCATGAATGGATAAAGAAATAAAAAGAAGAAGGAGGGAGGGCAGGTTCCGGTACAAATCCCGGAACCTGATCTTTCTGCATTTCGATGCAGTAGGCCAACAATGCTCTCAAAGTGATTTAATTTTGGGCGGCATCCAAAGCATCTTCCAATTCGTTGATCCGATCAAGCATCCCTTTTCCTCGATTGAACGCATCTTCATTACGTTGCTCACTGTCAGCTAAGGCGTCTTCTAGTTCACTATTGCGATCTTCCAATTCCTCCATTGATGACAGGAGCCCTTTCCCCCGGCTGAACGCATCTTCATTACGTTTCTCGCTGTCAGCTAATGCATCTTCCAATTCGCTGTTTTGATCTTCTAGCTCATTGATCGTCTCCAGCATCATTTTGCCCCGATTGAACGCATCCTCGTTGCGCAGTTCACTTTCTTCCAACGCGGTTTCCAATTCTTCAATTCGTTCGAGCAAGGCTTTTCCTCGTTCAAAAGAACTGTTGCTATCAGATTCGCTCTGTTTCAGCTTCATCTCCAATTCAGCGACCTGAGCTTTGAGCGCATCACCTTGATCGCCTGAGCTTTGAGTTGCACACCCTGTTAGCGCCACAAACACCCCCAAGCTTAAAAAAGAAACCATTCGTTTGGTCCATTTCAACATACTCACTCCTCCATTTGGTAAAGTTAACTAAACAATGAAATAAGGTGTGATTTCAACACACCAAAAAGAGACATTTCCAACTTTGGCATGAACTGCCTCCACCGGATGTCTTTAGCACAGTCCGTCTTGAAAATTCAATCTTCTTGACAGGACGAATCCCGTAATACAAAGACGTTTGAATGGCATCTTGACTTTATTTTTGGCAATCTAGTGAAAGCCCCATCATTTTCCTCCAGCACGCGCTTACATTTCTGCATCACTTGCATGGAAATCAGGAAATATTCTTAACCGTGCATCATCCAATCCCTGAGACAATGAGCCATTTTGTCTAGAAAAATCTATCCCATCATCTTTTTGTTTCTACTGTATGGCCTCACGCGAATGGTAGGCATACTCTACTTTGTTCCTCACAACGACGAAGCCATTTACACCGAAGTTGCCCAAATTATTGCCACTGATTGGAAACAGCACCGCTACGGCACTCTAGATGGCCGGATGAAGGGGGAGTACAAAAAACCGCTTCAGTTTTGGGCAGGTTCCTTAACGGTTAATTTATGGGATAATCCGTTGATCGGCATGCGTGTTTGGTCGGTGCTCATGGGAGGGGTGGCGCTTTTATCGCTTTATGGTTTGATGCGTCGAATTTGGGATGCCGAAGTGGCTTGGTGGTCTGTAGCTTTGGCAATTTTTTCAGAATACTATTTGTATTTTGATTCAGTAGGAGTCACGGAAGCATTTCTCTACGGATTGGGAATGGCTTATTTATACGTTTTGTATGACTTCCTCGACCGATCTCGATGGTACTCTGGAGTAGGAGCCTCTCTATTATGTGGTTGCCTACTGATTACCAAAACAACGAGTCTTCTATGGTGTGGGATGGCCCTATTGATTCCTTTACTTTGGATGATTCATCAACAAACCCAAGGACAGCTGAACCTCCGAAAGCAAAGCTTGCGGCTGTACTCCATGACTTTCGTAACACTAGGAATAGCTTGGGGGTTCCATCAACTTGTGATTCCGGCAGAATTCGATGCCGTCAAAGCTAAATTCGAAAATCGCTTTGTTCGCACTCCCCAAGAACTTCTAGAATTTCCTTGGGGTGCTTGGCTACAGCAAGCAAGCAGTTTTGGAGAGATGCTCTATGTAGAATGGCATGGACTCACCTTATTCGGGTTCATGTTAATCATAGGAGTGGGTTTGGGAATGATACGAACCCATAAGCAACAAGCGGCTCTATATGGCATGTTGTGTTTGTTATGCCTAGCTTCCGTGATACCACTGATGATTGGAGTTACCATTTTTCGTGCCCGTTATTGGGGAATGGGATTCTATTGGTTTTATGCGGTCTTGGCGATTGGGATCGTGTGGCTTGGGAATCTGGCGGTTTCCCGCTTTCAGCTGGTGTCGCGCTTTCGTGAATGGGGATTTAGAATTTTATTCTTCCTCTTGTTGGTAGGAAAAGTTTGGGTATCGTATGGACCTCTTTTGCAATGGGGGCAAAACGATTTTGCACTTCAAGAAACACCACCAGGTTGGGCGAACGGGGCAGGTATTCCGCAGCTCATCCAACGGGTCTCACAACTTGAACCAGGATTGCTCGTCACAGATCCGCAGTGGGGGCACCCCTTGACAGCATTAGTTGTGTTTCAATCATATTATCCTGATATCCAAATCATGGACATGGATCGATATCTGGATACACCCGGCCTGTTTGAGAAAGTGCAAAATTCAGGGCAGCATTTCTATCTTTTGCTGGACGCCCGGATTGCGGGATCACGACCATGGGTGGATGCATTACTGAGCCACCCCCAATATTGCGGTACCCAGGAAGTGATTCCCAAGCAATACCAAGGCCAGACTTTTTCTAATTCTTCACTCGTCTTGTGCCACTTCAAATCTCCATAATTCTCTATAAGAGGAGAAACCTTATGTCAGAAATCAACCGACCGGCTTATTACACTGTTCAGGAACTACAAATTTTACAAAATCAAGGGGTGATACTGCCCTCACCTTCCCATCTTTGCATTGGGCGTGAGGTGCCTTTGGAAAACATCAACGCAGGAGCCGTTCTGTACCCCTTTTGCACAATTACGGGTGAACGGACACGAATCTACCCAGACGCGCGAGTGGGATTACGGGGTAGTGTGAGTATCCACAATAGTGTGGTGGGATCTAAAGCTGTGATAGGAAATTTGGGGCCAGTCACGCTCGTTGAAACAGTGACAGGACCAGAGACGGTGCTTGGCATGGGCGTGGCGGAAAACTCAGTGTTCTTAGGCAAAGAAACTCAAGTGGATGATTTTACAACAGGAATGGGATTCCGCGCACGAAAGGGTTCGTTGTATGAAGAAGATAGCTCTTCTGCTCAACATACAGATACAAAAATGACGATCCTATTTCCATGGGTCACTTTGGGGAGCAATATCAATTTTTGTGACGCCTTGATTGCTGGAGGACGGGGACCGGATATGGGGGAATTCACGGAAGTGGGCAGTGGTACGGTGCATTTCAATTTTACACTTCGAGGCGATAAAGCAACGGCATCTTTATTTGGCAATGTCCCCGAAGGCGCTTTTTTAAGGTCAGAACGGCTATTTTTAGGTGGAAACAATAGTCTACTCGGTCCGCTGAGTGCTCAGTTTGGTGCGTTTTCTGCGGCAGGTATCCGGTCCGCGGGAGAACTGAAGGCAGGTCTCAATTTAGGACGTGGCTTACCGACCGGACACACGGATTACAATCCCAATGTCTTCAATCATGCACGTCGTATCATTGGGCAACAAGTGCACTATGTGGGGCAGTTGACTGCTTTGTATCACTGGTACCGAGAGGTCCGAATGCGCTTGGTAGGGAACAATGCTGAACGGAGGCGACTGTATGAAGCGGGGCAAAACGTCGTGGCACTTAATATTCAAGAACGCATCAAACAAGTGGGACGATATGTGGAAGGATTGGAAACCTCAATCCGAATTCTCAATCAGAAGCCGCTTCCTCCTCGCAAAACGATAACAGAACAAGAAATATTGTTAGAGCACTGGTCGCGTTTAGAACGACATCTTAAGAACTATGAAAATCATGTGTGGGAGTTGCCAGGAGTACTTTCAAACGCTTTGGAAGAAACTGCTGCAAGAAAGGATTCAGTTTACACGAAAGTGATTCGCAATTTACCGGAAGAAAGTGTGAAATTTGGCCAAGATTGGCTCCACTCTATTGTCCACCGATGTGAACATTTCTTTCTTAATGAGCTGAAACCAGATGAATAGGAAACCAACTCGTGAGGCATTCACCCTTTGAGGAGCCGGCCAAACAACCATCCAGGAACCAACCGCAAAAGTGTTCCAATAAACCACCACGGCATCCATGGAACAACAGCTGATTTCCATCGATGTTCGATGATATCAACCATGAGAACGGCTCCGTATTCTACAGAACTCACATACCATTCGTTTTTCGAACGGTCATTGATGTCCGTATCAATAAACCCTGGATTGATATTAGTAATACGGATATTGAAAGGACGGAGTTCATGATAAATCGCATCGAGATAGTTCGATAAGGCTGCTTTCGAAGCCGAGTAGGCCGCGTACCGAGGCAAGCCCCGAAATCCAGCTACCGAAGAAATCCCCACAATCTGCCCCCCTTCTCCTCTCTCTTTGAAGATTCGTACCGCACTTTCAATCGTAGCCATTGCGCCCAATAAGTTCGTCGCGATGGTGTGGTGATCTTTTTCGAATTCATGAGAACCAACCGGTCTCCTCAAGGCAATCCCCGCATTGGCAATTACGATTCCAACACCACCCAAATCTTGGTCGAGTTTGGGAATGACGGAAAACACCGCATCTTGATCCATAACATCCAGTGTTTCAATGCACACTTGGATTGATTGACCCGAATACAGCTTTTGCAGGTCCGCTTGAATGGTTTCGAGTAAGGAATGCCGTCGGGCGGTCAAGCCTAAATTGTATCCGCGTGCAGCAAATTCATAAGCTAATGCTTTTCCAATTCCGGCGCTGGCTCCGGTAATGATCACAGACTTGGACATGGTCTCCGTAAACGATTGGTCAGAAAGGAATACTATCTCGTAGGACACATACGAAAGCAGTAAGGAGAAGAAAAGCGAAGAGTTTTTTCTTTAAAAATAGTAGTTTGTAAACCCAACGCCCTCTATTGTATGGGCAAAATTGGCATACCGCAAACAAACTCAGATCACAAGCACATGACTCTCTCTTTGCCATCAACCCCCCAATTAAGAGGGTTGGCATTCCAAGTCGCTCAAAGTTCTTCCTTGTTGGAGGGGCAATTGCATCCCATTTCCCAAAAGAGCATCACACATTTGCTGCGGATTGCGAATGGTTACTATTCTCTGCGGATTGCAAAACGTGATCCTCAGGTCGGCCATCAACGACATGTGGAATTGCAGGAAGCTGTAGAACAAGAAGTGTATTACACGCAAACCTCCGTGACCTCTCCAGATTTTCTCCAATCGCTCTATCGTCGGATGTATGAACACGACCTTGCAAAACCAACAGATCTTCTCAAGGAGAGTACTGATTCGCTCATACGGTTGCACGAAGCCTATGCCCCAGAAAAGCATCATGGAGAAACCAAACTGCTGGCGGCAGCGGCATCTCACTATTGGCTGATGCGGATCCCTCCTTTTTCTCACGATAATGGACATGTGGTGCGTTTGTTCAGCGACGCATTCCTTCATCAAATCCCTGTATCAGGGTATGGCCTCTGGATTGTCAACCGAGGATTTGCGTTGCACAAAGCAGATTACTTCGAGGCTTTAAAAGAGGACTCGTCACTCAATGGAGAGCGTTTCTGTGAACTATTTCTTAAAACGAGTTTGACACAAATTCGTTTTATGGATCAACTTCTACAAGTGAACCAGCTGTTGGAGCGATTGAAACAATATGTGGCTTTTCGTCAACAGAAAACAGTACCTCGTGCAGAACGACTCAAACCAGAAGCTTTGTATTTACTTCAAGAAGCATTGTTGCAAGGTCAGTTTCCTCGAGGCGACGCGTCACGAATCACGGGATTCCCAGAAAGAACAGCTCGGAATTTGTTGCGAGAATTGGTGCAGGAAGGCTTATTGATCTCGAATACCCCCAAAGGCCCTGTCCGATTAGGCTTCACCATACAAACCGCAAGGCATTGGTTGCCGGAGTTATTTCCTGATACGATCTAGCCCAATCGATCTCCAAAGATTTGTTGTAAAGCGGCTTCGGATTGCACAAGCGAAGCACTTTCAAAGATGTCTTGGCGGAGCATCTCTTGAATCGCAGGGTATTTGTTGATGGCATAATCGATATCAGGGTTGCTGCCTTTGACGTACGCCCCAATGTTGATCAGATCTTCAGCTTCACGATAGGTTGCCAGCGTAGCTCGTAAGATTTGCGCCAGTTGCTGATGCGGACGGGAAGCCACATCCGCCATGACTCGACTGGCTGAGATGGAGATATCAATTGCTGGATAGTGTCCTTTGGCAGCAATATCTCGACTGAGCACAATATGCCCATCCACAATCGCCCGGATCGCATCGGCAATCGGATCATTGGTATCATCGCCTTCCACAAGAACGGTATAAAAAGCAGTGACCGAACCTTCAGAATCCGAGGTTCCCGCACGCTCTAGCAGCCCTGGCAAAAGAGCAAACACAGACGGAGGATAGCCTTTGGTGGTGGGAGGTTCTCCGGCAGCCAAACCAATTTCTCGTTGGGCCATCGCAAAACGGGTGAGCGAATCCATAGTCAGCAACACATCCATGCCTTGGGATCGAAAATATTCGGAAATAGCCGTTGCCACATAAGCTGCTCGCATCCGCAGCAAAGGAGGTTGATCGGAAGTGGCAACCACCATGATTGTCCGCCGCATCCCTTCTTCGCCTAGATCCCGTTCGATAAAATCCTTCACCTCACGCCCGCGTTCCCCGATCAAGGTGATGACGTTAACGTCCGCATTGGTATAGCGAGCCATCATCCCCAACAATACCGATTTTCCGACTCCGGAACCTGCGAGAATCGCCACCCGTTGCCCTCGTCCGCATGTCAAACAACTGTTGATGGCACGAACCCCAACATCCAAATTACGTTCGATGCGACGCCGTATCATAGGATTGGGAGGCGCGGTATATAGAGGGGCCTCTTCACTCGCAACCACATCGCCTTGCCCGTCGAGTGGTTGGAACAGGGGGTCGAACACCCGCCCTAATAATTCCTGCCCAACGGGAATCATGGGGGGACGCCTTTGGGGAATCACTCGGCATTTAGGATTCACATTGTGGACCGTTTGCAATGCCATCAGCAAAACTTTGTCTTCTCGAAACCCCACCACCTCGGCAAGCACCGAAGACCGATCCGCCGGATTGAACACATTGCACAAACTGCCAATGGAGCAACCGGGGTTGTAGGCTTCGATGATGTGTCCAATCATATGGGTCACACGTCCCTCCACTTGAACTTCATGGAAGCGGTGTAGTTCCTCGATATAAGGGCCGAGATTCGAATATTCAGGTTTGGACATCATGGCTGGATGGGGGAGCAGTGGATGCAGGAGTATGGAAGTTATAGGAATCGATGTCCACCTCATGCAAACGAGCTTGGCGTTCACTTAACCGACGGCTAAGCACTTCTTCTAGGTGTTCGAACTGAGATTGGAAATGAAAATTCACCACTGTTTCATCAGTTTCGATCAATAGAGAGCCAGGTTCGGCATCGATACTGGTTTGGACGACCAAGGTCTGTTCTTCCTTTAAATAAGGTTCCAAGCGGGATTGGGATTTGACCATGAAATCATAGTCTCCTTCATGCACGCTCACCCGGATCTTTCCTAAGGTTTCAATATCTCGAAGCGAACTGCGAAGGATATTGTATAGCACATCCTGATTGATCATGAGTTCTTCATGAACCACCTTCTGTGCAACCAAAACGGCCATCTGAACCAGCTCTTGCTCTCCTTGAAACCGCACCACTTGACGCAGTCGAGAAAGTTGTTCCAAGAGGCTTTCCAACTGCTGAACGTTGGGAGCCATTTCATTATAACGTTGTTGAGCACCCGCTTCCTGTCCAGCTTTGAAACCATCGTCATAGGCGGCCTTTCTCACAGAATCTGCTTCGCCTTGCGCTTCGGAGACGATGCGTTTTTTTTCGGCTTCAGCTTCTCGGAGTTGGGCTTCGGCTTCGGCAAATTTGGCTTCGGCTTCGGCATAACGATCATCCGCTTCGCTTTTCATGCGCTGAGAGTAAAGCCGTGCTCCCTCACGAACGGTTTCCGCAAATTCCTCTGCATTGGTGAGCAGTGATTCTTCCGCCGTGAATTCGGTGGAACGGAAGGTATGAGATTTTTCGATGATCCGGTCTTCTTCCGACCTTGCCATATCGGAAGTATGAAAGGCCGTTTCATCCTGATCGGTGGTCTGGCCCTCAAAATTTGCAGGTTTGAAGGCCAGCTGTTTATTAGCCGAGGAGGTTTCGCCGTCCTCCTCTTCGTCTTCACTGGTTTCTGCTTCGTAATCGTCTTCGCCGTCTTCCTCCGATTGGGTAGCACGTCGAGCATCGGCTTCCACCGTAAAGTCAGGCAGCGTGAAAGTTTGAATATCTTTGGGGTTAAAATCCATAGGGCATCACAGATTACTTCTTCTCTTTCAGCCAAGCGCGTACCATAGACGCGGTTTTGAGAGGATCTTGACGAGCAATGTCGATAATCTTGTCGCGTGGCGGAATACCGGCTTCGCGTTCGGTTGGGATTTCGAGTTCCTCGCCTTCGAGTTCGCCAATGGTCGCCGGAAGTCCCATGAGGAGATCCAAGTCTGCAGGTTTGGCACTCAACCGCTGTACCATCGGACGGATGACCAACAGGATCAAGGCCAAGATGGCAATACCCAATAACACGTAACGTATCACATTCAGGATGAAATCTCGGTCCCGCTTTTCTTGCTCGATCTGCGCTTGTACGTCTTCTTCCACCGGCTTCCCAAACAGGATATTTTCTACGACGACCTCATCCCGACGCGTTTCATTGTTGGTAAAGCCAATTGCAGCCCGGACTAAACTCGCCAATTGCTCTTTTTCGGCTGTGGTCCAAGCAATGTTATCACGTCCCACTACTTTTCCGTCTTCTAACAAGGGGGGATGTTTATGATCCACCAACACGGAAACGGTCAAACGTCGCAAGCGTCCCGCTGCGGGTTCGCGCACAATTTGGGTTCGGCTGACTTCAAAATTTCGGGTTGCGTTGTTTTTGGCAGCATCGGCAACCGTGGCTGCTTCCCGCCCGGTGGCTTCTGGGAGATTGGAGGTGACACCTGCTGGGCCAACTGGAATCGAACGAGAAGTGGTGGTGTTTTCGTTAACCAACTGTTCGCTGATGGGAGTGGTTTGGTCGGGATTGATCAGATTGTCTTGGATGGTCTGTCGATCAAAATCGATATCCGCGAATACCAAGACTTTCACTCGGTCTTCGCCCACCACGGGTTCCATAAGTTGCAACAGTTTTTGTTCCAATTCCTGTTCGTAGCGGCGTTTGTAAGTGTAGTTATCGTTCAACGTTCCAGAGGCGGAATCTTCGGAAAAGCCTTTGCTCAGCAGCGCGCCATGCTGGTCCGTCACCTTCACAAAAGCCGGATCTAACCCTTCCACAGCCCCAGCCACCAGATGAATCACCGTATCGATTTGTCCTTTGGTCAAACCAGAGGAGGTATCCAGAGAAACGGCTGCTGTGGCCCGTTCTTGGGAATCGCTAAACAATGTCTTTTTGGGAAGCGCCAAGGAAACCTTAGCGGATTGAATGGCCCCGATGCGACTGATCAGACGGGCCAATTCCCCTTCTTGAGCGACTCGGAATTTAACTTGTTGCTGAAATTCGGTTTCTCCGAGTTCTGGTTTGGTGAACAGATCCAAAAAGCCCACACCACTGCCAGGGGTGACCTTCTCGCGAGCTAAGGTCAACCGAGCTTGATCCACTTGTTCCGGGGGAACCATGATGGTTCGTCCACCCGGAGCAAGGATGTACTGAATTTGGTTCTCCTGGAGTTTTTCGACAATGACGGAAGCGTCACCTGGATCGAGATTGGAATAGAGGGGTGCCCAAGTTTCCCGCTGGGCTATGACAATCAAGGTGATCATGCCTGCCAAAACCACGGCCAATACCGAAACCAAGGTCACTCGTTTCCCAATACTCAGGTTGCCGAAGAACTGTTGGAATTGTAAGCGAATATCTTGAATTGCGCTCGCTTGCTCTGCCATATGCCCTCTTTCTGCCAATAAGGTTAAGCGAAAGTATCACATCAAACGAAATCGAATCATGTTAGGTAGAAAAGCAAAAACGATTCCAAATGGACGTGGCAAGAGCGGTAGAAATTGAAGGAAACCAAAGGAGGTTTTTGGGGAATCGGCTGGACGCACCAATCCACCGTACCTCGCTGGGAGGAGACACAAAAAGGATGGGGAGTACAAAAGATCAAAAAAAGTTCAAAAAGAATGCTTAAACTTGCATTCGCATCACTTCTTCATAGGCAGATGTGAGCTTGTTACGAACCTGAAGGAGCAGCTTGAGGGAAACATCTGCCTTCTCCATCGCGACCATGGTGCCATGAATGTCTTTATTCTTAGAGGTCAGGAATTCCGCTTGTTTTTCTTCGGCTTCCATCTGCACTTGATTGACATCCTGAAGCATTTTTTCAAACGTATTGCCTAAACTCTCTCCTGCTTTGGCCGGAGGGCTTGCCGCCGGTTTTTGCAAGGCACGTTGCAAGGTCAGATGGGGAGCCACCGTATTGAAATTTGCCTTCATGCTGGGCTTTCCTTTGAGTGAATTATGAAACTCCGTTCCTTTTGAAACTCGGAGTGGGACGTTAACTTTCGGAATCTTCCGAGAGCTTCAGCTTTTCATACAACGCAGCCAAGTTATTCTGTTCCTCCATCAAACGTTTATGGATGGAACCCGCTTGATCGATTTGTTTCTGCACATCTCCCGGTTTTGCGCTCTCTAGCGTTTTGATCGCATCATCGGCCGTGTCGGAAATGGCATTCATCCGTTCAATCGTCGATTTCAACGTATCGCTGAAAGACGATTCCGATTTTTCATTCAGACGCTTTTTGTCATGAGCTTTGTCATACAGCGCCTTCAGTTGGGATTCGAGCGTGACATCTTTCATAACACCCTCCGGTCAGCCACGGGGAGGCTCCTGCGATGATTATTGTCGGCCAATATCGAGTGCCGTTTGAGCCATACCTTTGGTGGCATTCAGTGCGGCCACATTGGCTTCATATGATCGAGAAGCCAGCATGAGGTTGGCCATCTCTTCCATTGTGTTGATGTTGGGTAATTCCACGTATCCTTGTTCATTGGCATCCGGATGATGCGGGTCATATTTTAGAATCGGAGCACGGTTGTCTTGCACCACCCCCACAACTTTCACCTCGGTCGCCGTTGAAGACGAACGTTCTTGCTCGAACATTTCCTGTTCAAAAGTGCGGTCATTGGAAACAGAAGCAAAGATCACTTCACGACGGCGGTAGGGTCCCCCTTCCGGCGTTCGAGTGGTTTGCGCATTGGCTATGTTTTCGGAAATCGTATTCACGCGATGCCGTTGCGCCGACATCCCGGAAACACTCACACTTAATGATGAAAGAAATCCCATATTATCGTCCTTCCGCGATGGCTGCTTTGAGCATCTTGAATTGATGCGACATCATGCGCACCGAAGCATTGTACATCAGTTGGTTCTCGGCAATTTTTGCCATCTCTTTATCCAAATCGACCGTATTGCCATTGAAATCCACAAAGGGAGCTGCACTTCGAATCCGTTCCCCTTCCACAAGCTCTAACGGGGGCGTATTGTTCCCATCCATATGGAGAGAATGGGTGGTCCTGAGAGGCCCAGGAGAGTCTGCATCTAAGGCATGCTTCAGTCGCTTTTCAAACACCAAGTCTTCTGCTTGATAGCCCGGTGTGTCTTTGTTCGCGACATTGGAAGACAGCAACTCTTGACGTTTCGTACGGAAATCCAATGATTTTTCCGTCAGCGTCATCAGTTTTGTATTGAGAAAACCTGACATTGTTTGCCGAATGTGTATATGTTTTCTGAAATTTTTAGAGAATCTTCTCTCTGAGTGATGCAACATAAATGCCATCAAGAACGACGCTAAACTTCCAATCCTGTCCCAGCCGTTCTATGTCAGATCCCCAAACCAACTATTTAAAAAATACCGCCCCGGAGCAAGAAGAGCGATTTGTGCAGGTACTGCGGCAAATTCCTTTGTTCAAACAGCTTCCGGAGGAACTGATGTATCAAATCTTCCAATACTCAAAGTTTGTTAAATTGAGGGACAAACAGCGTTGTATTGATGAAGGTATGTTTGATCAGGAAATCTATGTGCTGATTCATGGACATCTGGATGTTTACCTAAAAATGGCTGCTGGAGGCGAGGAACTGATTGATGTGGTCAACCGACCTTTTAGTCTCTTTGGAGAGCGCTGTATTTTGGGAGAACCCCGAGGGGCTTCTATGGAAGCGCGGGGAGATACCCTCTTGTTGGGTATCGATTTATCGTCATTGCCCGATGTTTTAGAAGGTGTGTCCGCTCCAGAAAGCAGGCTGGAAGATTCAGCTTATTCGCAGAATCATGCCATGTATACGGTATTTGCAATGGTTTTGGTGCAACGTTTGGACCGATTGATCAAAGACCAATATAAACTCATGCAAAAAATCATGCGGCTGTTAGAAAGCCAATCGGCATGGAAAAAAGATGTGTTGTTGACCACTGTGTTTAACCAATTTTGTGCCAACCAATTGCTCCCCGTTTTAGAAGTGCATGAGGTATTGCAAGGGGTGTTTTCCCAAAATCAGATCCACTCGGAACAACTGTCACAGCTGGTTGCAAATACTCCGGTGAATACAGAAGCCGTGTATATGGAATTGGTTCGACTTCATATGATTGGAGAACTTGAAGATTTGAATCGAATTCTGTTTGCCATCATGCGCCATATCGTCGCAAAAGCTCAATCGATGCGGGAATACATGGCTCCGCTGCAAAACCAAGATTTCGACCTCCCCGAATTGATCACGCTCAGTAATTACTGCAGCACCGTTTATAACAAAATCATCAATGCCAATATGGTGGTTCGTCCCTTATCCAAGACACAATTTTTTTCAGCATTCTATTCGGAAACAAAACTAGATCCCTCAGCATTGACCCATGCCTTGCGAGACGGTGGCTGGGTGAAAGATCATTTTGGCCAAGCCTACATCATGTATCTGGTCTGTGAAACCACCATCCATATGGTGACACAGGTCAACCGCTTTATCGCTCAGTATGTGAAATATTTAACAACGATGAATAGCCCACGCCAAAAAACCGAGTCCGGGTCCAAATACGGCGAAGGGTTGGTGAAAGAACTGATCGGAATGTATGAGTCGCATACAGAAGATTCTCCCGCCGAAGCGGCTGAGGAAGATGGATCAAAGTCTCCTCAGGATGACGTGGAAGCCTTACTCGCCAACCTCGGATTGTAACCACCGCGACACCTCGTAAGCCAATACCAAGTACCATTCAAAACCACTTCCAATAAAGTTGCTATGTCCTCCAAAAAACAACAGGTATGGGGAAGCCATCTTTCGAGTACCCCCGAAGAGGAAAACTTACTGTTCTGCGCAGGTCGAGACGTGCATGCCCTCCCCATGGCCGATGAGGCCTTACTGCCCTATGACATCTGGACGAACCGTGCCCATGCTATCATGCTCTATCAGCAGAATATCATCACAGCCGAAACGTTCCGCCAGATCGTTAATGGATTGAACGCACTAGAAGACCTGGTAGAGCGAGGTGAATTTTCTCTCAATCCAGAAAAAGAAGATGTGCATATCAATGTGGAATCGTTTGTGACTGACCATGCTGGGGCTACTGCTGGCGGAAGCATGCACACCGGTCGCAGCCGAAACGATCAGGTGGCCTGCGACATGCGGCTCTACCTTCGCAATGCTTGTTTGAACTTAGGCGAACGGCTGGTGGCATTGGCTGCTTTGTTGATTCAGCAATCCAAATCCCATATGGAAACTGTCATGCCCGGGTTCACTCATTACCAGCCTGCCATGATTACCAGTTGGGGGCACTGGATGTGTTCGTATGTACAAGGCCTTTGCCGTGATGTCGAACGGGTGGAGTTTGCTTTTGATTTGATCAATCGCAATCCCTTGGGAGCGGCTGCCTCCTTTGGAACCTCGTGGCCGATTGATCGGAACAAAACCACAGAACTGCTCGGGTTTGATCGTTTGGACGTGAATACCATCGACTGCATTTCCTCACGCTGGGAAAACGAAGCCCAGTTGGTGCAAACCTATGCCATGGTGATGAACCATTTGAGCATTATTTCTCAGGATTTGATGTTTTTGAGTTTGCCTTACGTTGGGATGCTTCGAATCCATGATTCCCTGGTCACAGGTTCTTCCATCATGCCTCAAAAGAAAAATCCTGATTTTGCCGAGGTGATTAAATCCAAAGCATCTTTAGCCCATGGCGCACTGATGAGCTTGCTGGGGGTTCAGAAAGGCGGATTGAGCGGCTATAACCGAGATACCCAAGTCACAAAATACGTAGTGATGGATGTCATCCGAGAATGCGAATTGGCTCCCAGTGTCTTGCACAGTGTGTTTGCCACTTTGCAGGTTGACAAAACCAGAATGGGAGCCTTGTGCCAGGAAGGATTCATGAATGCGGTGGATGTGGCCGATTTTTTGGCTCGCCGACTCCAGCTTTCTTTTCGGGAGTGCTATAACATCTTGGCTTTGACTGTGAAGTATTCGCAGGAAGCCGGTTATATCACCCATCATGCTTTGCAAAAAGCTTTGGACGAAAGCGATTGTGCCGCTTCGATCACAGCAGAAGAAGTGATCCCTTTGAACGATCCTCAGGTGGCTGTGCGTCAACGCCAACACCAAGGAGCCCCGTCTCCCAAAGCCATGCAGCAGCAAATTGAGGAATTGGCCACCGTTGTGAACCAGCATGAATCGTTTATCCGCAACACGCGAAGACGGATTCAAAATGCTTATGACGCCTGCCGCTCCTTCAAAATATGAAACACAGTCATGAGATTTACTCTCCCTAACCCACTTTTTTGACCACTCTTTGTTAGGAATGCTTTATGCCCAAGCGCACTGACATCCAATCAATTCTCTTGATCGGTTCCGGTCCCATTGTCATCGGCCAAGCCTGCGAGTTCGATTATAGCGGAACCCAAGCTTGTAAAGCTCTCAAGGAAGAAGGCTACCGGGTGATTTTAATCAACAGCAACCCCGCTACGATCATGACCGATCCAGACCTTGTGGATGCAACTTATATCGAACCTATTACCGTGGAAGCGTTGGAAAAAGTGATCCAACAAGAAAAACCCGATGCCATTCTCCCCACGATGGGCGGACAGACGGCATTGAATATGGCGATGGAACTCAACCAAGCCGGGATTCTTGAAAAGTATGATGTGGAACTCATCGGGGCTAAAATTCCCGCAATCCGTAAAGCGGAAAATCGCGAAGAGTTCAACGAAGCGATGCGGAAACTGAATATTCAAGTCGCTCGCAGCGAAATCGTGTACTCCCTCGAAGATGCCCGTCGGGTGATTGAGAATATTGGATTGCCGTTGATCATTCGTCCCTCGTTCACCTTGGGTGGAACCGGAGGGGGAGTGGCCTATACCTTGGAAGAATTGGAAGGAATCGTCGCCAAAGGACTCACCGCGTCTCCTACAGGTGAGGTACTTGTGGAAGAATCCATTCTGGGTTGGAAAGAATACGAATTGGAAGTGATGCGCGACACTCAAGATAACGTGGTGATCATTTGTTCCATTGAGAATTTTGACCCCATGGGAGTCCATACCGGCGACAGCATCACCGTGGCCCCTGCTCAAACTTTAACGGACCGAGAATACCAACACCTCCGGGATCTCTCCTTAGATATCATTCGCGAAATCGGCGTGGATACGGGGGGTTCCAATATCCAATTTGCCGTCAATCCCGCAGATGGTCGTGTGATTGTGATTGAAATGAACCCTCGTGTTTCTCGAAGTTCGGCATTGGCATCGAAAGCGACTGGATTTCCGATTGCTAAAATCGCAGCCAAGCTTGCCGTAGGTTACACCTTGGATGAAATCCCCAATGACATCACAAAAAAGACCCCCGCTTGTTTTGAGCCTGCAATTGATTATGTGGTGACCAAAATCCCTCGATTCACTTTCGAAAAATTTCCTTATGCCGATCCCACCTTGACCACTCAGATGAAATCCGTCGGCGAAGTCATGGCCATTGGCCGAACTTTCAAAGAATCCGTCCATAAAGCGTTACGCTCCTTAGAGATCGGATCGGTGGGCCTGGAAGTGCAAGACTACCAAGGGAGGAATTCTGAAGAAATCGAAACCTTGCTGCAAGAACGCCTGAGCCGTCCTACTGGAGAACGCATGTGGTTTTTGGGCGATGCGATCCGACGTGGCTGGAACGATGAAAAAATCTTTGAATACTCAAAAATCGATCCATGGTTTTTAGCTCAAATGCGAACCTTAGTCGAAACCGAACAGGAAGTGGCCCAGCAAGAACTTTCGTCAATGACTCCCGGGTTGTTGAGATACTGGAAAGAGCTGGGGTTTTCTGATGCTCGGTTGGCCAACTTGCTCGGATGCCAAGAGACCGAAGTGGCTCAAAAACGAAGAGAATGGGACATCATCCCGGTATTCAAACTGGTCGATACATGCGCCTCTGAATTTCCATCAGAAACGCCCTATTTTTATTCGACCTACGAGCAAGAAAATGAATCCATCCCCACCGAAACGCCGAAAGTCGTGATTTTGGGAAGTGGCCCCAACCGAATCGGGCAAGGGATTGAATTCGATTATTGTTGTGTACACGCGGTCATGGCCGTTCGAGAAAAAGGCTACGAAGCGATCATGATCAATTGTAATCCAGAAACGGTGAGTACCGATTACGATATTTCTGACCGACTTTATTTTGAACCCATCACTTTTGAAGATGTGATGCACATCATCGAATTGGAAAAACCCATTGGAGTGATCGTGCAGCTCGGTGGACAAACTCCTTTGAAGCTTGCCAAACAACTGAAAGATGCGGGGGTGAAATTGCTCGGCACTCCCTTTGAAAGCATCGACCGTGCAGAAGATCGAAAACTCTTTGCCGAGATGCTCGATAAGCTGAATCTCCAACAACCTCCGAATGGAACCGCCTTTTCTTTGGATGAAGCCTATAAAATTGGCCGGAAAATTGGTTATCCGTTGTTAGTGCGTCCTTCGTATGTGCTGGGTGGGCGGGCCATGATGATCGTGTATTCGGAAGAAGAACTGGAAGGCTATTTCCATGCCGCTGTGAAGGTATCGCCGGAACATCCCGTGTTGATTGATAAGTTCCTCCTCGAAGCCATTGAAGTGGATATCGATGTGTTATCTGATGGTAAGGACGCGGAGTTGGGTGGAATTATGGAACACATCGAACCGGCAGGGGTGCACTCGGGAGATAGTGCTTGTTCGCTTCCATCCCATAGCCTCAGTCCAGAGATGCTAAAAAAGCTGGAAGCCCAAAGCAAAGCCTTAGCCAAAGAACTGGAAGTGGTAGGGCTGATGAATGTGCAGTTTGCGGTGAAGCAGGATCAGATTTATGTCATCGAAGTGAATCCTCGTGCCTCCCGAACGGTCCCTTTTGTCAGCAAAGCTGTTGGGAAACCTCTCGCGAAATATGCCACACGTCTCATGATGGGAGAATCCTTAGCGTCCCTGAATTATGAATACGTCGCTCCTACTTTCACCTCGGTAAAAGAAACCGTATTCCCTTTTGCTAAGTTTGCTGGAGCCGATACCGAACTGGGACCGGAAATGAAATCCACGGGTGAAGTGATGGGGCGGGGTCGCACGTTTGAGGAAGCGTATTTCAAATCCCAATTGGCCGTCTATAGCCACATCCCTCGTCGGGGTTACGTGTTCATTGGGGTGCGGGATAGCGATAAACAAGCCATGATTCCCATTGCACAACAATTGATCGATGCGGGATTTCAAATTCTAGCAACTCCCGGCACCTTCAATTTCTTGACAGAAGCGGGGATGTCGAAAGTATTTCTCTCGTATATGGAAGCCGACAAAGAACCCAATGTTTCGGAATTCATGCGTCAAAAAGAATTGGCACTCGTAATAAATACCACCCGTCCGAAACGAAGGTATATGGACAACACCCATCTGCGGCGTATGACCTTGCAGTACAACTTGCCCTACTGCACCACGATTGAAGGGGCCGCCTATTTTGTACAAGCCTTGGTCAAACATCACGACGTGGAGAGCTTGGAATATCAACCCCTGCAATCAGAAGCCTCATGAAGATACTTTCGGTCGGTTCCGCCTTTCCTGAACATGAATACAGCCAACAAGAACTGACCGAAACGTTAGCCACGTTTTGGAAACAAAAGTATTTCAATGTGGAGCGCCTGCGGGACTTTCATGAACATTTGCTCGTGGGGTCTCGTCGCTTCTGCGTCACTCTGGAAGAATTGGCTTCCTTGGGTGGCTTTCAACAACGCAACGATCATTACCTCAAAAACGCCCTTTCCTTAGGCGAAGTCGCAATCCGGCAAGCTTTGGATAAAGCCGGATTGCATCCCCACCATATCGATCACCTCTTTTTCACCACTGTCACCGGCCTGGCCGTGCCCAGCATTGACGCCCGCCTGATCAACCGACTTTCCTGCAAAACTTCAATACGGCGGACTCCTTTATTTGGCCTCGGTTGTTTGGGCGGTGCTGCCGGTATTGCGCGCGCTGCCGATTATGTGAAAGCGTATCCGGACCAAATCGCGGTGCTGCTTTCCGTTGAACTGTGCTCCCTGACCATGCAACATGCCGATCTCAGCATTGCCAATATCGTGGGGAGCGGACTGTTTGGCGACGGAGCCGCAGCGGTCATCGTCGCAGGCGATCAGGTCGTCGTGGATCGGGCTGATGATCGGTTTGATGAAGACCGTGGTCTCAAGATCCCCCGCATTGTGAAAACGCACGCTTCCTTCTACCCCGATACCGAACGGATCATGGGGTGGGACATCGTGGACGAAGGCTTCAAAATCGTCCTGAGTCCGAATGTCCCCAAGATGGTCCGTGAGCATGCGGCCCATGATATCGTCGATTTGTTTGAAGGCACGGGCGTGTCTTTGAGCCAAATCCGCCATTACATCTGCCATCCGGGTGGCCCCAAGGTGTTGCAAGCTTTGCAAGAGACCTTAGATGTCGCTCCCGACCACTTCCGCTTGAGCTGGAAAACCCTAAAAGACATCGGCAATCTCTCTTCCACCTCGGTGCTGCTCGTGTTGCAAGAAACCATGGAAACCTGCCACCCCCACCCCGGAGATTGGGGTCTGCTGATGGCCATGGGCCCCGGCTTCTGTTCCGAATGGGTCTTGCTTCAGTGGTGACCTCCTCCTGAGCTGCCCACCTTCGATGCAGGAATAGAACTGTATTATTATGGTGCACGTTTCTATGATCCGACACTCGGAAGGTTCCTCAATCCTGATACGATTATACCCGATGAGTGGAATCCGCAATCGTACAATCGATATGCTTATGTAAGAAACAACCCACTTCGGTACATCGATCCTACCGGGCATTCGGAAGAAGAAGTAACAGAGGATGATACATACGATCCGTTGGATGATGAGGCTGATTTTTGGAGTGGAATTGCCAGTTTCTTTGGAGATTTTCTCAATTCAGTAAATGCGAGCGATGTATTAGAAGCCGCAGATTATATGGACCCAACGAGTCCAATGGCACAGGCCGGGATTCATTCCCTTGAAAGTAACTTATCTCAAGGGAATTATGGTATGGCTGTTGTTGATGGTGTTGGTCTAGTCCTCATGACCGGGGTACCTGGGCCTTCCGATGCGAAGCGGTTGGCTAGAGCAGGCAAATTGATTGATGCCGCTGCTGCTAGGGCAAAGGAAATTCACAAAGCGGTTCCTGAAGCGACGCAAAAAAGGACTACGATAGCAGTAACAAAAACCAAAGAAGGCCCAATTATCGTAAGTTCTAGTGAGCGTAGGTTGAGACCTGCACAAAGAAAAATGTTAAGAGAAAATGAATTAGAGGGCACAGGTGACGGTCACGCAGAAGTGACAGGGGTGAATTTTGCCAAGAGTAGTGGGTTGACTCCGACTGGGACAGCAGCTAGCCGACCAATCTGTTCTAATTGTCAGGATTTCTTAAACAAAAACGCTATTGAACCATTAAGCCCACTTAAACAAAGAAGATAAAAAATGGAAACAGAATTCGATCAAAAAAAAGTTACCGAACAATTAAATAAAATGTCTTCTCAAAAGCACAGATTTGCTTTTGCAATTTCTGTGTGTGAGAGGCTCTATCCAAATTACATCTATTTTTCTCGTCATCACAATTGGGGAAACCCAAATGTTTTTAGAATGTGTCTTGATGCTGCTTGGGAGGTTTTATCTGGAAAAGAAAAGCCAATACAGATGGAAGAATGGCTAACAGAGTGTGAAGAAAATATTCCTGATACCGAAGATTTTGATTCAATTTTCGTTTCCTCCGCGTTAGATGCCTCTACTTCAATTGTAGCATTGTTGCGAGACACAGATAGCATAGCTACCGATGTTGTTGTTGAGATAGCATCTTTTGCAAGAGATACGGTTGATATGTATGTTCAAGAATTAGAAAGTATGGAGTTTTATGGTGCCGAGCTTGAGGAAAAAATACTAAAACATCCTCTCATGCAGGCTGAACTAAAATCTCAGCGAGAAACAATTGAATCAATCTTAGCGATCAAAGAATTTGATTTGGAAAAAATTAGTTATCTAGAATCAATTTGGAAACAACCAAAAACAAGCAATATAGGGTTTTCGTAGACAAACTATAATTGTTTCTATAGCTTAATTCTATTTAAAAATAATATATAAAATGGTTGCATGGCAAAAATAGAACTCATAACTAAAAACTTGGATAAACCATGTATAAAAATTGATAACATTGTTATTGAAGAATCTAGTGAAGACTATTTACATTTTTCACTAGGTGAAAATTTATTGAAGAAGGTTTATTTAGAAGATTTACCCGAGAAAATTACTATACATTTAGATAGATGGGAAGGTTTGTTTGGTAGAGTATTCTTCCAAAGAAATAGCAATAAAATTCATGTCAGGTTTGTTATAAGTCTTGGTTTTACTGAATGGAATCATAAGGTTAGTCTTGGTTATTTTGTAAAACATTTTGAGAGATCTTTATTATTTAATATTGAGGCGGATCTTTCTGTTGATTATGATGCGGAATGTTATTTTTTTACAATTGAATACGAAAAATACTTTGATTACTCTTTGATGGAAGAGCTTAGAACAATTTTATTAAAAGTTGAGAAAGTATTCGACATATGTATCGATGAGTTTAGTTTTGAAGAAAGTGATAACGATATTTTGGCCGCTTTTGACATACCTGATCATTTGAGAACGACTTGTGGGCAATATTTGGTTTATTTTCAAGAATTTTTGAACGACATCGGACTTAGTGCTAAAGTATCCATTTTGAATAAGGAATCAGCGACATTACTTTCTATAAAGCCGAATAACAAAGAAGAAGCTTTAGAGAAAATACACGATGCTCTTTCACTATACCTTGGCATAACAAATCTTTCCGATGAGAATTTAGATAAATTGAGGTCCGAAAATCAAGAATTACAAGTTGCTTTAAACAGTTTGAAATCTGAATGTTACGATTTTAAGAGGAAATTATGTCATAAAGAAACTGAAGTATTAACTTTGCAGAAAGCTAACAAAGTATACGAAAACGCTATATCTTTGATGGAAAGAAGTTTTGATAGGTTAATAATACAAAAAGATAGAGAGATTGATCAGGTTTATCGTTCAAATAGAGCATTAATTAAAATATCCGAAGGAGTTTTATTAAGATCTTTTCGCTATTTAGAAAGCCAAGGTAGAGTTGAAAGTGGTGAGAAATTTGTTAGAAAAACTATGAATCTAATTAAGATTAAATTCCCTTGGTTGGAGCTACATGTTGATCTGCCTAAACAAATTTCTTTTAAAAAAGATGAGGAATGACTGCCCCAATTCGCTTCTTCGAAGCTCAAGGGCACAAACTTCCCACCCAAACCCACCCTCCACTTGATTTTGTGTTGCGCCATCCCTGGCTCCACGCGCAAAAATGCGTCCTGCATTTTTGCTTCATATTTATTCCTCGTTGCCTCGGTCGGCCTCGCTTCGCTGGCCTTTCCTCGTCTCACTGCGGCTTCACGGGCCTCGTGCCCTCCCAAGCCCTGTCCGCCCTGCTCCAGCGCGCTCCCCGCTTCCGCTTCACAGTTAGTTACTGGTGTCACTTTGCTGGGTTAATTTCAATTCTCCGTCACACGTTTATTCTTTGGCGGCCACTTCGTATCAATCCACTTTATGCTTATATCGGTAATCGGCATCGGAAGATCTTGGTCTCCGTTATCAACTAAAGAAAAAATGGGTGGGGCACCCACCCTTTTTCTCTTATTGGTTGGTTGGGTCTTTTGGCAACCAGAGGCCAAGGTTGACCAATGTCTTCGGTGTGGCCACCGTTTTTGGTGTGGGCGAAGCCACACAACCATTATGCTTTGGCGTGTGCCAACACCGCCAAACCCCAAACAACAGCAGGGCACAACGAAACGATTCTTGCCGAAGTATCACCCACGGCATGCCGTGGAGCACGCCGAGCCGACGAATGACCGTTCAAACGTTTTTCCCTCATTAGGCGAAGTGGTCAAGGTCCGTTGCTGCGTGGCCTTGGGGGGAGCGCCCAAGGCCGAACGGCGTGCCGGGATGGGTGCACACGGATGTGCTTTGGCCGCAGTGTAGACGAGGAAAGGCCAGCGATAGCGAGGCCGACCGAGACAACGAGGAAAAATATGAAGCCAAAAAACACGACGTTTTTTGGCGCGTGAGGGGAGGGATACCCGAACACCTTATGGGGCATGGGGACGGAAGGGGGCGGGTTCGGGCCGATTAACATATTTAATAGTGGCCAACGGCCACACCTTGAGAGCACCAAAGGTGCGACATAATAGCAATGACATTTGAGTGAACTCGAATCAACCTTTGTCTAAGGTTTCAAGATCGACATGTTTAAGTAATTTTTGACGCTGGATGAAGGAGTTTAGCAATTCAACAATGGTACGTTGTTGATCTTCAGGTAAATGCCGTACTTGACTAAAACATCTTTCCAACTCTTCGTTGGGAGTTTGAAGCTCGGCCTTTATTAATTCTTCCCCCATCAATAGATAATCCACACTCACTCCTAGCCGTCGTGACAATTGTGCCAAGGTTTCCAAAGGTGGGTGTGTCATACCTCGTTCGTATTTTGAGATACGCTGTTTGTCGATTCCAAGTTCTGTAGCAAGTTCAATTTGTGAAAGGTCGCAACGACGACGTAGTTTTCTTAGCCGTTCTGGGAAATCTGAAATTAGCTTTTCTGTTGATGAATCCATATCCACTCCTAAATGATAGCTAAGAAACAAACCTAGTCTGTGGAAGAGCTAACTTCCAAGATTTATTACCTATCAAATTGGGGATATATTGCCTCAATGTGTCTTATTTTGATTTTTGATGATTTTATCAAGATATTTATGTTGATAGTGTCTTATTTTGAGTTACATTATCAAATAAAGATTCATTCTGTTAATTGATTGGAGACAATTATGGAGAGATTAGAAACACATGATGTTTTTAGAGGAGCCTATTTGCTCCTCAATGGAGCCAAGCTTTGTGGCTCAAGGTGGGCAAACTCATCCAAGCTCTTGTTCCTATTCGAAGGCGAAAACCTCGAAGAATTGGACATGGCCTATCGGTGTGGGAATGCCTCCGTTAACCCTCAACAACTCAGAGATCCTCTGAACTTGTTGAGAGATGTCATTCATCAATCGAAAAGAGAAAGGACCCAACATGGGACATCTTCCAAAAGAGGAGGTTCAACGAATCAAGGAAAGCATCGATCTGGTGCAACTCGTTGAATCCAGAGGTGTGGGGCTGAAAAAGCAAGGCTCCGATTTTGTAGGCTTGTGTCCGTTCCACGAAGAAAAAACACCGTCATTTTTCGTGAATCCTGACAAGAACTTGTTTCACTGTTTTGGGTGCGGAGCTGGCGGGGGTTGCTTCACCTTCATCATGAAGCACGAGAATAAGGACTTCCGCGCAACTTTGGCGAGTCTCGGCGGAAGTCCTTTAGTAGGCACTTCGGAGAGTAAACCGAAGCCTGAAAAATCTATCACTCACCCCTTTGATCCGTCGAGTGAAAAGTTGGTGGGACAGGTCTTGGAATTCTACAACAAGACCTTGCACAACACTCCTTCGGCTCAAGCATATTTGCAAAGCCGTGGCATCGATAACCCTGAAGTGATCAATCATTTTAACATCGGTTTTACCAATCGATCCTTGCAAGGACTCATTGGCCGTGCTCCCAAAACTGGCAAAGACGAAAAGCGGGAACAGTTGAAACAATGCGGCATCTTGACTGCCAAGAACCGTGAGTTCTTTGATGGTTGTTTAACCTTCCCCGTTTACCAACTCGATGGAACGCTCGGAACGGTTTACGGTCGCCGGACCAGCAAACCTCATGTCAAAATCAAACCTCATCTTTACTTGCCGGGTGCTCACCGGGGGGTATTCAATTACCCAGCACTGGAAACAGGTCAACCCATCATTATTTGTGAAAGCATCTTGGATGCTCTCACTTTGTGGTGTGCTGACATTCGCAACGTCACATCCTCCTTTGGCTGTCACGGATTCACCAATGACATGCAGTGGGGTTTCAAGTTGCGGGAAGTCAAGGAAGTATGGATTGCCTATGATGGCGACCATGCCGGGGACAACGCAGCACACCAACTGGCCGGACGGTTGGCAGAAATCGGGATCACCGTTTATCGAGTACCAGTTCCCAAAGGCGAGGATATCAACAGCTATGCACTCGGGTTCGAAGATCGCAAAGCCGCTTTTGATTCCTTGATGAAGGATTTGTTGCCTTACCAACCCAAGATTGCTGCTAGTTCGGTGACACCTGTGGAGGCCAAACCTCCAACTAAACCCCAAGCAGAATCCAACCAAACTGAGGAACCCCAAGCTGTTCCACACCAATGGGATGGCAAGGAACTCAAGCTAGCCTTTGAGGATCGTAAATATGTGGTTTACTCCGTCAATACCATCAAATCCTTTGCTTCCATGAAGGTGCAAATCCGCATTACTCGCAACAAGCTCTTCTATTGGGATTCCGTCGATTTGTCGGACAATCGCAAACGGCAACAATTCATTGCTGCCGCAGCCTCCGACCTGCATGTGCCAGCCGATGTCATCAAGCGCGAGATGGGCAATATCTTTTTGGCTGTGGAACCCATTGTTCAAAAGGCAATGGAAGCGGCTAATCCCGAAAAGAAGGCCGACGAAGTGGAGCCGATGACCGAGGCGGAATATCAAGAAGCTTTGGCCTTCCTCAAATCCCCCAACCTCACCGAAGCCTTGTTGCAGGACTTCCAGACTATTGGCTTGGAAGGCGAAGACACCAACAAACTCATTGGCTACTTGGCAGGGACTTCAAGGCTTCTGGATGATCCGTTGGCATTGATCATTCAAAGCTCCTCGTCTGCCGGAAAGACTGCCTTGATGGATGCCATCTTGGATTTGATGCCAACCGAGCAAAAGGAACGATGGTCCATGATGACCTCAGCCTCCTTGTTTTATGTAGGGCGGGAGGAATTGTGCAACAAGGTGTTGGCCATCGCGGAGGATGAAGGAATGCAGAATGCTCAGTACTCGTTGAAACTGTTCCAGTCCGACAAGATGCTCAAACTGATTACCATCGCCAAAGATCCCCACTCCAATGAGTTGAGATCCCAAATCAGAGAAGTGTTGGGACCCGTTTGTATCATCCTCACCACCACCGAACATGAGTTGGATGCCGAGTTGGAAAACCGTTGTTTGATCCTGAGTGTGGACGAAGACAAAGCCCAAACCTCCTTGGTCCACACTGCCCAACGTCGTGCCAGATCCTTGGAGGGCAAGCACATCAAGCGGATGGCTCAGCGAGTGAAACGCAAGCACCACAATGCCCAGCGACTGCTCAAACCGGTGGAGATCTACAACCCCTATGTGAAACAACTGACCTTCAACACGGAGTATTTGCGATCCCGACGGGACAATGTGAAGTACTTGTGCTTGATCGATGCAATCACCTTCTTGCACCAGTATCAGCGGCACCATGTGACCATCGAATTTGATGGGGAGAAGGTGGAGCATGTGGAAACGAGTGTGGAAGACATTCGTTTAGCCAACCGTTTGTTGTCAGAGGTGTTGGGGCAAAGTGTTGCTGAACTGAGCGCACCAACGATGCGGTTGCTAAAACTGATCTACCAAATGGTGATGGAGACAGCGGAAGCTCACAACAAGGAACCAGGGGAAATCCAGTTCACTCGCCGTCATGTGAGGGAGTACACCAAATGGAAGGACTCACGATTGAAGGATCACATGATGAAGTTGACTGAACTGGAATACCTCACTCTCCTTCAAGGAAGCCGTGGGCATGTGATGGTTTACGAACTGGCATGGCATGGCGATGAATCAGCCACCCACTACCTACCGGGATTGGTCGATCCTGATTCCTTGAGCAAAGAGGAAGTCGATCCCGCAAAAGTCAAATTTGTGGCTTGAAAAGACAGGCTTGAAAACTTGTAAGCCGGTCCAGGTCAGGCCCAAGCCGGGTTAAAGCCAGATCCAAGTCAGATTTTCAAACCCACCTCCAGGCTAGACAATATAAGGGCTAGCGGAGATGACACTTTCAAGATTCACCAGAAGAGCCAATGGGGCAAAAAAACGGTTAAGAAATCATCGAGATCCTTGACCGAGATCTTGCCCCCAACCTTTGATCGAAGCCCACCCTTTTCAACAGGAAATGAAGATGAGTAAACCACCCCAAACGGTCGAACAGCTTTGCAATCAACGATTGGATTGGTTGAAAGATCGGAACTATTCGGAAGGCACTTTGGAGCGTGAAGCTATCGCGTTCAAGAAGTTCGCTGAATGGTGCCAGTTGCGGGGAGTGAGTTCCCCACAAGAAATGAATCCGGCTTTGGTGAAGAACTTCCAGAGCTGGTCCCGTCACCAGTGTTCACCCACTGGCCAGCCTTGGAGCATATCTTACCAACACCTCATTTTAGGTGCTTTGGCTCGGTGTCTTACCTGGGCGCACAAACAAGGATTCTTGTTGTCTGATCCATCCAGCGGGTTGGAAATGCCACGATTGCCAAAACCGTTGCCTCAACAGGTTTTGACGGTGGATGAATTGGAAGCCTTAATGCTAACCCCCAATCTGGAAACGGCAGTGGGATTGCGGGATCGCGCCTTTTTGGAAGTGGCTTATGCGACTGCCGGAAGGCGGCAAGAGCTTCTGAATTTGAAGCCAGAAGATCTGGACCCCCATCAACGAATCATGTGGATCAGAATGGGCAAGCAAGCTCGGGATCGTGTGGTTCCCATTTCCGAACGGGCGTTGGGTTGGGTTCGTAAATACGAACTGGAAGCCCGTGAGAAATGGGCCACAAGGAATCCTCAATGTGAATACTTGTTTATGACTCAGAAGGCATCCCGATGGAGCAAAAGCGGATGTAGCGATATCATTGGCAAGTACTTCACTAAAGCGTTTCCAGAGCGAGATGGGGGTAGTATCCACTTGGTTCGCCACTCGGTTGCCACGATGCTTTTGCAGAACGGAATGAACCTGAAAACGTTGCAAGAGTTGCTGGGCCACACCCAGCTTTCAACAACCCAACGTTACCTCCATTTGTCGATCAACGATCTTCAAAGTCAATATCACCACTATCACCCCTCGGCTCAGGATTGGGCCAATCATTCTTAACCCAAAACAACAGAGGTCATCATGATGTCCATTCAATATTACCCTCAGAGTGAAAATATGAATCCAGTTACCCAATTGGCCTATGCCACGGATGACATGGCCAAGCTCCATAACCTCATTGCCTTTTTAGTGGAGGTATCCCCATTGCTAGCCGATCCTGAAGAGATGGGTGAATGTGCCATTGATGGCTATCGGCAAACCGTTGAGACCTGCCGCCAATATGCGGCTTGTATTGGTGAGGAACTCAACCAATTACATGAGCAAATGAAAGCCCAAGAAGAAGCTGAAACCGAAACCCGGCCCAAGCTTCATGCAGTTTAAATCACCTCATTCTTCCAACTTGGCCAGTCTTTTGAGGCTGGTCAAATTGATCACTTCAATCCAAGAGGTCCCCATGTATATTGTGTTTGAAGCACCGCCACCTCCTTTGCCCTTGCATCTCTGGAACCCCAGTCATGAAACGATTGTTAATCTTCCCGGTCCGGATATCTTTGTGATTCTCTATGAACACCGGACCAAAAAGAACATTGTTCCGGTATCAGAACTGATCCTGAAAACGTTCATGTCTCAGCGTTGTGCAGATGATTTGAAGATGCACTTTATAGAGGAAGTGTTGGACCATTTGCCCCGCTGCGATACAGCCATCTACAAGCCTGAGTTTTATGCTTGGTTGGAGACACGGAGCACCTTGCCAGAGATCCTTCAACACCTCTATGGTCGTCCTGATGCCTTCCATTATTGATCGTTGATGTTCCTTCATCCTGCTGGCCCTAGTTGCCAGCACCAACCTGCCGACCTGTGAAGCCTTGAACTCATAAGGCTTCAATCTATCTCCTTTCCCTTTTTTCCTTAGCCGCCAAAGTAGATCTTCCGGTTTGCGAAGGCTCCAACCAATCAGACACTGCACGAGGCAATCCACCTGTTAGCTGCTAAAGGGATTTTTCTTATCGCGATTTCCTATACCAATTCACGATTTTTAGAGTTATGAGATGGAAGCCAGTAGGTAATATCAATTTAATAAGAAAATTCCCTAGTTTTTGTCATAGGCAAAAAGCTAATTCACGAGTTCTCAAGCCTAAAACGAACCTAATCAGTAAATTACCAATCTCGTTTTCTCTCTGAAATAAAGGTGAGATAGCAATTTGATAGATTTGAGCAATGAGGCCATATGGAAGAAATGAAGAATCTCTATTTTGGTGCGGTTTACTTCTTTGAAACAACTGCACACCCTGAAGAAGTTTTTGAAAGACTTGCCAAGGAGCAAACGACTACAGGATACAATACACTAAAACGAGAGTATGCAGGGCTAAAAGATTTTCAAGCAGTAATAGAGGAATTAAATTTTACTATTAACGGTAGTGTTTACAAAGGAAAGGTCATTGTTAATTTTCCGACAATTAATTTGAATACAAATGGGAATCTATTTGAAGATATTCTTTGTTTTTCGATAGGAGAATCGAAGCATATCTTCAATATTTTGAAGCTTACTTTAGTCGATATTATTCTTCCCGATGAAATTGAAGATAGATTTGATGGCCCTAAATACGGGGTAGAAGGGATACGCAAAAAGCTTGGTGTTCAAAGCCGCCCACTATTGCTAGGTCCAATGAGGCCCGAAGTTGGATTCTCTCCAAAAGAATATTCCGAGATTGCATTTGAAGCATTTGCTGGTGGGTTCGATCTTATTAAAGACGATGAACTCTTATGCTCACCAAGTTATTGCCCGATTTTTGATCGTGCAAAACTCTGTGCAACAGCAGCCCGAAAAGCCGAAGATAAAACTGGTGAAAGAAAGATGTATTTTTTGAACATCGGAAGTGATCTATCACAAATCAACTATTTTATTGATATAGGGGTTAAAAACAATGTTGATGGATTTATGATTCATCCTCGTTTAAACCCATCGATTATTAATTTTACAAGAGAAAGAACGAACTTACCGCTTATTATACATTACGAACTACTACCTAGTATCACACATGGGATACAAAACGGAATAAACCTATCACTGTTAATCAAGGTTTATAGATTATCTGGAGGTGATATAATTTCGTTTCCAAGACCAAATGAGAGATTTGATATAGACACAGAAGAATATGAAGAGTGTTTAAGAAAGTGTGTTGAAAAATATTATAGAACTCAAGCATCTTTCCCTATGCCAACTGGAGGAAATACTGCACGAAATATAAATGAATGCAGACATATCTTGGATTCAAATGATTACATCTTTGTCACTGGCAGTGCACTTTTTGAAGATCAAAAAGGAATTTTTGATAGTGCAAAAGCAATTAGAGGATTGTTAAATGGAGAAGGCAAATGACAAGTATAAAAGATTTAGAGGTAGAGAAAATCTACAACTTATACCGACAATCATTTTTAAGATTTGAATCACATCACTCACCATTTTTTATCAAAACACTGTTGGTTATCTATAATCAGGATGGTGAGCGATTTTTTAGAGATATAGGCAGGGAATGGGCTTATAGTGGCTCTATACATATGGTCAATAAAAATCTGTTTTTTCAAGGTAGGGAAGACAATGATAAAGATCATATGTCCATGAATTTGATAGCAAACGATACTAAGATGAGATACTTGATTGGCATCAGGTTGAGTACATCTATAAAAAATGGAGAACCCACCGCCGGAAAAGTGTTTTGCAAACAAATTGCTAATCAAATGCTTGTTAAAGAAATCCTCAATTCTATAAACAACCGAAGCAAACTATTAAGAGAGAAAATAATTGGTCAAGTTAGCCCCAATGAAAATACAAATGATTTGTCTGATTTGGAAATGGAACTAATTAAAATAGACAATCTAGATATAGAATCAAATATAATGCAAGCTCTTCCTACTAGTTTAGGAGTGCTTGAAGAAGACAGATTTATTCAAAGTAGGCATAGAGTTTAAATTGTGACTCAGTTTATAACATCCTTGTAGCTGGCGATTTAGATTAATTGTGAAGGGATCACTCTTTTTGTGAAATTCGCCCCATCCCTTGCAAATTCAAAGTGTGAATATGATTTGGGTAGGCATGAATTTGAATTTATGTAACAATTTAATTGATTGAACCAAACTTTGAAAATACAAACAATTGACGGACAGCATATTATTTCTATGAAAAAAACGATTTCACTGAAAAGGACCAGCGCAATGCTAGACTATATATGGGTTTACAAAGAGAAAAGAGCTAAAGGGCCTGTATTATTATGGTGCACGTTTCTATGATCCGACCATTGGAAGGTTCCTGAATCCTGATACGATTATACCCGATAGGTTTAATCTACAGGCATATAACCGATACTCATATGTAGCCAACAACCCGATCCGTTACATCGATCCCACTGGACACTATTGGGAAAAAACGGAAGATGGTTACGAAAAGTTAATCGGTCCATCAGAACAACATAATGCAACCCATGATCATACCCTTGATATTATCTCTGATGGAGGAACGACTTTAAGCCAAGAGGATTACAATCTCAGTGTTCCTCAAGACTCAGGTGTAGAAGATCAGACACTAAATATCGCTTCTATCATATCTCCTCAGATCAGAGCGGTTGTTGGTGCTTGGGAAACCGCAGAAGCTATTTATGACGGCATAGTGAATCCAGTTCCCGCCGAGGTTACTAATCCATCGGCATTAACCTAATGTGTCCCTTTGAAAATCCCCGACATGTGGAAACTCTTGCAATGCTTGCAACGTTCCATGCAGACAATCAGTACCACCTAGATTTAGGAAGCACAGTCAATGTGGGTAGGGGGTGGTTAGAGGGGTCAAATTATGACCATCTTCTTGTTTCCTTACCTTATCCTTATGGCCCCAATTTAGAGACATGTGTAATAAATCAGGATCTGACTGTTCGATACCTATGGCTTTTGCCGATTAATGCTGATGAGAATAGGTACCTAAAAGAAGCAGGATTGGAAGCCCTCGAACAAAGGTTTGATGACGCAGAAATCGATGCTTTAGATCCCAATCGGCCTTCTGTTGTTTAATTGAATTGCTTAACTGACGGATAATTAGATGGGGTTTGTTCTTTAAAGCTCTACGAAAGATTCAACTATCGGAGTTTTGGAAGATATGGAATTTGAGGTGATTGGTGAGATCACAAATCGTGAAACGATAGCCCGAGGTCAAGGAATACGAGAACTGAAACGACTACAAAAATTGTATGGTCGCGGGAATTGGCGTAAAGTTAAAGGAGTCGCTCAAATCCGTTTTTCAGATGGCAGTATTCACCGAGTGGAACTTCATTGGTATGAAAGCCACGGAGTGGGCAAGCAAGAAATGAAGATCAAATATTGGTTAGACTAAAGGAAACTATGAAACATCACTTTGTAGTGTGCATTGACAATACGAGTTACGAGGCCTCACTGGAATCCGGCAAGATTTATCAACAGCTTCCCGATGATAAGGCTTTTTCTCGTGGCCTGATTCGAGTGGTTGACGAATCTGGGGAAGATTACTTATTCGAGGGATCACGTTTCGTAAATATCGATTTGCCAGAAATCGCCGAAAACGCTTTATTTGCAACCGCTTGATTTCATTGGTCTGTGTGTAATCTAAGGTGCGCTTTGCGCTATAGGTTTATCTTTTCGGCCCGGAACCCTCCCCCATTCCTTCCCCTCCACAAGAAAAGGTGCCTGCGCTCCTGCTCCGGCGTTCCAAAAACATCCTTGTTTTTGTCACCAAGTTTATTGCTCGTTCGCAAATTGGGGCCTCGCTAAAGCTGGCCCCAATTCTGCGTAACTGCGCCACGCCGCACATCCTGTGCTGCCCACCCGTGGCCACGGCTTCGGCATTTTGGCACTCGGGAGCGGAGCGCGGGAGGGTTGGGGCGAATCCATTTTGAATAGTGGCCGCAGGCCACACCTTGAGAGCAACAACGTTGCGAGTAGACTAATAAACAGTTTGATTAGCTTTTGGCGGGTGTTTTCAGAAGCATATTTTCGATTTCGTATTTCTTTATAAAAGCGTCGAGCAATGCGGCAATTATCTCCCTATTGTGGTCATCCATTTTGTCGACTTTCTCAAAAGCATTTAGCAAAGATTGATCCTGTATCTTCGAATCGCTCCTGGATGGGGAACTCTCTAACAAAAGGTAGTCTAGCGAAGTGTCAAAAAGCTCGGCGATTCTGATTAGAGTCGAAGCTTTGGGCATAGCTTTTCCAATTTCATACTTGCCAACATGGCGACCATGAACACCAATCTTTTCCCCAAGCTCATCCTGAGTCCACCCTTGCTGCTTTCGTAGCTCCTTAAGCCTGTCCTTAAATGCCATCTTGATCTCTTGAAATGAGTTTTGTTGGAAACATTTTTCAACAAATGAAGTTGTAGATTCTGCACTCCAATTCTCAAGCAATAGCATAATCGCGCTACCTATCAACAAATATATAGTGAACGTATTGGTGACACTAATTTCAAATTGAGCCTTTTGGCAGTAATACGAGTTTTATAGCAGCGAAGTAAAATAGTTCAAGTGTATAGATATATAATTTTTGAAGATATATATCTTTTAAGCAGTGAAATGGATTGCTATTTTAATAGCATTAAAGGTTATAAAAATTTCCAAAATTAGTGTTGGAGTAACTGATGGAGAGATTAGAAACACATGACGTATTCAGAGGAGCCTATTTGCTCCTCAACGGAGCCAAACTTTGTGGCTCAAGGTGGGCAAACTCATCCAAGCTCTTGTTCCAGTTCGAAGGCGAAAACCTGGAAGAATTGGACATGACCTATCGGTGTGGGAATGCCCCCGTTAACCCTCAACAACTCAGAGATCCTCTGAATCTGTTGAGAGATGTCATTCATCAATCGAAAAGAGAAAGGACCCAACATGGGACATCTTCCAAAAGATGAGGTTCAACGAATCAAGGAAAGCATCGATCTGGTGCAACTCGTTGAATCCAGAGGTGTGGGACTGAAAAAGCAAGGCTCCGATTTTGTGGGCTTGTGTCCGTTCCACGAAGAAAAAACACCGTCATTTTTTGTGAACCCAGACAAGAACTTATTTCATTGTTTTGGGTGCGGAGCTGGCGGGGATTGCTTCACCTTCATCATGAAGCACGAAAACAAGGACTTCCGAGCAGCTTTGGCGAGTCTAAACGGAAGCCCTTTAGTAGGCACTTCGGAAAGTAAACCGAAGCCTGAAAAATCTATCACTCACCCCTTCGATCCGTCGAGTGAAAAGTTGATGGGACAGGTCTTGGAATTCTACAACAAGACCTTGCACAACACCCCATCGGCTCAAGCATATTTGCAAAGCCGTGGTATCGGTCATCCTGAAGTGATCAATCAATTCAACATCGGTTTTACCAATCGATCCTTGCAAGGACTCATTGGCCGTGCTCCCAAAACTGGCAAAGATGAAAAGCGGGAATGGAACGCTCGGCACGGTCTACGGGAGGCGGACGAGCAAGCCGCATGTCAAAATTAAACCGCGAAAAAGGAACGTTGGTCCATGATGACCTCAGCTTCCTTGTTTTATGTGGGGCGGGAGGAGCTGTGCAACAAAGTGCTGGCCATTGCCGAAGACGAAGGCATGCAAAACGCTCAGTACTCGTTGAAACTGTTCCAGTCTGACAAGATGCTCAAACTCATCACCATCGCCAAAGATCCCCACTCCAATGAGTTGCGATCCCAAATCAGGGAAGTTCTTGGACCCGTTTGTATCATCCTCACCACCACCGAACATGAGTTGGATGCTGAGTTGGAAAACCGTTGTTTGATCCTGAGTGTGGACGAGGACAAGGCCCAAACCTCTTTGGTCCACACTGCACAACCTCATTGCCTTCTTAGTGGAGGTCTCCCCATTGCTCGCTGATCCCGAAGAGATGGGAGAATGTGCCATTGACGGCTACCGGCAAACCGTTGAGACCTGCCGCCAATATGCTGCTTGCATTGGTGAGGAGTTGAGCCAATTGCATGAGCAAATGAAAGCTCAAGAAGAAGCAGAAGCCGAAAACAAGCCCAAGCTTCATGCTGTGTGAATCATTCCATTTTTCTGTCATGGCCAGTCGTTTAGAGGCTGGCCGCATTTGATAATTTTCACCTGAGAGGTCCCCATGTATATAGTGTTTGAAGCCCCACCCCCACCGTTGCCCTTACATCTCTGGAACCCCAGTCATGAAACCATTGTGAATCTTCCCGGTCCCGATATCTTTGTGGTTTCTTACGAACACCGAACCAAGAAAAACATCGTTCCACTTTCGGAACTGATCTTGAAAACGTTCATGTCCCAACGCTGTGCGGACGATCTGAAGATGCACTTTATTGAGGAGGTGTTGGATCATTTGCCCCGCTGTGACACGTCGATCTACGAACCTGAGTTTTATGCTTGGTTGGAGACTCGCAGCACTTTGCCTGAGATACTGCAACATCTCTATGGTCGTCCTGATGCCTTCCATTATTGATCGTTGATCTTCCATCCTGCTGGCCTTAGCTGCCAGCCCCCACCTACCGACCTGTGAAGCCTTCAACTCATAAGGCTTCAATCTATCACTTTTCCCATTTTTATTTAGCTGCCAACACGAACCTACCGATTTGTGAAGCCTCCAACTAATGAGTGATCCTGGTTTATGGAACCCGGCTTTCCTTTTCTGGTCTCGAATCCTGGGAACCCCAGTTCTCCCGTGTATCTTGACGTTCATTATCGGTATTATGTAGCTGATGGGATCACCTTCTTCAAAGCTTTGGGCCTCACGGCCTCCTTTATCACTACCCTCTGCTTCGCCGTGGGAGCTTTCATCAAATGGAAATGATTTTATCCAAAACCTCGATAATGGAGAAAGTATATGGAAATTCAGCAACTGCTTAAGAGGTTTGTAGAAACTGACTCAGAAATTCACGAGCTGGAAGCTCGATTGACGATGCTCAAGAAACTCAAAGCTCACCTCTCGGCAAATATCACTTCAACCTGCCATTTTAAGTCGGGCCAACTGGTCATTATTGGACGATACGCTGTGTTTTTGGATGATCCGAATGTCGCGGTTCGAGAACTAGGAGTTTCGGATTTTTCCGAGACAGCAGAGGTGGTGGTACCTAAAGAGGTGTTGTGCCAACAGGAAGTGGATGAATTATTAGCAATTGCCCCTTATCTTGAGGAGATTTGGGAGGGAGAATTTGAAGATTTATCCGAAATAGATCCTTTTGAATTTGAAGATTTATCCGAAATAGACCCTCTTGAAGGAGTTTCGGATTTTTCCGATATAGATCCTCTTGAAGTGGACGATCGGGAGGGAGAGGAGAATTAGGGTTTTGCTAACTTCAGTGCATAACAGTGCGATTTCATGGTGATACCTGGTTTATGTAGCTGATGGGGCCACACTCTTCAAAGCTTTGAACCTCATAGCTTCCTTCATCACCACACTTTGCTTTGCCTTGGGAGCTTTCGCCAAGTGGGGAACGTCTTGGAGCTAGTCCGAAGGGGATGGTTTCTGGAAGGTCTGGGATGAAAATCCTTGCAACGGATCACTTTTGAAAATCAACTAAGACTTGCTGTGAAGGATAGGTGCTCGTCCTGGATTTATAAGGGTTGGTGGTCGCCCCATCAACTTCATAATCCCGTTCATTTGTGCAAGGATGAGTGTTGTTGCCAAAAAGATGGTTTGAGAAAATTTTGAGTTCACTGAATTGAATGGGAGCTAAGGTTGATGAATAATACGTTTGCACCGGAAAGTGGCTAAAGGGACTGTATTATTATGGTGCACGGTTTTGGTTGTCGAGCATCGAGATCCAGTTGAATCGTTGTTTACAATAGATTTTGGGCGTATAATCTAGAAACGTTTAATTTGGGCATAAATTTGAGTGGGTAAAGTGCCTGATAAAGATATTCTCTAAAGTGAATGGTATCAGTTGCGATAGTTTTGTCTTTCAGTGGTTTCGCTGCCGCTCATATTGGTGTCACACCTCACTCACCTCCCGTATCCACAGGAAATTGTGGTCGGATATCCCTTCCCTCCCGGTCCAAAAAACCTCCTGTTTTTTGTCCCCATAGTTTATTGCTCACTGCCTCAATCGGCCTCGCTATCGCTGGCCTCAATCGTCTCGTTGTGCCTTCACGGGCATCGTGCCCTCCCTCCCTGTCCGCCAAGCTCCACCGCGCTCTCCGGCTCCGCTACTCAGTTAGGAACTGTCCCACTTTGCCGAACAATATTCATAACTCCGTCACCCCTTCATCTTTTGGCGGTCACTAAACAGAAGTCCACTTATTGCTTATTTCAGTAGGCGTTATCGTTTGGGAATGGTCCCCGTTTTGGCTGGCTAAGCGAGCAATTTAGTTTGCTCATATTTTCGCCGCAGGGTTGGTGGTGTCGGCTACCACGGTCTCCGTGGTGTTTTTTGCAAAATGGAGGTTTCCATTTTGCTGCAATGGGGTGGTGGTGCGGTTGTTGTGGTGGGGGTTTGTCGATATCGGTGGTGTGGTTGAAGTCACCGCGCTTGCTCAGCCCGGTGGTAGAATTGACCAATGGTGGATTGCCGAAGTGATTAAGGTCCGACGAATCGTGGCCATTGGGGGCAGCGCCAATGGCCGAAGCGCGGTGCGGGTGGGCAAGGCATGAAATCATTCATTTCAATTCCTTGCGTTTGCTAATCCTCAATAGGGAAGCTATGGAAGAACCGCTAATAAAGACGAACGGTTTTTCTAAATTAGGCCAATCATTATAGATTTTTTTATTCGAGTCCATGTAGATGATATAGTTTTAATTAAATTTTTAGTTCAATTCAAGGTGTGTTTCTGATGCAACCTAATGAAATAATTAAATTTAATAGGTTAATTATTGAGGATTAACAAACATATCGTTGATCTCTTGTTTAGGGGAGCCTTTAGTATTATTTCTTCTTTTTAAAAAGAGGTCTCGATGAAAAAAATAATGATTGTTGCCTTTTCTTTACTTATTTCTATTCCAGCAATGGCTGCGGGGTGGACCAATTGGTTTACCATTGATTCCTTAGGGTATGACTTCTATAAAACCGATGCGGCTTACGCCTTTGCCTACGTCATCCCGGATGGGACAGTTGAAAACCCCGATTTGTGTGGTTCATCTTCTCAATATGTTTTAGCTGAGAGCCATAATACAGCTACTGTTGCAGCCTCAAACAATGCGAAGGAGTCTTCCAAATTGCCAACATTGGCGTATACCGCAGGGTGGCAAGTTCGGTTGTATCTCAATGGTTGTCAGTTTGGCTTTCCCCATGCTTATGCTGTAGAAATCAAAAAGCCATAGGCTTTGATATCAAACCACCAACCAAACAGTCAGCAGAAACATCGCTTCACTTAGGGACTTTGTGTTTCTGCTGGCCAAAGTTTGTTCTGAGTCCTCTATATCAGTGAATAGTGAATAATCGCATAATTGATCACACTTCCTCAATCAGTTCAGGAGCGTCACTACCCGGAAGTGCTGCTCTTAAACCGAATTCACGTTAAACGAAGGATTTCTTAGTTAACCCACTAATAATATTTAAAAATGTACGATAGACAAATCAGCGAGGCTATCAAAGTGAGTTTGGCCACTCCGAATTATTCGGAGCAATATTTTGAACTGATAGATCAAAATAGACACTTTTGGAAAACGTGGCTTCCTTGGGTCCACGAATACCAGAATGCCTCGGATTGTGCGGTCTACATTCAGCAAGAATTAAGTAAATTTGCGCAGGGCCAATCAGTATTTGAGTTCGTTTTTTATCGAAATCAATTAGCAGGGGGGTTAGGCATTTTCAAAATCGACCCGCAAGATGGTGTGGGAGAAATCGGCTTTTTCCTAGGTCAAGAATTTGTGGGGAAGGGCATCATGACTTTAGCTGTTCGCGATCTGGTGAGACTTGGTTTTGAATACTTCTCGTTGCAGAAAATTGAAATCCGTCCGGCTCTCGACAATGTCAAGAGCCAAAGAATTGCTAAACGGTTAGAGTTTGTCGAAGAAGGAACTCTTCGTCGTCGAGAAAAAGTTTATGATCGCTATCACGATTTGGTGGTTTACGGATTGCTGAAGGAAGAATGGCCTAGAAATATCCTCTAATCAGAGGGGGACTGCTTTGGCCAGGAGCGGTTCAGAAGCAGTCATCCATCTGCTGTTTTCACTCAAGCAGCCAAACTTTGCTTCGTTCGTTCAAGTGAAACCGGCACGGGTTTGCAAACCGTGCTGCATACGGGTGAGTGATCTTTGGCAAATGCAATGAGTTCGTTGATTTCTTCATCGCTACAATCGGCTTCGATATTCATTTGGATATTTATGGAGTCGTATCCAACAGGTACGGTGTCGTCTAAGGCAAGAAACCCTTGTATATCGATGTTGCCAACTAGTTTGGTGGACAATTTGTGGATTTGAATACCCCGGGCGGCTGCATGTAAAATAGTTGTTGTGGTGACGCATCCAGCCAGTGCATGTAGCAAAAATTCAACCGGATTGGCCCCTTCGTTGTTCTCCAACAGGATGGAAGGTTCTCCATTGGTATAGGTGAATGGTTGATTTCGTGATTCGTCCTCGTTGCCTGCACCGTAGAAATCTTTAATGGTTGTGCAATTTTCACCGCCGTTAATCCACTGATTACTGGCGCGAAACTCAAAACTACCCAGTGATGGCGCGGTTTTGATAGCACTCACCGTTTGATTCATCTGTTCTAGGTTGAGTCCATTGCGTGTTGTGATGTTTGAGGCTGTCATATCTTACTCCTTTTAATTTTATATTAAATTTGCTTGAGCTAAATGGCTTTTAGCCCAGATGATTCGCTTGATGTGCATCAGCGTGTTCCATCGTCTTGAATAAATATTAACACTCGACAAATGATCTGATGAGATGGAATTAAGACAATAAAGGGGCATTTGTGCCACTATTCAGGGATATGAGAGAGGTGTAAGCTGAAGTGGCACAATGAGGGACAACTGCCTTATATGTCGTTAGTAAGAAGTGTGCCACATGCTGATTCGGTAGTGCGGAGTTGTGAGCAATGGCTTAAAGAGAATTTCACGAAAACTGATACCATTGCACAGATAGTTAAAAAGTCGGAAATCCCTGAGCGTATATTAAAAAGGCGTTTTAAAGCGGCGACTGGTGTGACACTCATCGAATACATACAAAATTTGCGTATCGAAGCAGCGAAAGCGTTACTGGAAGCGGGGCAAATGCCCGTGGAAGAGATCAGTGTTGCCGTTAGCTACGAAGACGTTTCGTTTTTCAGGCGATTGTTTAAACGATTGACGGGATTAACGCCAAGTGAGTACCGACGAATCTTTCAACCGATTATGAATAACGGGAATATGGGGGGTTGATCCATGCCCGAAAGCGGCTGGGGATTTCCCTCGAAGGAAAAGGAGTGTATGACGAAACACACAGGTTCCAGCTACGAGGGCAAAGCGGAAAAATACGCGAAAAAGGTAGATCGTAGCCCTTGGAACGTTCACTACGAACGACCGGCGGTTCTCTCTTTGTTACCGTCTTTAAAAGGCTCTAAGATTCTGGATGTTGGCTGTGGTTCAGGTTGGTATGCCGAATACCTTGCCTCGTGTGGGGCTATCGTCACAGGTTTCGACCTGAGTGCAGAATTTGTTGCCCTGACGAAATCGCGAGTAGGACCACGTGCGACTGTACTTCAGGCGAATTTGGCTGAACCACTGGATTTTGCAGCGGACGGCGAGTTTGATGTGGTGGTTTGCCCCTTAGTCATGCACTACCTTGAAGACTGGAAGGCGGCATTTTGTGAATTCTATCGCGTTCTGAAACCTGAGGGTGTGCTGGTCTTCTCCACGCACCATCCTTTCAACGACTGGAAGCTATTTAACAAGGAAGACTATTTCGCCATTGAGTTGCTAGAAGACGAATGGAAAGATGTCGGAAAGGTGGCGTTCTATCGCCGACCGCTAACTTCAATGTCCAAAGACCTGGCTTCAACAGGATTTCTGGTTGAGCAAATTCTGGAGCCGCAGCCCACCAAGGACTTCCAACGGGTCGATCCCAATGGATACGATCTCGTTTCAAAAACTCCGTGGTTTATCGTAATTCGTGCTGTCAAAGGAATGTGTCAGCCACCCTTAAGATAGAGGTAGTGTCCCTTTTGAACTGATGCTAGCTTATTTTCCCAATGTAAATCTCTGGGCCGCTTATGACAAAATCTTTCCCCACGCCTATCACTGGAGTGCCGCCAAAAAACATGGCTAAACCAATCATATTGAACGCTTTAATTGTACATTGCGCCAAAGGTTAGGGCGAATGACTAGAAAGACTCATCGATTCTCTAAAACTCTTTCTTTGGAACTACAATCTATCCGTCATCAGTTCAAAGTAAGCACTACCGAAAAAGTGACGGGTTTAAAAGTGCAATTGAGCGAATAAGCTTTGGGATCTTACGCTAAAATCAACCGTGATCCATAAAGATTATTTATCATTTATTATAAAAATGGAGAGGTATGCCTATTTCTATTTTAAGCAATCAAAAAACTGAGGAAGTTATCAATTGGCTCTTTAGTGAGGGACGACAGAAAAAGTCAATTCCAGATCTATTCAATAGTTTTATTGGACAAGTCCAAAAGCTAGATATCTCTATTTTAAGATCTTCCATTTTGGTGCTTCCCCTTCATCCCGAAGTCTATGCAGCACGGTATTCCTGGCAGCCAAAAGATAAGGACTTTCACAAAGTAACGACCAATTATTTATTAAGCAAAAATATTCATGACTATGAAACAAGCTACATTGAAGAAATGAATTTTGCTTATGGAGGCATAAATCAAGACGATTACAAAAGAAGCCCTTATCAAAAGTTAGATGATGGTGCTCCTTTAGTTCATTGTAATATAAGAGCTGAGCAAATCAGTTTTGAGTTTCCGATTTTAGAAGACTTAAAAGCTATAGGAGCCACAGGTTATCTGGCTATACCATTAGAGAATAGCTTTGGTCCAAGAAGCACCATTGCCTGGGCAACAAATAAAGAATACGGATTCAACTCTGAGGATATTGAATTGTTAAAAAGTATTTCTACTTTCTTTTCTTTGGTTTTAGAAACCCATGTTAACCGTTATGTTACAGAAACGTTGCTTAAGATCTATCTTGGACAGGAGACGGGTAAGCGAGTTTTAAAAGGAATAGTACAAAAAGGGAATATCGAAACAATTGAAGCAGTCATTTGGTATTCAGATTTACGAGGGTTTACGACTCTTGCAGAGACTACAGGTTCATCGATCCTTGTAGGATGGCTGAACGAATATTTTGAAATCATCAGTGAATCGATCGAACAATACCATGGGGAGATTCTAAAATTCATTGGAGACGCAATTTTAGCAGTCTTTCCAGTAGAGAAAGATGATCAAAGGAAGGACATTTGTAAAAATGTGCTAAAAGCAGCACACGAGGCAAATGATGCTTTGGCAATGCTGAACACAAAACGAACAAAACTGAGAATACCATTACTAGATCATGGAATTGCTCTCCATCAAGGGGTGGTCCAATACGGAAACATTGGTTCACTGAAAAGGTTAGATTTTACGGTCATTGGACAAGCAGTGAATCTTGCGTCAAGGCTAGAGGGGCTTTGTGGAAAAACCGGTACTCAAGTATTGGTATCAGAAAAGTTTGCTTCATACTGTGATGATGAATTAACATTGATTGGGACTTTTGACCTCAAAGGAATCTCTAATGCACAAAGGGTATATACTATTATTACATCTTAGTCATGAAAGCCCCCAGAACAACTCGCTTGACGTGAGCGCTTAACAGCCCCGGTCGGCTTTTCGTTAGAATTGAAACAATAGAGATATTCGCAAGTTTCAACATCCATACTTTCATAATGCTGGGTGAGCTGATCTACCAATAAATCAAAATCCATAATCGACATTGTGCAGGTTGACTATTTGAGTTTATATCAACCCCTAAATATAAACGATAAATAAATAAACAGTTGATGATCAACAAATCAATTTTTTGTGTCCCAGTTTAAAAGCACAGTTCAATCCCGACCATCCCTTATACCGCTTGGCTCATCGGATTGATTGGGAAACTTTGGATTCGGACTTTGCCGCCCTGTATTCTTCTCAGGGTCGTCCTTCGGTTCCGATCCGACGGATGAGTGGCTTACTGATACTCAAGTATCTTTATAATCTGAGTGATGAACAAGTCGTCCAAAGCTGGCAAGACATGCCTTTCGCATTCTGCAACAGAAGCCCTACGATTCGAACAAAATCTATAGTTTGCATGAGCCTCAGGTCAACTGTATTGCCAAGGGCAAAGCCCACAAACCCTATGAGTTTGGAGCCAAGGTTTCGATCGTTCGCACCAAAACCAGCAAAGTCATTGTGGGAGCCTTGGCCTTCGAAGACAATCGTTATGTAGGATATTCACGCTGATCAAACCCAATTCGCTTTTTAAGCGTCAATTACTTCACGTTTCGAATCAGCGGTTGGAGTGGAACCAATATGGAAAATATAGATAAAACCGTATCCGTGGTTGTAGATAGGACTGTCTTGCCCGGCAAAGTAAATGAGTTTGAGGGCTATCTCAAAAATATAATCGACGCTGCAAGTAAATTTCCTGGCTATATGGGGTCAGATGTCATTAATCCTGAAGGGAATCATCGTTATATTCTAGTATTTCGTTTTGCTTCACAGGAGGAACTTGATGATTGGTCAGCATCAGAGCCAAGGAATTTCTGGGTTAATAAAATCGATCAAGTCATCGAAAAACCGACGGAATTAATTACGCTAACAGGCTTGGAAACATGGTTTTATCTATCTAAAGCTAACAACTTTGTTCCACCTCCCAAATACAAAATGGCGATCATCACTTACCTTGCCATTGCACCAACAATCATGATTTTCAATTTACTCTTTGGTCAATACTTTTCTTCGGTTCCCCAACATCTATCCATCTTTGTAACGGCTCCCTTTATCGTGATTCTCATGACGTATCTTGTGATGCCAATCATGACCAAATTATTCAAAAATTACCTATTTCCCAAAGACAAAAACTAATTTCAGGGTCACCACTTTTCAGCATAGGGCCTCAAATCCAACTCACTTGAAAACCCCGGAGTGGACTTGGGCGGTCCACCACTGTTATCGTCACTGTTTACAAAAGCTCGAACCTGTGGATCATTGGAAAATGGCCCAAATGGTCTATCGGGAAAGTTTACGGCAACTGGCCTTCGGCAGACTGGCCCCTTACTGGCCCGGCCCGCGTTCGATTGGGCCAAAAGAGCGGATGATTTGATTTACTTGTTTCAACGGACCTCCTCTCCGGTCGAGGGGCGAAATGGGGACTTGTCTCAGATTCACCACAATCGACAAGGATTCAGCCCCTAACGATTGAGATCGACGACCGCTCTTCATAATTTCGGCCTAAGGGATGGGCAGGGGATTTGGCATGAGCGATGGTGAGATCATAGAATCAATTCGTTTTGCTTTCGTGTCCAATTTATATAAGCTGCTGACCAGTGCTATGGGAGTCACAAATGTTCTCCACCTCTGGACAAGTACGAGTGAAGTTCAAATGCAATCTTCACAGAAAGGAAAATGATGTCACATTTCAACCAAATCAAAAATTCGAAAGGCAATGCTGAGTTAGAACAGGCGTATCAACAAGCTGTGGATATGGGACTTACAGGGGCCGATGAAAATGTTCCCAATAATCTCTGTACCTCAGTTTCGGAAAGGCCCGATTTATTGTCGACCCTCCTTGATTTGACCCAAGGCACCCTCTTCGATGGACAATTGCCACCCACCATTAAGCAAATGATTGCGATGACCATTGCGATGCAAAATGATTGTCGCTACTGTTCAGTCACCCATACAGGAGCTTTGCAGGCCATGGGGGTTCCCGAAAATGTGATCAAAAGTTGTGCGAGTGATCCTGACTTTTCAGAATTGCCTCCACCACAACGGGCGATCTTAAAATTTGCGCTCAAAGCGGCACGTGATTCCCAATCCATCGGGAAAGAGGATATCCAAGCCCTCAGAAACCTCGGATTGAGCGATGGTGAGATCTTAGAAGTGATTTTTATGGTGGGGTTTAGTGTTTTCACCGAGTTAACTTCCGATATTACAGGCGTTATTGTTGATGGAGAAGAGGAGAAAAATGTCGCGGTTTAAACTAGTGAAAAATACGACGGACAATCCTGAGTTAGCTTCTCTGTATCAACAAGCCCTGGATGCAGGGTTTGAGGGGGTAGAATCTGGGGTTCCTGTAAATTTTATTACTTCCTTAGGAGCCCGACCTGACTTCCTCAGTGCATTTCTGAATTTGGCAGATAACATTCTCATCAAGGGGTTGTTGCCTCCTGCCATCAAGCAAATGATCGTGACCATCATTTCGATTCAAAATAATTGCAAATATTGCATCGCGAAACATACGTATGCGTTAAAAGGGATGGGAGTGCCGCAAGAACTGATTGATGGTTTAACGGATTTTAATTTAGCTAAAGTGACTCCTCCTCAGCGTGCGATTCTTGAATTTTCAGTGAAGGTCGCCAAAGACCCGAACTCAATGACTGATCAAGATTTTGCCATATTGCGTGATCAAGGGTTGAGTGAAGAAGAAATCATGGAAGTTGTCATGTTGGTTGGTTTTACGAATTTTATTAACAATTGGTCGGATGCCTATGCCATCCCATTAGATAACGTAGAAAGTAGCGCATGAAAGACGCAGTTTTTGGTTCCAAAAATGCAGATGGGTTTGAAGTTTCGGTCAGTAGTTTGACCTTAGGCACGCTGTATGAGGCCATTTTAGCATTTTCAGGGCAGGATCGTTTGGAAAAATTTTGGCCTACAGTTTGTCGCAATGCACGCTGGATCATGCCCTTTCGACGCATGGGAATCCTTATGCATACGAAGGACGATGCTTGTGATATTGTGATCCAATTTGCCCAAGGAAAAATGGTTCCGCTCTCACAATCTCAGTATGTTCCTTGTTCTGATAAACTAGGGCAAGCCATTCTGAAAGGGAACTCCCAATGGTTTCATCAACCCCATACGACGTTTTCTCCAGTGACCGATGATTTTTTACAATGGTTGTTTGCGGACCAACCCGAACAATTATTTGTTTTGCCAATCCGGGTGAAAACCCAAAATATAGGGACCATTCTGTTGGCCATGGGAACCATCGCTCAGAAGGATCAAACGATGGTCACCTCCTTAGGAACCGTGTATGCACTCCATGTGGGAATGACGTATACCCTCATCTGCACGATGGAAGAACGACGGAAACAAGATGAACAGTTGAAGGAAACGCAACAGCAGCTCATTGAATCCGAAAAAATGGCAGCCTTAGGACAGTTGATTGCTGGCATTGCTCATGAAATCAATACGCCTTTAGGGGTTATCCGGGCATCCATTGGCAACATTGCAGATTCCCTCCAAGAAACCCTCACTCAGCTCCCTGAAGTGTTTCAGACGCTTCCTCAGGAAAATTTACAAACGTTCCTCCAGTTTCTGGAACAATCCTGTGAAAGCCATCCAGAAATTACGGCAAAAGAAGAGCGAAAATATCGCAGAAGGCTGAGAGCACAATTGGAAGAAGAAAATATTGAAGAAGCCGACTCCATTGCCGATACGCTGGTGGATATGGGGATTAATGAAAAGATCGAGCCTTTTCTTTCTTTATTCAAATTGCGCCTTCCTATGCTGCTTCAGTCGGCTTACAATTTGGCTTCTTTGCAAAGCAATAGTCGCCGTATCTCAACCGCTGTCGAGCGCTCTTCCAAAGTGGTCTTTGCCTTGAAAAAATTTGCTCACCAAGACCATACAGGGGAAATGACTCCTGCTGATGTCTGTGATGGGATTGATACCGTCTTGACCTTGTACCAAAATCAATTGAAACAGGGAGTAGAAGTCAAAAAGCATTATGCACAACTGCCTCCGATTTTGTGCTACCCCGATGAACTGAATCAAGTGTGGACCAATCTCATTCACAATGCTTTGCAAGCCATGGAATTTGCAGGCACGCTTACAGTGAGTGTGGAACAACAAGCAGACTCGATTCAAGTCTGTTTTACGGATGATGGCCCTGGCATTCCAGAAGCTATTCAGGATAAAATTTTCAACCCGTTTTTCACGACCAAACCGGCGGGAGAAGGGAGTGGCTTGGGGTTAGATATCTGTCAAAAGATCATTGAAAAACATCAAGGCTCCATTACGTTTCAAAGCCAGCCAGGAAGAACGCAATTCCAAATCCAACTTCCCCTGAACCCTACACCCCCCCAGCAATTATGAAAAAGAAAGCCATCCTTTGTGTCGATGATGAAAAAACCGTTCTGGAAAGCATTAAAATGCAACTCAAAAAACGATTCCAGAATCAGTTTCATTATGAAATCGCAGAAAGTGCAAATGACGCGTTGGAAGTGATTGAGGAACTGGCAGAAGACGGGGTAGAAATCTTAGTGATTGTTTCAGACTGGTGTATGCCTGGTATGAAAGGGGATGAGTTTCTCGTTCGGGTGCATCATCAATTTCCAAAAATCGTCAAAATTTTATTAACAGGACAAGCGGATCAACTCGCGGTAGAACGAGCTCAAAAGGAGGCAAATCTTTTTTGTTATTTGACAAAACCCTGGGAAGAAAAAAATCTCATTGAGACAATTTCCTCCAGTGTGGTGTGAATTTCAATTTTGCACGTTTGTGCCAAGCACTCTGCAACAGCAAGTATGGAAAAGCCAACGTTAATTTGTGTCGATGATGAAAAGCATATTTTGTCCAGCCTCAAAGAACAACTCAAACGGGCCTTCAAAGCACAGTATATCATCGAAACGGTAGAAAGCGGGGAAGAGGCCTTAGAACTTCTGGAAGAACTGCAAGAAACCAACGTCGATATTCCTTTGATTATCTCGGATCAAATCATGCCAGGAATCAAAGGGGATGAACTGCTCATTCAGTTTCATCAAAAATCGCCAAAGACCTTAAAGATTTTGTTAACCGGACAAGCCGATGCCGATGCCGTTGGAAAAATCGTGAATGAGTCTGAATTGTATCGTTATATTGGCAAACCATGGGAACAGGAAGACTTGATTCTCACGGTGCGAGAAGCCATCCGAAGCTATTTTCAAGATAAAACCCTGACAGAACAAAACTTAGAATTGCAAAACCTCAATGCAGAACTCCAACAAAAAATCACAACCTTTTATAAGTTTGTTCCCAGCCAATTTCTCAATATTATTGATCTGGAAAAACAAGAACATATTCAGTTAGGTGAATGTGCTAGCTGTAATATGACCATTCTGTTTTCAGATATTCGTTCCTTCACTACCCTTTCTGAGAATATCACTGCCGAAGAAAATTTCCGTTTTATCAATAGTTACCTCAGCCATATGGGGCCACTCATTCGACAATATGGTGGGTTTGTCGATAAGTACATTGGAGATGCAATCATGGCGTTATTTGTCAGTGCGGACGATGCGCTTTCATCCTCCATTGCGATGGCTTCTAAGTTGAACGATTACAATGCAGGACGAAAACGTGCGGGTTATGTCCCCATTAATATGGGGGTCGGGATCAATACAGGGAAACTCATTTTAGGCACAGTGGGTGAATATGACCGGATGCAAACCACTGTGATTGGGGATTCCGTCAATTTGGCTTCTCGTACGGAAAGTTTAACCAAAAGATACCAAACTCCCATCATTATCACTCAACACACACTGGCTCACTTAGAAAATCCAGACTCCTTCGAAATTCGCTTCCTCGATCATGTTCAAATCCAAGGCAAACATGAACGTGTGATGCTTTATGAAGTACTCGATCCCCTGCCAGAGGCTCTTCAAAATCAAAAAATCGAGATCCGTTCCACTTATGAGAAAGCTCTTGAACTTTTTCAACAAAATCAATTCCAAGCAGCTCAAGAACTATTTCAAAAGTGTTATACAATCTGTCCCAAAGACTATATTTCTTGGTTTTACTTAGAACAGTGCCAAAAGCAAATTGCCAATGGAAAAGGAGATTTCGAGGGGGAGAATTCACCTGACTTGGTTAGGTCAGTGCTATAATACTCGAATCCTGCATTCGCAACGACAGCATCAAGTTTCGCTTTTCCCGTCCAGTGATGGATGTCAAATATACCGCCGGAAATAATCAGAGGGTGACTGCTTTGGCCACGAGCTGTTCCGAGGCTGTCATCCACCTACCCACGAACCCGTCGTCGAACCCGTTGCTCGGGCGGATCGCAGTGCCTTTTTTATTGAACAACGCTCCCGAACGACCTTCGAGTTCTGCGGCACCCAGCAAAGGCACAATGCGTGACGCATAGGTTTCTGCCGACGGAGTCATCCAGCCGATCACTGTCTCGAAGAATCGGTGCCTCAGCGTGCCGTTTCCACCGAAGAGATTAGCGCGAATATCAGTCTTAATCAGGCCTGGGTTCAATCCAAAGACATCGAAGTGCTCATACCGGGTCGCGGCGTCGAGTACGAGAGCCTCGTTGCCGGCAACGGTGTTCATATGTGTGCGAATCGCCTTGTAGGTGGACTCGGAGTTCGGATCATCGACATTGCCTTTTTCACCCGCACCCGGAAAACCCATCACGAAAACACGAGGGCGCACGCCGGAAGAAGTTCCAAGGTTGCGATGATGGGATCTTATAGCTATCTAGAAGATTGCAAACGAGGGAATGTCAAATTACTGTTTGATGACTATGAGCCATTACAGCCCAAAATCTATGGATTGTACCCTTCCAGGGAGTACCTTCCTCTCAAAACCTCTGTTTTTTTATCGTTCTTAAAAGAATGGTTTGCTGAAAATCTAGAATAAAGCCTGAATCAAATCGGTTGCAATAGGTCATCCAAGCCTTTCTCCAGCAAACGGATCCAACGGATCCCTGAGCCTTTTCTCCAAATAGCTCCATCGACATTTTCACGAGGTGCTTGCCTCCTTTACGGTTTTCTTTCTTTTTTTGAACATGTTCAAAAAAGGTTGACTTCCAACCTTATGCTATATAGAATTTTGAACATGTTCAAAAAAATGAATTGGAGAAAGGATGAAAGAAAAAGGATCAAAGTCTAAAGAAACAAAACAAAAAATCTTAACCGTGGCCTTAAGGCTATTCGTAGAAAAAGGTTATGAAAAATCAACGATGCGGGAAATTGCAAGTCAGGCTCAATTGGCTCCTGGTGCAGCTTATTATTACTTTCCCTCAAAAGACCATATAATCTTTCATTACTATACCCAGTGTCATGAGGATCATTTAGATTTAGCTGATGAAATTCTGAGCAAAGAAACGAGCTTGGAAAAACGGATTTCGGGGGTCGTGAAAGCCAACATTCAAGTAGCACAGCCCTATCATGAGATTTCAAGAATTTTGTTTAAAACCGCTGCCGATCCTACCCATCCGCTATCCCCATTTAGCGAGCAGTCCCGAACTCTCAGGGACAAGGATACAGCCGTGTTTCAACAAGTGATTCAAGGAGGTGATACCAGAGTTCCAGAACAATACATTGAAAGGCTCCCACGTCTTTTATGGCTCTATAAAATGGGGATTGTCCTTTATTGGATTTTCGACAAATCGGAAAATCAAAAAATGACCTTCGAGTTGATTGAACAGACCAGTGCTTTGATTGTTAAGTTGATCAAAATTTCTAAGTTGCCGGTGCTCCAATCTCTCGTCAATCAGATGGTTACTATGATTGAATATTTCGTTCCTAAATAGTTGTTTATTTGACACCTAAATGAAGGAGAAATGATTATGGAAATAATCCTGATAACGCATATTGTGTACACATCCATTAGTGTTTGTCTCACCATTTGGGTTGCAAAAACCTTGCACCAGAATGGGCGCTTGTTTTTGATTGATGCTTTTCAAGGCGATGAAGCCCGAGGAGATGCAGTCAATCAATTGTTGGTCGTTGGTTTTTACTTAATCAACATTGGCTTTATCATGCTGTTCTTGAGCTGGGGCGGAAAGCCCGAATCCATCATTGAGGGGGTCGAGTTGATTTCCAAAAAGCTGGGCGTGGTCTTGTTGGTGTTAGGAGGGATGCATTTTTTTAATATGTATAACTTTAATAAAATGCGACGAAAGGGAAAACGGCCTCAAACTGAATCGGTGGAACAAGCAGCGTAACATTGGGAATACCAACCGTTTGGCGGTATAATGCATCCAACACGCTGCCCCTTCCTGATCTATCGTTACAAACAAACGAAAGGGTTCTCATGTTCATTGCCAATCCCATTTACGATGTCGTCTTCAAATACCTCATGGAAGATAAAGAAGTCGCCATCCTCCTCATCTCCGAAATCATCGGAGAGAATGTCATCGATTTGGAGTTCAAGCCCCAAGAATCCGTCGGCGAAATTCGAGATCCCCATATTTTCACCATCTACCGCATGGACTTCTCCGCCAAAATCCAACTCCCCAACCAGCAGTTCAAACAGGTCCTTATCGAAATTCAGAAAGCCAAATTTCACACCGATATCATGCGGTTCCGAAATTACTTAGGAATGCAATACTCCAATAAAGAAAATGCCATCCTCGAACAAAGCAGTGGAAAGGAAATCAAACACGCCTTGCCGATCCAAAGCATCTATTTTTTAGGCCATCGTCTCGACCATATTGAAGCCCCCATTGTTCAGGTCAAACGAGCTTACTGGGATGGAACCACCGGCGAACCCATTTCAGAACGGGAAGAATTCATTGAGAGCCTGACCCATGACAGCATCGTCATTCAGATTCCCCAATTGCGCAAAGACATGAGAACTGATTTGGAACGGCTTCTCAGTGTGTTTGATCAAAGCTACGTGGTGAGCCACGATAATCACATTCTCGATATTGATGATGAACAGATTCCGGGAAAGTTTCGCAAGGTCGTCCGTCGATTGATCAAGGCCAATTCGGAAGAGCAGGTGCGGCAAAACATGAATGTGGAAGATGAATATTTGGAGGACTTACAAGCTCAAGAACGACAAGTCCTGAAAGCCAAGCAAGAGACTGCTGAAGCGAAGCAACAAGCCCAGCAAGCCGATCAAAGAGCCAAGCAGGCCGATCAAAGAGCCAAGCAGGCCGATCAAAGAGCCGAACAAGAAAAGCAAATTGCCCAGCAAGCCGATGAAAGAGCCAAGCAGGCCGATCAAAGAGCCGGACAAGCCGATCAAAGGGCCGAGGAAGAGAAACGACGTAGCGAGCAGTTGCTGGAACTCCTCAAAAAGCATGGCATCAACCCCTAGTACACCACACTCCCTTGAAATTGCTTCACTTCTTCTAACAACCAAGTACGAAAAATAACCACCTTCCGTTTTTCGGCACGGTCTTTCAAGCAAAGCATATAGTAAGATTTCTCCGCTTCGACCGGGTAATCGAAGAGCCGAATCAATCGTTCTGTCTTGATATCATCACGGACTAATGCCGCTCGTGCGATCATGATGCCTTGTCCTGCGACAGCAGCCTGTACCGCGAGGTCGGCTCGACTGAATGAGATTTCTGCTTTGGGCTGGCATGCCGGCAACCCCAAAGTGGCAAACCATGAAACCCATCTTGTTTTTTCTGGTGTGTGTAAAAAGCAATAATGCTGCAAATCCGCCACCTCACGTATCGGGGGGCCTTCCGCTAATAATTGAGGAGCGCACACAGGAAACAACGCTTCCTTCATCATGAATGTCATTTCTAGCGTGGGATGGCTGCTTTCATTGCCATAGCGAATCGCGAGATCCACTCCTGCTTCCTGCAAGTCAACATATTTTCCCTCAGCATCAATATCGAGAATGATTTCAGGGAACAAAGTCTGGAATGATCGCAAGCGGGGAATGAACCACTTCATCGCAAACGAAGGAGGAACACTGAGTTTTAAGGTGCGGTCCTCCTCTTCCATCTGGAGCCCATCAGCAATCAGCTTCAACGCCGTCCGCACAACATTCATCAACTGTTGCCCTTCATCCGTTAAGACCAGTTTACGGGTCAACCGATGAAACAGCGGATAACCTAAGTTTTCTTCCAATTGGCGAATCTGTTTACTCACTGCACTGGGAGTCACATGGAGTTCCTCAGCCGCGAGTTTGAAGCTCAAATGCCGCGCAGCACTTTCAAAGGTGTATAGGAAATTCAGCGAAGGCAGATCAGACAGCATTGTATACCGGAATGAGAGGCATCTATCGGGTGAGAATATGTCGTTTGTCGGCCATCATGCCAGTGGCTATAGTGAACTTCAAGAAGACACCCCCCTTTTGGAGACTGGCTTATGAAGATTCACATAGGAAATATCCGTTCCTCGCATTCGATTCAAGAATCCTCACATTCGATTCAAGAATCCTCACATTCGATTCAAGAAACATCACATTCGATTCAAGAATCCTCACATTCAATTCAAGAAACATCACATTCGATTCAAGCACCGAGTCCTGCTGTTGCTTGGTACGAAGCGTTTTGGGTTTGGGTGCGAGTCGCTCTTTGCAGCTTTGGTGGACCCGCGGGACAAATCGCGGTGATGCATAAAATTTTAGTGGAAGAAAAACGTTGGGTGAGTGAATCGCGTTTTTTGCATGCGCTCAACTACTGCATGTTATTACCCGGCCCCGAGGCTCAACAGCTTGCCACCTATATCGGTTGGTTGCTGCATAAAACCAAAGGCGGTTTGGTCGCGGGTACTTTATTTATCCTGCCGGGGTTTCTCAGTATTTTGTTACTGAGTGTACTCTATGCTGGATTTCAGGAAGCACTGTGGGTCCAGGCGCTATTTTTTGGTTTGAAACCGGCCGTTATGGCTGTGGTGGCCGAAGCCGTTTTTCGTATCGGACGACGGGTGCTCAAAAACGAAGTGATGGTGGGATTAGCAGCCCTATCCTTTGTTGCCATTTTCTTTTTGAACCTCCCGTTTCCAGTGATTGTTTTAGCAGCGGGTCTCATCGGTTATTGGGGGGGAAGGCTCTGGTTGGACAAATTCTATGTGGTGAAAGGCCATACCGTTGATGAAGCCCTGGATCACTCAACCCACCCTCCTTCTTTAGCTCGAACTTTTCGAATTTTGGGATTGGGTTTGGCCCTTTGGTTTGGCCCCCTACTTCTGCTCTTCAGTGTTTTCGGCAGCGATCATGTGTTTTTCGATATTGGAACGTTTTTCAGTCAAGCCGCAGTTGTGACGTTTGGAGGGGCCTATGCCGTCTTAGCGTATTTGGCTCAACAAGCGGTTGACGTTTATGGGTGGTTGCGTCCTGGCGAAATGTTGGATGGTTTGGGAATGGCAGAAACCACTCCAGGACCGTTAATCCAAGTCGTCCAATTTGTTGGATTTATGGGAGCCTATCGTTTTGCAAGCGGTTTTGATCCCATGACGGCAGGTGTCTTGGGAGCCATTCTCACCACCTGGGTTACGTTCATCCCCTGTTTCTTATGGATATTCATGGGGGCACCCTACATTGAGTACCTCCGAGGAAATCAACTGCTTACAACCGGTCTTTCGGCGATTACAGCCGCCGTGGTCGGGGTTGTCCTCAATCTCGCCATTTGGTTTTCACTGCACACAGTGTTTGAGGTCGTGAATACCATGACGGTTGGCCCGATACGTCTTTACCTTCCTCAGTGGGATAGTTTGAATGTTCCTGCACTCCTCATCGCGATAGGAGCCTGCATTGCCCTATTTCGTTTTCGTGTGGGGATGCTGTTGACTTTGGGTGGCAGTGCCCTTGTAGGGAGCCTCTATTATTTATCCGTTGGGATATGAACTGAAAATTAGAAAATTATGACAGTTGAACATCACGATGTTGGAACACCACAATATTTAAACACTACGATGTTGGAACATTACGATAGGAGAGCATGATGACACCAATGATTCTATTTTTATGTCCTCACGGGGCTGCTAAAAGCCTCATGGCGGCCATGTACTTTAAACAACTCTCGGCGAAAGCGGCGCTGGATTGGCAAGTCACCTTTGCGGGAACCGAACCGGACGAGGAATGGATGCCAACGGTTGTGGAATTGCTGGCATCGGAAGGGATCGACGTGCCGCCTCAGGCCCCACGACACGTCATGTCGGACGATTTGAAACACGCAAACCGGATCATTTCATTGGGATGTGATGTCAACCATCTCGTCTCTCCAAATCTCTCCATTGAGTATTGGAATGAGGTGCCTCCTCCGAGTCAACAATTACAAACGGCCCGGGATCTCATCTACACCCATGTGGAACAATTGGTTCATGACCTCAGCAAAGCATCCACGGGCCTTTAGATCAGTGAGCAAAGGGATCGTGTGCCCAACAAAAAAATCAACTACTTTGGCAACTGCTACTTTGGCAACAACCACTTTTACTTTGCCGTGGTTGCACTATTTAACAAAAAGGTAAAATCCGCTTTCGGTTCCGGCTTTTCAAGGACCCCGGTGGCTAGATAGTGACATCCCATGCACGAGCTGGTTTGGGATTGAGGGGTGGTCCCTTGAAAATAGGTTTCCATCACCGCATTGGCCAAAGAATCCGGTTCGGGCCTTCCCGCAGGCAACTCCACGGCAGTGGGCCATTGTGTGTTCACCAGCATATAGTTCTCCCACGCGGTTCCTGCACTCTCCGGTTTCACGTTCATGGGACAGTCTTCCAAGGAGCAACCATTTTTCGCAAACGAGTATTGTTTCACTTCCTTTGGAAACTTCACCACACACCGAGGAATAATATCGTCGTTATACTCACACTCCGGTGCATTATGGATATGCTCAAAAGTGGCCCATACCCATTGTGGAAAATTCTGAGTTTTGTGGGCAATGTGCAATCCCACGAGCAACATGTCCGCGACCTCACAAGTTCGTGTTTTCTTGTCAAACAGGAATGCCTTCTGTTGATAAAACCTTTCGGCTTCGTCACTTTCGTCCCGCACCTTCCACGCAGACTTGATGTTCAGCGTTCCAATCCCTCCATTCACACTACCTGAAGGGAATTCGATTGTTGTCGCTTGAGCAACTTTCGCCTGATTGTAGAACTCGTTCGTGACAATATAATCAAAGGATGGCTCATTGGTCAGGATTTCATAGTGGGCGATCTGTCTCTGTTGATCGACTAATGGGGTTCTTCCCAGTCCAGAATATAGCGGCAGCGATCATCACTCTTCACCACCAAAGGAACCTCAACAAGCCAATCGATGTCCTTTCCGTCTTTGGTGCCCACTAACTTTAAAATCCCATCTCCCCGCAGAGCATCTTGGAAATCATTATCGTTTTTTAAGCTATCAAGGATGGAAACGCTCAACAGTCCCGAAGTCCGTTCATATTGAGCCTGACCATAGGAAAGGGAAGCCGAGTCAGAATGCTCCAATTGGGCCAATGTCCATTGTTGTTCCCCCTGTGTGAGGCGTAATTCCAAGGGATCATAATCGACTTTTGGAGGAAGCATTATTTCCGGTTGCCACATTGGCACCCAGCTTCCCTTCAAAGAAAATATAGGGGGGAGGCAGATAGTTCATGGTTCCTTTCTATTGACTACAAGATGTAAGAATCTTCCGTTCATTGAAAATTGCTGAGATGATGGAAGCCAAAGAAACACAGGCCCCTTCTCTGCCGAATCTACGGATTGAGGTTCCTCTCTCTGAGCAAGATACCAAATGGTTGACCTCAATACTTTTCGTATTATTTGAGTAAAAATCATGAGTGATGATTGCAAAATGATAGGATTTTAAGAAAACATTATGATACCTCAACATGGCTGGAGTTATGAATACTCCAGCCATTGATGAGGTTATGTCATCCCGTCAACAGGTTCGGCTGTTTCCCCGGTAAACTTTTTTGTGTTTTGTAAACTGTTTAACCAAGAGACTTTTTTATCCCAAAACCACTGCCGCCGAGGCAGCTCGTCAATTTCAGTCTCGATCGTCCCACGCAGAATCCCCACGTTGCAATACCGACTGTCCACTGAATATACTTTTGTGCCACACAGCGAGCAAAAATGACTCATTGTGTGATCACTGACTTGGTAGGAAGTAATGGATTCCTCGCCATTCACCAGGGAAAAGGCATCTTCGCTAACGGTGACCCAAGTTGTGTAGTCTGAGCCATGTAAAGCTCGACACATATCACAATGACACACCGATGAAGACAGCCCTGTGAAAGTGAAAGTGTACCTAACTGTGCCGCAGAAGCAGGACCCCTTCCCATGTTTTTCTTCTATCATCTGATTCTCCTAGAATTGTATTTGAGTGTTTCAAAATTAGTTTTTGAGTGAATAAAACGCTAAATGAACTCCCTACAATTCCACGCAAATTAACCATAATACCTCCTTGATCAGTTGAACAAATAATAACTATAAGTGAATATTCTCAAATCTCAAACTTTGGAGACCGCTGGATGAAATGTTTTAGTGTGTCCCCAAATTCTCTCCATTGGGCCTTTGATAGGATCACATCAGAGCCACCGTGCCTATGGATAAAAGGGTAGAGAATCCCATTAAATTCCCAAGCTGGACCTAATCAAATTCGACCAACGGAACCCGTACCGTATCTCATTTCTTGAACTTAGGACTCTTGGCCGCTCGAAGCACAATGGACGGTTGTTTGCCTTCTTCCTTAAACAATCGAAAATCCCCTTCTTGGATCACTTCCCGTTCCGCATCCCACGCATCCATCGCCGCATACAACTTCCGCATGTCTGACATCACTTTCTGATTCAACGACACCACCATTTCATCATCCACCTTCCCATCCCCATCATGGTCTTGCTCAAACTTCAAAGCACTCAC
>JANQJU010000079.1 GCA_028281495.1 SAR324 cluster bacterium
GTGGATGTCCGATTCGGTGTATTGGTTGTTGGTGGGATTAAAGAAGCATTTTTTTCCAAAGGAGGAACTGATGTCAGATGTAGAAGAATTGACCCCGGAATTTTTGATTGAAGAAGGCAAAGCGTGGTTGGCTCAAATGTTGCCACGTTTGCCCCCTGAGTTGGTAGCTCAAGGAATCAACGTTCAACCATTTATTGAACAAGGAAGAGAAGAAGGGCGAGAAGAGGGAAGAGAAGAAGGAAGAGAAGCTGCTTTAAGGCAAGAATGGATCGAAAGCATCCGTTTTCTTCAGCAGGTATTGAAGCAGCCGCTGACGTCGAAAGAGGAACTTCAGACTTGGCCCAAGGAGGAATTGCGTGAACAATCCGAAGCATTGAAGCAACAATTGTTGGATGCGCAGGGACTCGGTGGTGGAAATTTCTGACTGACAGGTGTGGTTATCCATTATTCCCTGTCCTCAAGTCGCTTAAAACGCCTTCTTGAGTATCAACCAATGACTTCACAACAAACTCAACAAAATTAGCCCCGTTCCCTGTATCGGCTTCTTTTAGGGCATCGTATAATCAGTACTTTGCAAGGGGTGCTTTCTCGGAATGACCTACAGATTTGTAGATAGAGTGATGCTTGTCCAATAGTATGTCGTTTGGAATCAAACTTTACTTGATCTTTCAACATCCCAAAACTTCACACCACTAGCTTCCGCATTGTGGCACGTAAATCTACCAGCTTACATTTTCCTTTTTGAACCAGCCGTTGATTAACCTAGAAAACCCCTAAACGCCTTGTCCCCCCTGTAATTGCCTTTACCTCTACCCCCACTATACTTATTCTAGGGTCGACCACGCTCACCTAGAGGAGTCATCATGAAAACAAGGCACAATATGAAGAAAACATTTTTTATTTTGATTTTTATAGTCAGTACGTTTCTTGGTCTGTCGATGCCTGCTTACGGCGAGACAAACTTAACGCTTTGTGAAGACCCGTTCCCTCCTTTTGTCATTGGAGAGCCAGGATTTGAGGCAAAAGGCGGGTACTCCGTAAAATTGTTGGAAAGGATTTTTTCGGAGATTGAAGGGGTTTCTGCTCAATTCCTAGTATTGCCCTGGAAACGTTGTGTGAATGCTGTGAAGGAGGGAACCATCGATGGCATTATTATTCTATCGTATAAAGAGGATCGTCTTTCATGGATCACTTATTCTGATCCTTATTTCATTTCTAGGACGATGATTTATTACGCACCGGAACACACCCCTCGTATTCAATGGGAAACCTTGGCCGATTTATCTCAATACTGGATCGGGGTTATTGATGGCTTGAGTTATGGGCCGGATTTTGGACATGCATTGAAAGCAAAAGTATTGACTAAGATCGACCGTTCGAAAGATGGAGAAATCCGTTCGAAAAAGCTTCTTAAAAGGCGGGTTGATCTGATGCTGGAAAATGAACTGGTACAAAAAGAATTCAATCGGAAAAACAATTGGGAAGGCAAAATACTGGCTTTAGAAAAGCCTCTCAAACAAACTCCTTATTTCATGGCTCTATCAAACAGGTCGGCCGCGGTCAGTTTGATGCCACGGATTAAAGAGTTGATCGCAAAGTTCGAGCAGCAAGGTGTGATAAAAAAAATCTTTGAAGGTTCTCCAGAGTAAATGAGAAGAAGAAAACCTTTCAACGCATCCATCAGGGTCAGCTAGGGTGGATGTCCGATTCGGTGTATTGGTTGCTAGTGGGATTAAAGAAGCACTTTTTTCCAACTGGGGAACTGATAAATGTTTTCTGCAGCTTGCTGACACGGCTGAACGCCCTCAAGCCCTCGATGGCGTTCAACTATCGGTGGGTCGTCCACAGGTTGAGCGTGGAATAGTACTGCCGCCGCCGCGTTGTTCCAACTCGCATGTGCGTCGCCAAAACACCTCATGCATGGGTTGCATGCGGCAATGCGTGACGGGAGCGGACTGCACCCATTCGATGCGATCATCCAGATTCGCAATAGTGGGAACTTCCGAGCCTTGGCGATTGGCCGGCGCGAGTCCTCGGAGTCCTTGACACTGGTAACATACCCCTTCTTTATTCACCAAAGAACACATCCCTTCAAACACCCCTTTCATGATAGAACGAGCTGCGGCGAGCCGATGGCGAAAAATGGACTCGCTGATCCCAAGCATTTCAGCCGCTTCTCGATTTTTCATACCCAGCACTTCTCGAAGCACCAACGCTGTTTGTTGATCCGGCTCCAAGGAGCGTCCGACACAAGAAAAGCAATACGCGATGTGTTCTTTGGCCTCGAACGCAAATTCGGGGTCTGCAATGGCTGCTATCACTTCATTCTGCCATTCTTCCGATTCCACGCATTCGTTGGAATAGACGATCTGAGCTTCCGGACGCCACCGCTTCTGCCGACGGAGGTGGTCTAGAGCCACACGAGTCCCGATGGTGCACAACCAGGTGGAAAACTTGGCAGTACCTCTAAACGAATCAATGCCTTCCCATGCTCGGGACAGCGTGTCCTGAAACAAATCTTCCACATCATCGGGATGTCCCACCATCCGTTTGAGAACCCCACGCAATCGGGGGCCATGTTCCACAATTAAGGCTTCGAAGGCATGAGAGTCACCTGAACACGCCCGAAGAATCAAATCTTGATGATCGCTCATGGGGTTCCTTGGTAGGGAAATTGATGGAACGCCGAATTTACGGCTGAGTGTTTTTGAAGCTGGCTCTCGACCACATCTTATCTTTCCATGCAGCGATTCCTTCTAAGCTCCCGAGCAATCGTGCCTGATGCGCCCCCCCGTCAACAAAAGCAATGACCGGAGCTAAAAACAGATCGCACAAGTAGATTTCTTCCCCCAATAAAAAGGGCCCCGCTTGGAGTTGTCGGTCGATGATTTCAAGGTCTTTTCTGGCTTTTTCGAGCTGCTCTTCAGAAGGGGAATCGTTATTCAAGAAAGCCAAAACCACATCCTTATAAAGGTAGTCGTTGCAGGTGCTGATCCATTGAAACATTTGAGCACGTTTCAACGCATCCGAGGGCGTGAGTTGGGGGCCTTCAAAAGTTTCGTCAATATACATCGCAATGGCCAAAGTTTCGTACAGGGTTTGACCGCTGACTCGCATGACCGGCATCTTGACAAAAGGATGCAAGGCTCGATGCGATTCTTGACGGAACTCCAGGGGTTGCAGTTGATAGTCGACACGTTTTTCTTCGCAGACCAAACGAGCCGTACGGGTGAAGGTGCTAGGGGGGAATCCAAAAATTTCAATGTGCTGCATTTTTACCTCCGAAATGAAATGATCGGTTTTGGTTTGACGTGAGATCCATTTCTCACATTAGCTTAGACGAAATTGACGAGAAAAAGCGCCAATTCATTGAAATTGTTGAATTTAGTTTGTTTTGTCTTCCAGCGTTTCAATCACAGTCTGAGTCAAAGCCACCGTTTTCAATTCCACTTCAGGATCAAAATTAATGAAGTGATCCACCCCAAACGCCACCACCGAAATGCTGTTGGGGGCCAAAGCATCAACAATGAATGTGCTTCCATCGGTGGGGCCTTCCGAGCTGAGAAGTTGATATCCCATTCTTGCCATTTTACTAATGTGGCCTGACAGTGGAAATGCCAGATAGTTCACAGTGAGGACATGTCCCGGAAGTTGTATCTTTGGAAAACGCTGCTGGCGAACTTGGGCCGACATGCTGGCCAAATTTTTGATCTTCCATCGACGAAACCATGCGGTGAAAAGCAACAGGATCCGTTGGGGCCATCGCAAGAAGTAGTCTAAAAAGGGGGCCCCTCTTAATATTCCAACCGCATTCACCCAGGCTTTGACTGGTTGAAGTTCATGCGGATCCATGAGTTCTCCAATCGCATGGGCCACGGTGGGGCCTGAGGAACTGCCACTCACCAATATAATCGACTTGGCACTATGTTCGCTATGGTAGCGGATTGCTTGAACAACCATCTTGGCGTTGTCGTCAGGAGTTCCCAAGGGATCGATCTCCACCAAATGGTTTTCAATGCCCAGGGTCCCAACCCGCTTGCGGGTGCTGGCAAAATTGGATCCCAATTCGTCTCCGGTTTTCACGTAATCCCAAGCAGGAACGAATAGGAGCATATACGATTGATACTCGGGACGGCTGACAGGATGGTTGATTTGAGTTTCTATTGTTTCGGCGTCGCGGACCTTGTTCAATGCTTGGATAAATTGGTTGTGAAACTTTTGATTGGCAGGGATGTCCAAGAGCCGCTTGGCTAAATAGAGAGTGGCAAAATCTGGTGAATGTTCGATTGTCAGTTTTTTCAGTTCTGCACGGGTGGGAAAATGATCTTGATGATCATGTTCTAGTTTCTCCAGCAGGGCATTGTAATAGGAATGATATCGGTCCTCGCTGAAATAGCCTTCGAGAAAATATTGTGCCAATACGGAATCGACCTCCACTTCAAACGGTTGTCCTGCAAACTCACCTCTTGACACGATGATGATCCGATAAGGTTGCAGGAGTTTCATGAGTTGCCCGATCATAAGTTTCATGGAAAAGGTCCTCTATTCGAAGTTGGATAAAAGCCGAAGAGACATCTTCGGTTGTTCGAGAACTGAGCTGTCAGTCTTTATTTGAATCGTTCTGGTTTTTGATGATAGGGTCGGCCGCGAGCATTCCTAGTTTGGTTTTACTCAATCCTCACATTTTGATGATACTCTATGCGGTGATCTTTATCCTCAGGTCTTTATCCTCAGGTCTTTACGCTCATTCTTCAATGCCTTTTCTTTCAATCCATCTTTATTGGAGGACAAATGTTCAAGTCTCAACGCTGGTTCTTCGTTTTTTTTAAAACGTGGGTGTGGCTGTCCATTGCGGCAAGCGTGCCAGTCTTCACGGCACACGCACAAACCGAGTCGAAGCACATTGATTTCGGAACAATCGACCGCAATCCCCGGTATGTGATTGATGCCTTCACTCCGTTTCTCGACTATTTGCGTACCCAGGGAATCCCCACGGGAAAAGTACGAGTCTACCGTAGTGCGGAACAAGCCATAAAGCGGCTCAATGCCGGGGAGTATTCGATATCCGCTCTTTCTCCAAGCAACGCCCTTCGATTGATGGATGAAGCCAATGCCAAGCCCTTGTTGATCTTTATGAAAGGCGGGGTCAAGCAATACAACTCTGCTATTTTCGTGAAAAAGGAATCGTCCGTAACCTCCCTAGCTGAGTTGACCGGAAAGGTGATTGCATTCGAACACCCGTATTCCACGTCCTCCTACTTTTTACCACGCAACGTGTTATTGGAATCCAAGTTGACGCTTCAAGAATCCCGCAAAGCGGTAAACGATGCGGTGGCTTATTACTTTTCAAAAGATGACGCGAACACCGTAGCACAAGTCAATTCAGGGATTGCACACGCAGGTGGGATTCAAAAAGCATTTCTAGAAAAGCATCCGGATTTCAGCAAGTTTCGCATTGTTGCTGAATCTCCTTATGTGCCCCGGATTGTGTTTCTCATTAGCGGAGATTTTCCAGAGCAACCATTGAAACGCATCTTGTTGGATATGCACAACCATGCGGACGGACAAGCGGTTCTCAAAAACATGCGAACCACCCGAATTGTTGAATTTGATGGAGATCCGGTTGAAACCATGAACACGACGGTGCGTACAGCCCTCAAATAACCTATCAATTTAAGGCGTGGATCCCTTGCTTCCTTGCACGAAACCGGTGCCTATCCCGTTCGCATCGGTTTCTTGATCTGCCTCGGTTTTGAGGTGAGAAACGAACTATGAGCATCTTTAAAAAGATCATTATCAGTCCCATCTTGTTGGCTTCCCTTGCCATTGGTGTTTCCGCCTATTTTTTCAACCATATCAGTGATGTCATTCAGTCGATGGGAAGCGAAATTCAGCACTCATCGACTGCCGTTGAACGGGTTTACCGGGATAGCATCTACCAATTGATGGAATTGACCCAATCCATTTCGTTTGAGCCGATGCTTTGGCAAGAACCGGCCACTCTCAACAAGATCCTTTTCCGATTGAAGCAATACAAGGCCATTCAGTCGGCTTATTTTGTGGATGCGAATGAAAAAATCTTGGCTGAAGGCATTCCGCACAGCGACCTCGAAGCCTCTCCCTTAGTGGGGCAACCCTTACCTTCCTCAGACCGAATCGATATTCCTTTGGAAACGGCATTCTTTGATGTGGTGCAAGGACAGTTGGTTTATTCCCATCCCTTCACAGACCAAGGCGATGTTTTGGGACGATTGCAAGTGGTCATTTCTCTCGACCAACTGGCATCCATTGAAAAAGGGTTGATGCAACAGGCCGATCATTTGATTGCCAAGAGCCAGGACACGACAACCAACACACTGATTGTATCGATTTCGATTATCATCGTTTCCTTATTAATTGCCGTTGCGGCAATTCGGGAAGTGATCAAAAATCTGAGAGTTGCCTTAGGGGTGGTCAACGAAGTGGCCAAAGGCAACTTGGACGTGCACTGTGAAAGCCGTTCTGGTGACGAAACGGGGCAACTGCAAGCTGCCATGAAAGTGATGGTGGGAAACATGCGCGAAACCAACAACGCGTTGGCCTCTTTGAATCGAAATTTGGAAGGCCAGGTCAAAGAGCGCACCCAGGAACTGGAACAAAAGCATCAAGAATTGGAACAGCAATTGACCGAATTGCAAGCGAGTCACACCAAACTAGCAGATCTGGATCATGCCAGCGCACAGTTTCTTCAAACGATGAATATGCTGCACGAGTCACACCTCCATCCTCTCAAAAATATGCTTGATCGATTACTTCAAGAGCCTGAAAGAGGAAGTCTTGAACAGATTCGGGAGGCCGCCAAAACAATGCATACGATTGAAGAAAAGCTGCTGCCTTATCAGTCTTTGTATCAGTCAGGGCAAGCGATTCGAAACAAGCATGTGCTGTTAGCCGAGACCAACAAAAAGCAACAGATCATTGCCAAGATGGCACTGGGTGGAACTGGAGTGGAACTGGATATCGTGTCCGACATAGAAAGCGGTATCGAGCAACTGTCACATCAGCGGTATGATATTGTCTGCCTCAATGCGGATTTGATTGAGCTGGTTTTACGAGCAAGGGAGGTCAACCCTTCGGTAAAGTCGGTTTTCATGACATCGGAACATGCCACTTCCTTTCTTCCGCTACTTCGGGAATACCCTTCTCTTTCCAATATCGTTTCTAGAAATGAGGATGACCGAAACTTCACGTTAAAAAATATCGCGACCACCATCAGCAAGCTCACCAGCGGCGATTTTTTTGGCTTAGAAAAATACTTGAATTGGGGAGTGGAGGTTCAACAAAAAACCGTCATTCATAGTGCTCAACGGGAGAATCTGGTGGAGGAAATGGAAACGTATTTTGCGAAGCTTGGTGTTCGTCGGCAGATCTCGCGCAAGTGCGGAATGGTCGCCGAAGAACTCCTCATGAATGCAATTTATGATGCTCCCACCGATGCCCAAGGGATGTCCTTATACAATCATCTATCTCGCACTGAAAAAGTTTCTCTGAAGCCTGAAGAACAAGGCACATTCCGTTATGCGTGCGATGGCATCCTCGCGGGACTTTCGGTATCCGATCCATTCGGCGCGTTCAGCCGCACCACCATTCTGGATTACTTGGAAAGCTGCTATCAAGGGAATGCGGGCAGTCTCCAAAAAAACAAGGGCGGCGCGGGACGCGGCCTTTTTCAAATCATGGAAACTGCCGATCTTGTGATCTGGAATGTCAAACCTCGCATCAAAACCGAAGTCATTGCTCTGTTCACAATCGACACCCAAATGACTCGCGCCACAAAAACAAACTCGTTTCATTATTTTCTCGGATAGTGATTGAGACGCACCACCTTTCAAAATAAATTGCCAAATTTCACCTAGCTCGCTCTGATTTTTCCTAAGCCTGCCACTCAAAAAAATCCGTAGTTTTTGTCAACCTGATTTGTTACAGATAATTTGGGCTGCAAACAACAAAGAAACAACTTAACACGAGCAACAGGTTGAGATTGTTTCGGGCAGATTTGTTGACTTTGCAAGCCGTGGGAGACCCCTGAGTATCAGGGTTCTCGATTCCAATAGTTAAATCAAATAAATTGTATACAATCGAATTGTATAACAAGCTGCAACTCATGTATGTCAGTACCTTGAGCGTGGCGAACTAATCATTTCGTCATCGGGTGTTGGTTTCTTACCAAGGGCAGTTTGTGTTGTTACCCCCAATCAGAAGGAGAGATCATGTGTAATTTTTTCAACATCCGTAAGATCGTGTTGCTTTCATTGATAGGTTTACTGGGTTTCACTCCGGTGGCTTTGGCAGAAATCACAGCCGAGCAGTACGGGGTTATTTTGAATTTGTCGGGGCGCCAACGGATGCTCACTCAAAAAATGAGTAAAGAAATTTTGTTGGTTTCCTTGGGAATCGACAAAGCGGGAAATTTGGCCAACTTGGAAAAGACTTCAAAACTCTTTGATCGCACCTTGAAGGGCTTGATGGATGGGGATGCCGAACTCAAACTTCCGGGCACAGAGAAAAAACGCATCCGTAAACAACTGGGGAAAGTGCAGGATCTGTGGACTCCCTTTTTTGGCATTGTGCAAACCATCATCTCTCAAAAATCGGTGACTCCTGAACAACTGACGACCATCACGCAAACGAATTTACCATTGCTGAATCAGATGAACAAATGTGTGAAACTTTACGAACGTGAAGCGAACAAGGCGGGCTTGAAATCGGTTCCAGGGCTGGCCGTGGCAATCAATCTTTCAGGAAAGCAGCGGATGCTGAGTCAAAAAATGAGTAAAGAATTTTTACTCGTGGCTTCCGGACAAGACATCGAAAACAATCGGCTAAATCTTTTGGAAACTTCCTCCTTATTCGAACGGACATTAAAAGGGCTTTTGGACGGCGACGACACGCTCGACCTGACTCCGACGAAGCAAGATCACATTCGTAAACAATTGAATGAAGTGGTCAAATTGTGGGAAGGCATGAGACCCCTCGTAGTGAAAGCTACAGACCCTAAAACGCAAAGCATCCCTCAAGGTGATGTAGAGCAACTGGCAAAGCAGAATTTACCCCTATTGGCTGAAATGAATAAGGCCGTGAAAATGTACGAAGTGGTCGCTGCGAATTGATAAGTAACCTATCCCTGCTTTCTCGGTGAAGCGGGTATTACTTCGACTAGCGGAGAAAACACGTTTGTTCAGTTTACCCTGTAATCGTCAGTTGTTTAGGAGCCTTATGACATTGCGACAAAAATTAATTGGAACCAGTATTGGCAACGCTTTCGGAATTTTCCTTGTATTGGGGTTGGCCATCTATCTGTTTCAGCAGATCAACGAAGGTTTTTCGCATATTGTAGACGATGCGAAAAAAGGAGTGGAGAATGCGCAGGTCTCTGCCCAAAATATCGAGACATCGATCCAACAAATGGGACTCGTTTCTAGCCAAATTCAGGAACTTTCAGAAGAATTGGTCCGTGCCAATCAACGTTTGGCAATCACATCTCGGAAGGTGAATCAAATCTCAAATGATTTGACAGAAACTGTGGAAACGTTGAACGACGAAATCGAATCTTTTGAAGATGAAGAATTTATCGAGATTGCTGAAGAAATCCGCGACACGATTGGGGATATTCAAGAAGCCCTCAAACGAGAAGCGCTGATCGGGGTGGATTCGGCATCCGACACCATGAAGCAACTGACTGCAAATGCAGAAGGGTATTCCAATGATATCAACGTATTTTCTCAGGATTTGTCCAATACTTTGCAGCTGAGTACCGCAGTCGAGGAGGGCAACACGGCGATTGAACAGAACTCGTTGCAGTTTCAAAAAGACCTCAATTTGCAACGGAATTTGTTAATTCTGTTTTTGTTAATTTTGTCTGTCGTGCTCACAGCGGTTCTCATCCTAGTCACCCGTAGTATCTTGGTCCAAATAGGGGGAGAACCGAGCAAAATAGAAGCGGTCGCTCAGCAAGTTGCCTTAGGGAATATTGATATTTCTTTCGACAAAAAATCCAAACTCACGGGGATCTATGCCTCACTGCAAGTGATGGTGCAATCGATCCGAAAGAAAGTGGATGTGGCTGAGAAAATTTCGCAAGGAGACTTGTCAATCGACGTGCCACTCGAATCCGAATCCGACGTCTTAGGGCGGTCGCTCCAATCGATGTCTATGAGTTTGAATCACTTGCTGGGTACCATTACCGAGAATGCCAGAGCACTTCGCAGCCGGGCCGATGAGTTGAACGAATCGAGCAGTTCCCTTTCCGCCAGTTCCGTGGAACAAGCTGCGGCGATTGAGGAGATTTCCTCTACCATGGAGCAGGTTGCCCAGCAGATGCAATCGACGGCTACCAACTCTTTAGGTACCAAGAAAATTATGGAAAATGTGGGGGATTCCGCTGATAAAAGTTCCGAAAAAATGCAACGGATGATGGCCTCAGTGGAAGATGTGAACAATTCGTCTGAAGAGATTTACAAGATCATCAAAACCATTGAAGATATTTCTTTCCAAACCAATCTTTTGGCGTTGAATGCCGCTGTTGAGGCCGCTAGAGCCGGACACCATGGCAAAGGGTTTGCGGTGGTTTCTCAAGAGGTCCGAAACCTTGCTCAACGCAGTACCGAAGCAGCGCAAGAAACTCATTCCCTCATTGAAATGACCCATGAACGCGTGCAAAATACAACCGTGATTTCCAAGGAAACAGAAGTAGCCCTCAACGAAATTCTTAATAATTCTAGGGAAGTGATTACTTTGATCGGCGAGGTCGCTCGTGCAATCAATGAACAGTCAATCGGTGCTCAAGAGGTGCAGCGAGGAATCGCACAGCTCAATCAGACCACACAGATGAACACACAGATTGCTGAACAGTCTTCTTCATACAGTCAAATGCTTTCCGATCAAGCGGTCGTCCTTCAAGACCTCGTATCCAAATTCGTTCTCAGGGAAGCTTCTACTTCCCTGATGGTTGTAGAACCTGCCTACTGACTCAATGCCTCAGCCATAAGAAGACCCGCTTCCGCCGGTCTTCTTGAACCATCATAAGCTCGTCTCCTCTTGATTTCGGAAAAATCATTCGGGATCCATTTTGTGTAAACAGAATGGCAGGGTCAACACGCGATTTTAGCGATTGCTGCGATATTCGCAGAATATGCGTGCCATTGCCTAAAGGCATCTTCGGCCCATCTTTTGACCATTTCTTGGTGGGCCTCTGGTGTATCGGTGCCCCACACGTCATTGATATTGTATTGCCCCACTTTGAGGGGAGTTTCCATCCATCGAAATCTGGGTTTTTGTTTGGCTAGCTTTTGTTTGAACTCGGACAATTCGCTTGACCGCAATCCCAATTCAAAAAAAGCATACAAGCTTGCCAAATGAATGTTCAGCGAATTGATTGTTTGCGGATTAGGTTGCCCCGGATGCTGTATGGAATAAGCATCTACGGTAAGATCATGCACCGCCATATACCGGAAATCCGAATATTCGCGTGCTAACACTTCTCCATAGCGGGCCCAACATCCCGGTGTGGAAAGTAAATATTTGTGCGTCGGACCATTCACCTTTTCGGTTTCTGCTCCGCATGAAAAACATTTTGTCAGTGCTTCCATAATTCCTCCTCTGGAAAAGAGAGGATATTATACCGTCTCCTTTCCACAATGCCATTACATCCGATTACAGCCCTTGATCCGTGGGGTCTCTCGAATCCAGTCGGTATCTCGATTTGATCCATCGTCCATTGTTTCTCTGATAGTTTCTTGGCTTTCGATGGTTTTTTCGTTTTTGACGACTTTTTAGCTTTTGATGATTTTTAAGTTCATTAAATAAACTTAAAAAATAACATTATCGTGATTACTCATCGAAAATCTGCCAGAAACCATACAAAATGACTCAAATAACGATAAAAATTTTTACTTTTTGTAAAATAGTAAAAAAAATTACACATTTCCCAAAAATATTACATTCACTTAGAAAACTAATAGCAGTAAAGTACAATCATCGGGCAGGCGGAACACAGTCGGTTCCTCTGTCAGTGAGGCATAGCACGCGCGTCAAGACCTCAATACGTGAACATCCGAAATTGAGTTTCCGATGAGAACCGCTTTTTAACAAGGCAGACAAGAGGATATTTCGTCGGAATCCTATGATAATAAATGAGCATCACCCTATTTTCATCACGAGGAGGAAATATGAAACGAGTCAATCGGATTTCGAAAATTGTGTTCATGGTGTGTTTAGCTGTGTTTGCAGCAGCCAATGTATTTGCTGAACCATTAACCATGTGGCATCTATTCCAGCCGGACTCCCCCCAAGATATCGCTTTGAAAAAGGCCATCGACGAGTGGAATAAAGCCAATCCTGATCATCAGGTGGAAGAGGAATATATTGAGAACGAGTCCTACAAAACAAAAATCCGTACAGCAATGGCGGCAAACGAAGCCCCCGACTTATTTTTCGCGTGGGGTGCGGGATTCACCAAGCCTTTTGTGGAAGCAGGAAAAGTGTTGGCTTTGGATGAATATTTGAACGACGGAACCAAAGATAAAATCGTGGGTGGAGGACTCTCGTATCAAACCTACAATGGCACCACCTATGGACTTCCGATTTCTGTAAATGTCGGAACGTTTTATGTGAACGAAGAGTTGTTCCAAAAGCACAACGTGAAAATCCCTGAAACTTATGACGAATTGATCACCGCGATTGAAGCCTTTCGTTCTAAGGGAGTCACCCCATTGACTGTCGGTGAAAAAGATCGATGGCCTGGAATGTTTTACTATAACATCTTGGCCTTGCGCACCGCAGGAGCCGAGCTTTCCAATGCGGCGTTGACCGACCAAGCGTCGTTCAACGATCCCGCCTTTATCCAAGCCGCTGATCTGCTTGATAAAATTGTCGAAAAAGAAGGATTCGAAAGTTATGCGATGGCTCTGACTCGTGACGAATCGGAAGTCTCCTTTCGACAAGGATTGATCCCAATGTACTTCAACGGAAGTTGGTTGGTTGGCGAATTCGAACGTGACGGTGAACCCGTCAAAGGCAAGATACAAGTACGCCCATTTCCCTCAGTGAAAGGCGGCCAAGGGAAATCTTCAGAGTTTTTGGGAGGTCCCTTGGACGCCTTCTGGGCCAGTAGCAAAGCCAAAGATAAAGAAGTGACTGTCGGCGCCCTGAAGTTCATCTCAGAGCGTTTTGCACAACACGGCTGGGAAGGGGGTACAGGACTGCCTGCTTGGAAAGTCACCACTCCTGAAGGCATGAAAGTCAATCGACTCACGCAACAGATCATCGACCTCTTGAATGATGCAACGGGCTACGTTCTGTTTTGGGACATGTTTTTACCCGGTGAACATGCAGAAAAGCACAAAGATTTGGTGGCCCAAATCTTCTCAAACAACATCTCCCCCAAGCAATTTGCGAGCGAAATGCAAAGCATCAACGAACAACGCTAATTGCCCTCAGGCGGGTCAGGGATGACCTGAAATCCCTGTCCGCTCTTCCTCGCTTCACCACCGATTTTGAGGGGGAACCCCCTCTACTGTGCAAACCACCGCGAACCCAGGCGAAGTATGCCGAGTTCCATTCTATCAAAAACCTTAATTTTTATTTGGGGGAGGTTCCTATGGCAGCTTATGCTCACGATAAACAGGCAGCAGCGGTTTTCGTCCTACCCGCGTTTCTGCTTTATGGCGTGTTCGTCTTGGGATCCATTGCGCTTTCAGCCTACTACAGTCTGTTCAAATGGGATGGGGTGGGCACAATGGATTTCATCGGATTGAAAAACTACGCGCTTCTCATGTGGGACAACAAAGATGGCTTTTTGCAATCCGTCTTAAACTCGTTCTGGATCGCTGCTGGATCGGTGTTCATCCAGATTCCGATTGCAGCCATCCTAGCGATGATTTTGGCACGCGGCATCAAAGGAGAGGCTTTTTTTCGATCTGCATTTTTCTTGCCGGTTGTTGTTTCCAGCATCGTGATCGGACAACTGTGGTTACGAATCTATCATCCTGCTTTTGGTCCTTTGAATACGTTTCTCAAATCCGTCGGGTTGGGGCATTGGGCAACCGCGTGGACCGGCAATCCGAATACCGCCTTGTGGGCCGTGATTGTTCCGATCATTTGGCAATTCATCGGTTTTCACATGCTGATTTTATATTCAGCAGCCGTGGGAATTTCCAAAGACTTGTATGAGGCTGCTCGACTCGATGGAGCTTCCGAGATCCAGATGGCATGGCACATCACGCTGCCTTTGCTCAAGCCGGTTCTCAAGATCAGTCTGGTATTGGCAATCATTGGATCATTAAAAACCTTTGATTTGATTTACGTGATGACCGGAGGAGGGCCGGTTCACGCTTCTGAAGTGCCAACCACCCTGATGTTCAGCACGATTTTTCACAAGTACCGATATGGCTACGGGAGTGCGATGGCAACCTTCATGATTGTGGAATGCTTGATCATCACATTGCTGATTCAACGAGTCATCAAAACCGCAGACGAATAATTGAGGAGGGGCCATGAGCGCAACAAGTCCAACAATCGAACAAAACACGACCTATCCCGGCCAAATGAATTGGAAAGACTGGAAAGGGACCATGCTCAAAACGGTGCTGTGGAGCAGTATTGCTGTGGTCACCTTGATCCAGGTGTATCCCGTCATTTTTTTGTTAACATTTTCGCTGAAAGACAACTTGGAAATTTTTGGAGGCAACGCCTTCGGTTTGCCCCATGTATTCAAGTGGGAAAATTATAGTCGCGTTTTGGAGAACGGAAATATTGTCCGATACTTCATCAATAGTCTGATTGTGTCCAGTGGCACTGTGATCTTAAATGGCATCTTGGGAGCAATGGCAGCTTATGCCATCGCACGATTGAAGTGGCGCACAAGCAAGCTCACTTTAAATCTGTTTCTACTGGGATTGATGCTTCCCATGCACGCGGCACTATTGCCAATTTTCATCGTCCTGAAGGAGGCGGGGTTGCTCAACACCCATTGGGCGCTGATCTTACCGAATACCGCATTCAGTTTGCCTATGACGATCTTCGTTTTAACCGCCTTTTTTAAGGAAGTTCCCAATGAGTTAGAAGAGGCCGCGGTTTTGGATGGGTGCAATCCTTACCAAGTTTTTTATTACGTCATGCTCCCTTTGGTTCGGCCTGCATTAGCCACGGTTTCGATCTACGCCTTTCTGTTTTCTTGGAACGACCTCTTGTTTCCGGTCACGTTCATTAGCAAATCGGAATACAAAACCTTGACGGTTGGAATGCTAGATTTTGCGGGAAGGTATTCGGTGGACTGGGGGGCCATTGGGGCTGGTTTCATGGTGGCTTCGTTGCCTACGATCCTAATCTACGTGATGTTCAGCAGTAAAATTCAAAAAGGTCTCACCGCCGGTGCTGTGAAAAGTTAACGGGGATAGCAAAAAGAGGAGGCGACATGCAGTTAACCATTTATCAAAAACTCATCTTTTCATCGGTGGTGTTTGTGCTGGTGACGGTGTTGCTATCCACAAGCATCGCTGCCTATTTGAGCTATCGGCAAACCCAACAACAGAACGAAACCAGATTGATCAATGCAAGCCATTCGATGGTGCGTCAGATCACTCAATTGGTTCCACCGATTCAGCGGGGATTTCACCAATTTCAAATTCAAGCGATATCAGGAAAAACAAAGATCACCGAGTTTTTGGCGAAGGAATTGAACAAAGGCAAACCTGACGCCATCGTGAATGCGTTGCGGTGGGCAGGTTTTGCACGAGACCACTTTGCTGATTATATGGCCCGTTCCGGATTGCGTGCGGTTGCGTTCTATTCCCAATTGACCCCAGAAGCTCCTGCCAAGTTGGAACTCCAAGCCAGTACTCCCGATCACGGCGTTATTGTTCGAGGCCGCTTATTTTACCAAGATGAATTTGGAAGGCCTCAAGTAAAGCCTTTAGAAACACATTATCCTTTACCGGGTAATTTAGCCTCCAATACAGAGCCGCTGTCATTGCTACTTTGGGAAAACGAAGTGGTACTGCGCTTAGTAATTCCGGCGATGTATCAGGGCAGGGATCTCTCAAAAATTGCCAATCGGAGCCACATCGGTTTTTTTGTTTTATATCATCCGCTCAATATGGATTTGGATCTTTTGGGACAAGACCTGGGTGTCGATATCAATTTATTTGAAGGGCAGGGATCTCGCCTTTTGGGAAGCAATCGATTCGCTGATCTGGACCTTGCATCATTACCTCCCGACGACCACATCGTCACTCTGGTCGAATCGCTTTCTGAAAAAGCAACCGAGGATTTGTTTTACGATTCGCTGATCCGTCCCATAAATATAGACAACCGACGCTTAGGCTTCATTTCAGTCAGCATCGACCGGCAAGAAACCTTTCGGAAGATTTTTGAAACCGTGGGGTCGTTGACGCTGATAGGAGGCATCATCTTGGTGGTCATGGTGATTTTACAGGTTTTGTTTGTCCGAGGAATCATGCACCGGTTGAACAAAGTCTCCAACATGCTCACCATGATTGCCCAAGGAGAAGGAGACTTGACTCAACGTTTGTCAGTCACGAGTCGAGATGAGTTGGGCAATTTGGCGCATTCTTTCAACAGCTTCGTCGACAAAATCCATGAAATCATGAAGCAGGTGGTGGATGAAGCGGACGTGCTGGCCTCTTCCTCAGTCGAGCTATCGCAAACAGCAACCGACATGGATCAAGTGGCAGAACACATCGCTTTTTCAACCGAGAAGGAGTCGAGTACTCTCAACGAAAGCGCCGATTTTATTCATCAATTGGCACAAGCCAATCGTGTGGTCACCAATGAAATTCTCAGAATTCGTAGCATGGCTTCTAGTGCGGAAGGTTATGCCGAGGAGGGCACCAAAAACAATATTTCCATGAACGAGATGATGGCCAACCTGAATGAGAGTCGTAAACGGATTGCAGGCTCTGTGGATGTGATCATTGGTATTGCCAAGCAGACCAATCTCCTCTCGCTGAACGCCGCTATCGAGGCCGCCAAGGCCGGTGACCAAGGACGCGGTTTTGCGGTGGTTGCCGAAGAGGTCCGAAACTTGGCAGAGCGCAGTGCCGCTGCCGTGGTTGATATTCGTAAAATTACCGAAACGAGCAATGCCAATGTCGAAGAAGGCAACCGGGTGATTCGTCAAACGGGAGATGTGCTGACGCGTATCATTGAATCGGTTCAAGAGATTTCGATGCAGATTGGCAAAGTGACTTCCAGTGTGACCGATCAAGACCAAGGCATTCAAGAGACCGCAAAAAAAGTGCAGTCGGTCTCTGCAATGAGCGAACAAAATTCTTCCGCAGCTCAAGAAATGTCCGCCTCATTGACCGAGGTGCGGCATACCATCAATGGCGTTTCTGACGTGGCCGATAAGTTGGCGCATGAGGTCGGGAGATTCAAAATATAGCCCATGGATGGAACCCACACGGAACCTTCCTTTTCCACAAAAAACAATTCATCCAACCCAGCCTAAGGAGAGCTATGACGAGTGCAACCACCATCCAAAATCCTATCCTTCCTGGATTCAACCCCGATCCGTCAATTCTGAGGGTAGAGGACGATTACTATATCGCCACCTCCACCTTTGAGTGGTTTCCGGGGGTGCAAATTCATCATTCCAAAGACCTGATTCATTGGGAATTGGTGGCGCATCCTTTGGACCGATTGTCGCAGTTGAACATGTGGGGCAATCCCGATTCGGGCGGGATATGGGCACCTTGTTTGAGTTATCATGAAGGCACCTTCTACTTGGTTTACACCGATGTGAAACGCCATCACGGTGCCTGCAAAGACTGTCACAATTATCTGGTCACTTCTGATGACATACTGGGAAATTGGTCAGAACCAATTTATCTCAACAGCAGCGGCTTTGACCCGTCGATGTTCCACGACTCCGACGGACGCCAATGGATTGTCAACATGATATGGGATCATCGTCCCAATAAAAATTTATTTGGAGGCATTCTTTTGCAAGAATACGCTGCTTCCGAACAGCGCTTGGTGGGGACCCCGTTTTCGATATTTGAGGGAACGCCGCTGGGCTGCACAGAGGCCCCCCATTTGTACAAACATGAAAATTTTTATTATTTGATGACGGCTGAAGGCGGTACAGGGCGCGACCACGCCATCACTCTTGCTCGTTCCAAATCAATCACCGGTCCTTATAAAGTGCATCCTCAAAACCCGTTTGTGACATCCCAAGGGTATCCGGAAGCAGCATTAAAACGGGCAGGTCATGGATCCTGGGTCGAAACGCCGAATGGCGAATGGTATGTGGCCCATCTTTGTGGACGTCCTATCCCTTACCGAGGACGGTGCATCTTGGGGCGAGAGACTGCGATACAAAAAATGGTGTGGCGCGAAGATGGATGGCCTGAATTGGCCAGTGGCGGCAATCGACCCGAACTGGAAGTCCCCGCGCCGGCACAATCACATCATCCTACTATTACCATGACCAACATTCCATCGAGGGACGATTTTGAAAGTGAGACATTGAACATCCATTTTCAAACACTGAGAATTCCTCTAGAGGAAGACACCTTATCACTCACAGAGCGCCCTGGATATTTAAGGCTCAAAGGACGGGAATCACTCGGGAGCCTGTTTCATCAAGCGTTGATTGCCCGACGTCAACAAGCCTTTTGTTATACGGCTTCCACCTATTTAGAATTCGAACCAAAAAGCTTCCAGCAAATGGCTGGTTTGGTATGTTATTACAATACATCCAAATTCATCTACTTATACGTTTCCTATGATCGTGAAACCGGTAAACATCTCAATATCATGGTGCGCGATGGTTCGGAGATGGAAAGCTATCCCATACCTTCTTATATTCCGATTCCTCCGGGCGAAGGCATCGCGCTTCGTGTCGCAGTCAACTATGACCGGCTACAGTTTTCTTATGCCCAATCCGGACAAACCTGGAAGCAGATCGAGAGTGAACTCGATGCCACGATTCTTTCAGATGAAGTGGGGGGCGAGCATTGCAATTTCACAGGTGCTTTTGTGGGACTGTGTTGTCAAGACCTGAGCGGTACTCGTTTGCCAGCAGATTTCGATTATTTTGAGTATCAGGAAGCGTGACGCCCACTCAGGATGCTCCTTCTCATGAAATCAAAGGCAACGGGTTTGGTGACAAGGGGTGCATATTAAATCAGTAGGGGCATTTACAAATCAGCGGAGGGGGTATGGTATCCATTGCGGAACGGTTACATATTGGTTTCTTTGAGAACCGAAAGCTTCGAACCAAATTGCTCTTGTTTTATATTGCTTGGTTCGTGATTTCTGCCGTGATCAGCGGTTTGTTGTATCAAGAAATTTACCGCCAGATTCTCCAAGAACGCATCACACAGTCCTCTCAGCAAACCCTCGAAGTCATTGCCCTCAACATTCAATCTGCCGTCAATGATGTCAATCGCTATTCTCAATCCATCCTATCCAACAAATCGGTTCAAGACGCCTTGAATTTAGCAGGAGGACCTTCGTTCGCCGTACGCAAGGAGGTCGAACGATTCATTCGTGGTTTAGCACAGCAGTCTTCCTTGATCGAATCGGTGTACCTGTTTGACAATTTGGACAACCGATACGATGTCAAATTTACCGGGAATGTGCTGACTCAGGTGCATTCTGTGGAACAAATGGCCTGGTATCCCGAGGTGCTCCGGCGGCAAGGGGGATATCTGCTTTCCTTGAATGCCGGAGGGATGTTTGAAGAAGATCGCAATTTCGTATCACTGATTCGAATCATCAATGATCTGCTCACACAAAAACCAATCGGATTGCTGATCATCAATATTCCCGAAAAAGCGTTTGCCCAAGCATCGCAGCAAATGCGCCAGAAGTATAACATCGAAATCCTGATCAGCGATGCTCAAGGCCAAGCCATTCATTCGGATGTTTCCAACCGACTCGAACTCGGGAAGCAAAGCAATTTCACCATCAGCACCGCGATTCCCGAATGGGGATGGAATCTCACCAGTCTGATCCCACAAAAAGAACTGACTCGTGATACCGAGGTGTTTCGAGGAGTGAGTTTTTTGATGATCCTCGTCAACAGTTTGATTCTATTGTGGGGGGCGTATTTCATTTCGAGAATGATCACAAATCCCATTCACGAATTGATTCGATCCATGAAACAGATCGAAAATGGGGAGTTCCATCGGGTTCCGGCAAATGCCAGACGGGACGAAATCGGTCAATTACAACGGATGTACAATTTCATGATCGAGGAGATCCAACGGCTCATTCAAGAAACCATCCGAGAGCAGAAAGAAATTCGGAAAGCTGAACTCAACATTCTCCAATCCCAAATCAAGCCTCATTTTCTTTACAATTGTTTGGATGCGATCAGCGGACTGGCGTTGTCAGGGCAGTCACGAGATGCGTATCAGTTGGTCAAACGATTGGGGGGGTTCTATCGAAAGAGTCTCAGTCAGGGTAGCGAATTCATTCCCATCCGAGAGGAAATCGCCATTGTACAAAACTATTTGGCGATTCAAAAAATCAAATACAAGGATCTCTTTTCCGACGATTACCATATCGAAGAAGACGCGATGAATGCCAAAATCCCCAAACTCACCCTACAGCCGTTGGTCGAAAATTCCATCGAGCACGGTTTTCGTGAAAAAGGAGCCGATTGTCATATCTCCGTGCATGCCCGTTGTGAGGACAATCGCATCCAATTGATTGTGGAAGACGACGGAGTGGGCATGAGTGCTGAACGATTGTCGGCAGTGCTAGATGAAGATTCGCGTTCTTCCCAAGTGAGTTTTGGTGTTAAAAAAACAATGGAGCGGTTGCATCTGTACTATGATGATCAAGATGTATTCTCGATCACAAGCACTCCCCAAGGAGGCACCACGGTGACCATTTCACTTCCTATGACCAACAAGGAGAAACCATGATCAAAGTCCTTATTGCCGATGATGAGCACTTGGTTCGGCAGCTCCTTAAAAATTGCATCGATTGGGAAGCAGTGGGTTTGGAAATCGTCGCAGAAGCGGCATCAGCCATCGAAGGATTGGATTTAATGGAAATTCACAATCCTGACTTGGTGATCACCGATATCTGTATGCCTCAAATGGATGGGATTGCATTCAGCCAGGAGTTGCGCGAGCGATATCCTCATGTGAAAATTGTGCTCCTGACGGGACACGAAGAATTCGAATATGCTCACCGAGGGATCAAAGTTGGGGTGGATGAATATATCCTCAAGCCGATTGACGACGAAGAAATTCTGAAGGTAGCCACCCAGTTGAAAACCGCGATTTTGCAAGAACATGCGCAACAAGAGGAATTTGCCGACCTCAAGCATCAGCTCGAAGCCAACGAATATCTCTATGGAGATGCTCATGTTGCCCCCACCTTGTCTTCGCTTCAGAAGAATGGAGTGGATCAATACATCTTTTTTGTCAAAGCTGGGCTAATTGAAGAAGCTCGGCAGCAATTGCAACGTTTCTTTGAGGGGAATCCATCCACAGAGAATCCATCCACAGAGAATCCATCCGCAGAGAATCCATCCGCAGAATTACTTGGCCTAGATAACCTCCGTGCGATTGCCTGTAATTTAGTTTCTCGGCTCTACACCCTTCTTGCCGAGTTGGAGATACCCAAAGAGTCGGTGTTCCTTCACGAAAGCCAGCCGTTCGAACAAGTATTTCGCCTGAACACTTTGCCAGCCCTAAAAGCCTATCTCGACGAATTAACGGAGCGATCCACCCATCAAACCCGTACTAAGAAAATCAACAAGGTGAGCTCATTAGCAGGTTCGGTCAAGGCCTACCTCCAAGAACATTATAACGACCCCGAACTTTCGCTTTCGCTGGTGGCTCAACGATTTCATGTCAATTCCAGCTACTTGAGCCGATTGTTTAAGGAAGAATTAGGAGAAACTTTCATCGCGTTTCTCACTCGTTGTCGGATGGAAAGTGCAATTGAACTCCTGCAAGAAACGGATCTGAGAGCTTATGAAATAGCCGAAAAGGTGGGCATTTCCGATCCGCATTATTTCAGCGTGGCTTTTAAGAAATACACCAAGCAATCGGTAACGGAATATCGGAATCGATCAAAATGAGGGGGAAGGGTTATTTTTTTTCAGGCACATCCTTCACGCCGAGCAGCGTGTAGATCGCCTGAAGGTCGGACGGCGTGTTGACGATTTCAACAAGTAATTCGCTAAGGGACATACTCCCCCAGGAAACGGCCCGTTTGACTAGGTAAGGAGTCGGGCTATGGGGTTCGGTGCGAATCAAGTATTCTGCTGCCTCGGAAAGTAAAAAGTAAGCTTCAGAACGGCTTCGGATTTGGACGGAACGTGACCCAGCACTGACTTCAGCAACTGGTGCCGGTTCTACAATACTAGGAACTTCAGGAGGAGCAGGTGCCGGTTCGGTTTCGTCGATCTCTTCTTTGCGATCCAGCAACACTCGATTCACTAAATTGTGAATATCTTGCAGGACCTTTCGGTATTGCCGGAGATTCACGGCTTGATTTCCGCATTTCTCCACCAGAAATCGTTCTAGTTTTTGAACCAGTTCCTCAATCTCCTTCAGGTCCCGATCCAAGCGTGCGTAAAATGATTTTGCGGTAAGCATCACGCCGCCTTGAAATTTGGAACGAGTGACTTTTCCTTCCTTTTCAGCAGCTTTCATGATGCTGCTATCTCGCTGCGCTTGGCTTTCCAAGAACAAAGCCGCTTCCCAATCGATCAAGGTATAATTGCCCGCTGTGCTGGATTTGGGATGAGTGAGAGGGATCTCTTTGAGTTTTTGCGACAGTTTGTCATTCATCCAATTGAGCGGGGCGAGTCGGAAATCAGGATCGTCCGCGTTCCATTCCGGATATAAGCTTTCCCAGAAATCTTGACACAACCCCGTCAAGAGATTGAGGCCTTCTCGAACTCCATCCATACCATGCAAATGCATCCACGCTTCTTTCAACCACACCGCCAACTGAAGATCCTTAGAACGGGTTTCCAGAGCATCTAAGCTCAAATCCGCAACTGCTTTCCAGTCTGCCTTTTTTAAAGGAGTTTCCCAGATCCCCTGGGGGAGGGTCGCATCATCTTCTCGACGGGCTTCTTGAATGCGGTCGTACACCGGGTCATACATCAAGTATTCCCCCGCTGGATTTCGGACCGAAATCGGGGAAAGTAGCTTTTCCAGATCAATTGTTAATGGAGGGGTTTCTCCGTTCATAAAGCCTCGTTGAGAAACGCTGGGGTTACGGCTCCAGTCGGGGAGCACTGGTCGGGAAAGGACGAAAGACCAATTGTTTTTTGCGATCAGGAGACCACACTTTCACTCGAATGAATACTTTAACTTTCAAATCGTTTTCCAACTTTTCTCCGGGAACCACTTCCGATTCTTGCAGAAACGTCGATATTTCGAATTTGAGAGTTTGGGGTTCTGAATCGGTAGGACTAGAAAAATCCGTGAAGACGGCGGCTTGTTTTTGCAAAAGCTCCAACAACGCCCACTGTTGCGGATAATTGTAGACAACCTGCCCATCTTCGATCGTCATCCTTTTCGTCTCTTCAGGAACTGGAAGATACGGGGAATCTTTCGCCCAACGCAGAGACAGTTTCATGGGAGTTTGGTAAGCCCATCGCCCTTGAGTTTCCGGTTGGCTGTCTTGGATCTTGGTTTCTCCAAAACTGAGTTCCCAAGCGATGATTTGGTTTCCCCCGACTTCTTGGCTTTGATTCGCACGAAATTCCACGTCTAAATCAAATACAGGGGGGTCGCCACTGCCATTGTCAAGAAATGGTGCAAAAAAGGTGCGAACTTCTTTCAGTTGGTCCAAAAAGGCCAACACCCGAATCTTGGAAACGCGATATTTCGTGCTTTGTTCCAACAACGGTCTTCCTTGTTCTTGGTAAGCATCGAAGGCCGTGAAAAAATCTCGTAGATCGCTGGGAGACAAGTCCGCCACCGTCTTGCCTGCACTCACATCGGCAAACGGAAATTGTCCAAACACCGTGGTATCAAAAGTTTGTTTGAACGCGGCATACTGGCTCAAAGCCTCGGAGTTCACTAATTCCAAACATCGACTGCGAAAATCCTGGACCATCTGACGCAATTGCTCCCTAAAGTAGTTGTCGCTTCCCGCAGGAGGAGGGACCAATTCCGAGAGACAATTGGCCACATTCAGTTGAGACAATTCAGTTTTGACGAAGTTATCCATCGCAGAAATAGCGTTGCCTGGCTGCTTGTTGTCGAACTGTTCGAAACTTTTCAAGATCTGTTGCCACCGGTTGATTAAGGCAACGTTCAACGAAGCCGGAGGGGTATCACGTGTCGTTAGAAAATCAATCAAAGGCTTGGCGTATTGATTGGCAAGGACTCTCACGCGTTCCCGTTGTGTCTCTAAATAGGCGCCGATTTGTTTCTCATCCGAAGCGCCAAATACGAGCCACGGAGATTTTTTTCCATCCCAAACTTGGAAATTTTGGGCACTGACCAAATACAATTGGCCGTTGACGAGAAATCGGTCAGTTGCCACCAACAACCGATTGGCTTGAGGAACCACCAAGTCGAACAAATTCTGATAGCTGGTGTTGAATTGGAGTTGGCGGAAGATGCTCAATAATTGGCCCACCGGCTTGGCCGAGTTTTGGAAGTTTTGGATATCGGACTGGAGGTTGCGCTCAATTCCCAATCGCTGAAATGGTTCCGCCACGGGAACAAAATTTTGAGCATCGGCTATTCGGACAACAAGATTTCGATGAAATCGATTGAGAGCCAAAGTCTTGAATTTATTTTGTACGTTGATCGGGACTGCTGAGAACTGGGCACTCAGAAACTGCTCATAGGGATCCAACAAGGTCACCGTTTCTTCTAGAATCTGCGGTACCCATTGCATCACTGTGTTGGTTGGGGCGATGGTTTTGAAATTGCGGTCCGTTTGGTCGACCATAAAGGGTTGTGCCAGAAAATCCGTCACCACGTTTTGGAACGCTTTTGTTTTCGGAGCAATCAAAAAGGGGTTTTGTGAACCGGTTACTAGCAACGCTCCTGTCAACTCGGAACGCTGACTTTGTATTTTATCTTTTAATCGACGAAATGCGGCTTGCACTAAATCACTCGACTGATTCTGTACAGATTCTCCCAAATAGGACGAGTCCTTTACTGAATTCAGCAAGTCATTGAATTTGTTTCCCAAGTCCAATTGTTGAGCAAAGATCCACGATAAACTCGGATTTTGAAGGTTCGATTCGATTCGATTTATTGAATCTAAGATATTACGCAATCGATTGACATCCTGAGACGTGGGATTCCGTTGTTGCGTCCACGCGTTCATTTTATTCGACAGACGTTGTAATTCACGCAAAAAAGGATTCTCGTCAAAAGCGACTCGTTCCCAACGATTCCAAAGAATACGAAAGTCCGCTTGGGCCTCTTCTTGGAAAATGAGGGGATTGAAGGGTTCTAAGTTTTCACCTCCTTCCACGCTGCTCAACTGACGGAAGATGTCGAGATTTTCCTCTGGTGTTTGTAAGGATTTTGTAAATGCTGACAAGGCTCGAAATTCAGGCAATTCGACCGGTAACGTGTCGTCGGGGATTGGAGGACGTTGAGGGACCGGTGCGTTGAGATCCTCGGTCGTTTGATCAAAGAAGGTAACGGTATCGTTAAAAATTTCTTGAGCCTCAGAGTTTGCAAGTTCTCCACAGCGCCGTCGAATTTGACGCAACAATTGTTGCTCTCGCCTTTGAAAGAAGTTGAATCCAGAACTTTGCTTGGGTTTGGTCGAATCAAAACAGTTGGGCAAGGTTATTTGATCCATTCCCACAAGAATAAAATCCTCAAGTAGGATGATCGAGTTATTGGGATTTTTCTGGTCGTATTGGGACAACTCGGAAAGAATATTCTGCCATTTGATGACCAAAGCGGAGCTGTTGACTCCAGCAGACATTTGTGGGTCACCCAGCACGCCTAGTACGGGAGCTGCAAAGTGATTGGCCAAGTCGTGCATTCGGGTCCGTTGTGCATCCAGATAGGGGCGCAATTCTGCAGTTTCATCGATACCAAACAAAGCCTTTGTTAAAACCTCTTCGCCATTCCAGTTGGAAAACGATTGTGACGCCACCACATAAAGCGGATCGGCTTCCAAGATGTTATCTACCGTACTCAATAAATCGTAAGCCTGAGCGACTACTAAGTCTTCCAGCTGCGTTTGAATTCGGACCAGATCCAGCTGATCCAAAACATTCAAAAGCTGGGCAAGGGTGTCTGAGACCTCTTTGAATTCGTTGATATTTTGTTCCAACGATGCCTCGACCATCGTTGGAGTCCCCGCATTGGTTTCTGGCTCAAAGGTTTGGGCTTCCGCCAACAATCCGAGCATCCGAGTCTGTAGGCGTTGCAATGCGACTTGCCTTAATGTGTTTCGAAAGCTAACTGGAAAATTCGGCAGACCGCTCTCCTCAAAATCTTGATACGGAATCGTCGTTTCGATCGCCCGTTTCAGCCGTTCTTCATCCCATCGCAATCGAGAGCCTTCTACCAGTTGAGTTGTTAGTTTCTGTGTTGGCTCGTCTGTCACAAATCGTTGATTTAAAAAATTGTCCAACGCCGTTTCGAGGGTCAGGAGAGGCTCTGCCACCTGAATGGGATCGGATGCGATGTTGGTTGGGATGACCGATTCCTCAGAACCGGCATTTCTCTTGGCAGCAGCCTCTTGTCGTCTCACCTCTTGTTCCGCGACTCGTGTGATTGACTTCGGATTTTTGACCACTTGTCTCACCCGGCGTCCTTGTCGAATCAATTGGCTGGCTTTGATACCTTTAAACGCACTTTGCGCTTCTGAGAGCAAATCTTGCTGTACGGTCAATATCGGTCCTATCAATCGAGAATCCACTTCGGCGAGTCCTTCACGGAGCTTGTCGAAACGAGAACGGCCATTGGTTTCCACCTCGTTTCGTAAATCTCTTCCTAAAAAACGTGTTTTTTCGATTTGATCCATCACGGCGGTGAAATCTCCACCCAAATTCCATTCCCGTTGCTGCAACCAACTCACTTGATCGGATTCCAAAAGATCTTCAAATTGGCCAATTTGTTCTTGCAACGTTTGGAACTGGTTCAATTCTGGAGTTCCCCACGGTTCTAAAGGAAATTGATCGATATCGGTTGCTAGGCTTTGAGCGTTGGTGAGCAAGATATTATTGGTCATGAACTGCTCATAAAAAGAAGACGACAATCGTCGCACTTGAATCCGTGCTTTGAATCCAAAGATTTCCGTTTGGAAGGTCCGGTATCGCGAGTTTTTTAAAGCCGCATGGTAATACCCGGCATCGGTATAAAAGTTGGGTGGAAGGTCGAACGCGTATAAGTATTTCACGACTTTACCCAAATCTTGGAGCGAATCGCTTTCTTTCAGTCCATTGTAAAGCGCTGCATTGCTTTCCAATGCGTTCCAATCATCAACCAAGGTTTGGAGTGCAACGAAATCGGCTTGTTGAGTCAGTTCGGGCGAGTTTTTCGGAAACTCGGCCAATATGGTGGTGGGAGTGTCTTCTAACACTTTTTTGGCTTTTCGGTTCAGCTCAACAAACATGGACTCTAAAATCACTGCGTCATAAGCCAATGTGAGCGCACCCAGAATATTGCCTTTAACGCTGTCAAAATAAGAACTTGGCAAAAACACCGAATTCAAATCGTTGGTACTGATGTTGGTCATTCCTTGAATCAGATGAAGCGCATACTCCTTAAATGGACTGCTCCCCGAATCGCCTTTCAATTGCTTGAACAACGCCAAGCTGCTGGTGTCGACATTCTGGTCTTTGATTTGACTGATGTCGTTGGCAATCCCTTCCAGCACTGTGCTTACTGTTCCTTGCTCCCTGCTGATGCGCTCCGTAGCCCACCAGGTTCCACCCCCTATAATAATCAAAAAGGCCAATACAGCGGCTTGAGCTGCCCGAATACGGCGGTTCTCCGAAATGAACGTGCCCAAGACGGGTCGAGTGAGACCTTGCTCACTAAAAACCTTTTGTTCCAAGAAGTGTCGAACGAATATTGGAGTCTTTGCTTTAGGTTTCAGTGTATTGCCCTCTCCTATCATTTCGTCCATAGGAGTATCCGCCTCGTTTTCTTCCGACATATCGGCGGCAGCAGTTTGTTCTGAATTGTGATGACCGGAAAAATAGATCCCACGGAAAGCGAAAGGCTCGCGATAAGTGCTTTCTTTGAAGATATAATTCAGATAGATCCGCAACGATTCTTGAAGTGTCGCGAACAAACTAGGAAATAAGAAAAAACTGTCTGTGTCTGCGACTTGGATGCCGTCAGCAATCACTTCAGTCTGTGTTCGGGAGAGATCCCGATAGATATTGTTAAAAGACTCTTCGATCCAATCGTTCGAATAAACGGTGTCCACGTTGTAGGGATTCGACCAACCAAACATATTATTGTAAAGGTGGTCGGGAATTTCAGCGCAGAAGCTTTGGAATCCGGCAATCTCATCACACTTGGTGACCATCACATACACAGGAAAGCGAAGGCCTAGAATTTTTTGAGCTGTCCAAAGTTTTTGAGCCAGCACTTCCGCTTTGCGATGAATCCGCGCCATTCGTTCTTCTTTTTCTTTGGCGGGACCAATCAAATCCGTACAGGGAATAGTGAGCACCACTCCATCAATCGGGCGCTTCATTCGATATTTTTGTAGCAGTCTCAATAAAGAGCGCCATCCTCGATCATTGGAAGATTCTTCATCCGATTTCAAAATGAAATCACCCAGCACGTCCAACACAATCCCTTTATCAAAAAACCACCAAGTACACTTTTGTTTGATTCCCGTCCGAATCTCTTCTGGCTCGCCAAAAGGCAGGTGCAAACCCGCGTGGTTCAATAACGTTGATTTTCCGCAGGAGGATTCTCCAACCATCAGATACCACGGCGTTTTATAACGATAGTCGGAACCGGGATAATTGGTGCGCAACAGAGAGAGGGTCTTGCGAAAGGAAGTGCGTAAACCGCCAGTCACCGAGGAAACTTTTCGGGTGCTCAGATCGGAGTCAGTGGAGGAGTCTTGAGAAGATTTGTCGTCGCGGACATTTCCCTTGGCATTATCGTCTAGCAGCGTGACTTGATCACGAAAGTTCTGCGATAAGGCATTTTGGTCCCGTAGGTGGGGAAAAGGAACGGATTGGGCTGACTTTTCGGAGCGGCTTCGTTTGATGAGATAACGGATCAGCAGCAAAACTAGCAGGACGACCAACAGGCCGATACCGCCGATGGCAACCCATACCAAATCGAAGTCCGAAATTTCAGCGATTAGAGCCTTGAATCGAGTAGTGAAAGCTTCCATAGGTTATCTCCGGAGTGAACTTTCAACAACGTGAATCCGCTCAATCACATCCTTGATTTCCTTAGTGAGGTCCGTCCATAGATAATGTTGCATGCCCAACCATCCGATCACCAATAGTGCAAGAAGTACAAACCACTTTTTCGGCCCCGGCAAATCCTTGGAGTGGCGGTTCACCAACGAGTGTTCATAGGTATCAGGACAGAGGCGTTTGGCTTCGTTATTGTACAAAAAGTCACCGATGCTGTCAGGATCCCGTTGAGCGATGAAACCGAACAGTTGAAGTCGATATTTTTCCAGCTCCTTTTGGTCTTCTTCTCCACGGTATTTGCCTTCAAACCCTAGCGCAATGGCCATCAAATACACTTGGGCCAATTCGCGTTTTAAGTGATCCCGTTCTTGAAGCAATTTGTCCAATTTTCGGAAAATGGTTTCGCCTGCACTATGGGAATGGAACAATTCAGATTCCAGAAGTTGAGAACGCCACATGGTTTTGCCTTTCCAGTCTAGGCTAAGAAAGATCTCATCTCCCAAAGCGGCCATCAAGTATTGGGCTTCTTTGTATTGCTCCAATCCATCGCTGCTTCGTTCTGCCTGACGCTCTTGCTTTTGAAGAATGGAAATCAAGCGCTTGCGGATCGATTGGTTTAGAGCCATATCATTCGCTGAATCCGCTTTGGACATAGAAGCAGTTGGAGCGCTGGACGCAATCCTTTGTTTGGCTCGAATCACTTCGGTATAAAACTCCCGAAAGTGATCCATTAATATCGAACCGCTCTGTTCTGCCGTTTCCATAACCATCTCATTGCTTTTTCACATAGAGCACAATTTCCGCCGGTTTTTGGGCGGCCGAGCTGTCGTGATTGAAAATATGCAACACTTCTTCTGGCATGATAAATTTAGAATCGACCTTGATTGAGGCAATTAGCACATCCTGTGCAGGCACAAATTCATCCACTTTTTCCACTTTTTGACGCTTGGGTCCTAAAATTCGTTTTTCCTGCATGGAAGGAATTTGACTTTCGGAACCAATGACGGCTTCGTTCAGCCAATCCATCACCAGATCGGTCGCCATTCCAGGTTGTGCTCTCACTCCAATTGTCAGCAGAGTACCGACCCATTTCTTCTGAAGCATGAGCGTGAATTCCCCATTTTCCTCTTGCATCGGAATGGCAGTGTATTTTTCCAAGATGCCTTCATCAATAGCCCGGAATATAAATTTTTGGGCCTGCGAAAAGGTGGCAAGCAAATCGTTGTGATCGTAAGGCGTGAGGATCGGTGGCACCATACTGGGACTTACCGCAGCCACATGACCGGTGAGCATACACAGAGAGAGGTACAGCGGAAATGGATGGGACACGCCCGAATAAAGAATAGCTTCAAATTGTGGCAAGGTTCCAACGAGGCTTTGTATCAGGTGTTTGTTTTCTAGAATCAGAGGCGCGTTCAACGCGAGGGAGGGAGAACGCAGGCTTTGGGACAAAAAGGCCGCCTTTTCTCGCAGCCGCTTTGCAATGTCGGCGCACAGTTTCCCGACTTCGGATTTCACAGGAACCGACAAGGTGGGCGGAATATAATCGGTTTGTGAAAAGGATTCGTTGGTGTAGGCGATGCGAGCAATTGGAAAAGTGCTGTATTTTTTGGGGGGCTTCTCTGTGACCAGAAGACTCAAGCGCGGCTTCAAGCGAGGAATTCGTAACTCATCTTCTCCGGTGTTGGCATCGGAAATCGAAGGACCTTCCACGGATTCCATCCGAGCCAAGCCCGCTCGGCTATCGCCAGTCGGATTTTTATTTGCCGCCACCGCCAGTTGGATGGTGACTGGAGCTTGTTTGATATCATCCGTGTAAGCGGTGAGATCCACTTCGATATCTTGGCCATCGTAGGCATAGTGCGAAACAACCAGCCCATCCGGCATCACGGCTTCCAATTCAGCAATCCGAAACGTGCCGTTCACGAGCAAAACGGGGTCGACTTTAAGATGAACGACTCCCCAATGGTAGGGAGCTGCCAAATGAGTGTGATAATGCAACAACTCTTCATTGCGCAGCGACATTTGCTGGAAGTGCTGAGGAGCAAGGAGCATGCCCTCGTGCCATTGAATTGCCTCCGGAATGTCACGGGAATTTATCATGAATTGCCCTCCTATTAACCTCGCAATTTCAATTTATTTTGCAGGCCTCACTGCAAAATCCTCCTCTTGAAAGTCCACTGTCACCGAAGCACAAGCTTGTGTGAACGCTCGATGATCACCAGGGGATTGATAATCTGCAAAAATCAATGCGCCGGGAGACTGAGACAAAATCAACTTACGCAACGGGATCATTTGCGGCGAAACTTGCTGAGCAGGGATCCATTCCCATTGCCGCAGTTCGAGTGCAGGGGGATCATTGGACGAAAGATCTTTCAATATCTGTGCTCGCTTGGCAAACCACTCCTTCGCCGTAAGTCCGATCAACTCTTGAAAAACGTCTTCATCGTAGACAACGAGCAAATCCACCGCAATGGGAGAATTTTGATTGGCCTTTTCAGCAATGTTGACCTTCATATTGAGAGTACCGGAGCAACAGCCGGCTAAACCAATCAATAAAAGAAGCAACAAAAGGGTTGGTCGCATTCTTCTTCAGTGGCTTGGAGTGAACATAGCTCCTAGTGAAAAAATACACCTCTTTGGTGAATTTCAATGTGGACATCCCATGTTTTGAGTACAATAGCAAGACCGACACAATCAACCCCAAAGTTCAGGCGTCAACCCTCTTCCTATGCTTGCAATTCAGCTACTTATGTGTAGCTTACGGCTAGATACATTACACTCAAATTGAGGAAAAACATTGATTTTTGAAAAGCTTTTATATTATCTCAAACTCTCATGTGAAAGCTGTCACAAACCATGAACACATCCCTTGTAGGAGGAGAGCAGAAGATGAACAAATCCCAATTGATTGAGCAGTTGACTTTGGAAACCAAACAGAACCCACGGGTCGTGGATGAAGCTGTGAATATCTTTTTTGATCAAATCAAAGATGCTCTGAAAACAGGCGACAAAGTGGAGATTCGAGGTTTTGGTTCGTTCCTGTTGAAAGAATATGAAGGCTATGTGGGGCGCAATCCCAAGACAGGCGCAAAAGTGAATGTTCCCCCTAAGAAGCTCCCCGTATTCCGGACCGGGAAAGACCTCAAAGAACGGGTAAAAAGCTCTGAAAAACCTATCAAACGATAGGGATTATTTATCTTCTGTAAACTCGTCCATCCAGTTGTGACTGGGACGAGGTTCATACAAGAGGTCCGTGATTTTCATCGCCAAATTACCTCGGTAGGCTCCTTGCACTCCTTGGAATTTTGGAACGTTTTCGACCAACAAATCCAAAGGCTTTTCACTGTCTTGGTCTAGCATGATGTGATCGCCAACCGATAAGGTCAAAAACTTCCTTAACGACAGTTTCGCTTTGCCCAAATTGACCTTGACCTCAACCTCAGTTTGTAAAATGCCGTTAGTCAATCGAGACAACAACGCTTCGTTGACTTCGGTGTGTTCACTTTGATACCCCGCATTCAATTTGGAACGAATGGGTTCCAGCATCGTGTACGGAAGGCAAATACTTAGCGTCATCGGAGCGCGATGGACTTCGACATCAAAAGTGGTCACTACCACCACCTCGCTTGCCGGAATGTTGTGGATGAATTGGGGGTGGGTTTCCATTCGACTGAAGATGACTTGGAGTGGCACGACAGGACGCCAAGCGTTTTGCAAATCTTCCAATGCACTATTGATCACCAATAGAAGCATACGATTTTCAATGTTGGTGAAGTCCCGGGGCGGCAAATTGGGTTCCAGCACTCCTAAACCTCCTAACATCATGTCCACAAACGAAAATACCAATGGACGTTCGCAAACCAAAAGTCCGCTTCCCCGAAGTGGTGACAAACGGAATAAACACAAAGCCGTTGGATGTGAGGTGGTTTTGATGAAATCTTTGAAATTGACCAATTCTGTGGATCGAACCGACACATCAATGGGCCGACGCATATGATTGGTGACCGTTTGCCGAAAAAGTCGCGAAAAATGCTCGTGAATCATCTCCAAAGTGGGCATCCGGCCTCGAATCACCCGATCCGGATGCGTGAGGTCATAAGGAACGATTTCGTCAATATCTTCGGGGTATCCATCGTCGGGTTCGATGGCAGTTCCATCCAACTGCCCCATTTCTCGAAGCAATAGGTCGATTTCTGCTTGTGTTAATATTCCTTCCAAATTCACCTCTTGGATCAAATGAAAAATTCATGATATTCCACATAAAATTCAACTATGCCATTGCTGATTTTCAACAATCAAGCTAGCCACCTCAAAACCTAAAAGGCTTATGAAACTCGGAGTTTTAGTTTATATCGAAGATGCAGGGAAGGTCTTGATGATCCACCGGCAGAAAAAAGACGAACATAAAGGCTTGTGGCTCGCTCCAGGAGGAAAGCTCGAAAAAAATGAAGCCCCGCGTGAAGCTGCCATTCGAGAAGTGAAAGAAGAAACCGGATTGGACATCGATCAGCTCGCGTTAAAAGGCGTATTGACCTTTCCTGATGATGGGGACTCTCCATTTGGTGACGAGTGGCATGTGTTTGTTTTTCATGCTTTACAGCCGAAAGGACAACTCACCGCAGACTGCCCTGAAGGCCATTTGGAATGGATTCCTCGTGATGAACTGGTTGAGCTACCCATGTGGAAGGGGGATCAAGTTTTCACGCTCAAAGTTTTCGAAAACGAGATCTTTGAAGGGAAATTGCACTACAAATCACACGATTTGGTGAGTATGGTGTTCTGGTAAGATTCAGGCACCAGCTCAATATTGTTCAGTCCTGGAATTTATGGCTAACGACTCAAAAAGAATACGATTCTGACCAGAATATGCAGAGAGGATACATATGAAAATATCAACATTCATCATCCTATGCTTGGGAATATTTCTGTGGACGGGATGTCACAATCGAGTGAGATTTCCTTCCGAGACGCCTTCACGGAAGGAAGTGGAATACACCACCAATTTTTTTGCATGGGGGTTGGTGGGAGAAGATTATATTGAGGTGGTGGAAGCGTGTCCGCAAGGCAAAGCCTACGAAGTGTATGCTCGTACGACACCGATACAGGCAGTCTTGAATGTGGTGACGATTGGAATTTATAGCCCTCGTACCATCACCATCGTGTGTTCAGGAACGGTCATGCAGGATCAAGTGATCACCGAACCCGTGAAACCCCCGGCCCCCACTCAACAAGCCGAACCCCGGACTCCCGTGCAAACACAGCCGCGGTTGCAACCTCGTGGGCGGCCTCAACCCTTCGACGATGAGGTTCCAATGCAAGCACCCGCTTCTCCAAGCATGCAACCCTCTGGAGAAAAAAAGAAGGCCTTTGATATGAATTGATCCCCTCCATTTGGAAACAGCCTCAGCCGCTTTAGCGCCTCGTTTCTTGCATCATCTTCCAAGGAGACGAGGCATCAAAGGTTCTACGATTTCAGCGAGTGTGATCGAATCTGGAAATTCCCATTCTCTTCCCAAAAAGAGATCGAGCGGGAATATGGGGATTCCCTTCGAATCGTAGAAACGCCCCGTGGTGAGCCCGTCAGTCGCGGCATAGTCGATTTGATCTGATTCGAATAGATGGAGCTGTTTCCATTGCTGACGATAGCGAGCCAGATACTCCACTTGTTCAAAGCTTCCAAAACAGCGAAATCCGTTGAGAAAACTCAACACTGTGAAACTGAGAAATACTCCCGGACACCAACGATGATGTTGCAAGCCATCCAAAATAATTTCAGCGGTGAGTTCCTTTTTGAAACGACGACTCTGCAACTTCCCGTCTACAATTTGCACCCGATCCAGTTTCTCCTTTTTCTTGGAAACGTAAGGGCATGAGAACCAAGCTATTTCCTTACCAAAAATAGTGAGCGCTTGATCACGAAGCTGTTCATCAAAGAACAGTCGCGAAATCGGATGATCGGATTGCCCCAATGCTGTTTGAAGGTAAGTAGCCATCACTTCGTTGAGATCGAGGTAAATGATATTTCGATTCGGAAGCAACGCTCGGGTCAAAGCTTCACAAAAACGAAGTGCCCATGATGCATAAGAGGCGCCTATCTCTATCTCGGGTAGGATTGTTTGGAGTCGAGGAGTGAAGTGAAGAGCAAGCTGTTGCAGTCGATTGTGGATGACGGATCGGTAGACCAATCCATCCCGCATGGCACTCGGAATTAAGGACAGTCGACGTTCGAGCGTATCACGAGATCGATCTTGTTCTGCTTTGAGAATTTCTGAATATTGCGGGCACTGCGAATCCACGAGTTGATCAAGCGATAAGGCTTCACTGTAGTTCAAACAACCCGACCAAGCGTTGTTCGAAAACGGAACTCCAGAAAAACTGGCCACCACGTAAAATGCATTTTGGGGAAGACCCCGGGTTGCCATCCAATGCGTACCAAAAAAGGTTGGCCCTTCCGTGGCAGTGAGGTGTGGAGAGGTTTGGAGAACCCTCCGATTCTCCAAATCCTGAAGCACCTGCGAGATTTCGGATGGGGACCGATTCAATCGTTGCATTTCCGCACGGAACGCTTGATAGAGAATTGGCTCGATCGGCACCCTAGGACGATAATCAAACAGACCTGCTGAATAGTCTTGCAGTGCTTTAGTGCCGTGTTCTTTAAGAAGGCGAGCCAGTTCTGGGCGACCGGCGCGTTGCAATTGTTCCGATAAAGATTCCATAGAGGTTCGGAGGCTGGAAATGATTCCTCATGTTAGGTATGGGAACAGAAAGTTTTCCAATCCGCTTCCACCTGCTTGGCGTAGCTGACCGCAACTTTGCGGACTAGTTTTACAAATTCGTTGGGTCGGTTGTGCGTTAAGTTTTTGAGGTGTACTTTCAATGGAACGTTTTTCCAAGGTTCGGGAAGATCCAAGTTTCCACGGGCATGCGCGGTCGCAAGGATGCGTCCCCACTGCTGAGATTGTTTGGCAAAACGGGAGGTCGTTTGGAGTAACACATCAGGAAAATCTTCGGCGGGGTCTTGATTTTCAATAGCCGGAAACGATTCTTTATAAGGGGAGCGTTCTCGGACAGAATAATCACCACGAAACACGCGCATCCAGCCTAAATAGTCGTCGGTATGCTTGGTGAGTGCTTCATAGGCAGCTGCATGCAATTGAGCTGGGTTCGGATAGACATTGCTCAAAGCTTCACGTTCCGTCTCACACAAATAAGCATAGGCCGTCGGGTACAATTGCTCTTTCACATCTAAAATCACGTTATCTTTCCACGAGTCGAATGAGGGTCCGGCAAGCATCAGATAATACCGGGGTGTCCCTAAGGAACCCGTGCCTGCGTTCAGGCGTTTTGCAGCGGATTGCAGCTGGAAGTAAAAGGGTTCGTCTTTGAGTGGACTGGTTAGCGTTCTGCGGTATTCGGTCATGGCTCGCTTGATTCGTGTCGCGTCGTCATACCCAAGCGGAATCAACTTGTCTTTTTCATGTTTGAAAATCAGCTCGCCTGGATTGACACCTCGGAAAGCCCATTTCTTGAGCATCCTTTTCTGAGAGTAGGTCTGGTCCACTTGTTTGATGAATTTTTTCAAGAGGCCGCTGGCCGTTCTTTCCGAAAAGTAGAGTTCGATTTCTTCATTATTCTCCACAAAGCTGACCATCGTTTTTAGATATTCTTTTGCATACGCTTCCACGATTTCTGGGTGATCCTCCTCGGCGATGTCACTATTCTCATGGTTGATGAGGATCAAACTAATCCCCAGTCGCCACACGTCGTACTGAAAATCAGCAATGATCGAATCATCAAAATCGTTCACGTCGTACACAATCTCCCTACGATCATTGCAAAAAGTACCAAAATTGTATGCATGCATATCCCCTTGAATCCAAGTACGTCCCGCCTCGCCTCCATATGTGGAGAGACGAACATCGTCGATAAAATCCTTCCAAAACAAATGATTGGTTCCTCGATAAAATGCGTAAGGGGACACACGCATTTTGTTGTATTTGCTCTTCCGATCTTCCTTGCTCAAACCTTGATTGGCCTGTTCGACTTCCTGCCAAACCATTTTCTTTCGATCCGAATCGGACATATTTTTCCAGCCGGTTGCCATATTTCCTCCTTCATTTAGGGACTCGCTCTTTTGATCTTCTTGTAATTCTTCCACGATGGGTAGGGAAGGCCTCGACTCTGCCGTGAATCGAGGCATAGCCGACTTCTCTCAAAAAGGCCATTGCATTGTGACTCTGCAACACTACTGAGGAGTCATCACTCCAAAACTTTTGTAAGATGTTCGATAGAAATCTCTAGAAATGCACGAACCGCCGGAGAAAGGCCACGATAAGACGGATAAACCGCGTGAATGGGAACCTCTCGAATATAGTAATCGGGAAGAACCCGAACGAGGTCCCCGGCTTTCATAGGGTCGGATGCGACAAAACTTGGAAGTTCGGCTATCCCCTGCCCGGCAATAGCCACCTGTGCCAATGTCAGGGCATCCGTGGTTTCATAGCGGCTCTTCACCTGAATTTCCTGTGTGTCATTCTCCTTGATCAGTCTCCACTTGTCTGCATTTTTCGGTACTGCATTGGTTAGTTTTTGATGTGGTTTCAAATCTTCCGGTGTCGTGGGGACGCCCCATTTGCTGAGGTAGACTGGGCTAGCATAAAGAGCCGCATAGGCCGTTCCCATTTTTTTTGCAATGAGACTGGAATCCGGCAGAATACCAGCACGAAAAGAAAGATCATATCCTTCTTCGATTAGATTGACACGTCGATTCAACGCGTCAAAGCGGACATCAACCTCCGCATAATTTTGCAAGTAACAGGCGATAATAGGGCCGAAGAACGCTTGTCCCAAGATCGGTGGAGCGGTGATTTTGAGTGTTCCTGAAGGTTTGTCTTTGGTGCCTTCGACAATGGAATCTGCGACCGACAACTCGTTGATGATCCGCTTGCAATGATCGTAATACCGCTGCCCGACTTCCGTTAAACGAAGCTGACGAGTGGAACGTTGGATCAGGCGTACCTGCAAATAGCTTTCAAGGCGAGACACCGCACGGCTTACCGACGATTTTGGCATCTGCAAAATAGAGGCTGCTCCCGTAAAGCTTCCTTTATCGATCACTCGAATAAAAACCAATATGTCGTTCAAATCCTGTTTCATGGGTGACCTTATCTTGTTTCATGGGTGACCTTATCCTGTTTCATGGGCGATCTTATTCACATTGTTGCACCAGAGGAACAAAGATTTGCATTTTGGCTGTCTAGTAAAAAATTAGCAACAATAATATCTTGTTCACCAATGCAATTGAAACACAACTTTCATCAATCAAGTTGCACTATGAAAGGAGAAACTGATGTCACTCAAGCACCTTTTCAAGTCCACAACCCTCGTTTCAGTATTGACCATGGCAATGGCGGTCGGAGTGGGGGCTAACGAGCACAAAACACAAAGGGATTTTTCCAATCCCGCTTATGTAAAAGGCGTTCACAAAGAAGCGTATAAAACGGCCTATCAGGCTTGGTTGAACATGCAAGAAGGCGCAGTGAACGGAGAGTGGAAACCCATGTTGGACCTGCTCGACGAAAACGTCACATTCTATGCTCCGGTTGAAGAATTTTTTGGTTTCTTCGAGGGCAAAGACCACGCAGCAAAACTGTTCCATCATCATAGTGAATTCACACGGACGGATCTCATTTTGAATCACGTGGTGGCCAACGGAAATGAAATCGGTTTCGAAATCCGAGCGGAAGGGACAATCAAAAATCACCCAACTGGAGCAAAGTATTCGAATCAACTTTTTATGTTGTTTGTCATCGAGGACGGAAAAATAACCCATTTTCGTGAGTACGCGGCATGGACGGGTTGGCCTGATCACGAAACGGCTAGAGACGCATTCGACTATCGAAAGGAGTCAAAATGAAAAAGTTCATCAGGATCATCTTAAATATCGTTGTATTCATATCGCTAGGGATCGGATTTGCATTTGCCTCGGTACCGGGGTCGATGCCAGATGGTTTTGAATCGAAAACGATTCAAGCAGGGGAAATAAAGATGCGTTTTGTACGTGGGGGGCAAGGACCGGAAAGTGTCATCTTGCTGCACGGGTGGCCACAAGATTGGTATAGCTGGCACAAAGTGATGCCACTGTTGGCAGATGAGTATGATGTTATTGCCGTAGACCTGCGTGGTATTGGAGGTTCAGACAAACCCGAAACGGGATACAACAAAACCACAATGGCCGGTGATATTGCCGGTTTGATGAATTCCCTTAACATCGAAAAAGCTCATATTGTAGGCCATGATATTGGTGGACAAACCGCGTTTGCCTTCGGCTATGCATTTCCTATGAAAGCTATAAGCCTAACCATCATCGATACCCCCATTCCAGGTACCGAGATGTTTGCCATGATTTCTCGTGATCCCCGAGCTTGGCATTTCGCCTTTCATGCAGCACCCGAGGTGCCAGAACGGCTAATCCAAGGACGAGAAGAATATTATTTGGGACATTTCTACAAAAGCCTGCAAGGTACCAACCCCAGTATCTCTGAGGAAGAAGTAAAATATTATGCGGGGATTTACAGCGATCCTAAAACACTCACGGCAGGATTCAATTTCTATCGGGCCTATGCAAAAGACACGGAAGAAAATAAAGTTTTTATGAATAAGCCGTTGAACATTCCTGTGTTGGCAGTCAATCCAGGCGTTTTGGTCCCGTTTCCCTATGTCACCCAAATGCTGAAACCATTGGCTCCTCAAATCACTGGGGTGACCATCGAAGGAACCGGACATTGGATTGCGGAAGAAAACCCGAAAGAGTTGGTGAAAGCTTTAAAAGCTTTTTTTGCACAGTGACCCTTAGAAGAGTTCCAACTGCACGTATTTTGGTTGACCTTCGGAAAGATTGGAAAGCCCCACGCCAATCAATCGGATTGGCGTGTTGGGAAAATCCTGAAAACAAATCGTGTGGAGTTTTTCACGGCAAGTTTGAAACAAGTGTGGAGCATCGTAATAAGGTTCGTCGTTGCTGACATTACGAGTAATCTGTTGGAAGTTTTTGAATTTCACCTTAATCGTCACAGTGCGTCCATAAAGCGATTTGGTTTGCGTTCGCTTCCATAATCTTTCAACCAGGTCTTGTAGCTCCTTCACCATTTCGTTGCCGTACTGCATGTCTTTGAGGAATGTGGTTTCGACACTAATGGATTTGTGCTCACGATCCGGTTTTACAGGACGATTGTCCACACCCCGCACCCGATCATACAATACATGACCCAGCTTGCCAAAATGGTCGACCAAAAACCCTTCAGACTGGTCGTATAGTTCCTGTCCCCAACGAATCCCCAAACCCTCCAGCTTCTGCGAGGTGACTTTACCCACTGAAGGAATTTTTCTCACACTCATTCTCATAAGATAATCATGGGCATGGTTCGGTGGAATAACAAAAAGACCGTTGGGTTTGTTTTCTTCTGTCGCGATTTTGGCCAGGAACTTATTGTAGGAAACGCCGGCCGAACAAGTCAGGCGGACGGTTTCGTAGATCTGGGATTTGATCTGTTCCGCAACACGAGTGGCAGACGGTTCTTCCATTTTGTTTTCAGTCACATCCAACCATGCTTCATCCAAAGCGAGTGCCTCCACAAGGTCGGTATATTCATGAAAAACATCATGTAGCTCACGGGACACCTCCCGATATTTTGTAAACTGGGGCGGGATGAATACGGCTTGCGGGCACAATCGGTAAGCTCGGCTGCAAGGCATTGCCGAACGAATCCCATATTTCCGGGCTTCGTAGCTCGCGGCGGCAACCACCCCCCGTTGGGAGGGTTTTCCACCAACGACGACAGGAAGCCCCCGTAGATCCGGATTGTCTCGGATTTCTATGGAAGCGTAGAAAGCATCCATGTCGACGTGAATTATTTTACGATGCATAAACAACCGATCTCTTTTCCATTTCCATTCAGTCTATTCCTTGACGCATGAAGAGGAATTTTAAAGAAGCTCGATTGGTATTTCAACAAATGCGAGGCAATTGTTCACCGGAAAGCATGTCCACAACGCGAGTGCTGCCAATGCAGGTTTTCATGACGACCATACCAGGATGTTCCGTAGTGACTTGGCCAATGCATTGAGCTGCTTTCCCTAGAGGGGTGGATCGAAGGATTTCGAGAGCTACGGACTTTTGAGAGGGTGGCACAAAGGCTAAAAATCGACCTTCATTGGCAACATAGAGGGGGTCCAACCCCAGCATTTCACAAGCCCCTTGGACCTGTTCTGACACTTCGATTCGGTCTTCTTCCAAATCAATTCCCAACTCGGCACTTTGTGCAATTTCATTCAATACTGAAGCCACGCCTCCGCGGGTCGGGTCGCGCAGAAGATGAATATCCGGACAAGCTTTCAATAAATTACTCACAATCCCATTCAGAGCCGCAGAATCACTCACGACCGGAGTTTCAAATTGGAGTCCTTCTCGTGCCGAAAGAATCGCAATGCCATGTTCTCCGATGGGACCACTTAATAAAATTTGGTCACCTTCCTGCACATATTGGGGGCCTAATTTGATGCCCGGTGGAACACCTCCAAGTCCGGTTGTATTGATGTAAATTCCATCCCCTTTTCCACGGTCTACGACCTTGGTATCACCTGTTACAACAGCGACTTGCGATTCGATTGTAGCGGTTCGAATCGATTCCAAAACCTTCCTAAGCGTTTCCAAAGAAAGTCCTTCTTCGAGAATGAATGACAAAGACAAGTAAAGCGGTTGAGCACCACACATGGCCAAATCATTGAGGGTTCCATGGACTGCCAACGACCCAATATCCCCTCCTGGAAAAAAAAGAGGATGCACTACATAGGAATCGGTGGTCATGGCCATTGTCTGGGATCCGGTCGGAAGGATTGCGCCATCGTGCCGGCAATCCAGCCAAGGGTTGCGCAAAGCAGGAAATATCAGTTGTTCTAGCAGTTGTTGGCTCAACCTTCCTCCTCCGCCATGAGCTAGTTGAACGGTTTCTCCAGACTGAAAGGGAAGGGGGCATTGGATGGAAAACTGGGAATCCGATGTGGACATGTGAGGTATCCTTCTTAAGGTTTAGGCATGAACCTGTTGTCGATAGCGATAATAGGCCGCACAGGCCCCTTCGGCTGAGACCATCGGCGCTCCCAAAGGTTTTTCGGGAAGACATCGTGTGCCGAATTCAGGACACTCCAAGGGTTTTTTAATCCCTTGCAGAATCAAACCGCTTTCGCATTGAGAGGCTTCTTGAATTTGAAGAGACTGGAGGCCAAACCGTGTTTCGGCATCCCAAGCCGCATAAGCAGGAGCCAAGCCCAAACCGCTGCGAGGAATTTCTCCGATGCCTCTCCATTGGCGAGGCACCACCTGGAACACTTCACGCATCAAGCGCTGGGCTGTCACGTTTCCGTCTTTACGGACTGAACGCGCGTATTGATTTTGAACTTGGTATTGCCCCGATTCCAATTGCTGCAAACACATCCACACGCCTTGTAAGATGTCTAGCGGCTCAAAGCCCGTGACCACAATAGGCACTTGGTAGTTTGTCGCGAGTGGCTCATATTCGGAATACCCCATAATCGTGCAAACATGTCCTGCGGCAAGAAACCCATCAATTCTCGTAGCTTCAGATGCCATCAGGGCTTCAATAGCTGGAGGAACTAATACATGAGAAACTAAAATCGAAAAATTCTCTATTTTCTGTTGAGCTGCCTGATAAACTGCCATTGCATTCGCGGGAGCCGTCGTTTCAAAACCGACTGCAAAAAATACAACCTGTTTTTGAGGATTTTTCTTAGCCAACTCCAACGCATCCATCGGAGAATAAACGATCCTAATATCTCCCCCTTGCGACTTGACAGCAAACAGATCCTCCAAACTTCCAGGCACGCGCAACATGTCGCCAAATGAACAAAAGATCACCTCCTTATGAGCGGCAATCATGAGGGCTTTATCGATCAATTCGACCGGAGTCACGCAAACTGGGCAACCAGGACCATGAATCAATGAAACGTCACGGGGCAATAAGGCATCAATGCCAAATTTCACAATTGTGTGAGTTTGCCCTCCACAAATCTCCATGATTTTCCATTCTTGGGTGGGCATGTGACGAATGCGTTCCACATATTGATGGATGAGTTGAGGATCTCGGTATTCTTTAATGAATTTCATCAGCATCTTCTCCAATCGACATGCGTTCCAACGTATTGAGATGATCCCATGTGGCTTGAGCAGCGTGTTGGTCCAACCGGCTGATGGCAAATCCTGCATGCACGATTACAAAATCGCCTTCTTGGGCCTCAGGCGTGTAAGCCAGATTGATCGTTTTCACGGTCCCTCCGAAACTGACACGCCCTGATCGCATTAAAGCGGTTTCCTCATCAATACTGAGGATTTGTCCAGGAATCGCTAAACACATGCTTCACCCTTTGGGATGTAATTGTTTCTTCATCGTTTCGATGCTGGCCTGAGCTGCCGCAATCCGGGCTACGGGCACGCGGTAGGGACTGCAAGAAACATAATGAAATCCGACATGGTGACAAAACCGGATGGACCTCGCGTTCCCGCCATGTTCTCCGCAAATGCCATATTCCATATTAGGATTGATCGGCCGACTTTTGCCAATGGCCAAGCGGATCAGCTCTCCAACTCCCCGTTGATCGAGGATCACAAATGGATCGTTTTTCAGCGTCTCGTGTTCAAGATAAGCTGGTAAAAACTTGCCAACGTCATCACGAGAAAATCCAAACGTCATTTGAGTCAAGTCATTGGTACCGAAACTCATGAACTCGGCAAGCGGAGCTAACGTGTCTGCTCGCAAGCAAGCTCTTGGTACTTCCATCATGGTTCCTATGCGGTAAGCCACAGAAGCTTTGTATTCCTCAAAAACACGATTGGCCGTGGTTTCGATTTCTTGGCGAATGAATCGCAGTTCTCGTGCAGTCGCCACCAAAGGAACCATGATTTCGGGATAAACTTGTGCTCCCTCCTCTTGGGCTTCCAGTGCTGCGGTGATGACGGCTTTGGTTTGCATACGAGTGATTTCCGGATACACCAGAGCAATCCGACATCCTCGGAACCCAAGCATTGGGTTGACCTCAAATAAAGCTTCGATACGTTGCTTCACTTTGTCGTAGCCGCGTCCCAAACGGTTGGCGAGAGCTTGTATATCCGTTTTGTTTTGAGGAAGAAATTCATGGAGCGGTGGGTCCAGCAGCCGAATGGTCACCGGATGGCCAGTCATGACTTTAAAAAGGTCTTGCATATCGGCTTTCTGGAACTCGAACAATCGGCCCAAGTACATTTGTCGTTCCTTTTGGGTTTCCGACAAAATCATAGAACGCATCGTGTCGATTCGTTCCGCCGCAAAAAACATATGCTCGGTGCGGCACAGTCCAATCCCTTCCGCTCCAAGGTCGCAAGCCTTTTGAGCGTCTTCCGGCGTTTCAGCATTGGCGCGGATATGCAGGTGGCGATAGCGATCCGCCCAATGCAACAAAGTTTGAAAATCTTGATCCGCATGCGCTTCGATGGTTGCCACTTTGCCTAACATTACTTTTCCTGAGCTGCCATCCACGGTGATCAGATCCATTTTTTTAATGACATGTTGTCTTGTCCTCACCCGTTCCTGATCGTAGTCGATGATCAATTCATCGCATCCGGCAACGCAGCATTTTCCCATACCTCGTGCAACAACCGCAGCGTGTGATGTCATGCCACCCAATTTGGTCAAGATGCCTTGAGCGGCTTTCATTCCATGAATGTCTTCAGGAGTGGTCTCATGGCGGACCAAGACCACTTTCTCACCTTGTGCTGCAAGGTCTTCGGCCTCATCCGCAGAAAATACGACTTTTCCTTGGGCGACTCCTGGGCTTGCCGGTAATCCTTGAGCAATCACCGTTTGAGGGGCTTCTGGATCGATCATCGGGTGGAGAAAGTAATTCATTTGCTCAGCATCGACCCGCAACAAAGCATCTTTTTCGGTGATCAGCCCCTCTCTCACCATTTCAATCGCAATGCGAACCGCGGCTTTGGCAGTTCGCTTCCCTGTGCGGGTTTGTAAGATGTACAGCTTGCCTTCTTGAATGGTGAATTCGAGATCTTGCATGTCATGATAATGGCGTTCTAGTTTCTGCTGAATTTCATATAGCTGTGTGTACATTTCAGGCATTTGTTCCGACAGTTGGTCCAAACTTTTGGGAGTTCTCACGCCCGACACGACATCCTCACCCTCCGCCTGTTCCAGGTATTCTCCGTAAAACACATGCTCTCCCGTTGCTGGATTGCGAGTGAACGCAACCCCAGTACCGGAACTTCGACCAAAGTTTCCAAACACCATTGCTTGAACATTCACAGCGGTACCCAAATCATTGGGAATGTCGTTGTACTCACGATAGCGAACCGCACGCAGCGTGTACCAAGAGGAAAAAACGGCTTCGATGGCCATACGCAATTGTGTGTGAGGATCTGAGGGAACCTCAGCTACATTTTTGAATTTTTCAACAATGGATTTCAAATCCTGAGCGTCGAGTTCCAGATCACTTTCATAACGATGGGTCTGTTTGTAATCGCTTAATATTCGTTCATACGCATGACGATCTTTTCCTAACACTACTTCTGCAAACATTTGGATGAACCGGCGATAGGTATCATAAACAAATCGGGAGTTGTGGGTCTGACGAATCATGCCTTCGACAATGGCATCATTCATTCCCAAATTGAGTACGGTGTCCATCATTCCAGGCATCGATACCGAGGCTCCCGACCGAACCGATAGGAGCAAAGGGCGGGCAGGATTGCAGAATTCTTGCCCTGTTTGAGTTTCCACATACCTTAAGGCTTTTAGGTATTCTTCTTGAAGGTTTTCGGGAAAACGAGAACCCCGTTTAAAAAACTCCACACAAGCTTTTGTGGTAATGACAAACCCGGGAGGCACAGGTAAGCCCAGGCGTGTCATTTCACACAAATTCGCACCTTTGTTTCCCAATAGCGCTTTGTCGTCTAAGTGACCCTCATGAAAGAGATAGACTGGTTTCTTCATCTTGCCTCCTTTTGCCGAACGCAACAGCAATTTGCCCCAAGGCAATTCCTCCGTCATTGGTGGGAACCTGTTGGGGCCAGTAGGGAGAGAAGCCTGCTTCCCGCAAGACTTCGATGGTGGATTCCGTCAAGAGTTTGTTCTGGAAACACCCTCCACTTAAAACGACAGAGGGGATACCCACCGCTTGAGCAACGGCAAGAATGATATGGCTCAACGTGTTATGAAAACGTTTGGAGATTTGGGTGACCGAGACTCCCTGGGAGAGTTCCGTTAAGATTTCATAAATCATGGGAGACCAATCGATCTCTTGATTCAAATAGAACGGGTAAACTTGACGGTCATGATTTCGGTCCGCGGCAAATTCAACGGCCATTGCTGCCTGTCCTTCAAAACTGATTCGTTGTTTCAAATTCAATAACGATGCTACCGCATCAAATAGTCGACCTACACTGGATGTTAGGGGGGCAAGGCGCTCATTAGAGAGAATTTTGCAAAGCGAGGTGAAGTTGTCGGGCAACTGCTTTCGAATGTCGCGCAACAATGCATGAGTTTGGATAGTTTCTCCAAACATCTCGTGCAGCAGTCCCAACGCAACCCGACGTGGTTCTCGGATGGCCTGTTTCCCTCCGGGTAAACGAAATTGACGAAATGATTGGATGCGTTCGAATTGGGAACCACGCACGATAAAAAACTCACCTCCCCACAAAGTGTGATCAGAACCATATCCTGATCCGTCCCAACACACCCCCAATACCGGTTCAGTGACATGATGTTCTGCCATACAGGCAGCCACATGCGCTTCGTGATGTTGCACCGTCAAAACCGGTGTTTTTTGGGAAACGGCATAGTGCGTCGAATAATAGTCGGGATGTTGATCGCAGATCAGAACGGTGGGCTTCACCTCATAAAAATCCTGTAATGTTTGGGTTGTTGTGTGAAAAGTCTGCACTGTGGCATAAGAATCCAAATCGCCAATATGTGGACTCAACACCACGGAAGATCCCACGTTCACGGCCACGGTATTCTTTAAATGACCACCCACTGCCAAGTAGGTAGGTGGTTTAGAGTCAGCTGAGGAACACTTCAGATGAATCGGTAGAGGAGCAAACCCCCTTGCTCTTCGTAGAACCGAGATGTTGTTATCCATCACACGCACTACGGAATCGTCAATGGGACGAAGAATGGGACGATTGTGCACCAAAAAAACATCCGCAATAGCGCCTAATCGTTCGATCACTTCGTTTTCTTGATAGCAAAGAGGTTCCTCTGACAGGTTGCCACTTGTGGCAACGACAGGGCGTTGCATACCACGCAAAATCAAATGATGCAGTGGAGTGTACGGAAGAAATACTCCATGCCACGGATTATTGGGAGCGACCGACGGCGCAGGCAATGGACCAGATGAGTCTTTGATACGCAAAAGAACGATGGGTGCTGCCGGTGAGCACAACAATGCTTCTTCTTTAACAGACACTTCGTAAATGGTTCGAATGGCCAAGGTGGATGAATACATCACAGCAAACGGTTTGGCAGGACGCTGTTTTCTTCGGCGGAGTCGTCGGATTGCATCCTCATTGAAAGCATCGACCATCAAATGAAACCCTCCGATTCCTTTCACCGCCACAATGGCGCCTCCTTTTAAGAACGCTATCGCCTGATGAAGCGCATCGGTATGGGTGGCATGACACCTTCCATGACCATTCCAAAGTTCCAAATGAGGACCGCATTCAGGGCACGCATTTGGTTGCGCATGGAAACGTCGATTGCCAATGGTCTTGTATTCTTTCAAGCATTGCGGACACATTTCAAAGGTCCGCATCGAGGTGTTGGGACGGTCATAGGGCAAAGCGTCGATAATGCTAAACCGAGGGCCACATTGGGTACAATTAGTAAATGGGTAAGTGTGACGTCGATTGTGGGGATCTAAAACTTCTTGAAGGCATTCTGGGCAAGTTGCCAGATCCGGCGGGGTCAAAACACTTAATGGGCCGCGGCTTTTGCTGGAAAGGATTTTAAAATCTTCATAACCACGAGAGGGCAACCATTCGGTATGAAAGTGATGAATGTCCGAATTACGCGGTTTGTCTTCTTGGAGGCGTTTTAAAAATTGATTCAATTGTTCTGTCGAACCTTCCGCTTCGAGACGAACGCCCTGAGCTGAATTGTGAACCCACCCTCGAACCTTCAATTCATGGGCCAGTCGATGCACAAAGGGACGAAATCCCACTCCTTGAACAATGCCGTCTAAGCTGACTTGAACACGCTTTTGCACGGCCGATTGCAGTGTCTCGCCTCGTTTCCCTACTGCTCGTTTTCCTTCAATTTGATTTCCTGACCTTTCGTGTTGAGATTGCATGATCAGCTCCGGTTTGATCTCTATAAGTCAGCTTTCGGTGCTAAACAATCACATCCACACTTTCCAAAATGATATCTTGGGCATTTGGGTCTTGGGTGTCGCTCATTTCACGGATGTCGAGTTTTGCACCTTCTGCAAGAGACCCGAGTGCCGCGGCATGAAAATGATCACGAAAGTGCTCAGCTGAGATATGCGACAACGCCCCCAAACAAACCCGTACCTTAGCGATCCGTTGCGCATTCTGGTTTTCGGCAATGGTATCGAGCCTGCGCATCAAGTTGGAGAGCAAGGACAATTCGTGCATACATTTGCTCCTTTTCAAAGTTTCTCATTTAACTAGCATAATCCTTTAAGTGGGAAAGAGTATTGGTAGATCTACGTAAAATGGGCAGGTGTCCAATTTAAAAAGCGATTTGATGCTGTATCGTCTTCACTAAGCTCAAGGCGGTTTTTTGGACGGATTTCGAGAGTCCAATACCCATTTGATGTTTTTGCGCTTCGATGCCGTAAATCCAGAGTTGCCTGGGTAGGCGATCCAAGTTTTTGGCCAATTGAACGGCATCAGCGAGACTGAAAGTATGAGAAGAGAAGCTAGAAAATGGGGTAGGTATTGAGGCAGCAATTGCATCAATCGCATGAAGAGTTCCTGGAAGCGAACTTGAAACGACGGCGTCGACCACCACCACCGATTGATCAGTTTGCCAAGATTCCAGAAGGTCTAAGCAGTCATGAAGTTCGGTCAACTGGACGTTGGGTAAATCGAGTTTTGCCATTTGACGGACGACCCACAGCCCCACTCCATCGTCTTGTCGGTATTCGTTGCCGACCCCCACCACGTGCCAAGTGAGAGAATCGGATTTCATCGCTCCACCTGAATTTTGAGAAAGTGAGTCGCACACGAGATGCAAGGATCGTAATTACGAATGGCCTGTTCGCAGACGTACTGCAATTCGTCATCGGGAAGGGACGATTGCTCCTTAATCAATTCCACCAAATCATCTTCAATTCGTTTTTGATTTTGTGAGGTTGGGGGAACGATTTTCGCCTCTTGAATACTTCCATCAGAATCAATTTGATACTGATGATAAAGGATTCCCCGAGGGGCTTCAGTGCAAGCATACCCCACAGCTGACTTTGGAGTGAGTTCGATACAAGGGGTGTCGGGCGGGGTGTACTCATCAATGATACGAAGAGCTTCCTCACAGGCGTAAAGCACCTCAACCGCCCGAACAATGATACTTTGGAATGGGTTGCTACAGACCTCCGAGAGTCCGGCTTGTTTTGCGGTATCTTGTGCAAGATCCGAGAGCCGGTTGTAATTTAGACTATATCGAGCCATAGGCCCCACCAAATAAGAACCATGCCCTTTGTGGATCGAATGCAGGGCATTGGAATGCTCAACATGCTCTTCTACAAAATTTTTGGTGTAGTCTTTTATGGAGATGTCGAGCCCTTTGTTTGAGACCAGTCGGCCTTCATTGAGAGGATATTCCGATGGGTGAGACAGCGCCACAAATTCATAATCTTGATTGAACTCCGGCATGGGCAGGGTACCTGCCCAATAGACTGTGGCCTTAGCAGTCTCTTTAGCCCACAACAAATCGTCGCGTAAGGTGCGGAGTTGTTTCACAGATGGTATTTTATAAAACCCTCCGACCTTCACATTGATCGGATGGATTTCTCGCCCTCCAATCAAGCTCATCAAGGCGTTTCCAATCTTTTTTAACTTCAGTCCATTTTCCACCAATGTGGGATGGTCTTTGGCCATTTCAATTGCACTGGGATAATCCAAAAAATCGGGAGCATGCAGCATGTAAATATGCAACGCATGGCTTTCGATCCATTCGGCACAATAGAGCAGCCTCCGCAGTTCCCGCAAAGGCTTGGGAAGCGTGATATCGAGGGCATCTTCCATCGCATGGACCGAGCTCATTTGATACGCTACGGGACAAATCCCACAAATACGCGCCGTGATGTCGGGAGCTTCCATAAAATTTCGATTCCGAAGAAACGCCTCAAAAAAACGTGGTGGCTCGAAAATTTTCAGTTGCAGGTCTTGTACATGAGAACCATCGAACTTCACATAAAGCGCTCCCTCACCTTCCACTCGTGCCAGATAGTTCACTGTGATAGTTTTTGTATGTCCCATAGCTTTATTCCTGCAAAGAATCGTCTGAATCGGGAAATGGATCCCGATTGGATTGTTGGATCACAATTGGAACCGGTTCGTGAAATGGCTTGCGAAAGGGTTCAGACCATCCGTTGAAAGTTCGAAATGCGTGTTGGGTTTGCTCGGATGTCATACCCAGGTCCGCTTGCCACCATTCCGCAAGTGCTTCTGTATTAGGTGTTTCCTTGGGACCAAAACAACCAAAACAGCCCCGGTCGTAACTCGGACATAACGCTCCACAACCCGCTTGAGTGACTGGCCCTAGACAGGGCATGTTTCGAGACACCATCACACAAACACACTGCTGCATCTTGCACTCCATACACACGCTATGCTTGGGGATGTTGGGAACTCGCTGGTTCAGTAAAGCCAGGAGCACTTCGAGCAATTGCGTTTTGTTGATCGGGCATCCACGTAACTCGAACTCAACGGGTACATGATCCGCGATGGGGGTGGATGTGGCTAAAGTTTGAATGTAGTGAGGATTGGCATAGACTTGTCTGATGAATTCGTTCACATCAGCAAAATTTCGCAGAGCTTGGATCCCACCCGCCGTGGCACAGGCCCCGATAGTCACCAAAATTTTGGATTGCTCTCTCACTTCCTGAATTCGTTTCAAATCATGCGGTGTGGTAATCGATCCCTCCACCAACGAGACGTCATAAGGCCCCTCCACGACCGCACGAGATGCCTCAGGAAAGTTGGCAATCTCGATTTGGTCCGCAATGGCAAGCAATTCATCCTCACAATCGAGCAGACTCAATTGACATCCATCACAGGAAGCAAACTTCCAGACAGCGAGCTTTGGTTTCGCATTCATTAGAGTTCTCTCCGGTTAAGCCAAGTTTGAATTTGATCAAAACGGAACACTGGGCCATCCCGACAGATGAATGTAGGGCCTAACTGACAATGCCCGCATAGGCCGATTCCGCACTTCATGTTCCGTTCCAGCGAAACGTACATTTGTTCAAAGGGTACCCCTCGTTTCTGAAGGGACTTCGTAGCGAACCGCATCATGATTTCGGGACCACAGATCAACGCCACCGTTTCTGAAGCATCGAAATGAGCAGAATCTATGAGTTTTGTGACCACCCCCACATTGCCATACCAATCTCCCATTGAGTGATCGACGGTGATGTCAACATTCATATCAAACCGCCCTCGCCATTGACGAAGCTCAGTCTCAAACAGCAAATCCTTTGGAGAACGAGCACCATACAATACATGAACAAGCCCATACTTTTTCCGGTTAGCTAGCAAATGGTAGATCACCGGTCGCAGCGGTGCCAAGCCGATGCCTCCTGCAACTAGGACGATGTCTTTCGAGTCCAACGCTTCGATGGGCCACGCCTTACCGAAAGGCCCGCGCAGTCCCAAAACATCTCCAATTTCAAACCGAGTCATGGTTTGGGAAATCGCACCCACGGCACGAATCGTATGCACCAAGGTCCGGTTGTATTGAGCATCACCACTCAGAGAAATGGGAATTTCTCCTTTGCCCCAAGTGTACAACATGTTGAATTGCCCCGGTTCAAATCGAAGGGGGTTCATCCCTGAGGTGGGGGCCAATTCGATAGTGACCGTATCTCGGTTTTCTTGCTGGAGACGAACCACATAATACGGATCAGGGACCATCGGAGTTTGGGTTAGCATCATTGCCCTCCTTTCTCGGAAGGAACACCATACACATCCAACAATTGGAGTCGTGCCGCATGAAGTCGTTGTTCCATGACATGGGCAAAGCATTTGATTAATTGGTATCCAAAGCTGTGGTCCTCTTCACACTTTTTACGCAAACATTGGGCATCAAGCGAAATCACCCTCACGAGGTCGAGAGCCAAGGCATCAAAGTGCCAATAATGGGGTGGGATGAGCCAAGACCACCCTAAAAATTCCCCTGATCCCACGGTCTGCAAATTGATGGCTCCTCGATGAGGTACGTAAATTTCCACCGCCACATGGCCACGACGCACCAAGTACACTTGTTGTGCTTCTTCCCCTTCTCGGAACAAAAACTCACCCGCATTGAACCGATGATTGGCCGCACAGCCTACAATCAGTTCCAAGTGATCCTGCTGTAGGTCTTTCAAAAACAAGTGTTCGGATAAAATTTTTTCTAAACTTTGCATGGCCTCCTCCTAATTTGTGGGTGAATCCTGAAGGGCTGCAAGGATTTCCGTGATATCAATCCCCACTGGACACCAAGTGATGCACCGTCCACATCCCACGCATCCCAGCGAACCAAACTGATCTTGCCAACCCGCAAATTTATGGGTCAGCCATTGTCGGTAACGGGATTTAACGGAAGTGCGAACGGTTCCTCCATGAATATATGAGAAGTCGAGAGAAAAGCATGAATCCCATCGTTGCCAACGCTGAGTGCTCGTGTTGCTTATGTCTGAAACGTCTTCGACAGTAGAGCAAAAGCAGGTGGGACACACGAGAGTGCAATTGGCACAACTGAGACAACGTTGAGCCACCTCATCCCATTGCGAGTGCTCCAGGTTGTCATACAATAAATTTCGAAGGTCTTTCGTTTCGAAAGGCCGAATCGCTTGATCTTTTACCGAAGCCACTGCTTCGTGCGCAGTTTGGTTTTGTGTTACAGAAGCCTCAGGCAATTGCAGTTCTTGGACGATAGCCTCTCCAGCCTCGCTGCCCGCTTCCACCAAAAAACAATGGGTTGGAGCGAGTATCTCTGTCATGACCCAATCGTAATTTTGGGTGATCGGTGGTGAGGTTCCCATCGTTCCACAAAAACAATTGTTACCTGCCTGTGTGCAATTAACAGCTAGTATGAGGGTGTTTTGGCGGCGGCGAGCGTAGTATGGATTACAAAATTCCTCCTCCTGAAAAATGTGATCTTGCATTGCAATGGCATGCAATTCACAAGAACGCACTCCCAGAAAGGCATAACGTTGCTCAGGAAGGGGAGCTGCCTCGAATTTCAATTGATGCTCTTTGTCTCTACGAGATTTCCATAAACGTTGACGAGGAGGAAACAACCATTCCTTCCAAGATTGAGGTCCAACTTGATATCCGAAATAAGCGTCATCATCGCGACGTGAAAGTTCGTATTTGCCACCTTGTTGATGGTCGGTCCATCCAATCGGGAGTTCGTTTACCGTTTCCAGCTTTCCGTAACAGATCGTCTGATTCTGAATGGTTGGTCCAATGAGAGTGTACTCTTGCCGTGAGACGACTTGGAAGAGGTCAGGAAAGCGTTCTGCATCTAATATGTATGAGGGGGATGGGGGCTGTCTCTCCATAATGTTTGCCTCGACATTAAGGGTGCCATGCCAATTGACGTAAGAGTCTATTTCTATCTTAGACCAATAAACCCAACGAACTATTCGTAATTTTACTTAAGCACGACGGCGCTGGTGATCTGCTTTTGAAATATGCTATGGGGAAGGGAGGAGCGATCTCAAAAAACAAAAGATGATAACTTATTGGCGTGGAGGCAATATGAAACGATTTCTACTGATGGTCTTGTTTTTGGGTGTGGCATTTCATGTGTCGGGGGCAAATACGAAGTTGCATTGCGCCACCAATGATTTTGCTCCCTATGGCTTCGAAGAAAACGGCCAACTGAAAGGCATCGAGGTGGAACTGATCCAAGAAATCGCCCAACGTTTAGATATCCAGATTGAGGTGGAAATGTTGCCGTGGAAACGAATTTTGCGTTCGATGGAAGTGGGGGCTATTGATTGCATGTTTGCCGCTTTCCGAACCGAAGAACGTTTGGTTTACATGGACTACACCAATGTGCCCATACACGTTTCATCACTGGTGTTTTACGTCCATAAGGAAAACCCCATCCGCTTTAAAACGATGGCCGATCTCAAAGATTTAACCATTGGGCTGGTTGATGGGTTCACCACCAGTCCAGATTTTGATAAAGCGTTTCAACAAAAGTTATTCACGATCCAAGGGTCTAAGGATGTACAAGCTAGCTTTCAGATGCTGGATCGGGAACGAGTCGATACGGTGCTATTCAACCGTCATGTGGGGGCTTATGCCCTCAAGCAGGAAGGGTTGACCTCGATCGTTCCATTGCCAACCCCACTCACAGCAACTTCGGCGTATCTTACGTTTTCAAAAAAGAATAATCTTTCTCATCTAGTTCCTCATTTCGATAGTGTGCTTTTCGAGCTATTGACCGACGGTACCTATTCTGAAATCTTCCAAAAATACACGGGAATTGCATCTCCTTGAAAAGATGTTGTTGTTCCTCTCGGTAACATCTTGATAATAAAAATATGTAAGCTGGCTTTGACTATGGATCGCTGCCTTAGTTTCAAGTATAGTTGATACTAGCAACTTGAACAGTAAGGGACACCGACACTTCTTAGGGGGAATTCATGAACAAGAGCGAACAAATTTTGGTAGTTGATGACGACCCAGCGATGCGGTCGCTCATGTCATTCAGATTGGAAGGTCTAGGTTATCAAGTCGCGCTTTGCGACACGGGAGAAATGGCGGTTGAGCAACTGCGTGAAGACTTCCCCTATGATTTGGTTCTATTAGACATGATGTTACCTGGAATCAACGGGGTCGAGGTGCTCAAGGATATCAAGCGAGAACACAGTCAATGCCAGGTGGTGATGATCACCGGCTACCCTAGTTTGAAGCTCGGTGTTGAGGCCATCAAAAATGGGGCTTTTGATTTTGTTTGCAAACCCTTCGACATCGAGCAACTGCTAAAAATCGTAGGCAACGCTCTAGAAAATCTGCAACTTCGTCAAGAAAACCAAGTGCTTCGGCAGTCCATGCGCCGCCCCACTGGGTTTTCAGACATGATTGGGCAATCAGCAAAGATGAAGCAAGTCCGCGATTTGATTCGTCAGTCTGCCATCAGTCGAGCCACTGTATTGATCTTAGGGGAAAGTGGTACTGGCAAAGAAGTTGTGGCTCAAACCGTTCATAGAAATTCACCTCTCCATCAAGGCCCCTTTGTGACCGTCAATTGCGGAGCAATTCCGGAAACACTGATTGAAAGCGAACTGTTTGGTTATGAAAAAGGCGCATTTACCGGAGCCTTGCGTCAAACCAAGGGTAAATTTGAACAAGCTCACAATGGAACGATATTTCTGGATGAAATTGGAGAGCTTCCGTTACAAGCCCAAGTAAAACTGCTGAGAGTTTTACAGGAAAAGGAAGTGGTGCGATTGGGTGGGGACGAAGCCATCAAAGTCAATTTTCGAGTCATTGCAGCCACCAATCGCAATCTGACGGAAGAAGTGAGAGCAGGGAATTTTCGAGAAGATTTGTATTATCGACTCGCTCTATTTGTAATCACCATTCCTCCCCTCCGAGAACGAGGGAACGATATTTTGCTGCTGGCCCAACATTTCTTAGAGAAGTATTCCGCATTAGAAGAACGTCCACCTATCGGCCTCGAACCCTCCGCAGAGACCTTTTTAAAAACACAGCCTTGGTCAGGCAATGTTAGGCAATTGGAAAATTGCATTTACCGAACGGTGTTGATGGCGGCTGAGAAATCCACTCTCTCCCAACAAGACATTCAGTTTTTACCCGATGTTGGCAAACCCGAGGTAGCAACGAATGAGTCCTCTTTACTTCAAGGCAAACCTCGACCCTTTTCAGAGATTGAGGCCCAAGCCATTTCTGAAACTTTAGAGTTCACCCGTGGGAATATTAGTGAAGCCTCCAAACATCTCAAAATTGCCCGGGGCACCCTCTATCGCAAGATTCAAGAGTATCAACTTGGCCATCTCACCGAAAGTAAAGCCCTCAACAATTGAACTGTCTGCATGGGCTAATTGGGACGACCCACCCGTTCATCGATTTCTCTTTTGGTGATGAGATACACCGTTTTGCAATACTCGCAGGTGATTTCAAGGGTGTCTTGGCCGAGATCGAATAGGTCTGCACGATCCGGCTGAGGGATTCTTGTTAGGTTCAAGGTCATTTGTTCCTTAGAACAATCACAACGGAATTTCACCGTCCTCCCTGCCAGCAATTGGAACGCATGCTGAGAAAAAGTTTCAGCAATGGTTTCCGGATCGGTCAGTGCTTGTTTAAAGAGTTCATGAAAGGTGTCTTGGTTGGCATCCCAAAATTTAGAAAGTCCGTCCGGGTCCAACTCATCGGGATCCCCAGAAAGTGAGGGCAACTGAATCAATAACAAACTTTGATCGGTTTCTTCCGATACCACGATTTTTCCCTTCACTTGGTACGATTGGGACAGCACTTCGTTTACAATCTCCTTAAGTGAAGTCTGTTTCAGTTGAATGATAGAACTGTAGGGTTCTTGGTTGTTAGAAAACAATTTCACGAACCGAGCGATGCCGCTGACGGAATCGGGGCATTTGGGAAGCGCATTTTCAGGAACTAATAAACTTCGCATCAATCCACGAGCATTGGTTTCTAGCTTCAATCGAAAATAAGGTTCTTCGGAATCGATATAAAACCCAAAATGTTGTCCTTGTTTCAGCAAGGTCACCATCAATTGCACGCTCAGCACCGTGTCCCGAAAATAGCTGAACCCCCCTCCCTCAATCGGATGCAGCAATGCCAGATCATAAATCAGTTTTTGTCCCTCTAAGAAATGCAGAGCAAATTCGCGGGTGTCGTTCACAAAAGTATATATTCTGCTTTCTGGGAGATCTGGTGTCATGAGACGTCCTTTCGCTAAGGATGCAATTATTCAGTCAAACAAGCGGGGTCGAATTCGTATCCATCCTGTAGCCAGTCTACCAATTCCCCCGAAAATGGGCTGGGCATTGCGGAATATTTTTGAACCAATTCTTGTTTCACAGAAGATGAGAGTTGACTAAGGCCTTGGTCCTGGAAAAGTGCGATATCGGTTTCGAGGTGAGCCGCTAGTATGGAACCACATAACTGGTGAAGGGATTCTGCGGTGGCCTTTTGGGGCTGATACTGCGAGGGGCGATGGTGTAAACCGGACAAAGTCCACAACGGTATTTTCGATAGCCACGCTTGATTCATAGGATTTGCGGCTTGCCCCGCAGTGAGTTCCTTCAGATGCTCGCGATTCTCAAAGGCTCGGAGGTAGAGGCACTGGGAACGTTTGGCCCCATCATTGACGGGATAGTTGTCCCAAATAAAGGGTTTTCTCCCCAACTGTTGCGCTACTTCTTTCAGATGGGAAGCGGGGTAAGTTTCCGAACACACTTTCGGGCCGGTCCAAAAAAGATCGATTTGAGCATCCAGCTGGGTTGCCAATTCATCAAAATACCCTTCTGGTTTTTTTCCAAATACTTTTTCCAATATAGGATCGGAGGAATAGTAGGTTGGGCACATAATGAACCGATCCGCCTGACTCTGGTCTATTATAAACTGGGTCACTTCTATTTGAGTCGCTGCCAACCGGGGCAAATCGCCTTTCATGTCATCAAATAAGATACATAAAATGTCGGGCTGTATTTGATTGATGAGTTGAATTTTCTTCTGCAAGTCAGCTCGTGCGCTCTCATCATAACTTCGATAGATCTCAAACGGACTCAACCCCACTCCAAATTGAACGCCGTGCTGCCGATAGATCGAAGCCAATTGGCATATAGAACGAAATTGTGACTCAGGCCAGGGTTCGCGCCACTTTCTTCTGAGATAGGAATCTCCTTTGGGGGCGTATATATAAAATTGGAGTCCGGCACTCTTTAAAAAAGAGACGTATTGTTCGCGTGAAGACCAGCTCCATTCTCTACCAAAAAAGCCTTCAATCACGCCAAAACAGAAGGTTTGTTGCGACATAACCAATGCATCTGAAGGGTGAATGAACTGAAAAAACAAACAAAGACAAGAATTCAGTCTATAACAAGAGTCTGCCGAGGAGTACAGTGAAGGAGTGGTTTCGTAGAGAGCATATTTTCAGTTTGACTTTATTATTATTTCTCGCAACTTCTCAATTAGCTGTCAATGTATCCTTAATTGCAAAGTTAACTGAAATTGACAACAAACTTTTCTTTTCATTCTAAGTTTAACTATCAAATTAGGAGGGGTTGTATGCAAAAATGGCATATCCACAAGCATATCCTCAGTTGGGGGCTGCTGATTGGGGTTCTGCTTCTTCCCACACAAAGTTTCGCAAAAGACCAAATCATTTGGAGGATTTCGATGTTTCCCCCCTGGACGATCACTGAAGGTCCTTTTAAGGGTGAAGGATGGATGGACGATGCGACCCGGTTGATTCAAGACAAGATGCCGAATTATCAGCACAAATTCATCAATGCCCCGATCGCTCGATTCATTCGAAGTGTGAAAGCAGGCAAACCCATGTGTTTTGCATCCACCTTGAAGAAGCCGGAGCGAAAAGAATACCTTCATTTCTCTTTGCCTGCTGGGATATCTCTGGCAAATGCCCTTGTGGTACGCAAAGACAAACTGCAAAAGTTCGGAAACCCAACCGAATCGATCTCTTTTGAAACGGTATTGCAAAATCCGTCGTTGCGGGGAGGAATATTGACAGGACGGTCGCATGGGACGGGAATTGATCCGCTGTTACAAAAGTATCCTGATGCCAACATCGATTACTTTTCGATTGATCACGAAAATCAATTCAGAATGCTTCTGGCCGACCGTTTGGACTACGTCTTGGAGTTTCCGACCTCCGTTTCTTATTTGGAAAAAAGTTTGGAAAAAGAAGGACACGCCGCGACCTTGACTATCCAAGAACAAGACCCTTATATATTGTCCCATGTTGCTTGCACAAAAAATGAATGGGGTAAAAAAGTCATCGATCAGATCGATCAAGTGCTTTTGGTCGAAAGACCCACTGCGCTGTACCGGAGCTACATGGAGAAATGGCGAGACCCCAATAGTGTCAGGCTGATTCGTAAAGGTTACGATACGGTTTTTTTGCAGGCCAAATAGACACAAACCGCACAGGGAGTGCTTATTAAAATCCACGTCAAACATGTGAAACTTATGCCAAGGACGGGTTTATATCGGTTTCATCCTCAGCAAACCTCAACCAGCTACACCTATACTGTTCGAGTGGAGTCAGGCCAAGCCGTAGCCACTCGACACGATTCAGGCTGCCAAACAGTGACCGGTTATAGCATCACAGAATACGAGTCCGATCCGATGTTGTGGATCAAAATGGTTCCCCCCGAAGACCAGCCCATTGTGATCGAACAAGCTTGCAAACTGTTGCATGGCAGACCAGACAATTTCATCGAACACCGAGTCATTCATAAAAATGGTCAAATTCGAAAGGTTCGCAACACTCCAGTGGTGCACCAAGATGCCCACGGACACCTGATGGGATACAGTGGTATTGTGAACTGTGTGCCTTCAGAAGGCTAAACTCAGCTATTTGAACAGAAGACCAGCTCCCAGGAACGCCTGCCCCCGACGCTATGCTTTATGAAGGGAGCTTCGCGCGGAGGCAGACGTGGGAGCCAAGCGGAGTCATGTGGCGTTCATGAGGAAGCAACCACATGAAAAATTTCAGGTAGGCTCAATAATAAATTCGGAAGGTATTTAAAATCTGATCGAACTCGTAGGCGTAGTGTTTAGCCACGTCTGGATTGTTGGCAACCACCAAAAGATCGTGGGAAAACACCGAGGTGTTGTACCAGTTGAAACTTCCTTCCAATACCACGGCTTCATCAATGACACAGTATTTGGAATGAATTGGGCAATAAGGCACACTGTGTTCCGTGGTCCCATAGGCAAGTGCGATAGGCACCTTTGCCGATTTGAGCCGCTGAACGGCTGGCAAAAGAGGGCGCTTGAGTTCTTCGTTCATGGTGTATTCTTTACCGGGATCCCCTTGACGGGTGAGATGTCCGTTAAAAATGATCTGAACATCGACTCCACGGTATTTTGCTGCAATCAAGGCATCGACGACACTATCTCCGTATTCACCTTTCATTTCTCCAATAAGGAACAGGCAAATTTTGATCGAATGCTTGGCACGGTTGATTTCTGCAATAATCGCCTGATGAGGGCGGTAATATTTTCCTTCCAG
>JANQJU010000100.1 GCA_028281495.1 SAR324 cluster bacterium
CATCGTCTAAGGAGGTGAGGAGTTGTGTCATTTTCGCTACAGTTTTCGTATTCATAGCCGTTGGATATTATTTAATCAGTTAAAAAATTGTGAAGAGATCACTGTTCATCTTGGCGGAAGGTGGAGGAATCGAACCCCGATCTGTTACGAACCCCTAGTTTTCAAGGCTAGTTTGTGACCAAACACGGCACCTTCCTTGAAATGGCGGAGGATGCCAGAGTCGAACTGGGGTCCAAAGACCAAAGGTTTAGCAAACCTTCATGTACCACCTGTACCCATCCTCCTGAAAACTACTACTGGAGGACGATGATGTTTCCTGCGTATTCATTTTTGTCACTTAGTTAAAATTTTATTAATATTTGGAGAGGGTGACGGGCCTCTATCCCGCATACGATGGGTTGCAACCATCTGCCTATCCAATTCAGCCACACCCTCATCAAAGAGGCGGTCCGCCGCAGCGGCGGAACAACACATTTCCATAATCTCTCTTGTACTAATTAAGACTTTAAAGAATGGAGCGTCCGGTGGGACTTGAACCCACATAGCCCCGATTAAAAATCGGGTGCTTCCATCCATTCAGCCACGGACGCATTCAATTGAATCCACGATGCGCCGAGCTTAATACTGCCGATTCCTGCCATCACAGACGGGACCAGCCAAACTCCTTGAATTGTTATTGTCATTTCTGTTGTTTCCATCATTTTTCTCGTTTTCACGGTGTTTTGGCGGGGGCGGAGGGAGCGGTACGCCGCCGCGGTTGAACCCTCAACACCAAAATCAAAATCTGGGATGTTGCCAATTACACCACGCCCCTACGTAAAAGGGGCACTGTTGATATTCCATTTGGTTGTCTTTCTAAGGATTGGTACGGCCAGCCGGAATTGAACCGCGCATCCTCTGATTGAAAGTCAGAGATCCTACCTTTAGACGATGGCCGCATAAGAACCGATAGAGCGAACCATTGTCTCTACATGGAACGCTACTCTCAAATGAGCAGTCGTTCCATTAGACCTCCGTGTGATTAAGTGTTTCATGGTAACCTTTGTACATCTGGCGACCCCGACCGTCACTGACCCGGTATCCCCTTCCTTGACAGAGAAGTGCTTTGCCCAATTAAGCTACGGGGCCTGTGATCGTCGTTGTCGTCCATTTAAAGCCTTATAAAAGGTTGTTTGTACTTTTTAAGCGGTTGCTTGTATCCGAAATTTGGTGGGAGCAGCAGGAACGGTCCGCCGCTGTGGTTGAACCTGCACAGCCGAAGCCACTGTTTTACAGACAGTTATCCTCACCACATGGTTAATGTGCTCCCACTCAGGGAGCTATAGTACGGTTCCATTACAGTCCTTTAAAGCAGAGCAAGCCTTGGATAGTCAGAGTTTGGATTGCAAACTACCGCAGGCTCAATGCTTATGAAATCTAAAGGGAATTTAGGGGGATAACACTCGGAGAGATGGGACCAGCTTTTATTGCTTCGCGGCTCCCCTCACTCCGAGGGTCACCGCCTTCCAGATTATGGAAGTAGGTTCCCTCGATCTATGATTTGGGTCAAATAACTAAAATCCTCGGACAGGCAGCTTTCCAACCCCTTCAAATTGCTCTGGATCGACACATTCTTGCCTGTGAAAACGGATGGAAAGATATCATTACAGTGACATAATGATATTCCCAACAGATTATCGGATGTGTGTTGAACCAGAGTAAACGTCATCAGAGGTGCCTTCTTTTGATAAATTCAATTGCTTAACTATGAAGTGGCATCAGCTTCAAAATGAAACGGAGTACCGCCCAACCAAAAATTTGTTTCATAGAATGTCTACGACTTGTTTAGTTGCTGTCAGCAGACAATAGGTTCTCAATCGGACGGTGTTTCGCAAGTATAATGCGAAGTACCACCCAGCAGAACGTCTTGTTTGAAACTATCTACGAGATCTGTGCCAAGTTGGAATAACCTTAACGAAAAAAATTTAAACATCAGTCTAAGTAGCTAATTATAAAAGACAAAATGAGTTTTTTTAATGAATTTTTTTTTCGAGGGTTGTTAAGGGGTATCAAAATTTTTAAAATTTATAGTTTTTGATCTATTTTTCTAGAATTTCATCTATTCAGAACCAAGCTTTGAAATGGAACAAAAATTTAGATAAAAATTAGGTTTTGCCAAACTGTTTGATGGACAATTAATTTCCGCTAATTAACCCCACTCATCACCATTTATTAGCGACGAGATTCATGAATTCATTTTCCAACAAATATTACTTGAATGATCAGGACTTCGACGGAAATCATGGAGTCCTAAAAAACCGCCTCGGTATTAATGATCCTATCAAGCTGGAATTGCAGGAAAATACCGCTTTGATCCAAGCCTATGAAAAAGCGGCTTCTGAATATTCGGAACACCATAAATTCAAGGAGTCCGATGTTCTCCAATTGCACCGACTGTTTCTAGGAAAGATTTATGAATGGGCAGGGCAATATCGAACTGTCGATCTTTCCAGTCCACCGATCCTTTGGTGCCATGCCCCTTATATTAAGCAAGAAATGATTCGATACTCACAATTGCTCGCCAGCCTAACGCCATTCAGCCCAAAATTGTCACCTGAACAAATTATCGAACGGTTGGCTCAGATACATGGAGAATTGATTGTCATTCACCCCTTTCGTGATGGGAATGGACGGACCACTCGATTACTCTGTGATTTATTGTTGATGCAAGCAGAAATCGAACCGATTGGTAGGGGAGTGTTTGAGGATAAAAAGTTACGGGAAAAGTATCATCAAGCCATTCAAACCATATGGCAAAAAAAGGAGTATGACCCGCTCATCGTTTTGTTGAAACGGGTGATTTTTCAGCACTAGACTGGGAGGGAGGCTGTAACTTTTGGATTTCCTGAGTGCAAACTTGTGTCGCAGCTTTCATTCCTTCGAGCGCGCTACTCTCACGCACGGCCTTAAGGATCATGATCTTGCGTTCGATGGGATTCATATTTTCATAAAACTTCATTGGTAACTCCTTAAAATCATTAATTTTCTTCATTATAGATGAGGATAGTTTATCTTTCAAACCATTCCGTGTTCTTTCTCCAAATTTCTCATTGGAACAAATCATAACATTTGGAGGGCTGTCAGACATTAGCATTATCCGGTCATTGATATACTTTTCGGTTCCCAACCTTCCCCTTCTAATCGCTAAGAAAATTTAATGGAGCCGACTGGTGGTTTCGACGAAAAACCTTAATCAAGCAGCCGAGGCAAAATGAAAGCCGATGTTGGAATTAATATTAGAGCTTTTCAAGATAAGATGGTTGAACCATTGTTGAAAAAATTCCATACCCAAAAATCGTTAGGCTAACATCTCATGACTTATGCATCTGATTATATATCTCTCTATAAATTAAACATCAAAAAACCTTTTATATTCAGTATTCTAACCCTGGATGAACCCACTTATCTCATACAAATGACGCTGAGAACTTTCGAAATCGAGTGTTGAACCCACACTCAGAAATCTCTCTAAGTTTATTCTTTCTCATCTAAAAATTCCATGTTATAGCTGAATTATGTGCTGGAAAAAATTTACCTTTTCCACACTCCTCTCGGTTGGAAACTTGGCTGTTTTACGGCTCCGATTTTGAGAGTAAAAACGGACCTCGTTTCTCGTGATAGCGTTGCAACTCCCACCGGAGTAGAACGTGAAGCACAGCCCTCCCTTGGGAAAACCGCATTCTAGGAAGCTATCTTCGGATAGCTTCCTCCCCTTCTTCATAATGCGATTGTATCCATTCCCCTTCCCAAGGAGCACACTATGCAAGCAGAGTATTTGAACGAACACCAAGTTTCCGAAATGACTGGAATTTCTACCGCCAAACTCAGAAATGATCGATGGGCCTGCAAAGGACTACCTTATTACAAGGTTGGCAAATCAGTGCGTTACTCTTATGACGATGTGAAAACCTTCATGGAAGGCTGCAAAATCCAGTTCGAAGAAGTGTGAGTAGTTTAAAGGACACGTTCCTTCATTTTGTCTCTTTTGGAGCAATTGCATCTTCGACAATGTTGACGGCCACTTGAGACGCATTTTTTAGAGCTTCGTCCCGAAGATGGGCGTAGCGTTGTGTCATTTGAGGACTTTTGTGAGTGAGTAGTTTTTGCAAAGTATACATATCGACTTTGCCACTACTCGCAAGCATGGATGCGTAAACATGTCGCAAGCCATGAAGTGGACGAAAGTCCGCAGGCAATCCTGCCTTTTCAGCAATTTTCTTAGAATATTTGGTGGAATGACGCTGACCATCGGTAGAAAATGCCGAGGCAAACACCCATTCATTGATCCGAGGATGGGATTCCAATATCTTCCGAGATGCATCATTCAAAGGAATCATCTGATCTTGGCCTCCTTTGGGATCACGGATGAAAATGAACTCTTTATCGAAATCGATATCTTCCCACTTGAGTTTTAAAAGCTCCCCACGCCTCATCCCAGTAAACAAAGCCATTTTCATGATGTTGACAATCTGAATGTCTGGCTCTTCATCCAGCACCTGTAGGAGACGTTTGAGTTGATCCGGGGTCACATCCTCCGTTTTTTGATTGTTGGCACTGGGCATTTCCAAAACAAAATCCAACGGTTTGCATAGCTTCCGTTTGAACCCGAAATTGCAAATGCGTAAAAGCAGCTCAAGGATATTTTTGACTGTGGCGGGTTTTTTCGTTTTGAGGAGCTTTGTTTTGAAGCGGTCTATTTCGAGATGTGTGATTTCTTCAGGAGCTTTTTTGCCAAAACTAGGGGCAATGTCGGCTTTGTAACGATTATCATCTCGCTGGATGGATTTGATATTTTTGACGGCCTTGTACTCAACCCACAGACGGTCAAGCGTATATTTGGCAGCCTCGGCTTTCTTTCGAGCTTCTCTTTCCTGACGCCGCTGCTTATTGGTCGGCTCTTTGCCATTTAATTTTGCAACTCGGATAGCATTAGCCCTTGCTTCTGTCATGCCCGAAGAAGTGGACCCCACTTTTTCATGATGTTGTGCTCCATCGGCAGTACGAAAATAAATGTAGTAAACTCTCTCGATTTTGCCGGTGACTCGTATTTTCTTTTCTTTGTAGAAAACCCCTGGGTATTTAGTCTTGGTTTCTTGTGCCATAGCCCCTCCTGAATCTGAGATTGTTCAGCGAAACCGATCTGTTACACAAAAAAACTGTGTAACAAACTGTGTAACATGAAAGCCAATTATTCAAGGATTTTGAAGGAACTAGAAGGAATTGCGCTTTTTGATAACTAATTGAAATTATGAGGTAAAAGACGATAAAGAAAAACGAAGAATGGTGGAGACGAGGGGGATCGAACCCCTGACCCCGACGCTGCCAGCGTCGTGCTCTCCCAGCTGAGCTACGTCCCCGACGGGTCTTTGTGGGAAGGGAATTGGGTGGCATCCCCAAGGGGATTCGAACCCCTGTTACCGCCGTGAAAGGGCGGGGTCCTAGGCCTCTAGACGATGGGGACACCCAAAAAGTAAAGCAGAATGTCTAAATCGAACGGAGCACATTGTCAATAGGAAAAATCACGAATTGGAAGCGAAGCTGCAATTGTGTTGTAAGATGGTCAGGGAGGCTTTACAAACGACAAAAGTCAACTGGGAACTCACACATGAGGAGAAGCCGATGAGATCATCGTTGCAGGACATCGTGATAAGGTTTGCCGTTTTCACACTGGCGTGGGGCATAGGAACGACTCCCGCGTGGGGATTTGATGGAGATCGAGAAATCAACCTTCCAGATTTCAAAAAAGAAAATTTTTTAGACATCAAGTCGTACCAGTTCCGTCCCGAACTGGATGATGAATGGACCGAAACGAAGAATGGATGGCGGATCACTTCGGGAAGCATTGACTTGGATTTTCTCTATCTGTTTACCGAGCTTCGAATGAGTCAGCCTGTGACGGATCGTATGGAAGTCTCTTATCGTTTGCGGAAAGAAGAGTTTTACGCCGTCAAGCCGCTGCGTCAGTGGATAGAGGTGCAGTTTCAGGTTCACGATCCTTACTATTTCTCTCTCTTTGGGTTTCCAGCTTATGATAAACGGAATGGATCGCTTGGTGCGGCAGTGACTATAGGCCAGCGTCCTTGGAATTACCTGAGGCTGTCTCGTCTAGAGCAAGGGGTGTATTACAATGACAAGAATTTCGAAGAGGATCGGTTTGAGATCGAGCCTGTAGAAGATGAAATCGAAGGAGCGTATCGTTTTGGAGAGAAATGGAGGGTGCGGTTCTATTTACTGTTAGATCGGGCGCTAGAACAATTTTTTCCCGATGAACAATTGACCTTCAAAGCCAAAGGCGAAGATGCCTCCTTCAGTGTAGATCATCAGCTTTCCGAGAAGCAGCGTATTAGTTTTCGTTATCGAGGGTTTGATTTTAGAAAATCTCGCCGATCCCCCATTGCCGATCCAGAAGAATTACGAAACAATCGTAGACAGAATCTTCAGTTTGTCTCGATCGATATATTTTGGATGCGCCCGCTTCTATCCAAATTCACCATGACGGCTGGAACCCGACTCGACGTCTTTCGGAATCGGTTCCGAGAGACCGACAATCCCCGTGATAGCAATGATTACCAATTTCAAACGTGGCAAATCTATGCGATTGTCGTGCAGCCTTGGAATGAAATCCTCAACATGGACTACGGTTTGTATGTGGGAGATGCCCGGGAAACCCGAGACTACATCACAGGGGAGCGCGATGATGCCGATGAACAGAACGTCGAAGCCAAATTGCGCATCAGTTGGGAATTTTATAATCTTCGGAATCATGGCCATCTCTTTTTCACCACCACTTGGAATGCGGACGACCTCCTAAACGACTTTTGGGATGGCGGACAGATGTCTTATCAAACGCGATTTTGAACAATGCGGTCACACTTGCTTCGCATATGGGGAATTCCGGTAGGTATTGGAATTCTCGCCTTCATGCTTCGTCTCTTCTACTTGCTTCAATTCCAAGAAAGCCCTTTTTTCACCTACCTTTTGGGGGATGGCAAAGGCTATCTCGAATGGGGAGCTGAGATCGCTTCTGGCGATTGGATCGGTACCCAAGTCTTTTATCAGGCCCCTTTGTATCCTTATTTTCTAGGCTTCATACAGGTTTTGTTTGAGGACCCCCTCTGGCCTATTCGGTTGACGCAAAGCGTGATGGGAAGTTTGGGGTGTGTATGCCTCTATCTCGTGGGAAAGCGTCTGCTTTCTCAGGAAGCCGGGGTGATTACGGGAGTACTGGCAGCACTGTATGCGCCTGCGATTTTCTTCGATGGCCTCCTACAAAAAGCGAGTGTGGGCTTCTTTTTGTTTTCCCTCGCGTTGTGGCAGATGGTGTTGGCGCTGGAAACGGAGAAGCGGCGTTATTGGTTCAGTGCCGGAGTTGTCTTAGGACTGCTCTCGCTGATTCGAGAAAATGCCGCCTTACTCATCTTTGTATGGGTTGTGTGGCCCTGGATTCCAGGGAAGTTTTCCACGATACGAACAGTGCTCCCTCAGCCAAACGCGTTGGCTGTGAAACGGTTTGTGCTTTCTGCAATGGTTTTGATGGGTGTGGGAATTGTGTTGCTGCCAGTCGGGTTCCGCAATTGGGTGGTCGGCGATATGTGGACCTTCACAACCTCCCAACTCGGACCCAATTTGTATATGGGCAACAATCCCAAAACCGATGGGATGTACTATGCGCTTCGTTATGGACGGGGAGTGTATCTGTACGAACGCAATGATGCCAAAGAACTGGCCGAAGAGGCATTAGGGCGTCCTCTCACATCTGGGGAAGTTTCGAGCTATTGGGTGGGGAAATCGATTGAATTTGCAGTGGAACATCCATTGGATTGGATGGAACTCAATATCCGTAAGTGGCTGCTGGTGTGGAATCGCTACGAGTTGAACGATACGGATGATTATTACCTATACCAAACGTGGTCTCCGCTGCTCTCATCACTCGACCATGTGGTCCATTTCGGATTGGTATCGACGCTGGCAGTGATTGGACTGTTCTTGACAGCACAGAAACAATGGCGCCGGCTCTTGTTATTTTATGTGTTGGCAGCGGCGCTGTTAGCGAGCATTTTGCCGTTTGCCATCCATGGTAGATATCGTTTTGTATTGCTTCCCTTGCTGCTGCTGTTTGCCGGGGCCGGGGCTTGGGAGTTAAAACAGCGTTTGCAGCACAAGTTGTATAAATCGTGTGGAATTGCCTTGTTTGCAGGAGGAATCTCCTTGGTCATGACCTATCTACCAATGGTCAATCCGCTGCCTGCCTTAGGGTATTATAATCTCGCGTTGGCGTATCAAGATGCGAAAGATTATCCAAAAGCCTTGGATTCGGTAGAACGTGCTTTGGTGTTGAATCCAGGATTTCCCGAAGGGTTTAATCTGCGTGGGAATATCTATGCAGCACTGCAAAATTACGAAGCTGCCTTGAAAGACCACACGGCTGCATTGCAGCTCGTCCCCTCCTATATCGATGTTTATCGAAATCGTGGCCATGTTTATCTGAAGTTGGGGCAGCACGACCGAGCCATTCAAGAATACACCCGTGCTCTCGAAGAAGGCGGCTCGGACGAAGTCTATTTTGATCGGGGGCTGGCTTATGTTTCGGGACATTTTTACGAACAAGCCGTGTCGGATTTAAATGTGGCCATTCAGGCGGAGATCAACTTACCTGACGCTTATGCTTTCCGGGGGTGGGCTTATGCACAAATGAAGCAATTCGAACCTGCCTTGAAAGATCTCAATCAAGCGCTTGCCTTGGAATCGAACCATGCCTCTGCTTACAGCAAACGAGGTGTGATCTATATTCAACTCCAGCAACATGAGGCGGCGTTGGCTGATTTGAATCGTGCTCTCGAAATCAGTCCGGAATTGGCGGATGCTTATGATCATCGTGGCAAGCTTTATTTTCTGTTGAAACAGTACGAACAAGCAGTGAACGATTGGACCCAAGCCATTCGATTCGACCCCAAACGAATCGAGGCTTACAACAATCGAGGGACCGTGGCCATGTTGATTTGGGGCCGTAAAGCGGAGGCCTGCTCGGATTGGAAAAAAGCGTGTGAACTGGGAGACTGTCAAAACTATCAATTGGCCGTGAAGCGGCAGGATTGTGAATAACATTTCAAATCCTTCTGGGGGTGCATGCAAAATTTTTCTCTCTCCAGATACGCTTCCAAAGCACCGATTGCCTGCCTGACCTTTTTCTTATTAACTCTGATTGTTTATTTTCCGGCATTTCAAGCTGGTTTCATTATCGACGATTCGGGTCACTTTCTTGACGATCCCTTGATGACGGCATCCGATGGACTTTACCGCATTTGGTTTGATCCCGGACAAGGCAGTATTTGGAACTATTGGCCTGTCTCAAGAACAATTTTGTTGGCGGAAAGAAATCTTTGGGGAAGCGATCCGGTGGGATATCATGCTTTCAGTGTATTTCTTCATTTTGTGAATGTTTGCTTATTGTGGGGATTGCTTCGGTCTTGGCGCGTCACCGGAGCATGGTTGGTGGCCTTGTTGTTTCTGTTGCATCCCGTGCAGGTCGAGGCGGTGGCATGGATCAGTCAACAGAAGGAACTGCTCGCCTGTTTATTCTACCTACTTGCCATTGGAAGCTACCTCCAGTTTGAACGCCTTCGGGATTCACAAAGTATTCGTCATTCGTTGGGTTTCGCTTGGTATGGTGTCGCATTGTTGTGCTTTGCATTGGCATTGCTGAGCAAATCCACGACGGCCATGTTACCCGTCGTGTTGATCTTTTGCCGATGGTGGTTGAAACTTCCGTGGCAGAAGATGGATATCCTGAGACTTTTTCCATTTTTTTTATTGTCGTGTGGGTCGGCTGCCTTAAGTATTTGGTTCGAAAGCGTTTCGATAGGAGGGGCACACCCTTTGCCTCCATTCGAGCGTTTTTTAGTGGCAGGGCACGTTCCCTTTTTTTACTTGAGCAAGCTAGTTTGGCCGTATCCGCTGATGTTTCACTACCCCCAATGGCAATTGGGTGTAGGACACTGGGTTCACTATTTGCCTTGGGTTTCGTTGGTCGGGATCGCTGCCATCTTGCTTTATAAATTCCGGAGTTGGGGACGTCCTTGGTTTTTGAGTTTGGGGTGCTTTTGGGTGACTTTATTTCCCTTACTCGGCTTTTTCAAAGTGGGGTGGTTCGGAGCATCGTTTGTGGCAGACCATTGGCTGTACTTGCCGGGGCTTTCGATTTTATTGGGAACCGGAGTGGTGGGTCAACGTTGGTTTCAGGCATCCGGGGGAGTCAAAATAGCCGTCTGCGGGTTGTTGCTGATTTTAGGAGGCCTCACTTGGCAACAAACCTATATTTATCGGGACAGTGTGACGCTATGGGAGGATACACTACAAAAAAACCCTACCTCGTGGGTGGCGTATCATGAGTTAGGAATCGCAGCAGAGAAACAGGCCCAGTATGAAGACGCTCTCCGTTATTACACGCAAGCATTGCAGCACAAATCCGATTCCCGGTGGACGTATCTGGCACGAGGGAAAATCCACCTCTCCCATTTCCAAAATTACGAACTGGCCATCCAAGATTTCTCCGAGACGTTGCAACTAAATTCCGATGATACGGATGCTTATGGTGGCCGGGGGACGGCATATCTGCGAACCCAGCAGTACGAATTGGCATTAAACGATTTTGATCAAGTGCTGCAACGTAAGCCAGATTCGCTGGCTGCCTATCAGCTTCGAGCGGAACTGTGGGTTGCCCTCCAAGAATATGAAAAAGCCTTGGCTGATCTCAACCGAGTGCTCGACAGCATTCCTAAAGATGCACAACTGCTCAACAATCGAGGCCATGTGTATTCTCAATTGAATCAGCATGAGGATGCATGGAATGATTTCACAACCGCTCTCCAGCTCAATCCGTCATTCGTGGATGCCCGGCTCAATCGAGCCATGTTTGCGATGACCCGCCAACAGCACGAAGCAGCCATTGATGATTGGACCCACCTCATCCAACAAGCAACCGATCCAGAGGCCCGACCTCTCATTTCATCCGAAATCTTGGTCCAAGCTCATATCAAGCGTGGCTTGAGCTACATCCAGTTGCAGCAATACGAAGCAGCATTTGCCGATTTGAATGCAGCGCTACAAGATGATCCGAACAATGTGGAAGCGCTTCTGAATCGCGCCAAGCTGTATGTGGTTTTGCAGCAATATCTTCCCGCCTTGGAAAACCTCAATCAAACCCTCCACGTTGAGCCGAATCTGGCTGAAGCTTACGAAATTCGAGGTTCCTTACACATGGCCGTGTTTGGCAACAAATCTGCCGCTTGCCAGGACTGGAAACAAGCCTGCGCCCTTGGATCCTGTCAACCATGGCAAGTGGCTGTGAGTCGCAACGATTGTAAACCATGAAAGCTTAAGAAATTCTGCTTTGAATAAAAGAGTTTGATAGAACAATCGATAAGGAACTATAGTCCGTTAAAATCACTGCTTATAAGGCTTGAATCTCTTGCTGTCATAGTGAAAAAAAATAAGTTCTTTTCTAGAAGAAATGATGCCCAATATAATATCATATGATTCCCTAAAGTAAGGTGACCCTGCTTCAACATTACGATTTAATACGGGCTCTTTAAGCACTTCAATCACAATTGCAGGCTCATCATATAAAGGAACCTTTTTGTTCTTCATACCTTCTTTCCATTGAACTATATCCCCTTGATCAAATTCATAGTAGTCATTATATACTTTATAAGCTTTTTTTAATTCATCCACTTTTGAAATTTCTCTCTCTTCTTTTTGAACAAGCCCTCTCAAATCGTCCAAAACATTGTCTTCAGCCAGCTTTTTTATTAAGATTTTTATTAATTCTTCATTCATAAGAAGTTTTTCCTTCCATAGAAACTGAGAACTCGGTGGTGTTGCTTTTAAATGGCTTGTTTATAACCAATTTCATAAAAACTAGAGTTCAAACTTTCTTCAATTAAAGCTTCTATATCCGTCGGCTTAGAGCTTCGAGTAAGATTGATATTATATTCAAATAATTCCTGAGAGTTTTCGTCAAAAGTAAATGCCTTTTTTGAAAGTCTTAAAGCCTCTTCTCTTTGTATATGTTCATATACACGTTGAGATAAAAGCTCTATAAACTGATCTAATGTTTCTTTTGAGAGGCTTATTTCCTTTTCTTTTTGTGAGAGGCTTATTTCTTTTTCTTTTTGTAGTTTTTTGTATTCTTTTTCAAGAGATATGAAATGAAACGCCATTGAAACAAAAAATAGACCTAGTGTGAGCAATGTAAATAGAAATATCACTGTTGCCATTTTCTATCTCCTAAGATTACGGTGTATTTATGCTTCATAAACAGATATGTTTTTCCAATTAGTGCAAATGTTGAAGATAGGCATACAACACTCGCATTCAAAGTATTGATCAATTCTTCTTTATTGGGTTCTGGATTGAATTTGATGATCAAATAGGAAACAATAACAAAAGCAACAACTATTATCGGGACAAATACAAATGCCGTCGCTTTCCAAAGATTACTAACTTTTGATTTACTCCGATGTCCATGAAATCGCCAATCTAAACTTATTGATAACCTTCTTCTAATTCGCTTTCTACTATCCTTATTTTGCACTTTAAGAGTTGGACCGATATCTTGAAGCAACCTTAAAATTATCGAATTTCTGGTTTATAGGGTTCCAAGCATCCTAAGGACCCCAAGAATAAACCACCATTCGTGATTGCTGGGGGCAGGGGCAGACCGTATAGTCTTCCGGGGGGATTTGGAACACTTGACGCTCTTGAAATTCGGGTGGGACAAGGTTTGGGTAGGCTGCCGGAAAAATCGCAATCCAGGTGACTTCGCTGAGATCGAGTTTTTTGCTGAACACCGCAGGAGCGAAGTTCAAACCTAAAATATCAATCACTTTGCGCTGGCTGAAGTAGCGGATCGCCCCGGCATCGTTGACGGAAATGACGGCATCAGTCGGTGTGTTTTCATTCAACCATTTTCCGGTGCGTACGTTGATTTGGTGAATGGCTTTTCCATCGGAAGCGAGTTGTTGTCGTCGATTCTCCCAAGATTCGGAAAAACTCGGAGCGCTCCCCACCAACCCCGCAATACCAATCACTCCCAGTACGATCCAAACCAATGGTAGCGTTGAATGCAGGTGGGATTCCCACGTTTTCCAAAGACCTGATCGTTGTGAATTCTTCCAAAGACCAAATGTGGGAGAATCGCTGAAATGAGAAGAACGATCCCGCAGTCTTTTGAATCCAACCCATAAACCGTTCAACAGGGCCGCGTAGCCAATACAAAAGGCTGCTGTCAGTACTAACGATGCTGGATCGATCCAGCGATGCCAGTAGTAGCCTAAGGAGGAGAGCGTTCGGGAACCGGAGGTGCCTAGCATGTAAACGAGGGGAACGATGAGTAGGAAGATGCCAGAGGCTTTGGCTGGGAAATCGAAACGTCGGCAGGCAATTCCCACATAAGCCACCAAGCCTAATACAAAAATGGGAACCGAGGTGTAACCGTATCCTATGAGGATATTCCAGAGTTCCTGGAAACGAGAAGGATCGAGCGTGAACGGCTGCGATTTGATGTAGAAAGTCGTGGGAAGCAAATGACCATTGGCATGCAGACAAAACAAACTCCATAAGCCCATCGGGATACCCAAAAGTGCAGCTTGAAAGACTCGGATTATGGGAGGACGGTCGTGACTATCAAGAAAGAGCAATCCCACCAACCAAAAGGGCAGAATCAACAACGCCTCGGGACGTGCCGTCGGAGTGAGACTGAACAGCAACACGGACCAACCCCAGCGTCCTTTGAGGTAGGCTTCGGTCGCCCAAAGCCACAGAGCCACCAAGAGCAGTGTTTCCATTCCGGAAAAGGCGGAGAACAATAAACGCGGGTCCACCGCAAGCAAACAGCCCGCTAGGACGGTCACGATTTGTGATTGTGTCAAACTCATCGCAAGACGCATGACCGACCTGAGAATCAAGCCGCCCAAGAGCATTCCAATGAGTTTTACCGTGACGACGGCAACATCGGTCTGGATTCCTTCAGGGCTCAATCCTTCGAGCCAATGAGCAGGGACGGTAGCCAAGGTCCACAAGGGACTGGTGGAACCGGCTTCCTGAGGTCCTCCAAAATTGTAAGCAAATCCGTGGCCGTAGGCGAAGGATTGTGCATAAACACGATGGATCCAAGCATCATCCAAGGGGAAGTCGAACAGGGAGTGAGACGAAGCCGAAAGAAAATACACTGAAACCACAGCGTAAAGAACTAACGGAACCCAAGAAAGCCAAGGGGAGCTTCGGGGTGAGGAAAAGGGGGGCTTGACCATTGAGAAAATCAGGGTTCGTAGATTTTGGGAGAATCGACTCCCTGTTGTTTCAGAAAACGAGCGATGTGTTTATGGCCACGGGCGACAGCCCAGTCGAGAGCGCTATTTTTACGGCGATCTCTTCGATAAATGTCGGCTCCTTTGGAAACCAACAATTGAGCCATTTCGAGTTTTCCCTGAACGGCTGCAAACATCAAGGGGGTTTGTCCATCAGAAGATGGGGCATCCAGATTGGCTCCCACTTTAAGAAAAAACAACACGGCTTTGCTGAGACCATGGGCAGCACTCATCCGGAGGCTGTCATTGATATCGGCGCCTTTGGCCAGCAACAGTTTGATTGTATCCGCATTGCCGCTGTTGTAGGCCAATATCAACGGCGTCATTCCACGTTTGTCGCGTGAGTTCACATCAGCACCTTGGTCGAGGAGCCGTTTGACGATTTGGGGATTGCCTTTTTGTAAAGCGATGCTCAGGGGAGTGAGGCCTTTTTCGGTTTTCACTTTAGGGTTGGCCTCTGCTTTCAGTAAAGCATGCACCGCTTTGAGATTGTTTTCCTCACAGGCCCAAAGCAGTGCGTTCATGCCGGTGGCATCTCGCACTTCCACATCGGCCCCATGATCGAGCAAAGCTTGGAAGATGGGCATGCGTTGGGAGAGCAAAGCGAGGATCAACGCCGTGATTCCACGTTGGTCACGGGAATTCAAATTGGCTCGATTTTTGATGAGGAAGTCAACGGTGGAGCGTTGACTATTAAGAGTGGCATACATCAGCGCGGTTTGACCACCAGCGGCTTGAGAACTGACATCGGCTCCATTAGCGATTAACAACTGAATAACATGGTTGCGCCCGCGGGTGGCCGCGAGGCGGAGATTGGCATTCATGTCAGCTCCTGCAGAAACCAATAATTTTACCATCTCTTTGTCGTGTTTCATCATGGCCCACAGGAGAGCGCTCCAGCCGGAGTTGTCTTGAGCATTCACATTCACATTGGATTTCAGCAAGGACATCGCAGCACGGGAGCTTCCCCAAAATACAGCTTCCATGAGGGCGGTCCAGCCATCGCGGTCTTTAGCGTTCACGTCGGCACCTCGTTCGATGAGAACGTCCACCAAACGGTAGTTGCTTTTGCGAATGGCGACCATCAATGGGGTTTCCCCTACCAACGTGTCACGTTGATCGATGTCTTGTTTGCGCTTCACCGCGCGTTCCGCTTCTTCGCTTCGGCCTTCACGAATGAGCGTGATCAAATGCTCTGCCATAACATTCCTCAGACTTGATGATAGGCGGGTTCCATGATGGAGGCTAAATGTTCTAACTGATCGATTTGCTTATCAATGGCTAAGGAATCGAAAAGCACCTTCACCAACTGCATGGAAAATCGAGGCTCAAAGCCCAACTTGGCTCCGATGAATTTGAAGGCACTGACTTCGGATTTTGATAACACAGCATCCGAAATTGCGACGGCCCCGATGTGGAGTAAGATTTGAAAGGCAGTCTGGCGAGGAACTTTGAGAATGGGGAGTTTGGGAAGTTCTCCACTTTGTGCCACTCGCAGAATGTTTTGAACTTCCTCGTCGCTTTCCAAGAAGCGTAAACTGGTTTCCAAGTGTTGGAGTTCATTGGATTCGATATGACCATCGGCCCCCACAATGGCAGCCAACGCATAGGCGAACCAACGTTTTTCGTCGGATTTCATCGACGCAATATAAGATTCATCTAAGACCCGCATCGCCCTCCTCTGTGTTATTGCTGATGAGTATTCACTGAACCAATTCAGCACATAACACAAAACGATAGGGAGGGACAAGAATAGGGATTTTTCCTAATCGGATCAAATGGCAGAAGTTCTTTCCTGACGCCTCGTCCAAAACGGAGAGGTGCCCCACCGTTGTTCCAATCTATAGAAGTAGTTGCGATTGGAGAGGTAGCTTTCGAATCCATTAACTACGGCCTGGTGATATTGACTCAGGCTTTGGGCGTTTCCAGCAAAGAGCGCGGCAATCGCTTCCGCTGCAAGGATGCCATGAGAAAGAGCTTTATGAATCCCTTGGGAAGAAATGGGATCGTAAGCAGAGGCTGCATCTCCGACGGCGAGCCAATCGTTTCCAGCGGTTTGTTCCAGCAGAAAGGATGGAGCCGGAGAGCAAGTCAATTCGGTGCCTCGCAAGGGAAAGCTCTTCAGTTCTTTTGCAAGGTGGTGGGTTTGTTGCAATTGGGTCAGCCAGTTTTCGTTGCAGGTCAGCTTCCGTTGTTTGACGATTTCGGGGTCACTTGCAAAGGCTACGGTAAGGCGGTTATTGGGAAGCCGGGCTGCATACCACCATCCGTCTTCTACCGCTTCTAGCATCGTGAGGCGGGTAAAACGGGAGGGCTGAGGCAGATCAAAAAATCCGCAAAGACAGATCAGACGATCCAGGAATCGTTGCTTGATTTTTCTCTGTTTGGCAAACAAGGATCGTTTCCCAGTGGCATCCACGACAAATTGAGCATGAACTGCGGCTGTAGTCCCATCCTGGTGTTGGATTTCCAAATCAAACCCGGATTGGTTCCCTTGTGAACCTGGAACCGAACTCAGGAAAGAGGCTTGTGTCCACACGTCGATTCCCTGTTCTGTAGCCCGATGGACAAGAAACACTTCGAACCGTTTGCGGTCCAGATGCCAACCGTGTCCTAAGGGATTGAATAGGAAATCGTTGTAACCCAGACGGTCGTTTCCCCAAGAAGAACAACTTCCCAAACAGGGGTCGTGTTTTTCTTCTAGAAATGCCTGCCAGAGTCCCATGCGCTCCAGTAGGAGGCGAATATCGGGGGGAATGCTTTCTCCAACACGGGTCTGTGAATAGTCTCCGGATTCCACCACCAGAATGTTGGTAATTCCTGATTGGGCGAGGTGGAGCGCTGTGGCGCAGCCCGCAGGTCCACCTCCTAATATGACCACTTTATAGTTGAGATGCGGTTTCATGAATCCGGATTCACTTTCGCTTTAAATTCGTTGGGAACACTGACTTCGATGGAACGTTCCTTCTCGACCGTAGGAAACACAGCAGCCTTTTCTTCAGGAAGGCGGCTTTCGACTTCGAGATACCAATGGGGGGGATACTCGATACCGTTGTCGATCTGTGTGCCCTGAATCACAAATCCAACACGTTGCCAATTCTTCAAGAAGTCCAGACGGTCTTGGTAACGTCCCACCTTCTGAGGAAAATTGGAGTAAGTCCCTTGCCCTCGGACCGAATACCGTTGGTCTCCCAGTTTCGGTTTCCCGTGATTTCCAAAGGTGACATCTTGGGCCACGTTTACCGAGACAGGACGCTGTGCCGGCCAAGACCAGTACAAGGTATTGGGATTGCCTTGGTTGATCGTAGCAGGATACGTGGTGTGTGTGGCACAGGAGTTGTAATCCGTATGCCAGGGGATCGCCATGAATTTGGACATATCTCCTGGTTCCACTCCTTTGTCGCTGAACGGAAACCAACCTGAAGTGAGAAACGGTTTGTCTTTGCGAGCAGTCCAGTAATTGAGCGGTTTTTGATCGATACGGAATGGTCCTGTTCCCTGCGTTCGCCAGTCTTCAATATACAGTTCAGGCACCCGGCAGATAAAAGTGATCTCGATGCCTGGGTTGAATCGTCCCCCTAAGCAGTTGGCTAAAACCGCCTTGTCCAAAAATTCTCCAGGTCCCAGTGTTATCTTTTTTTCCGGGAGTTGGGTGCTGTGCGCATCCCATTGTGTGAGAAAAAAATATTGAGTCTCGGTCACCGACAAGAAACTTTTCCCGGCATCTCCAAGAGAAAGCGGCATCAACGCGCCGACATAAGATTGCTCTGGATCGAATGGATTCCGGATGAAGGTGAGTCCAGACATATAAGTCGTGTCGGCGTCTTCATGGGCTTTGATTTCTCCAATTTTGTCATGAATCTTGATAGCAAATTCCGGTAAATTGGTGTTCCAACGCTGCAACGACGCACTGATGAAAATGGGCTGCACTTGATCGGAAAAACCTGGCAGATAGTCTTGATTGTAGTTGTTGTAGCGATTCCCGTTTTGATGGAAAGAATGGGACTGATACAGGTCCGGCAGCAGATTGATGCTTTGTACAAAGGTATTGAACACATCATCCCACAATGAAACCACGTTTAGGGTTTGGGGGGCATAGGATGGGTCTGCGGTCACTACCCAAGCACTTCCAGTGACCATAACTTCTTCTGTTTCGTTATCTTCGCCTTCCAAAACGAGTGTCGCATTCACGGGGCCATCGGAAGCATCATCAAACCAGCCATTGTTGTTCACATCATCGTCTAGGGGGGAGGGGCTTCCGTCGGCACGGTACCATCCTGTGGCCTTGCCAAAACCACCCAAGACAATGAGGCGTCCCTGCTTGTCGATTTCTAGGCTTCCTAAGGTTTGGATCGAACGTTGATTTGGGCAATTGTAATCGGAGGGGGTGTAAGTGGGAGAAAAATGGTCGTCAGGAAAGGACTGAGGGTAGTCTGCGATTTTTTGGATCGCTCCTTTTTCCCAAATTGTCGCTGTAGAAGATTGTGCGAATTCAAAGGGATTGGTCAGCGGGGTCGAGCATTCTGACCTTTCTTCCGATTGCTCCTTGAGGTACGCATCATAAACTTTTTTGCTGATGGCACGGGGGCCGGGATCAATCATGAGTTGCTTCAAACGATTTTCAGCATCGAGATTTTTGCCAAATCCTAGATTTCTCACGGGGGGGTGATTCTCATTGTCGTAGGCTTCCAAACCATCGGATTCGTCCAGCTGATAGCAGTTGGCTTTTTTATTAGCAACGTGCACGGTCCAAAGAATATCGACCACCTTCTTGCCGTTCACCCTGCTGCCAATTTGGATTTCTTCCCCTTCCGGTGCGGGGTACTGGTCTGCTCCCTCCTTAGGATACTGATAGATTTTGAAACGCGCTGCTTGGCGTTTCATGGCCCCTTCGGCGTCGCGCAAGTCGCTGCTTTGAATGGGGGTGTCTTCAGTGCCTGGTTTGATGGGAAGCCCTCCTTTGATTTCTCCATTGTCCGGAACATCCAGTCCTGCAATGGTTTCTGGTCCCAGATAATACTCTTCACTATTGCCAACCCGGGCAAGGCCAATGGCCGGATGTATTCGAAAGATAGATTCAGACATGGGGTTCTCCTTAAGCTATGGATCGTGGGTTAATTGAAGGTTGGTTTGGACCATTGAGGGATGACTTCCAGGCTCCAGCAGTTTTGACACAGATTGATCAAGCTGAGCATGCTCCAGCGTTGCTCACAATCGGCTTTCTTGACTTCAAACAGATTGCCTTGGCCGGTGTCCCAAATTTCATTCAAAAGTTTGAGCAGAAATGCAAAGTTGTGCTGTAGCGCTTCCAAGGCTTGGGTTTGTTCCAGGTTGGAAGGCTTGGTAAAGCCGTCATAAACTTCGGGAAAACAAAATTTTTCAACTCGATTCTGAATCGAAATGAAACGTCCAAAATGAGAATAAAGGTTCAAATTGTCTGGATCTTCTAACTCGTTTTCGAGGCGGTATTGTTTAGGAATGGGGAATTGGCTGGCATGGAACGGTGGCTGGGGAACGGGTTGCATGGCTTTGCCTTCCCCTTGTTCTCGGATGGTATCGATGGCTTGTTTGGCCTGTTCCAGGTTGCTGATTTTTTGTGGAAAATTTTCACCTAACCAGAATTTTTGCTGCTTTTCGGTGTTCCACTCGAATTGGTCGGCGCCCACCTGAAGAATACCTGCATACAAGGCATCGTAAAGTTCGCCGATTGTGCTGTAGGGATAATTCGGACTCAGATTCTCATGACCGCCTTCAAATTCACCGGGAGTTTCAATATTCAACATCGTGTCCAATGTATTTTTATCCAGGTGGTCGAGTTTAGCGTTGATCAGATGGTGGCAATGTCCGGGGCCGTGCTCTGTAGCCGGGTCGTAAGGCTCCAGGATTGGAACTGGTTTCCCAGTGGAAGGATCAATGATCGTTAAGGGAACCCCATATTGAGGTGCTCTGAAATTGGGTCGTGTATCCAAGGCCAAGCACAAGTTAGAAGCCAACTCCATATGGAGCATTTCTTCCATACACACACTGAGAATGGTTTTGTAAATGGGATCAGTGCGATCTTTGATCGAAGTGAGCACCGTGAAATAAAACGGTAGCGTAAACAGTTCCACAGCTACAGCCGTCTGGGCGTGTTGTTGGACAAGTTCTTTTGTCCACGGGGTTGCCTTGGATTCAGCCATCTTTGGTCTCCTTGAGATAAAGATTACGAAATATTCGCAAAGTGAAGTGACACCAGTTGATTCTCCTAACTTCCAATATGGGAAAACGCCAATGAGAGTACACCCCTTCACGTTCCTGAATCCATTACAGAGCATTACAACCCATTACAGCGTATTCCAGGAGCAATGGAAATCTTTGCTAATGGATGGTTGCCTCGTGCCTCCTAGTATGAAAACTTTTTTAAGTATTTAACTGTTTAGAAACGACAAACAACATGGCTGAATGATGGATACATCTTGCAAAAATGGGGATCCGTTCCGAAAAACGAAATCCCCACTTTGAAAGTGCCTTCAATCCGTCATGCTAACCAACAGAACACCATACCCGCTCCACCCCTACCGGTTGCTTATCTGGACTGTCTGATCACGATATACAGCATGATCAAATTGACAGCCAAATCAGCCCCTTGTATGATGGTGTCCATGTTGGTTTTCTCCTTTTATTAGGAGTTAAAAAATCGGGGGTGTTGGTGTCACCCCCGATGTCTAACGGAATTGCTAGACACCTTCCCACTATAAGCACCCCACTATTTAGGTCAAATCATTTCCCTTCTAAAATATTCTAATGATTTTTATTTAGTGAACTGAATCACTACAATAGAAACTGTTTTCGATATTCAACGAGTTTTCTAAATACCAATCGGGGTGCTTTCAGCTTGAGGAGAAATCGAGGGGACAGGTCGCAGTGGGTACAAGGCTTATTCGGGCAACTCATAAGTTTCGTTGTAGATCTCCCGAAGTATTTTTCCCTGAAAAGTCCAATAAGGGCTAGGGGCCACATTGTGGCTAATTCCAAGAAGTATTCTCGTTGCCTTAGTTAATGACATTTCTTCTGAGTGAAGCCGCACTTTTCGATCAGAAATCACCTCTACTGTTTCTTCAGACTGCGTAAATTTAAGGATCGATCCTACTGAAATTCCCATTTCAGAAAAATTTAGATTAGGACGCCTTGCTTTAAGTTTTTTGACGGCTTCTTTTGAATCTTGATCTACATTTTCAGCTTCTTTTTGTAAGGTTGGGGTTACATCTTCAATTGCCATGAGTCTTAATAAAGCAATTGCCTGATCAGGCTCTATCTGAAAAAATTCTCTTTTAGGATTTAGCCGATAGGGACCAAAGGCGTGATGAAAAGCTTTTTCCACCTCTAGTTCATCAGAAACTCTTGCAGCATAAGCACACTCAAATGGTACTGGAACGCCTGTTGAATATAATTCATTCAATCTTGCATCAACCGATCCTCTTGTTGTTTTACCTATTTTGACTAACCCTGGCATTGCGGGGTTGGTGAGTACATATACAATTCCAGATTCTAAATGTTCTTCCATTGTTTAACTCTCAGTTTTAATGAAATTTTAAGATATAACGTTGAGTTTAGGATTCCATAAACGAGGTCTAAATTTTACTTCCAAAAATCTGCTGGATAGGAATCGAGTGCAAATCAACGCCTTCCAAGCATCTCACATTGACAGCCCACCCATCAAACGGTTCGATCCCTTCTCGAAGCTCTTGTGGAGTTGGATCGCTCGGACGCCGAAAAGGAAGAATACCGCAGGTTGGACAGAAATAGTCTTTAGCTGTTTTTGATCCCCATTGGTAAAGCGTCAATTCGTCCCAAGGGGTCAACAAGGTCAGATCGTTTTTTGACACCCGATGATTGAGAGCACCTCTTCTCATGCAAACGGAACAATCACATGCACGTACATGGTCTAGTTCCATGTTCACTAAAAACCTGACTTTCCCGCAATGACAGGATCCTTTGTATGTTTTCATAGTCTCCAACGATATTTTTGAAAGCGTTTAATAGGATTGAAATTTCTGAGTGGGCATTTGAAAGGTATTCATTTTTCTAAAAACCTCTTGATTCCTTTTACCAAAGTAGAATCTACAGGAAGCATTTCGGCACCTTTCGAGCCGGGATAGGCGGTGTATATTCCTCCAGGGGTTGTCGTATTGATACGATTGTCTACGAACAGTTCCACCCTTTCCGACCCCGCAGTTACTTCTAGTGCTAAGGTTCCGCCATCGGGGGCAATAGCGATGGATTCAACATTTTCTGGAATCTTGTCTTTGTCCATAGCGGATTATCTCGCGTGGTCCCATAGAGTGGAAGAATCGGATTTGATGAGCAAACGAAGCTTTGGAGGGAGCGTGGTAAAAAGTTGAGTGGGATCACTCATGTATCACAATCCGTTTTTTGAGCGTTGAGCAATTTTGATGAGATATCGAAGCTCGCTGTTTTGAAAAGATACTGCCACTCGTTCGAGCACGGATTTCGGCGCTGCAATGATATTTCCGCGAAAATCGCTATAGTGGATTCTTCCTGAACAATATTGAGAATTCCAGATGGCAATTCGTTTTATAATTTTTTTGTTATAGACCCTTTTTACTCTCCAGTTGGTCAAATGCTTAGGGTCAATAACTATATCTATCAAACGTTTTGAGTTTCTATGTTTTCCAATCCCACGGATGTATTGTGGATCCCAAGGGAAGTAACAATATAGTTTTGCACCCGGTGCAAAGTGCTTTGTCCCACTTCTTATTTCATACTCCGGACCATTGTATGTTTTTTCTCTTACGTTGGCGGTGACACACCAATGGAATTCTTCCGAAGACTCTTCCTCTGGGGAGTGTTGCACATAGTCGTAAGACTCCATTATGTCTAAGTAGAAATCTCCTTCTTCTATTGAAGCACCATACTCTAATAAAACATCTTTAATCTTGAGGAGTGTTTCGCGCTTAGATTGTTCGTCTTCCCCAAAGTACCAGCACCATGAATTGAAGACCCATTTAATAGCGGTCAATCCTGTATTGTCTTTAATATTAACATCGGCACCGGCTTCCAATAAATCTCGAACTCCCTCGAAATCTCCTGATCTGACTTTATCCATCAAGGGAGTCATTCCAAAATGATCCTGACGGTTGATATCGTCCATATTTACCTCCCCATAATGACATCGCTGCAATCTAGTTCGGCCCGATCTTTTTCGTTTTGGTCAATGAGATCGAAAAGCCCTCCGAAGTGGTCGATGTCATTATGGGTGGCAACCATTGCGTCGAGCTGGATTTTTGTCTTATCCGGGTCTTCACGGTCGGCGAAAGATACATAGTCTTTAAAAAATTTCCAATCAACGAAGTCTGCGGCGTTCTTCCCGCCATTCTGGAAGGAACGGGTATTGCCGCTGTCGACCATAATGTTGTGACCCGCCGGAATGACAACGAGGAGGCCGTCTCCCTGTCCTACATCGATGGCATACACTTCAAGAAGCGGCTCATATCCTCCTAAGTGGTTTATCTCACCCACTGCTTCCCACACGAGAGAGCTTTAGTGGATTGCCTTTTGGTCAAAGTAATTTATTTGTTCCTTTAACTTTATTCATACTGGATTTGTGTCTTAAATGATGAGTTTTACGAAACCGTGGTAGACTCGTGTTGAGCCAAGTAATCCGTACTGGACTTGGTTTTCAAAACCGATTCAAAACCATTTATTCATCGACCTCAAACTTTTTCAAGGAAGATAGGAATATTATGAAAACTTTAAACCAACGACTGATGGTTATTGTATCTTTTTTGGTGGTACTGACTTTAGGAGGTTGCGAGAGTAGTACAACATCAGAATCAGACGATGACAGTACCGGAAACGGCACAAACTTAGTAGAAACTCGGGGCCTTGCAGTGGAGGCCAATGGTAGTCTGGTCGTGGTCGAGGCAGACCTGCCGGAAGTGGTCCGTGTGGATCCGGTCACAGGGGACCGCACGACCGTATCAGATGCCAGCACCGGCACGGGTCCAAGCTTTGAAACTCCAACAAGCGTTGTGGTGGAGGCCGATGGCAACCTGGTGGTGAAAGATACTGGCTTGGCGGCACTACTACGGGTTGATGCAGTCACGGGCGACCGCACAATCATCTCGGATGTTAGTACTGGCACGGGCCCAGGTCTCGATGAATCTCGCGGCCTTGCATTGGAGGCCGGTGGCAGTTTGGTCGTGGTTGATTCTAACCGAGCGGCGGTTCTTCGTGTCGACCCGATCACAGGGGACCGTACGATCGTCTCGGATGCTAGCACTGGCACAGGCCCAAGGTTTGGAACGCCTGCTAGCCTCGCGGTAGAATCTGACGGCAATGTGATTGTAGCTGATTTTAGCCTGGCGGCAGTATTCCGTGTCGACCCGGTCACAGGGGACCGCATCGTTGTCTCAGACATCAGCACTGGCAGTGGCCCAGGGTTTGGAACACCTACGAGCATTGCGGCGGAGGCCGATGGCAATGCGGTTGTGTGGGATAGTGGTCTGGGTGCGGTCGTCCGTATCGATTCAGCCACAGGGGACCGCACGATTGTTTCGGATGCCGACACCGGAGCGGGGCCAAGCTTTGAATCTCCTTATGGCCTTGCCGTGGAAGCTGATGGGAGCATAGTAGTAGCGGATGTCGGTCCGTTTGTGGTTCGCATTGATCCGATTACGGGGGACCGCACCCTTGTCTCAGACGTCACGGTCCCCAGCTTCTCTGCACCTCGTGCCATTGCGGTGGAGGCTGATGGCAGTCTAGTCGTGGTCGATGCAGACCTAGAGGCGATCATCCGTGTCGATCCGGTTACAGGAGGTCGCACGATCGTGTCGAATGCCAGCACTGGCACAGGTCCTGAGGTTGGAACACTTGCCGGCCTTGCGGTAGAGGTTGATGGAAATCTGGTGGTAGGAGATGCTAGCTTGGGGGCCGTCATCCGTGTGAATCCAATCACAGGGGACCGCACGATTGTGTCGGATGCTAGTACTGGCACAGGTCTCGGATTTGAAAATCCTCTCGATATTTTGGTAGAGGCTGATGGTCAGTTGATCGTAGCAGATTTTGGTCTGTTGGCCGTGATTCGTGTGAATCCAGTTACGGGGGACCGCACGATCGTGTCGGATGCCAGCACCGGCATGGGACCCAAATTTGGAACGCTTTCTAGCCTAGCGGTAGAGGCCAGTGGGAGCCTGGTGGTGGGAGATGCTAGTCTTGGGGTAGTTCGTGTGGATCCGGTCACAGGGGACCGTACGATTGTGTCGGATTCCAACACCGGCACGGGGCCTGGGTTTGGAACACCTTCAAGCTTGGCGGTAGAAGCCGATGGGAGCCTGATGGTGGTCGATTTTGGTCTAGCGGCAGTAATCCGTGTCGATTCAGCGACGGGTGATCGTACCATCGTGTCGGATGCCAGCTCTGGGGCCGGCCCAGATTTTATAGCTCCTTTTGGCAATGCGTTGGAAGCGGATGGGAATCTGGTTGTGATCGATGTCGACCTAGCAGCCGTGGTCCGTGTGGATCCGGTCACCGGGGACCGCACAATCGTGTCGGATGCGAACACCGGTAGCAGTCTTTAACCAACTCTCCAATGTTGCATCAAGGGATCGAGCGACGGCATTTCAGTGATCTGCCTCAAGGCGCTGTTTCATATCCAAATAGGCAAACTGGATCAGCTGGATTAACGCCATTCTATCTATGTTGTTATTCGGCCTTAGCTTGACGTGGCGCATGTACTTACCAGTGCCTTCCAACAGGCCTACTGGATCGGCGAGTTCAGCGCCACGGAAAAATCCAACATTGACGTGAGCTTTGAATGCGTTGACATAAGCGAAAGCCGCCTTACCAACGCACGCGATAGGGTGACCGTCATGCAGCAATTCTCGGACATCATCGCCGCAATCTCGGATAACATCGAACCAATGCTGGGCGATTGTTCCCAATTCGCCGGAATGTTCAATCATCCAGGTATTGATTATAGGATCGCGCTTGACGGCATCAGAGAATCAAAAGATTTGATTCATAATTGTAGACTTCTATTCTTCTATGGATTGGCTGGGGTAGGACATCTCCAGGGTGACAACATCCCCATCAGCAATGAAAGGCCCATGCACTTCACCCGGGGGGCGGCTTGTGTAGTAACCTGGTTCTAGCCACATTCCGAACGCTTCATCATAAAGCCGACCAGAGACGATGAATATCTCCTCCGGGTAAGTATGGCTTTTCGCCCCGAATTCCTTGGTCGAGTAGCCATCTTTAATTTTTGTTAATCTCGTGTAATCCCCGGTTACCGGATCTTCGGCTATTGTCAATTGCATTAAATTTCCGTCGGACCCTTCGATGACCTCCCATTCGTCCGCATTTTGTGCATCCAGTGGATTCCAATAGGTTCGTGTTGATTTCACTTGTATCTACCTTTCCTGTTGACAACGTAAAGTTCACTGGTTTCTTTCCCAATCATTCATTCAATCACTCGGATCGATCTGAATGAGAAAGAACTTCCTTTAAAAAAGACAATACATCTGCCTGCATTTGTGGAGTGATGTCATGACCCACATTTTCATAAATTTTGAATTTTGCTTGGGCGTTCACAGACATATAAATCTCTTTAGCATTATTCCATCTCGGTAATAAATCCTTTCCAAATAATTCATAAATTAAGTCTCTATCTACAGCATCATAACCGTCATTATATTTGACGGAATCGTTTTCATCATTTGCCCCCATAAACAAGAACTGAGGTACTTTCTGATATTCTTTTAAACTGAAACGCTTGCCGACTAATTCTTGCAAATCATCGATACCCACAGGATAACGAAGAGCCTTATTCTCCCATTGCTGAACTGGCACAATAGGCCATCCTCCTGGAGAACCAACAACAGCAGCCGAAACTCGACTTGGATGGAGAATTGTGAACCGATTGGCGAACATGCCACTTGCCGAAAATCCCAAAATGATGACTTTCGAAGCGATGTTGTTTCCAGTACGAGTCAGGTTGTTCCGTGCATCGTCAATCATAGAAATCAATTGTAAATCAATTCTCCTTAACCCCTCAATCTCATTGGTAAGGGTGTCTCTATCCAGGGCATGAGTATAGATCTTCCAGTGACTTTGAGGACGAGGAAAAATAGGAATCAGCAGAATCGTTTCAAGGGCATCAGCGAGGTCTTGTAGCTGTCTCACTTCTTTTAATGCTCTACGATCATGAGGTTCGATGCGATCATCGGTTTTCCCTGTGTTATTTGGAACAACTAGAATGTGAGATAATTTTTGTTTTCTCTCATTTGTTTTGAGAGCGGCAGGAATATAAAGATAATAGGACCACTTATACTCAGAATCACTATTTGGAGTAACTTTTTGAATATCTAGGTTTTCTGATTTCTGAGTACAACCACTCAAAAATAGGCTAATCAACAAACAAAAAATCACATGTGAAAGCGTAAATTTGTTTTTCATTTTTTTCATTATAATCAATTTTTATCCATTGTTTTCTTATTGGATTAGATCCATAGCTCTCAGCTTACATGGAGTTAAAATACTAGCCTCATGATTTACTCTGATTGGCTCCCAAGAAACAATAGTTTTTATCCTGTCGTATCAGAGCATTGTGTTTGATTGGTGCATAAAGGTGAAATTCAAACACTGTGCTCGATTGAAAGTATGGGTTGGAAATCAGGCGATGTGAGCGGGATGTATGCTAATCCTCAGTAGGGAAGGTATGGAAGAACCGCTTATGTAGACGAAGGATTTTTCTAAATTAGGCCAATTATTGTAGATTTTATTAAAATGAGTTGAAAGTAGGAAGAAAATTTCATTAATCTAGTAATCTTATTTATCTGAATTTATGGAAGTAACACATTGAATTAATTGAAGTTAATGCGTTGATTACTGAGGATTAACAAACATATTGTTAATCATTTTTCAGGGAAGACATTATTGCTAATTATCTTAAATAAGAGGTTCCTATGAAAAAGATAGTAATTGCCGCATTCTGTTTAATTCTTTCTGTACCTGCAATAGCTGGTACGTGGACTAATTGGTTTACAATCGATTCGCTTGGATACGATCTTTACAACCAAGGAGGGTCGGAAGCTTACTTCTACATTGTTCCCTCAGGATCTGTGGAAAACCCAAATTCATGCACGGACACTTCTCATTACGTTTTGGGGTCTACTCATTCGAGCCACACGGTTGGAGATTCTCTAAACAAGAAAGAAACTTCAAAATTACCAACGTTGGCGTATACAGCAGGCTGGCAAATTCGATTGAGTATTGTTGGCTGTCAACACAATCGACCCCAAGCAAATTCCATCGAAATCAAAAAGCCTTAACTCATACACAAAGGAATATCGAACGGGTGGGCAACACTATGGGGAGTTGACCACTCGGTTACCCGTCAACTGATGACGGCTGTCAAAAAACTTTCGAGTGCTTTCATCCGCAGGAAAGTATTGTTCAACAATAAGTTCCTGCGCCGTGACATCAATCGGTGTTCCAAAAGAAGCCAAAGAGGAGAACAATCGCAGGCGTTGGCCGTTGAGGACCATCACTACTTCGATCATTGGATGGGCTGGTTTCGTGCAGTCAAACTGCCGCCAATTGGGGGGGATGCCCGGATAGTCCAATAACAGTTCGAGTAAGGTAGAGCTTCGATCCTGGAAAACCATCCGTTCGCGTTGGAGCCGTTGCAGCAGCAAACACGCAATGTCTTCCCAATTTTCGACAAAGGGACGGAGGCCATTGGGGTCAAAAAGCAACTGCATGACATTGTGAGTTCGAGGAAATTGGGACTGCTGCGCAGCCATTTGGTGAACCAACCCCTGATGAGCACGATTTGCCATCACCATATTCCATTCCCAATCCAATACGGCAGCTGGATACGGTTCATGATTAAACAGCATATAGTCCAGTGCTTTACGCACCGCCAACATCTCGGGTTCGTCTAGGGGCATACGGCTATACTCTTCAGAAAACCCCGCTGAGTAAAGCAACACGTTGCGTTCATTGAGGGGAATATCCAGTGTTACCGCTAAGGCAATCACCATTTCCCGACTGGGTTGAGATCGGCCCGTTTCCAAAAAACTAATATGTTTTGCCGAAACATCTGCTGCTAACCCCAAATCCAGTTGGCTACAATGCCGCGACTTGCGCCAATGGCGCAATAATTCTCCAAACTTGGTCATATCAACACTCGACTATCGAAATCTGGTTGTTGTCTGGGAAACATGCCTCTTCCATCTGAGGAGGCATGTCGGACACGCCAGTCAATGAACTCTCAATGAAACTCTCATTGATCAGGCATTCATCTTTTCCTGGATACTGCTTTCCCAGTTATCCAAGAGCACTTCACATATTTGTTGAAACTGTTCTTTGAGCCGGGTGGCTTCGCTTTCGGGAAAGTCTTCAATAAATTGAAACTCAAAGTCCATATGAATCGTACTGGTTTGGTCGTTGGTAGGGATCACCTTCCAGACTGCATTGAGATCCGTTAGAGGATAGGGATAATTCGCGGCTTTCGTATACACGCTAAACGCGTAGGACTGTCCAGGATTCCAATGAGTACAGGTTTCTTGCCACGATCCATCGGCATTGGTACATTCCCGGATCATCCCTTGTTCGCTACCGGATATGATTTGGGAGCTATCAATATTAGGTGCATATTGGGAATATCCTCCCACATCTGAAACAAATTCCCATACGATGGATTGAGGAGCACTGACTTTTCGGCTGACGAATAAATTTTCCATGAGCATACCTATAGATTAAGTAAAAGAGTTAGGATCTGATGATTGAGATGAATACTCAGAGCGATATCGACTCATGAACCTGCGCACTGTTCGTCAAACAGATGGTTCACCATCCGTGACGACAGAACAAAATTTACATCGGGGTGGGAAGGATGGCAATTACCTGGGAGGTAATAAAGAGGAAATTTTATGGGACGTCGCGCTGTTGGTGGGGCACAATCCTTCTGTATCCTAACTGAACGGGGAGTGAAGTTTAAGCAAGATCCGTTAAATCCAGAACAATTTTTCCTGTATATTGTTTGGCCTCAAAGTATGTTTGAGCTTCGGCAATTTGCTTCAGAGGAAAGGTTTTTGCGATGAGTGGGGCAATCTCGTTGGCTTCGATCCGGTGGATCAAATTTCCAAACACTTCGGATTCCAAAACCGTGCAACCCAATAAGGTCAAATCCTTCAGATAGAGGGTGCGGACATCCAAATCCACATGCGCTCCGCCAATGGCTCCAGCAACCGCATATCTCCCAAAGTGTTTCAATATTTCCAGTAGTTCCGGCCATTGTTCCCCGGCAACTAAATCGACGACAACATCGACAGAACTCTCCCCCAATGTCTCAACAAACGAGTCGTGACGCGCCAAGACTTGATCGGCTCCCAGTTGTTTGAGACTTTCCGCTTTAGCTGGAGTCGTCACCGCAATCACTTGGGCACCTCGTGCCTTAGCCAGTTGGATCGCCGCTGATCCAACACCTCCTGAGCCTCCGGTCACTAAGACCGTGTCGTTGGTGGTTACTTTGGCGCGTGTCAGCATATTCTCTGCTGTGGAGTAAGAACACGGAAAGGAAGCGAGTTCGATATCGCTCAAAGGACTTTGGATCGGGTAGGCATGCCGAGCGGCGACAACCGCATACTCCGCAAATCCGCCATCACATTCGGAACCAAGGAACCAAGGCCTTGTCAACGCTTGTCCTTTGTTTTCCCAGAGACAAGGTTCCACCAACACACGCTGACCGAACAATTGAGAATCGGCTTGGTCCCCTACTTGGACCACCGTTCCACAGATATCAATACCTTGTATGCGAGGAAATTGGATAGGGTTTCCCGCCCAACTGGCATCTTGGGAGTCCTCTTCGCCTTTGGAGTACCAAGCTTTGCGCGTGTTGAGGTCGGTGTTGTTGACACCAGCTGCGCTTACGCGAATGAGAACTTCACGAGGACCAGGAAGGGGAGTCGGGATATCTTCGCGAAATTGAAGTTGATCGAGATCACCGTGACCGACCAGGTGAATACCTTTCATTGTTTTGGGGACATTTGGCATGAAGAGTTCCTTTCTCCAGAATGAATCAATCTTGAATCTACAAAACTTTTAGTAAAATTTGTTCAACCACTTCGCTGATTGACAATCCTGATGTATCCATTCGGGTGCCGATATACCCCTTCAATGCACTATTTTCCAAGATTTGATTGAGTTCACGAAACCTATTGAGTTCCCATTGAATTTGGTCTGTATTTCTGTTCCAGATGCGTTTTTCCTGTTCGTCTGGGAGACAGGTTAACCAAAATGAATGAACTTCACTGTCAATGGGCAATAATTTGTCAACTAATCTTGACAACTCTTGAGGAGTTTCAAAAACGTAATTTATTATAGCGTGATGATAACCATTCGCTTGGTGAAATTTGATAAGGTGCTCAAACGTTTGGTAAAGGTGATTGGTACGCTCTTGATCATAAATTTCAAATGGATGGACTGCCCCTAAATAGTCACCATCCAACATGACTGATTTATAAAACTTTGTATTGAGCTCCCATGAAGTTGCAGTTTTTCCAACTCCTACCGAACCATTTAAAATGATGATCATATATTTCTCTGAAGAGGAACGACCTCTCTTGTGATGAACGATCTCTCTGATGATGAACGATCCAGGAAAAGCTCATCCGAAGTAGGCTTTTAATACCTGATCCATAGGAGCATGATCTCCTGTCTCTTTATTTCGATAATAATAGTCAACTTGGTCTTGGGGACTGATTACAATCACTCCGCCTTGTTGATTCGGATCGCCTTGAACCAATAGTTTGGCATGCCCTTGGGTGGCCGCTCGAATGCTTTCCGTTAAAGATTTTGCGCCCATATGAGTCAATAAACCGTGCCTAAAATTCAATAGCTTGTAGGTTTCTAGAGACGGGTCGGTATAAATAGGGCCTTCGTATCCAGTTTCTTTACGAAATGGTACAATAAAGTGAGGTTTCCCATTACTGATTAGAGCAATATTGACCTCTTCTAGCGATTTTTTTTGCTCCACTAAATCGGCAACCTGCCGACGGCAAACCAGTCAACCAAAATGACGGACGAACATTAAAATAACTTTATTGTCTGACCACAGCGTCGACAAAACCAACTCATTTGAATTCTCATCGAAAATTGTTTTTTGTCCCAGCTCGACGATTGTTTGCTTTTTCATTTTTAAAATTCCCTTCGTAAAATACGATTGTTCATTCAATATCTATAGGCTGAGCACCTTATTAGGCACGGAATGCACTACTGCAAAACTGACTGTTACCCTACTATTAAAATTGCTCAGGTAGTTGCTGCAATATCATCGATCCTCTTATTGAGATCTTGAATTACCGAATCATCTCGTAATTTGGTTTCGAAAGCGTCTCTAGCGAAGCCTGCAATCGGGGCGGCTAAAATGCGTTCAATGTCTGCTGCTATCGGAGGGGAAGTGAAGAACGCATCAAACATGTCCTGAATGGTGACGGTTGGCCCTTTGAAAGGCTCTCGTGTGACGGTATCTCCTGCACATACCAATCCGGGTTCAATCACTCGGCAGTACAACCCCGGACGCAACGCTTTTCGGAATTGTTTGACAAAGGTGGGATCCTCCATTCGTTTTGCTAGCTTAAAGCAAGGAATACGGGGAGAAGTCACTTCAATCACGACGCTACCTATCAACAAACGATCTCCTATATTAAACGAGCCACTTTCCAGGTCGGTAATGGTCATGTTTTCTCCAAATATGCCAGGAGGTAACTCACGCCCTAATTTTTTGGACCACCAAGCATAGTCAATACCACCATAAACATAAACTACTTGATCTGGACCTCCATGAATATTGGGTTCATGAAAATAATCGTTCCCAACCCGATCAAACGTGATGTTAACCGGGACGGTTACTGGGGTTTTAACGATTCCAGTTTCAACCAATGTTTTGCCGATTGTAAGAGTCTTTTTTGTGCCAATGTTCACACTTTGAAGGTACATAACGGTCTCTTTCTATTCTTCGTATCAGTGGGCAACTACATACGTTTATCTTTAGCTTCCATCTCTGCTTTTTCAAGGAAATAAATTGATACCGAGAGTTGCATTAGGAGTTTTTTTGCAATCCGCTTCCGCTTTGATGTTTGAAGTCGCGGTTTCTCGATTACTGGCAATTCGCTTTTGGCACCATTATGCGTTTCTGATCATCAGTTGCGCTTTGTTGGGATATTCGATGGCCGGTGTCGTGTTGCTGCTGCTGCGTCGTCGATTTTCTCCTGTTATTCCTTCGTGTTGTTTTGCGTTTTCCCTTGTTCCTTTATTGATTGGATTTCAATCGCTGCCTTTTGATCCGGCACTGCTGTTTATCGAGCCAGTTCAATGGGTTTGGCTGGGATTCCATTATGTGGTGTTGGCCTTACCGTTCTTTTTTGGAGGGCTGACCTTAAACCAACTCCTGCAACAGTTTTCTGGAAAGGCCTATGCTTTGTATAGTGCCGACCTCTGTGGGGCTGCGGTTGGGGCCATCGCTTTTTTTCCTATTGCATCGCATTGGCAAGAAATGGAGTGGTTGGTCTTTGTTACCGTGTCCGGTACAGGGGCTGCGATGTGCTTGGCTTCCACATGGAGGGTACGTTTGGGGGTTCTGTGTGCGCTTCTCACCGCCTTGTCCCTCGGCAATTATTGGGGGATGCCCGAATGGAAAATGAGTCCGTACAAATCACTGCCTTTAGCGTTGCAATCCTCTTTCAGTACCCCCATACGAACGGCCTCGGATGCGGTTTCGCGGATCGATTGGTTCAATAGCCCGATAGCTCGAACCGCGCCAGGTTTGAGTCTGAATTATTTGGGGCCTTTGCCAGAACAAGAGGGCATTACCATCGATGGAGATCAACTCACGTCGTATACTCCATGGCAGCAAGGCACCGGAAATGATCTGGCCCCCTCGGTTTCCGCCGACTACCTTGCGAATTTGCCTTCATGGTTGATTTATCAAATCCCACCTGCTCCTCAGTCCGTACTTATCTTGCAGGTGATTGGAGGGCAAGAAGTGCTGAGTGCAGTGAAATCGGGGGCAGATCCCATTGTCGTGCAGACCGACACAGCGCTTCTCGGCGATTGGCTCCAGTCGCAAAACCCGTGGCCTCATGTAGAAATTCGGCCGGAACGAGTTCGAACGACGTTGGCTCGAAACCCAAGTCGATTTGATCGAATCGTGGTGAACTTGGAAGGTGCCTCGCCGACCGGGGCGAGCGGAACGGATGCCTTGCAACAAGCTCATTTGGAAACTGTCGAAGGGGTCACCCAAATGCTCGATCATCTCAACCCAGAAGGATGGTTGAGTGTGCATCGGTATCTCCTGCCTCCGCCGCGAGCCGAACTACGGTGGGTGAGTACGCTCATTGAAGTGATGAAACGACGAGGATGGAATCCGGCTCAACAGTTGGGAGTCTTTCGGACGGTTTCTACATTCATGATCCTGGTATCTGCTCAGGAATGGACTCCCGAACAACAAATTCTATTTCGAGAGTTTTGTGAGCAACGCGGATTCACTCCCGTGTATTATCCCGGTATGCCACCCGATATGACCAATCAAAGCAATCGGTTTTCGACACCGATTTATGCCACTCCGATTTGGCAGATGCTGGAATCTGATAAGACATTCCACCAACAGAGCCTCTACGACCTATCTCCGGTAGAAGACGATCAGCCTTTCTTTTATGATTTCCTGAAATGGTCGAAGCTCCGAGAAACCTATGAGCATATGGGATACCGATGGGATGGTCTGGTAGAAGGTGGGTTGTTGCTGCCGTTCTTGTTATTGCAGCTGTTGGGGATCACTTCTTTGTTGATCGGCTTACCGCTCTTGGTTTTTCGCAGATCGCGGAAGCTGCTTTCCCGTGAAATTTCTTATTTTTTTTGGATCGGTTTGGGATTCATGATCGTAGAAATCGCTCTATTCGAAAAACTGATCTTGTTTTTAGGGGAGCCTGTTTACTCTTTTGCCACCGTGCTGGCGGGGTTGCTGTTTGCATCGGGGGTAGGGTCGGGAGTGTCTTCGTTGCTCCATCGACGATATCGTCAATGGGACCAATGGGGATTTTGGGGATTGATCATCGTTTTGATTTTATATTTTTTCGCACTCTCCCAGCTCCTTCAGATGTTTGCGGGAAGTGATTTCTCAATTCGGCTATTCGTGGCGTTGCTGGGTGTCAGTGGGATTGGATTTTTACTCGGGATTCCGTTTCCGCAGGGGATCGTGAGGCTGAATCAAAATGCTTCAGAAAACACCGTCGATCAACGGGTCGCTTTAGCGTGGTGTTTCAATGGGATGGGGTCGGTGCTAGGACCGGTCCTTGCCTTGTTGTTAGCACAAATGACCGGCCTGTCTTCTTTATTTTTTTGGGCTGCTTTGTGTTATGCAATCGCCCGGTTGATTTTTCGGAGGGCTTCCAACCCATTGTAAAAGAGAATGCTACTCTCCACGTCATTCGCGCATCTTGCCGGTCATGGGGACGAAACGGACATCGGTATGGTGGGCTACATCGATTTTGCCGTCGGGTTGTTTGGTGGCGATGGTTAAGGTTTGAAAAATCAAAGTCCTCCCTAAAGGAAGGATCAAATGTCCGCCGGGTTTCAACTGATCCAAAAGAGGACGCGGAATGTGATTGGCGGCGGCAGTAACGATGATCCGGTCAAACGGAGCGTGTTCTGGCCAACCGAAATATCCATCGGCATTTTTAACTTCGACTGCATATTTCAACGAACTCAAGCGTTGACGGGCTTCCTTTGCCAATTGGGGGATGATCTCAATCGAGTAGGTTTCAACATCCATCCGGTCCAGCACCGCGGCTTGGTAGCCGGAACCCGTGCCAATCTCCAACACTTTCATACCGGGTTTTAATTCAAGTAACTGACTCATCAAGGCCACAATATAAGGCTGGCTGATCGTTTGTCCTTCGGCAATAGGCAATGGGCGGTCGGAATAAGCATAGACTTGGACATTTTTGGGGACAAACAAATGCCGAGGAATCGTGTTCATGACTTCAAGGACCTTGGGGTCTCGAATATCTCTGGCTTCCAATTGATCTCGAACCATGGATTGCCGTAAAGTGTTCCAATCCTCGGCATGCAGATTCGTTGCACCCAGCAAGAGAATCCCTGGAAGGAGCATTCCTATCAGGAACCAAAATGTGCTTTTGAGAGACCTTCCGTTGTAATCCATCTCATCATCTAATTGTTCGATTTTTTACTTCAATCAATAGTGATATCGGCAGGAAATAATTGTAATGAAAATGTCATCAACTGCATAAACTAAACGATTAGTGTCATCAATTCTTCTTGACCAAAACCCCGTTAAATTCTCACGTAACGGTTCTGGTTTACCAAGCCCTTCAAAAGGTCGCCGTTTAGTATCTTCAATCAATTTATTGATTCTTTTAAGCGTCTTCTTATCCTGAGATTGCCAATACACATAGTTCTGCCAAGCTTCATCAGTCCAAGCTAACTTTCTACTCATCGATCAATTCCTGTTGATGCACTTCTCCTTTTTTATATTGATCAATGGACTTTAATAAATGGGCAGCATTGGCGGGCGATCTTAAAAGATGAAAGGTTTCCATATAGCTATTAAAGGTATCTAAGGACATGACAACCGCATCCTCTGAATCACGGCGTGTAATGACAGTGTAATCAGCATCATCCACAACTTGATCTAATACCGATTTTAGATTGTTTCTAGCTTCACTAAAATTGACAACTCGCATATTCCTCATACTTGTTCAGGTTACGGTACAAGTGTATACGAAAACAAAGAATATGCCCACTGTTTTGTACAAGTACCAAGATGTCCAAGTGAAATCTCTGTGGAAAATAAAAGTGTTGACATGTATTTCTTCTTTTTTATAGAAGAAATTATTTCATTTAAACAGAAAATTGCCCAATGAGCTCAAGTCCCCGTTACTATGCCCTTGATAATTTAAGGGCCATTATCATGTGGATGGGTATTGTGATCCATGTGATGATTAATCATCATACGGATGAATCGTTTGCCATCATTCCCGATCCCACCAAAACATGGCTCGCCGATTTGCTCACAGGGTGGATTCATGTATTTCGAATGCCTTTATTTTTCATTCTTTCCGGCTTTTTTGCCGCCATGTTGGTCGCCCGGAATGATCTGAAATTCATGTTAATCCACCGATTCAAACGGATCGGCCTGCCTTTCTTAGTCTTTTGGCCACCCCTCTTTATCGGATTCGTGGTGCTGCTTATGGTGCATCAGCATATCCTTCAAACGGGGACAATTGGTCTGGATCCGAGTTTGGTTCAACATCCCGAGGGTGAGGAGTCGGGTTTCCATACGATACACTTATGGTTTCTATGCTATCTCATGTGGTTTTGCTTATTATCCATTCCCATCCATAAGGTCATGAGTAAAGTACGCCCCTCCATCAAAGCAAAGGGCATGGTTGGATTTCAAATCTTAGCGACGCGATGGTGGGGGTGTGTTGTGCTAACGCTTCCGCTAGTAGGCATTGGTATCTTTTATCGTGATGGAATTTTGTCCCCAGATGGAGCGTTTCTGCCCAATTGGAAAGAATTGGGGCACAATGGCTTATTTTTTCTGTTCGGTTGGTTGTTTTATTCCTGTCGAGACAAGTTATTTCAACACTACCAAACCTTGGTATGGCGTTATTTTTTGATGGGTAATGTCCTGTTTGTGGCCTCGCTATTTGCTTTACATGCCAAAGACCAAGGCCTGCTGCCCGAATGGTCCGTAAACTTAAGCATTGGCTTTGTTTACAATATCTCGACATGGTTGTGGTGCTTTGCGCTCCTTGGCTTATTTCTACGCTATTTTCCGCATCATAATAAGGTCATGCAGTATTTATCCAATAGCTCTTATTGGGTGTATCTGATCCACCTATGGGGGACTATGGGTTTTGGTATCCTACTCTATCATGTGGATCTTCCTGCTATCGTGAAAATCATGATCAATATCGCGCTAACCACCGTATTTGCCGTAGCAACCTATCATATATTGGTTCGCTATAGTTTTATCGGTCGATTCCTGAATGGCCATAAACACACACGCTCTTCTCAGAAGTTCACGGAGGCTCATCCTGTCTCGAATCCCGATATCAAGAAGCCGAAACAAACAGGAACGCTTTAGCTCCTGAGTCATAGACAATGGGAAAGTTTCGTTGAGTAATAAATCAGTGATAGCTCTATTTTTTCGGAGATTGACAAGACCTTATCGGAGATTGACAAGATCTTAATTGTTGAGTTAGATAGACGTGAGGCAATACCTGACGCACAAAATAAAGCGTTTGAGTCGTTGTAGAGAAGTTGTCCATACTAGAGGCACTGAGCTACAGCGATTTCCAATCTATAAGAGGAGAGAATTATGAAAAAAGAGCGAGGACTAACCGAATTATACCAAGAGGATCCTGATCGTGCCGATTATGAAATTTTTGGACGAAAGTCAGAAACCAACCGTCGAGGTTTTTTGAAAGGTGCAGGATTGGCGACACTCATGCTGACTGTGGGCATGCCCATACCTTATTATAAGAACTTACCTGCCGGTTGGGTGCCAGCAGCTTGGGCTGATAATCTCAAAGACTTTGTCATCCAAGGAAAAAATGGTCTTGATGTGTTAAATGACCGTCCTGTGAATGCACAGACACCGCCCCATCTTCTGGATGACGACATCACTCCCGTCAATCGTCATTTCATACGCAATAACGGCATTCCACCCACATCGGTAGATGCCAGTTCGTGGATGATCAAAGTGGAGGGCGAAATCCAGAAACCAATGCAATGGAGTATTCAGGATCTGAAACGCGAATTTGAAGTGGTCACCTATCGTTTGCAAATCGAATGTGGGGGGAATGGTCGCGGTTTTTTCAATCCACCGGCTAAAGGCAATCAATGGACTTTGGGAGCGGTAGGGTGTTCCGAGTGGACTGGTGTTCGATTGAAAGATGTCTTGGATGCGGTGGGTTTGAAAGAAACGGCTGTGTATACGGCACACTATGGAGCGGATACCCATTTGTCGGGAAAAGCCGACAAATTGCCCATTTCCCGAGGCGTTCCGATTTCCAAAGCCATCAATCCTTATAGTCTGATTGCCTTCGCACAAAACGGTGAAGACATCCACCCTATGAATGGTGCCCCCCTCCGACTGGTCATGCCAGGGTGGCCGGGATCATGTTCACACAAATGGCTCAATCGAATTTGGGTTCGTGACCAAGTCCACGATGGCCCTAAAATGACCGGTACCTCCTATCGGGTACCAAAATACAATGTGGCTGCGGGAACCAAAGTGCCTAAAGAGGATTTCAAAATCATTCAAAGTATGCCGGTCAAATCTTTGATCACGTCTCCACAAACCGACATGAAGTTACCTTCTGGGACACGCAGTTTGTTTGTGCGTGGTCATGCGTGGGCAGGGGACAATCATGTAACGGATGTACATGTCTCTACGGACTTTGGAGCCACTTGGGTCAAGGCGAATTTGGCAGATCCTGTGAATCCTTATGCGTGGCAACGGTGGCAGGCAGTGGTCAATTTTCCTTCTCATGGTTATTACGAAGTTTGGGCACGGGCGACGGACAATCAAGGTAACCAACAACCCTTTGCGATCAACTGGAATCCTAAAGGATATCTCAATAATGCCATGCATCGTATCGCCGTAACCGTTGCGGCCTAATGAAACGATGAAATTGAGATAATTTTATGCCTAAGATTCGATCCATTCTAAATCCACGCTTTCCAACGAGAGCGTGGGTCTCCAAAATTCTGTGTTTAACGATCCTTCTGGCCTTTTGGGGAATTGGTCCTGGATTTGCCCAGTCGGTTATACCTTTGGTGACAGCTGCCAACCCGGACCAAGGGAAACAAATCGCTTTGGTCTGCCAAGCCTGCCACAGTTTAAAGCCGAATGAACCTCACAAGGTCGGCCCTAATCTGTGGAACATTCTCAATGCATCCCAGGCATCGCGGTCTGGGTTTGCTTACTCACCAGCTTTTCAAAAACTCACCGGGGTTTGGGATTTTGACACATTGGACCAGTTTTTGACGAATCCCGCCAATTATGTCGAAGGGACCAAGATGGTGTTTCCAGGCATCGCGGATTCCACTGATCGTGCGCATTTATTGGCTTACTTGAATCAACTTTCGGACAATCCGGTGGTGTTTTCCAAAAGCGAAAAAGTCATGCCTTTGCCTGCCTCGCAATCAGGAGCAACGACCGCTTTTGGAGACGACTGGCCGTCCGGTCCAGGCTCCACGATGACAGGATACGCTTGTTCGGCATGCCATTCGTTAGCGATTGTCAAACAGCAAGGTCTGACTCGTGCTGACTGGGATGAGTTGCTCGATTGGATGGTGGATGAACAAGGCATGGACGTGCTGCCCACCGATCAGCGGACTCAAGTACTGAATTATTTGAGTCAGCATTTCAATGTACCCTAGCCTGTATCAACTCCACAACTGCTCTTGTATTACTCTGAATATCGCTTCCCAAAGCCTTTTCTGAAGCCACGTTTGAGGTGTTCCGAAACATTGCCACTCCATTGATAGAAGTCTATTGCAAAGCAGGGGAGAGCAGTTACCGGCCTTAGCGCTAGAATTGCTTTCGTCAGTTTCGGAGCCATTTGCTGCTCTCTTGTCTGTACAGTAGTATCTCTTATGAACAGATTATGGATCAACCAGGATGAAATATGGAACTCTACCAATTGAAAACGTTTATTGCTGTTGCCGAAGAAAAGAATGTCACTAAAGCTGCAAAACGGCTTTTCACCACTCCGCCTTCTGTCAGCTCCCATATCAAATCACTTGAATCAGAGTTGGAAATACAATTGTTCACCCGAACTCCTAATGGGATGGAGATCACAGAAAAGGGGGTGCTCTTAAAGGAGAAAGCCGATAAGACGTTGTCCGCTGCTCAAGATTTGATCAATCATGCTACTGAACTTCGTAAGGCCTTGATAGGAACCCTCAGAATCGGAATCAGCGGCACCATTACTTTTCTAAGAATAGGCCAATTGATACAGCTCATGGCAACGGACTTTCCTGATATCAAATTGGATATTCAACCCACCTATTCTAAAAAGATGATTGATGAGCTGATTACCGGTAAGTTAGATGCTGGTTTTGCTTTTGGTAAACTCCCCACTGATCCCCTCTCCGCTCGGTTTTTGATTAGTGCTGATTTAGTGGTTGCTATTCCCAAACAGTATGAAGCGCAAATCCAAAAGGCTACTTGGAAAAGTATCGTGGAAATGCCTTGGATTACGTCTAAAGACCACTGTGCATTTCGAGCAGTCCTTAAAGAGCGCATACTTGGAGAGAGTTTAACGTTTAACCAAGTCTTCTATTCAGATGATGAAAAGACGAAAGCAGAATTGGTCGCGTCTGGCGTGGGATTGGCCTTGTTGGAAAAAGGAGAGGCTCTTCAATTGCAAGCCCAGAATAAAATTATTCTTTGGCAACCCGATGCTCTGAGTTGTGACTTATTTTTTGCTTATTTGCATAAACGAGACAACGATCCTTTCATTCAAGCTCTAGAATCTAAATTATCCAAGGTTTGGGAAAACTAGATACGGATAAGATGACGCAAAGTGCCCTCTTTGCTATCTGAACTATGGCGCTCTTGAGTCGTTCGTTTTGTATTTCTTAATACAGGGTTCAGGATTTACGAATAGATTTCCCCAATTAAACCTCTTACGCTTTTATTGTACATTCGCGATCAATCAAGAGCATGGAGGGGCCCACCTCGACCCATCCGGATTTCTAATATCAATTCCCGCTTGGAGTCTTCAAATGAAACCAACAAGCCGCACCTGGATTCCTGATCATTGCCAAGAGTATATCGCTTCTTTGGAGCATCATTATTCCTCATTGTCAGTAGATGAATTAGAACAGCAGATCCATCAGCTGATTTCTGAAAACAAAGCTATTCATGAAAGGCAATCAATCAACCTAAATCCTGCGACAAATGTGATGAATCCGAAAGCAGAAGCAATGCTTGCCAGTGGTTTAGGAAACAGGCCGTCTCTAGGATATCCAGGAGATAAATACGAAATGGGTTTGGAAGCCATTGAAAAAATCGAAGTGTTGACAACCAAGCTCATCTGCGAGGTTTTTCATTCTCGCTATGCAGAATTTCGAATGGCTTCCGGGGCGATGGCCAATTTATATGCGTTTATGGCCACTACCCAGCCTGGGGATAAAATCATTGTTCCTCCTCCCGATATTGGAGGACACATCACCCACCATACCTCTGGAGCGGCAGGGCTGTATGGTCTAGATGTTCACTGGGCGCCCATTGATGCGAAAAATTATACGGTTGATGTGGATGCCCTCCTTGAAAAAGTTCGACAGATCCGCCCCAAATTGATCACGATTGGTGGGAGCCTCAATCTTTTTCCACACCCTGTTCATGAACTACGGACAATTGCCGATGAATACGAATGTTATGTTCATTTCGATGCTGCTCACCTTTGTGGAATCATTGCTGGCAACGCCTGGCAACACCCACTGGAATGCGGTGCACATCTCATGACTTTTAGCACCTACAAAAGTCTAGGGGGCCCGCCCTCGGGTATCATTTTGACCAATGATTCTGTTCTGGCCCAACGAATTGATCAAATTGCTTTTCCTGGCCTCACGGCCAACTTCGATGTGGCCAAAACCGCAGCTTTAGCCATAACTTTACTGGATTGGAAAATCCACGGGAAGGCCTATGCTAAATCAATGGTTTCAGAAGCCCAAACGTTAGCTCAAGCACTACTCGAACAACATCTTCCGCTTTATTTGGCTGATAACGGTGTGACGACTTCCCATCAATTCGCGCTAGAAGCAAACCAATGGGAAGGAGGGCAAAAGGTGGCTCAATTACTTCGACGAGCAAATATCTTGAGCAGTGGCATTGGCTTGCCCATTGAACCAGTGAATGGAGATTTCAACGGTTTGCGATTCGGCACGCCCGAAATCGTGCGGTGGGGAATGAAATCTGAGGGCATGTCAGAGATCGCCACGTTTTTAAAACGAGTTCTGTTAGATCATGAGCCACCAGAAAATGTTGCACTAGATGTCATGGATTTTAGGCAGCGATTTCAAAAGATACACTTCGTTCGATGCTGATGGCTGGTCAAAGTAGAGTGCCTTGCTATTTTTTTGTATTTTTATACTCGAATGACCTCATCAAGTGAACTTCTTAAAATAAGAGAAGAGGACTACAACGCAAATGTTGATAAGTTGCTCCCATTCTCGTCCTTATATTTTGTTGTGTTGAACATCAGAAATCAACTGGACTGTAACACACGGTTTTTCAGACTGCCTCAACTTCGCGAATTTTTCTGAAAAAAGGTAGTTGCCCCATTGTCTCATGGATATTGGCATTTTTCTTTGCCTGAAGGCAGACGGGGCGAATTTCTCTCTAACTCACCGAATGGTACAGAGAAGGCGTCTGCTATTTCAGAAAAATCACATAAAAATTATGAGGGAGAATGGTGCAGAGAAGTTGGTGGAAGGGGACAATCCTCGTTTTAATCCTGGTTGGCTTGATGGGATGCCGTCAAGAAGACCCAAAACAGCAATCGGCAACTCCGCCGCAGGAAACCCTGAGCCAGCAGGTTCCAACTGAGTCGATTTATGTGGATATGACGGGGAGCGGCCGTGCGTTGGGGGGGTATTTGGCTCACGTCAAGTACGACCCCGCTCTACTGGAAGTGCGAGAAGTCCTTCCAGGCATGTCGCCAGCATTCACCAATCCTCCGTTGGTCCGCTTGGATGCACAAAAGGGAGATATCTGGCTGATCAGTACCAATCAAACCAGTCTCAACGATCCCGCACACCTGGTGGAAATTGCGAGGATTCAGTATGAAAGCGACGAACCCGTGGTGACTCCGTTTCGCTTGGTCTCGGTCACACTAACCGACACCCAAGGCGAAGCCTTAGTACCTTCCTCTGAAAATCCTCATTCTTTGCGAATGACTGCGCGTAGTCGTCCCCGTCCTTTGCGAACTCGAACCACGAGCACCGTCCCTGAAGGAACCACAAACGTCGTCCAAGAAGAAGCCCGTACCGAAAATAAAATGCGGCTGGAACGGGAAGTCGGAAGCACCAAACAACCGTTTCACCCAGAAGAGGGCAACAACGAAGCCCTCCGACTTTCGGAAGCTCGCACGGCCCAATTGGAAGGAGCGGCAGGATCCAATCTAGAAGCGCCGGTTTTGCCACAAGAGGAGTCGGAACAAACCCCCGATCCAAAGCTCGATGCATTTTTGATGGGGGATGTGAACAGCGACCAGTTAGTCAATGTGGCGGATGCTATGTTGATCTGCCATGTAGGTGGGCAATTGAGGGATTCCCGAGATGAGGTGTTCGACGAGGCCATTTCCAATGGGGTGCGCACCACTTTCAATGAAGATCGGAACAACGACGGCTTGATCAATGGATTGGACCTTGGGGATGTCAACGGCGATGGCATCGTGAATTGTGAAGAAGATGCCGCGTGGATTTTACAATGCGAAGTAGGAACCGAAACGCATTGTAGCGAATCCAGCATCCTTCAAGAAAATACCGTGGTGACCGAACTCTTGAAGGAAGACCATGCGGAAGAACGCCTCATTGTTAAATATCGCTCGGAAAAAAAGCAGGGAAATGCTCGACGATTGGCGCGGCGTTCCATGCAACGGGCGGGAGCCACTTTAGAGGCCCGTTTTCAAACCATCGACTGGGAAGTCCTGAAAGTCCCAGAAGTGGAAAACGCCGTGGAGGTTCTGCTCAGCGATCCGGCAGTGGAATTGGTGGAACCCGATTATCTGGTGGAAGCCCCTGAAAGTGTGACGACCAACGATCCGCGTTTTTCCAGTTTGTGGGGGCTACGAACCATCAAAGCACTGGAGGCCTGGGAAACCACCACCGGCAGTTCGGACGTGATTGTGTCGGTGATCGACAGTGGAGTGGACTACAATCATCCCGATTTAGCCGCAAATATGTGGACCAATCCCGGTGAGATTGCAGGCAATGGGGTTGATGATGATGGCAATGGCTATGTGGATGACATCCACGGTTACGATTTTGCTAACAGAGATGGCGATCCGATGGATACCTCGTCTCACGGAACCCACGTGGCAGGAACGATTGCCGCAGTAGGGAATAACAATGTGGGAGTCGTCGGAGTCTCGCATCATGCCAAAATCATGGCCCTCAAGTTTTTGAACCCAAGGGGATGGATTTCGGATGCTATCAAAGCCGTCGAATATAGTAGTTTGATGGGAGCGCACCTTTCCAACAACAGTTGGGGAAGTAGTGGATATTCCCAAGCTTTGCGAGATGCCATTGAAGCCTTTGGAAATAAAGGGGGATTGTTTATGGCATCTGCGGGAAACGACAACAAAAATACGGATGTTTCTCCACACTATCCTGCGGGTTATAACAATTCGAATATCTTATCCGTGGGATCCACCACATTTTCGGACGCTCGTTCGTACTTTTCCAACTATGGTGCGACTTCTGTTGATGTGGCTGCACCGGGTTCTGACATTGTGTCGACAGTCATGAACAATGCATATGGAACGAAATCGGGAACCTCGATGGCCACCCCGCATGTGACCGGATTGGCCGTTCTATTGAAAGCATATCGGCCTGATTTCAAGCATGCTCAGTTGAAAAAAATCATCATGAACACCGCAGATCCTATTGCTGCTTTCGCTCAAAGAAGTGTGACGGGTGGGAGAATCAATGCGGAGAAAGCCATTGCCAATATTTCCAATGCGGGAGGTTACCTCGTTTCTAATTCCACTTCCGGGGCGGTGACGTACGCATGGGACGACATCCTTTCCACCGGAACCAACATCACGAAGGCTTGTGACAACTGTGAACAAGGTTTGGCAGATATCGGCTTTTCGTTTCCCTTCTTTGGTATTGCACACACTCAGATTCGCATTTCTTCCAATGGTTATATCGGATTTGGTCGACAGTACGATTTGGTGCCAGATGGCACGCTTCCAGGGCCACGTAGTAATGCCCCTCGAATCATGCTGTTTAATAAGGACATGGAAGTATTTGATGGAGTCACGACGGTCACGACGCAATCCAAGACGGCTCCCAACCGGTTCATCGTGCAATACGACAACTTAGGCATTCAAGGGCAAGCCGGAGGGACTTATGTCACGATGCAAGCGATCCTCTACGAAACAGGAAACATTCTGATTCAGTACAAAACACTCAACGGTCATACCAGTGGAGTGAATGGAATTGAGATCCATTCCTCTGATACCGTGAGATACGTCGTACGGAGTCCTGCACCTGCAAACAATCTAGCTGTTTTGTTTGCCAACCAGTTGTCGGGAGATGCCAAGTTACTGGTCAATCCCAGTTCGATTGCGATGAGTACAGAACGTAGCATGTTGAATACGCAAACCCTGACTTTAGCCAACACAGGGACCAACGGCTTAGGGTGGACGGCGGCTGTTGCCACTGTTAGCGGAGGGAATTGGCTCAGTCTAGGAACGACCAATGGTTTCTTATTGGTAGGCGCAGAGCAAACGGCGGAAGTTATCACCAAGGCCGACTCTTTGAGTCCTGGTGTTTACAATGGTTCCGTAACGATCACCAGCAACGATCCCCACAGTCCGACGACGGTTCCTGTCGCGCTCACGGTGGGTGGTCCTGTGTTTCAAATCGATCAATCTTCGGTTGCCTTGAATGTAGGGGTGGGGTTGGCCAGCACACAATCTTTAACGATCTCCAATGTGGGACCCAATAGCCATCTCACCTGGAGCGCTACCTCGTCGACAGATAGTGGCGGCAATTGGTTGGGAGTGAACTCTGCCACCTCGGGAACGATGATTTCCAATACATCGTCTAAAATCGAGCTGTTGCTTTCTTCAAGTTCTTTGGCTGTCGGGAGTTATACCGGAAAAGTCACCATCACGACCAACGCGGAAGGCAGCCCGCATGTGGTTCCGGTGACGATGACGATACAGGAACCCGATATTGCCGTCTCGCCCAACTCGATTTCAGTACGTATGGATCCAGGAACGAGAAAAAGTATGAGCGTGAGTCTGGAAAATACGGGAAATGGGCTACTGCAATATTCAGTGGAACAGCCCCTGACCACAGTGGCCACCGATCCGGTAGGAGGAGTATTGGCGGGGCAAAGTCAGCAAAATATAAATTTATTTTTGGATACAGAAATCTACACTTCCGGCACGCACCTCGCTGACATTACGTTCACGAGCAATGATCCCGATGAAGCCAGCGTTCGAATTCCCATTTCCATCCGAATTGCTGAATGTCTGGCGACCCAGAATGGTTCGCTGCTCAATATTGAGACGTTTGGTAATGACGCTTCGTGTGGAAGCAGCCAGGAAAGATTTGTAGTCCCAAACGGATACACCGTTACTTGGAATGGAACCGGATCCCCGCTTCAGAGAGATGTTGTCGTTCGAGAAGGGGGGACTTTTCAGATCACGGGTGGTGGGAACCTACTCGGCAAGGTCACGCTAGAGGGAGGTACTTTGGATGTGGACCAGCAACTCTCGCTTGGCCAACTGGTGATTACAAAAGATTCCACAGTGCATGTGGCGAGCAGCACCAGTTTGAGTTTGAATGGCACCACGGTGATTCCTCAATCACAATTGCTGACTTTGAACGGAGGGGGAGGGATCACAGGTGGAGAAATCATTTTGAAAGGTGATTTGCAGGTGATGGCTGCGATGACCATTGCTAGCAATCTTTCGCTGGAAGGCGGCAAGCTGGACATTGATGCGGACACAAATTTGAGTGGCCTTCTGGTCTATCCAGCGCGGCACTTCTCTGAAAAGTCGGGAACACAGAACCCGTTCAATGGCGTGGATATCGGAAGCCGTGCCTCAATTGAATTGGTGGATATCGACAAGGATGGTGATTTGGATGCCTTTGTTGAAAGCAAAGCGGGGGGGGTAGCCTACTACGAAAATGTCGGTACGGCGTCTGTACCTCAATTTGAGAGTGCGCCCAATGCGGCCAATCCCTTGAGAAAGGTCTTTTTAGGAGAAGAAGCACCGACTTTTGTAGATATCGACAATGACCAAGATTTCGATCTGTTCTTGGGGGCCAGTGATGGCAAAATCTATTATCACTATAACTATGGAACGACATCCTTCCCGATGTACACAAGAATTACAGGGTCTACCAATCCTCTCGACGGGATTGATGTTGGCAATAATTCCCATGTTGCCTTTGTGGATATCGACAATGATCAAGACTATGACGTGTTTGTTGGCAATGAGTTGGGGCAGATCCGTCATTATCAAAACACCGGTAGTGCCACAACACCGGTGTTTACTGAACGAGTGGACTCATTCAATCCATTCAATGGTGTCGACGTAGGAGGGGATGCTGCTCCCACCTTTACGGATTCCGATGGCGATGGCGATTGGGACGCATTCATTGGTACCGGGGGAGGCACCGTGGTGTATTACGAGAACACGGGCACCATCACAACCCCAAAATTTTCCAAAAATATTAGTGGGAATCCGTTTGTGGGAGTGGATGTCGGGAGCTATGCAACCCCTGCTTTTGCCGACGTCGACAACGATAAAGATCCAGACGCTTTCATCGGGATTCATGACGGAACGATCCGTTATTTTCGGGCAGGTGGTGGGAGTGCCAATGAAATGAGTGAGCTGGATATTGCACCGGGAACCACCTTCACTTTGGCAAACACCACGACCATTCCCACGGGCCAAACTTTAATCGTTTCGGGGAACGGCACGGTATCGGGCAACAGGATTTATGTGGACGGTACTTTGAGAGTCAAACAACCCATCACGATTGCCAATGTGGTGAACATGCGATCCGGAATTATCGATGTGGATGCCGCAACGCAATTCACAACTACAGTGGAATCGTCAGGTGGATGGATGGATATCGATAGCGCGACCACCTTGGCACTGCTTGACGCGCAGCCCAACACGTCTGGAACGGTGGAGTTTGTTTCAAAAACCGGGAGTTTGAACCCCTTGAGTAATTCCATTTTGGGAGGTTCTTCCGCGCTGAGTTTTGCCGATATCGATGGCGATGGCGATCCCGATGCGTTTATCAGTACCTATGGACCTCACTTGATTTTTTCACGCAATACGGGATCCGCCTCCAATCCGAACTTTGTGCAACTCACCGATAGGGAAAGCCCCTTTGGAACGTTGTACAATGACGAATCTCCTGCTTTTGCTGATGTTGACAAAGACGGTGACTTGGACGCCATCATAGGCACTTCAGATGGCAAGATCTTATTCTATCGAAACGAAGGAAGCGCGACCTCGTTTTCGGTGCATCCTGTGACGGGTAGTTCGAATCCGTGGAATGGCATTGATGTGGGGTGGAATGCCCATCCTGATTTGGTGGACATCGATGGGGATGGGGATTTGGACCTTTTTGTCGGTGAGTATTACGGAACCCTTCGGTTCTTTAAAAATACGGGAACCGCACAAGCTCCGATTTATATTTTGCAGAGCGGAAACGACAATCCGCTGGAAGGGGTGGACGTGGGGTATGACGCCGCTCCTGCTTTTCTCGATATGGATAGTGACGGCGATTCTGATCTGTTTCTCGGGGCGGATAACGGGTTTGTTTATTTTTACAAAAATATGGGAACTCCAACCGCACCTCAATTTCATCTCCAAACCGGAAAGGACAATCCTTTTTATCTTGTTGACGTTGGATTCGATTCAGCACCAGCATTTGTAGACGTCAATGGTGATGGTCGAAAAGACATGTTTTTAGGCAGTGGGGCAGGACCGATTCGATATTATGAGTCCCAAACCCCTCAAAGCTCCACAGTGATGGATATTGCCAGCACCCGCACCACGGTCATTACCGATCTGAAGTTGGGAACGAATGCAAGGCTGGAAGCCTACGGGGGCGGTACCTTAGATATGAAATCGTCCTTCAATGACTTGATGGGACATCTTGAAACAACGGGAGTGACTTTAGTCACACCCAACCCCCTATCACTCGCACTATCGGGGAATACGGTATTGAATACCGGGCAAAGTCTGGCAGCCAACACGTTGGCACTCAATGGCCATGCCTTGACTCTCGAAGGCAATTCACCCCCGGTCGCTACGGTGATGATGTACAACCCGGTGTTTAAAAATTTCTCTTCCTTTGACCTGCGGACAGAGGGGACAGATGTAACTGTGAGCGAACCATTAATACTGTCATCTGCAACGGAAGTGTTGAACACGCGCGATTCCAATTTTACGTTATCCGGGGGTCTGACCCTTCAGGAAGGCCATCTGACCAGCAACTCCGGAGTGTTACAACTGAATGGTGGAGGGACCGTTTCAGGAGGGCGTTTGGCAGCGAGTGGAGGAAGCGTGATTCTACCCGCCACAAAAACCACCACTTTTTCGGGCAATGGATCACTGCAACTTTTTGACACGACCTTGGCTTCAAACACCAAAGGGACGCCAGCAACTATCTTGATTGATGGATCTCCCAGTTTGCGAATGGAGGGAGGGCGAATTGCGGATATTGCAGTGACGGGTGGCACGCTTACTGTACACGGAGCCGCCAATGGAGGGGGCAATTCCAATGTGATTTTTGTCACCACGACTTCCACCACGACAACGACACTCCCATTTTTGGAATTTGTTGCGAGTGCTCCTCCGCCTCCTCCGTCACCTCCTCCTTCTTTTGGGGGTGGGGGTGGCGGAGGGGGTGGTGGTGCTCCTCCGCCCCCACCACCGGCTCCGACCACCAGTAGCACGACGAGCAGTACCACAAGCAGTACCACCAGTAGCACGACGAGCAGCACCACCACACGACCAACTACGACTACCACATCGACGGTGGTGACCACGACCACAGCAGCCGTTACGACCACCACCGTTCCCGTAGCAGTCAATCCCGTAAATTCGGGTGGAGCGGACCCACGACAAACAGTGACCAAAGGGAAATCCTCGGTTCAGGTGCCCAACGAAAATTCGGAAACGGTTTCCAATGAAGACGGTTCGGTGACTGTAAAACTAACTCCTCAAGCCAACACCTCCGTCAGTTCGACCTTGCAGCAAGACGGTTCGGTGATCAACAAAGCCAAAGTACAAAATGCCTCTGGTCAAGAAGTGGAAACGGAAATCCAGGCGCCGGATGGAGCCACCACCAGCATCAGCGATACTGGAAATGTAGTGACAGAAGTGCCACTGATCCAGCTTGAGGGGGGAAAAACAGCAGCAATTAAAGCGAACGTCGATAGTGATGGGAGCGCTACGGCCACCACCGAAATCACGAGTGCTTCCGGGGAAACGGTCACCACCGAAGTCAAGGCCCCCGCAGGAGCCAAAACCAGCATCGCGGCTTCCGGTGCCTTGGTTACAGAATCGGAAGCTGTTGTCGTGGACAATGGAGTGACGCGAACCACGGTTTCTGAAGTCGAACCAGATGGAACCACCACCAATAAGCTCATGGCAGTGGATGCTTCAGGCGAAGCAGTCACCACAGAAATCAAGGCCCCTGCCGGAGCTAAAACTGCGATCAGCTCTAGCGGTTCCACGCAAACCGAGACCCCTTCGGTGGAAACTCCGAGTGGAAATCGAGTGTCTGCTAAAGTGACCACCAACCCCCAAGGTGAGATTGAAGCGACGCTGGAAATCGTCCCTCCGGGGTCGAGCGAACCCCAAGTGGTCTTGTTACCCACCGCACAGCAAGGTGCTTCGGTTGAAGTGACCTACGATGAAACCGGCAGTGGTAAAGTGACCGTGGTGACTTCGGTCAGATCTGGCAACAACAATACCACTGCGCGTCTAGAAACCGAGGTCGCTCAGAACATTCCTACGAATGCTTACTTCGTGGGGCGCACCCTTGAAACAGGAGATCCTGTTTACATCTTGCCTGATAGTGATGATGTGCAGTTACGTTTTGAAAAATCGTTCGAAGGGGAAGAAACGGTGGTCACCTTGGAGTCGGGAGTTGCACGAATCCAATATGAAAATGGGCCTACGATTCTCATGGCATCGACCACCACCCTGACCGTTCAGAATTTGGCTTCTGCGGTCTCGTTACAAGCCGGGTGGAACCTTGTCGCTTTGCCAACTCCTGCGGTGCTGGGATCTGACGATTTAGAAACCAAGTTTGCCGAAGCCTTGGAAGTGTGGGGATATCATGGTGGGGAGTGGTCTGTGTACCAGCCCAGCCTGAGCGCATCCTCAGACACAAGTGCCACGACGACCTATTCCACAATGGTCTCAATGAACTCAGGACAAGGAGTGTGGGTGAATATGGCCGAAAGCAGCATGCTGAGTCTCACCGATCTGGGAGATTATGACGTCCTCAATGAATTGGGGGCACTCTCGGAAGGTTGGCATTTGTTGGGCAATGGACGTGATGTGGAGGTGCAAGCGATTGACAATGCCTTACAACACCTCTCTCAAGAAGTTGCGACGTTCCCAGTCGGTGGCCTATTGGATCCGGGACAATCCAATCCGCCGCCGACTGGTTTCAATGCTTTGGCCGTTGGATTATTCAGCCTGTGGTTATTCATCGGGCTAGTTTTGTTCTTCCAAAATTCTTTACGTAGGTGGATCCGAAGCCTTCCGCTTCCTCGGTTGGCAACCCAGCTCATTGCGGTCAGCTTCGTGTTTTTGCTTTTCGCTTGTGGCGGTGGCGGAGGCGGTGGTGGTGGCGGTGGCTCTAGCAGCCCAGCCACACCGGAGGTCACCTCAGTCGATTCCAATTTTACAGCCTACACCAGCTTTGTGGTGTGGCGTTGGAATAATGGAAGCTGGCAGGCTCATTCTCCGGACTCTACGACAGCGCAAGCTTTGGCAGCACGGGGTTTCAGTACCTTCTCTCAGATTGCATCCGGTGAAGGCTTCTGGATTCAGATCCACACCGTTAGTGGGGAAAACGATACAAATCTTTTGAGCACCCCACCCACCCCTCCCGAATCCAACCTGTAATCAAATACGTACCGAACTTAGGAGTGATCCATTGCAGTAAAACTCTACAAAAAACAGGAAGCCCGTTTGGTTTTCCTGTTTGGAGTAGAGTTTTGCTTGTGGGAAAGACGGTGCAATTCCTGAACTACTACGATATAGCTAAGTCTTAGGTTGTTGGGTGCTGGCTTGCTCAAGCAACGAGAACAAAGTCTGGCTTGCTGGCTTGCTCAAGCAACGAGAACAAAGGTTTGCTCAAGCAACGAGAACAAATTCATCAGAATCCAACGGATCAAGTAGAGGAGGGCCTATGGGAACGTTCTGGAAATTAAGTTTATATGGGATCTTGATCAGCCTTTTAGCCAGTGGGTTGATGGCTTGTGGTGGTGGCGGTGGTGGCGGTGGCGGAAGCAACGCGGATACTTCGTCAGAAACTCCCACGGCTGCCACAGGGCAAGAGTTGTTTGAGAATCGGATGTCCTCAGGAAACACCTTTGCATGTGCAACCTGTCATGCTCTGACCGAACCAGCATCCGATGGAATTCGTCGTCCAGGGCATTCCCTTGAAAACGTGACACGACGTCCTCACTATAAAAATGGCCAATTGACTGCCATGCTTGACGCCGTCAACAGTTGTTTGAGCGAATGGATGAATGCCCCCACCTGGACTGAAGACAACACTGATTGGCAAACACTATTTTCTTGGTTCGACGATCAGGCGACCGTGACCGCTGGAGAAGCAGATCCTGTGCCCATCCAAATTGTTGATCCGCCTACGGATTTGTCGGGGGGAGACGCCACTGCCGGGCAAACCCTCTTCAATTCGAGTTGTGTGGTGTGTCATGGGGAAAATGGAGTGGGCACCGAACGCGCCCCACAGGTGGGTGGGCTGGGGCTGTCGTCAGAATTGGTAGGACGTCGGGTTCGCACAAGTGGTCGAGTCGATAGTGGCGTGTATGAAGGGTTGACGGGCGGCATTATGCCATTTTGGGGGGCTGATCGGATCAGCGATGACGAACTTCGTGATCTCACCGCCTACCTCGCACTCACCGGAGAGAATGCCACTACCGCTTTTGATTCCAGCACATCGAGTTCGGATTCTACTTGTACCTCCAACCATTCCCGTGTGGGACAAACGGCCGAGCTTTCCACCTTCTCTCACAATGTTTCGGGAACTGCTGAAATCGTGGACGACTGCACGATAACCATTCGCAATTTCAATTATGATGGAGGTGGCATTGTGGTGGAAATCTACGGAGGAACCGATGGAGAGTACAATCCGCCCACGGGGTTTTCCATCAGCGGCGACCTCAAAGACACTCTTTTCGAAAACGAATCCCTCACCCTCACCCTGCCAACCGGAGTCACCTTGGATGATTTCAATGGAATCAGCGTGTGGTGTGTGGCAGTTGGGGTGAGCTTTGGAGACGGTTTGTTCCAGTAATTTCAGCCATCTGACACATGACCGATTTGTCGCTTTAAGATGACAATTCCGGCAAGCGCTGCTCCAAAGGAGGAAGTGTGATGCGGGAGTCTTGCATTCGTTGGTCATACACAAAGTCATGCGTTGGAAAAATATGCCAAGGATAACCGTGGTGTCGATTGAGAGCCGTCGTGATTTCGCAGAAGTTCCATTGTTGGTTGGAATTCAAATGATATAAACCCGAAGGCATTTCAGAAATTTTCCACAGAGCAGCAGCAGTATCTTCTAGAAACGAACAGGCAGGTAGCCATTCAGTGCTTGCTCGGACCTTGCCCTCGGTTTGCATCTGCTCGTAGAGATACTGGATCATGTTGTTGGATCCGGGCTTTTTGCCAATCTGCCATCCTAAACGAACCACCGTTGCCTCTGGATTCTGATGCCAGATGCGTTCTTCTTGCCGACGTTTTTCTCCCCCATAACCTTCGGTCGCATCGGGTTGCGATTCGGGGGTGAACGGACCTTGGGCCTCATTCGTAAACACCATCACGGTGCTGGTATAAATGAAACGAATGCCCCGCTGCCGGGTGATCCATGCAATCTCGCCAGTCCAATGATACGACCCTAAAGCCAAATGATACAGCACATCGGGCTGAACCTCTTGGATGAATCGATCCATTTCCTCATAAATTTCAGTGGATACCCGTTTCCGATTCCATGGAATCACTTGCACTCCCTGTTCACGCAAATAGTTGCATAATACGGAACCCACGGTTCCCCCTGCTCCGGTCACAATGGCTTTGCTTGGTTTCATGATTTCCTCCAAATCACTAAATTTTCTAACAGTTGGGGATGGCCTCTGTTTTCTGATGTGAAGCCTCGGCTCGCCACAATTTCTGCAAGAACTGGGCAACCTTGAAAAAATTGAGGGGTTTCATATGAAAATGCTTATAGAGCAAAGGCCGTAAGGCGGTTCATCCCAGGCGGGTCCAGGTTCCTATGAGACCCGTCCCGAATTGTTCCTGACTTGTCCCCACGAGTCCCAAAACTGTCCTTATCTGTCCCTGGAATTGGCTTGTTCTCCTGGCCTCAGTCTTCTTAACTATTTTCAGGTTTTATAAAATCCGGTTCGTCGAGAGGATAAGCCGGCATACCCCTCTCGAAATTGTGTATCACGATTTGTGTTCATGGGATGAGGAGGGAGAGTCACTTTTGAATTATTTGACCTTTTGGAAAAATCCGGTTTCTCCTGCTTCTTTTTCTGAGGTTTAACTCAATTCTTACAAGAGGGTATCTATGTTCTCAGCATGGCGAAATTTTCCATTGTGGCAAAAAATTATGGGGGGATTGGTTTTAGGGCTTGTCGTGGGGCTTGTATTTGGCGAGAGCGCGGCAATGCTCAAACCCCTTGGGGATCTGTTTATCAACATGATCAAAATGTTGATTGTACCGCTTATTTTTAGCTCTTTAGTTGTCGGACTCGCATCGATGGACGACATGACAAAAATGAGCCGAGTCGGAGGCAAAACATTTTTAATTTATTTAATGACAACAGCCCTTGCAATTTCCATAGGGCTTGGATTGGGATCATTTTTGGAACCTGGCGTTGGTATTTCGCTGGAAGGCGCTAAAGCCGTCTCGGTGAAAGAAGCACCGCCCCTGATTCAGACTTTATTAAACATCGTTCCTAAGAATCCAGTCGCGAGCCTTTCCTCGGGCAATATTCTACAAATTATCTTTTTTGCCATCATTCTTGGCATTTCTATCAATATGGCGGGGGAAAAAGCGAAGCCCCTGGCTCAGCTGTTCGAGGCCATTGCGGAAATCATGTATAAGATGACGGCGTTGGTGATTTCCTTTGCTCCCTTCGGTGTCTTTGGTTTGATGGCTTGGGTGACCTCGGTATACGGTCTGGATGTGTTAGTCAGTTTAGGCAAAGTCGTGATTGGTGTTTATCTGGGATGCCTCATCCATGCGTTTTTTGTGCTCGGTGGCAGTGTTTTTGTGCTCACCAAATTGAATCCATTGACTTTCTTTAAAGGCATTCTGTCTGCACAAACTGTTGCGTTCACAACAACCAGCAGTTCCGGGACGTTGCCCGTCACGATGACTTGTGTGCAAAAGGAGTTAGGGGTGTCTAAATCGGTTTCAAGCTTCGTATTACCTCTGGGGGCCACGATCAATATGGATGGAACAGCGCTGTACCAAGGGGTTTGTGCCCTATTTGTGGCACAGGCATTTGGCATTGAACTCACCTTCGCCCAGTATGGCACGATCATTATGACGTCCACATTGGCTTCTATTGGGACAGCAGGGGTTCCTGGCGCCGGTTTGATTATGCTATCCCTCGTTTTGACATCGGTGGGATTGCCTTTAGAAGGGGTCGCGATTATTGCAGGGATTGACCGCATTCTAGACATGGCACGTACCGCAGTGAACGTCACGGGCGATGCAGCTGTTTCGGTTTTGATCGCAAAATCAGAAAATGAAATTGATGAGAATGTGTACAATGGGATTGGCTCGGCTGAAGATCCATCCGTCCAAGCTGCATAAATAGAAAAGAGACTCATCAAATTTCAATCCTAATCAGTTTCAATTTAGGGGAACCTGTTTCGAGGTTCCCTCTAAAATCAATAAACTCTTCAGCTGGCAACAAAAAGCATAGAAAATTAATGATTTTTCATAATGAAGATGTCGCGCTCATGGATTCACAATTCGAGGGGCCAGAGCATTGAATCATTTTGTAGAAGGTAAAATTATGAAAAAGCTAATTTCAAATCTTACTGTGTTATTGTTTTTCTGTGTGCTGAGTAGTTCTGTTCATAGTCAATCGATTCAAATCGTGACGGAGGAGTTTCCACCCTACAATTACGAAGAAAATGGAGAAATCACAGGGGTGAGTACGGAAGTGGTAAAAGCCACTTTGAAAGAACTGAACATTCAGCCCAAAATTTCAGTAAGACCTTGGCCGCGAGCATTGAGAGAAGCTCAAGAAAAACCAAATACGTTGATATATTCCATTGGCAGAAACGCAAAAAGAGAAAACCTGTTTAAATGGGTCGAAGTGATCGCACCCGCAGATTTCTATCTATTTTCTCTGAAAGATCGTGATGATATTCAAATAAACATTTTGGATGAAGCAAAAGCCTATAAAATTGGAACGGTTAGAGAAGATTTAAGAGAGCAGTATTTAATTAGCCAAGGATTCGTTAAGGGGGAAAATGTGATGCCAAGTAACAAATATTTGTCAGGATTCAGAAAGTTATTAAAAGACAGAATCGATTTATGGGCGGTACCAGAACTCACCGCATATTACTTGGTCAAACAGGAAGGGTACGCTCCTGATAAAATACTGCGGAAGGTCTACTTGTTAGATCAGATTTCAACAGAAGGTTATTATATGGCATTTGGTAAAAATACTTCAGACCACATTGTTGAAAAGTTTCGAGAGGCTCTTGATACGATTAAGAAGAATGGCACACACCAAATGATCCTGAAAAAATACCTGGAATGAAGATGAAGCTCTTTTATTTCCTGATTTAGAAATGGGTACGCAGGAGGGACAACAGATCTTGCAGATAGTCTTCCAACTGGGCTTTTTCAGGTGAGTCAGGAGGGCAATATTTCAAAACAAAGTGAGTTGTTTGCACCACTAACCGCCAGCGAGGCCGTTTGGGTAGGTTTTTCAATGACAGATAGCGTTCAAAATTACGGGCACGGACTCGACTATCATCTGGTGTCACCGTCCACAATTCACTTTCTTCGGCCAGTTCTACCATTGTTTTGTGAGTGAATACTTCCCAGCAGTGCACTGCATAAGAAGTCAATCGGGTGATGGCCTCAGGGAGCGAAGAACTGGAGGGAGCTTTCGGAACAGCAGCAATCAATTGTTGTAAATTAGTCGGATGGGTAGAAATCGATTTTTGGGCCGGGAAGTGTTCCGAAAAACTGATGAGCAGTAAAGAATCTTTCAATTCCAACCAATTGCCGGAGAAGTTGACTTGAATGGAGGTGCCGATCTTTCTTGAAAAGGAAGTGATAATGTTTTGCTTTTCAAAAAGAGAAGGAGAGGTCTCTTCCTGGAGTATCTCTTCAAGTGGGTGTTTTTCTGGTGTCTCCCCAATCAAATCTTGCACAGAAATGAGATGCAATTCTTCCTGAGCATATCCTAAAATCATAGCAGCCGCTGTGTTCCCGTAGACAACCGCGCCTTCTGTATTGATTGCTAAGACAGCTTCCGTTGTATGATCCAATATTTGTAGAAAGTCCTTTCCCGATTGCCGTAGTTCTGATTCAATTTGCTGAAAGTGCTCAATATCTTTCTGCAAACGGGCGTTTTCCTTCAAAACAATCGCCGCATGTTTTTGTTCTAATTGCGTATGGATGCGGGCCAGCATTTCTTCTTTTTGAAAGGGCTTTGTCAAATAATCATTCGCGCCGACCGCTAAGGATTGCACCAAGTCTTCCTTTTGGGTTCGTGCCGTCAGAATAATGATTGGTAATTCTACCGCACTATAGTTTTGACGAATTTTCTGGCATGCTTCAAAGCCATTGAGATAAGGCATCATCAAATCCATCAAAATCAGATCAGGCCGTTGTTGGGCGATGGCTTGCAAGGCCTGACTTCCATCTGCTGCGCTTTGGACCAAATAGTTTTCATGTTCCAATTGTTTCTGAAGCAATTCTCGGTTGATCGAATCGTCATCTACTACCAGAATCGATGCGTAAGGGTCGGCTGGTTCGAGAGTTTTCGAAGGGGTGCCTGTGGTGCTCGAAGTGTGCAGAAGCTGTGAAGAAATTGGAGCAAGGGGAATGTAACGTAATGAGTTTTGTACTTCTTTTTGTTCGATTTGTTTTTGTGCGACCCATTCATGATTGTCTGGAAGGGTCTGCATTTTTTGTAAAGCAGCGGTAGGCAACGTGAATGAAAACAAAGAACCCTTGCCCAATTGACTGTTCACGTTTAATTCCCCCCCATGCAAACTGACCAATTGTTGCGTAATCGCTAATCCCAAACCTGTCCCTCCATATTGCCGGGATGTGGAGCCATCGGCTTGCCGAAAAGGCTGGAAAATTTGCCGTTGTTGCTCTTCAGAAATTCCGATTCCAGTATCTGCAATTTCAAACCTGACATAGCCTTCAAACTTTTCAATCGCGATCCGAATGATGCCCTCTCGTGTAAATTTGATGGCATTGCTCAGCAAATTGAGCATGATTTGTTGGAGCCGTTCTTCATCTGCATGGACCCATACTGGTGGGGACGGAGCATCGATTACCAAATCGAGAGGTTTTTCCGCAATCAAAGGCAAACAAAGTTGTTTGGCTAAGGAAAGATTGCTGAGCATGTCGACTGATTTCAATTGCAATTGCAACTCTTGACTCCTGATTTTGGAAATATCGAGAAGGTCGTTAACAAGATTCATCAAGCGGCGAGCGCTATGAATGATGAGTTGTAAATGGGTTTGTTGTTCTTGAGAAAGGGATTGATGGGAAGATGACTGCATGGTTTCACAAATCCCGATAATTCCATGCAAAGGCGTTCTCAGTTCGTGAGAAGTATTGGCGAGAAACTCATCTTTGAGTTGGTCGGCCCGTTGTAACTGTTGCCGCATTTTCCTTTTTTCCGTGACGTCTCGAAACACCCAGACGTAACCGTGAAGATTATTTTCTTTGTCTTGGATCGGAGAGACATTGCCGGAAATAAAGTAGAAGGTATGCTGATGGAGAATCTTAAAAATGAATTCGCGGTATAAGATACAGTTTTCGTATTCAAGCATATGAACCAATTCCAAAAACCCTTCTTCTTCTTCCAAGTCTTCAAAATGTGCAATGGTATCAATTCTTTGGTGTTGGGCTTTTGTAAATGAACAGCCTGTCAATGTTTCGGCAACCGGATTCATCAATGTGATTTTCCCTTGAGAATCGGTTGCGATGACTCCGTCACCAATACTGGAGAGGGTGCTGGAGAACCACTCCCGTTCTTCAGCAAGGAGTGATTTGATCTGTAACTGCTCATGAAACGAAGTGTGGAGGGTTTCGATCATTTGATTGAAAGAGGTTTCTAAAGACTTCAGCTCGCTGTTTGCATGAGAATGAATCCGCACTTTAAAGCTACTGAGATTTTCATAAGCGATGTTTCGAGTGGCTGCCACCAATTCGGTTAAGGGCCGAATCAGCAATTTTCTAGATATGATGAGAAATACAATCCAGAGAGCAATCGCTTTGAGGGTGGCATTCACCATAATGAATAGAAAACCGAGTTCCACTCGATTGAAGATGATTTCCGAATCGATGAACAAAATGAGACGGCCCAAGAGAAAGGTTTGTCCTTTTTCTTGATAATACAGCGGCCATGAAATCCCTTGGCGGCCAAAAAAGACGTAATCCAATTGGTCTAAGTCCTTATGGGAAATGATGGGGTATTCTTTCAGATGGTTGGCATTTTCCGAGACGGCAGCGGTCTTTTCTCGCTCATCAATCACCAAAGCTCCTGTAATGGAGGGCATTCCATCCATTCCTCGAAAAATGGCAGTCAGCACTTCCCTATCTTCTTCCCACAACGCTTTTGCCAGCCCCGGTTCGAAGCTGTGTTTGATATTGATGATTTCCTGAAAAATTTGATTTTGTGTGTAGCGGTATTCAATCACCATATGAGTGATCGTGGCCAATACTGCCAATAAGAAATAGATGGAACACACATACATCAGTAAGCGAATCGAAATGGAATCTTTGATATGTACATTCGAGTAGGTTTTCATAACGGCCATCCATTAGTTTGATTCATGGGTTTGATGCGGTAGACGCTATTATCAGCTGATACGTGCTTGCCAATCATTTTTTCATTACACGACTCTCGTGTCATGGTTTCAAGTCCGATGTTTTGCCTTCATTTTCTTTAAGTGCCGATGGGAATTTAGAAATGGAAGGATTCCCTCTTCAACGGGGACCCTGGTGATTGGGTACGGCGCTTTGACAAATTTGAGGTGATTCGTTTCTTGGTGAATCGCGAGGAAAGTGAATGAATTCGATGATCCATCCAAGATTAGGGCTGGCATAATACAGTGAAGTCATTGGAAGCATTCGAGGTATCGTTCGTCGAATCGTGGGACGACGTGTTTGGATTGATTACACGGATGGCAATGGAATCTTCGGCGGGTCTGCTGTCTTCCTCCAGGTTGAAGCTCAGAAGCTCATTGTTCTCAAGCGTTGCTTTGACCGAAATCGTATGGGTTTTGATGGTGTTTAGGACCATCCGGCAGGTGCCGTGATTCTTGCATTGACCTAGTGGATTGTCATCCAAATACCATTTCAGCTCATCATAGTCGCTTCCTTCCGCTTTGATTTCCACCGAATCGCCCGAATTGACTTCATCCCCTTGGGGGGAACTCAAAGAAATGTCCATCGTGTCGGCACATCCAAAAAAAAGGAGGGGTAATATGATCAGAATCCATCGGTTCCACATAGCTCCTCCTTTCTTTATTTAATAGCTAGTTTGAAAATAAGGAAATGTTCACGTCCTTGCGTTTTTATTGAGTAAAAAAGATAAAACTTGGCAGTTCGATTGATGATTTACCAAAGGATCTGTTCATAGAAAAATTATATTCCTCTGCTACGAAAACAGCCATACGTAGATCTACGTATTCAATTGTCTAACCTGTTCAAATTTTTATAAATTTTCATCTTGTCAGCATTGTATGAAGTTAGAAGCAAGTTATTCAATGTGCTGAAAAAGCTCACGGTCGATGCCACTACCAAAGGCTTAAAATTGAAAGGTGTTTCGGGCCCTGTGAAAGCCTATTGCGTCGAACGAAACTAATCAAAAAATGCTCATTTCTTAATCAGAGGCTAATCTCAGGCAAATGTAGGGTTTTTATGGTATTGGGAGTTGCAACCCAATTTTTGCGCAATTGCACCCGTGCAGTTATCATTCCGTTAGAAACCTTTAGTCTGATTCAGAAAGGAGCATCTCATGAAGTTCAAATTGTTTTTCAACCGCATCGTGTTGAGTGTGTTGGCACTCGGGATGTGGGTCACTCCTGTGCTTGCCGATGGGCACAAATCCAAGATGATGTCTTCCGCTCCCAAGAATGTAGAGTTGGGGCCCCGTCCGTTTTTTCTAGTAGAAGATATGGATGAAGGCGAATTGAAGCAATCGTTGCAACAGTGTAGCGAAGGTCCCTTTTTCAAGACTGATTTTTCGATTGGCCATCGGGGAGCGCCGATGCAGTTTCCAGAGCATACCAAGGAATCGTATGTCGCCGCCGCTCGGATGGGAGCTGGAATCTTAGAATGTGATGTGACCTTCACCAAAGACAAACAATTGGTGTGTCGCCATTCACAGTGTGATCTCCATACCACCACAAACATCTTGGCGGTTCCCGAATTGGCAAACAAGTGCACGACCCCTTTCACTCCGGCCAAATTTGATAGCTCCGGGAAACTGGTCTCAAAAGCGTCGGTCAAGTGTTGTACCAGCGACATCACATTAAAAGAATTCAAGAGTCTGCAAGGGAAAATGGATGCTGGAAACTCCAATGCTTCCACCGTAGAAGAATACATGGACGCCACTGCCAGTTGGCGTACCGATTTATATTCTAGCCGTGGCACGCTCCTCAGCCATGCCGAAAGCATCGAATTGTTCAAAAGCTTGGGTGCCAAAATGACTCCTGAACTCAAATCCCCCAGTGTATCGATGCCATTTGATGGCAATTACACTCAGGAAGCTTACGCGCAACAGTTGATTGATGAATACAAAGCAGCTGGAGTGCCACCAAGCGATGTGTTTGCACAATCCTTCAATCTCAACGATGTGTTGTACTGGTTGAAAGCAGAACCCCAATTTGGCAAACAAGGCGTTTATTTGGATGACCGTTACAATGATCCCAAATTTGACCTCACCCGCCCCGGCACTTGGAAGCCGAACATGACCGAATTGTTTCAACAAAACGTTCGAATCATTGCGCCACCGATGTGGATGCTTTTGACTGTGGAAAATGGGAAGATTGTTCCTTCCGAATATGCAAAACGCGCGAAAGCTGCGGGACTCGAAATCATCACCTGGACTATTGAACGTTCCGGCCTGCTCAAAACCGGCGGCGGTTGGTACTATCAAACCACCAAAAAGGTAATCAACAACGATGGCGACATGCTCGAAGTCCTCGACGTGTTGGCTCAGGACGTGGGCATCTTAGGCATCTTCTCAGACTGGCCTGCCACCGTGACCTACTATGCCAACTGCAAAGGACTGATGTAATTTGACTCCCTCCCGTTCCCTTGGACGCGAGTCTGGGGGATTCTTTTGCTTCAAATCACATCACATCACTCACATCAAACTATTAACAAACCTTTCCCCCTTGGCAGCACTCCGGTTATAATAAGACATTGTTGATTCAACCTAAAACCCAGGAGATGCCATGACTGCAACGCCTTCCATTGACCTTGATCAGATTGATGTAGAAATCCTCGAATTGGGTGAAGACGTGTGGCAACGCACCCAAGGCGAGGTCCCTGGATTATTCGACAAAGACTATTGGCAGGGATTGATGTTGGAGTGGGTCATGAAGGACCCCGAATTCAAAGTAGATATGTTTCGATTTGTAGATGTCTTGCCCACGTTGCAAACCACCAAACAGGTCTCACAGCATGTGCGGGAGTATCTACTTCGAGAGAATCGCAAATTGCCCACGCTGCTCAATGCTGCATTGAAGGTCGCTTCCGGAGGACTGGCGGCGGGACTGGCAGCCCGCACAATTCGCAGGAATGTGACCGAAATGGCCGAGCGGTTCATCATTGGGGAAGATGTAAAAAAAGCGCTGCCCAATCTTCGAAAGCTGTATAATGACAACATCGGTTTCACGGTCGATTTGCTAGGAGAAGCGACACTCAGCAATCTGGAGTCCGAGGCCTACTTATCGCGTTATTTTGAAATTCTGGACACCTTGGCCGATAAAACGTCACAATGGCCCGATGCGGACCGAATCGATACCAATCACTTGGGGCCGATTCCTCGTTGCAATATCTCACTCAAGGTATCGGCCATGGACCCTCACTTGGGCTCGGTCGATCCGAAGGGGAGCGTTGCCAGACTGAAAGAACGGGTGCTACCGTTGTTCCTTCATGCCAAAAAACGGAATGTGTTCATCAACGTTGATCTGGAGCAATGGGAGTATCATGGGGTCACCTACGACTTGTTTGAAGAAATCGTTACCCATCCTGAACTGCGGGCTTGGCCTCATCTGGGCATCGTGATCCAAGCGTATTTACGCAGCGCTCGTTATGATTTAGATCGTCTGCTTTCCATTGCCAAAACCCGGGGGATGCCGTTGACAATCCGCTTGGTGAAAGGTGCTTATTGGGATTACGAAGTGGTGCATGCCAAGCAGTATGGGTATCCGTGTCCTGTATTCCTTAATAAAGGTGAAACAGATGCTAATTATGAAGCCTTAAGCACGCTGTTGCTGGAAAACTATCGGTATCTGCAACCCGCCTTTGGAAGTCATAATTTGCGCTCACTCGTCCATGCGTTGGTGCAAGCTCGACGCCTGCAAGTTCCTGAAAAATCCTATGAAATTCAGATGCTCTATGGCATGGCCGAACCCATGAGGAAAGTCCTCTGCGATCTAGGACACCGCATTCGGGTCTATGCCCCGATTGGAGAAATGCTCCCTGGCATTTCCTATCTTGTCCGTCGTTTGCTGGAAAACACCTCCAACAGCGGGTTTTTGCGGTTGAGTTATCATGAGAAAACGGATGTTCGTGAGTTATTACAACACCCGGTTCCTCAAATGATCGAAGCTTCCGAGACACCACCGCCTGCCATGCAAAGAGGGGATTTAACCTCGCCTTTTGAGAACTGCCCTCACAGCGATTTCACGGATCCTGATTTAAGATCCGCCTTTGCCGAAGCGGTCCACGCCGTGGAGCTTTCTCTGCCGTGGGACATCCCAACTGTGATCAATGGCGAAATGCGTTATGAGGGAGAAACCCTCAATCGCTATTGTCCAAGCGAGATACAGCGGTTGGTTGGCACCCTCACCTTGGGTTCGTTGGAGGAAGTCGAAAACGCGGTGCAAACGGCCCAAACGATTTGGCCAGAATGGCGGGACCGTCCCTTAGCAGAACGGGCCATGCTATTAGAAGAACTTGCCGATTGCATCGAAACCGACCGCATGGAACTTGCCGCCCTACAAGCTTGGGAAGTGGGGAAGCCTTGGAAAGAAGCTGATGCGGATGTGGCCGAAGCGGTCGATTTTTGCCGTTACTATGCGCGCCAAGCGATTGCCGAACTCAGCCCACAGCAGCAAGGCAACATGGAAGGGGAAGCCAATCTATTGATTTATGAGGGGCGCGGCCCTGCCGCAGTGATTGCTCCTTGGAACTTTCCGATGGCGATTTTGTGTGGCATGACCGCAGCAGCTTTAGTCACAGGGAATCCGGTCATCATGAAACCGGCCGAGCAATCGAGCATTACGGCCTATGCCTTGTATCAACGCATGCAACAAGTAGGGTTCCCCGCTGAGGTAGTACAGTTTTTGCCCGGATTGGGAGAAGACGTGGGAGAGGCTTTGGTGACCCATTTGGGAGTGGCTCAAATTGTATTCACCGGAAGCAAGGCAGTCGGCCTCTCTATTGTGGAAAAGGCTGGGAAAACCCAAATCGGACAATCCCAAGTCAAACGAGTTGTGTGTGAAATGGGTGGCAAGAATGCCATCATCGTAGACGACGATGCCGACCTCGATGCTGCCGTCAGTGGTATCCTCCACAGTGCGTTCAGTTATGCCGGGCAAAAATGCTCCGCTTGTTCACGAGTCATCGTGGTGAAGTCCGTTTACGATATGTTGGTGGAACGTTTAGTCGAGGCTTGCAAAAGTGTGTTGATCGCACCAGCCCATTTCCCAGAATGCCAGCTCGGACCGGTTGTGGATGAAACTGCACATCAACGGCTATGGAAGGAAATTGAACATCCTGAAGATGGCGTGGAAACCTTATACATTGGCACTGTTCCAGAAGGGGGATGGTATGTGCCTCCCGTTCTGTTTGCGGTGACCAATACAGAACACCCGGTCATGCAAGAAGAGTTTTTTGGTCCAATTGTGGCACTGATCGCCGCTGATAGCTTTGAGGAGGCACTGGCCCTTACCACAACCACAGACTTTGCCTTGACCGGTGCGGTCTATTCCCGCAGCCCGCAAAATCTAGATTTGGCCAGGAAGCGGTTTCGAGTGGGGAATTTGTATTTCAATCGAGCCAGTACGGGGTCATTGGTCGATCGTCAGCCTTTCGGAGGGTTTGGAATGAGCGGAATCGGCACTAAAGCGGGTGGCCCAGGTTACCTCAAACATTTTGTCGACCCGCGCTGTATCACGGAGAATACAATGCGTCGAGGATTTACGCCGGAATTGGCAATGTAGCTATTCTTCATCGTATTCGTCGTCATCTTCGGCTTCCACAGCTTCTTCTAGCGCGCGATAAAGTTGATCAAGGGTATCGATATTTTCGTCGACGATCTCTCGAATCGTTTCGACTGGGGTGACAGACTGGTTTTGTAGAAGAGACAACAAATGGGAGTTCACTGCCACGATACATTTTTCAAGTGTGGCCAATTCGTTTTCGTCGAGGCGGAGATCTTCTTGCCAAACGAGATCCAGCATCTCGTACAATTCGTTGTAAAACACAGGGAAAGGTTGAATATTGAACAGTTTGATTTTTTCCATCAAGCATAAAACGAGTGTGAGAATTCCCCCAAACATCTTCCAGTAATGTTCTTCAATACCATCTTTTCCAATGTCTTGAATGAAGGCATCTAGCACGGCCAGCTGTTGTACGGCCCACTCGACAACATTTTCATTTTTCACACTAAATTGGACTTGTTGTGAGTCTCCATCCTCGGAAGGTGATTCTAGAGCGGGAGCCCCTTCCAAATCACCCAAACGTTTATGAAAGTCATTCATTGCCGCAGTTTGGGTGGAATAGAGATTTAAGGTCCGATGCAATTGTGTGGTATGGAAAACCTTGTCTGTGGTTTCTCGCAGTTCGCAGATTCCCATTAAGATGTTGCGCTTGGTGAGTGTTTTGTACAGGGAGAGGATACACCCAATCCCCAGGGAGTCGATTAGGAAAATGTTTCTAAAATTAAAGATGATACCTTGGGGAATCGGGTCTTCCTCTTCTTCTCCCTCGGGTGTGACTTCGATGAGGTGATGGACGTATTTGCGCAACTCTTCCGTTGCAAACATAGAAAAATCTCCATCCAAGGTGAGCACACAAACCTTGTTTTCCTGTAGATGCTTGATATCCATAATTTCCCCATGCGTCGCGGTTATTGAATGTTCACAATAAATTCCATTGAGCCTAAACTGAATCAATAGGTCAAGTTGTTATTCAGTCTTCTACCGCAGTCTCGAACGAACAGGAAGCAAATTAGGCAGCATGAAACCGCAAATCGATTTTTTCTCGTAAGAGAAACCTCCCTTCCATTAGTTTTTGGGCGATACGCACAAATTGGCGTTCTTTCCACATGGCGGGTTGCAAGGCGACGCCTTCATGATGAGGATGATACAAGATATCATTACGGAGAATGTGCTTTCGTTCCAAGATTTTGGCCATATGTTGTTCAAAGTCGAAGAACATTGGGGTTTCGGTCCAACTTTCGTTGGGTTCTTGTTTGAACAGCAACGGGGCGTCCATAATACGATTGGTGGGAATGATGATGATTTTTAAAGGAGATTCACTGGCAATACAATCTTGCAGTTGTAATCCGCGCATCAAGCTGTGCCGCAACCGAGCCGGGTCAAACCAACCATACAATTCACAAACAAAGCGTTGATCCCAAGCTTGAGCTAGCCATTGGGGAAAGTGATCATAGACTTCGAGGAAAGAGTACTCCGATCCGTTTGGAAATAATTCTTGGATAGAGCATTTGAAGACCTCAGCCAGTTTCCGTTTTTTACTAGGACGGGGATGCTTCTTTTCATTTTCCCAGTGGCAAACTGAAGCCACACTGACTCCAGCACGTTCTGCGAGATCTTTAATCGACCAGCCTTGCGCCTCTCTTTTTTTTCTTAGAGTATTCACATGATCTCCTTGCAACAAAACGGTTTGACTTGCAGATTGATGTACTAATTGATTCCAAAACACTACAAAAAAGACTAGGTGAATATCAAACAAAAAGCAAACATAAGTTAAAATTAAAACAAAATTAGAACCAATGAACTTCAATTTATTGTGTCTTTGTTGTGCTTAATGTGAAAAAAGTAGACTATATTTTATCGTTTGAAAGGGTTTTATCAGAAATAAAGCCTGTGTTTTAATTTAAGTGATAACGCTTTGCCTAATCGAAGGATAGGCAAAAGTTGTTAAGAGGCGAGTGGATGAGGTGGAGTGATGGGAGTGGTAAATGAGTTTATAGGGCTGCCAAGGCTTCTTCTTCTGTCGAATAGATATTAATGAAAGCGTTAACTTCGCTAAATTCAAAAGTTTGATAAGCCATTTGACTCACTTGGCATAGAGCCAGTTTGGCATTCCGTTTTTGCAAGGTTTGGTAAAGTGATATGATCAAACCAAATCCAGAGGAGTCGACGACTGTGATGTTTTTGATCACAATTCCTTGTACCGCATCATCTTTTGTAAATGGTGTCACGTAATCCTTAATTTTCATGATTCGGTCCAGTTGGAGACTGCCGTGCACATCTACCACACAGATGTTGTTTTTAATTTCGTGTGTAACGGTCATAGGAAATCCTCAAGTAAGAGTCAAAGCGGTCGAGTTTGAAGCAGATTCCGTTTATCGAAACACCAAATCGATGGTTTCTCTTCGATAATTCGGCAAGTCGTCCATCAACTGCTCCGTGATTTGGGTAAAGCGGTGTTCTTTGCCAACAGCGGGTTGCAAGGCGATCCCTTTTTCGTGGGGATAGTATGCAATATCATTACGTAAAACACGTTTGCGATTCAAAATAACAGACATATGTTGTTCGAATTCAAAAAACTCATGAGTTTCTTGCCATTCTCCCTGTTCGTTTTGTCGCAAAAGCAGTGGGGCGGTTTCGACATCATTGGTAGGAACGATGATCAGTTCCAAGGGAGTGTCGATCACTAGACAATCCTTCAAATCCAAGTCCATAGAAAGATTTTTCCGAAGTTTAGAAAGATCGAACCACCCATACAAGGCAAACACGAATCGATTTTGCCATGCTTGAGCAAACCAGTCTGGAAATTCGGAAGAAGAGGAGGGAACAACGGGGGGTTCCGAGCTTGGAAACAATTCCTTTACGGTACAATTGAAGACCTCTGCCAACTTTCGTTTCTTACTGGGGCGGGGTTGTTTTTTATCATTTTCCCAGTGGGAGATGGATGCCACATTGACCCCTGCCTTTTCTGCGAGGTCTTTAATAGACCATCCTAATGCTTCTCGCTTTGACCGAAGATTGTTCAAGCGACCCGTATTGATGAAGAATACATGCCGGGAATGGCGTTGAAAAGCCAAGTTGTTAGTGAAACAGATTCCCTGTAATTAACATCTGGAGGAGGGGAATTGCAAGCTGAGGAATGCTACGCGGTTTGGCTTGTGTTTTGGTAATCGATTCTTTAAACGAGATCGTCTTGTTATAGAATTTTTCCTGTAAAATCAGTCTGTTTGTTGAAAAAGATTCCAAGGCGAGCATAGAAAAAAGAAGGGGGTTTCACCGAATTGATTAGATGAAGATGTCTAACGCAATAACATAGAGAATCGGATGGGTTACATCTTGATCAATGCGTTTCACCACCTTGTATGATACCTTATCATGAATGAAGCGACTCCCAACGGAGGTGTGCTGTGGATCGAAACGAAGCTCCAATGAGTCGAGGTGTCCCAGAAGTCCGTGAACATGAACAACTTCCTGTTCTCGTTCCATAGAGTCTATCCTCCCATGCGGTCACGTCTGCTAAGCTACAAGGCTTTAACAAATGATTCAGGTCATCTATACTTTCACATGGTGTGAAAGAGATTTTGTCAAATGTAAAAAAGGAGAAAAAAGTTTATGGATATTTCATTCGCTTATAAAACCCAGACACTTCGCAAAGCGAAAGCGGATTGTGTGTTGATTTTTTTACCCGAAGCCACGGATTTTAACCCCGCGATAGAGGTTAGCAAGCATCTGGAAGCTTTACCCAAAACTGTTCATGGCTATATCAATGAGACTCTGAAACTAAAAGTTTTTTCCGGAAAGTCTAGCGACCTCCAAGTGATTTTCCCCCCAGATTCTCCACTACCCCAAGTGATGCTGTCGGGCTTGGGAAAACCAGAAAAGATCACATCCGAAAGCTTACGACGCGCTGCGGGCAAAGCAGGGAAAAGGTTAACAGAAATGAAAATCGATAAACTGGCTGTGTTGATTCCTGACTTCTTGAGTGAGGACCTTGGCAACACCATTGGACCGGCGGTAGTTGAGGGACTCACCTTGGGGAGCTACCAATTCAATACCTACAAAACAAAGAAATCGAATAACACTCCAAATCCTATCGACGCTTTGATCTATGATCCACAAAAACAAAGCTCAGCCAAAGCGGTTAAGGCTTCAAAGATCAAGGCCGATGCCACCAATTTTGCTCGCAATTTAGGGAATGCCCCTGCCAATGACATGACCCCTTGTGTTTTGGCTGAACAAGCGCAAGCAATCGCAAAAACGCATGGACTGGATTACCAAGTCTTGGAAGAGGCGGAAATGAAAGAATTGGGAATGGATATGCTGTTGGGGGTGAGTCAGGGGGCGGAAGAACCCGCGAAACTAGTCATTTTGCAATACACCCATCCGAAAGCCAAGGAAACGATTGCGTTTGTGGGGAAAGGGGTGACGTTCGATTCGGGTGGGATTTCGCTCAAACCAGGCAAAGATATGGATGAGATGAAGTTTGACATGTGTGGCGCGGCCGCGGTTCTAGGAGCAATGCAAGCCATTGGTGCTTTGAAACCTAAAGTCAACGTGATTGGAGTGACTCCTGCCACCGAGAATATGCCAAGTGGGACTGCCCAGCGTCCTGGCGATATTGTGAAATCTTATGCAGGCAAAACGGTTGAAATCTTAAACACAGATGCGGAAGGACGTCTCATTTTAGGAGACGCTTTGACCTACACAGCCCAAAAGTTCCAACCATCTGCCATTGTCGATTTAGCTACATTAACGGGTGCTTGTATTATTGCTCTTGGACATCATGCCTCTGGTGCGATTACGAACAACGAGGCACTCATGTCGAAAGTCCAAGCAGCCGGTGCGTCTAGTGGGGATCGTGTTTGGGCACTTCCCAGCTACGAAGAATATGACGAACAGCTGAAGGGAAAATATGGTGACCTGCAAAACATTGGAGGGCGTGCGGCAGGAACCATCACAGCTGGACTCTTTCTCAAAAATTTTGTGGAAGAAACCCCATGGGTTCATTTGGACATCGCTGGAACCGCTTGGAATGTCAAAGGGGTGGATCACATACCCAATCAAGGGGCTACTGGTGTAGGAGTCCGCCTATTGGTAGATCTAGCTCAAGGCTGGAACGGTTTGTAAAGCTGTCTCAGAAGTTATTTCCAAAATCCAAGTGATTGATTAAATCGGTTCGATTTCAAAGTTTGTGCACCAGGAAAGGAGTTCGATGCCTCAAACAAAGTCTAGACGTTCTTTTGCCATTTATGGCCTCATCGGTGCCGTCTTATTGGCAGTTGGAGTAGGGGGAGGAATCTTTCTTATTCAGAAGTATCCCAAGGAATGGCAACATTGGAAGGAAACGCCAATCGAGATTCGGTGGCTCATGGCGGAACTGGAAGTCGAACGATTTTTTCATCGTTGGTTTGCTCCCTCTCCCCAGCCAGAGCGCTATTCACACGTCACAGCCGAAGTGCTTGATCAAGCAATGCGGAAAGGAGCCGACTGGTTGTTGACTATGCAGGAAAACAAAGGGCGCTATCGCTATTGGTACCATCCGATCAAAGATCAATTCAGTGCGCCTTATGATGACAATTTTCTCCGCCAAGCGGGTACTTCTTTTGCGATGATTCAGGTCTACGAGATGAGCGGAGATGAACGTTATTTGGAATCTGCCCAAAAAAGTGTTCGTCATCTTCGGCGCTCCACACGCCTTCTCGATTCGGACAAGGCGTATTTTATGTTCAATGGAAAGGCCAAATTGGGAGGAATCAGTCTTCCCATGTTGACTATGTTGAAGATTCGCCAACTCACTGGAACTCAAAAGTATGACAAGCTATTGAAACGGCTCGCCAACATGATTCTCTTTTTGCAAGAGAAGTATGGCACGGGCCAATATAAAAGCACGTATGTCTACCGCTGGGATCGGGACAAAAATGGAAAGCCCGTTGACGATTATGACTATGAAAAGAATTCTGGCTGGGAATCGAAGATTTATCCTGGCGAAGCGATGTTGGCCTTGGCCATGATGCATGAGGCCTTCAAAGATCCTCGCTACAAAACAAGCATTGATGAGGCTTTGGAGTTTTATCAAGATGAAGAGCAATGGCAGTACCATTCTTTTCTATCTTGGACCATCGCAGCGTTTGTTTCTATGTATGAGCAAACCAGTGAGCAAAAGTATGCCGATTATGCTTTTTTGCTCAGTGACTTTCTCTTAACACAACAAAATTTGGATCCAGATGATGATGTGTATGGAAGTTTCCATGCGCTTCCTTCTGCAAACACAGGGACCTACTTAGAAGGATTGGGGGAAGGTATTTATTTGGCACAATTGACCAAAGACGAAACACGCCTCAATCGTTATCAAGAACATGCAAAAATGGGATTTCGTTGGCTATTGCAGCTGCAATACAATGAGGACACGGCGGCTGACCTTCGTAATGCTAAACGTGCGCTTGGAGGCATTCGGGCCAGTCTGGTCGATCCGCAACTTCGTATCGATTATACGCAACACACCGTCAGTGCGTTTGTAAAAGGTCTGCGTTACATTTTTCATCAAAAAACCATCTCTTCTGAACTATCTCAGGCGCTCCCACGGTAAGCATTATGATATTTCTGCGGACCATACTGCTGATCAGCGGTCTTATTGGGGTTGGATTTTCCGGTGCATGGGCACTTTGCGTTGTTGAATCCAACACCGATTTGCATTCGGGGCCGGGGCCAGACTACCCAAAAACCTCGTGGAGTCTAGCGGAGTATACCCCACTACGGAAATTGGACACATGGAACGATTGGATTCAAGTAGCGGATATGGATGGGGATGAGCACTGGGTCCATGCAAGTGCCGTCATGTCCGGTTCCTACTGCCTGGCGATCAAAGTCGATCGTACCCATCTCTATTCAGGACCGGGGACTGAGTATGAGATGGTGCGAGTGGGACGGAAGTACGAAGTGTTCCGTTTTGTGAAACGGCAGGGCAAGTGGGTACAAATGGCTGATGAGACGGGCGAAGGGTTTTGGGTTAGCACCCATGAAGTCTGGGTGCAGTGAGGATTATATTCCAAATTCGGCTAAAAGCTGGTCCACGAGATCTTGATCGGCACGGACTGGTGTTTCTCCTTCTTGTTCCTCCACCTCGTGAGTGCCGACTTCTTCCCCACTGCCATCTTCTTTCAGGTTGAACAAAGCTTGTAGACCGAGTAGACGGTTTTTCAAGTCTTCCAGAACTCCTACCAATTGGTCCGTCTGTTTTCGAGTCAGTTCTTGAAACTCCTGTGACTGAATGATGTCAAAGGCAAACATACGCGCCTTATCCTGCGATTGGGTAATTTTATCCAAACGAGGGCCAAACACTCGGTTCAGGGCAGGGTTTTGTTTGAGAAGCCCATTGTGTTTTTCGATGCTGTCATGTTGTTCCAAGATTCCGTCGGTGCTATCCAATACACGTATCGTAGATTTTTCGATTGTCTGTAAAACATCTTGGATACCATCCACAAGTTGGGGAATTTCGTCTTTGATTTGTAATATATAGTTCCGGAGTTGCCGCAAATTTTTAATGTTGTCATTTAAATAACTCACTAATTTTTGAGCATCTTGCGACAAATCAGTGGGCGCCGGAATTTCATGATTCAGGTCACCATCATCAATTTTTTGAATAACTTCGACGATCTGGTTAAACAGGTTTTCATCCAGCATAACTACTTACGATACACGATAGTGGAGTTAGGAGAGGAAATATCAATGCTTCCTTGTATAGGCTAAAATTGCCTCGACTCAAACGAAGTGTAGCACAAACTTGTTGTGAAATTACAACACATTTCCCCTATCGATAACGATCTCGCGTGGCATAAAACGCTTCCTTATCTTCGTACATGCGCTTGTCGGCGAGTTTGAGTACCTCTTCTGGGTGGGTGTCTTCAGAGCTTGCCATACCGATACTCATGCGAATGGGAACAATTTCTTCTTCTCCATTGGCATGCTTGCATAACAATTCGGTTTGAGCTTCGTGTTCACGAATCCGATTGAGGAGAACGTCGGTACTTTTGTAATTGGAGGAGGGACATAACATGGCAAATTCGTCTCCACCCAATCTGGTGACAATATCTGTTTTTCGGCAGACGCTTGTGAGCAATTGAGCCACTTTAATAATCATAGCGTCTCCATCTTGGTGCCCAAAAACATCATTGACTCGTTTTAAGCCATTCACATCAATAAGCAACACGGTAAAAAAGACATTGGGAAATCGGGTGGCGGTCTCAATAGAGCGTTCCAGCTCGCGGTCAAAGTAACCTCGATTATAGGCTCCTGTGAGAGCATCAGTATTTGCCATTTTCTCCAACTGACGAGTCAGCAATTTGTTTTCAGCAACCGCCGTGACCTGTTCGAGAAACAAACTGATGATCTCGGTCGATTGTTGGTCAATGGCATCGCCTTTGATCAGAAGCTTACCTAATACTCGGCGTTCTCTTCCTCGCATGGGCAGCACCCACCAATTGGGAAACGATTCGGACATTCCAGGATTTGACAGCAATCCGTGGTCCTTAAAATATTGATTAAGGACAAGGCTGACGTCGTCGTCCAACAGCCGGATATTGTGTTTGATGATCGCCTGCTGTTCGTCTTCGGTAATCCCCCGAAAGACCGCTGACTCCATGAGTTCTGGTCGCTCCCCATCCAAAATCAAACCAAAACTCAGGGTGATAAAAAGACTCCCTAGTTGACTCAAAGTGCAATTGAACAATTCGTCCAATTCGCTGGTTTGTTGAATGAGGGTACTGGTCTCCAAAAGCGAGCGGAATATCAAGTTTTGTCGTTCAATGATTTCTTTGTGTTCTTTCAACTGCTGAAGGAGGTTCACTCGTTTGGTGCTGTCCTCAAAAATGAGCAGGATTTTGCCATCAGGAAGCTGAGAGTAATATTCAGTGAGCGTATGATCGCTCACTTTCTGATGATATCGAAGGCTGTGCCACTTTGCGTGTTTGTTCACATTCTCAATCGGGCAACCCGGACAGCGTCGTTGAAAGCCAAAAACCTGAAAACACTTGTTTTTCACCAATTCTTTTCCCGCTGGCAAGAAAGTCGAGATCGCCTTATTGGCCGAGGTGATGGTGAGATTCATGGCAGAGTCCAAAACCATGATCCCCGATTGAATCGAATTGAAAATGGAATCGAGAAAAGCGGTATGTTCTTCCAATTCCTGACGTTTGCGCTTGAGGATTAGATTCTGTGCTTGGGTTTCCTTGGATTGCAAAGAAACTTGGCGGACCAATTCGGTTTCGCGGGTCACATCAGCGAGGGTTTGTACATAACGAGCCTGGTCTAGCTTGTGATATTTGACTCGATGATTGGGATTATTGGGAGTGTTGAGTGCACCGACCAATTGCCCAAATCGTTCACCGGATTCTTCCATCTGCTTGACGGGACAATTGGCACACGGCTCGGGATTATTGAAAAGTATTTCATGGCATTTGAAAGGGTAGGAATCAGACGCAGAAATGTTGAATTTTGTAAGCGAGGCTTTGTTCATGTGGAGCACATTGAAATCGGAATCGACCACATTGATTCCATAATCGACATGTTCCAGCAGTTCCTCGATATTTGTTCCGTTGGATGGGGTTGGGGTCATGCTACCTTCTTATCAAAATGGACTCAGGTCACCATCTCGGTATGCATCCTGTCTACACTTAACAAGTTTTAAAAGGATTGACCAAGTCGAAAATTTCAAAAAATGGTTTACCCAATCTCTACAAGAATTGCCATAAAACCTGGGTATTTGAATTGACATTTGGCACCATCTACAAGACTCTGAAACGTTTATCCAGCCACCCCTATTCGATTAGGAAATCTCCATAACTCTTTAGAAAAAATGAGGCACCTGTGACGAAATTAGTTGTTGGTAACTGGAAAATGAACGGGTCTCGATCTCTGATTGAGCAAATGGTAGAGACCTTGAAACAAGAAGTCTTGAACCCTCCACTCGCGCAAGTTGCGATTTGTCCTCCATTTCCATTGATCCCTGCTTTAGAAAGTGCTGTTGCACAATCTTCAATTGGCGTTGGAGCACAAAACGTTTCCAATCATTTGTCAGGAGCCTATACCGGAGATGTATCCGTGTCGATGCTCAAAGAGTTTAATGTCACTTATGGGATTGTTGGCCACTCTGAACGCCGTTCCTATTTTGGTGAAACGGATGAACTGGTTCAACAAAAAGTGAAAATTTTATTAGAGCATGGAATTCGCCCAATCATGTGTATTGGTGAAAGTTTGGAGCAACGCGAAAGCGGTGAGCATGAAGCCACAGTCCTTTATCAGTTGGTCGAAGGGTTGAAAGATATTGCTGCGGACCAGATTGCCCAATGTGTAATTGCCTATGAACCCGTTTGGGCAATTGGAACCGGGAAAACCGCGACTCCCGAACAAGCCAATCAGATGCACCAAGTGATTCGTACCAAATTGATTGAATTGACTTCGGAGGAATCAGCAAAAGCCATTCCGATTCTCTATGGAGGCAGTGTCAAGGGTTCGAATGCTGCGGAATTACTAAACCAATCGGACATCGACGGAGCGTTGGTTGGGGGAGCTAGTTTAAAACCGGATGATTTTTGTCAAATCATTCGCGGTGCCTCTTGATTTAATAAACTTCAAAGAAAGTAGAATATTATGTTTGGATTGTTGATTGCTTTTCATGTGGTAGTGTGTCTTGTTCTGATATTTATTGTGCTGCTTCAAGGCGGAAAAGGGGCCGATATGGGAGCGGCTTTTGGCGGAACTGGGCAAGCAGCGATGGGACGCAGCGAAATGACTGGAATTGCCAAAGTGACAGCTGTGGCTGCTACGATCTTCATGTTGACCTCCCTAACCTTAGCTTATCTTTCTTCAGAAAGAGCAGCGAGTTCATCGGTTATTGATGGAATCCAACTTCCAGTAGAAACCCATTCGACTCCTATGACCACACCGTCGGAACCAGCAGAAGAAGAACCGGAAGAGGAAGCTCCAGCTATTCTTGAACAAACGGATGCTCCGGCGCTACCAGAAACGGAACAGATCGAGGCTCCTGCGGCAACAGAAGCAGTTGAGGCAAATCCTTCGTCAGAATCGATAGAAACTCCTGCTGCCTCTGAGACGGAAGCCTCTATGGAAGCAGCTCCTTCGGAAGAAGCTAGCCCGGCAGAACCCCCTCCTGTGGAATGACGCTTATGAAAACGCTTTACGTTTTGCGACATGCTAAATCTTCATGGGACGATCCTACGTTACAGGACCACGATCGTCCACTCGCCCCCCGTGGATTGAAGGCTGCCCCGGTTATGGCCAAAGTACTAGCCTCCTTTGAAAATCCACCCACCCACGCGGTCTCTTCAACGGCAAAACGTGCTTACGAGACCGCAAAGATTGTGAAAAGTGAATTGCAAGAAAAGTGGAATCACAAGATGAAGCTAGTCACCGATAGCCGTCTGTATGCTGCATCGGATTTGAAACTGATCGAAGTGCTTCGCAGCCTTCCAGATGATGTGGAGGATTCGTTATTGGTGGGACATAATCCGGAAATGGAATCTTTGGTTTCAATGCTTTGCACGGGACATCGTGAAGGGGAAATCCGGATGCCCACGGCAGCCTTAGCTTGTATTCGATTCGAAATTGCAACTTGGAGCGCCTTGAGGCCAGGGGAGGGGATGTTGATTGCCTTACTCATCCCCAAGCTCATTCAAAGCATGTTGGCTCCTAAAAAAGGGACTTAATCCTAAAGCTCAGAAGGGACTGGATTCTTGGATTTCAGATACCGGTCATGAATCTTTTGCAGCACGCTATTCACAAAACTCCGCGCCGTATCATCAACGAACTCTTTGGCCATAGTCACCGCCTCATCAATTACGACTTGATATGGGGTGTCAAAAAAGCACATTTCAAATACCGCCAGCCGGAGTAGGTTGCGTACAATGATCGACAAACGATCTAAACGCCACTTCTCCAAATTTTCCTTTAACATTGCATCGATTTCTTTTTGTTTGTCTAGAGTTTCTAAAACCAGCTGGGTTGCAAACGTTTTGGCATCTTCGGAGTGTCCGATTTCGTCAAAGAGGGCCTGAATGGATTCTAGACTCTTCGTTTGATGTATTTCGATTTGGTAGAGTGCTTGTAACGCATACTCACGGGATTGATGACGAGAATAGGCCATAGCGAATTGTTGGGAAAGTAAACAGGGTTATTCTGTAAAAAGAGTGGAATAAATTTGTTTCACCAAAGCTTGGTTGTAACCGTGAGAAGTCATGTTGGCTGTGAAGCGCCCAACAATGGGAACTCCCAACAAATAGAGATCTCCCAGTAGGTCAAGAATTTTGTGCCGTACAAATTCGTCGGGATATCGGAGTTCGGTATTGATCACCTTTCCGTCATGCAAAATGATGTGCGCGTTCAGATAACCGCTGCCTACTCTACCCAACTTTTGAGCCATTTCAATATTTTCAAACGTATTGAACGTGCGTGCCGGAGCGATTTCCATATCGAACGACTGGTGTTCCGGATTGAAAGTATAAGTTTGTTCGAAAATAGGGGCTGGATACTTCACCCGCATCTGGACTTCTAGCCCGTTGTATGGCTCCACGTATAAATGCTTTTCGTTGATATCTTCGTGACCCACGCCCATCTTTTCACGAATAACAACTTGTTTGGTGCGTTCGGATTGATCTTCAATGCCTGCCTCGCGGATGAGTTTGCAAAAATCGTCGGCAGAACCATCAATGTTTGGGATTTCTCCATCTGTTTTGATCAACACGTTGGTGATCCCCACAAGGTGTAAAACGGCCATCAAGTGTTCCACAGTGCGAACTCGCCGATTCCCAGCCGACAACACAGTGGAATTGGCGGTAAAGGCTTCGGTCGAAACGGTTTTCGAAAAGTTTTCCAGAGCTGTGATGTATCCAGGAATCGTTTGGCCATCCAATGATTGAAAAATGATCCCTGCGTTCACGTCCAGAGGACTCAAAATCACACCCGTATTGCGTCCGCTCAGCAGGCCGGTGCCATTGAGCACAACATTTTTTTTCAAAGTGCGTTGGGGGTGGTCGGATTCCACCAAAGAAACGCTGTCTTTATGCAGAGTGACGCCAGGACGAACGATTTCGAGCCTTGTGTCAGAAGATGAGGTTGGGATCTGCGGATTTTGACGAGCCAAAGCCCCTTCGACTTTGTCTAGCAGGACCTCCAGATGTAAGGGCTTTTCTAGAAAATCGTAGGCCCCTAATTTGATGGAGTTGACCGCGGACTCAATTCCGGCATGACCACTCATCATAATGACAGGAATAGATGGATGACGTTCCTTGAATTCTTTTAAAACTTCCATACCATTGATACCAGGCAACCAAATATCTAATAGGACCAAAGAAGGAGGTTGATCGAGAATTTTGTCAAACAAGTTTTTGGCGTCAGAGCAGGTTACAACCGTATAACCTTCGTCCTGTAAAATTCCCTCGATGGTTATGCAAATTGCAGATTCATCATCAACAACGTAAATCGGGTTCATAGAGCGCCTCAATGTTTAAGAATTGTGGGTTTATGACAAGATTCCTTTTTTGTTAAGCACTAGAATCATTGGATTTTCGAAATAATAGTAATGCGAAGTCCACACCAAGGCAGGGTGGTAACCTAAAAGTCCTATGGAAAATGAGTGATACAAAGTTCAAACTAACTATACCAGATAGACAAAACCCACCCGACAATTCTGCACATTGGCATATTTTGGGCGCTGGTTCTATGGGATGCATGTGGGGAAGCTATCTGGCCATTTCCCAACAACCAGTCACGCTAATGTTGCGCGATTCTTCCAAGTTGGAAACGTTTCAACAGGAAGGAGGCTTACAATTGGAGACCCAAGGCCGGTGTCTTCCCATTTCCGTGAAAGCGGAGATTGCTTCGGAGAGCCAAGCTATAGTTCGTCATCTTTTAGTGACAGTCAAAGCACAGGATACCGTCCCCGCTCTGAAAGCTATCGCACACCGGTTGGGAAAAGAAACAAGCATCATATTGCTGCAAAATGGGATGGGAATGACTGAGGCTGTGCAACACTTTATCCCTTTGGCTCAATTGTTCGTGGGAACCACCACACACGGCTGCTACCGAAAATCTCAGTTCCATGTCGTGCATGCAGGGTGGGGCCAGACATGGATTGGCCCGGCAGAGCCCTCGGTTTTTGAGTCCGTTTCAACATCAGAAGCACAGGCATTATCGGAAGAAAAAAAGCAGAGAATCCTGTCCTCGTTGCGAGAAACCGGACTGCAAATTCAATGGGAAAAGGCTATTGAACAACGCCTATGGCAGAAACTTGGGGTCAACTGCGGCATCAATGCCTTGACAGCCCTTTTGGATTGCCAGAATGGTCGATTGGTTGAATTTCCCGAAGGAGAGCGATTGTTGAACGGAATCTGTCAGGAGGTCGAGCAATTGAAGCACCATCTGTCGATACCTCGTGAAGACCCACCCTTGTATGAAATGGTCCGAAGGGTAGCCCGTCAAACAACCGAAAACTATTCTTCGATGCATCAAGATTTACACCGTGGCCTGAAAACGGAAATCGATGCGATCAATGGATACCTACTCAAGCGAGCGGAAGCCCTGTCATTGGATCTGCCGATCAATCGATTTCTGGTTGACTTGATCCATATGAAAGAAAAATTGAAATAGCCTTCTTCACCAGCGCTGAAGCGCACAAGCCGTGTCCCTACGAACTAAAGTAAAGAAGTATGGACTGTGCCCTAGACCAGGACTCACGCGGTGGCGCACTTCATGGATCAGAGTTTCAATCAGTTGAGACTGTTTGGGCCAGCCGAAAAACCAAAAATTGGATCGGAATATTTTGATTTGATACTCCCCCCAATATTTCCCTGTCTCCCCATACTGAATGAATGAGTGATGATAGACCGACTCCGCTGTATATTTAATGGGAATGTTGCGGAACTTTTCTTTCATTTCGTCCGAAAAACAGGACATCTGCTTCAGACGGTTGACGTATTGATTGACGACAACTTGGCGAGCGGAGGGATTTTCAAAGAATCCTCCCAGCGTGTGGAAGTGATCTGCCAGGAAAAACGAAGTGCTTACGACGAGTATCAATAATAAAAAAGGAGTCGTGTATTTCGAAGATTGGGGAGACGCGCGACGATACAGATGCAGTCGCTTCATCTGAATCCATTCGGCCCATTCAGCTTGTAGCATGTCCAACTGTTCAGGAAGAAACGGCAACATCGGGGGGGCGTCTAATTGCAAGAGAGCGGTTTCTCCACATTGAGGACAGCGGCAGGTGGCAAACCAAGTGTGATCACTGCCCTGAGTTAATTCGAGAGGAACCGGTGCATGTTGACAATGAGGACAGATCAACGAAGCAGGTTCTTCCCATTCAGTCATTGGGGTTGCTCAAGTGTGAGAAAGTTGAAGTACTTTTTAGGAATGTCGTCCAATTCCATACCTTCGCCCACTTCAGGCTCTTGGATAATGCCTTTTCCGAAAATGAAATGTCGTCCTTCTTCGAGCAACACACGTTGTTCCTCGCCGGTTTCCTCGGAATAGTAGTGAGCAAAAAACGATCTCACTCGGACCTGATTGTTGACCATAAACTCAGGCAGCAAATTGCATTGATCGACGACTGAGCGAGAGCATTCTTCTAAAATCAATTGGAGATAAGGGAACCTCGTGAGGGCTGCCGCCCAGCCTCGGACTCCTACCGAGTTGATCCGTTTCACCCCATTCATATTGAGAACCAATGGGGAAAGTTTGTTTGAAAAAAAATGATCAAAATCAAATTTTTCGTTGATGGTACCTTCAAAGAAAAATTTATCATCTTTTTCTGTCACGGTCAGCGTTGGCATGGTGTTAGTCAGCGTTGGCATGATCTTCTCCTTAGTTCAGCAGTTCCGAATGGCAATCGCCCACGCGACACATCGGTTTATTGTGGTTGTGTTTTCAAGGCTTGTTGCATCAACCACAGTTCGTCCATTTTTTCTTCGTAATAAGCTCCAATACGTCGGGGTAGAAACGGAACTAGCATGAGCACCAAATCAACGGAAATAGGAAAATCTGTGGTGAAATAAACCACCACAAACAATCCCCACATGATCAAAAAGGTCCAAAGACTTTTTAAGATGGCTGACCACTCTCGATATTGGTCGATTTTAGAAGCATACAGTGGGTCGGCATCACCACAATGCATGCATCGCCCAGGGTTCCGCAAATAACCTTTGCAGGATTTGCAGCGAAACAGTTTCTCTTTTTCTTCTTTTTTAACAGGCACGGCCCCACAGTGCTGGCAGGTGGCATCCTTGTGGGAAACGTGTGCTCCGCATTGGTCACACCGAATTACCATAGTAGTTACCTTACATGGAGTACATGATTAAATTTCAACTTTGTCCATTGTTATCAAGTCTAAATCGAATTGCAAAGCCAGCTCTGCTGTGAAGCCGCTGATAGAGTCAACTGTCGGGGAATGGATGAAGAATTGCTATGGAGAGGGAGGTTGGGCGAGCAATTGGGCAATGTGAAGATAGCCTTTGGTTTGGGCAATTTGTTGGGCTGTGAAACCGTCTTCGTTGGTGGTTTGGGTGGTGGCCCCTCGGTCTAAAAGCAATTCAACCGTAGTCAGATGTCCACGGGAAGCGGCTAGCATTAAAGCGGTGTCGCCATCGACTTGTTGAGCGTCGAGTTTGGCCCCTGCATCGAGTAAAATGGCGATACTTTCGTCTTGTCCTTGAAGAGCAGCTAAGAGCAAAGCCGTCCAATCGTCTTGGTCTACCGCATCGATCTCGACTTGATTCGCAATCAAAAAGTGAAGGGTCTCGGTATGACCTCGAAAGGCAGCAAGCATCAAAGCGGTCACTCCATCGCGTCGAGCCGCGTGGGGATTCGCTCCTTGTTCGACGAGCAGCTCCACCAAAGGTTGTTGTCCTTCGTAGGCTGCTAGCATCAAGGGGGTCCAGCCTTCTTCGTTTACAATATTTGTATCCACCCCTTCGGATAAAAGCTGGAGCACCTTTTCTCGGTTTCCCTCATACACGGCTTGACCAAATTCTTTCCACCGAGGGGAAGCCAAGTTCTCTCGAATTTCGGTGTGCAAGAGCAATTTGACGATTTCCAAGTAATTTTGTTCGGTAGCAAGAGTGAGTGCCGTTTTGCCGTCCTCATCGGAAAGCTCTGTGTTTGCCCCTCGGGAAAGGAGCCAGCGCACCATTTCTGGGTGACCACTGAAGGCTGCGATCATCAGAGGGGTCCATCCAGCTTTATCTTGGGCATTGAGATCGGCTCCTTTGAGGATGAGCAATTCGGCAACTGCTAATTGTCCTCGCAATGCGGCCGTCATGAGAGGAGTCCACAGTTCTTGGCTGCGAGCATTCACATTGGCCCCTTGATTGAGCAAAAGACTCGCAATGGCTGTATGTCCGTGGAAGGCAGCAGCCATTAAAGCGGTGCGTCCTTGTTCGTCTGCAATATCGACTTTGGCTCCCTGATCCAACAGATTTTGTACCATCGCGAGATCCCCGTTGTCTGCTGCAGAAATCAGAGCGAGCCAATTGCTTTGAGCCATACTGCTTGAGGCGACCCCCAAGAAAATGAAGGCGATCCAGAAGTTTCGGTGCATTGTTACTTTTGTCCTACGGGTACGCATGGAGTGATAACAGGCTTGGATGAGTCTACCGGTGAGATGATGAACGAATCGGGATCCATATGTTATATTAGACTAAGGGATAAGCGCCCAACTGTAAACTAGGATGTCGTTAGTTAGTCGAATGAATACTTGCTACCTTTCCAATCATTTCCACAAACAGACAAATTTCAATTGGCTTCAATTGATAATTGAATTCAGGCATTGGTTTATTTAGGATAGTTAGAGTTGACTCACAAATTGAAAGAGTAAGGCAAGCAAATCACACCAAGCAATCCCAGGAGGTCCAAATGGAATTTTATTTCGCTCGTAAATCGGCAAGTTCCACGGTGCAGCGCATTCCCAGCACTCCGGCTTCTCATGGGGTGGTTCAACGGAAAGCCATTGGCGGAATTCTCCGAGGCTCGGCTTCAGGCCCTCGGTTGCAGGCTCGGCTCACCGTCAGTGACCCTCATGATGTGTATGAGCAAGAGGCTGATCAGGTGGCGGATTCCGTAATGCGAACGCCCGAGAGTTCCACCAACACAACCATCCAGTTGGAGGGGGAGGAGACGATTCAACGCATGTGTACAGAGTGTGAAGAGGAAGTTCAACGTATGCCATTGGAAGAGGACGACTTCGAGCTGCAAGCCAAAGCTGCCGATTCCACAAGTGCTGGGAGCTTCGAACCCGATACCGCCGCCTTGACCGGACTTCAAGGGGGAGGGAAAGCATTGTCTTCTGAGACCCAATCGTATTTTGGAGAGCGCATGGGATATGATTTTGGCAATGTACGAGTCCATACCGATTCGCGTGCGGATCACCTGGCTCGTTCCGTTCAGGCTCGCGCCTTTACCTATGGCAACAATGTCGTCTTTCGGTCAGGAGAATTCTCCCAAGACACCTCGGCAGGAAAGCATCTATTGGCTCATGAACTCACTCACACGATTCAACAAGGTGCCGTCACGCCGGTGCAAGAATCAGAAGACCCGTGATCTAATGGATTGAACAAAAATGGGCGAAGTGACGTTTGAATTTGAACTGAGCAAAATGAGCGAAGTGACGTTTGAATTTGAACTGAGCAAAATGAGCTGAGTGATGTTGAAACGCAGTGGGAACGGGTTGTGAACCTTCCCACCTACTTCCCAATCGTTTGGAAATTTTTTGGGTGAGGTGAGTTTGTCTATTTTTTTTACTAAATTAAAACGATAAAAAAAGAAAACGTCTTTCAAAGCATACTTAAGTTTATAAAGTAGATCTGGTTAAGGGCTGAGACTTAACTATAGGTTTTGGAAGGTGTGTGTTAACTTAAAAGTGATTGCGACCATCCGAGAAATGAAGATCGTTTGAATTGAGAGCAAGAATGGAAACTAAGCTTTGTATTCAGATCTGAATTTGCCTCACCCATTTTTCAATGAATTGTAATAAAAAAAGTTACTAAAAAATATTTGATTATTGATAATCTTTTTATTTTCAATAGGTTAAAAGAAAAAAGATGCCTCTTTTTTTCTGTCTAGAAAATGCAATAAAATTCGCCATCATAGGTAACCCGCCCCATAAACTCAAAGAAAAAATTCAAGTTCTTAGTGTACACAAAAAATCCTTTACAAACCAAAAGAAGGTGATATACCGAGGTCAAGTCTAACGAGGAGGATAGGATTATTGATTCCCATCAAATCGTTGGAGTAACGATTCCTGCTTCTTGATCAAACTATCGAATTTGATTCGAATAAGAGAACAAACGCAGTCGTAGGAAACCCAGTCAACCGGTCGAACAAGTGGGGTTCCGGCAAACGTTATCTTTGAGTCATTCTGAATGAAGGAGAAGAAATATGCCGAGTTATTTGCATCCGGGGGTTTATATGGAGGAAATCCCGAGTGGCGTGAAAACGATTGAAGCGGTTGGCACCTCCACCGCCGCATTCATTGGATACACGGTCAAAGGACCGGTGGGAGAGCCTACGTTCATCACCAAGTGGGATCAATATGAAGACCAGTTCGGAGGCATCCGAGATGTCCCCGTATCGAAAACAGACGGGTACATCGGCGATCCCATGGGGTTGTCCGTGTACAACTTCTTCCTGAACGGAGGCTCCAAAGCTTACATTGTGCGGTCTGCTTATTCTAATACCGATGGCGGCACCTTGCTGAATCATGCCTCGAAGAAAGCCTACAGTTGGTTTGCTACGTATAGTGACGCCAGTGGCGATTCGGTGACGGCCAACTATTATGAGTTTGAGGCGACCAACGAAGGAGCCTGGGGAAATTCGTTACGAGTCCAATTCACGGCGAAACAGAGAGCGTTTAATGATGACGACCAATTGTACACCTTGGAAGTTGGAACGGGCAGCGGTTCGGATTTCGAATCGCTCGAAACAATCGAAAACGTAAGCTTCGATCCTGATAGTGATGAGTATTTACTCCATAAACTCAAAGACGGGGATACCTTGATCTCTGCTTCACACGTCGGCACCGACAACTTGGGTTATTGTATTGGTGCTCCCGATCCGGTTCCGGCGGATCTGAGTGTGTTGAATGAAAAGAAATTGAAAATAACCGTGAATGGTGGAGCGGAAGTAACGATTGCGTTTGAAGCCAATACCTTCGATGACACTTCCGACATGTATGATGTCGCAGCAAAAATTCAAGAGTTGGTCAATGAGGAATTGGCAGAGGATGCCAAGCTATTTCAGGCGTATTGGACAGGGGCTAAGCTCGTGCTGACCGCTTTACCGCCTGAGGCAGGCGTTTCTAGTGTCGTAGTGACCACAGCCGAGATTGATGCTCCAGGAGTCAATGCCGCATCCACTTTAGATTTAGGCGGTACCTTAGGAGACGGTGACCCCATCACCGCAGGGGTAGTGACGCTTTCCGCCGAAGACATGAGCACGGTACTGGCTGGGGGAGCCGATGGGGAGATTGGTCGTGCGGCGGAAGAATACAACGATATATTTGAACTCCTCCTCAAATATCGAGATGTCAACATCATCCTTTTGCCAGACCACCCTTGGGATTCCAGTGGGGCGGGTAATGCTGAACTCGATTTGGCGATTGCACATTGCGAAAAGATGCAAAACCGGATGGTGATCATTGATCCGCCCATGGGTGAAGAATTTGAGCAAGAGAGCGATATTATTGACCAAAGCTTCAATCGATCGAGCACTTACACAGCGTTGTATTACCCGTGGGTGGCGGTGAGCAATCCTTATTATAATGCTGACACGAATCCAGGTGCACCGACCAAACTCTATGTCAACCCAAGTGCGTTTGCAGCGGGAATGTGGGCCAAGATTGCGGATCGGCGTGGTGTGTGGAAAGCTCCTGCCGGAGTGGAAGCGGGTCTGCTAGGAGCTGCCGGATTGCAATATGTTGTGGAAAACGATGAGCAGGATTACCTCAATCCTCAAGGGGTGAATGCGTTTCGTACCATGCCGGGATATGGCTCCGTGATATGGGGAGCGCGGACGTTGGCGACCAAATCCAATCCCGAGTGGCGATACGTGCCAGTACGCCGCACTGCCGCGTTTCTGAAGGAAAGCATTTACCAGGGCATCCAATGGTCTGTGTTTGAGCCAAACGATCATCGATTGTGGGCCGCATTGCGGACCAACATTGATTCTTTCATGAATGGATTGTTTCGGGTGGGGGCCTTTCAAGGGGAAAAAGCTTCCGATGCCTATTTCGTGCGCTGTGGCCTGGGTGACACCATGACCCAAGGCGATATCGACCGGGGCCAAGTGATCGTGATTGTCGGGTTCGCGCCTCTGAAACCGGCAGAGTTTGTCATTGTGCGTTTGCAACAGAAAGTCGGGCAATAATCGCCCTTTATTCATCTTTAGCAACGGAGAACGGGTATGCCGAGTTATCTGCATCCGGGAGTCTATATGGAGGAGATTCCTAGTGGCGTGAAAACGATTGAAGCAGTCGGTACCTCCACGGCTGTGTTTATCGGGTACACGGTCAAAGGACCGATCAGCGATCCCACCTTCATCACCAAATGGGATCAATATGACGACCAGTTCGGAGGCCTCCGGGAACCCCAAGACGGCGATCCTGCCGATTCGATGGGACACTCGGTGTATAACTTTTTTCTCAACGGAGGCGCGAAAGCCTATATCGTGCGCTTAGCTACAGGAACAGCGGCCTCGAAGGTGAGTTTCATTTGGGCAGAAACGCCCGAATATGAAGATGGTAAAATGACCATCAAGCGTCTCACGTTCACGGTGACTAACGGTGGGACGTGGGGGGATGATCTGAACATACGATTGACCCGCAAAGCTCCCACGAGCCCTGAGCTTTACACCTTTGCAGTCGGCACGGGAACTGGTGACGATTTTGAAGCTCTAGAAACGATTGATGATGTGAGCTTGGATGACACTAAGACCGATTATTTGGTCGGCAAAGTGAACAATGATTCGAGCTATGTTGAGGTGGAAGATGAGCGATTGGAGCTGGGGTATCTGAAGGCTACAAAGCCGGAAGACACCGGGGAACTGGCGGAAAAAACCCTGACCTTGACCATCAACGGAGATGACGCGGTGGTCAACTTCGAGGCAGGATATAGCGAGGAGTGGGCCGATGTACTTGTTGACATCTCAACTGCGGTCACCGACGCTTCGATCAGTGGTTTTCACATTTTGGAAAATGAAGCCAAAACCGAAGCCTATCTCACCGTTTTACCAAAGGACGGCGCAAAGACCTCCACGGTGGCTCACGACGATGGTGCGACCGTGGGCGTGCTGAGCTTAGACGATACCGATGGTTCGGCAAGTACCACCGAAGCTCTTGTTTACTTCGATGCACTTCCCAATCCTAAAGATTTTAACGAAACCTCGTTGGCCGATGGTAATGATGGTTCGGCAGCCAGCAGTGGGGATTACGATACCATCTACACCAAGCTCTTGAAGATTCGCGATATCAATATCATTTTGCTTCCCGACAAGCAGTGGGATTCCACAAGTAGCAATCTCGAAATTGCCAATGCGATTAAGCATTGTGAGCAAATGCAAAATCGCATGGTGATCATCGACCCTCAGTCCTCCATTACGTTTGCCAACGAAGCCCAAGTCAAGCAGCAAAAATTCCCGACCAGTAGCACCTACACGGCCTTATATTATCCGTGGGTGACGGTGAGCAATCCCTTTTACAATGCAGATACCAACCCCAAAGCAGAGAAAACGTTATCGATCAATCCAAGCGCATTTGCAGCCGGGATGTGGGCCAAGATTGCGGATCGCCGGGGAGTGTGGAAAGCACCGGCTGGTGTGGAAACCGGATTGTTAGGGTTATCGGGATTGGAAGCAGTGGTCGAAGATGCTGAGCAAGACTACCTGAACCCCCTTGGCGTCAATGCCTTGAGAACCTTGCCTGGATACGGTTCCGTGATTTGGGGATCGCGAACCTTAGCCACAAAAGTGGACCCAGAATGGCGTTACATCCCGGTTCGGCGTACCGCGATGTTCATCAAGGACAGTTTATTCCAAGGCATCCAGTGGGCTGTGTTCGAACCGAATAGCCATCGTTTGTGGTCGGCCTTGCGGACCAACATTGATTCTTTCATGAACGGACTGTTCCGAGTGGGAGCGTTCCAAGGAGAAAAAGCGTCGGATGCGTATTTTGTCCGCTGCGGGTTGGGAGACACCATGACCCAAGGCGATATCGACCGCGGTCAAGTGATCGTGATTGTCGGGTTTGCTCCGCTGAAACCGGCGGAATTTGTGATTGTGCGTTTGCAACAGAAGGTGGGGCAGCAGTGATCGCCGCCATCTCATAAATATGCTGTTTCAATAAGGAAGCTGTTTAACACCGATTTGAGGAGAAGAACACGATGCCTGCACCAATGTTTACTGCCAATGCCCATCGGCATGATCCATACCGCACCTTCAAATTCGAGATTCTCATTGATAGCCAACCGGTGGCGGGTCTGCGCAAGATGGGCGCGTTGAAAAAAACCACCGAAGCGGTCAAGTGGCGTACTGCTGGAGATCCTTCACACGAGCGCGTCATGCCGGGCGGAACGTCTTATGAGGCGGTCACCTTAGAGCAAGGATTGACCCATGATCCTGTATTTGAAAATTGGGCCAACTTGGTCAACAACATCGAAGGGGACTCGGCCATCTCGTTGTTGAATTACCGTAAAGATATTGTGATCAATGTGCTGAATCTAGCAGGGGAAGTCGCGATTTCTTATAAACTGTTCCGTGCTTGGGTTTCCGAATACACTGCCTTGCCGGAATTCGATGCCGGGAATATGAACACGGTGGGGATTCAAACCATCACCCTGCAACACGAAGGCTGGCAACGCGATGAAGCCCAAACCGAACCGTCTGAAACCTAAAATGTCATGCAAGCGGTGCACACCCAGTTACCCGGTGGAGTGGGAGTCACGAGAGGTCGTAGCTTTCGTTTTCGTCCGATTGTCGGTGAGTTGGAATTGACTTTATCGGAGAGCCGGCTGAGTTCGCAATCGCTCCCGGCCAAAGTGACTCAGGCACTCGTTGTCGCGTTGGAACAAGTGGGCGGTCAGGTGGCCACCCCAGAAAGCATTGATTCTCTCTGTGTGCAAGATCGGCAATTCCTCATGAGGCAATTGGCGATTCACATGGGCACGGATCGTTTGTGGCTTTCTGCGCCTTGCATTCAGTGTGGGGAAAGCTTTGATGTGTCGGTGCAACAATCCGAATTGCCGGTGATTGAGGCCCCCGATGGATTTCCTGAAACGGAGGTCAACACCAGTGTAGGACGATGTCGGTTTCGGTTGGCAACCGGAGCGGATCAACGACACATTGCGCATCTCACCGATGAACAGCTTGCCCAACGCCATCTCCTCCATCGGTGTGTGCAACAGGTGAATGATCGTCCATGCCCAGACGCTTTGCCCTTCACCGCAACCGATATTGCAGCAATTGACGAGGCGCTCGATTCCATCGCACCGGGGGTGGTGGTGGAAATCCAAACCGTGTGCCCACACTGCGGCGCGGAAAATCAGGTAGGGATCGATCCCTATGTGAGCTTGCAACGCCGTGAAGACGATATTTTTCACGAGATTCACCAACTGGCTTGGTACTATCATTGGCGCGAAGCAGATATCCTCGCCTTGCCACGCACCCGGCGGAAGCTGTATTTGCGACTCATTGATCAGTCCCGAGGTTTTTCGCAGTAGAGAACAGCATGGGATACCTCCAACAAATCGTGCAAGACAGTCGGGGCCATCGCTCTTCCCAAATCCGATCAGCGATCTCACCTCCTCCTGCCGTAGGCTCCGAAAGCTCTTTCTTGGGAGAAGAGACAGACTCCCCTTTGGAAGAAGTGCCTTGGTCGATGCCAGCCAAGTCCCAATCTTCAACGCCTGTTGTATCCCCATCAGGGTCCCCATTCTCGGAACTATCGGCGGTATCGCAAGAGCGACTCCCTCCTACGACAAAAGCTCCCTTGGTAGATTCCGCGCGTGCATCAACACAGGGTGCAGATTCATTTGACCCGGTCCAGCCAACCCATGATACGTCGATCACCCCATCGGTTGCACAGCACACAGCGCCTCCAAATTTGACCGAAGGATTCGAGTCGGACTCGCCTTCGACAGTGGAACCAAAATCAACCTCGAAAACACCCGTAAAAGCGCCTGTAAAAACAGCAACGGATCCCTTAGCCAGCCAGTTCGCTGAGGAAAACCCGGAAACCCCACTTACCCATCCTTCGATGGCGTCTCCAGACGGTCAATCATTGTCTCGGGTGGAACGACAATTGCTCTCTCATAGCGCTGCGAATTCCCGCAAGCAGTCTTTCCCCAAACAGTCGCCCCACCAAGCAGTTCCAGGAAAGAAATCTGAAGGGCCTTCTATTTTTGAGACGCCCCCCTCTGTTCCCACACCCGAGTTCGCGAGCGTCCAACAATCCCCTTCTCGGCAAGCCAGTCAGCAGTCTATGGATCCTTCGTCAACAAATCATCGACCCGCACAATTTCGGTCAGCTGTGGCTCAACCAATGAATCTCCCGCCCAGGGTTCCTTCGCAAACGAATGTTTCGCACCAGGATTCCTTACGAACAAATTCTATGCAAATGAATTGGGAATCTGAAGTGCCCGGACTCCCTCACGCTCAGTTCAACCCTGAGACCTCGGAGCAAACAACGACGAGGCGTGAATCGGGATTCATGGAAACCGCAGCAAACCCGGCGTTTCACGAAACCGGGCTGGCTTCGAAAATCGCGTCGCTCGAAGAACGATTGGAAGCTTTGCATCGAGCAAACCTTGCTCGAAAGGCGGAAATGTTGACCTCGAATCAAGGCACGGAAACCCAAACCAGCACAGCCCGGTCAGAACCACGGGTGAGTATTGGGCAAGTGGATGTGGTGGTGACGCATCCCGAACCACCATCCGCACCACCGGCCAAATCCCGTAAGGAAACGTCAGTGCGTTCCGAAAGTAGTATTCGATATTTGAGAAGGTTGTGATCATGGCAGCAACGAATTCTTCCTTGTCAGAGTTTTGCAAGGAATTGGCAGATTTTCTGGAAGATGAAATCAATGACGGGGGGAACGAAAACCGTGTGCTGGTCGGGAGTCCGGAAACAGCAAGTGAAAGCAATAAAGATCACAACTTGATCAACATGTTTTTTTACCGATTTGAATCTTCTGGAATGTACCCTGGGGGGCTGTCAACGGACGTTCTGCATTTGCGAGCCTATTGCTTGATCACTCCCGTGGCGATTGACAGTTCGACTACGGAAGGCACGGATGTGTTGGGTCTATTGGGATCGGTGATTCGGGTGTTTCACGAAACCCCAGAAATGGTGCTCACCATTGAAAATGACCCCGACGTAGAAGAACGGAAAGTTCATGTGCAAGCCATCTTTCAAAACCTGACGACCGAGGAATTGAATCAACTATGGTCCACACAGCAAAACACTTCGTATACCCCATCGGTGCTGTATGAATTTGCGTTAACACCTATCGTGCCGAAAGAAACCACTAAAGGAAGTCCGTTAGTGGCAGGAGCTGGGGTCGAAGGGCGTTCCAGTTCCGATCCTTATGAAAGCGAAGAGAGCGATTCTTTGGTTTATGAGGCACCAGTTTCAACGATGACAGTCAATCCTTCCAACCCGGATTGGTCACCGGCTTTGTGTTTGGTTTATGACGGCGCATGCACGCAAAATATCAGCTTCATGTTTGGCAGCGATGAGTTGAATGCCTTGGCTTCGGTCGTCACGTGGGTAGCTGCTGATCCCGATAAGCTCAGTGAGTTGACACTGTATTGGGAGGTCTGGGATGAAGCCAATGGTTCGGTACGTTCTGAAGCAAATCCTCAAATCGATATGGCTGAGACAGAGATCGACCCCGACAATGTGGGCACTGCCCAAACAGTGACGATCAACCTGCCAAGCCCGATTGAAGGCGTAGCGTTCAAGTCACCACCCAGCCAAGGAAATGTGAAGCAAGCCACGTTGTTTGTGGAGCGAGATTATCAAAAGTATGAAGGGGGGCCTACCTGGACCACACGCAGTAACTTGGTTTTGATTCATTTGTATCCCGACCCCTCGTCTTAGTCTTTGTTGGAGATCGTCCCATGTTACAGATGGAAACTCCGGCACAAACCGGTCAACCCTTGGAACACCCGCTGGCTGCGGAATGGGAACGGCTGACGCTGCTATGTCACTGCTTGCAACAAGCTCGGAGCAGTCAAGAGATTGCTCAAGAGAATCTGGATCGGCTTCAACACTTGCAGCAGAAAGTGGCCCAGCAACGCGGGCCGGAAGGAGCTTGGGGACAACATCTGCGACAAGGCTTTTCCGAAGTGGAACTCGATATCGTGGTGTGTGCGATTGCTGCGGAAATCGAACCCAGGGTGGCCTTGGCGTTTCAGGCACTGCAACTGGGGGCAGCACAACCGTACCCGACGCGGATGTTGATTCAAGAATTGCTGGCTCTGTTACCCCATCAGTCCTGGTGGCTAGAACATGCCTTGGCTCCTTACAGTCCATTGCGTCGGCATCGTTGGGTCGTGCAAGAAGAGGAAGGACCGTTTGCAGCGATCAAACCCGGACCTGGGGTGGTTGCCTATTTATTGGGGGGGCATGTTTTACAAATTCCTCCTCCGGGTTCCACTTTGGTGGAAATGCAAGCGGCTTGGGATGATTTGATACTGCCACCCGACCGCAAACGAATGCTGCAAGAGTTCGGTTTCTGGATACGCTACCGTTCCGTTGTCGAAGGGGAATGGGAAGGGGTGCGAAGTGGAGGCCCGGTGGCCTTGTTCACTGGCCCATCGGGGACGGGCAAAACCTTTGCTGCTGCCGTACTGGCTCACGAATTGGAGTGGCCCTTGTATCGAGTGGATTTGGGGCGCTTGGTGAGTAAGTACATTGGTGAAACGGAAAAGAACCTAAACGCGCTTTTCGATGCGGCTGATGGACAGCCAATGGTGTTGCAATTCGATGAAGCCGACAGCGTGTTTGGCAAACGGGGTGAAATCAAAGAAGCACGAGACCGTTATGCCAATATGGAAGTCAATCATCTGTTAGCCCGTATCGAGAACCACCGGGGACCGTGCATCTTAACAACCAATTTGGGGCAACAGATCGATACGGCGTTCCAACGGCGCTTTCAAATGGTGGTGTCGTTTCCACGCCCTGATGTCGCCGCTCGTAAGGAATTGTGGCAACGCTTGCTCCCTTCCAAAGCACCGCGTGCGGAGACGTTGGACCTCCAGTTTCTCGCCGAAGCGGTGAGTTTGAGCGGAGGGAGTATTCGTAATGCAGCCTTGCATGCTGCTTATTTGGCAGCGGCTGAAGAAACAGAGATTGGTTTAGCCCAAATTGCGGTGGGCGTGTGGCGAGAATTATCAAAAGAACACCGTGAGGTGAAACGCCGTGAATTGGGTTTGCTGGCCGCGCATCTACCTTCAGATATCACCGGATGAATTTATGATTCGTATCGAACGTTTACGGCTTTCATTGCCACCCGGCCTCGAACACCGGGCCACCCACATCAGTCGCTTGGTGGGCTATGAATTGTCCCAACGCCCGGTTCTGGAATCGAAGCATGTAGAACGTCTCGAAGTACCAGAAGTTTCGGTCGAACCGGGACTTTCGGACCGACAAATCGCACGCCGTATTGCCGGAGCGATCTCGAAACAGTTGTGAGCAACCCCGTTTAGCAAGAGGATGGTATGGCAAATCAAATCAAGGGTTTTTTAGTCGAATACATCTCGTCCACCCTCCCGTATGTATTGATGTTCGACTTCAATCCCGAGACCATCACACGCAGCCGCACGGTGCATTCAGGTGCCAAAGACGATTCTGCAGAAACCGGAGGGAAAGCGGTCACCTCAGCATTGGACACCAGCAACGTGACCCAACAATGGGTTACTGCCCCCGAAAACTTCGATATCGAGATTTTGTTGGATGCTACCGACCGGATCGCCGAAGGCGATCCGATCGCCACGCTTTTGGGAGTCCAGCCAGAGATTGACACCTTGCGTGAGATGACAGAACCCCAAGTCCAAGGGCCTTCGGGGCTGCGACTACTGGATGCCCTAGACCAACTCCAAGACCGAGCGACCGACAAAAAGCACAAGCTCTCCATGTATCTGTTCATTTGGGGAATCCAGATCTTACCGGTGATGGTCCGATCCGTATCGGTCACGGCCGAAGCGCATTTGGCCACATTGATTCCTTACCGAGCGAAAGCTCGAATCAGTATGCAGGTCGTGGAAGAAGACCAGAAGTTTTACCAAGTGGATCGATTGCGTCAGGCGGTTGGAGCAACGGTGAATACTGGACGCACCGCCATCTCCGTGTTGAGTGGTATTTTATAAAGGCAGCTTAAGCAGAAAGGACCCTTCTCATGTTTTTAAGAGATTCGCGATATCAAGATGCGTTGCCGTTTACCGGTGAAGAGGACTCCCGATTTCAAGGAGTGCGTCCGCGTGAAATCGGCCCGGCAGAAGGGGTGATCGAACACGTCATCAAGCGGGGGGATCGTTTGGATCTCCTTGCACGCAATTATTACAACGACGACCGCCGATGGTGGCGGATTTTGGATGCCAACCCGGACATTCTGTATGGCGGGGATTTGTTGCTGGACAACCATGAAGGGGAAATCATTTTGATCCCCAAATCGAAAGAATCGTGACCTTATGGCTTTGGATCTGTTCAGTTCAGAAGCATTGAATGATCCCGCCGAGTGCATCATTCGGGTGGGAGAAGGTGATCAAGAAATCACCGACTATTATGCTGCGGTCGAGGAGGTTTCTGTGGAGGTGCGTCGTACTGCGGCCACTCAGGCTTCCGTGCGATTCGGTTGCTATCGAGACAGCGACGGCAAGTTCTCGGTGATGGACGATGAGGTGCTGGTGCCGTGGGCTCCGATCAAGATCGAAGCGGCCTTTGGCGAATACACCGAAGAAGTCATGCGCGGTTACATCCGCGAATTGCGATCCGATTATCCCGAATCGCAATCCGCCACGTTCACGGTGATGTGTCAAGACGCTTCGTTGGCGCTGGATCGCCTCCATCGTAGGCAAGTTTGGGGAGCGGAAACGCCATCCACCGACGCAGAAATTCTGCAATCGATATTATCAGAAACCAACCTCACTTTGAATCCAGACAGCGGCGCAGGGCAAACCGGGATTCAGGTGAGTCAAGATAGCACCGATGTTGTGTTTCTGCGGCAACGAGCCGCTGCCAATGGGTACGAACTGATTTTTTCACAAGGCCAAGTGTATTTCGGGCCGTGGCGGCTAGAAAGCACCGCTCAAGCCACCATCAATGTGTATGCAGGGCGTGACACACATTGCTCCACACTCTCGGTCACTTTTGATGGGCACCATCCCGACAAGGTGGGGTTTGACACCGCCGAGACCTCGGGCAGCGGAGTCACCAATCAAATCCTGGAACCGGATTTTGCCTCGCTTGGCAACACCCCGGTGGATAGCAATGATGCAGGACTTGCTGATTTTGTGTGGATGCTGAGCCGCAATGAAGGCGTGGGAGAAGCCGAACTCCAGGCGACCGCGCAACGTAAAGTCAACGAAGCGTCGATGAAGATCAAAGCCGAAGGCGAACTCGACGGCAGTGCGTATGGTCATGTGCTTCGGGTGGGAGAACCCGTTGGTTTGGATGGTGTGGGCGAGATGCACAACGGTATTTATTATGTGGATGCCGTGACCCACACATTCACTTCCACGGGCTATCGACAAAAGTTTGTGCTGCTTCGCAATGCCTATGGTGACAATTTGGACAGCGGCAGCAGTTTACTCTCTGGAATTTTATAACGATATGGATGACGAATTACTGACGCAGCTCGCGCAAAAGATTCAGAACAAATATTACGGCAAATATCGAGGGTTTGTGGTGGATAATGCCGACCCGGAACAACTCGGTCGGGTGCGATTGAAAGTGCCTTCGGTGCTTGGGGAATCGGAAACGGGATGGGCGCTGCCCTGCATGCCGTTTGGAGGGATGGCCGCGCAAGGCATGTTTGTGGTTCCCGAAATCGAGGCCCAAGTTTGGGTGGAATTCGAAGAAGGAGAACTCTCTTATCCCATTTGGACCGGTACTTTCTGGCAACAAAAAGGCGACGCTCCCGTGGAGTTGGAAGAAGACAAACCCACTCAACATGTCATTCAAACGCCAGCAGGACATCGCTTCTTGTTGGAAGATGCCAAAGATTCGGAAACCATCCTATTGGAACATCCGGAAGGGGCCAAAGTGGAGATTGACCCAAAAGGGACGGTTTCGGTGCTTGATGCCCAAGGTGCAACCTTGGTCTTGGATGCGGAAGGGGTGGAAGTGCGGTTGGAGGATTCCGATGGCAACCGCTTGGTGATGAACAGTTCGGGAACCACCGTAGAAGACAGCAATGGCAACAAAATCGAAATGGCCGCTTCCGGGATCACGGTCAAAGCCCAACAGGTGGTTTTGGATGCCTCGCAAGTTGCTTTGGGAAGTGCTGCGGCAGAACCCTTGGTCAAAGGCCAAACGTTTTTAACTTTATACAACAGTCACACACATGCCACGGGAGTGGGGCCATCGGGGCCACCGATACCGCCTGCCACTCCGGCAATCTTGTCCACCAAGGTCAAGACCGCGTGACCCCATTTGATAGGGACCTATGGCACGACGATTAATCGATCCACCGTACCTGAAGTTTCCGTTGCGGATTGGGAGCAAGGGTGGAGTGTTGGCAACCAAGTCGGAGCACATCCGAGGGCAAATTGAACAGGTCTTGTTCACCATGCCAGGCGAGCGTGTGTTTCGACCCGAATTCGGCGCGGGAGTGCGCGCCTTGGTGTTCGAACCCAATTCTTCCGCATTGTGGCAGGTGACCCGTCGGCGGTTGTTGGCCTCCTTAGCCGAAGCCTTGCGAGGGGAAGTGGATCCCCGATCACTGGAAGTGGAAGTCAGTGGCGATGAGGCCACTTTGGAAATCGAGATTTCCTATACCTTGGGCACCATTGGTGTGGAAGAGAAGCAAACTTTTACCATTGACGGAGTGTAAGTGGCTGACGATCCAAATATAGAACTCAAATTTGATGGCGAATGCCTCGATTGCGGACGCCGCATTGTGGAGCAACCCCCCACACTGCCGGACGTGGGAGACGATTTCGACTGGCTGGTCCGGGATTACGATGGATTCCGCCTGTTCATGATGGAGGAGCTGGCCGCCCGACTCCCTCAGCGCAAACGTTGGACACCGGCCGATGTGGAAGTGGCTCTGGTGGAGGTGCTGGCCACGCTGCTCGATCAATTGTCTGACATGCTGGATCGTATCAGTGCTGAGGCCTTTTTAGAGACGGCCCGCCGTCCTCAATCGGTGCGTGCTCTGCTGAAAATGATTGGCTACGACGCGATTGTGGTGGCCAAAGCGAAACAAGAAGGACCGTTTGCCGAAGATGTCCAAGAGCATCCCGATGACCCGCGCGATGAGAAAGAAAAGTTTGATCAGTACTGGCTGGATAACCCTACTGCGATGGATGCAGCTCGACTGGCAGGGCCCCGATCCATCCACACTCAACACCGAATGGTCACGGTCGACGATTATTCGACCCGATTGGAAGAACACCCCTTGGTGCTGCGTGCCCAAGCGAAGTTGGAATGGGGTGGCTCGTGGTTGGTGATTCGAGTGGCAGTGATCCTGTGGAATCGCAGCGAATTGGACGGCATTCCTGATTTACCAGACAGCGTTCAAGAGGAAGTCGAGGAATTTCATAGTGTGCGCCAGCTCGAACCCACAGAGTGGGATGGCACGCTCTCGTTTCGGACGATCCTGCGCCACTATCTCGATACGTATCGGATGGTCGGTCAGGAAGTGTACCTGCAAGAGGCCGTGGAAGTGGGCATTGTGATGAGTTTGGCCATCACCGTGAACAAAAACTACTACCAATCTGAAGTGCGTTATGCCGTAGAGCAAGCCTTGGGACGCGGGCCGGGCGGATTCTTTGAACCCGGACGGTTGAAGTTTGGAGAAGATTTGTTTGCCGGAGATATCTTCCAAACGTTGATGGCACTCGATGGTGTGGACAACGTGTGTCTGAATCGCTTCAAACGCTTGGGAAAACGCTATGAAGATCAATCAGAAAACGGACGAATTCAATTGGATGGCCTGGAAGTCGCGGTGTGCGATAACGATCCCGCAGATCACGCACGAGGCTATTTTTATTTACAACTCAGCGGAGGGCGAAAAGGGTGACATCAAGCAGCGAAACCGATGAGACAAGCGAATCTGAAGATCTGACTCGGTGGAACCGAGCGGGGTTGCAGCGTTTCCGCTACGTGAATGGCAATGCCATCACCTATCTCGACACACTCCGTGAGGCCTTGGCCAAACGTTTCGGAGACTGGGACCGTGTGAATGCAGTCGCACCGGATCCGGACACCGCTTCAACGGAACAAGAGAAAATCGATCTTGAAGGCCGTCTCCAAGAGCACCAAGAACTTCAGTATCGAGAAAAAACCAACGATCCTGCCTGGGAAGTGGTACGGGCCTTCGCTCGTTCCCTTCATATCCTGGGGGAAACGCTGGATACCTATTCCAACGAAAGCTATCTGGGAACCGCCACGCAATGGGAAAATGTGCGGCGTCTGGTGCAAATGTTGGATTACCGCCCCGCTCCTCCTGCTTCGGCCACCACCTATTTGGTGCTGGAAGGCAAAGAAGGCATGCAGGGCACGGTCGAAACCGGCTTCCAAACTGAATATGCGCCTCCAGAAGGTGGGGATTCGGTGCTTTTCGAAACCTTGGCCGATCTAGAAATCGATGCCCGACTCAATGCGTTTCGTTCCCCGGATGCCGAACTCAACCCCGACCCCTTGATCCCCTTGGATGAGGCGGAGGATGCCGAAGAGGAACCAGAAGGGGATGGCGAGCCTGGAGATGGTTTGGGAGGTGACCCAGGAGAAGAGGAGGAAGAGGACGACAGCGCATCCGAAGGAGAACTCGTTCAATTGGAAGGTGAGGTGGCCAACCTAAAGATCGGAGAGCCGTTGCTCATCGAAGACGAGCTGACAAAACAGGCTTGGGCGTTTTTGATCGATGGGGTGATTGTGGGCACAAAGACCAACAATGCCGGTGAAGAAATTACCTACACACAAGTCCGTCTTTATCCCCCCAAGTTGAAAGAACTAGAATTGCCGAAAGGGAGAGTGCTGGTTCACACCAATCCTAAAGAATCGCTCGGAGTCATTCGTCCCTTGGGAGATGGCGTGTTTGAGCAAGAGGAAGGTGTGGGGGGCGCCGACATTTATCAACTGTATCTAACCGAAGCCCCGGAGGACTTAGCGGAAGGCTCATGGGTGTATCTTGCGAGTGGAAACCGAAGTTATTTTTTTGAGCTGGCAGCCGCAGTGGAGGAAAAAGCCCTGACTTTTTCTCAAGATGTTCATCAGTCCGATACTTTGGAAAATGCGACCGTCTCGCTTCCTGAAGAAATCACTATAGAGACTTGGATCATCAAATCGTTACCGGAAGGACAAACTGAGACGATCCCCACCGAAGGGAATCCATCGCCTGCCTCTCCCTATCAGTATTCTGCAACGATTGCTGGGGATTGGGAGCACTTGAACCAAACCCGAATGGCTTGTTCCATTGCGTCAACCGTCAGTGTGGGACCATTCTTTTACTATTTCCAGATAATGACCGCTTCCTACAGCCCTGTGTTGATGGACGAAGGCGATGGCCAAGGTTATACGGATATCACTTTCAAATGGATATTGGACCCCGACGGTACCGACGAAAGCACCCCCAATAACCCACCCAATGTCCCAGCAGGCGCGGTGGGCGTGACGGCACACGCGTTTTTTGCCGCTCCGCGTGATACCGGCCTTTGGACTGTTGACCGGTTGATTCAAAAAAATGATCACTTTCCCAATAGACGACTGATTACCGAAATCCCCACAACGATCAGTGATGGCGATTATGCCGTATTGTTACAAGGGGATGGCTTGGTATGGGCCAAACTTTCCAATGTGGCGATTGACGAAGACAAAGGGGAAGCCAAATTGGTGGCAGAAGAACAAGGCAGTGTGAACAATCCGAGATGGTTCTTTCATGAGGATGAGGATGAGGACGACAGTAATAATGATGCCCTGGGCTATCGTAAATTTTATCAAAGCGAAGCCAAACTGTTCGGGCACTTTGCCGCAGCAGTACGGGTTGATGGATGGGATGTGAATGAACAACCCCTTCACCCCGAAGACGATCCTGATAGCGAGGAACCCGTGGATCGCACTGTTTTTCCCGTGGATACCACGACATTGTCTGAGGACGATTTGGCCGAGCTGCAAAACACTTTGGAAGGACGTTCGGTGATGGTGGAATGTGGCGATGATCCGGAGGGCGCATTTGTCACCACCGTCGAGGAATTCAAACAGGTAGCTTTGGTAGATGGGACGGGTGCCGTAGTGGATTCTGACGCAGAACCGGAAGACGAAGACTCGTGGGTATTGATATTAGCGGATCCGATTCCCGCCGATTGCACAACTGGCAGCCTCACGGTATCGGCCAATGTCGTGATGGCAGGGCATGGAAAAACCTTACCCACGCAAGTGTTGGGCAGTGGGGATGCCACCCAAACCCATCAAACGTTTTTGGTCGAAGTTCCCGAGATTGCATTCATTCCCGACCTGACCTTTGCCAATGGACGCAAAGCAGCGGTTGAGGTTTCGGTGAACAATCGGGTGTGGGAACAAGTTTCCACTCTCAACGATTCCGGGCCTACCGATTTTCATTACGACACTCGTATGACCGAAGACGGATTCCTCGAAATCCGATTCGGCGATGGCGAATATGGACGACGTTTGCCCACTGCAAGCAACAACATCCGGATCACTTACCGGCAAGGTACAGGGTCTGCGGGGAATCTGGACGCGGGGAGTTTCACCGATCCGCTCAAACCCCATCCCTTGGTTGAAGGATTGCACCAACCGCTGCCTTCTAGTGGAGGCGATGAAATGGAAGGCTTGGAATCCATCCGCGAATACGCCCCCGCCTCTACGTTGGCTTTGGATCGAGCGGTGTCCTTGACCGACTTTGCCCAGTTAGCCCGAAACGATAGCCGGGTGTCACAAGCAGTGGCTTTTAATGATTTCCAAACCGGATTGCAGCAAAAAGAAAAAGTGAAAGTGGTCATCGTTCCGGGGGAAAACGTGGATGTGGATGAGGTCAAAGAGGAGTTGTCGGATTATTTAGAAGCGCGTGCTTTGCCCACCGTGGAGGTGACGGTGGATAGTTATGATCCGGTCGTCATTGATCTGGACATCACCATTCGTGTGATTTCCGAGGCCTATGAACCTGAAGAAGTGGTGAACCAAGTGAAAGCTGCTTTGCAGGCAGCCTATGGCATCAAGAATCGGTCGTTGGGGCAAGCCTTGTATCGAGGCGATTTGTACCATGTGGTGGAAAACATCGAAGGGGTGGAAAATTCCGATTGCATTATCGCAGACTTCGAGCTGCCCGAACAAGAATTGTCGGAAGACGAGAAAGATACCGCCTTGTTGGTGGTCACTGGCATCAACGATCAAATCAAAGCGTTGAAACCACATTCCTATCAAGTGATTCATCTGGACTCCACTTCGCAAGTGACCGTCCATTGGCAGGAGTATGACCCATGAGCGAACGCAATCACGGAGACCTATTATATCAATTGTTACCCACGGTTTTCCGAGCACGTGACAATTCAGAACGAGGGCCGGATGGCCGAGTGGTGAAGCAAGGGGATTTGCAGAAATATCTCGCTGCCTGCGGAGAACTGTTGGATCTGTTTCATGCGACCCTCGAGCAAAAATTGGCAGATAACTTTCCCTTGGGAGAAAAAGTCGGCGTCAACCGCCCTCCTCAAAACTGGATTCTGCCTTACTTTGCCGAATTGTTGGATGTCCAATTGCTCGCCCCTGATGCGGCTGGGCGTCGTGAGGAAGTGGCTAATGCCGTCGCATGGCGTCAGCGCAAAGGCACTCCGCCCGTGGTCGAGCAGATTGCCGAAGCGGTGGGGCAATTGGATGTGGAGGTGCAAGAAGGATGGAAACGAGTGGCCGTCACTCCGCGAATTGGTGACCCGTTGGTGTCTTCTCGGTACTTTGGATTGCGGTGGGAGTTGCATCCCGATTATCACCCCGATGGCGACCATGGCCTAGCAGAAGATCCAGGAACGCATCCGAGTGATATGGCTCGGCATCCCGGATTTCCTGCCGTGACTCCGGATTTCCGTCGTCCTCCAGGCAACGTTCGTAATACTCATGTTTCGCCCGAAACACCCCATCCGCCAACAGATCCATGGAAACCAGTACCACCCCATCCCACCCCGGATTGTCGAGGAACGCATCTGGATATCACCCGGCGGACTCCCGATATGCGGGACCCGACGTGGCAATATGGCCATTATACGCCTTATACTGTTTTAGTGTATTATCGCATTCCCGAAGGATTCTTTCCCGAAGATTGTAATTCTCAAGACGTGGGAGGGCCGCCTGATGAGTTCACTGTGGATTGGGGAGATCTCGAGGATACTCCGGGCTTCGAGTACGACTTTGATGAAGCGACAGGAAAGGGGTGGGCTAAATACACGCCTGAGGTTCCGAATACCGTCTTGAGGGTTTCGGGCGAACCCAAGCTATCTCCTGGTGTGTACACCTTTGAAAATATTCGGTTTATCAGCCTGAATCTACTCAAAGCGGGAACTTATGATTTGGGCGGATTGGTGGTGGAGACATCTTGCACTCTGGCTCAGGTGGGAGTGCATCATATCCAAAATCTTGTCTTAGGGGGGGATTTGGCAGCAGCCACCTCGTCGGCTGCGGGGCGGATACAACTTGATTTGGAATGCTGTGCACTTAGCTCGGTCAGTGCGACTTTTGAACCAGCCGAGGACGAAACCTCTAGCTCTGATTTTATAAACATCATCGCAAAGAGCTGCTTGTTTGGAAGTCTTGCCACCCTCGATGCCACCCTCCAATTGGAATATTGCACGGTTTTAGGCAACACCACAGCCGGGCACTTGGATGCCAGCGATTGCATCTTTCAAGGCCTCCTATTCAATCAAGCCGGGGTCGAAGATTTCGAACCCGATGGCGCAGAACCGGACTTCCTACCGGAAGGGTGTTTGCGCTATTGCCGGGTGACCGAGGTCGTCTTAGAAGCCATGAAATCAAGCGATACGACCCAAGCGGAGTGGTTGAACCGCGATTCTCCTCCCGCTTCGTTGCCCCATAGTGAAAGCGTATTTTTTGTGGCTTCTGAGTTCGGCGAGCCGGGATGCGCAGTCTTGCACCCATCGAGCAGTAACCGGGTGTGTTTTGGAGCCGAAGACGGAGGCGAACTCGGAGCCTTTCATGACAGTTACCATTGTCTTCGACGTGAAGCCATTGCTGAAAAATTGAATGAGTTTTTACCGGTGTCGGTCCAGGCGGTTTTGATTCCCGACCGAACACTGTGGATCCGTTCTGCAGAACCGACAACCGATGACAGTTAACCTTCCAGACCATCGAGCCTTATGAAAACCCAAATCTCGCGTTTGCTTCAGGAACAAAAGAAACGGTATTCCGCTGTGTACCAACAACAAGGGCGCATGCTGACCGATGCTGATTGGAATACCCTCTCCAACCTCATCCAGAAACGCTTGGAATCTGCTTTGGAAGATGTGATCGGCAGCGGTATTCCTCGGCAGCAAACTCGCAAAAGCGCCGATTCGGCACTGGATGTGGATTGGGTCGAGGGGGCATTGAAAATCAAACCCGGTAAAGTGTATGTGGAAGGCGTCCCCGGTGAGATCCCTAATATGGATAATGAAGAGGGAGTATGGTTGAGTTACAACGAACAACCTGATTTTTCCGATGCACCGAATTTTCCTTCCGAGGGCACGCAGCACGTGTATCTCGATGTATGGCATCGTACCGTCACTTCTCTGGAAGACAACGACCTAATGGATGCGGCTTTGCATGGAGCCGACACCACCACTCGTGCAAAAACGATGGTGCAGGTGAAATTTGGAGACAATGAAGAAGAGATCCGGTGCCTTCCCAAAACCGGCAGTGCCAAAGTAGCGATTCAACTAGCCGCTGGTACCGCAGCGGAAGACCCGTGTGATCCGTGTGCTGCACAAGTGGATGTGGAAGAACGCGTCGGCAATTACCTGTTCCGATTGGAAGTTCACAATGTCACCACGTTTACTCATGGTGACGGCAGCCTGCTCAAACGAATTCAATGGAAATGGTCACGCGAAAACGGAGCTGAACAATACCTGCAAGGGGATGCTCAGCCTCTAGGGTTCACAGAAGGTAACTGGATTTATGAGTTCTTCAACGCGGAAACAGAAACCAACCTGGGGCTGCATTTGGCCCCTAGTTTCAATCCAAAACGCGGACGATTCAGTGATGAGATAGAATCCCCACCGGGCATGGATTACTTGGGAATCCGTCGATGGGATGGTGTGTTCACCCTTCAGCAGACTCCCGATGGTGGAGCGGGCACCGGCTGGGAAATCTATACCGAGGACCTCGCCACCTATAACCAGGACATGGGAGTGCCTTTGACAGTAGGCAACGAAGCCGCACTCAATAATCACGGGTCCGTCTACATTGAAGACAATACGGTCCGCGTCGCTCTCGATACGGTCCAATTGTGGCTCCTTCTTGACGACGATCCCGATTTCGTTCCAGGCGATTTTTGGACTGCTCCCGTGCGCGAACGCGAGAATGAACAAGGCGATTTTGTATTAGGCACCCGCGATATCCCCGAACCAGATCCCGATGCCGATCCCGATGCGGAACCCCCACCTCTGCCATTGCCAGAAGGAGAATGCCCCCAAGGAATCGAGCATCATTATGTACGGCTGTATCAGATTACCGATGTGGATGGCACGCGAGGGCGGCTGGAATATGAGGATTCTCCCTACAAATTGGAAGCCTTTCCCCCCTTGAGTGATATTTGGGCCTCCGATGTTAAATTCACAAATTGTGAGAACGACAGCACGATTTTTCAAACCAACCCAACTCCTCCGGGTGAGGAAGAAGACGAAGATGTAGAACCCACTTTTGCCACGAACGTACAAGAAGCCTTGAGTGCACTGTGTAATCTCATGGCAGAAAATGTGGGTTTTGAGGCTTGCGAAAACAAGTCGATCTTCCAAACGAATGTGGGTGAAGGGGGGGACCCCGAGTATGCAGACAACGTGCAAGATGCCTTGCATGCCTTGTGTGCGCTCCAGGCGGTGAATGTGGAGTTTGACCCCTGCACCAACAAATCAATTTTTCAGACGAATGTGGGTGAATTGGGAGATCCCGAGTATGCGCAGGACGTGCAAGCGGCCTTACACGCCTTGTGTGCACTTCAGGCGATGAATGTGGAGTTTGACCCCTGTACGAACAAGTCGATCTTTCAAACGAATGTGGGTTCAGGAGGAGATCCCGAATATGCGCAGGACGTGCAAGCGGCCTTACACGCCTTGTGTGCACTTCAGGCGGTGAACGTGGAATTTGACCCCTGCACAGACAAACCGATCTATCAAACGGGCGTGAACGCAGATGGTGAACCCGAATTTGCTCAGGACGTGCAGGCGGCCTTGCAAGCCTTGTGTGATCTGGATGCAGGCAAGATTCCATTCACGTCGGGGTGTCCTGAATTGCAACCCTACCTTGATGGCACTGTAAGAAAGAGTGTGGATGCCTTGCTCAGTCAGTTCACCCAGTGGCCCACAACTCCAGATGGCAGCCCCCTCTCGGTGCAACACGCCTTGCAAATGTTGTTTTGTATACTCAACGCCAAGCACATTCCCGTCAATCGGGATGGTCTGTGTGAATACCTTCAGAATTATGAAAACGGGGACGAGCGTGTGGAGTCCGTGCAGGATGCCCTCAATGCCTTGTGTGAGCGTGAACCGACGGTGACCGGTGGTGGTGGTTGTGCCAAAACCGTGGGACTGGGGGGAGATTTCGAAAACTTGGAACAAGCCCTGCTCGATATTCCGAGTGGTGACCCTGTATGGCTGTGTTTGATGCCAGGCGAGAATATCATTACTCAAAATTTTGATGAGAAATCCTGGCCTTCGGTCAAAATTACAGGATCCGGTGTTCCGACGAGCATTGTACGGATCTATGCTCCCAATTTCACGTTGCAGTCAGAAGAAATCATCCTACAGGATATTTCGTTCCAATTGATCGATCCTACTTCCACAATCGTGTTGAAAGGGATTTCTGTAAAATCAGATCGGTGTTCCTATCTTCGTGAAACAACCATTGATACGTCTCCCTCGCTTGTGATCATTGAAAATTTTACGGATTTTTCCACCGTGCTGGATTGGGAAAACAACATGATGAAAGCATTTTGGGAATTACCGCGAGATCCAGAAGCCTTCACCACCGAGGACACCAGGATTCTAGACGAATTTAAGAATATCAAAGTGGGACGGTCGACCCTGAATCGCCTGTTCCGTGATTGGTGGGCAACCGACCGTTCTATCGATCCAGATCGCTATAAGAGCATTAAAAGAATAATCATTCAGACCATCAAGGGAATTCCCAAGGCGGAACGCGATGCGATTGTGACAGCAACCGGAATTTCCGCTTTGGCCAGTTTTGGCAATCGTTCCATTCGAAGTCGACGCACCTCACTGAGCCGAAGACGTTTGCTTGCCAATTCACCTCGGTTCGCGTCTTCCCTCTTTTCCAATCCGTCGTTGACGATTGAAGGGCCGCGGAAGACCGGACGGGTGGCAGATCTGGCGCTCCTATTTCCAGAACCTTCCATCCCGGAAGATCTGCTCAATGATACTTTGGATGCCCTCTACGACGACAGCATTCCGGTGGAGTACAAAACATGCCTTGCCCTCGCAAGCAACGAGGTGGGGGGATGGATTCGGTGCAATAACTTTCGAGGGAATCTGGAACTATATCGGGGACGCGAAGCTCCGCCGAATTCCACCAAGATACCAAGAGATGTGTACGAACGATCCGGCTATGAACTCAGCGGAAGTGGACCACGCGAAGTGGGAGGAGGGGAAGATCTCACTTTGGCTCACAATCGCTTGTACAAAGTGGTTTCTTACACGGAGCCATTGACCAACGACGAACTGCAAGTTGCAGAAGCGTTTGCCGCCCATGCCAATTTCACTATCACCGGAAACACCTTTTATGGTGCTAAAAGCTCGGTGATGGCCGCAACGTTGACGCTTAGTGACAATCATTTCCGGTTTCCCATTACTGGCGATTTCTTGTTATTTGGTGTGGCCGAACGAGGGCTTCTCACTGGCAATGATTCGGACAGCTACCAACAGGCACTCAAAATGTGGTCAACGTTTAAGGAATTCGTCGCGAATATTTTGAGTGTGCAGTAAATGAATTTTCCCTGAGAGAGGCCGATGCACACCCACGATACTGCAAAAAAAGCAGCTCCCACGCCTGCACGGAAACCGGCCTCCGCTGCGATAAAAATTGCAGGTCCCACTCAGCACACGGCAGAAATCCAACAAATCTTGCAATCACCGGCTCTGCAACCCAAATTGCAGGTCGGTGAAGCCGATGACGCCTATGAACGGGAAGCGGATCAAGTGGCTTCCAACATCATGGGGGTGCCCATTCCCATACAGCCTTCAGTGAATGCTTTCCCAATAGCAATGCCATCGGCCACGCCGTCAACCACAGAGGCAGCTCCCGCTCATTCCTCAGGTTTTGCACCAACCACTCATCATACCGCAAGTGCCGCACAAGGGAGTAGCGCAACCCATTCGATCAGTGCATCCGGCTCGACCAGTTCCTCCGGCTCGACCAGTTCCTCCGGCTCGACCAGTTCCTCCGGTTCGAAGAACTCGTCGAAAACGAAGGCGATGACCGAGAGTTCAGAAATGGGATCACAAGATACAGAATCCCCCGTTTTGGAAGATCTTTCGGGAATTCCTGATATCTTCCAGCGCATTGAAGCGATGTCGGCAATTCCTTATCCACAACCACCACCTGCTTCGCCTCTACCCGGGCTTCCTCCTTCTTCCGCTCGATTGACGACTGGCGGCAATACGATCTCATCGATCTTACGCAACTATTACGAACCTAAGTTTGGGTACGATTTGAGCCACGTGCGCATCCATACCGGACCGGCTGCGGCCCAAGAAACCGATGCCGTGAATGCCCATGCCTTCACCTACCGCAATCATATTTGGTTGGGAGATGGGATTCAGACGGAGCCTTCCTTTGTGATGGCCCACGAATTGACTCATGTGATCCAACAGACGCAACCTCAACTTCATTCTCAATCTCAATCTCATTCCCATTTCGATTCTCATTCCAATTCTCAATCTCATTCCGATTCTCGTTCCCATTCCCATTTCGGTTCTCAACCTCAACCTCGTTTCATATCCACTCCAACTGAAGACGTGGTGCAACGCACCCCTTATTTCTGGGTGGCTATGGATGAAAGGACACCCGGAGCACACGCCAATACGCATAAAGTCAGAAAAGGAGAGGACGTGCATGAAGGGATTCAAGAGGCTTTCAAAAACGCAGGAAAGGCGGTGTTTCTGAGAGACGGTGTGGATGTGAGAGGCAAAATGATTTTAGAAGCCGATGTGCCGGGTGGAGAGCGGGACGGCCATGGACCGGGTAAGTTTGGGATGGCAGACGTTTACACGTCTTCCGTGGACTCTATATTCGGTTTCTATTTCGCCGAAGATGCAGGGCATGTGATTCCAAAGCGGTTTAACGGAGTGACTGCAACGCCTCGTGCGGTCTATCGACCTTATCTCGGTAATGAAATGTCCATTTGTTCGATTCCGTGGCAACAGGATATTGGACTCGCCGAAATGAAACCCGCGACGGTAAAAAAATTAGATGAGGGCAAACGGCAACTGACGAATTACAAGGCTGGCATCAAATACACCGTCGATGAGATCAATAAATGGATCAGCGGAGGGCGGGAAGCCCATCTCGGACCCGATGCCCCCGAACCAGATTGTGGGGATGCTGCGGCAGCACCGCAAGGGACTTCCCAAACAATGACAGCAAACACCGCCCCAATTGAAAACCTCGACCTGCCGAGTTCGCCAATCAATGAAAACGTGAATTTGGCTTTGGCTGAAATAGGGAGTCGGGGACAGGCCAAAAAAGTGTTTTATCCCACTGAATTTCGGCACCTCAAAACCATCCGTGGCGATCTGCATTTAGGCCAGCACAAAACGGAAAAAGGGTTGTGGGGGTATTATTTCAAACCGAAAAACTTGGCCGAAAATCTGGAGAAGCTGAAAAAACGAAGATCCGGAATCGAAAAGGAGGCGAAAGATATCCAAGACTTGATCGATACCTTGGTGGAACCTCCAAGGCCACGGACGTACCGGAAAACCCGCCCTCTGGTACAGCGCAGTAAGCGCCGGAAAACAAAAAAATTAAAAGATCCGTTCCGTTTGTCCACTTGGGAACGAAAACAGGAAGCCATCGCCACTCGTTTTGCACCCAAGGATAAGGGAGGAAAGAAGAAGTTGGATCCCAAGCGAGGAAAAAGTCGCGACCTGTTGGAGACCGCACAATTTTTGGAAATGGCCTACGAAAGCCAAAGAACGTTGCAAGGGACCCAACTCCGAGAAAAAGGACGCGACGCCACCATTGACCTGCCAGACAAGTCTCAATTTGATTTCACCATCAAGCGCAATACCAAAGGAAAGAAAGGTCAAAAAAAGCCACCCATCCGACGCAATATGGCGGAAGTGAGTGATTGGATTGAACTGTGGAGCAATCCGAAAATCAGACCCCTTGGCAAGTTTCGAAAAAAATTTGGTGACAAGTTTGTTTTAGCGTCTCAAAAATTTGCGGACATGCGGGCGAAGCTCCAAGCCAGAATGGAGAAGATGGATAAGGAACACAAAGGGCGGGCGCATACCTTTGGAAAATTGGCTGTGAAAGCGTTCCTCAAAGTGTCTGTGCTGATCGGAACCTTGGTGTTTGAAGAAACGGTGAACCTGCTTGTCGAATCTTTGGAAAAAGGACTGGAGGCAAAGCTGGAAACCGAGTTTCCCAAGTTTGCAGAAAAGTTTCATGAACTTCAGGAGAATGAAGACCTCAATCCTTTGCTCGAACTGGAAACCAAGTTGGATGAAATGGAAGAGAAGTTGCAGAAGCTTCCGGATAAAATCACTGAAAATTTTGGCGACAAGTTGGAAACTCTCAAGTCCTTGGCAGAAACAGCGGAAGACGTGTCCATTTTTCTCGAAATTGCCGCTGCTGTCGCGTGTGTGAGCTCCGGAGGGGTGGGATGCCTCGCTAAACAAGCATTCATCGAAATTTTAAACGAACTCTTGGAAACCTGCACGGTGAAGGAAGCCATTGCCGGAATGGTGTTGAAACGAAATTTCTTCCACAAATTGCCCCGAACCTTGGCCATCGAAGCAGCAGACTTGGTCGAAAGCATGCTTCCCAACACGATGGTCGGAATCTTTGACCGTTCAGTCTTTGAGAATGCAACCAAAAAAATGACAGCCGACGGCGTCTGCGATTTGAGTTTTTCGGCTGCGGATCTGGCGCTGTCGGATATGCAAGACGTGCTGGGCGACCAATCCTTCCAGGCACTCATGGAATTGATGCGACGCTACGGGGTGGGCGATCCCGCGGATCTCACTCCCGATTTGATCCAGAAATGGACCCAACAATTCAAGGACAGTGGACTGACTCCAGAAATGTTAAAAGATTTCATGAAACGGCATCCTCCCGAGTCCATCCCTCCGAACCAGACGGCTACGACCGACCTCGCCGGACTGCTGGATCTGGTTCAAAAGGACTTCCGGAAGAAAAATAAAGAAGCGCTCGATAAGGATATCAAAAGCGGGGATATAGCCAAATTGATCAAGAGAGAAAAATTGGAAATTGGTTCGGCTTTAGTCAGGTTCACGAAGAAAGACATCGAACAAGGGACTGCAACCAGCCGACGATTCTACCTTAGAAAGAGTGAAACCGATTTCTTAGCAGGCTTTATCGATGCAACGATTCTTGATGATCAGTGTAGGGATGATAAGTTGTTCGTGAAGTTTACAGTCAACCGCCTCGAACTTTACGATCAAACTGCTAAAGCGGTCACGATTCGTGAAGGCTTGATCGGTTCCACGTTAAACATGGTATCCGATGACAGCTTGAGAGACGAAGTGTGTGGCAAGCCCACCACTCCCACCCCCTAGTTATCAATTAAGATTCAGTTTCCAGCAAATCCTTCAATATGGATCGTTCTTCCGAAGCCAAGCTCAGTAGGACACGGGTATCGGACTTTTCCCAATAGAGAACTGCTGCTTTCAAAAGCCGAAGCGGAATGGCAAAGTCTTCCAAACCGTGGGCCATCGTCTCCCACAGGAACAGCCATTTTTGGGTGGCATCCACATGAACCATTGGGGAGTTCAACTTCCGAATACTCTTGGTCAATCCACGCGCCAATTCATACAAACGGTCATGTTTCTGAAAAAGTTGAAGCAACGATTGGATTCGTGATTCCCACAGTGTCGTGTCACCGCTACGAAGAAATAGATTATAGATGACCCGGTCGGATTCCTCGTCTCCCAACAGGTTTCCCTGTTGTACCCGTTCATAAGCTTCTTCCAAAAACGGAAAACCCTCATCCCATCGATTCAAGGCCAGCAACGAAACCGCTCGATTGTAATAAGCTTGCGAAAAATCGACTTCCAATTCAAACGCCTTTTCGCAGGATTTGAGCATCTCTTCATACCGGTCCAGCATGCATAAAGCCCACGCCCGATTGCTCCAAGCGAGATCATCGTTTGGATTGATTTCGATGGCCTTCTCAATGGATTCTAAGGATTCGGTATGACGATGAATGCGGTGATAAGCATAACCAAGCATGTTCCAAGCATTGTCTTCGTTTGGATCGATTTTGATGATTTGTTCAAAGGTTTGAATTGCCTCTTCGTAACGAAAGGATTCGAGGAATACCGAACCTCGATTATACCAAGCATCGGTATAATTTGGATTGATTTCCAAGGCTTTTTCGAGCGACTCGAGGGCTTCATCGAAACGGTTTAGCTTTTGTAAGGTACGTCCATGATTTCTCCAGACGAGCGCATGAGTGGGATCAATTTCCAAAGCTTCTTTGAATGAAAATAGAGCTTCTTTCTCGTTTCCAAGGCGGCTTAGATAAACACCTTCGTTATTCCATCCCCACATATTCTTGGAATCGACTTCAATAGCCTGTTTGGCCGCTTGTAAGGCGTCTTCGTAGCGTCGCATTTCTCCAAAACATATACCACGATTGATCCAAAAAACGCTTTGACGTCCGTCTATTGCGATAGCCTGATCCGAAGCTTTGAGCGCGTCTTCGTAGCGCTTCAAATCAATGAACAAACGACTTTTTTCATTCCAAGCAAACGGGTTGTTTTCATTGAGTTCTATTGCCTTGCTGAAACTTTCCAAAGCCTTTTCTTGTTTTTGCATTTGAACAAACACTAGCCCTTTTAATCGCCAATCTTCCGAAGAACCACGATAGATAATCAATTCTTCGACAAGTTTGAGTGCTCCTTCGAAGTTTTTCTTTGCATAGTGGCGTTGATATTCCTTTTGTGTTTCCTCGACACGAGGGTCGGGCGTTTCTTCTCCCATCGCAATGGCTCGTTGCAAGTATTCCCTTTCTAAGGAAGCACTGGGCTGAATTTGTTCCAATTTGTGACTGAGTTCGTCCCCTGTGTACCAAAAGCGGAGAAAGGCAACGAGCAGTCGTAGCGGTTCGCCCCGGTTTTTTTTGATTTCGATGCAGAGGCGCATGAGGGGTTCCGCGAGTTCGTAATGGGATTCACGTCCGATAGAGGTCATGTCGACATAGCCTTTGTCTCGAAGAAGTCGGAGTTGGACCGATGTGGTCTGTTGGGTGAGGAAACAGCGTTTCGCAATGTCTTTGACTAAGACGGCAGAGCGTTGTTCACAAAGGAACTCCACAATTTTGCACTGTTGCGGCGGGAGCGAAGCAATTTGAGATTGGTAGTAAGGGGTTAGATCATCGATCAAATTCATGAACGGTTCGATCAATTGATCGAGCGAATCACGGGTAAGAAATTGAGAAAAGATCGCGTAGATCCGGTGATTGCCTCCAGCCAAATGATGGATTGCCCGAACCCGTGAACGTCCCGGAAGCGTTTGGAGGAAAGACGCTAATTCGTTGTTTTTTTGGAAGAGGGCCACTTTGTAGAGCATGGCAATGGCGTCTTCGAATTGAAGTGGTTCTAAGTGGCGAATCGAAAACGTTCCATAAAACGGAGAAGTTTGTCGAGACACCCCGTTGAATAAACGAGAGGCCGTTGCCAAAATCGAAACCGAGGAGGTTTCTTGAAGATAAGCGCGGAGCTTCTTTTGTCCCGCTTCTCCAATCCCTTTGAACAGGCTGTCTAGGTTTTCTACCAAGATGAGCAGGGTCTGATTGGCCGTGTATGCTTTTAACAAGGCCACCCCTGCAAGCTCTGCCTCTTGAGGAGACATATCGTACAAAGCATCGATTCGATCAGCCCAAGCGGCCGATGTTTTTTCAATTTCCAGCGCACGGAAAACACGTAAAAGAAATTCCAAAAAAGACGTGACTCCCCATTCTTCTTCGCGCATCCAAGCAATGAGCAGCCGATCTTTCAATTCGACTTTCGCTTGGACTCGATAATACACCAGCGACAGCAAATGCGTTTTGCCGATACCTCGTGGACCGATTAATAAGGTGTAATGTTTGGAGCCTTCCACCGCGTCTTCATGAATCAGCGAGACCAAGCGATCCGCCAATCGTTCACGCTGCACAAAAACCGCTTCCAAAGCATCATGGGATAAAAAGCTTGGGGTGAATCGAGAAAGTCGTGTTGGGTTCATTGTGTGATTCCTCTGTCTAGCTTCCACCAACGTTGAATGAGTGGGAATTTGAAGTGATAGCTCCCTTCAGTATTCTGGAGCAAATAATGATCTTGTGTGAGTAACTTGAGTACTAGATGGAGCATTTCGATATCCTCTGTAACGAAGCGAGATTTTACGAGATTGAACAGAGTGTCAAAATGGAGGGGAACGCTTACTTGGGCAAGAACATCAAGTATTGCCAATGCATAGAATTTTTCTTCCTCCGAATAGTACACACTAATTCTTTCACGGTAGTGTCGCATATCCCAGGCATCCAAAGGGTGGATTAATCCTTGGGTGACAATTTTTTCCACCGTCTCGACCGACAGTTTTTGATCATCAATTACTGCTTTTTCGATTACGTTTTGAAGATAGTACGGAATGCAATCGACAGCTTCTGCTATGGCTTTGGAAACGATGATTTCGTTTTGGGTGGGGACCTGTTCGTCTCGAATCAATTGTGAAGCCAAGGATTTGGCAGCCTTCAAGGTAAGTGGAGGAAGGTCTTGCCTGTGCATATCATTGATCGGTTCGTTGGCAAAAGAGCGTCGCTTGAAGTGTGTGATCACGTTGTGAAGTCCGATAGAACCACTGAACACCATGCGAATCCTTGGATGGGTTTGCCTCAAAAATCGCAATATGTTTAGTACTTCCATTGCCGCCTGTTCGTTTTCTCGCTGTTGAATGGCTTGGAGCATCATGGGGAATTCATCCCAAAAAAAGACGACCATATGCTCTTGATGGTCTTGTAGGTCTTGGATGATTCTGGTGAGTAAATCCTTCCAATGAGGAGCTGCGATTTGTGGCATCGTAAATCCCTCGAACTTGGCTCCCCCAAGATTCTCCAGCAGTTTTCGGGTTCGGTGAGAAATCCTTTTTTTGGTTGCTAAGTGTTTTTCAACGTCCTGAAAGAGCGCTTGGACAAACTCGAAGGAAGTCTCGATCCCTTCCAAGTCACGGAAAAAACAAAGCTTATCTTCCGGTGACTCTGCGACCATCTTGCGTATGACACAAGTCTTACCCATTCGGCGTTCTGCACTCAACACTAAGCTTCGCCGTTTCAAAATCCTCCACAACTTTTGAATAAGTCGATCACGCCCCACTACGTCCTTGGGGTCAAGGATACCGCCTGCATTCACCTTCATAGGGCCTCGTTTGTTCAATGAGTTTTGAAAAATAAAATTATTTAATTCTCAATTTATTAAAAATAAAATTATTTATATTTAAAAATTTATACAAATTTAAATTTTTATTCAATAGAAAATCGAAAAACAATTTGAAACCACCTCCTCTAACAGTCGTTGCTATTCTCAATTGAATTTCTGATCTATATCAATTTGACACAAGCACTCGTTTCGTAGAGGTTGTTGTATATTTTAAACTTTTAGTTTATTTAGATAATGATTGATATATTTAAACGTTAGGATATGCTTAAAATGCTCGGCAATTCTGCTTGAGCAACCGGAGGTGTTCGCGCACCTCCGGAATTTCTTGAACCTCCAATATAGGAGAACTTAACTTGACTGAAACCATCTTACAAGGAGCCGATTTGGCTGTCAATTTGGTCATGCTTTATTTGCTGATCAAACACAGTAAATAGGTGTTCGGTGGATGGACGGGGTAAGGGGTAAGATGTCAGTCGAGTCAGTTTGAATGATTGGAGGTTGTTTTTAAAAACGGGGGCTTGCTGTTGGGCAGGTTCCCGTTTTTTTTTGGAGGGGGTGGCCTGCACTACTTTGGGAGGGTATATTTCTTGAGAGAGCTTTTAAAATTCTGGATTTTGCTTATCCCCGATTAGCAACCACGAGACGATACCCCAAATCGATTTCCTGCAATTGGGTCAACTCTGCATATTGTGCAAACCAGTTTCCACTGGAAAGATCGGACCTCAAGCGCTCCATGGCTGAGGACACAATATTGCTGTCGAGCAAGGCCAGACCTGAGATTGCTGCCCGAACACTCGACTCTAGGTAGGCATGGGGACGCTGCCAATAAGCCGCAAAAAAACCATCGGTACAGTCAGCCGGTATTGGCAACGGTTCAATATGGGTGGGGTTGAGATGAGCTGATACTGTTTCAAGCGTGGCTAGATGCGCCTCGCGTTCCAAAACTTCTGGTAAATAATCCCGGACAAGCCAAAATTGACGCGCGAAGATATCGGGGTCCCAGGTAACCACAACTTGGTTTTGGGAAACTCTCCGCATTTCAGCCAGTCCCTTGGCTGGATTAGACCAGTGGTGTACTGTCAAAATCGCAAGAGCAATATCAAATGAGTTGTCTGCAAAGGGTAGTTGTTCCGCAACCCCGCACACTACTGGCGCAGCCGATGATGGGCGTTGACGGATCATCGTGTGTGAAGGTTCGACCCCCACAACGTACATGAATGTTGGCTCATAAGAACCAGCGCCCGCGCCCACATTGACTAAGGTTTGGTAGCCTTCGAGTGTCTGATGTATCCTCGCAACCCAGCGTGGATCGGGCTGCCGACGCAGCGCATAATCGTTGCCAATCTGATCATATATTTTGGTTTTGCTCATTTCTTGTTTTAAGGCAGGTCGGTTTACAGAATTCTCGTTTTCATTTCGTGTGCAAACGCGCCACCCCATCCCAATCGTCATCCCAGCCGACTTTGAGATAGTGTTTACAGCGTTCTATGTAGATTTGGGCAACTTTGTCGCCTGGGAAAAGAGACAAGCATTCGTTGAATTTGGTGAGGGCTTCGTCGAATTCTTGGAGGTAGTAGATGGCAATAGCTTCTTCAAAAGGTTTAGCCGTTGCACGTTTGGCTTCCTGAATTTCAGGAGGATCCCCTGTAAAGACCTCCCAAACCGTGACCGGTGTGGATTTGCCTTCCGCCAAAACTTGATCGACCACACGGACATCAAACTGCTGGGGGTGTTCGAGCTTATAAAAAGTGTGAGAACTGATCATGATGGAAGCCTGATACATCTTAGTCATTCCCTCGACACGAGCACCCAAGTTCACGGCATCGCTAATCACAGTTCCTTCCATGCGATTGTGCGCCCCAACAGTTCCCAAGATCAGCTTTCCTGTATTGATACCAATCCCAATGGATACGGGAAGATTGCCTTCCTTTTTTCGCTGGACGTTGTATTCCGCTAAGGTGTTTTGCATGGCAATGGCGGCCAACACCGCATCATCGGCTCGCCTGGGAAACAAAGCCATGATCGCATCGCCGATGAATTTATCGATAACCCCATGATGCTGTTGAATGGCCGGGGCCATGCGCTGCAAATACGAATTCAAAAAACGGAAATTTTCAGAGGGCAGCATCGATTCGGAGAGGGCGGTGAAAGAACGAATGTCGGAAAACAAGACGGTCATTTCTTGCTCAATGTAGTCGCCATATTCCAAATCCAGAATGCTGTCCTTATTCAGAAATTCAAGGAAGTCTTTGGGGACAAACCGCTCATAAGCCTGGTTCAATTCGGAAAGCTGATTGACCAAATGATAGTTGGCCATGATTTGTTGGTAATAGTCGACGGCACTGACCAAGGTATCGTAGATTTCCTTGAAGCTTTTGCCTTTGTTCACATAAGCAAACGGCTTGTATTCATTCATGATTTCGTAAGGATCTTTGAGATCTTGATAAGCGGAGTGGAAAATGATCGGAAGGTGAGAGAATTTTTCTTTGATCTCTTTGAATGTCTGGAAACCGTCTTTCCCATACATTTTTATATCGAGGAGTACGGCAGAAGTTTGATCACTGACCGTTTGAATCCCGGCCTCGCCATTCTCGCAAAGCAACACATCAAATTGCTTATTTTGTAAAGAAGCCGCGAGCATGTCTCGAACAGATGGATCGTCGTCAATAATCAAGATGAGAGGCTTAGAATCTGTTGGAGAATTGTTAGAAGGATCGGCGGACGCCGCGGGATCGGAGGGACTGATGCGACGTTCGTCCGCTGGGGTTTTGTTAGCAGAAGGGGGAGCGGGTGCCCGAAAAATATCGAAATCATCCAATTCGTCTTGGCTCATCACTCACTCTAGATCTTGGTTCATCACTCATTCTAGGGCTTGGTTCATCACTCACACTAGGTCTGGGGTCATCATTCGCTCGAAGAATGAAGCAGGCTACGATTGTGGTATGGCCTGTTGGATCGTTTCGAGCAATTGTGCAACGGAGTATTCTCCTTTCACCAAATAGCCGCTGTGGGGAAGCTTTTCGACAACGGAGACATGCTCATCACTCCCAGGATAGGCAGAGTGGAAGATAATCGGTAAATCTGGTCGCATCTGTTTCAGGCGTTGGAACACCTCGATGCCGTCAACGACTGCCATTTTAATATCCAACAAAACGGCTTGCACCGAATCATTTAACCGCGTTTTGGCTTCTTCGAAGGTAAGACATTTTTCCAACTGATAGTGCTTGCCCAGAACAATTTCCAAAGAATGAATGACGTCCTGGCTGTCATCAAGAATCATGAGGGTTGCTTTTTGTTGAACGAGGGAGTCCCCTAATGATCCTTCTGGAATGAAGGTTTGATATAGGTCTTGAAATGCTTCGTTCATAATACGTTCTCTCCCATAAACCATAGGTTAATTGTTTGTGGGTAATCTTACTGTGAATTCGGTACCTTTTCCAACTTCACTGGCTACATCAATACTTCCCTTATAAACCGCGACCATTTTCTGCACCATCCCCAACCCTAGCCCAGTTCCCGTTTCTGGTTTGGTTGAGAAAAAGGGTTCATAAATTTTGAGAAGGTTTTCGGGCGCGATCCCAATGCCCGTGTCTTGGACTCTCAGCAGAAGGGTGGCATCTTCCACGGCAGCCGAAATCGTTATTTTCCTAGATTTGTTAGAATCGTTTTCCAAAATTGCGTCTTTAGCGTTGAGGAGTAGATTACTAACGATTGTCTCTAAATGGGACCTTTTTCCATTTAGTGAGATTTTTTGATTGATGTCGAGTTTTAAATCAATCTGATGGTCTTGAAACATCTCACGGAATTGCTCCACTTGTTCGGCCAACAATGTGTCGAGTTGGACGGTTCCAACCGTGGATGGTTCATGACCGACTTTGGAGTAATCCATGATTTGCTGCGTGATATTCAAGGCGCGTTCTGTCGATTGGAGGATCATTTTCAAGATCTTATCCGTATGCTCCTCATTCGAAAAGATGGTGCGCATGGAATACAAACAGGTTTCCAACTGCTCTTGTTGGAGTTGTTCGCTGAGATAGTCATACATTTTTTTCAGCTCCCGGCTGTTGAGCAAATTCCGGCTGACATAGGGGTGGTCGCCATCGTGACCGAGCGTTTCTTCTATCACAATTTTGGAACCGACCAAGGCATTCCGCATTTCATGGGCAAAACCTCCGGCCATCTGTTGTTCGGTTTTATCTTTTTCTAATTGCAATACCTTGGCTTGGGTATCTCTCAATTCTTTTGTGCGTTCATCGACTTTTTCTTCAAGCAGATGCTTGGCTTGCTCCTGCGCTTTCAGTTCTTCCTCATATTTCAATGTTTTGTAGCGACTGTAACCGACAATCACGCCCACGATGGCCAGCAAGTACAGCGCATACGCCCACCATGTGCGCCACGGGGGAGGGGAAATGCTGAGATGGATGGAAGTGCCTGTTTCGTTCCACACACCGTCATTGTTCGAGCCCCGAACCGTCAATACATACTCTCCTTCGGGCAAACTGGCAAAACTGACGAATCGTCGATCTCCAATCTCGTTCCAGGTCTCGTCAAAGCCTTCCAACCGGTAAGCGTATTGATTATTAGCGGGATTGGAATAGTCCAGGGCAGCGAACGTGAAGGAAACCGAATTCTCCCAATACGATAAAGAGAGCCGCTTCGTTTCAGTTATGTCAACGTTTAAGGGGGAGTCCTTGCCGGGGACAATCGTTTGATTCAGAATTTGTAATTTGGTGAACACAACCGGGGGAACGTGCGAATTGTTCTGAATTGCTGCTGGGTCGAAGTAGATCATTCCTTGATTGGACCCCAGGTAAATGATTCCTGTGGAACTTTGAAAATAGGCACCTTGTAAAAATTGGTCGGTGGGTAGTCCATTTTTGGCATTGTAATTATGAAACTCTCGGGTGGTGGGGTTGAATTTGGAAATTCCTTTTTGTTTGCTAAGCCAGAGATTGCCTTGGCGGTCTTCCAAAATTCCTAAGATCAATGGGTCGGTGAGTCCCTCCGCCTCTCCATAGTGGGTGAAAGCTTTGGTGCTGGGATCCATCCGGTTGAGACCGTTACTGGTTCCAATCCATACGGTTTGATCTTTAGCTTGGTAGAGCGACCAGATTTGGTTGTTACTCAGACTTTGGGGCTGATTGGGGTCGTGTTGAAAGTGTTCAAAAGTTTTGGTTTGGAGATTGAAGTAGTTCAGTCCGTCGCCATCCGTGCCGATCCATAGATTACCTGAGGGGTCTTGGATGAGAGAAATCACATGGTCGCCACTAAGCGAGGCCGGGTTTGACGGGTCGTAAGCGTAAATTTCGTTTTCATAGGTTTGAGGATTGAAATGATTCAACCCACCTCCTTTTGTGCCGATCCATAGCGAAGTTTCAGAGGTCAACAGAACCACTTGGATGTTTTCATGGCTGAGGCTATGGGGACGCCCTTCTTTGGGGTGAAAGTGGCGAAATCGAATGGTCTCTAAATCAAAGTATTCCAGTCCCTCGCTGGTCCCGATCCACAGATTGCCTTGAGCATTGGGTTGGATGGAGCGGACCCGATCCTTATGGATTCCTCCGGTTTCGATGTAAAAGATGTCCCCTGTGCTTTCAATGCCCGTATAATTTTCCGCTTCGTATTCAAATCGCTCAAACAGTCCAGTATTTGGGTCAAATCGATTGAATCCCTCATCATCCAAGCCGACCCAAATGCGGCCTTGGGCCTCTTCCCAGAATGAAATGACGGAATCGTACCCTAAAGATTGGTCGTTTTCAGGATGGTGTTGGTCGTGAAAAAATGGTTTCTTTTTGAGGTTCAACCGGCTCACGCCTCCCCCTTCCGTTCCCAACCAAAGGATTCCCGAACTATCGATGTAAAGGGTCTTTACTTTGCTGTGGGCCAAGGAATCTGCGAATTTGGGATCGTGAATAAAAGCTAAGTATTCATCGGTTTTTAACTCATACCGATTCAACCCTTCGGTGGTGGCAATCCAATGGAACCCGTTTTCATCTTGCAGCACACCGGTCACTTCGTCGCCGACTAACTGAATCCCAGAGCCGTCTTCAAAATGATAGTTGTTGATCATCGTTCCCGTTTTGGGGTTGAGACGGGTCAAGCCTCCATCGATGCTGATCCAGATCGTGCCATGGATGTCTTCGAATAAGGACAAAATCGTATTGTCCACCAAGCTGTTGTCGGTATTTTGTTCGTCGTGTTCATAAACGACGACGTCATTGGTTTGAGGATTCCATTGGTACAATCCATCCGAAGTTCCGATCCACAAATTACCTGCTCGGTCGGCCATCAAGGCATTCACCTCGGCTTGGGGTAAATCGGGGTGGGGGGGATTTGCTCCAAAAAAGGGGGAGAACTGTTTCGTCTGTGGATCAAAACGATTGACCCCTTGCCCCGTGCCGATGAGCAGGTTCCCTGACTGATCTTCAATCACGGTTTTCACTGAATTGTGACTGAGGCTTTGAGAGTTGTTGGGGTCGTGTTGAAAGCGTTCAAATTGTACGGTGTTGCGATCAAAGCGGTTCAATCCATCCGACGTGCCCACCCACAACGCACTGGTTTTATCCTGATAAATGACATGGATCTCATTGCTACTCAAACTAGTCGCATCGCTCGGTTGATGCCGGTAGACCTGAAAATCGTAACCGTCGTAGCGATTGAGTCCGTTTTCCGTGCCAAACCATAAAAACCCTCGATCATCTTGCAAGATCGTGGTGATCAGATTGCTCGACAATCCATTGGCTGTAGTGAGGTGTTCGAATTGAAACAACGACTGGGCTGAAGATAAGGGCACAAAGCAAATTAACCCTAGCCAGCACCACAGGCTCACAACAGCAAATTGAAGTTTTTTCTGTAACGATTTCTGCATGGCTCCTCTATGGAAAAGAGATTTAGGGAAGTCTGAAGCTTGGAAATAAACTCGCTTGCCAGTTTGGATAGCGTTTCTCGATTAAGGGTTGAGAGAAACTGGAAAAATAAATAGCACGTTCCTTGTCATAGCCAAAGAGACTGGAAAATCCAGGTCTAAATGTCTTGTTGAAAATAGAAGGTTGGTTCGAAAGAAGAGAACTATACAGTTAATAGATTTGCTGATACAAGGGGTTCCAAATTAAGAAATCATGTGTTGGAACGTTCGTTTTTTTTATAAATTTCTATAATTGGGGCATCAGGGAATGCAAGAAACGATTCTAAAATATAATTCAAGTGTTAATACAACATCAACATCGACGTTAAGTACATGGATGCAAAAGGCGGATCAAGAATGGATCAATTGGTATCACGGAATGGACATTCGTACCGGAAATAGGAAGGGTGAGCTGGCAAACAAACGTGATAACGAGAATGGGATTTTGTTTTTGGTCGAGTACTATATCTTGAAGATCTTGTTGGATAGCTTCACTCAGACCGATGCCCAAACTTTTGAAACGATTGTCCGGTCTCTCCAATGTCGATGTCCTCGCGGAAACCCCATCCCTGGGTTATATGATCGAGGCGCTAACGAATCGGTGACGGTTCCACCCGAAAAACGTCGCACGATTTCGCATGACAACTTAACCGCCATTTCGGTCATGTCTCGCTATCTGAATTTACCGTTTGCCCAGGAAATTGCGCAACACGGACTACGGAATCAAATGCGCTTTGACAACGTCTATCCAGACCACCCTCGCTGGAGACGATTCCAACACCCACGAGATTGGTACTTTTGGCTCGCGAATGGAGGCTATGGTTGGCTTGCTTGGATTTTTTATCCCTTCTTTTTTTTGAACAATGTACTCACTTGCTTCAAACCTCATCAAGGGCATAAAATTTCGGGCCGTTTGCTGATGTTCACTCGATTGGAATTGGGAAGCCGTTGGTCCATCTTAATGAGAATCAACAAGTGGGTTTGCTATGCGATTATGACCGGGCGTTATGGAGAGCATTGGCTGCATGAAATCATGTCGAAATACAACGCCTTCCGAAATCCACTGCACCCCAACCGCAATTTGTCGCAATGGATTGTTTCCAATGGAGTTTGGCTCAAACCTGTGGATCGCGAAATTTTCGATTCCCTGCCCATTGAAAACGTGACGAAGTGAATGAAAGTATAAAAACGTTTCATGGAATTTAAGTTCATCTTAGCGAATATCAAAGAATCCCTCGCCCCTTACCGGTTCCGGGTTTGGCTTTTGATCATTTCCTCGATTATTGCAACGGGTGTGAATGTGATTCAACCCAGAGTTTATGGTTGGGTGATTGACACCATTACCAAAGGTTTGGATCCTGAAAACCTCAAGGAACTGGCCCAATTTCTGTTCTTGTTGATGGGCGTGTATGTGGTTCAGGCCGTGCTCAACTATAAGAATACTTACTCTCTGGCGTTTTTAACTCACACCGTCATCATCAACATCAAAACAAAAGTGCATTCGCATCTTTTGTCCATGTCTTCTTCTTTTTTTGATCAAAAGGGCACCGGAGAATTGGTGGCTCGCATCACCTCGGATTTGCACAGTTTGGTAGGGTTGGGGCGAATTTTTATTGGAGGGTTTCGCAATCTTGTCCTCATGATCGGAGGGATCGTCATGATGACCGGGATCAACCAAGAATTGATGCTCATCTGGTGTGTGTTGACCCCGATTTATGTGGCGCTGGCCTACTGGGAGGGAAAATTCAACTACAAAATGACAGAAAACATGCAGCAGAATAATGCCATTTCGACCTCCATTTTCCATGAAAGCATTTTAGGCATTCGCACGGTGCAACTCTTCAATCGAGAAGCATATGAATTCAAAAACTACTCTTTCAGTTTGAATCAACTGTTGCAGAGCATTCTCACGAAACTGAAAATCGGAAAAGGGTTGTCCGCGATATCCGAACTGCTGGCCCATTCCATCACCATTGCCATTCTTTATTTTGGGGCGACACGGGTGGGCGATTCGCTTACCATTGGTGAGTTGATGGCATTTCTGCTGTATACGGAAGTGACCTTATCCTCCGGACAAAAACTGAGGGCAATCTGGACCCTCGCTCACGAAATACTAGGATCCACTAAAAATGTGATTGGAATCCTCAATAAGCCACCGGAGATTGCCAGCCCCCCCAATCCGGCTGCCGCTCCCCAATTTGAGGACGTTTTACAGTTCAAGCATGTTTACTTCAACTACCCGTCTGCCCCTGAAAAAAAGATCTTGGCCAACATCAACTTAACGATCCAACGTGGGGAAATGGTTGCCTTTGTGGGATATTCCGGCTCGGGAAAATCCACGATTTTGAACCTGATCACGCGTTTGTATGAGGCCAACGAAGGACAAATTCTCATTGATCATCACGATATCAAAAAGTTCGACCTCCACGAATTGCGTGAAATGATCGCCGTCGTGGACCAAGACACCTTTATCTTTTCCGGAACCATTCAAGACAACATTCGCTTCGGCAAAGAAGATGCTGCCGACTATGAAGTCGAAGGCGCCGCCATTATGGCCCAATTGCACGATTTCATTGTCTCGGATCCTCAGGGTTACCAAATGAAGCTGGGAAAAGGGGGCGTGCAACTGAGTCGGGGGCAACAACAACGTTTGTCCATCGCTCGTGCGATTTTGGCCAATCCCAAACTGTTCCTGTTGGACGAAGCCACCAGCGCCCTGGATATGGAAACGGAAGCCAGCATCGTGAGCGTGTTCGAGCATCTACGAAAACGTTCCACCATCTTGGTGGTCGCCCATCGCTTGAGCACTGTCCTGAACGCCGACCGCATCGTTGCTTTGGAAAATGGAAGGATTGTGGAGGTCGGCTCGCATGCGGAACTTCTGGCCCAAGGCGGACTCTATGCACGTCTCTATCAAACCCAATTTCGAGTCCAAGATGCGTTGCGACAACAACACATCGTGCAAACCCACACCTCACTTTCCGACAGTTAGTGGTTGCCCTGACCGATGCTCTCCTTTTTTAAGTCAATGATAATAGGCAACTCTAGCAGGGGTCAGAATAGGAAATATGAGGGAATTGCATAGAGTGTGGTGGACGATGGGTTGGGGTTCCCTATTCTCTGAACGGGGCAATCCGCGTTTGATGATTGATTCGACACGATGTTCACTATCATGAGGTGGGGTTCCAACCGGTAGGCAGCGACACGGTTCGAGTTGATTATTATTATATTGATATGTACTTTAGTGGTAATAATATGTGTATATTAATTCACAAAATTGGAGCTTTCCATGCAAGCAGCTCAACCTGTCACAGCCAAAAAAAAAGAAACTCTGAAAACTGAAGAAACGCCTCAAAAGCGAGACACAGACCCAAAAGAAATGTCGGTTGATGAGATTTATGAGCGGGCATTTCAATCAATGCAGAAGCGGATTGAGTCAGAAACCGGAAGCTCCGTTTCCAGTCCGGCTCTCTAAGCCACCTCCTTATTCAAGTGGCTTATGACCAAGCTCTCACCACGTAATATAGCGATAATTTAGACATTCTTTTCAGGATTTGGATTCAAGGGTATTCGCAACACTTCCCTGCAAAAGTTCCACTCAATCCTCCTCATGAGCGCCTCCTCTTAGTAGCGGCCCACAAAATCTCGAAACTCATGCCTCCTATCTCGCGCAACCGTGCCAATCCGTACCGATTGGCTGCTGCTCATTGTGTCATACTTCGCGACTATTCCGTTTTTGAGAAATTGGACCCGCTCTCCCCTTTGTATCGAGAAGCAATTGCGGAAGTGTTTCTGTCATTGTGTGGGTGCGATATACTTCCTAAAAACAGTTTAAAGAATGTCCAGACACTCACAGCGCGGGTATCACTGGATATCGATGCCCTAGAGGCATTAGGAGAGATTTTACATACTGCCTACTCATTCCATTCCAACTAGCTCGAACTCCCAAAAAATTCAAAGTGGCTTCACTAAAAAGTCATTCACATTTGTAGCGTTCACGGATGATCTCTAGAGTGTGTGCATAGGTTTGATCGTGAGCCTCTGCCAAAGCCTGAATATAGGAGTGAAAATTGGTTTCCAGCTCTTGTTGATCCCAGCCCAACAAGTTGGCATAGCGTGGATCGAAGCTCAAATCGGTCAAATTGTTCAATCCTGAAAAAACACCCACCCGTGCAAACTTGCTTACTCCAATGAGGAATGCAAATCGTAAGAATTCGTCACTGGCTTTGATGATGGTGTAAAAATTTTTAAGAACAGTCTGGTGATGATCTGCCCGTTCTGCGTTTTCCAAGACATCAATCAAGGGTTTGTCATATTCATCGATCAGAATGACAACAGGTCCCTGAGCTTTGCCCAAGCGGCGAATCAGTTGACGGAAGGCTTGGTACACCGAAATATTTTCAGGGAGTGTAATTTCATGGTCTTCAGCCTGTTCATGCACGAGTAGGTTGAGGTAGGTTTCCAAATCTTCACTGAGTGCAAAGCTACTAAAATCGAATCGTAGAACAGGGAACGCCTCCCAAGTATAGTCGGATTGATCAATCCACAAGCCTCGAAACAACTCACGATTTCCAAGAAATAATTCTTGTAGGGTCGAAATCAGAACCGACTTTCCAAACCGCCTCGGCCTCGCCAAAAATACGATCCACTTCCGGATGCAACCAATGGATAGAGATGTTGCGTCTTATCCACATAGGTGAATCCGCCTTGGATGATTTTACGAAAGGTCTGAATGCCTGCGGGCAAAGGAGGCAAGGACATGCGTGGTCTCATCGATTGGAGTATGATTGGAGTATGATTGGAGTGTTCTGACAATTTGTTATGAAATTCTCCTTTATCATATTTAGACTTGTTTTTCTGGTGCATGAGGCAAAAATTCCCTGGTGACTCTATCCATTTTGCTGTGAAGCTTGACCGTTTCATCGTCCATACATCTAGGAGCTGACATGACTACAAACACCCCGTCTTCCCGTCCAGAAAGTACCGAATCGTCCCAAGCGAGCCAGTCCCCATTGGAACAGTTTCCTTTGGAAATCATTTATAACAAATTTGCGCGGATGTTCCGCCTCACGGCTTCGAATGCGGTGCGGCAGGTGGTGGATATCACACCGAAATCGACGGAAGTGATACCGTTTGGGGATGTTATCAAAACGCTATCCGTTCCCGCCTCCATGCATTTGTTTCAGATGATGCCCTTTCAGGGAAATGCCGTGATGGTTTTCGAAAACCGCTTGGTGTTCACGTTATTGGATATCTTTTTTGGAGGCGGCGGCAAATTCGAAGTGAAAATGGAAGGACGGGATTTCACCGAGATCGAACAACAGTTGATGCAAAGAGTCGTCACCAGTGCTCTCCACGATTTAGAACACGCCTGGAAATCCACAGTGGAGGTGAAAACTCAATATTTCCGTAGTGAAACCAATCCGCAATTCATAGCCATTGTGCCCAATGAGACTCCAACAATTGTGACCCAATTCGAAGTGGACATGGGGAAAGAGCCGATGCATATCACATTGGTCATTCTTGAAGAAATGTTGCAGCTTCCAGCAGACACCCCCACCTCTTCAGAAAAACCCGAGCTGACCGTTTTGAAAGATCATGAAGCGGATCTGATTGCCCAATATTTTCTCCATGAACACCCGCAGACCACCGCATTGGCATTGAGCTACCTGCCGGATGAAACCAAAGTCGCGAAAACTTTGGAGTTGTTTCCAGAGCATCTCCAAACCGATGTGATTTATCGAATGTCGGCTATGGAAGGGGTTCCTTCGGGAGTGATTCGCGAACTGAACAAAGTGCTGGCCAAAGAGTTGGATCAGATATCAACCATTGTGAAACACGATGGCATCGAATGGGTGGGGAAGGCATTAAAAAAGATGAATGTCGAAACCCGTGGACGCATTCTTTCAGAGATCGAAAACATCGATCCCACTTTGGCGAACACCCTGAGAGCGGGATGAATTAGCGGGATTGTTGACTGGGGCAAGGAAAGCCACGACCATCGGTCAAGGAAATCTCTTTTTCGGGGTGTAAACAACGGTCGACATACAGGCGTGAGGCGACATCTTCAGGATAGACCTGAAGACACATTTGAAACAGGTGGAGCGCCTCGTCCCAACGCTGTCCGTAAAAGGCAGTGATCCCTCGATGGTAGGATTCGGATATTTGTTGTTTGCGCTCTCGGACTTCTGCAGGATCGCAGTTAAACACTTCGTAGATTTTAGTGGGAATGTCTTTTCCTCGAACACTGATGTAATCCAATTCTCGCCACAAAATGGTTCCCGTGTCTCGCGTCATGCGAAAGGTTTCTTCGGATACCAGAATTTTGGAGGAATAGTATTTGGTCAACTCCTCAAGTCGAGCGGCGAGGTTGACCACATCTCCCAAGACGGTGGAATCCATTCGATCTTGTGACCCCACGGTTCCGATCACCACTGGACCGCTGTGAATACCAATGCCAATAGAAATGGGCGGGTAGCCTGCCACCTGCCGATCTCGGTTGTAAGCGGTGACGGCATTTTGCATTGAAATAGAGGCATTGATGGCATTCCGGGCTTCTAAGGCATTTTCTTCTTCTGGGAGATCAAACAAAGCCATGATGGCGTCCCCAACGAATTTATCAATGAAACCATCATGATCGTGAATTGTTTGGCTCATGCGTTGAAAATAGGCGTTGAGGAAATTCAACACTTCTTGAGGAGACATGGATTCTGAGAGATGGGTGAACGAACGGATATCCGAAAAGAGAATGGTAATTACATCACTCTCTGCTTTCCCCAGCTTGATGTTTTCGATGCCTTCTGTGGCAAGACGATGGAGGAATTGTTTGGGAACAAATTTTTCGAAAGTTTGAGTCATGGCAGAAATTTTTTCGGATTCCACCAGCTGGATTCGCATCGTTTTTAAATCCTTATAAAGCCGAGCGTTGTTAACGGCAGTTGCGATGTGGGTCACATAACGTTGAATCCTCTGAATATCGTCTTGGTGGAGAATGAACTCGTTTTTACTATTTCCGAAACAAATAAGCCCAATGACCTGATGTTGGACCTCAAGTGGACAAAATAAGAATCCTTGGGTTTCAAAAATATGCCAGACTTCCTGATCTTTAGGGAGAAAGGTGTCAAAAATTTCAGGTGTGATGGAAGGCAAATAAATCGGTTCGTTGTGGACGACCGCGTGGGCCAAGACCGTGATTTCTTTGCGGAGGGGAATATGGCAGCCAACCCCAGTTTGGCTTTGCTCTGGTGTGACTCCCGCCCCATAAACATTGGTGACAACCAGGGTTTGGTTGTTGTCTTGAGTCAACAGAATCCCCAACTGGTCAAAGTTGAACACTTGCTGCAATCGCTCCATAGCGGTAGCCATCACTTCATCCAATTTCAATGTCGTGTTGACGGCTTGAGCCACTTTATTGAGATGAGTGATTTCTTCGGTTCGCTCCTTCACCATCCCTTCCAGGTTTTCACTGTAGGCTTCCAATTCTTGGTTTTTTGCCTGAATTGTTTTGTTAGCCACGTTCAATTCTTGATACGAGGATGCGAGTGAAGCCGACATATTGTTGAAGGCGTTCCCTAAGATACCAAACTCATTGTATCGTCCTGGCTCCACAAAGACGGTTTGGTTCAAATCGCCTTGTGTGATGGCTTGTACCCCGGTCAACAGATGACTCAAGGGTTTGACAAAACGACGACTGAGTTCGAGCGCAAAAAGAAAACCAATCACGGCCAATCCGAAACTGGTCAACACTGAAATTTGGATCAAAAAATGAGATTCTGCTTCGATCATCGCCAGATTGTAAGAACGGAGAATGTGCACGGTGATTTCTTCATCAAACCCTGCCTTGGCTCCTGCCTTTTCGTTTTCTTCTAGTTCCAAACTGAAAACGGTTTCTTGATAGACCTTAGAGTAAGGCGTTTCAGGGGAAGGATCTATAGGGTCGGCCGCGATCCAGACATCGATATGGGGATCCGGAGAAATGAAATCGTGGGGCATGACATACTGTATTATGAAGGCTCCCAGCTCTCCTGATGTTAGATCTTCATAGAGACACAGAACCTTGAAGAAGGCGGCGAATTCATTTGCCTTTTCACTGGTCATTAGATTTTTGAGATAATGCTTACCCGCGATAAGGTCTTGTCCCGTAAACGGATTGTTTCGGTTTTGGACGAGCTGCTGATAATGAGGATCGATGCTGAAGCTTTGGTGATAACGAACCATTTCATCGTCTTCATTGACCAGGCGAATCATCTTGTTTTGCGAAGGGGCAATCCACTCGATGCTATAAAGATAAGTTAAATCAAAAATGTGGGGGAGTTCCTGATCGAGTAGGTATTCTAACGTTTTAGTTTTAGCAGTTTGTGGCTGTTGGGTGAGAAACGAAGACCAACTCGCCAGCGTATGAATCTCTCGTTCTCGATTTTGAGAGTATTCAGAGAGACGTTCGCCGTCTTTGATCAGCACTGCATCCAATTGCTCACGGTATTTTCGGTCGTTCGCTTGGGTATAAGAATAGAGCAGTATCACCCCGATGAGGGCGGCAAGGAAGAAAGAGACTAAGGAGAGACTCAGAGCGAGTTTGAATTTAACCGACATGATTCCCTGCTGAACATGAGGAGGTCCCGATTTTATGAATCAACGGGAAACGTAAACACCACACGGAACCCTTGACTCCTCGACCGCTTCACAATCCCAATAGCCGATTTGTTGCGTTTCACGAGCGAGAGTGTTCCTCGTGTGGACTTTTTTTTGGGGGGGAACACACGCCTCCCCTGTTCTTTGAGGAGAAAGTAGTGTTCTTCCATTTCTTGAAGTGTGGTCCCGAGCGCTTGGAAAAATGAATCGCGAACGGACCGCTTCTTCAAAATATACAGCACGATGTTGCTATGGTCTGACCACGTTTTGGTTTCGAGTTTATAAATTCTTAGTAATGTTTTAGGCGTTAGGATTTCTTGATTTTCGGGATGGACGATGACGGCATACTCCGCTGGTTGAGCTGAAGCGAATACACCAGCAAAGCAAATTCCGATAAATAAAAAAATCACGGCTTTCATGGCTTTTTCTGAATTAAAATCCGATAGCTAAAACGATTTGGTCGATCACTTGGTCGCCAAACGGCTCAAATTGTTTAGGTTCGGCGTGTGCGATCACCCGTTCCACTTTCAGCACAACTGTCGGAGTGAAATGTATTCGAAATCCGTTAAAAATGACCTTCGCATTGCCTAAGACGCCAGCAAACGGGATGGATAAATTTGCTCCCTGGTAGTAAACCGCATATTTTTGCCATCTTAAACCAAGATAAATGTATTCATCATATCCCACCCATTTGATGCGGTTTTTTATAGTGAAGCCATCGACGGTGAGGTTTTGGGTTCCTGTATCAATCACATTGACCACTTCCCCTTGTATCTTCAACCGAAATGCCCCGAGTGCCCACGTGGTGGACATTTCATGGCCGAAGCGTTTCTGAAACAATTCTTCCTGAATCCCTTCATTTGGGTTGGGGCGTGTTGAGTCTTTCACGGTGCGTAGGCCGTTATAGATATTGTATCCAATAAACGCTTTTTGTAGAAATCCATCGGTTTTCCAGGAGAGACGCAGCTTGCCTCCGACCACTTTGTCGAAATCCAAATCACGCTCAATGCCAACGGCCTGACGACTGGCAATCTCTTCATTCAATTCCACACCGGGACCGTTGGCGGTATAGAGTGAATAGTTCACAAGGAGGTTTCCAAAATCTTGTTCGCCTAAAACCTGGATTCCGGTGAGGGTGTGGGGATAAGTGGCAAATAAAGGAACTGAGACCGTGGGAACGACATAAGCCGCATGATCGACTTGATAAATTCCATGAGGGGGGATGAAGGTTCCCAATTTTATCTCAAGGAGGGGATCGAATAAGTAGCTGACCCAGGCGCGTTCGATGGTCAGCCCATTGGTGGTTTTTCTGGAGGCTCCTGGAGTGTCAATCCGTAGAAAAGAATTGTCGCGCACACTGATTTCATTCTGGGGGCTGCCGTTGAAGGAGAGTTCCAGGAGCACGCGCCAATCTTTTTCAAAATAAGAATCGATATAAAGATGAACCGGCCCCAACACATACTCGGGGGTGTCGTTGGAGATGTTGAGATCCGGATTTCTGGGAGTGATGCTCCGATACATGGGCTGCATGAAGCCCGAAATTTGGATAGACCGTTCAAACTCGTCTTGCGCTTCCAAATCTTCTTCATGGATTTCATCTTCTTCTTGATGAATCTGTTTCAATTTCTCGATCTCGTTCTCCGCATCACTCAAGCGTTTTTGAAGCGTTTCGTTCACCTCCTTTATTTCCTGAAGTTCTTTTTGCAAGGACTCTGCGTTTTCTGGTGCGGAAGGTTCCTCGTCCGCATATGCTGGAGAAAAAGCTCCAGAACCGACAAGGGTGAAAATTCCTAACAAAATAAAATTGACGACAATAGAGAGTCGATTCTTCATTGGATACTGTAAAACCTTGCCCATAAAAAATCCTTAAACGCTGTTATCGAGGTCTGTGTTTCTGCGGGGTTGTTCGAGTTTCTTCTTGAGTCAGCTTTCTATTTCTTTCAGATTTTTGTTACGAATTGCAACCTTTGTTTATAACAAACAGATGAATTTAAGTTTTTCTAACGCTGAATATAAAGACTATGTAGAATGAGATGTCACAAAGGCACACCTTCGGCTGATTTCTCCAAGGGGTCTGTTCAACGTTAAGGTGAGATGACATCCCAATGCGGTGTTTCTCCTCCCAAGTGCTGGATGACAAAATCCAGAAAGGCTCGAACTTTTGCTGGCAGGTGTTTTCGTTCCGGAAAAACTGCGTACACGGAATGGAGCGGCAAAGCATAGTCTTCAAGTAAGGGACGTAGTGAGCCAGATGCGAGGTCCGGCCCAACAATAAAGGTGGGCATTTGGCAAATACCCAGACCCGCGATCAAGGCTTCCCGTAAGGCATCGCTGTTATTGACCCGGTAATTGCCACGGGGTTGGACTTTCACTGGCCCGGCTGGCCCTTCAAAAATCCACTCGGTGCCACCTCGGAAATAAGAATAAAACAAACAATTGTGATTGAGTAAGTCTGCTGGAGTCTTGGGGACACCAAACTTTGCAAGGTAATCTGGGGAAGCACACAACACACTACGGCAGGGAGCCAAGCGTCGCACAATCAAACTGGAGTCCGGCAGATGACCGATCCGGACTGCTACATCGAACCCCCCTTCCACCAAATCCACCATCTTATCATCCATGACCATATTCATTTGAATATTAGGATTCTCTGCAAGAAAGGCCGAGATCAAAGGAGCAATGTGCAAACGCCCAAATGACATGGGCACGTTGATCGACAAGGAACCTTGAGGTTGACCTTGCAAATGAGTCATTGCATCTTCGCCTTCACGGGCGGTGGCAAAGGCTTTACGGGCATAGTCGTAATATTGTTCACCTGCTTCGGTAAGGTTCAAGCGTCGAGTGGTTCGATGAAGCAATCGAACGCCCAAGTTGTTTTCAAGTTGACTGATTCGCTTGCTGACAGCCGACTTGGAGGTACCCAGCTTTTGTCCTGCTAATGAAAAGCTCCCACATTCCACAACGGCGACAAATACAGGAATTGCTGAAAAGTTTTCCATGCTCTCCTTCATTTTGGTTTGTCAACTATCACTCAACTGTCAACTTTTTCTCAACAATCAGTTTCTATTATTGTGGATTATCACCCAAGTAAAAACAATATAAAGTAGCTTAGTAACTGAATATGAGCCGTTTTCAATCGTTTCAGAAAAGGTTCTATTGTTTCAGAAAGGGGCCTATTGTTTCAGAAAAGGTCCTATTCAATGGATTTTTGCATTTTGAATTGAATGAAAGGTGACTGTGACAATGGGAAGAACGACCGATTGGTTCCTGGCACTTGCAGGTGGTTTATTGCTGGCCTTGATGATTGATACCAATAGTTTGTTGGCTAAACATAGCACGCCCGTATTGGCTTCTTGGTTAGCTCACGGCATTGGCGCGTTTGGAGCACTTGTGCTTGTGGTCTTAGGGACAAGCTTCATGGGTGCTTCCAACAAGAAAGAGGGGAATACGCGTGTCAAAGGCCCCCGTTGGGCCTATTTGGGTGGAATTCCAGGAGCTTTGATTGTCATGCTGGCAGCGGTCACGGTCAACAGTCATCTGGGGCTTTCCGGTACGATTGCCCTGATGTTGGTCGGGCAGGTTCTGTTTGGTATGCTCTCCGATCATTTGGGACTGTTTGGAGTCCCAAAACGGCAGTTGATCTTCATGGATTTTTGGGTCGTGTTTTTGGTGCTGACTGGAAGTGGAATTCTCATATTCGTTCGGGGGTGATTGATGTTAGGTTATGTTCTTTTGGCTGTTCTGAGTGGGGTGCTCATCAGCACAAGCCGTTCGTTGAATGGGAGGCTTAGTATGGATGTGGGACCGTTTAGAGCCTCGTTTTGGAATCATTTGGTGGGGTTCGGGTTTCTGACCATCGTGCTATTGCTCATGGGAAGCCTGCGGTACGAACTTCCTTCCGAAGCCCCGATCTACAGTTATCTAGGCGGATTTTTAGGCGTTTTGTTTGTCGCCGTAAACAGTTATGTGCTGCCAAGGATTGGTACGACACAGACGGTTCTCTTGGTGATCAGCGGCCAAATGATTTCCGGAGTTCTCATGGAGTATCAGCCTGGAGACGCCATTTCGACCGTGTCTCAATTTTTTGGAGTTGCGATGATCCTGCTGGGAGTTTATCTAGCGCGGGTATCCCATTTGCGTCGTGATCACGTGAAGCAGAAGTCGTAGAGCAGAAGTCGTAGAGCAGAAGTCGTGAAGCAGAAGTCGTGAAGCAGAAGTCGTGAAGCAGAAGTCGTGAAGCAGAAGTCGTAGAGCAGGAGTCGTGAAGCAGAAGTCGTGGAATGGAATAGTAAAATAGAGATGAACAACTGAGTACCTTTTAATATTTTTGGAGAGGTCATGGAAGCATTCAACCAACAGGTCGCCTTCATTCTAGAGATGGATCGGCTGAAAGCGGTCTATCGAAAATCGATGTTGAAGTCTGACAACAATCGGTACGAAAACAGTGCCGAGCATAGCTGGCATGTTGCATTGGCAGCACAGGTTTTACAGGAATATGCAGAGGAACCCGTCGACATCCACCGAGTGATCCGCATGCTGCTGATTCACGACATTGTTGAAATCGATGCAGGCGATACCTTCGCCTTTGCCGCTCAGCATGAGTTGGATGGCCAAGAAGGGAAAGAATGGGAGGCCGCACAGCGTTTGTTTGGTTTGCTACCGGAAACGCAATCTCAAGAATTGAAACACCTCTGGCTGGAATTTGAGCAGGCAGAAACCGCTGATGCTCGCTTTGCGAAGGCAATGGATCGACTGCTGCCCCTATTCCAAAACATGGCCAATGAGGGTGGAAGCTGGGCGCAGCATACCGTAAGCAAAGCGCAAGTCCTTCAGCGGAATCACCACCTCAAGGGGTTGGCTCCCAAATTGTGGGAGTATGTCTGTCAACAAATCGATATCGCGGTAGAAAAAGGCTGGCTGAGCGACTGAGGTTTGTCATTGTGTCGCTTTAACCAAATCGAACGTCCACAGCAAACGCACCCGTAGTTTCTCCCCGATCATTGATTTGAGTGAAACCGATTTGACGGGTTCCTACCCCTTGGGTCGCCGTCGATTCGATCCCCACCCACATTTGCTGAGGCCCCCAGTTAGGAAGCTGCAAAAGAATCTTGGATTGGGACCCCAAGCAAAGCACCCGCCGACCCTGATGATGCCCGAAGTAAATTCCTGGAGATCCCGTGCGGCGTACAAATTGATCCACTGCGTATTGATAATTGCTGTCCGAGAATCCCAGAAATACCATTGCCTCTTCAGGCCATTCCTCTCGAAAGATTTCCAGCTCTAAATAGGACGAAGTGTTCTGTCGATTTCCGATAACCGTCGCTGTTAAATGAGGTTTCGCAACCTGATCCGACGTAGCGGTCCTCCGAACGGCAGATGTTTTGGGGGCTGCTGTGGCGATTGGTGCTGCCGAGGTGACAGGAGCGGGTGGGGGATAAATTATGGAAATATTGCGTTGAGCCAAGTTGTTGTCATCCCAAATGTGGATACCGGAACGTGGCACCCCATCGTGAGGGGAAATTTCCGCTAAGAGACAGGGATGCCAGGCCACCACCGTTCCCCCAACATCGACTGTTTCTGGGGGAACCAAACTCGCGTCCCACCGCAAAGGAACAATAATTTCGGCATTGGATGGCAAGGTGGGGATGGGTTGTTTGCCAATTCCGTAGCATCCCGGTTGGAGCGGAGGCACCATTGGCGAATTGGGATGCACAATAGGGATGAAATCTTCAGGATAGATGAATTCGGCTCCAGCAAAATGCGTGAGATAAAAGTTGACTTCGAAGGGATACGAATCGTCCGGTCCCAAATTCTTGATCCGAGCATAAACCCAGGCATCGCTGCCAAACGTTGGGGTTTGATGGTAGGCCGCCGCGTCCTCAGTGTATGAGCTGGGGGCGGGGTTGGGATCGACGGCAGGATCGAGGGTTCTCACCCATAAATCGCAACTGGCCCAAAATCTGCCAGAAGACGGAACCGTGCCATCATCGGTTAAGTTGTCTCGAATCACCAATTCTCGTTTGAAGTTGTAATCGAGAGCAGCTCGGACGGCAGCAGCGGAATCCACACGACCATAGCCATAGAGCGGGCTGAAGTGAGCTAAGGTGGGGTCGGTTGTTGGGTTTCCGTTCACATCCACCCAGCCACCTGCGAGAGTGGTGGAATCGATTTTGGCAGCCGTTGCTCGCAAAAGCTCTCGAACTTCGATCCAGGTCAAATTGGGGTTCGCGGAAAGCATCAGGGCCGCGACGCCAGCACAGACCGGTGTGGAATGCGAAGTCCCAGTCCATTTATCGTTGTAATTTCCTGGACCCGCCACCACCGGTTCTCCGGCAGTATGATCGTGAAACAAGTCCATGGAAAATCCAATGGTATCGCCCACGATATTATTGATTCCCCGGGCCGTCGAACGTGGGTCATCTCGATTTCCAATCAGAATGGTGTTGGCCCCTTGATTGATGAAGGCGTCATTGATGACGGCGGCATCGTCGACATCGATCCGCGAATCACCCGCAGCGAAATCACTGCTCAGAGCAGTTTCAGCAAGGGCTTGTCCTGGGCAAAAACCAGCTCCGCGCACAACGGGAACGACGACATCAAAGACCCCTTTGGAATTGCGGCTGGGGGCACATAGTTCCACCTCGTTTCCAAAGTTGCTATAAGATGCTTGCACTTCATCCATCGGATTGGCTGAAAAGCGGGTGGACGCGGCAATGCCAAATGTTTTTTCATAAGCTGCCCAAGGACGCTGGGATGAGATCAAAGTGGTCCCGTTTCCTGCTGAAAAGAACAGCAGCGTGCCTCGTCCCTCGCGACCGTAGGTGGTGATGAAATCGAAGGTTCTTTGCATCAAAGGGGAAATCGGTGGATTGGCAAAACCAAAGCTACTGGATATGACATCGGCTCCTTTGGAAAGCGGGGCGGGAAAGTTCGCATTGGGGCTTTCGGGATCAAACCCAGCAAGCCAGATGTACATATCAGAGTAACGGATTTCGCTGCCGCCATATCGAATTCCCATGAGATGGCAATTGCCTGCAACGCCGCTAGTGCCTACGTCGTTTGGCGACCCCGAATCTTGAGCCAATGCAGTGGCTGCTCCGGCACATCCGGTACCGTGGTTCATTCCATTGGCAACGGTGAAGTCGTTATTGGGCTGAAACAGTGTGAAATCAAAAAGTGTTGAAACTTTGGGGCTGCCATCGGTCAGGGTGCCGTTCAATTTGGGGTGGCTGGCATCCACGCCAGAATCCACTACCGCAACGGTGATATTCGGCGAACCAAACGTGAGATCGGGATCCTCGTCTCGGAGGTGTTGCCACGCTTCAGAAGCCTGAATCCGTTCCAGATCCCACTGCATGGGAAAGAGATAGTTGCTGGGAGTCACCGCATCGCCAACCACATTGTGGAACAAATTCAGATCGACCCATTCCACTTCTGGCCGGTCGTGGATTCGATTACAAACTCGAATCAGGTTGTAGGAGAGTGGCTTCTTCCAACGAAAATGGAAGGTATTGCCAGCGTAAGGAATGGAACGCAATAATTCCAGATCGTACTTTTGGGCGAGTTCTTCTGCGACTTCTTGGGTAACATGCTCATGGAGTCCGACAGTCAGTTCATCGGTCATGATACTGATTTTGTCTTGCCGCCAATACAGGATCGGTCCGGCCATCGAAATCAACGGACTTTCGGATAGGACGGATTGTGCTTCCAGGTGGGGCATGATGTCGTACTTGCGCTTCAGCGAAAAAATAAGAATTCCGTCCTGTTCGATCAAGGGATCGGTGGCTTTGTATTGGAGTCCCGTGCCTTCCAACAGTTGGATGATATCGGCCCGTTCCGCATCCGACATGGAGCTTTCCGATGTCGCGATCACCCCGATTTTACCGCGACGCCGCACATACGGTACCTTGTGGCGACCTCTCCAGAAAAAGGGCATTCGTTTTTTACCCAAGACGAACATTTCAAACTGATTTTTGGCGCTTATTTGCACAACGCGCTCCTGTGCTTGCAAGGTTGGGTGATCCGCCGTAATACGATACAGCCCCTCCTCTGTGGGATCCGCTGCTGCCACCCCAAACTCTTTCTCCACTGGAATTTCAGTGCCGTCAGATTCTGCCGAAATCCGGACTTCTGCATCTTTCAAAACCTCCATCTGGTAATCTAATACCGTAATATGCAATCGCTTCATCTTCACCTCCCTCAATCGAAAATTAACTGGCAAACTTCGTCTGGCTGACGCACGAGTCCATTGGATACCTGAATTTCTCTGACTCCTGGGTTTGCCTGTTGGCATGGGATTCCTCCCAAGGAATCAGTATTAAACCCTCGACTCCGATTCCTATCTTTTGAGTAGCAAAACTGAATACTATTGTCTAACTATTGTAAATAAGATTTTGATTTCATAGGGGCGTCACCGTACGAGGGTGAAGGCAAGGTATAGAGGAAGGGCGAAAGGTGCGGTAGTGAGCATAGATAGCCCCCGATATATAGAGGTATCGAAGGGCCTCAATTTGTCATTGTGGATTCGGTTCCATCCATTGCCCATGTTCCCGAATTAATTCAATCAATCGATCCACCGCGTGGGCTTCGGGGATATTCCGTTCGACGCAATCCTGCCCTTTGTAAAGGTTGATTTTGCCTTCACCCGAGCCGACGTAGCCGAAGTCGGCATCCGCCATTTCACCCGGGCCATTGACGATACACCCCATGATTCCGATCTTGACGCCTTTGAGATGTTCCGTGCGTTCTTTGATGGCTGCGGTGGTGGTTTCCAGGTCAAAGAAGGTACGCCCGCAAGAGGGGCAGGAAATGAAGTCTGCGGTAAACAAACGCACACGAGTGGATTGCATCAGCTTTTGACAAAAGGTGTACACCGCTGCATGGGTATTAGTCGTCGGGCACACAAGGCAGGACAAAAGGTCGTCGGCAATGGCTCCACCAATTTCTGAAGCCAACCCAGCCCAATGCTGTTCGATATCGATTTCGGGTATCATAGCCCCCAGGGGAAACAACAATCCTCGTTCATCGAGCAATTGTTTCAATCGCCGAATCGGAAACAGCGGATGCACGCCACGAACGAGCAACAGTTGGGGAATACCGTGCCCTTCAAGAGTATCGAGTGTTCTCTCAAACTCAGGTTTGGCAATTTGGGATTCCTCAAAAAGCACCACATTGGTTGTTGAAGAAGGCAATTCCTTGGGAAGTTCGGCTCTCGGAAAGGGCAATATCGCGTCAAAGGTTTCGGGTGGAAGACCGTCGATTACAAAGGGACTCATGGCAAAAAAACGGAAGGGTTCGGTGCCTCCGACTGGGATTGATTGTACCGTGACCTTATCCGTGGGAGTGGTGTGAAGGGGGATCGAAGTTTCGAAGTCTTGATCTTCCCAGACAGCAGATTGGGTCTGTAATGACTCCACGCTTTCCAGAATCGAACTGGCTGCTGGAATTTCATTGGGAGCAGGTTCTGTGAGGGAGACTCGGATGGTGTCACCAATACCATCATTCAATAAACTACCGATGCCAATGGCACTTTTCACCCGCCCATCCAAACCATTTCCCGCTTCTGTGACTCCTAAATGTAAGGGGTAATTCATGCCTTCTTGTTCCATTTGGACCACCAAGAGACGATAGGCTTGCATCATCACCAACGGGATTGACGACTTCATCGAAATGATAATGTCGTGGTAATCGTGATGCTGGAAGATGCGGACAAACTCCAACGCCGATTCCACCATGCCTTCGGGAGTATCGCCATAGCGATTGAGAACTCGGTCGGACAAGGAACCATGATTGGTACCAATGCGTAAGGCCCGGTTGTATTTTTTGAGGTTAGCAATTAGAGGCAGAAGTTTTTCTTCGATACGTTCGAGTTCTTCTTGGTATTGAGCATCGGTGTACTCGCGGATCTCGAATCGTTTGCGGTCAGCGTAGTTGCCGGGGTTGATCCGTACCTTTTCAACGAATTCACAAGCACCTATCGCCAATTTGGGATTGAAATGGATGTCGGCAATCAACGGAATGTCGATTCCGCGTTCTTGCATTCCGTGACGGATCGCAGGCAAGCTTTCTAAGGATTTTTGGTTGGGGACGGTCAACCGGATCAGTTCGCAATGCACTTGAGAAAGATCCACTATCTCCTTCAGACAGCTTTCCACATTGGTTGTGTCGGAAGTGAGCATGGACTGAATGCGTACTGGTTCGGTGCCACCGACTTTCACGTTGCCAACAGAAACCACACGGGTGGGACGCCGGATACAGCTCATGGGGGTTTTGAATACAGACATGACACTCCTTCAATTGACTGAAAATTGACTGAAATTTCTCGATTGACTGAAATTTCTCGATGGTATTTTAGGTTCGAATTGTTGAGTTGACGATAGAAAATTCGGTTTTAATTTATATTTCCAATTTTTATTCTGGTGGATTGGCCTTGCCTTGATCTGATGGATTGGCCTTGCCTTGAGAAGGCTTCATTTGTTGCTAGAAAGATTCGAAGCGTCGGCCAACAATTCTAAGGTCTTTTGAGCGACAGTGTCCTCTTGCAAAGCGGTGAGAGCTTCGAGTAAGGGAGCCGGTGCCCCTTGCAGCTTCATTTGGGACAGATACGACCCTAAAAAAGACTGCCGATTGAACGAGTCCAACTGCAGAATGGCTTGAATTTGCTTGCGTAGCGATTCGTCTTCACAAGCGGCTAAAATCAAATTGGCTAAAGCTTCTGGGTCGTTTTTGGTTGGTTTGGGTTGAAAGAATCTCATGAAATCCGCTCTATTTTAACTTTTAACATGCTTCAAAATTATGATATTAACGTCCTAAATTTACATTGTCCCCCCCGTATCTCCGCAAAGGACTGCACTATATCCGTTTTTTTTCTTTCCCGAAATAACCTTAAGATGTAGCCATCCCGAATCGAATTTTACCGGCTGCGTATTGTTTTGACCCACGTGATAGGCCAATACGAATCGGAATCAACTGGCAGCATATCGTTTTTGATAACCTTCAACTAAGACCTGTATGCATCAAACATTACTTGTATTGTATTCATTTTTTAAGAATTGTCTGGGGCAAATCCGTTCGAAATGGAATGGAGCAGAACCTATCGGCATAGGACCGGAATCGCCATCAGCGTTGCTTTACCAGTTTTTGAGCCGATACGAGGACATCACCGGTCGCATCCAAGAAACCTTCGATAAGCAAGAAACCATTCAATCGATCAGTGAAGAAGACCGCAACCTTGTAAAACGCGCGATCTACATCTTGCAACAGAACGGTTATTGCTTAGAAATCGACTATCATCCACGCACCAATAAGCTCCATTTACAACGGGCCGAAGATATCATTCCAACGATCGAAGCGGTTGCAGCGCAGACCAAGGAAATTTTAAACACCCGTCATTATGACCGGCTCTTGCTTTCGACGCCCCTACCTGCGGTACCACATACCTCTTTCCGTACGGTAGGAGCTGGGGTGATGGCGGTTGCCCTGTTGCTCAGCAGTCTGTATTTCGTGATTTCCCCGGAAGACCCAGTCGCCTCGGTTTCTGCAGCGATTTCAGTCCCCTCGGATCCAGAACCCACCTCACCCCCTGTTTTAGATGCAGAGGAAGTGATTTCCTCGCCGGATCCGCAGAATGTGAAGGAGCAACCGCAAGCGTCGGAAGCTCCCGAATTTTTCTCGCCGCTTTTGGCCGTCATGCGGAATGATGGTTGGCTCAATCGGAACAATCGATTCACTTTTGAAATACTCGATAAAAATTTTCGTCCGCAGTCGTTTAGCGAGTTGCTCCGATCACTCGATCTGCCTCCCAAGCGGCTTCCCAAGAAAATTGCAATCAAGGATGCACAAACGGGTTTATGGCATCTAGCGGAAAAGCAGGCCGATTATGAGTATCATTGGACCACAGGAAAAAATGCAGGAAAGCCGGTGGAGGTGAATCCAGCTGATACTCTGGCCAAGGACTGGGTAGAGGATTATTTGTTGGAAAATCAACGCATGACCATTTTGGAAGTGATGCAAGGGGCAGCCTACTTGCACAAAAACGGGTTGTTGTCTTTCAAGGGCAATCGTCGAGATACCTTGGCAGACATGGTGCGGAAATCGGGTGAAGCATTGGATCTTAAAATCCACTTACCCCGTGTGCTGTATATACAGGATCGCGGTATTGGAAGTTGGCAAGAAGTCCACCTCAAAGATAGGGAGTATGTGATTCCAAAAACCGATTTTCGGATTTCCGTGAAAGCTGGTGATCGCTTGGCATTGGTGCCTGGACCCGAAGTGGATTATCCGGCGTTGATGCAACAGTGCCATGAAAACCCAGCCGCTCTTGCCGAGTTTTCAGACTACAACCGTGAACAGATCCTGTTGCACAATATCACCCGAAACATGCGAGTGATCGATGCCGTGCAGCTGGACCCCATGTTGAAACACATCTTTGTGAAAGCAGTTTGCCATTTTGCAAACTTGGATAACTTGTACAGCTACGGGCGCATGACACTTTCCAGCGGTGGACGCTCTCAAAAACGGAATAAGACTGGGACTGGATATCGCTCTGCTCCGCAATCGTTGCACCGGAAATCGATGAGTATCGATATCACTCCTGCGGGATATCATCGTCGTCTCAAACGATATTTTAAGGAAAATGCTTATTACCCCAATATCGTCCAATACATGGGGGTGCATGGGAAAGGCCGAAGTGCTCACGTTCACATCGGAATGTATCGCAACGTGCGCCAAATGCCTGAGGAACTACGCGACATTTATGACTACTTTTATTCCATACCCCACGATTATAAATTGCGACGCATTTCCTATATGCAAGAGACTGCGGAAGATATCTTAAAAGGAGCCCCTTCTTTTATCTTTTTGCCAGCATCCAATCATCCCGGAAAAAACCACTTCCAGGCCGATGCCTCTTGGGAATTGTAGATCCAACCCATCGTATCGAAACCACCATGGCTGTGTCTTTATTTGAAGAAGATGAAATTCATCCCTTCATGATTGTTGGGAATCGGCGGGTCCGTTCCAACTACAGTTTAGCGGTGACCAATCCATACACTGGCAAAGAGATGGGGCGTGTTCCGCTGGCGACATCGGAGCAAGTTCAAGCGGCCTTGGATGGAGCATGGAAGGCTCGATTTTATCTGAAGCCCGACGAACGAGCTAACTTACTGCGCCGAACTGCTCAGCATTATGTCGAAAACCATCGCACTGCCGCGGCATTGATCACCGCCGAATCTGGGATCTGCCACCAACAAGCATTGCATGAAGTGGATTGTGCCATCGATGCTTTGAATGATGCAGCAGTCCTTGCCCAACAATTTGCCGTTGAAGCCCCCTCGGAAATGTATCGCCTGCCTGAAGAAAGATTGGGTCGTGCTGATTTAGAAGTGCTGGCCGAACCAGTGAACCTGGTTGTAGGCATCACGCCTTTCAATAATCCGTTGAACCAGGTGGTGTGTAAGGTAGCACCTGCGATAGCGGCAGGGGCTTGCATGGTTCTGAAACCTTCCGAAAAGACTCCCCTTTCTGCTCTCTATCTAGCAGAAGCGTTCATGGAGTGTGGATTGCCACCGCATATACTGAATGTGGTGACAGGAGAGCCGGAAGCCACCGTTCACACCTTGACAACACATCCTGGCGTGGAAGTGGTCAGTTTTACTGGCAGTGTGGCGGTGGGATACAGTATCGCACGCATGATGGTGGCGGGCGGCAATGCATTGACTCGTTATGTCTCAGAATTGGGCGGCAATGCTGCTTTGGTGATTGCGGAAGATGCCAATTTGCATCTCGCCGCTAAAGTTGCTCTGGGTGCTTTTGAAAACGCAGGGCAGAGTTGTACCGCGGTCAAACGTATTTTCGTTGATTCCAAAGTTGCAAATGCCTTTTTGCGACACTTTTTGCCGTTGGCCAGAAAAGTAAACTACGGGGATCCTTTTGACCCAAAAACCGATGTAGGGCCGTTGGTCGATGAAACCGCATCGGTACTGGTAGAACAGCGAGTCAATGCTGCGATAAGAACCGGAGCGAAAAGGCTTTTGGGTAACCTGCGTTTCGGGGCGTTGTATTCTCCCACCGTGTTGGATTATGTGAAACCGGAAATGGAGGTGGTGCAGATGGAGACCTTCGGACCCGTGGCTCCTATCATCCGGGTTAAATCGATTGATGACTGTGTGGAGATCGTGAGGTCAGGAAGGTTTCAACCGGCGGGGGCTATTGTGACCGAGTCGGAAGAAATCGCCCGGCGTTATTCTGAAGCGATTGGGGTGGAGCAATTCTCTTGGAATGGCCCCCCTGGGTACCGATCTACAACGGCTCATTTGGCTTGTGCTGCACAGAGCATGCGGCGTCTTCGAACTTTTTACACGCACCATTGATACGATCTAACAACAGGCCAAACTCGCTTGTTTCATGTCAAACCATTCCTGAAACGACAATCGTCGATTCACCAGTCGCATTTCGATCAAAATTTTTTGAACAGGAAATGGAGAAAACCAAGGGCTGATCAGATAGGGGTCGCCGCTGGTGGGATACAAACGCCAAGTGCCATCGGGAGGTGAAAGCGCCTTTAGATTTTCCAGGGTCCATTTGCGTTTTTTATTCGGTTTTTCGAAATGGAACGTGTGTTGCTGAGAGGGTTCACTCCCAATCACTTCGATGCGGAACAACTCCACTTCCTCGATTTGAAATTCCGTGGGGTCTAACCGAATTGCATGCATCGAAACGGGTTCTTCCAAAGTGATGGGGTACACGGCCAACTGCCCATCACTTTGAATCTCAACTCGTTTCTTGGAAGCCTCAGAAAATTCGGGAGATTCGGGAGATATCCAAAACAATTGAAGACTGGTACTCATGGAGGTGGCTGGGTCTTCCCAGCGGTACATCCCATAGATCGCAGCAAATATTATCGCACAAGCGAGCAGAAGCGTGGCTCCATATCCTGTCAAACCGGCATAGACATAAGATTTTTGTAGCCATGAAGAGGCATGAATTTGCTGTAGACGTCGATAGGCCGTTTTATCGGATAGGCACTTCCGGTTGCAAGTCATCAGCTTATGCAACTGCGCCTTCAGCCTTCGTAGAAGGTGGGTATATTCAGAAAGACGAACGATGTATGTGGTATCGGATTCATTGGGTTGCCTTTGCAGGGATTCTACCGGAACCTGGAACAGCCACTTTCGACTCGCTTCTAGTAATTTTTTTGTGCTTCGGGATCCTAGTCGCAACGACGACAAGCCTTCTAAATGGTTGAGGCTTTCTCGAAATGCCTTCACCGATTCCTGCAAGAGGACCGATTCCTGTTGCGCGGTTGAGTCTTGACTCAAAAACCGATCCAAGATTTCACTAGCGGAGGCTCCCGATTTCAAAGCCGCTTGGAACGAGTCAAATACATCTTGGGGAGAGAGTGTTGTCATGAGTATCTTTACAAAACTGAAGAACTAGAGATGTTGATCCATGGCTTCCGGGAACCAATGTTGCAGGATTTCCATCGGAGCGATGACAACACGGGGCGTGCCCGCCCAAGAGGGATAGTAATCTATATTGACTTCGTAAGGGCCTGTTGGAAGCATTCGGTATTTCATGAACTGGTTAGCCTGCATTTCCCAGACGAGATTTCCCAATTCGTTGTTCAGAAACACCCCATAGGCATGGCTCATTTGCTCGGAATTGGGGCCTTCGGGGTGGGAATACTCCTTCACCTTTTGAGGGTGGATCACGAAATTGGAAGAGCGTTGATCCACGTTGTCATCCAACAAATCTTTCACTCGCTTGGAAAGGAAAAAAGTATTCTCTGGATGTTCGGCCATATGTGTTGCCAGTTCGAGTGCTTGTTCATTCAGGAAACTATTACTCGGGTTTTCTTGGCGGTATACAATGGTGGAAGAAGAGTGCCATTGCCAATATCCGTTCATCACAATGCTCAGAACTAAGAGGCCACTCAAAACGGGGGCAAGCAAGGGATAGGGCCTGCCGTTTGATCGCCCCCACCTCCACGATTCACGAATGGCGTAACCAAAGCCTAAAGAGGCCAGTATCGCGAAGAATGGGAAGGTGAGCATGATATTTCGCACGTATAAGATTTTGTAGCCAGAAATTGCGGCGAGATAGAGTAGGATTGTCAGAACCAAGAGGCCTAAAAATTTGGTTTCTTTCCGAATGGAATAAATGCCGATTAGGGCCATTCCAAAGATGAACGCAGCAATGACTGCGTATCGAGAAAATGCAGCACTCGATAGATAGAGAAAAATCCGTGACAAATGATCCCACCGTGACAGCACCATATACGGATTTTTACTGACATTTTCGTAGACGCTGATTTGAATCGCCAATTCTCGCACAAACGTGATCGGATCGATCAGAATCCCTGGCGTGGTGCAAATGACGGTGATCCCAAAGCAAAACAACAGTTGGCCCAGGAAATAGATGCTGTGCAGTTGATGTTTCCAAAACAGGCGCCGACTTTCCCGCTTCAATCCTGCCGAAGGCCGAGTTTGTTGCCAAGCTTCATGCCATGAATGGGTCCAAGGTCGATGCCAGGCCACGCTGCCAAATGTTTTCCAATGCGGAAACCACACTTGCAGGCAATACGCGCCGACGACCGTAACGAGCAAGATGCCACCGGTGTATTTGGTTCCACACGCCAGTCCTGCCGCGACCACCGCAAGGCGAAACCACGGTTCAGGACGTTGACTGCGATGCGCCAAGGCAAGCAGCATTAACGTCAATGCGGCGAATTGGACCATGACAGGATCTGGCGCGAACCAGCGAGCATGATAAATAAACTCCCACGAGAGTGCCATGAAGGTGGCAGCAAGCAGGGCCTCCCATGCTTTTTTTTTCCAAAACCAGACAAAGCCATACACCCAAAACACAACCAACGAAGCTAAGGACATGGCCACTAAGCGCTCTTTCAAAAAATAGGCGTAATGCTCTTCTCGTGTAACGCCAACGACCTGCCGGAGCATTTCCAGGGTTTGATCGGGAGACGTAGAACCAATCAAAGCTAAGAACTCGGGCAACAAGGGAACCAACGATAGATAAAACAAAACCGAGGGATATCCATACCAGCGGGGAAGGAAAATTCCGGTATCGAGCATCTCAATGGTGAAGCGAAGATAAGTGAATTCATCCCAGTGGTGGCCAAAATCCAGTCCACGCCAAGCACAAAAGTATGAAAACCCCCAAACCAAAACCAGCAGCACAGGGGGACAAAATTTTGAGGAATTCAACAAAAAACGCATGGGAAGTTTCTCTTCCGTTTTCGCTAGAAGGATCGGTTGGTTTCTTGGCGAAGCTGGGCGCTGTGCTGCCGAGAGGTGAGGTACAATGAGAACAGATGGGTCACACTCTTAACGACATCCTTTAAAGCCATCTTTGATTCTCCATGTGCTCGTGCCGGTAGCGTGATGGGGATTTCTCCCACCTGACATCCGTGCAGGTGCAACAAAAACAAGCTTTCAAAGAAAAAAGAATAGCTTGATGAGGTCACTCGATTGAAAATATGCCGAGGGATGTTTTCCAAGCGATACAAACGGTAGGCATTTTTGGAATCGAAAGGCAGTTGTAAGAAGTTCTTTGTCATGAAATGTCCCACATGGGTCATGAATTTTCGATGAGGGGACCACCCCTCTAAACTGTTTTCCTGAAGAAATCGGGAACCCACCACAATGTCAAAATTCTTTGCTTTTTCGATGAACGTGGGAATGGCTTCAGGCCGATGGGTGAAATCGCAATCCATTGTAATCAAGCTGGAGTAGCCTTTGTTATAAGCCCAATTGACTCCAGTGAGGTGTGCGCTGCCAATGCCTTCTTTGCCTTTCCGATGGATCACAAAGATGTTCGGATGAGTCAATGCCAATTGGTCTAAGATGTCGCCCGTGCCATCGGGAGAATGGTCGTCTAAAAACAAGATATCCAAATTCAAGGAGAGCGCCATCAGTTGTTTCGCCAATGGAGTGACGTTGTCACGCTCGTTATAGGTAGGGATGAACACCAAGATTTTATGACGAAACGCTAACTCTTCTTGCAAGATTTGCCGGACCATCGTGGGAAAATCAAACAAGGGCTGCCATTCGGTTTGGGCTTTGAGTTTATCTGGTTGCCCGATCAACACCCGCTGCTTCTTGCTGAGTAAGGAAGGATCTTCCTTAACATATTTTTTCCAATCGAGTCCCATCGCAGCAAACGCTTCTGCCACAAAATCTTTCACAGTATGGGGTTGTCCGGTGGCAATGATGAATTCGTCCGGTTGCGGCTGTTGGAGGATGCGGTACATGGCATCTACAAAATCGGGAGCGAACCCCCAATCCACTTTAGCTTTGAGATTCCCCAATACGAGTTGATCGCGTTTGCCTTCCTTAATATCCAGCACGTTTTGGATAATTTTTTTGGTCAAAAATTTGGAATGCTTGAACCGCGATTCATGATTGTAAAGAATGCCAATGGATACAAACAAGCCGTACTGATCCCGATAAAAACGGCAGGTGAACACTGCTGTGGCTTTGGTGATGCCATAGATGCAAGTGGGAGAAATCACGGTTTTTTCGTTTTGAACGTGACGCTTAGGGTGTCCAAAAATGTGAGAAGAGGCGGCATAAAAAAATCGCGATTGGGGCGAATGCAAGCGGATGGCTTCCAGAAAATTCACTACGGCGCTCACGTGGGTCTCGTAACTTTTTTCGAACAACGGGCGGGGTTCCGGAAGGTGGTTTTCAGACGAATGATGGAAGGCCGCAACATAGTAGATTTCATCAGGTTGTGTTTGCTGGATCACCTCACAAACCTGTTCAAAGTGGTTGATGTCGATTGGGGTTTTCCAAGAAATTTCTCGGCATCGCACCGCATTCTTGGCAATTCCAAGAATGCGGTAGTTTCGCTGCTCCAGCGCTTCAAACAAGTAGCGGCCGTCTTGGCCGTGGCATCCAACAATCAGAGCGGTTTTCTCGGACATGGCAGTCAAGGTTGGTCTCTCAATCGGTTCGGTTTGCATTGACATAAGAAAGGACTTCCCACGCATCGGGGGCATCTTCGGGAGGGTTGATTGGAACTTGGGTATCGTCGGTGCCTTCGAAAACGGAAGCCGACCCCAATTTCTGTTTGAGTTCGCCCAAAGGAACACCGTTCCTGGCTCCGACTTCCACGATGCCAGTACGGTCTAACTGTTTCAGAACGGTATGAGCATTATATTGCACATCCACGTAACCGTATTGGGTCGTTTCGCTCACAAATACGGTACGATCATTCAGAAGGTCATGCAATGCTCCGATCATTTTACCAGCTCCAAACATCGGCCCCAATCGCACGATCAAACTTTGTTCTGGATCGGCGATGAGTTCACAAGCCCGACGGTTGCGACCATATACGGTGTCCAATTGGGAGCGGGCGGAGATACTACTCACGAGAACAAATTTTTTGCCAGCAGCTAAGTTTTTGATGTGGTGGGTTTTTTCCACGGATTCCAGGAAATCCACCTCTGGATTTTTCTTGGCAAAAAATCGTTTTGCTGGATTGGCGGTGTGAATCACGATATCGGCGGAATGCAGCAATGAGCCGATATCATCGCCTCGGTGGATGCGAATCAAGTCGAATTGGTTCTGTTGTTCCACGGCATCGCAAAGCGCCTGTCCAACAAAACCTTTGGCTCCGACTATGGCTATTGTTTGGGTCATCAGTGGTTTATCCGAATTGGTTTCAATCAAAGCATATAGGTAGGATTGGGCCGCGAGGGGTTATTGAGTGATTTCTGGATGGTCTTCCACGTATTTTTGGTATTGATCGTCAAAAGGAATGAGCTGCTCTCGAACAATCGAGACATCACAGTCGTCCCAAGGCTTGGTGAGCATGGAAACACAGGTTGCTACTGTCATCGCATGAAACGCATGAGACGTGCCTTGAGGAATGCGGAAGCAGGTGCCTTTGCTGGCGTGGATCACCAATTCTTCTTCGGTGTCCGGATCGCGAGTCACCAGAACTCCGGATCCATCCACAACGAGGAAATATTCCGTGAATTCGGGATGTGAATGATTGCCCCGTACTTTCCCTGGTAAAAAATATAACAAATTGAATTCTTTGATAGGATCCGGTGGTACCCATGTGAAGATACCCCCACGGCCATCTTTTACCGTGGTGATGTTGCAACTACTGGACAGTATCTCGATGTTTCCCACTTTCTGCATGTTGACTCTCCCGAAAATTTTTTAGATCAATGGATTCCGTTTATCCTTTTCCCTGGACCTTTAAAAAGTGTGGTGTCGGTAATGGGAGGATGAGGTAGATTGTTTGACCCTTTGCTAAATACTTCTGAATTAAGGAAATGAAAAACTCTTTATAATAATAAGGCAAAAGCAAAACATATTGCGGCAGTTTGGTCAAATATTGCTGCTCGTCGACAATCGGAATGTCAGAACCGGTTGTGATAAGACCGATTTTTTTCTCGTTATTGTCCAGCACGCATTCGATTTGATCTTGAGACGCGCCTATGAATTGACAAATCATATTGCCTTTGGTGCTTGCACCGAGTGCTACAATTTTCCCAATTTGATCCACTCCATGAGATACGAGTCCGCGAGTGACGTCTCGGATCAATCCAATCCGATCATTGAACCGAACCAAGGCCTCCGGAGTATTGATGCCTTTATCGAGTTCTTCTTTTTGTAGGGCCGTATAATGTTTACGGAAGTGCGTTTTGGGAAATCGATCTGCATTTTTCATGACATACGCCCGAATAGATCCTCCATAGCAATCCACAATTTGTGCCTCGCAGATTTCCAACCCCACTTGCTTCATCAAAAATTCTAGGGAGTGCAATGAATAATAGGCCACATGCTCATGCACAATGTTGTCGTAAATATTCGATTCCAGCATGGATCCCAGATAGGTCATTTGAATGCACCAGATCGTATCGTCATTCATCACCTTTTTGACTTCTTCGCAAAATTCACGAGGGGTGCTGAGATGATAAAACATGGCGGTACTGAAGATGGCTTTGGGAGCGGGCAGGTTCAATTCCTCATACACAGACGCCGCAAATTTGCTCTGAATTTTGGTGTAATCGGGATCATCCAACACCGAAGGGATGCCGTGAGCCGCATCAATGTTGACCCTTGCCTTGACTGGTTTTTGAATCAGATTGAGCAAGGTGCCGTCATTCCCTCCGATATCAAGAATCACATCCTCTTCCGAAAAAGGAGCAATGGTTTCCATCGAGTGAACCACGTCGGCTAAAATTTGCTTCATGGACGCCGTGGTGCCACTCACATAAGGATAGTGCTCCAAGACATAATCCAAGTTAGATTGAATCGACAACTGGGCCAAACCGCAGTCGTCCTGGCTGCATCGACTTAAGTTCAGGCTCGTGCTCTGAAGAAACGAACGATAGTTCGCCTCCACACTGGGATACACGGCGGAAGGGTATTGGCTGCCTATGTGGACCAGATCTTCAGTGAGTGGGGCGTCGCAGGCGATGCATTGTTGTTTGGTAAAACTCGTAATCATAAGTTCCTTTGCTCGCAAATGGGAAAACAATCACAAATCCATATAACCCCAGACCGATATGCAAAATTGGTTCAATTGGCAAGAAACGTGTTGAAGTTTAAAAAAATGGCTCAAGAAAGTTCTAAACTTACCGATAGGAAAAACTATCATGCCATTTTTGAATGAACCAGTAGATGGACTGGTGATGAACTGAGCAGGAACGGGCCATAGAGAGCTATGGCTCTAGTGGCATGCCACCAGATAGTTGCGAGGAATTATGCAAAAAAAAACATTTTGGTTAGGGAGTTTGATGGCTCTGATCATCGTCGGATGTGCTGGAACAGAAGCTTCGATAGGTGTCGACATAGAGACCAACACGGTCGGCGTGACTTTTGATAACTTGACAGCATGCTCCATCGATATCGCCGACGGAAACAGCACAACGACCACAAACTGTGGCATCACGACTACCGCCACCGTGACGGCTGAGGAAGAAGATGGGCGCTGCAAAGCGACTGACGTGAAAGTTTCCTGGACTTATTCCTTTTCTGATGGGTCCACCCAAGATGTGGAAGTGGATTTTGGAGAGATTGATCGAGGGGATAGTGTATCGGAGACAATTTCGATCCGCTTTTCCAATTTCAATTTGTTGGAGACGGCGACGATCAACGCAGACGCAGATTTTGACTCAGATTGCGGAGGAAGTTTGACGGGTTTGGATGGTTCGTTCCTCTAAATTTTGAAAGGTAATTTGCCTAAACGTTGAGCTTGCTATTTTTTCTACACAGGTTAACGAAACTCCTTTGCTTGTTTGATGGTATCAATTGAGGGGAGTTTCTATGGAGCATTCCGAGCATCCTAATGAAGGTTATTTTCGAAGTCCCACGGTGCATCAAGACCGTGTGGTGTTTGTGTGTGAGGACGATCTTTGGGCCGTGGCTCTTTCGGGTGGAAGGGCACAACGGCTGACCAATTCCCGTGGTGAGATCTCGCATCCTCACTTTTCTCCAGACGGTCAATGGTTGGCTTGTTGTGGACGCGAAGAAGGCGAAGACGATGTGTATGTTTTACCGGCTCAAGGAGGGCCGCTGATTCGGTTGACCTATATCAATACCTTCATGCGCATTGTGGGTTGGACGAGGGATGGGCAGCATATCATTTTTATGAGCGGCCACCAGGCGTTGCACGGGTTGGCCGACACTCGCCTCTATATGGTCCCGATGAAGGGGGGGCCTGTGTATTCCCTACCTTACGGTCCTGCTTATTTTATGGATCATGGCCCCCAAGGCAAAGGGGTAGTGATTGGTCGCAATACCTTGCAAAACTTTCGATGGAAACGATATCGCGGTGGCACGATTGGAGAGATCTGGATTGATCTCAAAGGAAACGGCGAGTTTGATCGATTGATTCCAGAAGTATCAGGAAATCCGATTGCGCCTTTATGGATTGGGGAACGCATCTATTTGGTTTCAGATCATGAAGGGATTGGCAACATCTATTCCTGCCAGCTGGATGGCACGGCCTTACGTCAAGAAACATTCCAAACAGATTTTTATGTACGTCACCCTTCAACAGACCGAAAAACTTTGGTTTACCATGCTGGAGGCGATCTATTTGCTTTGGATTTGGCATCCCATCAAGAGTGGAAGATTGAGATCCAATGGCATAGCCATCGGGTGCAATTGCAACGAAAGTTTTTTTATGGCGATCAATATTTAGAAGATATTGCCATTCATCCAGCGGGGCATTCTGTAGCAGTAGTCGCTCGCGGAAAAGTGTTTGCCATGTACCTCTGGGAACATGCCGTAATACAATACGGAGTTCGTGACGGCGTGAGATATCGAGAAGTTCGATGGTTGGCTGACGAGCGCTTGATTGCGATCACGGATGAAGCCAATGGTGCGGAAAAGTTGGGAGTGTTGGGGGCGAAAAACCCATCAAAAACCGAAAAGCTGTTGGATTTGCCCCCTGGACGAGTCCAAACGGTAGTGACCGCGCCTCATCGCAATCAACTCGTGTTTACCAACAGTCGGATGGAACTGTATTGGGTGGACATCGACAAAAAACGAATTGAGAAATTGGACTCCTCACCCATCCGAGAAATTTCGGATGTGGTGTTTTCGCCGGATGGCCATTGGATTGCGTATACTAAACACCTCACTTTGGAACTCACTGCCATTTTTCTCATCAATTTGGATGACCGAAAAGTGCATCAAGTGACCCAACCCGTGCGCTATGACTTTGCACCCGCGTTCGATCCAGAAGGACGTTATCTGTATTTTCTTTCCTCACGAACCTACAATCCAATCTCCGACACGGTGCAAATGGCTGCTGTGTTTCCACGTTCTGTCAAACCCTATCTGATCACGCTTCGCCGAGATCTACCCAATCCGTTTATTCCCGAACCACAGGCCCCTGGAAAAACCGACGACGAGGAGCGATCTGAAGCAGATGCAGAGCCGCCTTCCGATTCTACCTCGGAAACCACCCGGACGTCTGAGGATGCCACACGCATGTCTGTGGATGCCACTAACGAACAAGAGCAGACCAAAGGGTCGACCCACAAAAGTCGGGCAAACGGAAGCGCCGAGAGTAAAAAAACGTCTTCCCAACGGAAAAAAAAGAAAAATGCTTCGAAGGTGCCTCCTGCATTAGAAATTCATTTAGACGGCATCGAACAGCGAATTATCGAGTTCCCCGTGAGCGGAGGGCTGTTTCAACAGATTTTGGGGGTGCCCAATAAAGCCTTATTCACGGAATATCCTCTATTGGAAGACATGGTGGAAGACGATGAAGACGATGAAGAAGGCCTGCTCTTGGCTTATGATTTCGAGAAACACGAATTGGAAGAATTGGCCGAGGAGGTTTCTTGGATGGATATCAACGCCTCCGCCCGGACCCTTTTATATGTGTCGGGGTCTATGGTTCGCGTGGTGGAGGCGGGCGTGCCTGTCACCGAAATCGGTGAGAGCAGCTACACGCCCAACCGTAAGACAGGATGGTTGGACCTGAGGCGGATTCGAGTCTCGGTCGATTATGCGTCCGAGTGGCGGCAGATGTTTGGCGAAGCCTGGCGACTGCAAAAAGAGTTTTTTTGGAGAGAAGACTTGGTGGGAGTGAACTGGGAACAAGTTTACAATCGCTACGCCCCTTTAGTTCGGCGGCTGGGGTCGCGTTCAGAGCTTTCTGATTTGATTTGGGAAATGCAAGGTGAACTGGGGACTTCGCATGCATTTGAGTATGGAGGTGATTACCATCCATCTCCCGTGTATCGCATCGGGCGTTTGGGAGCCGATCTCGAATATGACAATCGCCGCCGACGATACGTATTCAAACGGATCTACTGTGGCGATATGTGGCGACGGGGAGAACATTCGCCGCTTTGCGAAATCGGTGTGCAGGTGAAAGAAGGCGATGCGTTGCTTTCCATTGGAGGGATTCCTGTAGATCTCCAGACGCCTCCAGGGCAACTGCTGGTGCATCAAGCCGGACAAGATGTGATTCTTTCGATCAAGTCTCCAGGTCGCAAATCCAAGGAACGTTATGTGATGGTGAAAACCCTAGTAAACGATGAATTGGCCCGATATCGTGATTGGGTGAATACCAATCGCAAGCAGGTGGATGCAGCGACTCAAGGTCGTGTGGGATATATCCATATTCCCGATATGCAAGCTTGGGGAATTGCAGAGTTTCATCGAGGCTATCTGTCGCAAACCGATAAGGAGGGCATGATCATCGATGTGCGTTACAATTCGGGAGGCATGGTATCTCCCCTCATTCTAGAAAAGTTAGCACATCGGCATTTGGGCTATGACGTGCCCCGGTGGGGGGTCCCTGAAGCGTATCCCACCCATACCATCCGAGGGCATTTGCTGGTGATCGCAAACGAATTCACTGGCTCTGACGGCGATATGTTTTGCCACAGCTTTCGGACCCTAGAACTGGGAAAAATCCTGGGCAAACGTACTTGGGGAGGAGTGATTGGAATTGACAGCCGTTACCGGTTGGTGGATGGCACTGTGACCACTCAACCTCAATTTTCTGCTTGGTTTCACGATGCAGGATGGTCGTTGGAAAATTATGGGGTCACGCCCGATATAGAAGTGGAATTTCCTCCACAAGCCTATGCTCAACAAGAAGATCCACAATTGGAACGGGCAATTCAAGAGGTTCAGCGTCTTTTGGAGGAAGAACCATTTCCTCCATTGAATTTTGACCCGTTGGTTCGTCCAAATTCAGAATAAACCTCCCTGGTTTTTCCAGAGAATTGCCGAATTCCACTTGTTCAAGCCCCTGCAATGTTCTTATAATTCTAAAAGTGAGGGTCGTTTGCGGATGAGAGGCCTCATCTGCTTCTTATCAACTTTGCTTCAGGAGGGGAGTTATGGAAAAGAAAATTCTTGTGCCATTGACGTTTGAAGATATCGGCAAGCGAGTCATTCAATTTGCTGATGAATGGGCGCAACGCACGGGGGCCAAATTGCACTTCATGCATGCGATCAACGTGTCCGACCGATTCTATGAAACGGAAGTGGAAAATGTATTTGAAGAGAAAAACCAAGAGGTGATCACCAAACTCTTGGAACAACTGAATACGCTGGTAAACGATTGTGGCATTCGGTCTCCTTACGACTGTAAGATCCGTGTGGGGAAGCCCTATCAGCAAATCCTAGCCTATCAAGAGGAACTCAATGCCGATTTGATCCTCATGAATGCTTTGGATCATAATATTGTGGAGCGCAAACTGCTTGGACGCAATACCGATTATGTGCTGCATCATGCGCGCTGTCCGGTGTATGTGTTTAAGGAACCGAAACGTCCTTTCTCCAACAAGGTAATTGTGCCGCTTGGCAACATCTCGCTATACCGAGTCACGGATGCGGATCGTCATGTGGTTCGTTTTGCTGATGAGTGGGCAGAACGGAATAATGCGGAAATCTATTTCATGCATGCGACTCGACTGACCGAACGTTCTTACTTTCCTGATATCGAGAACTTATTTGAGTCCAAAATTGGCATCGACGACGCGACTGAAAACCTGACTCAAAAATTGATAGAATTTGTAGACTCTTTGGAAGTGAAATCTCATTACGAGTGTATTGTTCGATCCGGCAAGCCATACCATCAAATCATTGATCAACAACAGGCACTCAATGCGGGATTGATCGTAATGTCCGCTCACGAACACACCACCTTAGGGCGAATCCTGATGGGCAGCACCACCGATTATGTGATGAATCATGCCCGGTGTCCCATCTATGTCTACAAGTTCGTGTAACAGCGCTGCATCTTTCGATGATTATCTATCAGACCACTCTTGCCCTCACCTAACCGACCGTGAATCTCTTGATATCGAAGCCATACGGTTCACGGTCGCCCCTTTCAAAGTTGTTCCTTTGATACTTCCTTCATCAATGGCTGTACGGACAGCGGTTTGTTTTCTTGCGTCGTGATAAGTCCCGTATAGTTTTGCGAGAGCCTTCTAAGATTGAAGCAAAGATTGCCACTTTGATCCAACCGCAGCTGGCAGGATTGCACCGCTGAAAACAAAGTTTTGTTATTTTGGAGATCCGTGCTGGAGAGAGAGATTCTCGCAAAGATAGCCCTCATCAGGACTCACGCCCTTCCTTCAGATCTCGCTGGTCAAAAAGGCCGGAATTATGCAAGTCTCGATAAAGATGATTCTATGCATAGACTTTCTCACACGACACGCGCATGGCAAAAGCATTGGCACAACTGGCCACGGCCCGTCCTCAGGAAGGGAAATCTCTCTTTGGGAAATCCCTATCTAGTACGAAACCTCAACAAGGATTGACTGGAGTGCGTATACAAACCGAAGAACGTGGACACATTCCGGGAATTGCGGACCACTGGCGGCATGATATCGAAAATCGGAAAAAAGCGATTATTGAAGCGGGACAACACAGTCTCAGGCGACGAGCGCTGAAGTATTTGGGAAAAGAACGAATTGAACCCGAGGTTAGCGGCGATGAGATTGCCCAATGGCATCCCACGCCACAGGTTCGTACCTTTGTGGAGCAGTTGAAGTCGGATCCGCGGAATGGCCTCGTGCGTCTGCAATTGGTGTTTGCGGTGGGGAAAAGCTCGCGCGACTTACCCATTGAAGCGTATCGCACCTTGCTGCTTCAAGCTTTGGTGGCGTGCAGTCTAGGAGAGTTCAATATGATGGGACTCAAAATCGCGCTATCGACGCAGGTGCTATATCTGGCTCATCTGCATACAGCAGCACGGGCCAATCTGTCGCAAGTGCAATCCCAGGTGGAATTGATCAGCAGCGGAGAAAGCAGCAGCAAAAATCGGAAAGGCCTCTTAGAAACCAGCCAGAAGTTGCAGGAAAACCTGGATATCATTCGGATGTACCAGAACTACTTCACCAAAGGTATGAAACACCAAAGCAATTTGAGAGGTTCCGTTTTTGTCGATGAATTGCGCAAGTTGATGAGCGACTCCCGTGCTCCCGATAAAATGCAAAAAGAACTGGTCAAGAAAATAACCACCATCCTCAACTTTTTACGTTACCTTCCCTTGCTAGCGCCAGAGGCTGAAGAACTGGCCGCGCTTATGATCCGCATGAATCCCAATGATCCCACCGGTTATTTCCTCAAAGCCCGGCTATCAATGAGCTTGGTCAATCTAGCGGTCAAACGTTACGATTGTGGGGATCGCGATGCGTCTGTCCAAAAGATCATTCAGCGTCATTTCAAAAACGCTCACGAAAATTTTGAATCGGCGAGTACCTATATTCCCAAACCGACAAGCTCTACCTTAGACCATACCATCCTTCTCGAATACGCCCATAGCATCCACTATTTCTATCGCATCGTCGTGGAAGCTATGCGCGTTCGATTTTCTTCCTCTTGGCTATCCCAAACCCTGCATCAAGCCTTGCACATCCTCGACAATGCACGAGATTCTGGCAAAACCTCGTGGCTCGAAGAACAGATCAAGAATGCTTTGAGAGCCGAAGGGTTGATTTAGTCATTTCACACCTTCAGCCAATGCTTGATCCAGATCAGCTAGGATGTCATCGATATGTTCGATGCCAATGCAGAGGCGAATCATATCGGGAGTGACTCCAGCCGTTTCAAGTTCAGCATCGGTTAACTGACGATGAGTGGTGGAAGCGGGATGAGCTGCAAGAGAGCGAACATCTCCAATATTGACCAAACGTTTGAACAGTTTCAATGCATCATAGAATTTGACAGCATTGTCGAAACCGCCTTTGATTCCGAAAGTCAGGAGGGCGGAAGGGCGTCCATTGGTGTATTTTTGAGCGAGTTCGTAATAAGGCGAATCAGGCAATCCTGCGAAGCTGACTGACTCGACGGCCGTGTGCTCCTGAAGGTATTTGGCGACGGCAAGAGCATTGTCGCAGTGGCGTTCCATCCGCAACGGGAGGGTTTCGATACCTTGCAGGATCAAGAAAGAATTGAGCGGACTGATCGCAGAACCAGTATTTCGGAGAGGCACAGTCCGGGTTCGTCCGATAAACGCTGCGGGGCCTAATGCTTCCGTATAGACAACACCATGATACGATGGTTCGGGGTCGTTCAACATGGGAAATCGTTCGGGGTGTTGATCCCAAGGGAATTTCCCTGAGTCGACGATCAGACCTCCTAAGGAATTCCCGTGTCCACCCATGTATTTAGTTAAGGAATGGACGACGATAGTGGCTCCATAATCGATCGGCTTGATGAGCACTGGAGCAACGGTGTTGTCTACGATCAGTGGGATACCGTGTTCGTCGGCTACCGCTGCCAAGGCCTCAATATCCACAATATTTCCGGCTGGATTGCCAATGCTTTCACAGTAGAGGGCGACCGTTTTGTCGTCGATCAATTCAGCCATGTTGGCCGGGCTGTCATCTTTGGCAAAACGAACGTCGATTCCTTGTTTAGGCAACATGTGCGCAAACAAGGTGTACGTGCCTCCATACAGCAATGGAACCGATACGATATTATTTCCTTTTTCAGCAATGGTCAGAATCGAGTAGTTGATCGCTGCACTTCCCGCACTCACGGCCAAACCTGCCAAGCCACCTTCGAGTTCAGCGACTCGTTTTTCGAGAACGTCGGCGGTGGGATTCATGATGCGAGTGTAGATATTTCCGGGAACAGCCAGGTTGAACAAATCAGCTCCGTGTTGGGCATTGTCGAATTCATAAGCGACGGTTTGATAAATAGGAACGGCGACTGCTTTGGTTGTGGGGTCGGTTTCGTATCCAGCATGGACGGCAATGGTTTCTGGTTTCATGGGGTTTATTCTCCTTTGTTGGCAGTGTGTGGATCAAGGCCGGTGAAGCCATTAAATCTGGCTGGCACTCCGACCGGGGTTCAAATGAAATGTGATGGAAAACTAGTGGAGTTTCTGGAACGCGAACAGCATCTTCTGATTGTGCTCATGCCAAGGTATTGCGATAGACGTGTCCGAGCCAATTATTGAAAATCGCTTTCCCGGTGTCCCCCCAAGTATTGTCCAAGAGGGGTTCGATGGTTTTGTCAGGAAAAGGTGGAACAGCAAGCCCTTTTTGTTGAGCTTGGAAAACGGAATGTTGATATTCATCGACAAGCTGAGCTGCTTCGATGGAAAAATAATTTTCAGGATGAGGAGGGTAATCCGAACGTTCCCCGTTCAAGAACCGTTGGACTTCACGTTTGTATTCTTTGAATAAACTATTGCGATCGTATTCAGGATGCCCCTGGAAAAACGTCATTTGATATTGATCAGGGCCTACCGCCATATGTACATCACCTTCCTCGCTTTCCACTAAAATCGTAAATCCTGCGGACTCCAATTGCGCACGGGTGATGGTGTTGTAACGAGAATGAGGCACGTCAAACCGCGTATTGATGTTTTGTAGAAACGGGTGGTCGGCCGACATCACTCGGTGCCGGTACACCCCCCACCGTTTCTGGGGCAATCGTTGGCGGTCAATATTGTAGAGATGCTTGACCAAGGCATGGGTTGCTAAGCAGGAACACAATACTGCTGTCACGTTTTCAGTAGCCCAGGAAACCACTTCCCGGAGGGGTTTCCAAAACGGTTCATACTCCAGTTTTGGATTCGAAATATTGGCCCCGGTGATGATCAACGCATCCAATCCATGTTCTCGGGTGCGTTCAAAAGTTGTGTAATAGCGGTCAATGTATTGCTGAGTTTCAGGACTACGGGGCAAACCCGCTATGGAAAACGGGTGTACAAACAATTGGGCAATTCGGTTGCAACTTCCTACCAACCGCATGAACTGTAGGTCGGTGACGCGCAAAGCTGCGTCAGGCATCATATTGAGCAGGCCGATGTGCAATTCTCGAATATCTTGTTTGAGGGCATGGTCTAGACTGAGTACGTCCTGCCCTTGTTGACTTAACTGGTCGAAGGCAGGAAGTGGTTTATGGGCAACTAACGGCATGAATTCCTTTCTTTCATCTTAATCTCTTTACAATACTTTCCTTCAACGGAACACTTATCGACTTTTTCATCATAGAGACGGTGATGATGTCAATTGTTTGGTGAAGAACCATTTCATAGAATTGACTTCCTTTTTTGGCTTTGGACAGAAACTATAACTTATAGACTGGGCAACGGTCTTGTTCCATGAGCAACGCGATCTCCACGAGCAACGCGATTTCCACGAGCAACGCGATTTCCACACAATTTTCAATTTTCTCTCCTTTGTTTTGCATGATCAGCATTCTTTGGACTTCCAGCTTCCGTTATCTTTGGCGTCATCCTTGGCAGTTTGGCTTATCCATCCTGGGCATTGCCTTGGGAGTCGCTGTAGTGATTTCGATTGACCTCACCAACGAAAGCGCGAAACGAGCGTTTGTTCTATCCGTCGAAAGCGTGATCGGTACTGCGACTCATCAGATCGTCGACAATAGCGGGTGGCTTGCCGAAGCAACCTATGTGGAATTACGTCGGAATGTGAGGATACGTGATTCTGCTCCGATTGTGGAAGGGAGAGTGGCGTGGGCCAAAAACATGCAATGGAACTTCCAAATCTTAGGAGTGGATCCCTTCGCTGAAGCGCCATTTCGTTCCTATTTGCAAGGCATCGGGGTTAACAATGGAAACAACACACGCACGGATAGAAAGTCGGATGATACCCAAAACCCAGATCCGGGGAGTGCAGAGGCAGGATCTCACAACGGAAAACTCGGCAGTGATGCCGAAACTACCCAAAATGAAGCTGGTGCAGGGAACACAGGCAATATCATCCAGTTGTTGACGCAACCGGGAGCCGTAATTGTTTCATCAACCACGGCTCAAGAATTGGGGTGGACATTGGGCAGCACATTTTCTGTTCAGGTTGGATCCCATATCCAGACGCTGACCATCATTGGATTCTTAACTCCCCAAGATGAGGCTGCCCAACAGGCCATCCGCAATTTAATCATCGCAGATATTGCGACAGCTCAAGAGGTTCTAGGACAAATTGGAAAATTGAGCCGGATTGATTTGATTCTACCGGTTGGAGAGCAGCGAAGTGTACTTCAGGAGAAAATTCAACAAATCCTGCCGCCTGATGCCAAAATCATTCCTGCCTCGGAACGGGTGAATACTGCGGAAAAGTTGACCCGTTCGTTTCATCTCAATTTAGCAGCGTTGAGTCTATTGACTCTGATTGTCGGCATGTTCCTGATTTATAACACGATGACATTTTCTGTGGTCCAACGGTATTCCTTGCTCGGCAGACTGCGAACCTTGGGGATGACTCGTCGCGAGATGTTCGGCGTGATTGCAAGCGAGGCCTTATGCGTGGGCGCCCTTGGAACCGGGATCGGCGTGGCGCTAGGAATCGGCTTAGCTCACGGTCTCTTGGGGTTTGTGACCCAAACGATCAACGATCTGTATTACGCCGTTTCGGTGCAGCAAGTGCATCTTTCAGGGGTTTCACTGTTCAAAGGTGTTGGGTTGGGAATGGGAGCGACATTCGTAGCAGCCCTCTTTCCGGCATTGGAAGCGGCTCGAATCCCACCTCGCACCGTGCTGAATCGTTCACAGACAGAGGAAAAACGGCGTCGTTCCCTGCTACCCACAACATTCTTCGGAGGAGGGCTGCTTGTGCTGGGGTGGGCTTTGTTGCAGATACCTTCAACCAGCCTAGTGTTAAGCTATGCAGGTATTTTTGGACTCATCGTAGGATTTGCTCTGCTGATGCCCGGTACTACCGTACTGTTGATGTTCCTCGTTCAGCCTTTGCTTTCCCGGCTTTTTGGCACATTAGGAGTGATGGCCACGCGAGGCGTACGAGCCGAACTAAGCCGAACCAGTGTGGCTATTGCAGCGCTGATGGTGGCAATTTCTTCGGCAATCGCTTTGGGGATCATGGTGGGGAGCTTTCGGACTGCCGTGATCACTTGGCTGGATTCAGAACTACAGGCAGATGTGTATGTATCGTTGGCAACGTCTCAGTCCGCACGACGGAGTACTTTTTTTGAGCCGGAGCTAATCGAACAAGTGAAAGGACTTTCAGGAATTGCCGAAACGGGTTCGATGCGACGCCTCCGTGTGCCTACGGAATCTGATCCTGCACTCATGCTAGTGGTCGAAGTCCCTTCTCAAGGAAGGCATACCTATCTCTTCAAAGAACGCGGCAATGCCGATCCGTGGCAGGCATTTCTTGAACAAGAATCGATTCTGATTTCGGAATCGTTCGCTTACCGACGAGGTTTGAAAGCAGGAGATTCCTTTCGATTGCACACTCCCCAAGGCTGGAAAAGTTTCCGCATTGCAGCAGTGTCTTATGCCTATAGCTATGAACAGGGTTATGTGATCATGCATCGACGAACTTTCGAAACCTATTGGAAAGATTCTCGTATTCAAGGTCTCTCTGTGTATTTGACAGAGGAGGCATCTCCAAATTCGGTGATTGAACAGATTGAATCCTTAGCCCCTATGGATCAGCCGCTCTTGATGCGTTCCAATCGATTTCTGCGAGAATATACGTTGGAGGTGTTTGATCGTACTTTTGCCATCACCTTGGTACTGCGCCTATTGATTGCAGGAGTGGCCTTTATTGGTGTATTGAGTGCGTTGATGGCCTTACAATTGGAACGTGAAAAAGAATTGGGAGTTTTGAGAGCCATCGGTTTTACCCCACGAGAAGTGTGGCAAATCGTCACGACCCAATGTGGACTGATGGGGTTGGTGGCAGGGTTGATGGCATGGCCCGTTGGAATTGCGCTGGCTTTGGTATTAATCTATGTCATCAACCAACGTTCTTTTGGTTGGACGTTTCCCCCGATGATTACTCCAGAATTGTTGGTGCAAGGGCTGTTGCTTGCATTGATTGCGGCGTTGTTGGCTGGACTTTATCCGGCGTGGAAGATGGCAAGAACGGCTCCTGCCGTTTCGTTGAGGGAGGAATGAAATCGGAGAAAATTCACTCGTCAGTTGGCGCTTTCACCTCAAATCCCAGTAAGGTGAAGTCGTCGTCGAATTGAGCCGTGCCTGAATAATCAAGCGCGTATTGGTAGGCCGCTTCAATCAATTCGCTAATAGGCAGGTGCGAATTTTTGATCAAGAAATTTTGTAAACGGTGCAGTCCCAACACCCGGCCTTCAGGACTCATGACTTCATAAATAGCGTCAGAATAAAGAAGCACTTTATCTCCTGGGTTGAGCGAGATGCTGCGCTCTTGGTAATCGGATATACTTGAAAGAAATCCTAACAACATGCCCCGGCTGGAAAGCTGTATGACTTCTTGAGTGCTGGAGCGCAGCAACAATGCCGGAGGGTGCCCAGCGCTTACATAGGTAAACGTTCGATTTATTGTATCAAAGATTCCATAAATCAGACTGGCAAATTTGTTATCCGGCAAGTGGCCTTCCATTCGACCATTAACCAAATTGACTACCAAACTGGGAGAAGGCAATCCGCGAGCGCTGTCCCGGAAGATTCCAAACAACATGAAGGAAAGGAGTGCCGCGGGAATGCTATGCCCGGTCACGTCTCCCACCACAAACCCCAGCATGTTTTCCTCCACTTCCAGGACATCATAAAAATCACCGCCAATTTGGGTCATGGGTTCAAATTTGTAGCCGATATCAACATGAGGGCTTTGGGGAAGGGTTTTCGGCAGCAGAGCCTGCTGGGTTTGGCGGGCTTGTTCCATCTCCTCTTGCATCAAAACATAGGCTTTTCGCAGCTCTTTTTCTTGCTGTTGAAGTTGCTGATGGAGGGAAAATTTTTCTAAGGCGTGTTCGATAGTCCGTTGCATTTCAGCCGGGGTGATTTCGCCTTTGATGAGATAATCCTGTGCTCCTAGCTTCATGGCCTCGACAGCAATTTTCTCATTGCCTTGTCCGGTCAGCATAATCACAGGCAACGGCATCTCTGTGGCATCGCCTCGCAAGTTTTTCAAGAAATCGAGTCCATTGGAGTTGGGCAAATGGTAGTCAAGGAGAATGCAATCGGGGGGATTTTCAACGCACATTTGCAACGCCGTGATGCCGTCGGTCGCTTCGGAAAAGCGATAGTTGCTTTCTTGTCCTCGAACCATCAACCGACGCAAAACCGAGCGGTAGTCGATGTCGTCATCGATCAAAAGGATATTGAGTGCATCCATATTTTTTTTCTCGAGGGTCTGCATTGCGGTCCTTGCTCCTTCCAAAAATGGAATCCGGTTTACAGAATTTGGTTTTGTTTACTGAAATCAGTTTGAACGAGTTTTATATAAACTAATGGTTAGAAAACCGAATCCAAGGTATTAACATTTTTTTGCTTATACCGCAAAGTTACTGAGCTACAATGCTATACCGATAGAAATGAGTGGGAAACCGACACTTTATAAGAAACGTGGATCGATGCGATCAGTCCCCTGCTTGAGTTTGTGCAATCAGGGCGTCGATGTCGAAAGGATCTGCTGTTTCTTCTGCCGCTTCGTCTTCGGAACCGGATTCTGCACGGATGGCGTCAATATCGATGTTTTGAGTATCGATTTGCTGAGTTCCTGCTGGAAGACGCGATTGATCGATCAGTATGAATTCAGTTTGCTCAAAGAACAGTTCGATATGGAAGGTATGTACATCACCAATCTTGAAAGAGAGTCGACGGCATTGATTTCCACGCATCATGATACTGTCAATCGAAAGCAAGATGGTATCCATGATACAAATGGCTTTCGGTTGGTTATTGTAGGCTGACAAACCATACAGCTCTTCGATTTTTTGGCGGGCCTTCCCAATCAATTGGTTGACCAATTCGCCAATACTATCCACTACTTCATCGGAGGTATGGTCAATCGCCAGCTCGTCTTCTGGCATGCCCATCAGCATCATGGATTCCCGATAATACTCCATGGACGCTTGTCGGGAAAAATTAATAATCATCAAACCAGAGTAATCTCCACTGAATTGAACGAAGCACCCAATATCCGGTTTCAAATGAATGGTTGGAATGCGTTGAATAGTGGGTGCGTAATAGATTTCACGGCCGACTGCGCTACTAATCACATCTTTGGTGGCATGGCCAAAAATTTCGGCAATGATATCAACAGTTCGCTTGGGTTGTTTTCGTGTCATATCGCTTTCCCTTCACTTGTCTGGAATCCGCTTCGCATTTTGCGGAGTATAAAATGTCGAAAAGATAAAATCACGACTCGCTAAGTTTTCGTGGCACTCGGAGCAGGCCGCTTTCACAGCCGGGTTTTGTGTATTGCCCTGCAAAACGAGGTGCCCTTGGGGATCGTACTGCACGTATTCCCAGTCTCCGGCTTCGGGGTCATAACCAGGATCCCGCTTCCGCATCAGAGTGACTGTCAATGGAGCAGTGGGCACTCCGTTTGCTAAAGCAAAATTTTCTTTCAAGACAATCGTTCCGACAGGGTAGGTTTTAAACGGAGTTTCGCAATCTTCATCCTCTTCAATATCGCAGTCTTCGTATTCGCTCAACCCTTCGATTTCTTGAAGATAGTAGATATAGTTGTTGATGAATACTTTGTGGTGCTTATTGATATAAACCACGATGCCTTGATTCCAATGCAAACCAGAAAATTCTAAGCTTGTTAGACGGATCCAGGTGTTTCGATAGTCCTTTAGAATCTCTTCAAATGAGGGGGGTGGGTTAAAAGGAGAAGGAGCTGTCGGATTCCAAGTGCCGACTTTACCACGGTCTGCAATCGCACTCGAAAAGGGAAGCATTAGAAGTAAGAGTCCCATCGATATGATCTTTTTCATGGTAGTCCTTTGGAAGTGAATTTTTGCTCTTAGTTACAACGTACGTCTAACATAGAAACAACAAAAAACAAATATCTATTTGAGTTTGGTCATTTTCATAGGAGAATCTTCGGCTGGTAGTCAAAATATTTTCATTGACACAAAATCCAACTTCAACCAATTCAACCCTTCTCCATTTTGCTCAGGAATTGCTTTAGTTGATGGGCACAACCTCAATTTCAAATAGCTTTGGCCATAGTTTTCCCGTTACAAAGAGCCGATTGCTGTCAGCGTCATAGGCGATACCGTTGAGTACATCGACAGGAGTTTCTAAATCAGCAGCAGTAAGCAGACCGCTGAGGTTCACCCAACCGACCACGGTGCCAGTCGATGGATCGATACGAACAACTTGGTCTGTCTGCCAGACATTTGCCCAGACCTCCCCTTGAATGTATTCCAGTTCATTGAGAGAGGTAATCGCGGTGTCTCCATCTTTAACATCCACTTCGCCTGTGCGTTCGAATGTTTGCGAGTCCATGAAGTAAAGTTTTTCGGTTCCTGCACTCATGATCCATTGTGTACCGTCGTGTGTGATGCCCCAGCCTTCGTTGGGATATTCGAATTCTCGCAATTTGGTAAAGGAATTTTTGTCGTACACAAACCCTACCTGAGATTGCCACGTCAATTGGACTACCTGATCGCCAAAAATTGCGATACCTTCTCCAAAAAACTGATCTTCTAAGTCCAATTGGCGAACCACTTCTCCAGTATCCAAAGTCACTACTCGCAGATTTGACGACCCACGAAGCCCTGTCCCCTCATACAAAATTCCATCATCGACCACTAAGCCTTGAGTGAATGCCTCGCGATCATGAGGGAAGGTATTAATCACTCGGTACGTGTACTGAATGGGACTGGCTGCTGCATCGGATTCCGATTCACTGCTTGAACCGGAATCCCCGGTGGAATTTGTTGTCGAAGTGGTAGATTCGGTCGGCGCTCCCTCGTTTTCAGAACCTCCGTCTCCACCTGAACCAGAGGAAGTGCAAGCATAGAACAGGGCCACAGTGATTCCAAAGACGAGAAAAACGAACCATCTTCGACAGAAAAAAGAAAATCGTTGCTTAAGGGGGAACTGCATGATTTCTCCTAGAAAAGCTTTGAGTGCCCTAGAGCAGGGTGACAAACTCTACTGTACAAGTTGTGTAACAAACTAGGACCTTACAGCGTGTCCCTACTGGTTGCAAAAATAGAAATCCGATTTCATGCTGAATCGCATCGGAAATTTAGATGTGCAAGGAAAAGTGTACATGGAAGATTAGGGCAACAAAAAAAGTCGGCTCAATTTGCGATATGCTCTAAGCCAAATGGGCGGGATGCAATAATCTTTTTGCTTTTTAACATCGTAGCGAAACGTATCCAACCGTGATGTTTTGAGATTTTGAAACGACTGATGATGTTTGTCACGGAAATGACTCAAAAAATAGAGATCATAAATAGGAATTTTCATTTCTTGCCAACGTCCGGTTAAGGCGTGTTCGTTCAGAATGGATCGAATTTTCAAGCAAAATGCTTCCCAGGTGTCTTCAGACAGCGCAAATGCACGATGCCATTTTTGTGTGATCCAGTCTTCAAGATAAAGACGATAATGAAGGCTGAGAGGAGCCTCTGGTAGAAAAGCCCGGCCTTGATAATTGTTGTCACAAAAAGCACTCACATTGGGGAATGTGATGAGTGTTTGCATCTGCTCCAAAATGGACGATGTCAGGAAAAAGAAGCTACTCCGTACCCAATGGGTGATTTGCCAAGAGCCGAGGTGCAATTGATTCCATTTCTTGGGGGGAGGGTCCATCATGCCTCCGACTGCGGATTCCTGGAGCAAAAAGTCCAGCAGATCGTCATCCAATACATTATGATAAGGATTGCCATAAGCCATGAAGGCATCGGTTACAAACAGATAGCCGTCGCACACGATCTGTTGAGCTTGTAAAGCATGCCATCCTTTCATCCAACCTGAAAACTCATAAACTCCGTTGTCGCCTCCGATTTCAAACTGATTCGGAGCAAGCTGTTTCAAGGGTTGTGATTCGTTTCGATTGTCGACTTTTATTGTAAAAACTGTCCAGTGTGACAAAGGGGAGAGAACTTCCAAGAGAAGAGGAAAGGCCTGAGCATAGCGTGATTGGTCGTATTGGACGAAAATCACCCCTAATTGAGCCATTAGCTTTCCGAAACTTGTTGGCGCAAATAATCTGTTCTTAACAGGGTCAGATAGCGTTCCACTGCCGGAAGGACGCATTGGGTTGGAACTGTTGGCAGGAGATCAAAAGCATGTTGGACCATCGGCAAGGTGAGCATTACCAAGCGTGGCGTTTGTTCTTGATGCAGGGCTTGATAGAAGCGGTGAGCCTCCTCAATGTCGACCAAGGCATCGTTCAATCCTTGCACGAGCATCATCGGTTTTGTGTTGCCGGCAACCCATTGAATTGGAGATGCTTGTCGATACAAATGAGGATTGGTAGACGGAGTACTTTGCATCACTGTTTGTAATACATCTGCAAACGCTGGATAGGGGCGCTCCGTTCCAAAAGGAGTTTCGAAGTCGTAAAGTCCGTAGAACGAAACACAGCCTGCAACACTGGTATCGGCTTCTTCAAATCCTGGCTGAAATTCGGATTGATTCTCAGTCAAGGTAGTCAGAGATCCCAAGTGACCTCCGGCTGAGCCCCCAGTCACAATAATAAAATTCGGATCAGCCCCATAATTCGATCCGTGAGTTTTAATCCAATGGAGAGCGCGTTTGCAATCCACAAGGTGGTCAGGAAAAACCGCACGCGGGCTTAAACGATAAGTAATGGCAAAACAGACCCATCCTTGAGCCGCCATTCGCATGAACAGAGGAATTTTTTGATTTTTAGTGCCGATAGTCCAGACTCCACCGTGAATCTCCATCAATGCAGGCCCATTTTGAACCGGATCACGCGGCCGATAGATATCTAAATAAAGTTGAACGTCGTGTTCCTCAAAAAACGGGATATTGGCCAGAACTTCCACCCGATCATCTTTTAATAAGCTGGGTGGATTCCAGTAAGCCTTCCAGTCAAAAGGTAAAGGGGTGAGGTTTTTACGAAGCTCAGGTTCAATCTCCGCTTCATAGTTTTTCCCAAGTGCTGATTGCATTTGTTTCTGGACTAGAGGCCGCAATTGAAAAATTGCCTTAAATCGCCATGCTAAAGCAATCCAACTGGTGATATGGAGCATCAAACCTAAGATTCCAGCAGTTGTACCAAGTGCACCGGTGAGCGAAATAGCTAGAGTGATTCCAACACTGAAGATGATCCAATGCAAACCGAGATCACCAACAATCCATCCTAAAAAAAAAGCAGAAAAGGTGGGGATGCCCTGAGTTTTGAGCCGAAGCGGCCAGTATACATTGAGCGTGAGTAAGAAGAAAATCACGCTCCAAATTAAGAATAAGGCAGCCATACGGGCATCATGAGAAGAGAGGTATTGAGAAGAAAATTAACGCTTGGAATATTGAAATCGCTTACGAGCACCAGGTTGACCGTATTTCTTCCGTTCAACACGACGTGAATCACGAGTCAACATCCCTGCTTTTTTTAATGGCGATCGTAATTCTTCATCCGATTCTTGTAAAGCGCGGGCCAGTCCGTGTCGTATCGCTCCAGCTTGTCCAGAAAGTCCACCGCCTTTGACATTCACGTAAACATCGAATTGGTCTGTCGTATTGGTCAATTCTAGGGGTTGCCGTACTACCATTTTCAAGGTCTCTCGTCCGAAATATTGATCAATCGGGCGTTTATTGACAACGATGTTTCCAGTGCCAGGGCGGAGATACACACGAGCGACGGAGCTTTTGCGCCGTCCGGTTCCATAAGCTTGTTCAATTGCCATAATCGTTCACTCGTCCTTAAATTTCCAAAGGTTTAGGTTGCTGTGCAGCATGAGGATGTTCGCCCCCTGCATACACTTTCAATTTTCGAAATGACTGCCGGTTTAGCGCATTTTTAGGCATCATACGCTTCACTGCATTTTCTACTAGGGCTGTCGGCTTTTTTGCTAATAATTCTTCAGCATGGGCCTCTTTTAGTCCACCGGGATAGCCAGTGTGGTGATAATAAATTTTATCTTTCATTTTGCGGCCCGTTAGACGCACTTGGTCCGCATTGACTACAACCACAAAGTCTCCAGTATCCACATGGGGAGTGTAGATGGTCTTATGCTTTCCTTGTAAGATTTTTGCAATTTGAGAGGCCATCCGTCCTAAGGTTTTCCCTTTCGCATCGACAACCCACCATTCGCGAGGATAGGTGCCGTCTTGCATCTCTTCTTTGTGTATCGATCTCGTTTTCATCGAGTTCCTTAATCTTGAAGTATAACGGAATTTGAATGGGTAAAAGGTAAACACCAATTCATACAGGAAATGGTGCAGATTACAAGCTCTTTATAATGAAGAGAGTATGATAGAATTGAAACGTCAGGAGTGCTGAATTTCTTCCAAGGTAAGTGTTTCCAATCCCACCAGTTTGTGGCACAGTCGGCTGGGCGTATTGTTGATTTTAAACTTTTCTTCTGTCTCATTCCCATCCCATCCCATCTACTCAAGGAGAAAGCATGGCAGTCATATCTTGCTACGAGAAAAATAAAGTCTATGTGGTCAGTATTTCAGGAGAAATCACGCATGAAAGCGTGGGAGAGATCAATGAATATTTGAAACCCATCTTGGCCGAAATCAAACAAAATAAACTGACGGGAATGATTTTAGACTGCAAAAAAGTGACGATGATTGATTCTTCTGGAATTGGAATGATTTGCGGAAAGCATATTTCTTTAAAAAAGGAGGGAAAGCGGTTTGTACTCTGCAATTTGAATGATCGTTTATGGAAGGTTTTTCAAGCAACTAAATTGACCGGCAATCTCACCATCTATAGCAATATCCATGAAGCCATCATGACGGTTGGAGTTGATGGCAATATGAAGAAATATGAGAGCGATCAATCCTCTACCGAAACTAATGAAGTTGCTGCAAACCGGTCTGTTCCCTCCTTAGACGATTTTATGAATTATAAACGACGGTAATCTCTTGGTTTCTCTAAAACAGGGCTACATTTCGATTTCTGCTGAAGCATCGATGGTTCCGTATTCCAAGAGCAAGAATGTGATGTCATCCCAAGCAGGAGCTGCACCAACAAATGCCTTCAAGGTTTGGCGGATGTGTCTACAGGCATCGGCTAAGGGTAGAAGACGAGTCTCTTGCAAAAGTGAAAAAAGACGTTCCTCCCCAAAAATCTCTCGGTCTATATTTCTCGCGTCAATGATCCCATCTGTATACAGAAACAAGCGATCTCCGGATTGCCACGAACCCTGTGATTCTTGATAGGAATCTCCGACTTCGTCATCTTCAAAAAAGCCCACCATTGAACCTCGTGTATCCCAAAACTCAAGAGCATCTTGATTGCGCCGCATGAGTACCGCTGCTGGATGAGCGGCATTGCTGTAATGGATTTCTCCCTTCGTGTTGAACATTAAAATAAATGCAGTGAGGTATTCGCTATTTTTTGTGATGGCAGACATCATACGATTCACCTCCCGCATGACGCACTTGGGATTGGTTTCACGATGGAGGATGTCTCCAAAGCTGATTTTAGCCATGACGGTTAGGAAGGCTGCCGGGACCCCGTGACCCATAGCATCAGCGATTACAACACAAGCTCGACCATCAGGAAGGCGGAAGATATCGTAAAAGTCACCACCGACTTTTCCCATGGTTTCGTAGTGGGATACCACGTCAATAGGAGGTAAATGGATTGGGGTGGTTGGCAGGATGCCTTTTTGAATTTCGGCTGCCAAATCCAACTCTTTTTGCAGTTCTTTGTCTTTTTTGCGGAGTTCTTCTAAAGCTTGTTTCAGACTTTCGGTGCGTTGTCGGACTTGTTCTTCAAGGCTCGAGTTGATTTCACTGAGTTCTTCTTTGGCAGTGATGAGTTTGTAGATCATCGTATTGAAGGCGTCTTCCAACACTTTGAGTTCATTGCGTCCTGAGGTATCAAATTCAACTTTCACGTGATCCAACGTCTGGAAGCTGAGTTGATCGGCGACGGCGGTAAGTAAGGCGAGTGGTTTAGCCAGCACCTTGCGGGCGACCAACAAAAAAATGACCCACAAGGCGATGGTTTTGATAAGGGCATTGATCATCAAAAAGATGAACCCGTATCGGACCGTATTGAACACCGCGTGAGAGTTGGAAAATAAGGACAATTCTCCCAGTTGTTCGGAGCGTCCAGTGCTATGGACATATATAATTGGGAACGTGTAGCCGAACGAATGCCCGAATGTTTCTTGGAAGATAGATTTTTCATGGTCCGATACAATCGCAGCTTCAACGTTTGCGGGTAAGTTCCCCATCTCTAAAGAAAAACCGCGATTCTCATCTACTATTCGCACGCCAGTGATCAACGGGAGCTTGGCTATTCCTGTAACGATCGATTGCAATTGGGCGTCATCCACTTCCCACATCCCCTTGGTCAAGGCAGGGTGAAACACTTGGTGGTAAAATTGAAATTTCTCAAAGACTCCATACCACTCATGGGTATATTCAGACACCATGTGGATGATTGTCACGGTGACTGCAATTAAGAAGTAGAGGGTAAAGACGTTCTTCATCAAACGGGTGGTGATGGAGTCCTTAACGGATACTGTAGTTTGAACCTTCATAAAAGACTCCTTTCACTGAGTTGAGTGGAAGCAAAATTATAACCAAGTACTCTTGTTTTCATATACATATCCTGGAACAGTGCTGTCGAACGAGGCTTTCGCATGGCACCTTGCTAGCTCAAACTTTTTGAGAGATACTTCTAACGGAATTCGAATATCCCATCTGGCAAGATATGCAAGCGTTGGGCACGGTAGAAGCGAATCAGAAAGCACACAATAGAGACGTATGCAGATCATCTTAAAACAAGGCATTTGGGAGTATCAAATTCTTAGAGGCTGGGAAAACCACTTACAGGTCACTCCGATGGAGTTTGATGATGTGGGATCAGCCCGTCGATTTCTAAACCGATTTTCTTCAGACTTAGGAGCGTTGGTTGTATTACGAACCGCAATTTCTCAGTTGCATCCGGGGCTGTTGCACCAACTAGATGACTACGAGTTGCTACGTCGTTTTGCAGAGTATTTAGTTTCGGGGCAATTGCGAATGGTTGTCAGTGAGCGCTGGAAAGGAGGGGCTTATACGAGCCAACCTTCAAACGCATCCAGTCAGCCAGCGGAAACAGATCCCGATCAGGAGTGGCCGGAAACTGAGGCCACGTCCACATCTTCGTCACCCACGGAAACCACTCCAGTAACTCAAGAATCAACGCTCACTCCTGGCGAAGCTCCCCGTTTGAGTGGAAGTGCAGCACCGGTTGATGTGGATACGTCTGCATCAACGCTCACTCCTGGCGAAGCCCCACCTTTGAGTGGGAGCACTCCATCTTCGAGTGGAAGTGCGGAACCGACTGATTCGGGTTCTTCGGCATCAGCGCTCACTCCAGGGACAGCTCCACCTTTGAGTGGGAGTGCCCCATCCCCTGATTCAGGTATATCGACAACCGCACCTCTATCGGATATGGCGCCGTCCTTAGATGATTCTAAGCCACCCCCACTAACTGAGTTTCCAACGACTCCCCTGACAACAGACCAGGAACCAGCCACCGAGGCCATGGCCCCCCGTTCCGATTCGAAAAAAGAGACCACGGCTCCCATTGATGAAACAACCGCCGCAAAACAGGCGGCTGTGCTCAAAGAAGCGTCGATGAAAGGATCTCCGTTTTGCGATAGCTGAACGAACGATCCTTCCTCCGTGAGAGGAAACATCGCTCAACCCCAATCGGAACCATCGGAAACCACACCTCCTATAGATCTGATTCAAGCGGCGAAACAAGACAAGGTGCTCAAAGAAGCATCGATGAAAGGATCTCCGTTTTGTGATAGCTGAACGAATGATTCCTCCTCCGTGAGAGGAGAAATTCGACGGAAAACAGTATCGGAGCCAACACCATGGACGGATCCTATCGAACCCGAAGCGGCTGCAAAGCAAAATGGAGTGTTTAAATCGGCTTCGATGGCAGGTTCCCCATTTTGTGACAGTTGAACAGACAATCCATCCTCCGTGGGAGGATCTGTTCCACAGCCTGTTACGAGAGAAACCCCAGATGCCATCGCACCCGCCGTGGGCGCAGCACAAGCTCAGCAGTTGAAAAAATCAGCAAAACGGGGTTCTCCGTTTTGCAACCCCTGACTGAAAAAAAATTCCTCCGTGTGAGGAACTCATTTTTGATGGAATGTTTGATTGAATGATCGATGGAAGGAAAGCATATGCCCCAGTTTTCAGTGCCAGAAAGCTTGAACTTACACTTATGGTCTTTGACCCAAGAGTATCCCGGCGGACGGCTTTGTGCGTTGCTGGATGGAGCACGAGATGAGCGGATCTATCCGACCGTTGTGCGTTCGGGGGTCGATTATCGGAGCCTGTATCGTGCGGATGTTCCTGAAGTGTTAGCCGAGTCGGCTCCGTACTTAGTGGAGCTGGAAGATGGCACGCCTTTCACCCAATGGTTACTTCATACAGGTTGGGGGCAAAGTTGGGGGATCTATTTGATAGCGACCGAAACATTGGATGAGTTGCGAGATCATTTTCGTCAGTTTCTTTCTGCTGAAGATGAAGACGGGAAGCCCTTCTTTTTCCGCTTTTATGATCCTCGTGTATTGCGACTTTATTTACCCGCCTGCACTGCTGATGAGTTGGTTCTTTTTTTTGGGCCAGTGCGGCTGTTTGGAGTCGAGAACGAAAAGTCGCAATACCTCACCTTACATTCTTATCAAGGTGCGCGTCTGGTGCGGGTGTCTTTGGATCTGACTGAACCGTTTTCCACTTAATGCTATTCTGGTTGTTGAATCGAAAGAAAGTGCTGCGTTGCTTCTAATGACGATGAAAGTTGAGCTACTCTGGAGGCGATTTGACACACTCGCTGGTATAACTCACGAAAGGTGACCTCTTGCACATCGTTCCGCACATGCCGATCATAAGCAATGCCAGAGGTAAACACTTGCATCAGAAGCATTTGTTCCTGAGTGGCGCAAAGGCCGATCACGCCTGTTGCGGGAAACGTAACATCGTCTTTTCGTTGATAGACATGATGCAATGGAACCGATTTTCCTGATTCGGCGTCTCGAAATTGTGAACGAAAACCATTGCCAGGTATGTCCAACATAAAATCTGACAGGTTGAGGTTTTGGAGATCGCTTTGAGAATAACGCAGCAAGTTGTTGGCTTTGGGGTTGGAATCCACAATATCGCCATCTAAGTCATGAATCAAAATAGCGCAGGTCGCTTCGTTCATGAATTCGCGAAAGTTATTCTTGATGGCTTCTAAAGTTTCTTGGGTGTGCTTAGAAGGCGACATGTCTCGAAAAGTATATAAGGTGCCTTGCACGCTTTCGAGACGAGATGCCACCGGTTGTATCGTAATTTCAACGGGAATTTCTTGTCCATCCGGTAGCCGGATGACAGGGAAGCTCTGCCATATATCCAGAGTGGCTGCCAAGCCTTTCTGATTCTGAGTATGGCTAGGATCATATAAAGTGTGAATCTTGGTTCTGAGAATCTCGCTGAGCAGTTTTCCTTTTGCCTCTTCAGGGGGCACGCCGATCCAGCGTGCAGCCACTTGGTTCATGAACTGCACCTTACTTTGGTTGTCGGTCGCAACCACCGCGCTTTCGACCGCTTCGAGCATAGCGCTGAGCCAGCGATCATGGGCAGCGAGCTTCCGTTCTAAATCGTGCCGCACTAGAGCCATTTCAATAGTGGCACGAAGTTCCTCTTGTTTGACTGGCTTTACAAGGTAACCAAACGGTTGAGTCATTTTCGCCTGATCCAGCGTTTCTTTACTGGTATAGGCTGTGAGATAAATAATAGGAAGCTGTAAGCGTTTGTATATATGATGGGCAGCTTCCATACCATTCATAGCGCCGCGCAATTCGATGTCCATCAACACCAAATCAGGGGTTTGTGCCTCGGCCACTTCGATGGCCTCTTCTCCGGTGTGTACCACTTCGACGACTGAGTGGCCCATGCCCTCCAACAAACTTTGAATACTCATTGCAATGATGAATTCATCTTCAACAATTAGGATCTGTCCCATTATCCTATTCCTTTCCGAAGTTCAGACGTTGGAAAAGTGATCTGAAACGTGGTTCCCGGTTGTCGAAACAATTCGACCTTTCCCCCTAATTGACCGGCTAACCCTTGGATCAATTTCAGACCTAATGATTTAGACGTTCTTAAGTTGATGGCCTCTGGTAGACCTTTTCCGTTATCTCGTAAGGTCAGCTGATGGTGGCCATCATTGAGATGCTTCAAACTGACATGAATCTGGCCTTGTTCTCCTGGAGAGAACGCATATTTCAAAGCATTGGTCATGATTTCATTCACGATCAAGCCACAAGGGATGGCTTCATCGATCTTGAACCAGATATCGTCCACATCCAGAGTCAGCTCAACCGGTTGGGATGCTGTGCTATAAGAAGCCAGGATATGATTGGAAAGACTTTCCAAAAAGTCTTTCCCTTGAACGCTTGCGAGGTCCTTGGACTGGTAAAGTTTTTCATGAATCAATGCCATCGTGTGGATGCGATCTTTGGCCTGTTGAAACAGGTATAGCATCCCTTTATCGAGAATCGTATCAGATTGCAGGCCTAGAAATGCTGAAATGATCGCGAGGTTGTTTTTGACCCGATGGTGAATTTCTTTGAGCAAAACCTCTTTTTCTTCCAAAGATTTTTGAATCTGAAACCGGCTATGGCGCAGTTCATCTTCGGCACGGCGCCGCTCCGTTACGTCGCGTAGCACGACCGTATAGATACGTTCACCGTTGAAAGAAAATTGAGAAATGGAGGCATCTGCAATGAATTCCGCGCCGTTCCGATGCAAACAGGTGATCTCTCGGGAATCACTCATTTTACGCGCACGAACGTAAGAAGAAGCGTATTGCTTCATATGTTCCTGGTGGATGAAGCGAAACCGTTGAGGAATCAGCATATCCAACGGTTGGCTGATAGCATCTTTGGCTTTATAACCAAAAATTTCTTCGGCTCCTTTATTGAACAAGGTGATGTGGAAATCATCGTTCACGGAAACGATCGCGTCCCCAGCCATGTCAAGGATTCCAGAAAAGCGAGCTTGAGAAGCTTCTAAGGCAATGGTGCGTCGTTTGACCAGATCTTCCAGGTTGTCGCGGTGGCGTTGGAGTTCTTCTTCCACCTGCTTGCGTTCAGTGACATCAAGCAAAGCCCCCATCACGCCTTGCAGATGGCCTTCTTTATCGCGAATCACTTTTCCACGGGAGAGGACCCACCGTACAGTGCCATCGGGGAAGACAACACGATATTCTAAGTCTTCATACACTCCGGTGAACAAGCTTTTTTGTACGGCCGAGACCACACGGTCGCGGTCTTTCGGATATAAGCCGTCTAGAAACTCGTCGAACGTGGTCGGGGCGACTTGGCATCCATGTAGCAAACGGGTTTGGTCGTCCCATATCAAAACGTCATGAATCCAAGTCCAAAATCCAATCCCGCCAGCTTCGCGTGCGATTCGAAGTTTTTCATCACGATCCCGCAAGTCTTGTTGACTGATTTTGAGTTGACCTTCGGCTTCTTGACGTCGGGTGACATCGATGCCCATGCTGAGCAAACCGATGATGGTGCCTTCGGAATCCTTAAACGTGTTGTTGTACCATTCGATCAATCGCTCTTTACCCCGTTTGGTAATGATCGGATTGATTTTTCCTCGCACCGGAATATCCCGAAGCGTCTCGGCAAATTGCTCGCGAACCCGTTCTTGATCCCGTTCTGGAATGAATAATTCGAACCAATCGCGTCCTAGCGTTTCTTCCGAACGGTAACCAGACAACTTTTCCAAGTAGGGGTTGATGCGAATTATTTTTCCGAACACGTCCACAAATACAATAATCACTTGGGCGGTTTGGATGAATTTTTCGATGAGATCTTGCTCCATTTGGAGGGATTGCTCCAGCTGGCGGCGTTCGGTGATATCTTGGGAAATGACAGCCCCAATGGGGATGTTGCCAAGGGCATCGCGGATAGGAATCACCCGCGTGAGGTAGGAACGATTGTTTCGATTGTATTCTAAGGTGTGACTTTTTCCTTCAAGCGCTGCTCGGTAAAGCGGCTCCCATTTTTCAACAGTTTTGGGTGGAAAAATTTCGTAAAGCGTGCGCCCTTCTACAGATTGCTTAGTCAGGCCGCGTTGTTCCAAGCCGCCCCCATCTGCCACTTGATAGCATAAGTCGTGATCGAACACATAGATAGCAATGTCGGGGAGACTTTGTACTAAGCGATTGTATAAGGTTTCTTTCTGCGTGAAAAAATCCGCTTTTTCACGTTCGTGCAACTGCTTACGCAGAATACGAATCTCGGCAATCAATTGCTCTTGAGTCTTCTCTTCATCCTGAATGGGGGGGTCCAGCATACACATCTCCGTTGGCGTGAATCTCCTCAGCCCCTCAATTCAAACACTCCCCCATTTCACCCCAATCTGATGGTCGGAGTCAATGTGTTTTCCATGTTATTGTCATATTGAATAGATTTAGATCCTCGAATAAAAGTATCGTGAAAGACTTTACTATGGTTTTCTGACTCAATTTATGGCGAGGATCTGTTATCCCAGCACAAGAATCCCTTGAACTGATCATTAGGGGGGGGGGACCGCTGGTTTCGGAAGGTGAAGACATACGTTACAACCGCCCTCTTGCAAGCTTGCGGTCGTCAGGGCCCCATTCAGCTTTTCCAGTTGTTCATTGACCGGTTGTAGCTCAAGTGGAATTGTTTCATCGGATACAAATGAGGTGTTTTCTTGCACGACCCCAATTTGGATGAGTACCCCATTCCCTTCCTCCGATGAATCATCCTGCCGCGCCTGCAACTGCATGCCTTGTCCGGGAGGTAGGCGTTCAAATACATACTCCAATACGTGAAATAACATTTGGTCCAACGTGCTTACATCTGTCGGAGCATCCCCGAGGTTGGGAGAAATTTCTTGATGCAATGAACATGTCGGATGTAATTTAAGGAAGGTCCGGCAGATGAATCCTAGCACTTCATTCAGCCCGAACTTGTACTTAGCCAGTTGGGAAGTGGATGTGGACAGTTTGAGATGCTGGCACAGCTGTTCAGACTCATCAAACAGCTGGAGGAAGTGGTCCCGAAATTCTGGGGTCAACTGATCGGAGATGGTTTCGAAAAGATGAAATACACGTCCTTGCCAGTCTTCCCATTGCAAAGCGATTCCTCGTGTAAGCAGGGTGGGTGCTAGCATAGAGTCGGCAGAGGATTTGGATGCCGATTTGGAAAATTGGTCCGACGATGACGAAGCGGTGTGGCCAGGATCTGAAGGCGCTGCATCGACAGCATGTTTTTTCAAATCCGCCTGATGTTTCGAGATGGCCATGTCGATCGTGGCAAACAGCTCTCGATTTTTGAACGGTTTGACAATGTAGCCAAATGGAGCCGTTTGTTTGGCGCGTTCCAGCATTTGTTTGTTGGTAAACGAAGTAAGGTAAATAATAGGGAGGTCATACTTCTCTAAAACGGCTTGAGCGGTTTCGATGCCATCCAATTCTTCGGTAAGCATGATGTCCATTAAGATGAGATTCGGTTCGAACTCCGGAACTTTTTCCAATGCCTCGCGTCCTGTATTGGCAACGACCGAAATGTAGCGCTCAGCATCTTCCAAGCAATATTGGATGTCCTCTGCAATGATGGCTTCGTCTTCTACAATCAGAATTTTATACTTCTCTGACATTTTCTCCTCCTTTCCCAACCCAGATGATTTCCCGTTTTATCGAAATTGATTGACCTTCATTTCATCTCAAAGAATGTTGTTTTTTATTTCACCCCAAAGAATGTTGTCTTTCATTTCACCTCAAAATGAAATTGGAAAGCCACGCCTCCTTCCCGTTCAATCCGATATTTGCCTTTGATTTGTTGAACCAAAATCGACACGAGGCGCAGTCCCATCGATTTGCTTTTCTGGGGATCGAGATCTTCTGGGAGTCCTTTGCCATTGTCACGTACTTCTAATTGCAAGACCCGATGGGGGAGTTGCTGCATGGCAATACAGATCACTCCTGACTGATTGTTGGGAAACGTGTGATTTTCAGGAAACGCATATTTGAGGGCATTGGTCACGAGTTCGTTGATGATCAATCCACAGGGAATCGCATAGTTGACACCAAGGCGGACTTCGTCGACTTTGACATCAAGAGTGATAGGTTTTTGATCGGAAAGGTAGGAGCGAACCAATTCATTGCTCAAAGATCGGATGAATTCAGAGAAATCGATGCTCGCAATATCGTGAGATTGATACAGTTGTTCGTGAACTAAAGTCATGGCTTGAATCCGATTTTGCAGGTCGTTTAAAGCCATTTGAATGCTCTCGTCTTTTAAATGTCGGAATTGCAGCCTTAACAAGCTAGAGATCACCTGCATATTATTTTTCACGCGATGATGAATCTCTTGCAGGAGCACTTCTTTTTCTTGCAAGGATGCTTTGAGTTCAGCGGTGCGGTCGGCAACTTGTTCTTCGAGATGTTCTTTGTATTCGAGCAGTTCGTTTTCAGCTTGGGTGCGAAGGTCGAGTTGCACCTTCAATTTTCGATACGACACTTTGAGATTTTCCCTCATCGTATTCAGGGCCACAACCACTTCTTCGAGTTCGTCTTCCTGATGGTTGCGTCCTAGATAAAGAGGGGTGTGTAGGGTCTCAGAATTCAGCCGGTGTGCGTAATCTGCCATCGTACTCAGATGGCGTGTGAGCAAGTACTGCACAATGACAAAAATGAATAACGATACCACAAACGTTTTGACGGCTTGAGTCATTAAAATCACCAGCACTTTGTCGAACATGCGTTCATACACCCCCTCCAACGTGGCTACGACATACAGCGTTCCAAGATTATAATCTTCACCTTGATGAGTATAAACGAGAGGAAATGATTCTCGAATGATGTTGATTTTTTGATCGGTTCCCACCGACACCCACGGGCTTTCCGCTGATTGGATTTCCAAATATTGCATATCAGGAAGTCGGACGATCCCATCCAATAGCACGCGAGTTTGATCGATATCGGTCATCCACAAACTGTTGACTAGCACCCGGAGATAGCTTTCTTTGATCTGCACCATCCGTTCTTCCAGCAAGTGCACATCGCGGGTGTAATCCGAGAACAATTGATATCCCGTGGCTATCAGAGTAATGAAAGAACTACAGACGACAATATAAGTGATCAGCCGGGGGGCTATCCCATTACGGAAGTCGGACTGGTGAACAAGCGAGCGAAAGGGAAGTTGAAGCTTCATGGGCCACCTTTTGCAGAGTCTTTGCTAGACAAAGCTGTTGACATTGGGGTGATAAACAATAGGGGGGAATTATGGAAACTGTTGTATCAAGACCACAAAATGTGATCCTAAAAGAATTGGAATTAAGCCGCAAGAAAACCCAAATTTTGGAAAATGCCGTTCATGATCTGATGGAAGAAATGCAGTTCATGCGTCGGCAGTATCAGGCGGGAACCGATCTCCAGAGCCAAATTTTTTTAGGGGTATTGGATGACTTAGCAGATGAATTGCGCTTTACCCAAAAACAAGCTCAATCGCTGGATAAAAATTTATCTCGTGCGATCGATTCGGTGTTTGATGGAGAAAGTGGAAACACACTTCGTGAAACGATTGTGGAGGTCATCACGCTCTCCCTCGCCCATTGGGAACACACCACCGGTACCACTAAAATCGAATTAGCGGAACAAAGTCGTATCTGGAAAGTGCACTTGGACAAAGGGTGTTTTCGAGTGCGCACCTTTGATCGTTATTTGAGTTCACAAACCCTTCCTAAGAAGCCCCGGTGGCGAGATGTCTTACGCACCGCGCGCTTTGTACTCACCTACTCTGACGCCGAATCTCCGGTCGTCGATCAATTGCAAGATCGCCTTCAAACACTGCAAACGCTCATTCGAGATATCCGCGCCGACTGAACGATTTTTTCCGGTTTTTCCGTAAAAAAACTTGCTTCTGTAACTATTTGATTTTTTTGAGTTATTTTTGGGTTTTTTCCGGTTTTTTCCGAAAACCTGTTTGATTTTCCGTCATCGACCCTGCCATGATGTTTTCAGGTTGTTGGTCACATTCCGAAGAAAGTGGAATTTGCTTATGGTTACTTCACCGGCTTCCCCCCCTGAGCTAAGGAAGTTCGGAGTTGTCCTTTGGATTTTGTTCTGCATTTTTCCATCTTTATCGGTTGCGGCAGAAGCGAGGCATTCGCATCGCTTGGCTTTGTTTGTGACACGCGCCCCTGGTGATGCATTTTGGGGGTTGTTTGCGAAGGTCATGCAACAAGCCGTCGATGATTTGGGCATGAGGCTGGATATTTATTATGCCCACGGCAATCGGGAAAAAATGCGCCAACAAATCTTGGAGGCTACCCACGGACCTCAAAAGGCAGATGTCCTGGTTTTTCCAAATTTCAAAAAAGGGGTGGAATCCTTCCTACAAGTTGCAGAAAGCCGAAAAACTCCTGCCTTCTTGGTCAACCAAGGAAGTGGAGAAGATGAGGCCATTGGCGACCCAAGAGGTAAATTCAAACATTGGATTGGCGAGTTAAGACCTGACGATGAGGAAGCTGGTTTTGTATTGGCAAACTTACTCATCGAACGGGCAATGCGTTTGGGAGTCACCGCCCCGGATGGCAATGTGCAAGTCATTGGGATCGAAGGCATTCATTCAGACTTTGCTTCCAGAGAGCGGACGAAAGGACTCCTACGCGCCATACAGTCACGATCCGATGCCGTGCTTCGACAGATCGTCCCAGCCAATTGGGATGAAGGGCACGCTCGGTTGAGTTTTGAAATCCTCAAACGTCGTTACCCCAATGTCACTGTAGCTTGGGCTGCCAGCGATTTAATGGCTTTAGGGATTATCGCCGCAACACGAACTCATAATTTGGAACCCGGTTTAGACATCATCAACGGAGGTATCGATTGGACTGCGGAGGGTATGTATGCAGTCAAATCAGGCGAAATGAATGTAAGCGTGGGGGGGCATTTTATGGAGGGTGCTTGGGTTGCAATCCTCCTCTATGATTACCTCAATGGAAAAGATTTCGCTGATTTTCAGTTACGGTGGCGTTCTCGAATGCTGCCGATCACCCGACAAAATGTTGAATATTATCAAGAGCATCTTGCTCAAGAACGGTGGGAAAAAATCGATTTCACACAGTTTTCACGAGTTTATCATCCTGAGCAACCACGCTACAACTTTAGCCTGGAACGGGTGATGCTCATGTTAGAACAGCGGTAGCGATCAAGTCTCCTCCTCGTGTTCGTGCCTGAGAACAGGCATTCGCGGTTGGGAATCTTTCTGGGTACAGGCACGAATACACCTCAAGGAAAGACTAGAGTCTGCCGTCAGTATTTCATGCTGTGGTCTGTGGTAGACCACAATCTTAACTATCCATACTATATGGGAGGCATCATGATTCATAAGAACATCAAGCGATTGATTAGCGTAGCAGTAGCAACCGGAATGTTGGCCTTTGGTGCCGTAGCCGGAGAAGTTGAAGTTCTCCATTGGTGGACTTCTGGTGGTGAAGCCAAATCTGTCGCCGAGTTGAAGCGATTGTTGGAAGCGGACGGTCATACTTGGAAAGACTTTGCCGTAGCCGGTGGTGGTGGTGAAAGTGCGATGACCGTACTCAAATCACGAGTGGTTTCTGGGAATCCTCCTACTGCAGCTCAGATCAAAGGACCTTCCATTCAAGAATGGGGGGATGAAGGCGTGTTGGCCAATCTGGATGAAGTGGCTAAGGCAAAAGGCTGGGACGATGTGTTACCGGCTGTTGTGAGCGACGTGATGAAGTACAATGGCAATTACGTGGCTGTTCCGGTGAACGTGCATCGTGTGAATTGGATGTGGGTGAACCCAGAAGTGTTCAAAAAAGCAGGAGCAAAAATTCCAACCACTTGGGACGAGTTCTCTGAAGCAGCTGAGAAAATTCAAAAAGCAGGTTTCATTCCTGTAGCTCACGGTGGACAAGCTTGGCAAGACGCCACCACCTTTGAATCCATTGTATTGGGTGTTGGCGGAGCCGATTTCTACAAAAAAGCATTTGTAGATCTCGATTCCAAATCCTTGAACAGCCCCACTATGGTGAAAGCATTCGACGTGTTGCGCGAAGTGAAAAAATATACAGATAAAGATGCTCCTGGACGGGACTGGAACTTAGCCACTGCCATGGTGATCAAGGGTGAAGCGGCTATGCAGTTCATGGGCGACTGGGCCAAAGGCGAATTCACCGCTGCGGGTAAAATGGCGGGCAAAGATTTCGGTTGTTATCCGGCTCCCGGCACCAAAGGTACCTTTACCTTCAACATCGATAGTTTTGTAATGTTCGATGTGGGTGGTGGTGATGCAGCTAAAGCTCAACAAGCCATGGCAAGTACGATCATGGAACCGGAATTCCAGGAAATTTTCAACCTCAACAAAGGTTCCATTCCTGCTCGATTGAACATGCCTCGTGATAAGTTCGATGTATGTGCGCATGATTCAATGGACGAGTTCGTAGGCAGCGCCGGAACAGGTGGCTTGGTTCCCAGTATGGCACACGGCATGTCAGTTTTCTCAGCAGTTCAAGGGGCTATCTATGACGTCGTAACCAGTTTCTACAACTCGGATATGTCTTCTACGGATGCTGCTAAGCAGTTGTTGAGTGCCGTTCAATCCAGCCTGTAATTTGTAACACAATTCCTAAATCAACGTTTGGATCGTTCATCGGTCCTTCACAGATCATAGGACATCGATCTCGGAAGTCGGTGTCCTTTTCCCAACATCCATCACTCATTTAGTGAGCAGGGCAGAACCCACGGGTTTCCCGCCTATAGAACGGACAAAATGAGGCCGGTTCGGAAAAAAAACGGCTTCTATTTTTGTGGATACATCGTTCTGTCATGGTTCTGCCATCTATAAATAACGAGGTAGGATGAACAAAAAGTTTGGAGATTATCTTGAGGCGGCCATGCCAAAGATTGTGGTCGCTCCGACATTTATTGTCGCATTGGTATTTATCTACGGATACATCCTTTGGACCGCGTGGCTCTCGTTAACCAACTCACGAATGTTGCCACGGTATGATTTTGCAGGATTCATTCAATATGAAAAATTGTTCACCAATGATCGTTGGTGGGTGGCCTGTAAAAATTTACTCATTTATGGGGGAGGCTTCATATTCATTTGTCTCGCCATTGGATTGTTTATTGCCATTTTGCTCGACCAAAACATCCGAGCGGAAGGCGTGTTGCGTACCATTTACTTATATCCAATGGCCCTTTCTTTCATTGTTACCGGCACCGCTTGGAAATGGATTCTGAATCCGGGATTAGGATTGGAACGAGTGGTTCAAGATTTGGGCTGGACTAGTTTTAAGTTCGGGTGGCTGGTAGACCCCGATATGGCGATATACACAGTGGTGATTGCCGGAGTGTGGCAATCCTCCGGCTTTGTGATCGCATTGTTTCTCGCTGGTTTACGCGGGATCGACGATTCCATTATAAAGGCCGCGCAGGTCGATGGGGCAAGTTTGCCTACCATCTATATGCGAATCGTGATTCCAAGTCTCCGACCAGTATTCTTCAGTTCTTTCATGATTTTAGGACACATTGCTATCAAGAGCTTTGACCTCATCATGGCTCTGACAGGCGGTGGCCCCGGTTTTGCCACCGATGTTCCGGCAACCTTCATGTACACCTTCACTTTCACCCGCAATCGTTTAGCTTTTGGTTCCGCGAGCGCTATGTTGATGCTCGGTGGGGTCTTGGCGATTGTGATTCCGTATCTGTATTCTGAATTAAGGAGTTCGCGCCGTGGCTAGTACTGATATTTCTGGAGCCCGGGCTTCGAAATCCGGGCGAATCATCGTCTATACTTTACTGATTGTGATGGCTGCTTATTTTTTGCTGCCATTGATTGTGATGGTGTTCACTTCGGTGAAAACCCTAGATGAAATCCGGTCCACCAACCTGATTTCTTTTCCCTCTACAATCACCTTCGATGCATGGGTCAAGGCTTGGACTTCGGCCTGTACCGGAGTGAACTGTAACGGAATGCAAGGTTACTTCTGGAACTCGGTATGGTTGGTCACCCCCACGGTGACCATCTCGACTCTATTAGGCGCCTTCAATGGCTATGTCCTGACTAAATGGCGTTTCAAGGGCAGTGACTTGTTTTTTTCGATGTTGTTGATTGGTTGTTTCATTCCGTTTCAAGTGGTTTTGCTTCCTATGGCCCGCACTTTAGGTGCCTTGGGATTGGCAGGAACCACCACCGGGTTGATTCTCGTTCACATCGTCTACGGTTTATCGTTCACTACACTGTTTTTCCGTAACTTTTATGTGACCATTCCCGATGAATTGGTCAAAGCAGCGAAAATCGATGGAGCCGGATTTTTCGTGATCTTTTGGAAGATCATGCTTCCGTTATCCGCCCCTATCATTGTGGTATCGGTGATTTGGCAGTTCACCCAGATTTGGAATGACTTCCTGTTTGGTGTCGTCTTTTCTTCTGGGGAAGCGCAACCGATCACTGTGGCTTTGAACAATCTTGTCAACACTTCCACCGGGGTCAAGGAATACAATGTGGATATGGCTGCAGCAATCATTGCAGCATTGCCTACCTTGTTCGTCTATGTGGTGGCTGGCAAATACTTCGTTCGCGGCTTAACCGCGGGTGCTGTTAAAGGGTAAGGCTCACGTCAACCGTAATCTGTCTTTAAACTGATTCGTGACGGTGGGGAAGGTCAGGCTTTCCTGTCAGCCCCACCCCATCATGGAATGGAAACTTAGAAGGAAAAATCATGGGAGCACTCACTATTAAAAATGCAAGAAAGTCATATGGTTCGACCGAGGTTTTGAAAGGCGTGGATATCGAAATCGATGCTGGACAATTCTTGATATTGGTCGGCCCTTCGGGTTGTGGAAAATCGACCCTTCTCAACATGATCGCCGGGTTGGAAACGATCACTTCTGGAGAAATTCATATCGGTGGCCGTGTGGTCAATGACCTTAGCCCCAAAGACCGAGACATCGCGATGGTCTTTCAGTCGTACGCGTTGTATCCAAATATGTCGGTACGTGAGAATATTTCATTCGGGTTGGACATCCGTAAGGTGCCCAAAAATGAGCAAACCAAAATCGTGGACAACGTTTCACAAATGCTGCAAATCGGTCCCTTATTAGATCGCAAACCCTCTCAATTGTCTGGAGGCCAGCGACAACGGGTTGCGATGGGACGTGCTTTGGCACGAAAACCCACTTTATTCCTATTTGACGAACCGCTCAGTAACCTTGATGCGAAACTCCGGGTGGAAATGCGTACGGAGATCAAACTCTTGCACGCCCGGATGAACACGACCATCGTTTATGTGACTCACGATCAGATTGAGGCCATGACATTGGGTGACCGAATCGCCGTCATGTTTGGAGGAGAAGTGCAACAGTTCGGCTCACCTTATGAGGTGTATAACAATCCGTCCAATATGTTTGTCGCCGGGTTCATCGGCTCGCCTTCAATGAACTTCATTCGCAGCACGGTGGTGAAGCATAATAGTGGATATGGCGTGAAGGTCACTACATCCAAAGATCAATCCGCAGTGCTGCCAATCGAAGGCTCCAGCGCTGCTTTGCAATCTTATGTGGACAAAGATGTGGTTTTTGGAATTCGGCCAGAACACATCACAAACACCAATCCCAACCAACCCGATGAGGCAACGCGACACGTGATTCCTTGTCCTGTGGATATGAATGAACCCACAGGTCCCGATACACTCATTTTTACCATGCTCAATGGTCAAAATGTGGTCGCGCGTTCGCATCCGGATGAAGCCCAGGAACGCGGTAGCGTGATGGATCTCACGTTCGATATGTCCAAGGCTGTCCTTTTTGATCGCGACACCGAAAAACGAATTGTGTGACCCGCACACGGTGACCCGTACACGGTGATCCGCACATGGTGACCCGCGCAGGTGATCCACACTCAAGACACGGACCAGGAGGAAGCAGGTAGCTTCTTCCCTGGTACTTCAGGGGCGATGGGAGTCCAGTGAAGGAACAAACAGGACTGTCGAAATTTGGAATGGCGTAGAATCGGGAATGACGAAGCATCGATTTCCTTGCGGGAATCATTCCTTGTTCATTCCTCAAGAAACACCGAGTAATCTGAAGTCATGCGTAGAGGAGGCGGCTATGAAACTCAGCATACGCCTAAAGATTTTATTTCTAGTGGGAGCAATGAGCTTACTTTCGACCTTGCTAATTATTGGCGGAACCATTTGGCTCAATTCCCAACATTTTAAACAATCTCTTTTAGAGCGATTCACCTTAGCCAGGAATTTGGGGGAGTTGAGCTATGCCCAATTCGTAGAAGATGCGCGTTCTGGCCTCGAAGCCATTGGACGCCAACCGGAATTGGTACGAGAAACTTTGGTTGGGCTTTCAGCCAACCGCCCTCGGCGTCGAAACTTTTATAACTTTTTCTACACGTTAGCTGACTACGGGCAGCAGTATCGAGCCGAACAAACAGCAGTCTACTTCATCTCGAAAAACAATCCGAATTTTCAGGTCTTTGGAGCACAAAGTGGATATGGAGAACGTGTGTTCAGTTTTGCCACCGAAGCCGGTAAATCCGGGAAGGAACCGGAAGAATTGCAACGCAATGAATTTGGAATGATCCTACCCAAGGAATCCGACCTACCCAGTGGTTGGGAACTGGAATTTCCTCGTCAACTCGCCACTCACTCTGCCAACGTTGAACTCTATTCGGTCAATGAAAAACTCTACTTAGACATGACGGTTCCGCTGATCAATCAGAGTATGGGAAAGGCGAAGCAGGAAAATCAAAAAGCGTTTGCCTACCTGGGATTGCATTATGGAGTCATTCGTTCTTTTTTAGAGTTGTCGCCCGAATGGTTAATAGCCCTGGAAGCCAATACTGGCATGACTTTGAATCTTTATACTGCTGATGGAAAACACGGCTTAGGAGACCTTAAAAATGGTATAAAACTTCCTCAGTTGGAATCGGGAGAACTGTTTGAAATGGAATACGGCGAAACCATTTACCTCAGCATTGCCCAACCGTTGCAGATGGGGGACCGGCTGGTGGGATATATGGTGTTTTCCGTGCCTGATGTTTCATTGAAACAGCGCCAACAGGAATCCACGATTCTATTGCTCGTGATTGGTGGGTTGAGTTTATTACTAGCCATTGTCGTGACGCTGCCCGTGGTTCTGATTTTTGTTCGTCCAATCCACATGATCGCACACCGGATGGCAGAAATTGCTCAAGGTCGAGGGGATTTGACGCAAAGTCTCAAAGTTACCACGGGGGATGAGGTGGAATGGCTAGCTTCCAACTTCAACACGTTCATGCAAAGCATCCGTCAGATTGTGAAGGATATCAACGCGGCGTCAGAGAATCTAAACGATACGGTAGGGGTCATGGCGCATTCGGTAGAAGGGACCAAAGACGAAACAGATAAAATTGCTGAAGCGGTCCACGAGCAATCTGAACTCACTCATGCCATTGCCGAAACTTTTTCTACCATGAGTGGCAACATCCTTAAGATGGGGAACGACATCCATGGGTTGTCTCAAGAAACCGAAACCACCACGAATGTGCATGCGGTTGCTGGGGAAAAAGCCATTGAGACGAGCTTACAAAGCATGAAGCTCATCGAAGAAACCTTCGACAAGATGAACACCACACTGCGGACGATTGCAGGCATCGCCAAGCAAACCAATCTCCTTTCTTTGAACGCCGCTATCGAAGCTGCCAAAGCCGGAGAACAAGGCAAAGGTTTTGCGGTTGTTGCCACCGAGGTGCGGGAATTGGCGGATCGCTCGAACAAAGCTACCGTTGAAATCCGACATCTGATGCAGGAATCTCAAGACCGCATGAAAGCCGGAAAGGAATCGTCGTTGGAAGTCCAAACGACCATTCAAACGGTCATCACCGCTGTCAAAACCAGCAAAGACAAGTTGGATGAACTTTCTGGTTCTTCTCAACGGATGACTGCTCGTAGTGAGGAAACCATGGGCCGCATCAAAACTTTGGATTCACTTTCGGAATCGAATTCCCAAGCCACTCAAGAGATGCAGCAGCATTCGGCGACCCAAAATAAAAACGCCTCCCAAATTTCCACCATCAGCAAACAGCTCGATAATTTGGTCCATAAATTCATTGTGTAATACTGAGTTGTACCTCCCCCTCGCACGCGCTCTTTGATTCCGACGGAGGGTGCGTGCTCCTTCTATACAGTGTCAGAATGAGTAGCGGCCTGTTTTGCCGCAATCCGTTGATATATGGTCTCCGGAGTGGCTCTCTGCATAGACTGAGGAGCCTTTCCCTGGATCATGGATTCGATATCGCGTACGACCATAGCGCCGATAGAATGCCGGCCTTGGTGCAATGCCGCAGCACGATGAGCCGACAAGGTCACATGAGGAGCGGTGCGAATAGGATGATCGGAAGGAAGTGGCTCTTGAGGAAATACATCAATGGCAGCTCGAATTTTGTTTGCGTAGACCGCTTCTGTTAGTGCATCGAAATCCACCAAATGTGCACGACTGATCAGCACTAAAAGGGTCCCCGGTTCCATCTTGGAAAAAGCATGATGGTTTACCAACTGAAAATTGTCGCTCGTTGGAGAAGCGGCAATAATCAACGCACGACTTTTTTGATACAGCGTGTCCAAATCGCAAGAGGTGGCTTTATAGGTTTCAGCCACTTCTGGGGGGAGCCAAGGATCATGGATCAATAGCTTGCAATCGAATGGTGACAAGAGGCGTGCGCATTCTTGGGCTATTGATCCAAACCCCAAAAAACCAATGGTTTGCTGATATAATGTGAAGTCAAATATTTCATCTTCCCCTAACCAATTCTCAGTTCCTTTTCGGAAATTTTCGTGTTCTTCGATGATGCCGCGTCCTCCCGACAAAAGGAATCCCATCGTCATTTCTGCCACCAATCTACGAAAGGCTGGGGCGCAGCTCAAGACGGCGATACCGCGTCCAAAACAGTTTTTGTAATCGACTTCAGCAGGAAAGGCTCCGGCAACTTCGAGAATCGCTTTTAGGTGTTTGGCCTTTGAAAGCGCTTCCCGGCCTAATTTCGGATAGGCCCCAATAACGAAATGAGCCGTTTCTAAGTAAGACTCAAATGTTTCTTGGGGGATGGGGTCATTGCTCGCCCATTTTACAGTGCATAAATCGAAGAGACGTTCCAAATCCGAGGTAGAAAACAACTCATCGATGGTTCGAAAATGGGGCGATAGTATCGCGACTGGTTTTTCCATATTCACCTCTACTTGACGGCACCTTGCGTCATGCCACGTACAAATTTTCGCTGAAAAATAACAAACAAAATGATGATAGGGACCGCCATGATCATTGCCGCTGAAGTGAGACCAGCAATATCACGGGTCATAGTACCTTGAAAAAAGAGAAGCCCCACCGTGAGAGTTCGTTTGGATTCATCTGTCAGAAGTAATAGGCGGAGCAATAAATCGTTCCAGCTCCACAAAAACTCCAACAGACCAGTTGTGATAATGGCCGGTGTCGAAATCGGCATGATGATTTTCCAGAAGATTTGCCATTCATTCGCACCATCGATTTTTGCGGCTTCTCTCAGCGAAGGAGGGATTTTTTTAAAGTAAGCGGACATCAAGAATACAAAAATTGGCAGGGCCAGGGCCAAATCAGCAAAAATCACTCCAAGATGGGTGTTCAACAGGCCTAACTTTTGTTCTGTAATATAGAGCGGCAAGATGATCGCTGTCGGAGGAATCATCAATCCCGTGATAAAGAGTCCTACAAAGACTGATTTCCCTCGAAATTTCAGAAAGGTTAAGGCGTAGGCGGAGAGTGATGCAATCACAATCATCACTAAGGCATCGACTGTCGAAATCAACAAACTATTGTTGAAAAAGATATCGAACTTTCCTTCATTCCAAGTTCTTTGAAAGTTCTCAAGAACAATAGGCCACGGAGGAATCCATGGCGCTTCTAGCAGTTGGTCGGACGGCTTGAGTGATGTGAAAGCGGTCATCAATAACGGAGCTAACATGAGCACCGAAATCAGAGATAGCAATAGATACAATGAGTACTTTTTTATCATGCTCAATCCTCCTGTCGGTACTGTAAATAAAGGTAGAACGCCATTGCCAAAGTAACGATAAATAACAAGGCCACCGCAATCGCAGATCCATACCCATAGTTGTTCTCAATAATTCCTTTTTTATACATATAGGTTGAAAGGATTTCACTCGCCCGAATGGGGCCACCTTTAGTGGTTGCCCAAATCAAATCAAAGGCTTTGAAAGCCCCGGTGACTGTCATCACAAACACAACAGCGGTGACGGGTCTCAGGGCAGGCAGTGTCACATGAATGAAGGCATCAACGGCATTGGCTCCGTCGAGCTTGGCGGCATCATATAAATCCTCATCCACCGATTGTAGACCCGATAAAAATATCACCACGCTGAGACCTAAAGTGGACCACGCATGGGCAATCGCAATTGCAGGCAAGACGGTGCTCAAATTTCCCAACCATGCGGTGGTCAGAAACTCTAGGCCAACGGCATTAAGAAAAGCATTGATCGCTCCGTCAGGTTGGTACATCCACCGCCAGACAATAGCGGTTGTGATGGGAGCTTGGACAACCGGAATGAACATACAAGCTTGGAAAAATGTTCTCCCCTTGATTTTTTGAGCCAATACAGCAGCTAAAATCAGCCCAATTCCTACATTGATGAAAACGATGATCGTCGCCCACCAAATGGTGTTCATAAAGGATTCCCAAAACACCCGATCTGACAAGAGTCGTGTGTAGTTTTCCAATCCAACCCAATCTTTCACCGGGTTGATTCCATCCCACTCAAAAAACGAATATTCCACCACTTGAACGGTGGGTAAAAAGGCAAAAATGATATAGATAGATATTGCCGGAAGTAAAAACAGAAAAGGGGATAACTTTCTAAGAATGGTGTTCCATTTTTTTGCATATGATTTCATCATACCTCCTCCAACAGGCTTGCTTTTATACCCAATAAAATTGTCCTTGGTAGGGACGGTTACTTAGCAACTCCTCCTGGCAAAAGTATGGCATTTTTTTTCTTGGCGATTTCCCATTCTACTTGCAAACTCTCTACGAATTCTTGAGGGCTCATCACATTGAGTAATAATGCTTGCAACCCGTCGTACGAGGCATTGGTGATATTTTTTGGGGAGACGGTGTCTAAAAACGCATGGATGGTTCCATTGGAACGGTCAGCTTCAATCAGACTGCGAATTTCAGAAGTTAATTTGGGGAGCTGACTTTCTGGCAAAATTTCTTCCAATGGCCCCACGGGAATGGTGCCATTATTGAGCAGGGTCAATCGACTTTCTTTGTGGAAGAAGAAATGATTCAACACATCGGCTGCGATATCCGGATGTTGGGTATGGTCACTGATATAAAATCCGCTTCCAATATCTTCGGTAGGATAGATTTTTTGTCCTGCTGCAAAAGGAGGAATTTGGAACACCCCAAAGTCAGAAATTTTTTCGCCTAAAGTTTTGGTAGCACCCTCGATGATCCAAGGACCGGTAAAGGTCATGGGAACTTTGCCAGACCAAAACGCATCCATGGTTTCGGCATAACCGTTGGCAACGGGATTGGGGCCGAAATATTCTTCTTTCGCCATGGTTTGAAGGCGTTGAGAGGCTTCCACAAAAGCAGCACCAACCCATTTTCCATCGCGAAATAACACATCTTCAATACCGGTCGGGTTTGCGTATCGTCCAAACATCATCGACTGCCAATGCGAAATCGGCCATTTGTCGGCACCACCCAAACCAATCGGTGTTTTGTATCCACCGGCTTGTAAAGCTTTGACAACATTTTCAAACTCGCTCCAAGTTCTTGGGACCGAAAGGTTGAGTTCTTGGAACACCTTTTTGTTGTAGAACATGGCTGTTGTTTCTACTTCATTGCCAACTGCCCAGAGCTTTCCGTTCGAAGAGAGCACATTTTCAATGGATTCTGGGATCACCTTTCCCCAATCATATTTGTGGTAGTACGGCGTAAGATCTTTTACCAAACCACTCTTGATGAGGGCAGCGGGCTGTCCTGGTCCGGTGCCATACATGAAAATATCGGGTCCTTGTCCTGCAGATAAAGCAGGGACTAGGGTGGGGTTGAACAGATCCGATCCGACTTTGGTCACCACAATTTTGACATCCGGGTTTTTCTGCATATACACTTTTGCTAGGGTATCATAAACAACCGTTGTTCCAGGCTCGCCTGCAACCCACATTTTGAGTTCTGTTTCTGCATAAACACTACCCACCGCCATACTAGAAACTAAAATCAGGTTGAATAGTGTTACTTTGAATAGTGTCCAAATCATTCGACGCATCATAATACTCCTCTTTGATTGTTGTTTTTTGATTGCCTCATTACACACTGTGAAATCGGTTATCGCACCACTCCCTATATGATTTTCTATTGTTGTTGGCTAGGTTTCTAACAATTTGATACCTTCAAATTTTCAATCAAAACTAGAGGGATTCAATAGATAAAATGCAAACGTTTGCTGTATTTCGAAAAATTTTACTTCGAGAATACAAAACATTATTGCTTTTTTTTGGTCTGAAATCCGTCCGTTTGCCGTGTCTAGAAAAGTCTGTTGCGACAACCTATTCCAATCTATAGCGCTCTCTTTTTTAAAATGCAAACGTTTGCTGTATTTTTTTTATTTGTGCTTTAAACTTATCGATTAAGAAAAATGATTTATATCAATGGGTTAATAACAAGAAATAATTGAAAAAATGAAGGTTATAAAAAGTTGAGAAACATTGTAGGCGCTTTTTTATCATTTATTTTGCAATCGATTGCAAAACTTTTTTAAATCACCAATAATGTCTTTCGAGGCCTTGTATTACAAGGGATTGTCGTGTTTCAGTATAGGTGAATTGCCAAACTGTTGTTGGGGACCCTGGGCCTCGCCCCGAAGAACTACCAGGAAGATTTGCGAGTAGGATAATTTGATCAGCTCGATAGGATGAGTATTGAGGCTAACTTGTCTGAGGCGACAATCACTATAGAATTTCTAAATTTTCATTGCTCTGAGTAGTAGAGGAGGGCTCATGTTGACCGCGAAACAAGTCTACTGTGTCGTTCTTTTGCTATCTTATCTCCTAACAGTTTATGTTTGGTTTTATTTAGATAGCGCGCTGTTCCAACACCTTTTTATCGTGATGGTGTTCTTACAAATTCCTCTCAGTTATTGGCTATTCAATTTCTGGAATAACGCTGATCTCAAAAGAGTGGAAAGTACCCGAGATCTTCGTGAAACGCTGTATACGGGGAGGTTGAGTATTTTTGTTTGTTATCTCAAAAATAAATTAACCACGTTATTCAATTTAGGCGTTTTAAACTCTTCCAGTGCTGCCAAGCTGTACCACTTCATTTTGAACATCAAACGAAACTCTGAAGAACAGAAAATTCAGACCTCAAAAATTAAGATCGCTATGGAGGAAATGGTCCTTGTATTGGATGACATTTCTTTAAGGATTGAAAAAACTCGTAGCGATGCCGTGAAAACGTATGAATCGGCGCAAGTAGGGACTCAACAGGTTTCTCAAAACATCGATGTCATGAAAGCCATGACTCAAAAAATGACAGAAACCAATACAACCATGAAAGCCCTGCAAGAGTCTTCACACCAAATCAACGCAGTAATGGATGTGATTCGTGGCATCACCCGTCAAACGAATTTATTGTCGTTGAATGCAGCCATTGAAGCATCCAAAGCGGGCGATCATGGAAAAGGGTTTGCTGTGGTTGCGAATGAAATACGTATTTTGGCAGAACGAACTTCTCAATCCAGCAAGAATATTACCAATCAGGTCGACAGCAACTCGCGTATAATTGAAAAAATTTTTCATGAGTTGGAAGAAAGTAATGATTTCCTGAATGCCGTGATGGTTGCGACTGAAGCCTCAAAAGTGGCTTTTGAAAACATCTTAGAAAATGCCGACTCCACGCAACTCCAAGTGGACGATATTGTGTCTTCAATCGAGCAACAAACTGCAACCATTCACGAAGTCAATAATGCCATGTCGGATTTATCGGATATCTCTACTATTGTTTATAATAGTATTGAACAGTCTGTAGAGATTTCCCGATCATTGACCATGCAGACGGAAACCATTGCCAAAGAAATTCTGGTTTATAACCTAGACAATCATAATACCGTGGTCCTACAAGGTCTACGGCAACTGAAAGTGAAAATTGAGACGCTGTTCAGTCGGGCGGAAGAAGAGGGCGTTGCGATTTGGGATGATGATTATCAAATTATTCCCGATACCAATCCTGTAAAATATTCGGTCCAATATCTCGATTGGCTTGAAACGAGTCAGGTCCAGTTCTGGGAGGATCAATTTCAGAAAGACTATGATGTGATCTTTTGTGCGGTCGTGGACCGCAATGCCTATTTGCCTTTGCACAATTCCAACTTCGACCAACCACTGACTGGAGAGTATCAAAGAGATTTGTTGCGGAACCGGAGCCGAAGAATTTTTAATGACTACACTGGCTCCCGTGCGGGTGCCAACCAAGACGATTTTTTATTACAATGCTATGTCCGCGATACCGGAGAAGTCATGTATGATTTATCGGTGCCCATCATTCTGCGTAATCGACATTGGGGGGGCATTCGAGTGGGGTTCAAACTCAATACGAACGAATAGCCTTTTATTGATGGGTACCATCATAGAGGACCTCTACGAACGATAGAATAAGCTGCGTATCCGGTCGATGTCGGGGTCCGGTTTGAAATAATTGGGATGATCTTGGATGCCTTGTTCCAACGTGCAGAAGGCGAGTCGTAAGTGGTCTTTGATCGTTTGAATAACTTTGGGCAAATTGCCCAAGATTAAGAATTCTAAGATCGCCTGATGATGATCAATCAAAACCTGAAAGCGCTGCGGATCTTGTAGACTCAAATAACGCACACGGTCCATGATGGATTTTTCTCCACGAATTACGGTGTTGACTCGTTGAATCCCGGTTGCGTCATACAAGATCTTATGAAAATGGTCATCTTTTTCCGTAAAGGCCTTACAATCCGCGGACGCTGCCGCCGCTTGTTGCTCCTGAATAATAGAATGACACTCGTTGATGGTGGCTTCTGAGATCACATTGATAATCTTTCCCAATACCATCGTTTCCAAAGCTTCGCGCACAAACACCGCTTCGAGCACTTGATTGGCATCGATCAGAGAAACGAAGGTACCCCGCTGTGGTCGAATTTCGACTAAACCCACAGCCGATAACTTAATAAAAGCTTCGCGTATCGGGGACCGGCTCAATTGAAATTTCTTGGCCAACTCATTTTCTGAAAGTCGATAACCGGGTTCGAGGTGCAGTTGAGTGATCTCTTGACGGAGAATCTCAAACACTTGCTCCGAAGAGGAGCGTTGTAGCGATATTTCATAACTCTTAGACATGACGGCCTTTTTTCAATATGCCAACTTGAATTTCGATGCTCTGATGCAACTGCATGAAAATAAAGACAAGGTCTGACGCTTGTTTTTTAGGTCTACCATACAAGTCGGGTAGAACGCAATTTCTGATAGTATAGCGGGCTGTTGAGGTGTTTTTTGTCGTTATAAAATGTTTAACTAATGATAATTTTTAAATATTCTATTTAATATTATGTCGTTTGTTGGTTGACATTTATTTTTTGGATTACTACCATACAAGTCCACTTATATAAGAGTCAAATATAAGTTCACTTGAAGATTGTTGAAGCCACTGATGGGTCGTGTGCCGATGGGCAAATCACATCCCCCTCTCGCCGACCATCTGTCGTTACCTAAAATGTTGTTGATGGAACGACTCAACAACCACCTTGGAGGAAATCATGAAAAAATTGAGGCTAGCGTTATTGGGGTTGCTGTTATTGCCGTTGGTCGCGGCATCCCAAGCTTTGGCACAAGACGTCACCTTACGCTACTTGTGTTATGGGGATGCCAATGAATGCGAGGTATCTCGTGACCTTCTGGACCAGTTTGAATCGAAAAATCCGGGGATCAAAGTCGTCGTGGATAAAGTCGGATACACCGTGATTCGGGAGCAGTTAGAAACTCGCCTTGAAGCAGGAGAAGGCCCGGATATGGCGCGTGTCACCAATTTGGGGGGATTGAATAAATATTATTTAGATCTAACCCCTTATGTGGATGCCAACTACTGGGAAAGCAATTTTGCAACAACCCTTCCGTGGATGCGAGCGGGTAGCAGCGACAAAGGCATCTATGGTTGGCTCACCCAATTGACCGTCACAGGACCCTATGTGAATAAAACCATGTTTGATCAAACCGGCGTGGCTATGCCTGCCGAAGGGGCCACCTGGGATGATTGGGCCAAAGCCGTGAGCGAAGTGCAAGAAAAGCTCGACCTGTATGCTGGAATGGTCATGGATCGTTCGGGACACCGCTTGGCAGGGCCAGCAATGTCAATGGGAGCGAAGTACTTTGATAGCAGTGGCAATCCGGCAGTGATTGATGATGGTTTCAAAAGCATGGTTCAACGCATGGTCCAATGGCACGAAGATGGACTCATGCCGGACGATGTCTGGCCAGCCGCCTCCGGAGCAAAATGGAAAAATGGGGGGGATATGTTCATTAATGAAGATGTTGTGTTTCACATGTCCGGTTCATGGATGCTCGCCAAATATGGCTCTAGCATCGGGGATAAATTCGAATGGGTCGTGATTCCCCAGCCTTGTGGGCCTGGTGGGTGTACTGGCATGCCTGGGGGAGCAGCCATGGTTGGGTTCAAGCATACCAAACATCCCGAAGAGGTAGGGAAAGTGATGGCATTCATGGCTTCGGAACCGGTGATTCGTGATTACTATCAACAAACCCTGCAAATTCCTGCACACAAAGGTTTGGCCGAGAAGGGGTTGAACTATGGAGATGACGTGTTGCCTTCCGTGAATGCAGGACTTCAAATGTTCACCAACAATTTTCAAAAAATCATTCCCACCGCTCATGCCTTGCAAGGGTATTCCAAAGGATTTGCGATTTACAATTCCACGGTCAATTTCGTCAGCCAGATCATTACCGGGGATTTGACGGAAGATGAAGCTTATCAAAAAATTGAGGAAGAAATTGCTGCGGCTCTCAAAGAATAATTGATCTGATACTTTTTTATAACCGCAACCATGGTGAAGTGATGTCCCAAGAACCCATCAAGTTAGCAAAGCAAAGCTGGTATGCTTCCATGTTTCACTTCATCATGGAGATCATCGATCTTCCGTTAAGAACCATCCAACGCCATATCGGTATTCACCGAATGGCTTATCTCTTTCTGCTCCCCAACCTGTTGATCTTTGGCCTATTTTCGTTCTGGCCGATGATCCTCAACTTATACATTTCATTCACATCGAGTGAAAGTACCGACATTTCCCAACGCCCTTGGGTCGGATTGGAAAACTACCGATATTTGCTCGATTGTCCTTCGTATTGGGAAGCGAAAAGCTGCAATGTGGCAGGTTATAGCTTTTGGACCGGACTTTGGAACACCTTGGGCTTCGCGATGCTGCAAGTCCCGATCATGATTGTCGTCGCCCTCGCGACCGCGGTTGTTTTAAATCGGAAAATTCGAGCACGTGGGTTTTGGCGTTCCATCTATTTTTATCCGGTGATGTTGTCGCCTGTTGTGGTGGGGATCACTTGGGACTGGATCCTCAAACGTCGCGGCATTCTCAATGAGCTGCTTAAAGAATTGGCTCAGTTTCGCAACACGGTTGCCGAAATTCCTGGAATTCAATGGCTGGTGGTGGGCGGGCTTTCGCTCCTGCTTGTTTGGATAGCACTGAAGTTTTGGAAGTCTTCGCATACCACGATCCGAATGATCGGTATCGGAACCTGTGTGGCCTTAGTAGGACTGGTGGTGATGCAAGATTGGGCGTCGATTATTGAAGCCGGACGTTATCGTCCAGTGAATTGGTTGTTTGAGCGTCGAGTTGGATGGCCCTTCTTTTGGGTGATTTTTGTCTATTCTTGGGCACATGCTGGGTTTTATATGCTGATCTTGTTAGCAGGCTTACAAGCCATACCTCGGGATGTGTATGAAGCCGCTCAGATGGATGGAACCCCGCAATGGCGTGTGTTCTTTCGCATCACGCTACCGCTGCTCATGCCCACCATGCTTGTGGTTCTCATCCTCTCCTTGATCAAAGCCTTTCAGGTGTTCGATGAGGTGTACATCTTGACAGGAGGTGGCCCTGGCCAAGCGACCAAGATGGTCATTCAACATATTTATGAAATTGCTTTTACCGGAGAAACCAAACGTTATGGGGTGGCTGCGGCCTCTTCCATCCTCTTGGCAGGAATCATCCTCGTCTTGACGATGATCCAGCTCTGGGTAACCAAACGCAACGCAAATGGGTGATTATGGGAATGAGCGAAGTGTGGAGTTTTTTAAGTGCCCGGCGCGGAAGGCGCGGCCTCGATTGGACGGATGTACTGTCCTACATGTATTTGAGTATGGGCGTTTTGCTCATTCTTTTGCCCATCCTTTGGATGTTCATTTCTTCGTTCAAGTCGGAAGGGGCTTTGTTATCCGGTGATACACGGGTGTTACCTTATGATCCTGCTCAAATTACTCTCGAAGGGGACAAGCGCCCGCGTAATCTCTTTTTCCACCAAAAACCCGATGGGTCTCAGGAAGAAGTGGCCTTTCTCAAAGCGAAAGGTCTCAAGGCCGTCGTGGCCCGTCCTAGCGAACCCCAAAATGAATATGAGGTACTGCGTTCGGAGTTGGTCCCGAAAGAAATCGTGAACCCTCATTGGGAAAACTATACCGATCCCACCTTGGATTCTGCTCGATTACAAACCTTCAATTTCACACGGTATTTTCTCAATTCCACATTTGTCACCGTGGTTGCCACCATCTTAACCTTGTTGATCAATTCGATGGCAGCGTTTGCCCTTTCCAAATACCAATTTCGCGGACGCAATGCCGCTGTGATCATCATCATCGCCACCTTGCTCGTTCCACCCACTGTTATTTTGGTACCCCTGTTTATTGTGGTGAAATACTTCGGAATGTTTAACTCCCTCTGGGGTGTGATCATTCCCGGAGCAGCCACACCCACGGGTGTGTTTTTACTGAGGCAATACATGCTCACCATTCCCGATGAACTCTTAGAAGCGGCTCGGATGGATGCGGCTTCTGAGTGGAAGATCTTCTGGAGAATTGTGTTACCCCTTTCGCTACCAGCCATTGCGGTGTTGGCGATTCTTTCGATCATTTGGCGTTGGAATGACTTTTTATGGCCGTTGATCGTTTTAACCGAAAGTGAGGTTTTCACCTTACAAATCGGGCTGTCGACATTCAAAGGTGAGTTGAATGACAACACTCATTATTTATTGGCCATGACTGTTTTAACCTTACTTCCGGTCACCGCCGTTTTCGCTTTCCTTCAAAAATACATTACAGCGGGAATTGCCAGTACCGGGATGAAATAAGCAATTCAACCGAGGCACCTCATTTCTAAGAAAACCTATGGCAACACTGCAACTCAAAGATGTGTATAAATCCTACGATACCCTGGAAGTCATTCATGGCATCAATATGTCCCTCAATCACGGAGAATTTGTCGTTTTTGTGGGGCCTTCGGGCTGTGGCAAATCGACTTTACTGCGAATGATTGCCGGGTTGGAAGAAATCAGCGGAGGGGAGATTCAGATTGATAGCGAACGTGTGAATGAAATTCCTGCGGCTCAAAGGGGGCTGGCGATGGTTTTTCAATCCTATGCCCTATACCCCCACATGACCGTTCAACAGAATCTTTCGTTTGGACTGGAAAATCTCAACCTGCCGAAAACTGAAATCGAACAACGGATTCAAGAAGCGGCCCGAATGTTACAAATTGGCCCGTATCTGCAACGCCGTCCAAAAGCCCTGTCAGGAGGACAACGGCAACGGGTTGCTATCGGCCGAGCCGTGGTTCGTGAACCCAAAATCTTTCTTTTTGACGAACCCCTTTCCAATTTGGATGCTGAGTTGCGGGTTCAGATGCGGGTCGAGATTTCAGAGCTGCATCGCCGCTTAGGCAATACCATGATTTATGTCACCCATGACCAAGTCGAAGCCATGACCATGGCTGATAAAATCGCTGTGCTGAAAGATGGAAATTTAGAACAATTTGGCGCACCCCTTGATATTTATAATCATCCTGCAAATCGGTTTGTGGCGGGATTCATCGGGTCTCCCCGTATGAATTTCTTTTCAGGAGAAGTTTCCAAGGTCGAAGCAAACACGATTACCGTTCGCCTCAACACAGGGCATGATGTTAAAACGAAACGATCGTCGCACCAGGTTGCGGTGGGTGAAAAAGTGGATGTGGGGGTACGCCCGGAACACATGACTTTGACCTCTGCGGACCAAGGGGATTTGAAAGCCCAGGTTTATGCTGTGGAACAGTTGGGGGGCGAGTCGTATCTCTATTGCCATTTGGGGGACGGCGAAAACATGACCTTACACATGCCTGGGCAAACTCATATTCGTAAAGATGAAACGATCGGTATTCAAACAGATGAACAGCGTTCCTATCTGTTTCGTGCCGCCGATGGAGCGGTTCTCTAATCACGTCCGCCTTCTTCATACTGGCTGACTCGTACAAGCTTTAATTCGCGTACCTTAATTCAATTGAACTAATGAAAATTCTTAATGACTACTATTCTTTGAAATCCACACAACACGGATTCACCGCCGACACGGAGCATGAAGGTAAATTCCAAGTCGATGTTCTTGAATCTTGGCTCTTGCGAGTCGCCGTAATCCCATCACAGGGCTTCACGGTTGACCGTACTTGGATGATTGCTCCTCAAGGCAACAGCCCTTGGCAAGGTCATCCCAAATTAGTGACCCAAGGATTTGCCTGTCCTGAAGCATCCTGCTCCATGGACAATGGAGTGGTGTTGGAAACCCCATTGTTGAAATTCCACCTACCCCGTCAGTCGCTGCAAATCAAAATCGAACAGCGCTATCAAGATCGCTGGGTACCTGCTTTCCAAGATTTGAAAACGGGAGCTTATAGTCTTACGGATCATGGGCATGGGGTTCGGCATTATCAGATGAATTCCAATGATGTTCGACATTTTGGTTTGGGGGATAAGGCCGGACCCTTGGATCGCACAGGTCGTCGTTTCCGGATTCTTCAGCTAGACGCACTGGGATATGATGCCGAAAATAGTGATCCTTTATACAAACACATTCCATTTATGATTCTCCAAGATCGAACCAACGGCACGGCACTGGGTTTGCTATATGACAGCATGTCGGAAATGGTGTTTGATTTGGGATGCGAACACTCCAATTATCATCCGCGTTACCGCTATGTTGAAACTCAAGAACGAGGCTTGGTGTATTATGTCATCGCGGGGCCCCGCATTGCAGATGTGGTGCGACGCCTTACCGAGTTGACGGGCAAGCCTCATTTTCAACCACGATGGACCTTAGGATTTGCCTTCACTTCAATGGGGGTGTTTGACGATCCCCATGCTCAAGACGTGGTGAGTCAGCTTGCAGAACGGTTCCGTTCTGAAAAAATACCCATCAGTGCCATCCATTTTGGGTCGGGTTACACTACCAATGATCGCGGTCTAAGATATGTATTCACCTGGAACACCAGTTCCTTTCCCAACAAAGCGAAGTTGTTTCAGAGACTCAAACAAATGGGTTTGTATACCGTAGCCAACACCAAACCCGTTTTGCTCACCGATCATCCCTCTTATTCCAAACTTGCCGATCAAGCTGGATTGATCAAACGAGAAAACGCGACACCGGCTGTGGAGCAATTTTGGGATGCTCACGGTTCGAATATCGATTTCACCTCAGAAGCAGGCAGGTATTGGTGGCAAGCCGGAGCCAAAGCGGAGGTGTTAGACGCAGGGTTTGATTCCATTTGGAATGACAACAACGAAACAGAAGTTTGGGATGAAGACGCTTTTGTGGACGGTTTCGGACAATCGATTCCGGCACTAGCAACCCGTCCTCTTCAATCGTTGTTGATGACCCGTGCCAGTTTTGAAGCAACGGAACGCCACGCGCCTCAACAGCGTCCCTATACGATCACCCGTGCAGGGATGATGGGCATTCAGCGGTATGCGGAAACGTGGACAGGCGACAATTGGACGAGTTGGCATACCCTCAAATGGAATCTGCGGAATGGCATCTCATTGGGGCTGTCCGGAATTCCAATCATCGGCCATGATGTGGGTGGGTTTACCGGGCCTGCAGCCGATCCCGAATTGTTGGTACGCTGGGTACAAATGATGGCCTTGCACCCTCGCTGTGTCATGAACTCCTGGAAGCCTGAATCGGAAAACCCCACCAATTTTCCGTGGATGCATTCCTCGGTGACCGATCTGGTTCGAGAGGCTTTGCATCTTCGCTATCGCTTCATCCCATATTTATACACGTTGGCCTATCTAGCCCACCAAACGGGTGACCCGATCATACGGCCTCTATTTTATGACTATGATGAAGAACCCTGTTATGAGGAGCACGATGCGTTTTTGCTCGGCAAACATGTGTTAATTGCTCCTGTTGTAGAACCGGGCAAGCATCAAGTGTCTGTCTATTTACCCCAATCTCCTGACGGTTGGTATGATTACTATACGGAACAATGGTATGCCGGTGGACAATGGATCGAACTCAAAGCAGAGCTAGGTCGGCTCCCCATCGTTGTCAAAGCCGGAACCGTATTGCCTCTCGCCTTGGAATGGGATGCACAATCGCCGCATGATGCGAAATGCCTCGGACTGACGGTGTATGCTCCCGTGACCACCACTCCTGCGCATAATTCCTTTTTTTATGATGACGGCCTTACTTGGCGGTATCAGAAAAATTCCAAAGCTGTGACCGAGTTCACCGTGATCAGCAGTGTCGCAGAAGTCTCTCTATGGGTAAAAAACTGGCCCGCCCTTTCCAACCTGACTCCGCCAACGGTTCGGTTTGTCGGAAGGGATCAACGTCATAGTGTGATTCATGGCATCTGATGAACTCCATCCTGATCCATTGGATCAGGCAATCATCGAGAAAGACCTATGTTAGAAATTAAAGAAGCCAAAGTCATCGTGACTTGCCCCGGTCGCAACTTTGTCACTTTAAAACTAATGACCAATGAAGGGGTTTATGGCATTGGGGACGCGACGCTTAATGGCCGTGAACTCGCGGTGGCCACTTATCTCAATGATCACATCATTCCATGTTTGATCGGTCGCGATGCCCACCAAATCGAAGATACTTGGCAATATTTGTATCGGGGGTCGTATTGGCGTAAAGGCCCGGTCACCATGACGGCAATTGCCGCTGTAGATATGGCGTTGTGGGACATCAAAGGTAAAGTGGCCAACCTTCCCCTCTATCAGCTTTTCGGTGGAAAAAGTCGTGATCGGGTGATGGTGTATGGCCATGCCAATGGCAGGACGATTGAAGAAACGACCGAACAGGTAGGGACTTATTTGGATCTCGGCTATCACGCGATTCGTGCCCAAACTGGAATTCCGGGCTTGAGCAGCACGTATGGCGTGTCTAAAGACAAACTTTTTTATGAGCCTGCGGATTCCTCATTGCCGACTGAAAACATTTGGTCGACGGAAAAATACCTTGACCACATTCCTCACTTATTTCAGAGGCTCCGTGATCAATATGGTTTTGACGTTCATCTGTTGCATGATGTGCATCATCGACTCACTCCCATTGAGGCCGGGCGTTTGGGAAAGCTGTTGGAACCCTATCGGCTATTTTGGCTCGAAGATGCCGTATCTGCTGACAATCAGGAGTCGTTCCGGCTCATCCGCCAACATACGGTCACTCCATTGGCTGTGGGAGAAATCTTCAATACCCTTTGGGATTGCCAACATCTGATCCAAGAGCAACTGATTGACTATATACGAGCCACCGTTGTCCACGCTGGAGGGTTGACGCATCTTCGACGCATTGCGGATTTTGCAGCGCTTTATAACGTCCGTACCGGTTGCCATGGAGCCACGGATTTATCACCCGTTTGTATGGGAGCCGCTCTGAACTTTGATATCGCGATTCCTAACTTTGGCATCCAAGAGTACATGCGACATCTTCCCGAAACTGAGGAGGTGTTTCCCCACGCCTATCATTTTGAAAAGGGTTTTTTATATCCAGGCGATTCGCCAGGGCATGGAGTGGACATTGATGAAGAAAAAGCAAAACAGTATCCCTATCAACGGGCCTATTTGCCTGTGAATCGCCTCGCAGATGGCAGTATGCACAACTGGTAACCTCCATCCGATTTTCTACGATGACCCCATCCTATTCCTTACATCCAGACCGCCTGTTTCCTAGTGATCCGGGGACTCGCGCAATTGCCCGCCGCCTGCATCAAGCCGTGGATTCGTTGCCCATTGTGAGTCCTCATGGGCATACCGATCCTCGTTGGTTTGCAGAAAATCAAACGTTTGCGAATCCAGCTCAACTGTTCATCACGTCGGATCATTATTTGTTACGGATGCTCTACAGTCAGGGGGTTCGTCTTGAAGATTTGGGAGTGTCAGCTCAAACGGGAACGAGCGCTCCGGTTTCTCCGCAAGAGGTCTGGCGGCTATTTGCGAAGCATTACTATCTCTTTCGTGGCACCCCATCGCGTTATTGGGTAGACCATGCATTGGTTGAGGTGTTGGACATTCGCACCCGGCTCACTCTCGAAAATGCCGACGAAATTTATGAGGCAATCCAAGAAAAACTCCAGTCTCCTGAATTTTTGCCCCGCGCCCTTTATGAGCGTTTTTCCATCGAAGTATTGGCCACCACCGATGACGCTTTGGACGACCTCAAATACCATCAGCAAATTCGAGAAAGCGAATGGCTTGGAAGAGTCATTCCCACATTTCGTCCGGATCGGCTGCTGGACCCGGAATTTTCCAACTTCACTGAATCCCTCACTCGTTTGGGTGAATTGACCGGAGAGGACACTTACCGTTGGCAGGGGTACCTGGAAGCACTACGCAAACGAAGAGAATTCTTTCAAAAACTTGGAGCCACTGCGACGGACCACGGTCCATTGAGCGCATTCACTGCCAACTTGAGCCTGACCGAATGTGAAACGCTGCTGAGCGCTGCATTACGAGGATCCCTCAGTGCTGAACAAGCCGAATGCTTTCGAGGTCAAATGCTCACAGAAATGGCAAAGATGAGTGTGGACGATGGCCTAGTGATGCAAATTCACCCAGGCTCTTACCGCAACCACAATGCCGGTGTGTACCAAACCTTTGGGTGGGATAAGGGAGCTGATATTCCGTTGAAGATGGAATTCACTCGGGCTTTGAAACCGCTGTTGGACCTTGTGGGCAATGACCCCCGTTTGCGGATCATTTTATTCACGTTGGACGAAACTACGTATAGCCGAGAACTGGCGCCGCTGGCAGGGCACTATCCCTGTTTACGACTCGGCCCGCCGTGGTGGTTTCATGATTCTGTAGAAGGGATGAAGCGGTATAAAACGCAGGTGATCGAAACGACTGGATTTTACAATACCGCGGGATTCAATGATGACACCCGTGCTTTTTTATCCCTGCGAGCACGTCATGATATGGCGCGTCGAATCGATTGTTCGATCTTGGCCGAAATGGTCGCGGATCATCGATTGCCCGAAGAAGAAGCTCTCGAAATTGCCATCGATCTGAGCGGCCCCTTAGCAAGGCGGGTTTATCGATTTTGAAATACTTTTCCCTGTTGGAATATTATGTTGAATCAACAAGCTCTTTCTCAGTTGCCATCTCATGTGGACACCTTTCGTTATGACCGTTCGGCCTTACAATCGGGAATTGTTCATCTTGGAGTGGGAGCGTTTCATAAAGCCCATATGGCCTGGTATTTGGACCAGTATTTGGACCATGATCCCTCGGATTGGACCATCATTGGTGCGAGCTTCCGGGGGAAAAGCGTCCGCGACGATTTGGCATCACAAGACTACTTATACTCGGTGCTCGTTAAAGATAATCAGCAAGCGAAACACCGGGTCATCGGGGCAATTCGTGAGGTGATTTTTGTTCCTGAGGCGGTTGAACAACTGCTCCTCGCCATTGCACAACCGAGCACCAAGATCGTCTCGCTCACTGTCACGGAAAAAGGCTACTGTCATGAACCCGCCACCGGTCAACTGGATACCAACCGGCCGGAAATCAGCCATGACTTGAATGCCCTAGAATCTCCTCAATCCGTGATTGGTGTGTTGGTACAAGCGTTGCGTCTTTGTTATCAGCAGGGGGGGAAACCGTTTGTGGTACTTTCTTGTGACAACCTGCCTTCCAATGGAAAATTGCTCCGTCAAGTGATCTTAGATTTTGCCCACATCGTGGACCCGAATTTAGAGCAGTGGATTGCCGAGAATGTGGCGTTTCCGTGTTCTATGGTGGATCGGATCGTGCCACGAACTCAAGAATCGTCTTTTCAAGAACTTGAAGCTTCGTTGGGGACTACGGATATGGCAGGGTGCGTTACGGAAGGGTTTTCACAGTGGGTGGTGGAAGATCAGTTTCCTCAGGGACGCCCGGCCTTAGAAAAAGTCGGCGTGCAATTCGTCGAGGATGTGACTCCCTATGAAACCATGAAACTGCGTTTGTTGAATGGGACCCATTCTGCCATTGCTTACGTGGGGCAGTTGTTAGGGTATGAGTTTGTTTATGAAACGATGGAGGACCTCGACTTCAAGAATTTCATTTTAACCATGATGCTTGATGAAATCCTCCCCTCCTTACTCTCTTTAGGCACAGAAGAACATTTAAGGCCGTACTGTCATCAGCTCATCCAGCGCTACGAGAACAAAAACCTGCTTCATCGAACCCTGCAAATTGCGATGGATGGTTCTCAAAAAATTCCTCAACGGTGGTTAAACACGCTTCAATATCAGCGTCAACAAAACGGACGCATCCATTGTTTTTCAGTCGCTTTAGCGGCATGGATCAAATTCACTTCCGGTAAGAACCTTTCTGGTGATTCTGTGGAAGTGAACGACCCTATGGCCTCTGTTTTTCAGGAAATCTGGCAGTCTTCCAATGATTTGCAATCCGTCGTTCATCGCTATTTTGGTCTTCGGTCTGTCTTTTCAGAAGAATTGGGAAACGATTTATTTTTACAAAATACCGTTGTGGATGTTCTCACTTTGATCGAAGCGGACCAATTGCGGGAAAATCTATTGGGTCCAGCATTGAATCCAAACCAGACAAGCTAGAAATCTATCGATCTCTAGCCAAACGAAACCCAAGATTGCGATGGCGTTCATTGGGCAGAAAAGCATCGCGATTGGTCGCGCGTTGGTATTGTGGATCGTTGATCCAACCCCCGCCTCGAATCACACGAGCCTTTCCAAATTTGGGGCCTTGAGGATCATCTGATGGGCTGTTTGAGTAATACTTCTCATCATACCAATCCGCGATCCATTCCCACACATTTCCTATCGTATCGTGAAGCCCCCATTTATTGGGATACTTTGTGGCTACTGTATGAGGCGTTTCTCTTGAGTTCCAACTAAACCAAGAAAAATTATCGAGACACATGGCGCTGCCACGACACAACCATGCCGTTCCGGTTCCCCCGCGTGTCGCGTATTCCCATTCGGCCTCGGTAGGCAGGCGGTAATAGTTCCCTCCTTCGATTTCGTTCAGTTTTTTGATGAATTGTTGCACCTCATTCCACGAAACGGATTCTACGGGGTGATTCTTTGAATCTGCCTTCAATTTTTCAGAATTAAAAACGGAGGGATTATTCCCCATGACTTTTTGCCACTGTGCCTGAGTCACTTCGGTTTTTGCCATAAGAAAGGACTTGGAAATACTCACTTGATGAATCGGTTGTTCATCTGGCTGGGCATCACTTCCCATCTTAAAAGAACCGGCAGGAATCAACACAAAATCGATGCCGATTGAATTGGTATACGTATTGTTACAGACCCATTTTTCATCGGTTTCGGTGAATGGATCGTCCTCGCAGTTCCCATATACTGAAGAAACACATCCAAGAATGAGCCAAATTCCAAACAATACTGTTAATTTTTTTCTCATGGCCTCCCTTTCACGTTGCGTCCACACCCTTGTTTCATGTTGCCTGAATAACGAAATTTCCCTTTTCTTTTTAGATAGTTCCCTGGGGGCGATTTTGAGATAAAATATTCAAGGAAGTATAAAAATACAAATGGAGAATGAATGTCAAATAGGATTTCGCGCAGGAAATTGGAGACATCGAGCGGGCCTGAAAAGTGGGACGCTTTTTGAGAAAGGGCCACTAGCGAGCCAGCCCTCGAAACAAACTCGCACTCAAGTCATCGACCAGCTGGAGGGCCATCGATTCCAAATCCTGAAATGATTCTGAGGGAGCAAGCTGCACGTCCACTGCAATTTTGATGTGGCCTTCAATACATAAAGACACCAGTCCGTGGATGCTGGACCAAATGTGATATGCTTTGAAGAGGGTGTTGTCTGGGGCAAAGAGGTTTTCTTGTTGCAACCAAGTGACCATCTCGATCAATTGCCCAAAGGCTTCTTTGGCAGCTTGATTCAGACTTGGGTAGTCGGAGTGTTCGTGAACAGAATTGCCAAACATCAGTCGATAATGTTGGGGATGATTCATCCCAAAACGGACGTACGCTCGTAGCATTTGCTCAAACGTGATTTTAGGATGTTCCTCGTTCCAAGATTGTTTCAGGTATTTACTGAATTTGTGGAATCCTTCTTCGGCAATTGCCGCAAAAAGTCCTTCTTTGGTCCCAAAGTGCCGAGATGGGGCACCATGTGAAACCCCCACTTCTCGCGCAATGTCTCGTAAGGAAAAATCGTCCTTCCCTTTGCTCAAAAAACCGAGTCCTGCATCGATACAGGCGGTTCTCAAGTTGCCATGATGATAGCGGTTTGTATTTGAAGTGGTCTTTGATGTCATAGGTGGCTCCTTTAAAATGTAGACACTGTCTATTTTTATGTGGACACTGTCTATTTTGAAGTATACAGTGTCCACATAGATGACCTAAATCATTTGAAATGGAAATCTTAAATTCACCTGATGCCCAACCTATTTTGTGATGAGGCCCTTATGCAAAACCTAAAAATCTCTCGGTTGAGTTGGATATTGTTGACGTTTTTATTAGGAAATTTTGGCTGCACCACGCTCACAACCTATCCAGGTTGGAAGACAGTGGAGCAACGGTTTCAAGATTTTCCAGATCAACAGGCGTGGCCGATCCAACGACCGGTCCATATCTATTGGCACGAGAACCGAATTCCGTTTATCGAAGCACAGACCGATGCCGATTGTGCGTTTGCCATCGGAGTATTGCATGCGCATTTGCGTCTAGGACAGATGGAAGTTTTCAAGCATTTGGCTTCCGGGAGGCTTTCGGAATCAGGCGGCCCTTTCAACTTACCAGAATTAGACCGGGCTATTCGAACCGTCAACTTGAGAAAGTCGGCACGTCTGAGTCTCAGTCAACTCAATACAGAGCAGAAAAATTGGTTGAAGCATTATGTGCGGGGCATCAATTTTTTCATCAAAAACATGAAACAAAAGCCGGTCGAATATGAATTTCTCGATTATGAAATCGAAGAATGGACAATGGTCGATGCCCTCACCGTGGGACGGTTGGCCGCAGGAGATGCGAACTGGGGAAGTCTGCTTCCCTTTCTCACGTTAAGGAAAGAACAGAATTGGCATCAGGTGTGGAAAGAATACATTGCCGAGGGGAAACGCTCATTGACCAGTTTTTCGACGGACGAGAAATATTCGGTCAATCGCATCTTTTCCAATTTCAGCAGGGCGGGTTCCAACTCGGTGGTGGTTTCTGGTGATAAAACCCAAAGAGGGGGAGCCTTGATTGCAAGTGATCCGCACTTAGGAATCTTTGTGCCCAATCTATGGGTGCTGATGGGGTACAAAAGTCCTTCCTACCACGTGTTGGGGTACATGCTTCCAGCCATTCCGGTCGTCACCCTGGGGCGCAATCCTGATGTGGCGTGGGGGGGAACTTACATGCGTGGAGTCAGCTCGCACTTATTCGAAGTGTCTCCCCAAGACCTCGTGAGTGAGCGTAAAGAAACCATTGGGATTCGTGGCTGGTTTGATGAAACTGTGACCATCCGAGAAAGCACAAAAGGCCCCATCATTTCGGACATTCCGCAGTTTCAACAAGACGATAAAATGATTGCGCTGAATTGGGCAGGCCATCAACCATCGAACGAACTGGGGACATTTTTACGAGTCAACAAATCGCGCAATTGGCAAGAGTTCCACCAGTCGTTTGAAGAGTATTCGGTATCGGGTTTGAATTTCACCTATGCCGACCGCTCGGGAAACATCGGAATGTTGCTCGCCATTCGACAGCCGCTTTTAAAAGACGAATCGGAGCACTTTGACCTCATCAAGTCCCAGGAGAATGAGATTGTTGCGTATAAAACCCCAATGGACTTGCCTTCCGTTTACAACCCTTCCAGTGGATTCGTGGCGTCTGCCAACAACATGCCAGTGAAGACCGATCCTCAAGTCGCGTTTGTGTTTGGACAGAGTGACCGCATTCGTCGGTGGCAAACACTGCTTGCTTCGAACGAAACCATTGCCACGCAGGATCTCAAAAACTGGCAATTGGATGTTTTTTCTCAAGATGGTCTGGATTTGAAGCAGTATCTCCATTCCCAAGTTTCTGATGAGGTTCCTACCGAGGTGCATGGTTATTGGGATCGCTTTGTGCGGTGGGATGGACACTATACCACCGAATCGGAAGGGGCCGTGAGTTTTGAGATCCTAACTTGGCAAATGGCCTTGCTGATTTTTGAGCAGCAATTGTCCAATGATGCCTTGCGAGAACGGCTGCTCAAATCAGACGACTGGCGGATGTTCTTGGATCGTCACATCAAACAAATGGACTCCTCCGATTTGCAGCAACTCGTGGTCGAAGCCCTACAAAAGTCATCTCGCGCCGAAGCTGAGTTTGGCACATGGGGAGACATGCATAAGCAAGTGGTACAGAGTCCATTGGGCTTGGTTCCCATGTTGGGCAACCGATTCCAGTTTGAGAAGTATCCCTCGGCAGGAGGGGGCACGACTTTAAATAAAGCAGCATTTTCCCCCGGCTTCAGTCAACGCAATGTGACCTTTGGGGCACAAGCCCGACACATCAGCGATATGAGTGATCCCAATGAAAATTATTTCGTGATGCTCGGTGGCAATGATGGATGGCTGAACAATCCCCATCTTTATGATCAAGTTCGTTTATGGCGCAAAGGCAGCTACATCAAATTGCCTTTGGAAATGGAACGGGTGAAGCAAAAATTTGATCTCCACCAAACTACCGTTTTTCCCCTGCAACCTCAGCTTTAAGGCTGAAATGATGCTTATGAATTTTTTAATTTTTTCAACAAAAACGTTTCATCCTTTCAACAACGACTTTCATTAAAACGTTTCATCCTTTCAACAACGACTTTCATTTAAGGAGGTTTTATGGAGATAAAACGCACACGACGGCAAACGCAGTTTCTTAAAAAATACGGCTCGTGGGCAGTGGTTACCGGGGCTTCTGAAGGAATTGGTTATGAGTTATCCGTTGCACTTGCTCAGCAAGGGTTCAATTTGATTCTGGTCGCTCGACGGCAAAAGCTGTTGGAGCAAATGGCGTCTCAATTCTCAGAGGGGTATGGCATTCAAACCCGGGTCCTGCCGTTGGACCTGGGACAAGAGGAATCTTTGACGCAAGTGGTCGACGGAACCCAAGATCTGGAGGTGGGACTGTTTGTCGCCGCTGCCGGATTTGGAACTTCCGGGAATTTTTTGAAGTCCGATTTGGCGGCAGAAGTGAATATGATTCATGTCAATTGCCGTGCAGTCACTGCCTTAACGCATCACTTCGCCAGACGGTTTGCGGATCAAAAACGAGGAGGGTTGATTCTGTTGAGTTCTTTATTAGCGTTTCAAGGCGTGCCCTTTGCTGCTCACTACGCGGCCACGAAATCCTATATTCAAACGTTCGCGGAAGGGCTCAAGGTTGAGTTGGCCCCCTATGGAGTCGATGTTTTGGCGGCCGCGCCTGGACCGGTATTAACCGGGTTTGCCAAACGAGCAAATATGCAAATGGGATTTGGGTTAGAACCCAAATCTGTAGCTCATTCCACACTCTCGGCATTAGGGCGAAAAACAACGGTGCGTCCTGGATGGTTGTCACTCTTTCTAGAATGGTCGCTCAAGCCCCTCAATCGCTGGGGACGGACCCGCATGCTCAAAATCGTGATGGGCGGGATGACGAAACATCAACGCGCTTGATCGATAAACAAAGGGTACGATCCCTTTTTATGTAAACGAAGGTTACGATTCACTTTTACGTATTGGGATGGCAAGTCGACAACCATTCCAATAATCTCACATTTTGACAGACTCCTGCCAATCCCTCCTACAATCGGTTCCTGCCCAAAAAGTTATCTTTGAAAGAACACCCGTCCCTGGTAAAGGCATAGGATGAAAGGATAACTCATGCACCCATAGATTCGAACACAAGGAGGACTCATCATGCAGGAAAACGAACTCATTCAATACGATGCATTGGGTTTAGTGGAGTTGATTCAGACGCGGCAAGTCAGCGCTTCCGAGGTGCTGGATGCGTCAATTCGACGACTTGGGTACCTGAATCCAACGTTGAATTGTGTGATCACTCCCTTAATGAAACAAGCCAGAGAGAATCAAGAACAGTTGGCCACGGGCCGTTTTCGTGGAGTGCCTTTTTTAATGAAGGATTCGATTGCCATGATGCAAGGGGTGAGGTGGTCGATTGGTTCTCAAATGCTGAAGGAATTTGTTCCAGGTTTGGATACGGAAGTGGTGCGACGTCTCAAATCAGGAGGATTGAACATCATAGGGAAGACTAATCTTTCTGAATTTGGATTGATGCCCACCACAGAACCTCTGGCATTTGGTCCCACTCGCAATCCCTGGGATTTGAATGTCTCTGCGGGAGGGTCGAGCGGCGGATCAGCCGCGGCGGTGGCGGCAGGTATTGTTCCCTGGGCGCACGGCAATGATGGCGGTGGGTCGATCCGGATTCCAGCTTCTTGTTGTGGGCTGTTTGGCCTGAAGCCCACACGGGGACGCAATCCATTGGGGCCGATTTCTGGAGAAATTGTGGGTGGGTTCGTTGTCGAGCATGCCCTCAGTCGGACGGTGCGTGACAGTGCGGCGTTACTGGATGTCACGGCTGGCCCTGATGTGGGAGCGCCTTATTATGCTCCACCCCCTCAACAAAGTTTTCTACAGAGTATCCAACAGGCTCCTGCCCCCTTGAAAATTGCGTTTTCCGTGGATGGTTCTACGGGGTATCCGATTCACGAAGATTGTTGGCAAGCGGTGCTTCATGCAGCGAAGCTGTGTGGATCGCTGGGACACCACGTGGAAGAAGCGACTCCAGAACTCCTGTCCGAATCGATGAAGCATGCCAATATGGTTCTTGTGAGTACGGAATGTGCAATGGCCTTGGAAAAATTAGCGTTAGCAGCCGGAACGGAAGTGTCTTCCTCTTTGGTAGAGCCGATTACTTGGGAAGTTTGCCAACGGGGAAAAACATTTTCTGCAACTGATTATGTGGAGGCTCGTCAAATTGTAAACGACGTTTCCCGCGAAATTGGGCAATTTTTTGAACAATATGACCTGCTATTGACCCCCACTTTAGCGGCCCCACCACAGCCTCTTGGGGTTTTGCAACCGATCGAAGAAATTGCTTTCGAAACATGGATGGAACAGGTGTGGAGCTATATGCCCTTCACCGTGTTTTGTAATTTCACGGGTCAGCCTGCCATGTCGATGCCGCTGTGGTGGAACGACAATCAATTGCCCGTTGGCGTCCAATTTGCGGGACGATACGGCGACGAAACCACATTATTCCAATTGGCCACCCAATTGGAAGCTGCCCAGCCGTGGCGCTCTCATTATTCTTCACTTTGGGAACGGTTGTACCAACAGTGAAAGCAGAAAACTGGGCTGCACGGAATCAAGTCCGTTGTGGTTGAGGTTTGCACCATCGATTCGCGATTTCGGTGTAGGCTTCTGTGATGGCTCCAATATTGGAGATATAGCAGTATTCATCCGTTTTATGAGCCATAGTCATTTCGCCGGGGCCTAAGATGATTGTGGGGGCATGATCATAAGCGGGGGTGAGCAACGAAGCGTCAGTGAAATAAGTCGCTCCGCGAGCTTCAGGAGGGTTGCCAAGGTAAGGGGTCATCACTTCAAACACTTGTTGGACCCACGCATTTTGTGGATCCGATGATATTCCTTCCACGTCAAAGATTCTTTCCAATTCCACTTCTTTTCCTAAAAAGTCTGCAAGCTCTTCCAACATGGCTTGATGCGATTGAACCGAGTTGCTTCGAATGTCCAATTCCATCTCCGCTTTATCAGGAACCGAGTTGATATTCATGCCTCCTTGAATGGTTCCAACGTTTAAAGTCGGTTTCCCCAGATAGGCATGGGTGGGTGCACTGAATTTAAAGTGCTCCAGTTTTCCCACTACTTTGGCTGCTTTGTAGATCGCGTTAACCCCTTCATGAGGCAATGAACCGTGGGCGGTCATCCCGTGGGTCTTGGCCTTGAGCCACAAAACTCCTTTGTGCCCTAAAAACGGATAGTTGGAAGTCGGTTCACCCACAACGATGGCGCCAGCCTTTCCTAATCGGTTGCCCAATTTCACGAGGTGAGCCGCTCCCAAACATCCGGTTTCTTCGCCCGCGGTAATAACTAAGGTGATGCCTGCCTTCCGGTGGGTTTCTTGAGCCATTCGGAGTGCAGCCACGACCATTGCGGCCACCCCGCCCTTCATGTCAGTGGAGCCTCGTCCATACAATTTATTGCCGTCGCGTTCCCCATTGAATGGATCTGTCTTCCAATCGACCAGTCCCAACGGCACCGTGTCGATATGGCCCGTGAAACAAATGGGTGGGATATCGTCGGCTCCTTCAATTGTGGCTACGATGCTGGTGCGGCCATCGGCGAAATCGACGAGATGCGTTGCGAATCCTCCATCTTCCAGCAACTTCCCCAGGTGTTGGGCGCATTCGCGTTCTTGCCCGGGTGGGTTGATGGTATTAAAGGCCAATAATTCTCGGGTCAAAGAAAAGGCATCTAAGTCTTGAGACATGTTTGCTCCTCAGAAAGGCGTCACGTTACTGCAGCATGATGCAATCGTTCTCTCACTTTTTTGTCAATCTTGTCATCCAGTACAGGAGAATTGAGAACCATTCGACCCACATCCTGGACAATACTTTTTTGCATTTGCTCGAGATCGTCTTTGGTGGCGCATTCTTTCATGATATCGATTCTCATTTGCTCGAGATCATCTTTGGTGGCGAAGTCTTTCAGGTCGTCTTTGGTGGCGAAGTCTTTCAGGTCGTCTTTGGTGGCGAAGTCTTGTTTCATTTGTGCAATATCTTCTTTGATCTGAGAGATATCCTCCTCCACTGCAGCAAATTTTTGATCGAAATGATCTTGGGTTACAAAGTTGTGATTGGCTAACGCTTTTTGGGCACCGGCTTCCGCTGCATCGCTGACGAGTTTTTTCCACTCATCTTCGCTCAGTTGCACGACTTGAACAATTCGAGACATGGTCGCTCCGCTTAGTGAGAGAGTTGCTAAGATGAAATCAACTTGAATATCATGAAGGTAATTATCGAAGGTAATGAGCGGGATGTCAATATCTATTGGATAATAAAGTGGTTTTTTAAAATTTATTTAAACCTCAAAAAATATTTTTCACTGAACCAGCACAGTGCAACTGAGGTATGTTGTGAATGCAATCAAATAGTTTCTAACACTTTGGAGGGTTAAAATTCTTTTAAGAGGCGCTGGGCCTGTTGTAAGTCACGAGTGGCAAAGCCTTCTGAGAACCAATCGTAGGTGGTTTTGAGCAATTGTTTGCCTTCAATCGACCGATTTGTCTGCTTGAGAAATTGGGCAAGATTTATTGCTGTGCGTAATTCCAATGACTTGGCTTTTTGGTTTTTTGCGATTTCTAAAGATTTTTTGAATATATTTTCAATTTCTTTAAGATGATCAAATCGAGATCTATCTGAGGACACATTGTCATTTGCTTGCCATGCGTCTGTAGCTTGGCTTTGTTGCCAAAGGAGTTCTCCCTGGAGGCGCAGCAATTCAGATTCATAATTGTGTTCGTTTTTACTGAGAACCACTTCCATCAAATCTTCTACGAGTCGTAAGCCTTCCTCGAAATTTTGAGCATCGAGATACAATTCTACGAGCATGGCCATGTATCCAGGATCTTTGTAACCCAATTGGTTGGAAGCCTGGAGAATCGTTGTGATGCCTTGTTCTAAGGAATCTTGTCCTTGACACCAGCCTTCGATGATTTTGGCCCAGGCAATGAATCCGGGGAACCCCTGTTTTTGGGCTAACTCCCGGATCGCTTGGGCATGCTTAGTCGCCTGGGCGACATCTCCATTTTGTTTGTAGATGAAAGCTAAAGCCATCAACGCGGTGATACGACTATAATAATGAGATTGAGAAAGCTCGATGGCTTTCTCCCCGGCTGCAACGGCTTGATCCGGGAATCCCAGGGACCACTTGCTCAAACACTGAGCGCGTTGGCAGCACATACCGGGGTCGTGTCCGCCGTAGAGTCGACAGTGGCTTTGGTGCATCTCAGAACGATATAGTTTTTGGCCTTGTTCCAAATGCCATTGAGATCGTTCATAATCGGGAACCTGAATCAAGGTGGTCCACAGAGCATGGTGAGCTTGCAGAAGGAACTCTTGATTGTTTTCCTTTTGGGCTAAGAAAAGCATTTTTTCACCGAGTTCGATGGATTGTTCGGTACGGGCCGAAAAGTGATAGTTGATCCACAAGCCCCACAGGATAGGGAACACACGAGACGCATCTTCCAGACGTTGGCATAAGGTCCAGGCACGGTCAAAAATTTCGAGAGCCTTGGCATCCCCATACCCGGAGGTAGTAAAGGTGGCCGTGCCGAGCGATTGCAATAACCGCAACTCGGTTTCAATCGTTTTTTGGGAGTCAGGCAATGCTTCATACCACTCCCAAGCTTGTTTCAGAAAGTGAACGGCATCGGGAAAGGCTCCTGAACTCAAGGCCATTTCGCCAGATTTTTCAAAATAGTAAACGACTTTGGCAACCCCTGCAGAATCGGCGGAACGTTTTTCTGTGGCATGGCTCCAATGGAAGGCCAAGAGAGGGAAGTAGGTTGCAATTTCTTCAATGTACGTTCGCTCATACCACTCGGCAACAGCTCGATGTAAGGTCTGTCGTTGGGCATACAACATCAGGTCGTAGACCACTTCTTGAGTGATGACGTGCTTGAAGATGTAGGTCAGATTGGGAGCGGGAATCTCCACCGGAGTGATGTTTAAGATTTCTAAGGCTTGCATCACTTCGTGGAGGTACGGTTTATCTTCTTCAATGGGATAAATATCTTTCATCAGCGAAAACGAAAAAATCCGTCCAATCACGCTCGCGACCTTGAGAGAGAATTGTTGTTGTGGGGTCAATCGGTCGATACGGCTGGTGATCACCCCTTGCACCGTGTCGGGAAAATCCAGGGCTTTGAGTGCTTGGGGGGTGATGGCCAAAGTACAGCTTTGATTTTTGATACGGAGGTGCCCCGCATCGCGCAAAGCGTAGGCGATCTCTTCGCTAAAAAAGGGATTGCCTTGAGCACGCTCCCGGATGAGTTGAGCGACCGATTTCGGCAAAGAAGGCACTCCCAATCGATGGCAAACGAGCGTGATCGTTTCCTCAGGCAACATCACTTCGAGCTTGAGCTGCTGAGTGGTTGGATCTTTGATCAAGCGGTTGTATTCCATCGGAACCGAACCCAGCATGGGACGTGTGGCAGCAATCATCAATAGAGGGGAGACCGATTGGCGCACCTTTTCCAACAACAGCCAGGATGCAGTATCGAACCAATGGAGATCTTCCAACATCACCACCAACGGGGCTTTTTGAGCCTCTTGTTGGAAGATAGCCAGGAGGATTTCATGTCGTTTATTGACACGCCGTTGATCCATGTATTGCTCACTTTGAGCGTTTTCAGAGAAGGCTACGGGCAGTACTGGATTGAGAAGAGGCTCTAGGCCTTGGTATTCTGGCAGACCTTGTAAGGCTAAAGTCACCTTCAAACGAGTGGTAGTGGGTTCTTCGATCTCCGGTTGGAGTTCGAGCAATTGCTGAATAATGGGTTTCCATGCCAGATATGGAGTGTTTTGTTCCATCGCATTGGCTTCTCCATATAGAGTTTTCAGCTCTTGATCTTGTAGGACGCGAAGCGCATGCCTCAGAAGATGAGATTTGCCAATACCGGGTTCGCCTTCCAGGACCACCGTGCTGCCTTGCCGAGTTTCCAATAAATCACGCAAACGGCTGGCAATGGTTCGCCACTCTTGAGTTCGACCTACTAAATTGGTGTGTTTCGGGGCCAATTCTTGAACCACACCTGAAGGGCGGTATACGGGTACCGGGTGGGGGAATCCTTTGAGAGGCATTGGGGGGAATTCGTCGAATTGTAGCGTGGCGACGGCTCGTTTGTACGTAGGTTGATCACACAGAATCTGAGCTTCAGTGACGGACCGCTCCATGTGGAGAGCAGCCTGCATCAGCCGGGCTGCGCGGTTGACTACATTGCCGATCATGGTGTATTCGCGTCGGCTTCCACTGCCTACAGCACCACAAAATGCTTTTCCCGACGCAATACCAATCGCACAGTCCATCTGCATGTGGGTTAGGGTCTGTTGAATTTGTATAGCAACTTGGACCGCTCGGATGGGATCATCTTCGTGAGATAAGGGTGGCAATCCCAGAGCAGCTAAGAGGCTCACGCCTTTGTCATCAATACTGAGTTTGTTGATGCTCCCTTCAATTTGATGAAGACGTGTTTGTAACACTTCCATGACTTGCTGTGATTGTTCGAGTGTTTCAACACTATTCACGTTCATTTGAGGCAGATTGATGAACAAGGTGGTGACCGAACGCAATTCCGCCAACCAAGCAGCTTGTCCGGCAGAAAGACGTGCGAGGATTGCACGAGGGAGGTAATGCTGGAGCACAGCTCCAGTTTGAAACTTTTGTGCTGGAGCAATCGTCCGTGGAAGCTGAAACCGAGTTTTCGCCTCACCAAGCACTACAACCTCTTGCCCTTTCAACGGATTGCCAGAAGCGATGGTATGGACTCGCTCCCAAGCCTTGAGGGATAGGATCACTTGCCCGGATTTCCCCAGTTGATCGGCTACGATAACCTGATGAATGGGGTCACCGGAAACTAAAATTTCCCAATCCCCATTCACACCCCCAAGATGACTCATCCAAAGCGTTCCTGCTCCAATGCTTGTTCGCAGAGATAAGGAAATGTTTTCTGCTGCTTGATAATGGTGGTGCTGATTCTGGATCACCAGCCCGCAATGGGCAGCAGCTTGAGTCGCCGAATCGAGATCATTGTCCCATTCGTTGGCAAACCAAAGCGCAAGGATGGCATCCCCTGCGAATTTCACAATGTCTCCCCCATGCTCATGAACGAGATCGATCAATTCGGTGAAATAGTTGTTCAGGTAATTGGTCAGCTTTTCGAGACCGGCGGGCCCTTCTTGCGCAAGTCGCTCAGTCAACGCCGTGAAGCCGGAAATGTCAGCAAACAAGATGGCAGCTTCTTGGGCTTCCGTTGTTGATTGGGCAAGCGGTGGATTGCCTTCCTGAGATAGTCTCCGGATGAACCGAGGCACGTAGCTCGAATATACTTCCCATTTTCCCATGGTTTTTCCTCTCTCGAAATTTGTTATGCGCAACGTTATTTCTTTTTCGAAGGTATAAAACATCGGCTGTTGCAAAGCAATTGCCAGCGTCTCTCCCCACGCTATCTGAGGGCTTTTAGAAGCTCAAAGAAAAGATTGGCAAACCCAAATTGAAAATGTTACCGATTCCCCTTGAGATAAGTTTAAAAAGAAAGGTATTTTCATTTCTAATCCATCTGGAGGCATATGAAGCTACTTTTGAAAGTCGCCTTAAGCCTGCTCTGTGGGATCAGACTGTTCGTGGGGCCCGCATCGGCTACCGAAGATATTGTGATCGTGTTTGGCGAGCATGGGTATCCCCCATTTTATTCTGAAAGAGCACAGAAAGGGATGTTCATCGATTTATTGGCCGAGTTTGAAAAACGAAATCCTAACTATAAAATTATAAAAAAATCGCTTTCTCGCAAAATGATGGATCGATGGATGAACAATGGAAAAGCCCACGTGTTCTCTCTCAATAATCCCATGTTTGTGAACCCAAACATCGTCGACCGCTTTTTATTTACAGCTCCCATTTGGAACACAGGGGACTACGTTGTGATGCACAAAGAGCGGCAATTTGAATACACTCAACCTAAAGATCTGTTTGGCAAAAAAATGGGTATCATTTTAGGAAACGGTTACGGTGTCTTTGATGAACACTTGGAATCGAAAAGCATCCTTTCGCAAGCGGTCAATTCAGAAAACCAATTATTCATGCTATTGCTCAAACAGCGAGTGGATGCGATTTTCGGGAATCGCCATGCGACCCCTTACAAAATGAAGCGCACAGGGATCGATCCCAGTCAATTCGTATTTTCAAAAGTTGCTATTTTTGAATTCGATTTGATGATTCAAGTCCAAAAATCTCATCAAGCTTTCTACAACAAAATTCAGGCTTTCATTCAGGCAGTGCAAACCGACGGATTTCTCGCTCAATTGGAACATCAATATTTGAAATGAAAGCAAAGCCCCAACCCGTTTCCTTCCGACCGAACCTTGATTTATCCGTAGGCCAACCTCCCTACACCCACCAGATTATCGAAGGGGATAATCACGAAGCTCTGCAATTTCTACAAAGTACCCATAAGGCACAAATTAAGTGCATTTATATCGATCCTCCTTACAACACAGGAAATACTAATTTTGTGTACAAAGATCGATTTTTCAAGGCCAGCCATCCCTGTCGTCATTCTGCGTGGCTAGAATTCATGGAACCACGGCTCCGGCTAACCAAAGACTTATTGCATCCCGAAGGTGCGATTTTCATATCGATTGACGATCATGAGCTATTTTCGCTCGGTCTGCTGATGAATCAAGTGTTTGGCGAATCGAATTTTGTCACCACCCTCATTTGGCAAAAGAACTTTGCTCCTAAAAACTCAGCTAAACACTTCTCGGTCGATCACGAATACATCTTGGTGTATGCGGCTGATGCGGACATCTGGAAACCGAATCCTTTGCCCCGGACGGATCGACAAAACCAACGTTATAAAAATCCTGATGATGACCCTCGTGGTCCATGGATGTCGGATAATCTGTCAGCCCGCAATCCCTACATTGAAGGCTCCTATGCGATCACCTGTCCATCCGGTCGAGTCATCTCAGGGCCTCCGCCCGGACGCTACTGGACCATCTCCCTCCAAAAGTTCCGAGCACTTGATCAGGATCGTCGCATCTGGTGGGGCAAAACCGGAGATCAAGTTCCGCGGCTGAAACGCTTTCTATCCGAAGTGAATCCAGGTCGAGTTCCTCAAACCTTCTGGCCTTACACCGAGGTCGGTCATACGCAAGAGGCTAAAAAGGAACTGCTCTCTATCCTTGATTTCGCCTCCTCCGCTGACGTGTTTTCCACCCCCAAACCGCTTCGGCTTCTCGAACGTATTTTACGCATCGCCTCTGGCCCTGATGACATTGTGCTGGATTTCTTCGCCGGTTCCGGAACCACAGGTCATGCGGTCCTCAACCTCAACCGAGTGGATGGAGGAAATCGTCAATTCATCCTCATTTCCAACAAAGAGGCCTCGGAAACCTGTCCTGAGAAAAATTTATGCCGCGATATCTGTGCGGAACGGCTCCGTCGCGTTATTGAGGGATATACCAATTCCAAAGGCGAAACGGTGGAGGGGATCGGCGGAAGTTTTTTGTACCTGGAATCGAGTGGCCTTTCTTCACAGGCTGCCATCTAGGCATGCAATCTAAAACGTTCCTAGTTTACTGTTCCTGTAGAGATCCATCACGGATGGCGAAGACACGGTCTCCAATATGGGCCACGTCCTCACTATGGGTGGCGATGATCATGGTTTTTCCCGCATCGCGAATTAGGTGATGGAGCAGATCCAAGACCACCCCACTGGTTTCAGCATCGAGATTTCCTGTGGGTTCATCAGCCAGGATGAGTTTAGGGTTATGAATCAACGCCCGTGCAATCGCCACCCGCTGTTGTTCGCCGCCGGAAAGCCGGTCGGGGAAACTTTGGCCTCGGTCTCCCAAACCAAGCTGGTGCAGTAAGGGGTGTGCCGCCTTCCGGTCGATTTGGAAACGCGGCATGTTGAGTTCCAAGGGTAAAAGCAAATTTTCTTCTACAGTGAGTGTGGGAATGAGGTTGAAAAACTGAAATACGAAGCCAATGTGTTGCCGCCGAAACCAGGTTCGCTTGCGTTCTGTAAGTGAAGTCAGTGTCACGCCGTCAATCCGAATCGCTCCCTGTGACGGTAAGTCAATGCCTGCCAACAAATTCAAAAAAGTAGATTTCCCCGATCCGCTCCTTCCCAGCAATATAATGATTTCCCCTTGCTGGATTTCTGCTTGAAGCTGCTGCAAGACGGTTCGTTGGCTATCACCTTCCTGGTAGGTCTTGGAAAGGTTGTGAATATGGATGAAAGCATCGGTCATCAATAAATCTCCATAGGTCAATTCGGATATTCAGCCACGTCTCCAGATTGGATATGCCACAAATCCGCGTAAGCGCCCTCCAGGGCGATGAGGTCGTCGTGATGGCCTTCTTCCACGATTTGGCCATTGCGCAGTACTAAGATTCGATCCGCATTTCGGATCGTGGAGAGGCGGTGCGCAATCACCAAAGCCGTTTTTCCCGCAGTGAGACGCATGAGGTTGGCTTGGATTGCCCGTTCGGTTTCGGTATCCACTGAACTGGTTGCCTCGTCGAACACCATGATGGGGGCATTTTTCAGAATAGCACGGGCGATGCTCAACCGCTGACGTTGTCCGCCCGACAGCTTGATTCCGCGTTCCCCCACAATCGTTTGATAAGTTTCTGGCAATTGAGCAACGAAATCGTGCAACTGGGCAAGCTGGGCCGCTTCTTGGATTTGTGGTAAATCGACATGAGGAGAGCCATAAGCAATATTTTCTGCAATCGTCCCGTGGAACAAATACACATCTTGACTCACAAGCGATACGGTTTGTCGAAGTTCTCGGAGTTGTAGGTCCCTGATATCAATACCGTCAATTAATACGCCACCCGATGTGGGGTCGTACAAACGCAGCAACAGTTTGATCAATGTGGACTTTCCTGCCCCGGTTGCCCCGGCAAAACCGATGGTCTCACCGGGTTGAATCGTGAAGTCTAGCCCTTTCAAAACAGGCGCACTCTGCTGATAAGTGAAATGGATTTGATCAAACTTCACTTGTCCTTGAACCTTTGCCAGTGTTTTGGGGTGTGCTGGATCTTGGATTTTGGTGGGGGTGTCGAGTAACCCGAACGTCCGTTGAGCACTAGCACGTGCTCGTTCAAACTCATCTAAGGTTTCGCCCAAACGGGTCAGCGGCCAAAGGAGTCGCTGAATCATCATCGAAAACAACACCAATTCCCCCACCGTCAAGATTCCGGTATCCTCCAGGACCCAATAACTGCCGATCAACAACACACCACCAAACCCGATGGCAACAGCCATACGAATCACAGGCACATACACGGAACTCAGTTTAATGGCTTCGTAGTTGGCATTTTGATATTCGCGAGACGCGGCGTCCACTCGTTTCGATTCGAATTGCTCTGCGGTGAAGCTCTTGATGACCAAAATTCCTGCAATGTTGTTTTCCAGGCGACTGCTCAGTGCTCCGACGGCTTCGCGAACCCGACGATACCGAGGGGAAATACGTCGCTGAAATAAGAAACTGCCCCATAAGATAATCGGAATCGGAATGATCCCAATCATTGCGAGTTGCCAAGACGTCGTGAGCATGACAAACCCGGCAAACACAAACAGTACTGCTAGTTGCAATACCTCATTAAAGCCGCCATTGAGAAAGCGTTCCAATTGATTCACGTCATCGTTGAGCATGGCCATCGTCTCGCCCATTCGGTGATTTTCGAAGAATTCAATTTCTCGTCCCTGAATATGATTGTAGGCGTCCATCCTGAGATCGTGTTGTACCCGTTGGGCTAGCACCATGAAGCCATATTGATACCACCACTGAAATAAGCTCTCGAAAGCAAAAATTGCCACTGCCAACACAGCAAGGAATACTGCCAAAATCCAAGGGTCTGAGGTCCCGACCAAATACTCGATCCAAGCTGGAGGATCACGGCGGACTGAGTCGATCACCCAGCCCACCAGCAATGGGGGCATGAGGTCGAGGATTTTGTTCGCAATGCTGGAAAGGCTTGAATAGTTGAACAACTTCTGGTGCATGTTTAAATACTGAAACAACCGAATCATCGGATTGAGAACATGAGGAGATTCAAACATAGGAACCTTAAAAAATAACTGAGAAACCGGGAGTCTGCTTTCAGAGATGTTTTTCAAACAACAGAGTTTGTACTCAGAAAGCCTCTTTAGAATCGGATTTTTACCGTTTTCGGCGATTCCATCGGAAATAAATCACCAAGGCAAAAGATGCCCCCATCGCGTCGGCTAATACGTCCGCCCATTCGCTATTGCGACCTGGAACGAAGGATTGATGGAACTCATCTGAAAGGCCATACAGAATGGTCGCAATGTATCCGTAGAAAATACGTATTCTGGAAGTGCGTTTTCCCCCTTGAGTTGCGGCATTGAGATAACTCAAGCCCAATAACGTGTAGGTCGCGAAGTGTGCCCACTTGTCATAAAAAGGGATGGCAATCGGGGGCTGGGGTGGCATGGGCCACGAGGAACTGACGAAAATGAGAGCGGACATCCCGAAAGCAGACCGCCAATAATATCGGGTGAAAAGCGTCAGACAACGATCACGAAGCGACACGGAATCAGGGAGATTTGGGGAGCGCATTTTGTTTTTTAGGCTCCGCGTGAGGTTTGGTTCCAGAGCCGGGTTCGAACACGGAAATATTGCTGTTCATGATGCCACCTTCTTTCACAATCAAACCACCACTCAGTGTCGTGATATTGCCCTGGATCTCACCACCGGGCAAAATTTCCAAACGTTGATTGCTGAAGATATCGCCTTTCACACGGCCTTTGATGGTAATGACCGGCGCGCGAACCGGCCCTTCCATGCGACCTTTAGCTTCGAAAATGACTTCTTTATGTCCTTCGATTGAGCCAACGACGACTCCATCAATAGAAATATCGTCTTGAGAAATTAGCTTGCCTTCCACTTGGGTGCCTTCAGCCAAATAGTGTCGCTCAGTTTTCATGAGAATGCTCCGCGAGAGAGAGTAAGGGTGAGAGCCTTAGAGAGGAAAGCCACCGATTTGTGAAAGCTTTTGCTGCAATTCTGCATACTCGTGAGTTACAGGAAATTGAGGATAGGCTTGGGTGATTTTCGTTGCCGGACGGAAGAAGATCCCGGCGTCAGCTTCTTGCAACATACTCAAGTCATTGTAAGAATCGCCCGCAGCGAAAATGCGGAAATTGAGGCTTTTGAGGGCCATGACGGCTTTCCGTTTCTGGTCAGGTTGTCGCAATTTGTAATCTTGGATTCGATAATCGTCATCCACAATCAAAGAATGACAGAAAATAGTGGGGTGTCCCAATTTGGCAATCAATGGCATTGCAAATTCTCGGAAAGTGTCGGACAGGATGATGACTTCACAATGAGGGCGTAGCCAGTCTAAAAATTCTCTAGCACCGGTCAATGGCTCCATCGTTGCAACGACCTCCTGGAAGTCTCTCAAGGTGAGACTATGCTCATCCAGCAAGGCGAGACGTTTTTTCATCAACTCATCGTAATCAGCGATATCGCGAGTGGTCAATTTTAGATCTTCAATTCCAGTTTTTTCGGCCAGATTGATCCAAATTTCTGGGATCAATACCCCTTCTAAATCCAGGCATGTCACGGGGATGGTACGATCGGTCATTCTCAATTCCTCAACGTTGTTGATTGTTGCACCTCCAAGCAAGGTGAGTTATGTTAAGCTCTTATTTTGAAGTAGCTGTTATTGAAGAGATGCTTGCAAATGGCAAGTCCGTTTGAACACACGGAAGTAGAACCCACTCATGGCCGATGCTACAACGAGCAATCCCCCACCTCAGGATGAGGAACTGACCTCCCAACGGAATTTCAACCGCCTCCTTTCCAAGCTTTTTGGAATCCGCACGCACAGTACCGGAAAGACGCAGGTTCAAGATATTGTTAGGACTTTCATGGTGGGTTTACGTTCTGTATTCCCTTGCCTTTCAGTACGAGTGCTGTATGGACGTTGGCATTACGAACAATTCGAGGGAAAACGTTCCATCCAACTCCCCGAACTGACAATCGCTTCCGACACGTTGACGGGTGAAGTTTTCCAGAACCGACAAGTGATCACTTATCGCCAAAGTGACCCGCGAGAGGCCTTTTCGGAAATCTTAGCCTTGTATTTCAGTCAGGGGCTGACTTTCTTACAGATACATCCACTCACCGATGTGAACGAACATGCGGTGGGGCTAGTGGAAGTCACCGCACTGGAAGAAACGATTCCAGATTATTCTCAGGAACTTTTAAACCTCTTGGTTCAACAAGTGGGGGTTTTGTTGGAAGCCGGACAACCCAAGGAAGCAAAAGCTTCACGGGAGAAACGTCCGCCTGCCCCGGAGTTATTAACACGGCTGAAGGAGTATGAAGAAGAGATTCAACAAGCCAGAGAGCGGGAGGCGCTGTTTTACTCATTAACACGCTATTTCCGGGATACAGTTCGATTGGTGGACGCTTGGAAAAGTTTGCAAGACTTAACCCCTGATAACGAGATCAGCAACTACGATTTTCATCAGCATTCTGAATTTTATTTTCAGCAAGCTTACAAATTTTCAGAGTTGTTGTTGTATAGCTACAAGATGCAAAAACGGGAACTCCAATTGCATTTGAACCGCCAAGATATTTTGACGCTGATTCATTGGAGTATTTCCGAGTTCACCCAATATCATCGCAAAACGTCTTTGAATATTCGCACTCAATTTCCAGCGAACCCGGTGGAAGTGAAGGTGGATGGTTATTTATTTCGTATTGCGGTGATGTATGCCTTGGAGAATCTATTCCTTCAAAGCCGACATTTACACTACAATCATTGCTTTGCGATTGACGTCGCAGACCGCAGTGATACGGTACACCTTAAGCTCAATATTGAACGAGACCCCCTAATGCAACAATTGACCTCGCAAGATTTCAACCTAAAGGAATTCATGAATCAACCTTTGGATGAATATGGTCTGCTGAGTTTATATTTACCTTTTGTGAAATTGGCCATCGCAGAGCAGCATGGGAGTGTTTCTGAAATTCATAGAGAGCAAGAATTGGTGGGGATTGAGATGGAGTTCCCGAAGTGATCCTACTTCCAAATAGAGCGCTATGCCAAAAATTCTGATCGTCGATGATTACGAAGATAACCTATATGTCGCCTCGTTGGTTCTCTCACGAGATAACCATGAGATTATTACTGCCACAAGTGGTCGGGAGGCGATCAAAAAGGCCGAGACCGAACTTCCTGACGTGGTGCTCCTCGACATTCAGATGCCAGAAATTGATGGCTTTGAAGTTTGCAAGCGGTTGAAAAGCAACGAACTCACTCGGAAGATCCCGGTTGTCTTTCTGACCGCGAAATACAAGGACAGCGAATCTTTGGCTAAAGGTTTGGAGTTGGGAGCCGAAGATTACATTGTGAAGCCTTTCAACAATCCGGAATTGAGAGCACGAGTGAATGTCATGGCTCGTTTGAAATCACAAATGGACGAACTGGCTTCGAAGAATCAAGAATTGGCCAGACTCAATGAAGAACTGGAAGGAAAAAACAAGGCCTTACTCGAAGCCCAAAATGCTTTACAAGAATTGGCCATCACCGATCCTCTGACAGGACTCCACAATCGTCGATATTTCACAGAGCGTTTGCATGAAGAATTTCTCCTCACGCAGCGTGAAAAACACTCCATCACCTTGATGATTCTGGACATCGATCATTTTAAGAGAATCAACGACACTTATGGGCATCAAGGTGGTGACCAAGTGTTGACTGAATTTGCTACCATTCTGAAGAAAAATGTAAGGCAGCATGAAATTGTTGCACGTTATGGGGGAGAAGAATTTATTATTGCGATGTTTCACATTGATGATTCGGCGGTTCGTACCATTTCCGAACGGATTCGTGTTGATGTCGAACAGCATGTATTCGAATTTGGTGACCAGCAACTACACGTCACTTGCAGTATTGGCGTGGCCTCCTATCCGACCGTCTGTCAAGATGATGCGTCCTTAGATGCATTGGTTCGAGAAGCAGATACGGCTTTGTATCATGCGAAAGAAACGGGACGGAATCGTGTGGTTTGTGCTCCTTTAGCATCGTCGTAATCCATAGCCCTACCAAACTGCTTATGAAACGAAACAAAATTTTGTCCCGAAGTTTTGCCAACCCCCCAGCAATTTTGGGAGCATTGTTGGTGCTTGCCTTATGGTCCTGCTCTAGCAAGGGCCCCACCTCTGCCGTATCCTCGCTCACACCGCCATCTCATCAATTGTTAGCGGCTCCTATCTCGCCGCTAGTTTCAAAAGTGATTCTACGTGTTCAGCTTGAGTATGTAGAACCCAAACGTTTGGATCCTGATGTGATGTTGGATGGGGCATTGACAGAGCTGTCGAACTCAATCCCAGAAATTCAAAGCACAATAGAGACTGCACCAGAAGGCCGATTGATCTCTCTCACAATGGATGATGAGGAACGGCAAATTCCTATAGTGAAACTGAAGGATTTGTCTGATGTGAACCTATTGTTCCAAAGCCTACTTCGGTATGCAAAAGTTCACGGTTTTGAAGAGAATCGTTTTCAAAAAATAGAACATGCCATCATTCGAGGCATGTTGGGCAAGTTGGATCCCCATTCCACCCTGTTGCCTGAGGAAAGCTACACGGATTTTCGAATCAACACGAAAGGCAACTTCGGCGGTGTTGGGATTCGGATCGGTATCCGCGATAATCAAGTCACGGTGATATCGCCGATCGATGGCACTCCAGCTGCACGAGCTGGGATTCTTGCAAAAGATAAAATTGTACGCATCGATGACGAGTCTACAACCAATATGACCTTGACAGACACCGTGAATCGATTACGGGGAGAAGTGGGTTCCCCGGTTGTGCTGTGGATCATGCGAAGAGGGTTTGCCGAAGCTAAAAAATTTACAATCACTCGTGCTGTGATTCGTATCGATAGTGTCGAAACCGTGGATCTGTCGCGGGGAGATATGAACTTCCGGTATCTCCGCCTAAAAAGCTTCCAAGAGACCACTTATCAAGACTTATTTTCTAAGCTCCAATCTTTGGATGAGGTGCACGGGTTGATTCTGGATCTTCGTAACAATCCAGGAGGTTTACTTGATCAAGCGGTCAAGGTTGCCGATCTGTTTTTAGCCGAAAAAAAGACCATTGTTTCAACACGGAATAGCAAGAACGCACAGGTTTATCGTTCCCATTGGTCATTGCGAGATGAACGGCTGACACAAATCCCTTTGGTGGTGTTGGTGAACGGAGGCAGTGCCTCAGCGTCAGAAATTGTGGCTGCTGCTTTGAAAAACAACCAGCGCGCCTTGGTGATCGGGGAGCAGACTTTTGGAAAAGGATCTGTTCAAACGGTGTGGCCGATGCAAGACGATTCGGGACTGAAGTTGACGATTGCCAAATACCTCACGCCTGGAAACAAATCCATCCAGTCCGTGGGAGTCACGCCGGATGTGTTATTGTATCCCACGGTGATTTCTGAGCAACGCATGCATTTGGCAGAACAGAACTTGATTCAAAAGGAAGAAGACCTCTCGTTCAACTTCAAAGAGTGGGCCGGAGAAGCAGAACCACCTGCCATCACGCTACCCTATTTGGTTCCAGACGAGCAGGAGGGGGAGGAAAACGCTTCAGAAGATTTGAAAAAACGGCTCCAAACTGACTTTTTTGTGGAACTGTCTCGTAAAGTCCTTGTGTATCATTTGCAGGAAAGACTTCCCAATCTCTTAGCAACCGCATTCTCGGTTTATGATTCGGTTTTGGAAGTGCAAGATCAACGGATTGTTGAAGCCCTCAAAGAGCATGATGTGGATTGGAAAAGAGAGAACACTCCACAGCCGGAAAATTTGGAGGTGACCATTCGGTTGGAGCAGCAGGAATCCGATTCAAAAAAATGGCTTGTCGTCTCTGACCGAGTGCTGGCAGGTGCTCAAGTGCGTTTCCATGTCTCAGTTCGCAATATGGGAACCACAGCGGTCAGCCGATTATTTGCCACCACGAAAAGCCGTAATAGCATCTATGCCAATTTGGAGTTGCCTTTTGGCTATGTGGCTCCAGGGGAAACCAAAGAATGGGCCGTGCCTGTGAAGGTTCCGGAATGGATGTTCAACGCGATCAATCAGGTGACCTTCCAATTCATGGACCACACCCAACAATCCTTATTTTCAAAAAACGTTTTCGTAAACACGAGTGCCCTGCCTCGCCCTCAATTCACCTTCATGTTGAAGTCCTGGGATGACGGGGCTTTTGATTCGGTGGGGAACGGGGACGGAATCATTCAAGTTGGCGAAACGATTGCTCTGGAACTCCAGGTTAAAAATGTGGGCAACGGGATTTCCAATCAAACAACAGCCGTGTTGAAAGCGGATGGGGTGCAGCCGTCTTTGACGTTGTCAGAAGGGCGTGAAGAAATAGGTGTTTTGAAAAAAGGAGAAGAAAAATCGACGATATTGCGATTTAGTATCAAAGAAGGAACGCCGGAGGTGGACTTTAAGATGTTTGTAGAAATCCGAGATGAGATGTTCCAGGATCGAAATTTGATTTACAAAATCCAATCAACCGGACAACTGCCAGAGAGCACACACTATGAATCGCCGTTGATTGAATTTGAGGTGTTGGACGAACACCAAAATGCTTTCCGCGGGGTCACCGATTTGGATTCCGTACAACTTGCAGGAGTGGTTAGTGATGATCAAATGGTGAAGGATGTGTTCGTGTTTTTGAACGACAAAAAAATCTTCTTCCGCAGCAATAAGAATCCTGCTTCCCACCAATCCCTACCCTTTGATATCTCCTTAGCCCTGAATGAAGGTTACAACCATATCACGGTGTTTGCGAGAGATCAGCATGACATCTTTGCCCGTCGCGACTTGCAAGTTTGGCGTGTGAGGAAGTCTTGAGAGCTTATGCTGTCATTTGATCAATCGCCATTTCTTCATTGGGGTAGATTTTTAAAATTTGTTCCAAGCCACTCAACTGAAAGATCTTCTGGTTGGACTGATTGAGACCGCAGAGTCCGAGTTTCGATTTGTGCTTTTCTACGAGCCGGAAGATCGAAACCATGATTCCGATCAGGCGCGAATCCACGTGGTCGATCCGCTCAAAATTGATCAGCACTCCTTGAAGGGTAGGGTCACTTTCCAAAACTTTCTTTACATAGTTTTGCAGATTGGTGGGAAGCTCCGACGTAAAGAAACCTTCCAAATCAATCACACAAAGATTGTTTACAATACCATGGACTATTGACACGTGGACCTCTTAAGTGAATGGAATCATCCTCCGGCGTTCAATATTGCGAAATTCCGATCTCTGATCCAATGTTTTCCAATTTGAGATACAAATCTTCAATCCGGGCACTACTGTCGACTGACATCAAGGCATTTTTGGCCTTTGAAAGCAATGGTCCTAACCATTCTTTGGACAACGGTTGCATGCCCAACGCATCGATTAAAAACTTATTATAAATGTCATAAAAGTTGAGCAAGTATTCTGCAAAATCGACCGCAATGGCTGTTTGTAATTTTGCATCCGTCTTTTGATTGCTCTTGGAATAAGCCTGAGTGCATAGGTTGATCAAGACTTTGAAGGTCTCTACCAGTTTGCGAGCAGCCAATTCTTTTCGTTCTTGAGTACATTTTTCAAATTCCCGAAAAGCCAGCAGGTATTCGTCCCCAGCAAGTTGGGCCTTTAAAAAATACCCCATCGGTTCTTCTGTACCCGCGTATTTACCCCGATCCACCAAACGTTCAGCAATCCGGTATCCCACCCCATGCAACAACAAACAAGCCCGTGTGACTTGCACTAAATTGTAAGCTTGCTGTTGCAACTGTTTGTACTGCTTTTCATCCAAATCCTCATCAAGGAGATCATATAGATTCAGGACCACATCCTGTGAAAATGCCACATTTTTGTTTTTTTCATCAGGCATCCGATTGTTTGCGAGCTTCCGGTATTCAGACACAATTTCCATATTGGCTTGGATGAGGCTCATCAACCATCGAATTTGTTTCCGTTGTTGCTGATAAACGTCTTCTTTGATGCTGGAGGCTTTGCTTTTCAAGGTGGAGAGTACTTTTCGGCATTCTTGAATGTAAGCATCGAAGTACAATTGTTGCACGCGAGTGACTACCCGAAGATTCACACTAGACACGTTATCCACTCGGGTTTCTTTATCGAGTTTGAATTCCGTATTGTAGTTTCCTGCTGCTGCTTGAATGAGAATTTTTCTTAAAATTTGGTCATTCAAGCCACTTCCCTTGCGCACCGTACTTGCCACAACAGCAATACGAGAAGCATACGTTGCTGGGTTTTTACGGAGGATATCGAGATGCTCTAAACCCGTATCGTCTGTGATGAAATCTCGGAGTTCTTCTCCTGAAGCCGCTTCACTGAACTTTGGCAAACGGCCGATCTTGGCAGCTAGTTGGGTTTTGAGAGACGTTTCGAGCTTCTCCTTCCATGCTTTGATTTCAGCATTCAGCTTTTGCAGATCCTTTTCAAAAGTATCGCCACGCATGGGAATTCCTGAAGTTTCTGCGAGACGATGTTTCATCTTGGTGGAAATTTTCAGTCCACCTTTTTTCATCCCTGATTTCTTCAGGCCCATTTTTGCGGGTTTTGTTACGCTTTTCTTGGCCATCTTGACTCATTTCCTTTGAATTTATGGCGTTTGACATTCCTTGTAAAATGACAAATTTCATACCATACGGTCCCAATTATAGCAAAAATTTCGCCCTAGACTTAGAACCTACGATCCTGCCACCAACTTGGTCTAAAAATCGCAAGTCGTAGAAGAATTTCTTGGGCAAAATCGACTGCATTCCACCTATCCTTAACAAACGGCAGCTATGGCAAAGGCAGAGTTTGACGAACTGGAAGACGATCTCTTCGACGGTCTGGATGATTTCGAATCCAATGCCGATTTCGACTCCCTCGATGATAGCATTGGCGATGTCGGAGGTATGGACGATTTTGGGGATGACGATTCGTTTGGAGGTGACCTCGACCTCAGCGACTTAGGGGACGATATCCCCGACGACTCCATTTCAGCAGGTAATAGTGGCGGAGATGACACTTTTGGGGACGAACTCTCAGATGACAGTTTCGGAGACAACGGACTCGACGGAGGAGACTTTGGCGATGGGGGTTTGGGGGACGATCTCGATGCTGGAAGTGGTTTTGGGGACGACCTTGATGACGGAGGTGGTTTTGGGGACGACCTTGATGACGGAGGTGGTTTTGGAGATGGAGGCTTGGGGGATGATGATGGCTTCGGGGATGATGATGGCTTCGGGGATGATGATGGCTTCGGGGATGACAGCTTTGGAGACGATCTAGGCGACAATGGTTTGGCTGCCGATGCTGGGGGCGATACCTTCGGTGATGACTTAGGGGATGACTTAGGGGATGACGATTTTGGGGCCGATACCGAATTTGGGGCGGTGGATGATTTTGATGACGATCTCGAAGATGCCGAACATGATTTAGCCGCGTCCGACGACTTTGGTTTAGGTGACGATGATGACGACGATGACGATTTTGGAGACATGCTCGGTGACGATGATGAGTTTGGCTCTCCAGAAGATGAAGATGACGACGGTGCCTTTTTTGGAGAAAGGCCGGAAGCGGATGAACCAGAGTTAGAGGAAGAGCCAGGTCTCGAAGACTCTGACCAAGAAGAAAAACGATCCTTGTTACGCCCCCTGGTTGCGGCGCTCAGTGCAGGGCTACTATCGGGAATCGTGGTGACTGCATTGATGTATTTTTTCCAGCCATCCGTGGGAAACCTGGTGGATTGGACCAATGAAATAGAAGAATTAATTGGTGCGGTGGAATCGGCTGACACCACCACCGAAGCACTGACAGACTTGGCAACAACAGAATCGATTGAAATCGCGATCCCGGAAACGATTGAGCCACCCCCGCCTCCACCTCCTCAACGCACTCAGCGGACCCGATATACGGTGCAAGTGGCCCGATGTTTATATCAAGAATGTGTACAGACCTTTCAATCGTTATTGCGCCAATATGGATTTCGGCCTCAGGTGGTGACTTTAACTGAAACAACCAAAGCAACAGAAGTGATCTCCCGGCAAACCTTCCAACCCTACTCGGCATCGCAATGGGTGGAACGTATCAACCGCAATAATTCGTGGCAAGGCCAAGCCTTTCGGAAACAAGAAGGGGATCGGTATCGGCTCTCTATGGGAACCTATACCAATGCACAAAAAGCGGAGCGAGTCTATTTGGGGTTGAATCAAAAATATGCGGGACAGCTGGTATTTGAAACGAAGCCCGTACAGAATCGAACATTGTACTATCATATTCGGTTGGGGCGATTCGATTCTCAACAACAAGCCGTGTCGTTGCAGAGCCAGGTCCAAGATGCGGATGATCAATTTTTGGACGCATGGGTTGTTCGAGAGGTGTACTATCTGTAAGAAAAGTGGGGTAAGGCAGGTGAGTTGGGCTTGAAGCGTGTTATGTGCAGACTCAACGTTCCATCAGATTGACCGGAGTCACGTTGGACATTTGAATCAGGTCGTTTTTGATTTTGACATTCACAAAATGCTTTTGCAGTTCAGGGTTGTATTTCTTTTTGAAGAAATTCTTCAAAGGGCCGGAAAAGTTCAGAGCTTTGTCATAAGAAGTCATATACTCATCATTTCGGGAAGTGACGAATTGTTCGATTTGATCTTGTGTAGGCTCGACAACATTGCCCATCACGGCCACTCCTCGTGCAATGCTATAAAACATTTCTTCAACAATTCCCCAATACGATAATAAACTTTGGACGTACGAAAAGTTTTCCATGAAGCTTTTGCGGAGGTCTTCGCATTTTTCATGGAACAAATTGGGAGTGATGTGTCCTCGTTTGTCAACAAGCGGTCGGGCATCGCGATTGAGGTTTTTAAGGTCACCAATCTGTTCTAAGGCTTGTGGATAGAGACGTTTCAATTGATCGGCACGTTCTTCCGTGATTTGCTTCACGTCGGATAACTTTTCGACAAACTTTTCCACATGCTCTTGGTCCAATCCCAAAGCAATGAGGTAGGCAAAAGAGACCACTTTTCGACCCTCCCGAATCCCTGGAGCTTGGTTTTGAAGTACCTGAAACGGGATGCGAGCAAATTCGATCAATTCGGGAAAAGTCAGGCTGCCTCGGATTTCCCAATTCTGTACGACTTGTTCTAAAACATTGGCATCTTGCACAATCACCACACTCTTCGCATTTCCTTTATCGCGCAATTCTTCCAAATTCTGAGCCGAAACTAAGTTTGGAATGTCGATAATTTCGGGCTGTACCTCGATAGCTTGGGAGTCTGGTGCTGGGGACGGCTCCGGGGGTGCCGATGGAGCAGGAGAAGGAGTCGCTGCGGGCGCAGCCGCGATGTTTTCTTGTGCGGCCTTCATGCGTTCGGCCATGGCCGGAGGGAGCGCAATCCCCTTCTTTTCGGGTTGCTTACGGAATTCTGGAGTGGGGAGTGATTTGACTTCGCCAAACACTTTGCGGATGTCTTCTGGAATTTTTGTGTCTTCCGTAATTTTTTTCTCAGCAACAACTTCTTTGATGGTGTCGTACACGTTGATCAGCCAATCGCGTCCTTGAGCCTCAGACATTTTTTCTACGTTTTTGCCAATAAACGAATACATGTCAGCCACCCCTTTGATGGCTAAATTACAGAAGTTCTCAATCACCAATTTCCGTTCGGGATCGACTAAAAGTCCAAGCAGCACCGATTTTTTCATGGGAGATTTGATCCGCTTGAATTGCATGAAAAATGGCTTCACGTCATCCGGAGAAATCACGAGGCTTTTGCGTTCACGTTGGAGCGCTTCACCGTCTCCTTTCAGATCATCGTAATTGAAAAAAGTGTTTCGTTGGAATTCGATGAAGATTTTTTGCAGATTGAAAGGGATCGAAACTTCTCTTGCGAAATAGGCCAAGAGCAGATTGCTCAAAACCACGTACCATCGACGGAAATTCGTTGGATCGTACCCCGCTGCCACACAGCTTGGGGTTCCGTGTTGAGTGCTTAAATGAGTCACGATGGCCATCAAATCTTTAAAGGCTTCTTTTTCTTTTTTTTGTTCCTTTTGAAACATTTTGACGAGCTGTTCATGAATATTTTCTGCAACAAAGACATTGTGGCAGAACTTATAAATCCAGCGTTGCAGAAACATTTCGAGATAACGTCGATTTTCCTCGTTAGTGGACTTGCCTTTCAGTTTGATCACTTCCTGCATGATATCCAGAGCTTTGCCTAAACCGGCCTTCAACAGTACGGCATCCTCCACGCGAGGAATGGTATCTTTCCCACTCAGGGCTTGCACCAAGGCGTGAAATTCCATTCCAGAGGCGCGCTGAGTGTGTTTGTGCAAAATCTTTTTTAGAGAATCGACAAAGTCAGCGGAGGCAGACGGCGGATTCGCGAGTGAATCATAATACTCCGCATCAAATTTTGTGTTGAGATTGAGGAGGTTATTGATATCTGAGACGATTTTTTGAGGTCCACTGAAGCCAATCTCACGAGTGAGAATTTCTACCGATACCAATTTTTTGGGGGGATACGTTGCCGCCGACATAGTGCTGGATCCGGTTCGGAAAGAGGTTCCAAAAGGATGTTTAGCTATTGTTTGTTTAATGTTGTTTTTTGAGTGTAGCAAACTCTCTTAAAAAAAGTCTATACTTTCAATAAACGTTCCAATCGCACGATTCTCGGAACATCTTTCGCATAACACTCAGATATCATGAACTGCCATTTCACCACATTTTTCTCAAGTTTGAGCTCGGTTCCTTATGAAAAAGCTCCATTTTGATGCCGTGGTACATTTTCTAGTGTACGCACTTTTCGTATGTAGCACGTTTTCAATGGCGGGGGGCAATGCCGCGTCCATCCTCCTGTACATTGTTTTTCTGGTGCGAGCCACCCAACATCGGGAAGTGTTGCATTGGAACGTTCCTTTACTTTGGCCGATCTTGGCGATGGTGGTGACTGCGCTGTTTTCCGCTTTGGTGAATCCAGAACCACTCAAAAATCTTTCCGAATTGCGTGATATTTGGCGCTTTGCACTGCCCTTTTTTCTATGGAAAGCATTACCTGGGATTCGGGAAGAGCGATTGTTGCGGTGGTTTTTATTCATGCTGATTGTGGTTTCTGTCTATGGCATTCTCCAGCATTACTGGGGAATCGATTGGCTGCGGCCAGAAGGTCGGAAAAAAATTACCCCCTACACCCCCGACTTTGTGGAAACCGGCGTATTTCACGCTAAAGGCAATTTCAGTCATCACCTCACTTATGCCCATTATCTGTTGCTCATCTTTCCTGTGTTTCTCTCTTTAGCTTTTGTGAGAGTCATGCCGTTGGGCATGCGTTGGATGTCTGGGTTGGGAAGTCTTGCCATGTTGGGCGGCTTGTTTCTGTCTTTAGGGCGCAGCGCTTGGCTGGGAGCGGCGGCTGCTTTAGGAATTTTGGCACTACAGCTTCCCCGGAAAGTGCTGTTGGGTGGCATTGGTTTGATGCTATTGGGGGCAGCATTGCTTGTGCCTTCGTTACAGTTAGGAAGTACCTTTGAAACGTACCAGCAAGACATCACCTCTCCAATCAAGGCGCGGCTGGATAGTCTCTTTACGTTGAGGCACCACCGGGATCGTTTGTTTCTATGGGAAACGGCTGTTTTGGCAATTCAAGATCATTTTTGGTTCGGCATTGGGCTGAATAATGATGACCGGGTGATGGAGCCGTATCGAGCTATAGTGGCGGAGAAGTATCAACATCAGCAATTCCTCAATAAGCCAGAAGCTGGTGTGCATAATATTTATCTTCAAACATGGTTGAACTTTGGGATATTTGGGCTGCTGAGCTACCTTGCATTTTGGGGAACGGTATTGGGGTGGAATCTCCGTTGGATTCGGAAAGCATACGACCGGTTTTTGCAAGAAAAAGCCATCTTGTGGGGGATGAATGCAGGCTTTGTTGGGTTCCTGGTCGGCGGGATGTTTGAGAACAGCTTTCGTGACGGAGAGGTGCAAGCATTGTTGTTCACAATGGTCGGCTGGTCCTTGTATCTAGGCCATAAAATCCAGCTTGCGTTCTCCCATCGTATGGGCTAAACGGGAGAGTTTCTTCGAGTGATTTCCATCCTCAAATGAATCCTTTCAGATTCATCAAACGGGCCTATAGCTCAGTTGGTTAGAGCAGCCGACTCATAATCGGCTGGTCCCAGGTTCAAGTCCTGGTGGGCCCACTCGCCACTAAAACGTTTTATGTCCATGCACGATAAGCATTCCTCGTTACAACCCTTCGGAAGTATCGAGAAATATAGCATGTGTGGAAGAGCATCAACTAAAAGCAAGGAGACAGGTTTATGATACTTTTGATTATCGCCGTATTGGGTTTTTTGGGGCTAGCTTGTGCCCTCTTTTATGTGAGTCGGGTGGTTCGTATTTCGGTGGATGCCGGAGCGGACACTCCCGAAGAAGCAACGAAATTACGTTCGATTCACAAAGCCATCGCCGAAGGTGCCATGGCGTTTTTGAAACAGGAATACCGGTATTTGTCAGTATTTGTTCTCCTGTTCGCTTTAGTGATTACTTTCTTAATCGATGACCCTCACACGCCTGGCGTCAGCGAAGGGTTTTACACAGCGATTGCCTTCATTGCTGGATGTGTCATTTCGATTTTTTCTGGCTTCATCGGGATGAAGATCGCCACAGCGGGAAACGTCCGCACCACCACCGCGGCGAAAGGATCGATTGAAAAAGCTTACAATACCGCTTTGAACTCAGGAGCCGTGATGGGTTTTGGTCTGGTGAGCTTTGCGGTTTTAGGGTTGCTGGGTATTTATATTTGTATGAAATGGGTCCTTCCTGATGTCAGCACCCACATTTTGATGGAAATCATCGCTGGTTTTGGTTTGGGAGGGTCTTCCATTGCTCTGTTTGCTCGTGTCGGTGGTGGGATTTATACCAAAGCTGCTGACGTCGGTGCCGACTTGGTGGGCAAGGTGGAACAAGGGATTCCTGAAGACGATCCTCGCAACCCCGCTGTGATTGCGGACAACGTGGGCGACAACGTAGGTGATGTTGCAGGTATGGGAGCCGACTTGTTTGGGTCTTGTGCAGAAAGCACCTGTGCCGCTTTAGTGATTGGAGCGATTGCATTTGGGCACGATTTGGGAGCACTGCTTTATCCGATCCTGATCACCGCTATTGGGATTCCCGTGAGCTTGTTGACCTTGGCTTTGGTCCGAGTGAAAAAGGAAAGCGATGTGGCTCCTGCGTTGAAGAAACTACTCGTCCTCTCCACGGGAATTATGGCCATTGTGATGTTGTTCGTCACCTTATGGCTCTTGCCCGGTGAGTTCGTGATCAACAATGCTGAATACAGCAGTATCGGGGTTTACTGGTGTTTCCTGGCGGGATTGATTGGAGGCCTCCTGATTGGATTGATTACCGAGTTTTACACCTCACATGACTACAAACCCGTTAAAGAGGTTGCAAAATCTTCAGAAACCGGAGCAGCGACCACGATTATTTATGGTCTCGCTTTAGGATACCACAGTGCGGTTGGACCCGTTTTGGTAATGGCCGTTACCATTTTTCTTTCTTTCACTTTTGCCGGAATGTACGGCGTCGCGATTGCTTCTTTGGGAATGTTGGGGACGCTGGTTATCGCACTGACCATCGATGCATATGGTCCTGTGGCTGATAATGCCGGGGGAATCGCTGAAATGGCTGGCCTTGGCGAATCGGTCCGCAAACGAACCGATCTGCTAGATGCGGCTGGAAACACCACGGCTGCTATCGGAAAAGGATTTGCTATCGGTTCTGCCATCTTAACTGCCTTGGCTTTGTTTGCTGCATTTTTAACTCGTGCGAATCATTTGGATCCGAGTGCAGATATTATGGGAAGCATCAGCCTATTGGATCCGTTGGTACTGACCGGTTTGTTCATTGGGGCAGTATTGCCCTTCTTGTTCTCTGCTATGACGATGAAGTCGGTAGGAAAAGCAGCCGGTGACATGATTGAAGAGGTCCGACGGCAATTTCGTACCATTCCTGGAATCATGGAAGGCACAGCTGAGCCGAACTACCGGGAATGTGTCGCGATTTCAACCAAAGCCGCATTACGCGAAATGATTGCTCCCGGCATTCTCATCATGGGAACGCCGTTGGTGATCGGATTCTTGTTTGGCATCCCTTCGTTGGCCGGTGTGTTGGCCGGCTCTTTGGTTTCAGGCGGCGTGTTGGCGATTTCTTCTGCCAATGCTGGGGGTGCTTGGGATAATGCAAAAAAATACATCGAAGCGGGCAACTTGGGCGGTAAAGGTTCCGATCCTCACAAAGCGTCTGTGGTCGGTGATACTGTGGGGGATCCATTGAAAGACACATCTGGTCCTTCGTTGAACGTATTGATCAAATTGTCCGCCATTTTGAGTCTGGTGTTTGTACCATTCTTCGTGCAATACGGAGGACTCTTGGCTGGGTAAACTTCTAACGTTGGGAAACGGTTTCCTACGTTTGGACACGGCAACCTTCGGGTTGCCTTCACCTTTTATTGAAGTGAGGAACCATGAACCGTTGGCATCTCTGCATCCTGTTGGGCATTTTGACGATTGTATTAGGCTGTTCTGAAGCCACCACGTTGGGTGACGACGAGCCGGATGATGTCACTCTTTCCGCCACTCCGACTTGGGAAGACGGGGTGGGCCGGCTGGTTCGTTTGAAATGTGGAGTATGCCATACCGTTCCTCACTCCGATCTCACCCCCAACGACGCCCCCAACGACCTCGATCTCAACGATTACGCTTCAGACGAAAACATCCGTCGAGCCGATGTGCTTGGCAGTTGGCTCCTGTCTGGGATCCTCACGCAAGATGTGGCTGGTGTGCGTCGCATGCCTCTCGATTATGCCACTCCCCTCACCCAAACCGAAATTGAAGCTCTGCAAAATTGGGCGACTCTCGGACTTCCTGAAAACCTCGCTGCCCTCGATCCCACCCTGCTTTCTGGGGATGGATCCAGTACCGATGCCGATCCCAGTTCTGATACCGGAGGGACCAATACCGACTCTGGAACGGATACCGGCTCTGGTACCGGTTCGGGGACAGGAACCGATTCGGGTACTGAAACCGACGATGCAACCGAGGCCACGACTCGTGGGGCGGAATTGTTTGCCCAAGTTTCTAGTAGTGGTTTGTCGTGTGCTTCGTGTCATGGTCCCAATAGTGACCCGACCGTTTCTGGGTTCACACCGGTTCTTTCCGCTCCCGATCTCCGTAGCAGTGTGCTGACTGGCACGGCCCTCACGTTCACCATCCGCCGTATGTGGGATTCCAGTAGCCGCGCCGCAAACGGCGACGGTGCTTTCGACGCCCTATCCACTGAAGATCAAGCCGCCTTGGAAGCCTTCGTGCTGTCGGTGAGATAATCCGACTCTCTTATTAGGGTGCGCGTTTTGGGATTTTGCACATCGAGATCATTCGAAATAGTGCTTTATAATAGGTTGTGAGTGTATAAATGTGAAATAGCTGATTGGGGCAAGGGGGGAATAAAAAGCGTTGTTCCACAAATAAGGTATTGCTTGACGCTATGGATTGAGTTGCTAAAACGAGTGAGTTGTCAATCTAATGGAAAGGAGCAAGGATGCTCAAATTTCGTCTGAACTGGCACAAGCTCTTTGGCCAAATTCTGCAAGCCCGTTTGTCTGTTTTAGGGTTTCAAGTATTAACCGAATATCAAGTGACCAAAGATCCTTGGCGGATGGATGTGGTGGTGATTCGCCCTCAGCATGCGCTGAGTTCTGAAGAATTACAACAACTCCCAGACGGAATCCGAGAGCATCTGAAAACTCACAATTTCATTGATTTCAAATCAATAAGTGAAACCTATGGAATCGATCAGTTGGACAAGACCATCAGTTATGCGCGTGCTTACTTGGATCAAGAGAAGTTGTCTCGTGAAGAATTGCAAACCTTTGCGGTGTCCTCCATGACTCCCTCGCATTTGTTAAAGAGTAAAGAAATCCCCATTTTCCAGGAAAGCCGTGGAGTTTATCGCCTTCATTTAGCCATCCGTGAGGTCATCCTGTTGGTTCCCAACGAGTTGCCCGATAATGAAGCCAATGCAGTCTTGGGGATCTTTGCTAGTCGTAAGGATCGATTTCGAGACGCATCAAAATACTTTTTAGGCAGTCGTTTTTGGTCTAAACTGATAGGAGTGATGACGTTCATTTATTACCGATTAGGAAAGGAATTCGATATGAGTGGTTGGGATTTGAAGCGTTTTGAAGAAGAAGGATTAACCGTAGTATTGAAGAATTCGGCTCCTGACGCAGTAGCAAAAGCCTTCAATGAATTTGATAGCCAGAATAAAACTCAAGTGTTGCAAGGGGCATTGTCTCAATTGAACAAAGAGGAGTTGCATGGTGTTTTATCTCAAGTAGATAAGGCTGATCTTGAGGAACTCTTGGCAGTTCGTCAAAAAGAATGATTTGTGTCTTTTCACCTCCAGTTCAAGCACACAAACTCCCCGCCCAAACCCACCATGCCACAAAATAATGGGGTCAGCCTTCCCTGGCTTCCCGGGACAAAAAACGTCCTGTTTTTTGTCCCCATAGTTCATTGCTCACTCGCAATTTTTGGCCTCGCAGAAGCTGGCCAAAAATCCGCGTAGGTTGCGCCGCAGCAGGCATCCAATGCCTTGTCCATCCCTGTCCGCCAAGCTCCGCCGCGCTCCCCGGCTCCGCTACTCAGTTAGGAACCATCCCACTTTGCTGAGGTAAATTCATGGCTGCGTCACACCTTTATCTTTTGGCGGCCACTAAACAGAAATCCACTAATTAATTATTTCAGTAATCGTTATCGGTTGGGAACGGTCCCCGCGTTGGCAGTTAAACGAGAAATTTGGTTTGCGTACATCTTCGCCGCAGGGTTGGTGCTTTCGTTTGCCACGGTCTCCGTGGTGTTTTTTGCAAAATGGATGTCCCATTTTGCTGTTTTCTGTTGGTGGTGTGGTTGTTGTGGTGGCGGTTTGTCTATTCCGGTGGATCGGTTGACAGCACAGCCATTGCTCAGCCCGGTGGCTGGATTTCGTTATGGTGGATAGGCGAAGTGATGAAGGTTCTTAGTGGCGTGGGTTTTGGGGGAGTGCCAAAACCCGAGGGCTGTGCCGGGATCGGGGTGCATGGATGCATGTTGGCCGCAGCCAAGGCCGAAGCCCCAACAGCTTTAGCGAGGTGGGGCTGGCCAGCGAGGATTGAACTATGGGGAGTTGACACAGGGACGTGGCAACGACCGTGACTGCATGGATGCAGGAACACCTTATCCTGGAATGGGGAGTGTCACGGGGCGGGCGGGCCGATTAGGTATTGAATAGTGGCCGGAGACCACACCTTGAAAGCAACAAAGTTGCGCTTTTAAAGAAGTACGGTAGGGCCAAATAAATCTATGATCGATCTATGAAGGCATCAATAATGGCTGCTAATAGCTTTTGGTCTTTTGACGAGAGGACTTCGAGTTGCTGGATTTTCTGGTGAAGTGTTGGATTGATAATCGTAGTTTCTGAAATGGTCTTTTGGCCTCTAAGCAAGGAATCAACACTAACCTCAAAAACATCAGCTAATTTAACAAGCATATCGGCTGTTGGGCTGATTATCCCACGTTCATATTTTGAGATTCGATGTAGTTCGACCTCAAGCTTTTCAGCAAGCTCTCGTTGTGACCATTCTTTTTGTTCCCTCAAATGCTTCAATCGCTTTGAAATAAACTTTGAGGGGATTAATTCGCTGTTTTCCATAGCAACTCCTATCAATAGGATTTTATGGAAGCAGCAAACAAAATCAAATTTAATTGTTCTTGATTAATAGCATTTAAATGCTAAAGTAGCATATATATGTAAATAGAAAAATGAAAGGAAAAACTTATGGAGAGATTAGAGACACATGACGTTTTCAGAGGAGCCTATTTGCTCCTCAACGGAGCCAAACTTTGTGGCTCACGATGGGCAAACTCATCCAAGCTCTTGTTTCAGTTCGAAGGGGAAAACCTGGAAGAATTGGACATGACCTATCGGTGTGGGAATGCCTCAGTTAACCCTCAACAACTCAGAGATCCTTTGAATTTGTTGAGAGATGTCATTCATCAATCGAAAAGAGAAAGGACCCCATATGGGACATCTTCCAAAAGAGGAGGTTCAACGAATCAAGGAAAGCATCGATCTGGTGCAACTCGTTGAATCCAGAGGTGTGGGACTGAAAAAACAAGGCTCCGATTTTGTGGGCTTGTGTCCGTTCCACGAAGAGAAAACACCGTCGTTTTTTGTGAATCCTGACAAGAACTTGTTTCACTGTTTTGAGTGCGGAGCTGGCGGGGATTGCTTCAGCTTCATCATGAAGCATGAAAACAAGGACTTCCGCACAGCTTTGGCGAGTCTAGGCGGAAGCCCCTTAGTAGGAACTTCGGAACAAAAGCCGAAGCCCGAAAAATCTATCACTCACCCCTTCGATCCGTCGAGTGAAAAGTTAGTGGGACAAGTCTTGGAGTTTTACAACAAGACCTTGCACAACACTCCATCGGCTCAAGCATATTTGCAAAGCCGTGGCATCGATCATCCTGAAGTGATCAATCAATTCAACATTGGTTTTACCAGTCGATCTTTGCAGGGCCTCATTGGTCGTGCTCCCAAAACCGGCAAAGATGAAAGGCGGGAACAGTTGAAGCAACGCGGCATTTTGACTGCCAAAAACCGCGAGTTCTTTGACGGCTGTCTGACCTTCCCTGTTTACCAACTCGATGGAACTCTCAGGACGGTCTACGGAAGGCGAACGAGCAAACCCCATGTCAAAATCAAACCCCATCTCTATTTGCCGGGTGCTCACCGTGGGGTGTTCAATTACCCAACACTGGAAACGGGCCAACCCATCATTGTTTGTGAAAGCATCTTGGATGCACTCACTTTATGGTGTGCAGATGTCCGCAATGTCACCTCTTCCTTTGGCTGTCATGGATTCACCAATGACATGCAATGGGGGTTCAAACTTAGGGAAGTCAAGGAAGTGTGGATTGCCTACGATGGTGACCATGCCGGAGACAATGCGGCTCACCAACTGGCGGAACGATTGGCAGAAATTGGGATCACCGTTTACCGGGTACCGGTTCCCAAGGGTGAGGATATCAACAGCTACGCTTCGGGCTTTGAGGATCGCAAAGCAGCCTTTGACAAATTGCTGAAAGATTTGTTGCCTTACCAACCCAAGATTGCAGCCGGTGCCGTCCAACCAATGGCGGAGCAACCACAACCCAATAAAACGGAGGAAGCTCCTGAACCCCAAGCCGTTCCTCACCACTGGGATGGAAAGGAACTGAAGCTTTTCTTTGAGGATCGTCAATATGTGGTTTACTCCGTCAACACCATCAAATCCTTTGCTTCCATGAAGGTTCAAATCCGCATCACTCGCAACAAGCTTTTCTATTGGTACACGGTGGATTTGTCGGACAGCCGTAAAAGACAACAGTTCATTGCTGCCGCAGCCTCAGACCTGCATGTGCCTACCGATGTCATCAAGCGCGAGATGGGTAACATCTTCTTAGCCGTGGAACCCATTGTTCAAAAAGCGATGGAAGCGGCCAATCCTGAAAAGACAACGGATGAAGTGGAGCCGATGACCGAGGCGGAATATCAAGAAGCTTTGGCCTTCCTCAAATCCCCCAACCTTAACGAATCCCTGTTGAAAGACTTCCAAACCATTGGCTTGGAAGGAGAAGACACCAACAAGCTGATTGGTTACTTGGCCGGAACTTCACGGCTTCTCGACGATCCCATTGCCTTGATCATTCAAAGTTCATCCTCTGCCGGAAAAACCGCTTTGATGGATGCCATCTTGGACTTGATGCCAACCGAGCAAAAGGAACGATGGTCCATGATGACCTCGGCTTCATTGTTTTATGTGGGTCGGGAGGAACTGTGCAACAAAGTCTTGGCCATCGCTGAGGACGAGGGAATGCAAAATGCTCAATACTCATTGAAGCTCTTCCAATCTGACAAGATGTTGAAACTCATCACCATTGCCAAAGATCCCCACTCCAATGAGTTGCGATCCCAAATCAGGGAAGTGTTGGGACCCGTTTGCATTATCCTCATCACCACCGAACATGAATTGGATGCCGAGTTGGAAAACCGCTGCTTGATCCTGAGCGTGGACGAAGACAAAGCCCAAACCTCGTTGGTTCACAATGCTCAACGCCGAGCCAGATCCTTGCAGGGCAAGCATATCAAACGGATTGCTCAGCGAGTGAAGCGCAAGCACCACAATGCACAGCGATTGCTCAAGCCGGTGGAGATTTATAACCCCTATGTGGAGCAACTGACCTTCAACACGGAGTATTTGCGGTCTCGTCGGGACAATATGAAGTACTTGTGTTTGATCGATGCCATCACCTTCTTACATCAATACCAACGGTCCCACGTCTCCATAGAATTTGATGGGGAGAAGGTGGAGCATGTGGAAACGAGTGTGGAAGACATCCGCTTAGCCAATCGGTTGCTATCGGAAGTACTAGTTCAAAGTGTTGCTGAACTGAGCGCACCCACCATGCGGTTGCTAAAACTCATCTATCAAATGGTGATGGAGAAAGCCGAGGCTCACAACAAAGAGTCGGGGGAAATCCAGTTCACTCGCCGACACGTGAGGGAATACACCAAATGGAAGGATTCTCGGTTGAAGGATCACATGATGAAGTTGACCGAGTTGGAATACTTGACCTTGCTCCAAGGCAGTCGTGGCCATGTGATGGTTTACGAATTGGCATGGCATGGCGACGAAACAGCGACTCATTACCTACCGGGATTGGTCGATCCCGCTTCCTTGAGCAAGAAAGAAGTCGATCCCGGAAAAGTCAAATTTGAGGGTTGAAAAGACGGAGGCAAAACCTTGCAAGCCGGGCCAGGTCAAGCCCAAGCCGGGTTCAAGCCAGGTCCAAGTCAGATTTTCAAACCCATCTCTAAGCTAGGTCTTTTGTGGCCTAGCGGAGATGACACTTTCAAAATTCACCAGAAGAGCCAATGGGGCAAAAAAACGGTCAGGAAATCATCGAAATCCTTGACCGAGATCTTGCCCCAAACCTTTGATCGAAATCCTACCTTTTAGAAAGGAGATGGACATGAACAAACCACCCCAAACGGTCGAACAGCTTTGCAACCAACGATTGGACTGGCTGAAGGACCGGAACTATTCAGAAGGGACTTTGGAGCGTGAAGCCATCGCGTTTAAGAAGTTCGCGGAATGGTGCCAACTTCGTGGCGTTTCGTCGCCACAAGAGATGAATCCAGCTTTGGTAAAGAACTTCCAAAGTTGGTCCCGTCACCAGTGTTCACCCACTGGCCAGCCTTGGAGCATTTCTTACCAACACCTGATTTTAGGTGCCTTGGCTCGTTGCCTCACCTGGGCGCATAAACAAGGATTCTTACTGTCTGATCCTTCCAGCGGATTGGAAATGCCCAGGCTGCCCAAACCACTGCCTCAACAGGTTTTGACAGTGGATGAATTGGAAACCTTGATGCTGACTCCAGATATCGAAACTCCGGCGGGTTTGAGGGATCGCGCATTTTTAGAAGTGTCCTATGCCACAGCGGGAAGACGGCAAGAGCTACTCAACCTCAAACCAGAGGATCTTGACCCACATCAACGAATCATGTGGATCAGGATGGGCAAGCAGGCTCGGGATCGTGTGGTTCCCATCTCCGAACGGGCCTTGGGTTGGGTTCGCAAGTACGAACTGGAAACCCGCGAAAAGTGGTCAATGAGGAATCCTCAATGTGAGTATTTGTTCATGACTCAAAAGGCATCCCGTTGGAGCAAGAGCGGATGTAGCGATATCATTGGCAAGTACTTCGCCAAAGCTTTTCCTGAACGGGATGGAGGCAGTATCCACTTGGTGCGCCATAGTGTAGCCACCTTGCTTTTGCAAAACGGAATGAACTTGAAAACGTTGCAAGAGTTGCTGGGGCATACTCAGCTTTCAACAACCCAACGTTATCTTCATTTGTCCATCAACGATCTACAAAGTCAGTATCATCACTATCACCCCTCGGCTCAAGATTGGGCCAAACATTCTTAACCTGTAACCTGAAGAGATCACTATGATATCTATTCAATATTACCCTCAGAGTGAAAACATGAATCCAGTCAACCAATTGGCCTATGCTACGGATGACATGGCCAAACTACACAACCCCATTGCCTTCTTGGTTGAGGTATCCCCATTGCTCGCCGATCCCGAAGAGATGGGGGAATGTGCCATTGATGGTTATCGGCAAACCGTTGAGACCTGCCGCCAATATGCTGCTTGTATTGGTGAGGAATTGAACCAATTGCATGAGCAAATGAAAACCCAAGAGGAATCGGAAGCCGAAAACAGGCCCAAGCTTCATGCCGTTTAAATCACCTCATTCTTCCAACTTGGCCAGTCGTTTGGTGACTGGCCACATTTGATAATTTTTAACCAAGAGGTCCCTATGTATATCGTGTTTGAAGCCCCACCCCCACCCTTGTCTTTACATCTCTGGAGTCCTAGTCATGAAACCATTGTCAATCTTCCAGGCCCAGATATCTTTTTGGTTCGCTACGAACACCGAAGCACTCAGACCATTATTGCTTTATCCGAATTGATCCTGAAAACGTTCATGTCTCAACGTTGTGCCGATGACCTGAAAATGCACTTTATTGAGGAAATGTTGGGCCATATGCCCCGCTGCGACATTGCTATCTACAAGCCTGAATTCTATGCTTGGTTAGAGACTCGCAGTACCTTGCCCGAGATCCTGTAACATCTCTATGGTCGTCCTGACGCCTTCCACTATTGATCTGTGATTTTCCTTCATCCTGCTTGCTTTAGATGCCAGCACCACCTACCGACCTGTGAAGCCTTTAACTCATAAGGCTTCAATCTATCTCATTTCCCATTTTTCCTTAGACGATCCTACAAACGGTTCTTCCTGCGAAGCCTCTAACCAATGAGGCTTCCATCTGTTGCATGTCCCCTTTTTAGGTGCAAAACAACTTTCCGATTTTTCCATTAGCACAATCCATGTGCCGAATCGTGAATTGTTTAATTGAAGCCTATTGACAGTTATTCCGATAGTGTCCTAACCTCCTTACGTATATTCGAGGGATATGGAGTAGTGATCTAAAAATAGTTAAAATTATAAAAAGTTATAAATATTTAAAAAACCGACCGAGCGTATTTTAAAAATTACAGTTTAAGAAGAGGCAAAAATGAAAAACGATGACAAACCCACATCAGACTACAAAGTCATCCTAGACGACTCCTCGGACAAAAATCGAAATGCCTTTATTACCTTCCTAGCATTTCAAATTTACCTACTAGTAATAGTAATCGGTACTACAGATAAAGACTTATTGATACCCGATAGCCAAATTCAGTTGCCATTGGTTAACTTCTCAGTTCCTTTGTTTGGTTTCTACATAATTGCTCCTTTGCTATTATTGGTATTTCATTGGAACCTTTTATTCAATCTCAACCTACATAGTAAGAAGCTTTTTTCTTGGCTTAACAGCTCAAAAAAGCAAGATGCTAGCCGCATGCTTCGCCCATTTTTATTCAATGCCTTGGCTCACATTGATTCGAGACATTGGCAATATCACGTACTACGTTTCGTCCTTTTATTTTTACTAGTTTTCTCTCCTTTGGCTATTTTGGTTTTTATACAATGGCGCTTTTCTGACTATCATAGCTTAGGGATGACAGGTTGGCACTTCGGAGCAGTGATTATTGATGCCACATTTATAAGCTTATATTGGAACAAAGTTGTAAAAGAGACAGGCAATCGGGGTATTCGTGTATTTGCCTGGCTTAGAAGAGGTGTTATCACGGGAATACTGATGCTTTCTATAAGCAACGAGGTGATTTTGTTAAGTATTGTTGCCTTCGACTGGATACCTTCAAGGAGAAAGGTTCAAACGATTGTTCTTCTTGGAGAAAAAAGAAACATGGATTCCTACATGAGTGAAGACAAATGGGACTTATCAATTGGTTACTTGTCAATACCTCATGAACTGTCAGACAAATTAATCCCAAGAATTAGTTTAAGAGAACAGACTTTAGTGAACAAGAGATACCGGATTTTCTGCGCTATGTTAAAAAAGGAGAGAAGCTAGAAGAAACTGATTGGTCACAAGTAGTGCATGGTTTAGATTTGCGAGGTCGAGATTTGCGTCTAAGCGATTTATATAAATCGAAATTGTACAACGCTGACCTAAGAAAAGCGAACTTGCAGGGAGCCGACTTAGACAGTACTTTTTTGCAAGGAGCAAATTTAGGTGAAGCTTTAATGCAAGGAGTCAATTTGAGATTTTCCTCTTTACAAAATGCTAATTTGAGCAATACTTCTCTACAAGGAGCTGATTTGAAAGATGTATCATTGTTAGGAGCAGAATTGAAAGGAACTAAGTTACAAGGAGCTTCTTTAGAAGCAGTTTCTTTACAGGGTGCTAAACTACGTTTTGTTTCAATGCAAGGAGCGGATTTAAGCTATACTCAAATGCAAGGAGCGGATTTGCGATTTGTTTTAATGAATGAGGCCAATTTAAACAATACCTCGTTTCGAGGAGCATATTTAAAATCCGTAGATTTAGAGGGAGCGGTTTTAAACTCTGTAGATTTAGAGGGAGCATATTGGAATGTAGTTCGGGTAGGGGGAACAACTATTATAAAAAGTGATTTATCTCGAACTTGGATTGGTAGTTTAGATACGACTTTGTCGGAAAGTTGGGAATCAGAGCAAATTAATTGGAAAAAGGAAATCCCTAAGAATCGTTTGAAAAATTTTTCTATGAACATGAAACTTTCAGCAGTCAGTATAAAAAATTTTGATGAAAATTGGTTTCAAGAAACTCACCAAAGCAATCTTAGTTTGGATGAGTTAATTAAAATCCGTTATAAATTAGCTTGCAGTAAAGAAGAGAATATTGACATCCAAAAATATATCACTAGAGGTTTACTATCTGGTTTTTTAGATGAGTTTGATGACGAGTTAATTGATATTGTCCAGCAGAGAAGCCCCAATAAAACGGACGAAAATCTTCAAATTGAAATGAAAGACTACATGTCCAAACACTGTCCGAGAACTCTAAGTGCAGTGGAAAGAATGAATAACTTTTTTTGAGAAATACAAGATGTATATTAAGTACGAAATAATTATTCATTTAATTTGAGAAAAATCGTTTTTACGATTGGATCGTGTAGTATAAAAAATTTACATTTGAAGAGATGTTTATTAAAATTAGCCTCCTTACGAAACTTAGGTTTCACTAAAACTAATTTTCATGACCTTAGGCTATACATAGGCTAGAAAAATTATGGTGCGCGTTTCTACGATCCGATCTGAGAACATTCAAGAAACTGCAATTACCCTTGGCTGTAAAATGATGAAGCAAAGGTCTTTAATTGGCATTCGTGTGGGTAATGTCTAGGAGGGTAAAAAGCCTTAGATGCCAGAAAAAGCTATATTTGGGATCAGCACGAACGGACACAATTAGAAACCAATGTTTTGATTTATACCTTGGTGAATTTGATTCGATTGGGTCTTCATAATTGTCCAGTTAAAGTGTATTTTGACACACAGAATTTGCATGATATGCCGTCCTGTTTGAATCAATCTCATTCTTATCTCGAAGTTCTTCATATTCTTTATCAAGGGTGTCATTCGGTTGAGCTGTTGCCCTGTCTTAAAGGTCCATTTGTAGAAAAATTGAGAAGTAAATTGAACAGCTTGGTCAGTATAAAAACCAATGAAGTAGTGGACAGTTATATAGGCGAAATGGTCAACTGATTGTTGGCCTCTTAACGCCTTCAATGAATCGAAATCGTTTGTATTGAATCCAATTTCCAGGAGTATTGTATGAAATTGAAAGTCGCGATCCACGAAGCAGAAGAAGGTGGCTATTGGGCAGAGGTTCCCGCGTTATCGGGGTGCGTGACGCAAGGAGACAGTTTTGAAGAACTGTTGTCCAATCTTTATGAAGCAGTTGAAGGCTGGTTATCGGTGGATTTAGACAGCTTATCGATTTCTCAAACCGACAAAGTTATGGAAATCGCGGTTTGAAAGCAGTGAGTGGAAAAGATTTCTGTCGTTTGTTTGAACCGGAGGTGAAAAGACACAAAACGCCCCTCCCAGCCCACCCTGCCACAGGAAGATGTTCATGCGGCATTAACCGATGGCTTCACTTTGGAACATCTCTATTTAGTTTGTGTATATCGCTAGCCGGATCTTATATTTGTTTGTTCCTATTCAGAAGCTGGAATTTCCCAATCTTGGTCTCATGTTATTCTCAAGAGTTGTAAATGCAGTGTTCAAATTGCCAGTATGAAAACCCAGGAGAAGCGGCATTCTGTATGAAATGCGGAACCCGGCTTGCTGAAAGTGAAGTCAATGCAACTTCAAAACTACAAAAGACATCGGAAGCGGAACATCGTCAACTCACTGTTATTTTTTGTGATCTGGTGGGGTCTACCGCGCTTTCTGAACAGCTTGATGCAGAGGATTTACGAGAAGTCATCCGCAGTTATCAGGACGTCTGTGCTTCTGCAGTTAGCCGTTTTGAAGGGTATATTGCGAAGTACATTGGGGATGGCGTACTGATCTATTTTGGCTATCCTATCGCCCATGAAGATGATGCACAGCGTGCTATCCATTGCGGACTTGCCATTGTTGACCAGGTCAAAAGGCTGGCGAAGCGTCTACAAAAAGAGAAAGGGATTGACCTGAAAGTACGTTTAGGTGTTCATACCGGACCGGTCATCGCTGGAGAGATGGGAAGCGGAGATACCCGTGAAGAACACGCTATTGTTGGCAAAACTCCTAACATAGGTGCGCGTATCGAAGGCATCGCCGAAGCTAATTCGGTAGTCATGAGTTCCGATACCTATCGGCTGATCAAAGATGATTTTGTTTGTCGATCCATGGGATTTCATACTCTGAAAGGAATTTCTGAACCCATGGAAGTATACCAAGCTCTTCACGAAACGGGAGTTCAGGACCGTCTCGACAAAACAGCGAGTGTCAAAGAGCGAGTTCCTTTAGTCGGACGAGACCAAGAATTACAGGAGATTTTAAAGCGATGGGAGCATATCGAAAACGGTTTGGGGCAATTGGTCCTTCTTAAGGGTGAACCGGGTCTCGGCAAATCCCGGTTGGTGAAAGAGTTTCGTGAGCAGATTGTGAACCAAGCCCATACGGAACAAGAATGCCGATGCTCTCCCTATCACCACAATAGCGTATTGTATCCACTCGTTAATTTATTAGTCAAAATATTGCAACTTCATCCGGAGGATCCCCCGGCTAGCAAACTGGATAAATTGGAAGAATTTTTGTCGGAGTATGAGCTTCCCTTGTCCGAAGCGGTTCCTTTGATTGCAGACCTGTGTTCTCTCTCTTTGGAAGAACGTTATTCGCCTCTTCAAACAACGCCCCAGAAAATCCGAGAAAAAACTTTGGAGGTTTTGGCAAATCTATTAGTAGAAATGGCAAAACGGCGTCCGATGTTGTTCATTATAGAGGATCTACACTGGTCAGACCCTACCACTCAGGAATTTTTAAATCTTCTGATTAATCGCCTTTCCACGGTTCCAATTCTAGCGTTACTTACCTTTCGCCCGGTATTTCTCCCTCCATGGCCTCTGGAAAATTTTACTACCTCCATTCAATTATCATCGTTATCTCTGGAAGTCATAAAACCGATCATCGACGGATTAGCGGGAGGCAAATCCCTTCCGGACGAGGTGTTACAACAACTCATAGCAAAAACGGATGGGGTTCCATTATTTGTGGAAGAGTTAACTAAAATGGTTCTAGAATCGGGATTACTGGAAGAGCAGGAAAACTCTTATGAACTCACCGCGCCGCTGCCAACGCTAGCCATCCCTGCCACAATTCAAGGTTCACTCATGGCCCGTTTGGATCGTCTTGACAGCGCAAAAGAAATCGCGCAATTGGGAGCCGTTTTAGGAAGAGAGTTTAGCTATTCGTGGATTCAAAAGCTTTCTTCTCTAGAAGAAACCGCATTGCAGCATGAATTGCAAAAACTGGTCGATGCCGAACTTTTGGACCAAGAAGACGTTCCCCCTCAAGCAAACTATATGTTTCGTCATGCCTTAGTCCAAGACACGGCCTATCAATCCTTGCTCAAGAGCAAGCGAGCTCAGGTGCATCGAGAGATTGCCAATCTCTTAGAAACAAAATTTCCTGAAATCACCCAAAATCAGCCTGAATTCATTGCTTACCACTATAGCGAAGGCAATATGATTGAACAGGCGGTTAAATTCTGGGAAAACGCGGGAAAGTTAGCGCTCCAGCGTTCTGCCATTGCCGAAGCGATTAACCATCTCAATGAAGGATTGAGATTGGTGAAAATGCTTCCGGAAACTCCAGAGCAGATGCGGCAAGAAATCGAACTTCAGATGACTTTAGCCATGGCGATGTCGTTAACTCCGGATATGGTGTCTCCTAAAGTCGGAGCCGTGTATACTAGAACCAGAGAATTGAGCGAGCAATTAGAAGATCCGCGTTGGCTATTTCGAGTCCTTTGCGGTCAAGCAAATTTATACAATACTCCCAAAGGCGAACTTCGAGAAATTTGTAAATACGGAGAGCGTTGTATGGAAGCTGCCGAGAAATTGAACGACACCGCATTGCGCATTGAAGCCCACCATATGTTGTGGACTGCTAAGTTGCACTTGGGAGATTGTCTTGGCGCCGATATACATGCGAGCGCAATCAAGGCATGTTACAACCCAGACCTTCATCATGAGTTGACCTATCTTTATTCCGGTCATGATCCGGGTGTATGTTCTAACACCTGCTCTGCCTGGATCAAATGGGAGTTGGGTTACCCAGATCAAGCTCTGCAACGTGCTCAATATGCAGTAAGTCTTGCAGACCAGGTCGGGCATCCGATGTCTCACGGTTTTGCGAAGCACTACATTACCTTGATTCATTATCTTCGCGGAGAATTTCGCCAGGCTGAGGAGAGAGCTCAAATTCAGATCGCCTATTGCGAAGAGCATGGAATTTTCCTTTGGGAACTGTTAGGTCGTATCCTGCTAGGGGCCACGATGGTTGCTCAAGGGAAAGACATTTCTCAAGGAATCGAAATGAGTCAAAATGGGTTAGATTTTTTTCAAACTAGCGGATTTAATATAATGCTTCCATTTTTCTTCTCCCTTGCAGCAGAGGCTTATAGAGATGCTGGACAAATCGAACAAGGATTGAAAACCCTGGAGGAGGGACTGGCATTCGCACAGAATTCTGAAGAACAACTCCATGTTCCAGAACTGTTTCGACTCAAAGGCGAACTCTTATTAATGCAAAGTGATACGGAGGAGAATCAACAGTTGGCAGAATCTTTGTTTAAATTGGCATTGGAAAGGGCGAGTCAGCAACAGACGAAATCGCTGGAGCTGCGTGCTGTGACCCATTTAGCTCAACTATGGAAAAATCAAGGGCGGTCGAAAGAAGCGTATCAGCGACTGGCGCCCATCTATCATTGGTTTACAGAAGGGGAGACCACCGCCGATGTGAAAGCGGCAAAAACGCTCCTCCAGGAGTTCTCTTAAGAGCGACTTGTCCCCATAGTTCAATCCTCACTGTTCCGCTACGGCCTCACTATCGCTGGCCTTTGCTAACTCGCTGCGCCGCGCCAGGCTCCATGCCTTGCCCAAAACCCTGGCCGCCCTGCTCCAGCGTGCTCCCCGCTTACGATTCGCAGTTAGGAGAGAGTACCACTCTGCTGGGGAAATTTCAGTTCTCCGTCACACGTGCATTCTTTGGCGGTCATTGTGCAGAAATCCACTAATTACTTATTTCAGTAAGCGTTATTGGTTTGGAATGGTCCTCGTGTTTGTGGACCGATCACTCAAAAACCTACTAAAGTTTTAGTTGACAACCAACTAAAACTTTAGTAGACTATTTTAGAAATGTTCAGCAAATCGTTATTCTGACTCGGAAAATCCTACAAAAACGGATAATCGAAGCATATTTTTCAAATCATTCAATCAAGCATACCTCAATAGAAACTATAAAATGAAATCCAAAAAAAGAGAAAAAAACCTTTTAACAGAAGTAGAGCTAGAATTTATGAAAACGTTGTGGGAATTGGGAGAAGGAACCGTCAGGGATGTCATGGCAAAGCTCCCTCCTTCAAGGGAGTTGGCGTATACTTCCGTTTCCACTATCATGCGAATTTTAGAGCAAAAGAACTTTCTAAAAAGCCGTAAAGAAGGAATCAGCTATATTTACACTCCGATGATTACTAAAAGCTATTACGAAAGCCTGTCACTCAACCATTTTGTGAAAGACCTTTTTAAGAATGAACCTGTATCTTTGGTAACAAAGTTATTAGATGATAATCACATGTCTCAAGAAGAGCTCTTAGAAATTAAAGAATTTATAGAAACTAAGTTAGAAAAATGATTTTTTTTGATTCAATGATCAACCTATATATAGAAATCAATTTGGCTTTAGTTGGAGCTTTTTTTCTCTTTTGGGTGGCCACTAAGTTGTTAACCCGATTCCAATTGTCAATTAGCCAAAAGTATCTGCTTTCTTTTGCAAGAGGCATTTTTATCATTGCTTGCATTTCTCCTATTGTTTTCAATTCATTGAAATTGATTCCTCCTATAGATTTTCAAGTGGCTCCCCATGAAGAGCATTTACCTCTAATTTCTCAAACTCCGTACACCAAAATTCAAACGACAATACAGGTTTTCATTCTTGAAACCCAAACGGTTATTCAGAGCTTACTTCATGATGCTCCATCTACGGTTAACAGAAAATATGGTGCATCCTCTTCAATATTGGATGATTTTTCATATTTAAAATCAAATTACTCACGATGGTTATTATTATTGTTGGGGGTCGGATTTTTCCTTCAATGCCTCTATTTTATCTATCATGTTTTTGCGGTCTATAGGCTGTTGAATAGAGGATTTCTTTGGAGATCCTGCCGATCACTGCATATTTTGTTTTCCGAGGAAATTTCCATTCCTTTTGCCACCAAAGTTTCTGGCAAAAACCATATCGTTTTGCCAACCTGGATGATGACCCATCCTTCTTATCTGAAAGTATCCATCGCGCATGAGGGGCAACACCATCGAAATGGAGACACTACCTGGGCCATATTCATACAGACTATTAAGCTTTTTTGCTTTTGGAATCCGTCTATTTACCTTTGGGAAAGGGAGTTCAGTCGATTGCAAGAGTTTGCTTGTGACGAAGCTCTGATGAGCCAACGCAACATCTCGCCTTACACTTATGGGAATTGCATTTTGAAAGTGGCCAAAGAAGCCTCCCAGCAATATTCCCACCTCATGAGTGTCACTGTGCTGGGAGGCAAGATCCTCTCTGGTAAGACGAAAAATTCACAGTTGAAGCAAAGGATTCTTAGGTTGGAAGCTGTACTGAACCAACAACAACCTAAGATGGAAGTAAAAATATTGGGGGGGGCTTTAGCGAGTTTGATCTTCATCTTCTTAGGGGTGACTCATTTTGTTGGATCTATGAACAGCCGTCAGGAAATGTTCTCTGTTCCGCCGACCAACGGACGCATAACAACGCTCTTTGGCCAAACAATCAACCCTATCACAGGAAAGGAGGGACGATTCCATACCGGTATTGATATCGAAAACAAAATGGGAACACCGATCATTGCCACCGCTCCTGGGGAAGTGATGGTCGCCCAGTATGGAGCGCTTTACGGCCTTTTTATTGAGATATATCACCAGGATGATTACAAAACGAGGTATACCAACTTAAGCAAAATTGGAATGAAGATAGGACAGCACGTTCAACAAGGAGATGTGATTGGGTGGCTAGGAAACTCAGGCAAGTCGACCAAACCTCATCTTCATTATGAAATTCTGCGGGAGGGAATTCTTGTCGACCCCTTAAAATTTATTAACCCTCTTTAAGGTAAGGCAAATCACCTACTATCGCCATCGACCAGATCCCCTTCTAATCTCACTGCTATCGATGGACTATTTTACGAAGTTAACATAACGATATGATCAAGGATTTTCGTCTTTGAAAAATGAAAACTTTGAATTTCAGCTATAAGGAGAATGAAATGATTTCAAGACGACTTTTTGCGAAGAAATTGGTGACGGTGGGCGGTAGCATTATTGCCCTCACGGCAACACCTTGGGGGGCCAAATCTGCTGAAGACGGAGCGATGGCTTCGGAGGAGATGAAATTTTCAGTGTTTATGGACTTGTCCCGTTATTTAACCGGTTTCGACGATTTGGATTTGAATTTGGGAAAGAGCTTTTATCAATATCAAGAACAACACTCTAATCCAAAGAATTGGTTGAGGCTCCTCAACACATTTCATAGCCTCAATTCAGGTCAAAAAAATTCTCTGACTATTCAGAATCGATTGATGCAAGACGAGGAATCTTGGGAAATAGCAAAATCGATCATCCAACTTTGGTACTCTGGATGGCTAATGCCTGAGGATATTCCATCAGACGTAAAGGCTGATGCCTATCAAAAAGCACTCGTATGGAGAGCATTAGACGTTTCTCCCAAAGGGGTCAGTTCCGGTCAACTTTGGCAGACTTATATGAAAAACTAAAATTATAGAGGATAATTATGGAAATGTTTGATGTAGTTATTGTAGGAGCTGGCGTTGCGGGAGCATTAATTGCAGATGCGTTGGTTGAAAAAAAACACAAAGTTTTAGTTTTAGAAGCAGGCCCTGAAAACCAGAATCGTGGTCAGTTACTAGAGCGCTACTATAGCGACCCAAACAAGGGAAGTGCTAGTCCTTATCCCAACCATCCCGAAGCACCCAAGCCAGGAAGAGGAAGAGACTATTATGTGCAAAAAGGTAAGGCCGCTTTTGCCAGTTTCTATGAACGGCGCGTCGGTGGGACGACTTGGCATTGGCAAGGTTTAACGCCCCGATTCATGCCATCGGATTTTCGTATGTTGAGTCAATATGGAGTCGGTATCGACTGGCCCATTTCCTATGAAGATCTCGAACCTTGGTACCTCGCTGCCGAACATCAATTGGGTGTAGCAGGTGACAACTCGATAGATTTTGGTTCTCCACGTAGCGGGGACTATGCTTATCCGTCACAGGCCCAAAGTCTGCTTGACCTGGAAATGGGGAAGGCATTGAAGGGACATAAATTCCGTAACGTTGAGGTTGAGGTCAAACCTCATCGTGCCGCAAGAAACCCTAATGTTTGCCAAGGGAGCAGCAGTTGTATGCCTATTTGTCCCACCGGAGCGAAATACGAAGCCGTTGTCCACGTTAATAAAGCTCGAAATAAAGGGGCTGTGATCCGTGCTCAATCAGTAGCCAATCGAGTTGCTATTGGAGACAACGGACTGGTGAGTAAAATTCACTATAAAACCTGGGACGGTCAGGAGCATACTGTCGAGGGTAAGTACTTTGTTCTCGCAGCACATGCCATTGAAATTCCTAAACTACTGCTGATGTCATCAATGGATGGTCAGCGAAATGTGGCTAATAGCAGCGACCAGGTAGGACGAAATCTGATGGATCACCCATTGCAAGTCAGTGTGGCATCCGCTTCCCAAAACATCGGAGCGTATCGTGGCCCTCAAAGCACCTCCGTGATTATGACATTCCGGGATAAACCAACCCGAAAAACGGAAGGGGGTTTTAGAGTGGAGATTTTTAATGCAGGGCATGAACTCTTTGGTGCGCCCAACCAAGCGATCCGTAGAATGATTGAGTCTAACCTGATTGGAAAGGATCTCCAAAAGGCCATCCGCGATTCTGCGAGCAAAGAATTGCTGTTAGTCGGAGAAACGGAGCAGTTACCCGACCCGGAAAACAGGGTCACGCTCTCGACGGAGCATCGAGATGCCCTAAACCTTCCCCATCCTGAAATTTATTATTCTCACGACCCGTACTCCTTAAGAGGAATCGAGACGTTAAAACAGTTTCATCAGTTCATGTTTGAGAAAATGCAGGCCACTAATATTTTTCATGTACCCCGAGTATTGGGATCTGGCCATATTATGGGAACCACACGTATGGGCAATGATCCAAAGACATCGGTAGTCGATGCCAATTTACAATGTCATGATCATCAAAACTTATTCATTGCAAGCTCTGGAGTCTTTCCTACCGGAGCAACCGCTAATCCCACTTTAACTATTGCCGCCTTGTCTTTGAGATTGGCAAATTACGTGAATAATCGACTAAAAACTGGTTAGCCTATATCGGTTCAGGCATCCCAAAGGGCGTTGAGGGGTCCGGTTGCACAGGACTACTTTTCTCCCACAATATCGCCCCTCTCAGCCAGACAATCCTCGATTTTCAGAATGGTATGCCGTTGGGGATGTACTATTTTCATCCTGATCATTTAGGGCTTTCGACGTTGATCACCGGTGAACAAGGAGAAGCGGCCACACGCATATCTACATACGGTCAGATCGATCAGCCCCATTCAGTTGGTTTGAATGCTGTCACCTATGAATTCACGTCTCAAGAACTCGATGAAGAAACGGTGCTGTATTATTATGGTGCGCGTTTCTATGGTTCTACCCTCAGTCGGTTTCTCAACCTCGACAAGATTATACCCGATGAGTGGAATTCTCAAACATGGAATCGGCACTCTTACGTCTATAACAATCCGGTTTTTTACACCGATCCCAGTAGTCATCTACCCATCTTCAGTTATGTCACCGGTAATCAATTAGCAGATCCACCAAGGAACATTGGTACCAAGAAATGAAAAAGCGGGAATTTCGTTCTAACGAGGATAGAAGTGCAGATAGTTCAGGATGTTTGGCCTCAATTGTTGCCTATTGTATTTGTTCCGCATGATGATGCTCAGTATCAACAATTGGTGAAAGTCTTAGACCAATTGATTGATCAAGTGGGTGAAAATGAAGATCATCCGGTGGCCACCCTGATGGAATTAATTGGTGTACTTATTTAAAAGTATGAGGACGAACATGTTCCAAAGTTAACGCCCCACCGCTCGTAGAGTCTGCTTAGGGGGCTTCCCCTTGAGCTGCTCAGAGAACCGGACGAGAACCTCTCGACCCTTACAGATCCTCCTGTTCTCCCATTCAACTACCGTGAGTACCGCCAGTGGACAAAGAGTCTCGGTTGGCGTTTCTTCACTTGGCGTAACCACTGACAATCCGCATCAAATCGAGAATTTACCGGACTTACGCAACTAGGGAAGGACACTAATTATTAGATTTTCGACTGCTGAAGTAGAAATTGAGGATCGCCATGAAAGAAGTAAAGACGATCAATAGGAAGGAAATCGCATTGATTACTGGAGTACTGCCATCTCGCACTTGGAGGTACAAATTCACGGGTAATGTGGGATCTGCCCCGATGAGAAATAGCGTTGTATTGAAATTCTCAAATGACATCAGGAAAGCTATGGCTGCTGCTCCGATGATTGATGGTTTTAAGAATCTCAAAGTGATGTACCAAATCACCTGCATACGGGTTGCTCCCAAATTTAAGGCAGCTTCTTCCAAGGTACGATCAAACTTTCTTAGTCGAGCTGAAATAATCAAACAACATAAAGTTGTGATAAAAGAGAATTGCCCCAACACGACCAACCAAAACCCCGGACGAAACAAAGGGACATCCACGCCCAAACTTTCCTCAAAATAAAGACCCAGGCTGTTGCTCAATAGTAAGATCGAAATACCTAAAATCACTCCTGGAATTACTAACGGTGTGAGCATCATAAAATATAGGAACGGTTTGAATCGGAATTCCTCTTGTTCGAATAGAAACGCACTACAGGTACCCACGACCACCGAAAAAATTGTGACAAAAAAGGCGACTTGAGCACTGGTTAAGATGCTGCTCAAATTCATTTGATCATAAAAAATTCCGACACGGTCGGGAGTGTTCCCGATGAACCATTCAAAGGTCACCCCTTTCCAAGGCAGAGATGGAAATTGAGAATCATTGAAAGCCAAGACACAGGTGACAATGAGTGGAGCAAACAAAAATATGAAGTAAAGCACAATGTACGTCTGAAATGACCACAAATATGTTTTGGAATTCGGAAGTGAACGAATCATTGCATCACCTTGCTTAGATTCTGTTTGGTCAATTTCAATCCTACCCAAATGATGAAGGAGGATAAAAGCAACAAAAGAAAACCAAAAGCTGACCCCTGATTCCAATTAAAACTGGCTATGAATTGGTTATAAATCTGTTCAGTGAACCACAGCGAATTTTTTCCTCCCAACAGGTTCGGAGTCAGATAATTGCCTAAGGACAACATGAAAACAACAATACACCCAGAAACGATCCCTGGAGTTGCATGAGGTATGATGATTTTCCACAAGATCGTCCAGAGGTTGGCTCCTAAATCGTAAGCAGCTTCGATGAGATGATCATCGAGGCTTTCCAAAGCAGAAATGAGAGGAACGACCATAAATAACATGGAGGTGTAGACAAGCCCCATCATCATGGAAGCGTTGTTATAAAGCATTTCGATAGGAGTCTCCAAAATGCCGAGTTTCATTAGAAAATAATTGATCACTCCACTTTCTCTCAACAGAATCATCCAACCATAGACACGTACCAATTCACTCACCCAGAACGGGAGTAAAAGGAGGAGCGTCAATGCGCCCTTGTATTGAGGGTGAACGACTTTGACGATAAAAAAGGCAACTGGAAATGAGATAATAAAGGTAAGAATGGTAACGATGATTGCGTAAAGAGCCGTGCGTACAAAGGTTAACCAATAGATCGGTTCTTCAAAGAAGGTGATGTAGTTGTAGATTCCCCAAACCATATCCAAGTCATCGTTTTCATAACGAAATGACATGATGAGGAGATCGATATGCGGAAGAACGATCAGCAAAAACAACCATAGCAGCACAGGAATAAGAAATAGAAAAAAGCCCCAATTGCGTTGAGATGTCATCAGGATTCCTCGCTTTTGAAACAAATTCCTGACTGTTCATCCCACCCAATTTCAATCGTGTCTTGGACTTGTATATGATCGAATTGCTTATTTTGTGGAAGGGCTACCAATACCTCCTTGTGAGTCTTTTGCGGTTCCACCAGCAAATGACTATTGGCTCCATCAAATAAAATGGATTTAACCGTTGCTTGAAATCGATTGATGTTTTTCAGCTGAGGATCCGGATTGATTAACATGGCCTCCGGGCGAAGAAACAAAGTCGATCGATCTTGAGTAGAGAGAGGTTGGTTGCAGTGTGAGTGAAAGATTTCTCCACCTTCCATTTCAAGAGCAACTGTATTTTCAGACCGAGATTTAACCACACCTTGCCAAGAGTTGTTGTCTCCTACAAATTGAGCAACAAAGGCACTTTGGGGACTGCTATACAGATTTTTGGGAGTATCCACTTGTTGGAAGATGCCATCGTTCATAACGGCCACATAGTCGGACATGACTAACGCTTCGGATTGATCATGAGTGATATAGAGGAAGGTGGTACCGATTTCATGTTGAAGAATCTTCAATTCGATTTTCATTTGCTCACGCAATTTCAAATCCAAAGCCCCTAACGGCTCATCCAACAACAAGACGGTAGGTTCCAATACCAAACACCGAGCAATGGCAATTCGTTGTTTTTGTCCACCAGAGAGTTGATCAATCCGCTTTTTTCCAAATCCTGGTAAATGAATGCGTTCCAAAATATCATTAACTTTGTGTGATATTTGAGACGCAGTTTCCCTTCGACGTTTCAACCCGAATGCAATGTTTTCTTCCACATTCATCATGGGAAACAACGCCAAATTCTGAAACACCAAATTCACGGGCCGTTTGTTAGGAGAAACCCCGTGCATGTCTTTTCCACGAATGGAAATGGTGCCCGATGTCTGTTCAAGAAATCCAGCAATCATGCGCATGAGTGTGGTTTTCCCACAACCGGAGGGGCCGAGAATCGAGAAGAAGTGTCCCTGAGCAACATCAAACGAAACGGATTTGACAACAGTCGTTTCGCCAAAGGATTTCGAAACATTTTGTACGGAAAGATCAATCTCCATCAAACCTCTTCAATCAACTAGCTTTCACTTTATCCAATAGCTTTCCTTCGATTTGCTCCAATCCTGGAGGTACGGGTGGATACCAGTTGATATTGTCGATCGCTTCTTGGGGCCAACTTCTTTCAAAATTAGCCTTCATTTCTTCATCAAAATATTGCGATGAACCTTGAGAAGCATTGCCGTATTTTTCAGCATTGGTGAAAATTGCTGCGTTTTTTGGGCGAGAAATGAAATTGATCCACTTATAAGCCGCTTCCACGTTTTTCGCTTTAGCAGGAATTGCAAAGGTATCAATCCATCCCAATGCTCCCGATTTTGGAGCGACGAAGTCAATATCCGGGTTTTCACTATGCAATTTCCAACCACCGCTTTCCCAAGCCATTGCAACGTGGACTTCTCCTGAACGCATCAATTCCAATAATGAATCTCCATTGCTCCAATAGGTCTTCACTAATGATTTACCTGCAATCAATTTGTCAGCAACTTCATTCATTAATGCTGAGTAGGCTTTTTTATCGCCGTAGAGAGCAAAGGGATCTTTACCCATAGCAAATGCCATTGCAATCAAGGTTGGACGCTTGAGACGATAGCTCACCCGTCCGCTATACATAGGATTGAGTAGATCCGCATAATCTGTTGCTTTCGCCAATTTCTTATTGACAATCAGTCCAGAAGTTCCCCACACATGAGGAACTCCATAGGATTTTCCATCGACATTCGTGTTCTTTTTAACGGCATCCAACATGGATTGAATGAACAACTGACTCTCAATTTTATTGTAGTCAATGGCTTGATAAATTTTAAATTTGGCTTGAACCGCAGAAATCCGGTCTTGGCTAGGCTGAGCCAAATCAAATCCAGCCCCACGAGTTGCTCGCAGCTTAGCAATCATTTCTTCATTGTTGGAAAAGGTTGCTTTCACTTTGATCCCGGTTTCTTTTTCAAAAGCATCCACCACCGCTTTAGGGGTGTATCCCTTCCAGGTCAAAATATTAAGCTCTTCAGCAATCCCTGCGGTTGCTGATAACATGAGAAGTGATATGCCACTGAGAGCTGCTACAATTTTTTTCATGATGTCACTCCCTACTCTAAATGCAAATTGAATGGTATTTGGCCACTGAGCCAAATTTCACGTAATGAACAATCCCTCTCTTACCTACTTTTCAAGAAAATGAAAGTAACGATTAGGTAAGAAGGTCGGGTTGACAAATTCGACCTGCTGGGTGGTTTACTCGCATAGTATATTATTAACTGATATTACGTGTCCGCCTTTTTGGACCTTGGCCCGACTCACCATATCGTTGAAATGAAGCTTTTGAATCCTTTTCAAGCGTGGGATCGGACTCACGAGGTGTTATTGAGTGATCATTTCAGTATACATCTGATGAATTGCACAAGTGGTCGAAGCACGAGGTGTTAACGGATGCAGACCGCTGGATCTATTTCATGCGAGAAGGCCAAGAGTTGGATGATGAAAATCTCCCCGAAAGTTTGCAAACCCCGGAGATAAGGAAAGCGATGAAAGTATTAAAAACGATCCGTGGGTTGGCTGATTTGGTTTGGAGGACCAAACCGCGATGAATGATTTTTTATACGCTAGAGACTCTGTTGCCCAAACTGAACAACACAATGGCAATGATAGCAGCCAGCAAGGCCATCCAATGGTAAGTGTTGAAAGCTTCTTTGAAGAAGAAAACACCCACACCAAGGGATGTAGTAATGATCGATAGCACCGCATAGAGGGTGTAATACGAGGCTCCATATCGGGTATAGAGTAAATTAAAGCCGAGGTAGGTAAGAAATAAGCCAATCCCACTTAAAATGGCCCAGCCGCCATTTTGAGCAATGACCTTTTGATAGTTAGCGGTTCCAAATAGAGGAGTTCCAAGTAGAGTGAGAAGGACACAAACAATAGCGGCGACGGAAATGAAGGCAAAGGGGTTGTCCATACCCAGTGCTTTTTTTTGACCGAGTGCAAACATGGCATTTCCCATGGCTGCGATGAGTGCAAATGCAATAGGAATCATCAAATTCATATATCCTTTCGACAAGTGTGGCATCGGATTGACGGGGGTTTGGAATTGGGTTTTATACCAATAAATGATGCGAGGGTCATTGGATCAGTTGGCTTCTTCAAAGACTATCTTAGGAATCGATTTGGCAAAAAATTTGTTTCAACTGCATGGAGTGACGAGTGATGGCCGATCTGAAAAACTCATCGTACTTGAAGAGGTGACTCCGAAACATCCAGTTCCACTCAAAAAAGAGGACTTATGAAATGGTCAACGATTCGACAAAAACACCCCAACAAATTCATCCTTCTAGGGGATCTCATTGAAGAACCCATTTCCACCACCCAATCTCAGATTGTGGAAGGCAAGATCTTAGCGGTGAGCGATAGCGGAAAAGAAATCCGTCAAAAATATCGAAAATACAAAAATGAAGGAATCAATGTGCTGTACGCTTTACCCACGACACCACCGGAATTCATTGTGGAAAATGTTCCCTTAAAAGGCATCCTTCGATGAAGTTCGAATGGAAAGAAGGACTCATTTGGCTTTCGGTGGGACTCGTTTATGAGAAGCAACTTTATCAAGTAGACGTTGTATTTTAGACACTGGTTCGGTCTCCACAGCCTTTGATATCGATTCGGTAGATTTCAATTATCGAAAGCCTGCTGCGATCAAACGCCTCTATGGAATCGGAGGAGGCACCCAAGAAGTCGTCAGTCAACAGGTCGAAAAATTAACAATGGGAGAAATGGAACTCAACAATCTGGAGGTTGAATTTGGAGACCTTGAAGTTGAATTAGGGGTCAATGGCTTCATAGGAAACGACGCGTTGAGCTAATTTATCCTCACTATCGATTTTTTTAACCAAGAGCTGATTTTTCAAACGAAAACTTAGGAAACGCACCGTCATCACGATTTCTGAGATTTCTCTATACTATTTTTGCATTCAAAGCCGCCTCTAATCGATGCTTTCGAATAAAAGCATCTCAAAAAATCTAACAAATTAGTATAATAGGCTGCTAATAAAATATACTAAATCTACCGTTAGATAAAGCATATGAAGAAGAACGTTATGAATAGAATCAGCTTGACGTTAATATTCGTGATAACTATATAGCCTAGCAGATAGTCAATGTATGAAGTTGGATTCACTACAACTGAATCACTAGGTGTTGAGACTCTTAAGGACGTCAAGAAGCTACGAAATGGATGGTTGCAAATGACCATGCATTCAAAGCCATAGTACTATTCACAAACAATAAGGTTGAAGTGCATCGGTGAATTGGGCCAATGACAATAGTATTTTTGGCTTGTTCCCTGTTTTCAGCCAGCAGGATTTTTATAAAAATCTTTTCATAACTATAAAATTAAAGTTCTGCCATAGAAATGAATGTGATGTACTTAACTTAATCTTTATACTACCTATTTGGATCTGAATTTCTTCCTAAGGTAGTGGTTCAAGCGTTATTCCATCGTTCGACATGGTTGGTTTGCCATTGGCTTTACCAACAGAGGTATATGTTTCTTTAAGAAACACTAACTCATAGGCATCCCAAAATCTTTTCATTCCTCACTTTGTACCGATATCAACTATCGTGCCTCAAAACTCCCCGAAAACACTAATTGACTATAATTACTAATTTTTTCAAACGATATCCCAATAGGAGGACATCTTATCCCTCTGTAATTCTATATACGGAGGTATCTCAATAGGAGGAGGATTTTTATGCCAGAGCAATTGATTTACTATGAACTCTCTGAAGCACAATTGGGGATTTGGTATGATCAAAATAATATTTTAGGAAGCACCAATTATAATATTGGTGAGTATATCGTCATTCCTGACCAGCTTGATCCGGTGCTCTTCAAAAAAGCGTTGGTCGAGGTTTATTCGCAGCTCAAACTTCCTCGTTTCCAACGGGTGGGCACTGAAGAGACGCCACGACAGGTCTTTGATTACCAGAATCATGATCCTTTGATGCAGTTGGATTTTTCCAAAGAGGACGACCCGGAAAGGCGGGCTTTGGAATGGATGGAGCGGAACCTCAGGACACTCTTTGATCTGACCGAGGGGGAACAGTTAATCCGGGATGCATTGATCAAGATCGGACCACGTTGTTTTTATTGGTATCACTGCTTTCACCATATGGCCGTCGATGCCTATGGAGTCAACCTCGTGGCACAGGATGTCGCCGGGGCCTATACCGCCCTGCAGAAAGGGGAAACATGGCCTCATCCTAAAAACCGTGTCTATTTTCATTACTTGGAAGAAGAGTCCCGCTATCATGCTTCTGCTGCATATGCCAAGGACCGTGAATACTGGCTGACCAAATTGAGCGGACGGCCTGAAGCGACGTCTCTGACCGTCAAGGGGCATGCTTCTCTTCCTGAAGAAGGGTTTATTCGGGAACCCTGTCATTTAAACCAGGAACATTCCGATGGACTTCGCAGGATCGTTGAAGAGACAGGCAGTAGTCTTACCCAACTTTTCAATGCAATTGTCGGTGCATACGTATACCGGATGACCGGTGTTGAAAGTTTCCTGCTGGGGTTTCCTGCCACGGGACGTATGAGCAGGGTTTCCCGTCAAGTTGCTGGAATGACGGCCAATATATTACCCCTTATGATTGAGGTATCATCAAACACGACCATGAGGGACCTGACGACAGAAATTGGACGTCAGATACAACCTCTATTGCGTCGGCAACGCTACCGGTTGCACGAAATACGCAGAGACCAGAAATTACGTCCCACTGACCCTAATTTTTTTGGGGTGACTGTGAATGTCATGCCCTTTGATTATGTCCTGCGGTTTGGTGAAACAGAAGCGACCAACGTGAATCTTTCCACGGGAGTTATCGATGATATTTCCATTTCCATATACAAACCGTCGGATGACAATCCCATCAATATTTTTATCGATGCCAATCCGGCTCTCTATACAAAACATGAGCTGGCCGCACACAGTAAACGCCTCATTCGGTTAATCGAACAGACCATTGAACAATTTGATATTCCCGTCGCTGAAATAGATATGATTTCAGCCGAAGAAAAACAGTACTTCCAGCAATGGAACGCGACGGATCGAGCGTATCCAAAAGAAGAAACCATTGTGGATCTGTTCGAATCTCAGGTCCGTAAGACTCCCCATCACACCGCCGTTGTTTTCCAGTCGCAGCACCTCAGTTACGTCGAACTCAATAAGAAAGCCAACCAGTTGGCGCGTCATCTTTTGCAACGTCAAGGTTCAGAAAGTCTCTCGAATCAATGCATCGGAATCTGTGTTGAACGCAGCTTGGAAATGATCATTGGGTTGCTGGGCATTCTCAAGGCCGGGGGGGCTTATGTGCCGCTCGACCCGGATTATCCATCGGAGCGACTTGCTTTAATGGTAGAAGATAGCGGGATGGACCTGTTGCTCACACAGGAACGTTTGACTGCATCTCTGCCGAAGACCCAAGTACACACGATTCTTCTGGATGGGGAGTTGGACGGAATAGCCAAGCAATCTGACAGCGATTTGGATATTGCGCGTGCTTCAAATGATCTTGCTTACGTCATCTATACTTCGGGAGCTACTGGACAGCCGAAAGGGGTACTCATCGAGCATCGGAGCGTTGTCAATGTCCTGTGCCATTATGGAGCACAGCTTTCTGTTGCTCGGGGGACGCATATTCTGTTGACAAGCAATTATGTTTTCGACGCAAGCGTTGAGCAGATATTCGGTGCGCTCATTCATGGCGGCACTCTGTTTTGCATTCCCAAATCCACTTTATTGAGCGAATCGGATTTCATCGATTATGTTGAAAAGCATCAAATTCATATTATCGATCTTGCGCCAGCGTTGTTACAAAAATTGGTTGGAAACCACGATCCGTTGAAATCGGTTCAAGCCGTGATTTCAGGAGGGGAAAAGCTCGAACAGTCGCTGAACGATGCACTCATTGCGAAAGGATACCGGCTGTACAATCACTATGGTCCGACAGAAACTACCATTGAGGCTTTGGTTTTCCAGTGCGATGACGGCAAGGTCTCCCTGGGGCGACCGATTCAGAATGTTCAGTGTTATATTCTAGACAAAACCGGCCATCTTCTTCCTATGGGTGTTTCTGGTGAGTTGCATATTGGAGGCGCAGGATTGGCCCGGGGTTATCTCAATCGACCCGAGCTCACCACCGAGCGGTTTATTAAACATCCTTTCAGCCACGATACCACCGCTCGTATCTACAAGACTGGAGATCTAGCCCGTTGGTTGCCCGATGGTACCATCGAATATCTTGGACGCACGGATCACCAAGTCAAATTGCGGGGCTTGCGTATCGAACTGGGGGAGATCGAAGCCGGGATCAGTAAGCATCCTGCTGTTCGGGAGGCTGCGGTTATCCTTCATACCAGTGAGGAACGGAAACGCCTGATAGCCTATTACACCTCGGACGAGAGCAACCTGGATCTGCATGCTTGGCTGGGTCGGAGCCTGCCGGATTACATGGTTCCAGCCCGATTCATACATCTGGATACGATGCCTCTGACGTCAATTGGCAAAATAGATCGTCAAGCGCTTCCGGAACTAGCAACAGAGGGAGACGCAGAGGAATACGTTCCACCACGAACCGGGAAGGAGCGCAAGTTGGCCCATGCCTGGTCCCAGGTGCTGAAACGGGAGCAAATTGGTATCAACGACAACTTTTTTGAATTGGGCGGCGACTCCATTCTGAGCATTCAAATCGTAGCCGCAGCCCGGGCGGTGGGGCTGCATCTCACCCCCAGGGATCTGTTTCAACACCAGACCATTGCCGAGCAGGCATTGGTTGCTCGGTCCGAATCCGGTGTCCGTGCGGAACAAGACAGTGTGGTCGGGGAAATCCCCCTTCTGCCCATCCAGCAAGATTTTTTTGAATGGGAGTTTCTGGATCGCAATCATTTCAATCAATCTGCCGTGGTGCGCATTTCCACGACGGTTCCCTCTAAATATCTACGTAAGGCATTTGAAAAAATCATTGAACATCACGATGCCCTGCGTATGCACTATAACCGGGAGGAGGGTCGTTGGCGACAGTACAACGCCGCATATGCTCAGGACGAAAAGGCCCCTTTCCACATGGAAGACATACGCGGAGTGGAGCAACATGAACAGGCAACTAGGATTGAAGAAATCTCCGCATTCTATCAGGGGAGGTTGGACATCGAAGCCGGTCCTCTGCAAGCACTCGTTCTTGTGGAAACTGGCGATAATGAGAACGTTTTGTTCTGGGTGATCCATCATCTCGTGGTGGATGGCGTATCCTGGCGCATCCTGTTGGAAGATCTGGAAACGCTTCTGCTCCAGCAGACCCAAAACAAGTCGATGCAACTGCCTGCTAAAAGCAGTTCCTACAAACAGTGGTCGGAGCGGCTTCAGGGTTACGCTCAAAGTGATGTGATCCGCCATGAACATTCTTTTTGGAACGCCCTCCCAGAACCACCCCACCTGCCCATGGACACTCCGGATGGGCTTAACCGTCTTGTCGACCAGGTCAGTGCCACCTTCACGCTCGATGAAGACCAAACCAGTCGACTATTGAACGACATCCACGGTGCCTACAACACCCGAATCAATGATGTATTGCTATCCGCTCTGACACAGGTTTTCTGCGAAGAGTGCAATGGCGAGGCATTTCAACTGGCGCTGGAAAGGCACGGTCGGACTGACTTGTTCCCCGATATCGATTTGAGCCGCACAGCCGGTTGGTTTACTGTCATCCATCCGCTCCACTTGGTGTTGCCACCTCAGCGCGATCCGGGGTCGATTCTCAAAAGCGTTAAGGAGCAACTGCGTGCTGTGCCACAGGAGGGCTTGGGGTTCGGTCTTTTGGCACACTTTTGCAAACCGCGTTTGAGACAAGTAACACCGCCCCTGCTTTTCAATTATCTTGGGCAGTTTTCCGAGGATGGCTCCGACGACCAACAGAGCATTCTGTCGGGATTTGAGCTGAAGGGCTCCGATAGCCCCAACAACGATGAAAGGGAACGCAATCACATTCTGGAGATCAATGCCTTGATCCGGGAAGGACGTCTGGTCCTTATGTGGAGTTATAGCCAACAGCAATATCGTCAGGAGACTATCCAGCGTCTTGGCAATGCCTATTTGGATCATCTCCAAACGGTCATTCAACATTGCCAACAGAAGGGAAATTTTGGCTATAGCCCTTCGGATTTTCCTCTAAGCGAACTGAAACAAAATGAACTGGATGCACTGAGCGCAACCTATGGCCGGAACATTGCGGATATCTATCCCTTGAGTCCTATGCAACGGGGCATGCTCTTTCACGCGCTGTATGCGCCCGAAAGTGGCAACTATTTTGTCCAGCTGCACTTCAGGCTGAGGGGACAACTCGACCCCGAAGTCTTTCATCAAGCATGGGAAAAACTGTTGGAACGGCATGGAATCCTACGCACCGCCTTTTTGCATCAGCGCGATGAGATGCTTCAGATCGTTCATAAACAGGTGACGTTGCCTTGGAACAGTGTGGATTGGCGCGAGCTTGATTCCCAGCAGCAGAAAAAAAAGTTCCAGGACATGTTGATTCGGGAACAAGAGGTAGGCTTTCAATTGGATCAGGCGCCACTGATGCGCTGCACATTGATTCGACTGAGCGATGACAGCTACCGGTTCGTACTGAGCAACCACCACATTCTGATGGATGGTTGGAGTACGCCCATCATGTTTCTAGATGTGCTCGAAGCGTATCAGGCCATTTTAGAAAACCGCACCTCTAGGCGACCGCGCCTCCCTCCTTATCGCACCTATATCGCATGGCTTCAGCAACAGGATCATGCCGCTGCCGAACATTACTGGCGACGATTGCTCCAGGGTATCAGGACCCCAACCCAGGTATTCACAGGAAAACAGGAACAGGCGCGTGGTAATTACAAGGAACTGCAATATGAATTCAGTGTCGAGGTCGCCAAGAAAATGCGCCAATTCAGCAACCGGCACCACGTGACTATCAGCACCTTGATGCAGGGAGGGTGGGGCCTGCTTCTGCTGCAATATTGTGGGGAAAAACAGGCGCTGTTCGGGACCACGGTTTCCGGAAGAAATATTGAATTGGATGGAGTGGAAGGGATGCTCGGACTGTTTATCAACACGCTTCCCCTGCGTGTGGATGCCCACGAGTGCACGGCTGAGACTTTTTTGCGCACCCTCCAAGATCAACATCAGGAGAGCAATCAATACGCCTACAGCGCTTTGACCGACATTCAATCCTGGAGTGATATCCCTGCGGGAACGCCTCTGTTTGAAAGCATTCTGGTGTTTGAGAACTACCCCATGAAAGATGTACTGCATCAGCCTGGGTTCTCATTCACGGTGGATGATGTCGTCGGCGAGGAGCGGACCAACTACCCCTTGACCCTGGTGGTTTTCCCGGAAACTCAGCCTGTTGTTAAATTGAGCTACGACTGCGACCGTTTCAGTCACGATGAGATTCAAAGAATGCTGGGACATCTGGAAATGCTGATCCACGGATTGGTCCGTCAACCGGAGCAAAGCATTACCACCTTGCCCCTCTTGACCCAGGCAGAACAGTTGCAGCTTGAGGCATGGAACGCCACGGATACCATCTATTCGACCCATCCGACCGTCATTGATCTATTTGAAGCCCAGGTACAGAAAACCCCCCATCACACGGCGGTGGTCTTTGAATCACAACACCTCACTTATACCGATCTGAACCGGAAAGCCAATCAAGTGGCGCATTACCTGCGGCAACAGATCGGAACCCATGACCTCACGGACCGACGCGTGGGCCTCTGTGTCGAGCGCGGTATGGAATTGATCATCGGCCTGCTGGGTATCTTCAAGTCCGGGGCTGCCTATGTTCCGTTGGATCCTGATTATCCTCAGAAGCGGCTGGCGTTCATGCTGGAAGACAGTGGGGTCGATCTGCTTCTCACCCAGGAACGCCTGCTCGAAAAATTGCCACAAACAGCAATCCCTTCTGTTTTGTTGGATGAGGTGTGGAGCGAAATTGCTCGGCAGAAGGACAGCAATCTCAAGATCACCAGAGCACCCGAAAGTTTGGCTTATGTCATCTATACCTCAGGGTCCACAGGCCTTCCCAAAGGCGTGATGCTGGAACATCGCAACTTGGTCAACGTGATCCAGTGGCATGCTGAACGCTTTGGAATCACCAAGCGTGACAAGGTTTTGCAATTTTTCTCGTGTGCGTTTGATGTTTCCCTCTCGGAAATATTCATGGCCCTGACCGGGGGGGCTGAACTCGTCCTGATTCATCATCAGGTCACGAGCAATCCGGATGCGCTGCACGCATTGGTCGAGGCCAGCCGCGTGACGGTAATGCTTTTGCCGCCGACATTCTTACGCCTGTGTGCCCAAAGGGAATTCAGCACGTTACGCGTGTTGATTACTGGGGGGGAAAATGTCCATGAAGACGATGCGCGACACTATGGACAGCACTACGAATATTACAATGCCTATGGACCCACCGAAGCCGCCATTTGCACCTCGGCTCACCGAATCGATCCTGCTGACGCGGCATCCTGGAAAGGCAACATTGGACGCCCCAATGCCAATACCCAAATCCACATTCTCAATGCCAATCTTCAATCTCTGCCCATTGGGGTTGCCGGGGAGTTGTATATCGCTGGCGCAGGGTTGGCTCGTGGTTATCTGAACCGTCCCGAACTCACCACCGAGCGGTTTATCCCAAACCCTTTCAGCAATGATCCCGCGGATCGCCTTTACAAAACCGGGGACCGGGCTTGTTGGCTACCCGACGGAACCATTAAGTACCTGGGACGCACGGATCGCCAGATCAAATTGCGCGGTTTCCGCATCGAACTGGAAGAAATCGAAGCCGTTATTCGTCAAGAGTCCCGGGTGGAGGAGATCGCCGTTGTTCTCCACAACCATAAGGACCAGAAACACCTGATTGCCTATTATACGGCAAAGGAACGTGAGCCGAACCTGCGGTCGCGGCTCGGTAACGTCCTGCCAAACTACATGGTTCCCGCTCAATTTATCCAGTTGGAGACGATGCCACTGACAGCCAATGGAAAAATTGACCGCCAGGCGTTGCCTGAACCGGAGCAGGAGAGAGGTCGGGCGGAAGTGCACACCACCACCGAAGACTTGCTGGCGGTCATCTGGTCCAGCATCCTCAAGTTGGAACGGATCGATGCGCAAGATGATTTTTTTGCTCTGGGTGGTCACTCCTTGCTGGCCACCCAATTGGCTATTCGGATTCGCCAGGCCTTTGGGGTGGATCTGCCGTTACGGACCCTTTTTGAACATTCGTTGCTGCACACCCAGGCACAACAGATCGAATTGAGCCATAAAACCGATCCATTGCCCCCGGTCCGGCGAGTGCCTCCGGATACGGCCATTCCGCTTTCGTTTGCACAGCAGCGCCTTTGGTTCTTGAACCGTTTCGAGGGTCACAGCACGACCTATAACATATGCGCTGCCCTGAGGCTGACTGGTCCCCTGAACCGAGAGTCATTGGGTCGGACCTTGACCCATTTGACACAACGTCACGACAGCCTGCGCATGTGTTTCCCGGAACAAGACGGCCAGGCTACCGTGGTCTTGCTACCACCTTATGGTCCTCTGAAGGTAGTCGACCTCAGTCAACGGACCGAGTTTGAAAAAAAGGCGGAGAGTGAGCGTCTGATCACCGAGTGTGCCCAATTCCCCTTTGACCTTGCTTGTGGTCCCTTATGGCGCGTCATCCTGCTCGAAATGGAGGAATCGCACCATATTCTGCTGTTCAACATGCACCATATCATCGCGGACGGCTGGTCCATCGGGATTCTACTGCGAGAGTGGACCGAGTTGTACCGGGGCTGGTGTGAGGGGGAGGTGGATGCCGCTGCAATCCTTCCCCAGCTGGACTTTCAATATCAGGACTTTTCCCATTGGCAGCGTCGATGGCTCCACGGCGAGAGGTTGCAAAGCCAGTTGGACTACTGGGAAACGCAGTTGGCAGGTATACCAACGTTGTTGGAACTGCCCACCGACCGCCCCCGTCCCACAAGGCAGAGCTATCGGGGGGGGACGGTTCGGTACCAACTATCCCGTGAGATGACGGTGGCACTGAAGCAGTTGGGGGGTACTCAAAACGCCACCTTGTTTATGACTCTGTTGAGCACCTTCCAGTTGTTGCTGTCGCGTTACAGTGGCCAGATGGATATCTGTGTCGGCAGTCCCATAGCCAACCGGCACCACGATCATAGTCAGAACCTGGTCGGCTATTTCGTCAACACCTTGGTGCTGCGGGGTCGAATTCATCCGGAGCACGATTTCAACACCCTGCTGGAACAGACTCGCAGAATCTGTCTGGAAGCCTATACCCAGCAGGACATTCCCTTCGAAAATCTGGTGGAACAACTGCAACCTCCACGAAGCCAGAGCCACGCCCCCCTGTTTCAGGTGATGTTTGTGTTGCAAAACAACCAGGAAGCGGTGTGGGCTTTGGAAGGTCTTCACATCGAGGCGGTTGAAGTATCGAATACCACGGCTAAATTCGATCTCACTCTCAGTGTTGAAGAGACGGAACAGGGGATGTTTTGTGATTGGGAATACAGCTGCGACCTGTTTGACCGAGAGCGGATTGAACGAATGGCAGGCCATTTCGAACAACTCCTGAAGGGCATCGTGGAACACCCCAATCGGCCTATGTCCAGCCTCCCTCTTTTGACCTCAGCCGAACAGTTGCAGCTTTCGGAGTGGCAGGCTGTTGATGCGACCCGCTCTAAGGATCAAACCCTCATCGATCTTTTCGAAACCCAGGTTCGGAAGACTCCCGGTCACACCGCCCTGAGTTTCGAAGGGCAAAGTCTCACCTATGATCAGCTCAACCGCAGGGCCAATCGATTGGCTCTCCATCTGTTGCAACAGACCGGTGCCGAGAACCTCTCGGACCAACTCATCGGCCTCTGTGTCGAGCGCGGCTTGGAAACGATCATCGGCCTTCTGGGCATCCTCAAGGCAGGAGCAGCCTATGTACCGATGGACCCCGGTTATCCTCAAGAGCGGCTCGCCTTCATGTTGGAAGACAGTCGAGTCGGGCTTCTGCTCACCCAGAAGGACCTGGTCACCAAACTGCCGCAAACGGGGACTGGGATGATTTTTCTGGATGGGGAGTGGGAAGCGATGGCCCAGTACCCGGAAAACAACCTGAAGCTTCAACGATCATCCGACAGTCTGGCTTATGTGATCTACACTTCGGGTTCAACGGGAAAACCCAAAGGGGTGATGATCACTCATGCCAATGTCACCCGCCTTTTCATCACCACCAGGAACCTCTTCGATTTTGGTGCCGAAGATGTGTGGACGCTGTTCCACTCGTTTGCGTTCGATTTTTCGGTTTGGGAGATCTGGGGAGCCTTTCTTAACGGTGGCAAATTGGTGGTCGTTCCCTATTGGGTCAGTCGTTCCCCTAAGGAATTTTACGGATTGCTCCAAACCGAGGGAGTCACAGTGCTGAATCAGACCCCCTCGGCTTTTCAGTCGCTGATACAGGAGGAACTCAAAACCAATCCACAGGAAGAGCAGAAAAAACTGTTGCTTCGATGGGTCATCTTCGGGGGGGAAGCATTGCACCCGCAAACATTGATCCCCTGGTTTGATCAATATTCCGATTCCATGCCCCGTCTGGTCAACATGTACGGCATTACGGAAACCACGGTTCACGTCACCTATCGGCCATTGACCCGGAACAGTGCCCAGGAAACAAAAAGTCTAGTGGGTCAGGCGATTCCTGATCTTCAGGTTCATATTCTCGATAAGGCGTTGCAGCCTATGCCCATTGGGGTGCCGGGTGAGTTGCATATTGCAGGGGCCGGGTTGGCTCGTGGCTATCTGAATCGTCCGGACCTCACCGCAGAACGGTTTATTCAAAATCCCTTCGATGGCAATCCGTCGTCTCGCCTCTACAGGACTGGGGATTTGGCCTGTTGGATGGCAGACGGTACCATTGAATATCTGGGTCGCGTCGATCACCAGATCCAGTTGCGCGGCTTCCGTATAGAACTGGGGGAAATTGAAGCGAGCATCTGCCAACATTCCAAGGTACGGGAAGCCGTGGTTGTTCTCCACGAGCGGGAAATGCAAAAAAGCTTGATCGCCTACTACACCTCGGAAGAAGACTCCCCCGATCTGCGCGCTTGGCTCAGCAGGTCCCTGCCAGACTATATGATTCCCGCACGGTTCATCCACCTGGAGGCCATGCCCTTAACGGCCAATGGCAAAATTGACCGAAAACGACTACCGGAACCCATGATAGAAAAGGGCAGAAGGAATGCACGGACCACCACCGCCACCGAGGAAATGTTGGGAGTGATCTGGTCAGATCTACTCCAATGCGAACGGATTGATGCGACAGATGACTTTTTTGCCCTTGGAGGACACTCCCTGTTGGCCACCCGACTTGCTACCCGGATTCATCAGTCTTTTGATGTGGATCTGCCGTTGCGCACGCTGTTTGAATATTCGGAATTGCGCACCCAGGCACACCAGATCGAATTGAGCCAAAGAACGGAGCCTCTGCCCCGCATCCAGCGACTTTCCCAGAATGCTACAATTCCCCTCTCTTATGCACAGCAGCGCCTCTGGTTTTTGAATCGACTGGAAGGAGACAACGTTACCTACAACATTTCTGCTGCATTCAAACTGACCGGCCCTCTGCACCGAGATGCCCTAAGCAAGGCACTGACTCATTTGACCCAGCGTCACGACAGTTTGCGCATGTGTTTTCCGGAACAGCATGGCCGCGTCACCGCAGAGCTGCTAGCACCCTACAACCCTCTGGAAGTGATCGACCTCAGTCCAATGACCGAGGCTGAAAAACAGGCGGAGGTTGCCCGTCTGGTTTCGGCTCATTCCCAAACTCCCTTTGATCTTTCTCAGGGGCCTCTGTGGCGGGTCACTCTGCTACGTCTAGGGAGCACGGACCATATTATCTTGCTCAACATCCACCATATTATTGCCGATGGATGGTCTATGGGAATACTGGTTCGGGAGTGGGCCACCTTGTACCGGCTGTGGAGTCAAGGAATGGACGATCCCAAAGGCGTCCTCCCCCCTTTGGACATTCAATATCAGGACTATGCCCATTGGCAGCGTCAGTGGCTTGAAGGGGATATTCTACAAAACCAGTTGGCCTACTGGAAAGAGCGCCTGTCCGGTATTCCTGAGTTATTGGAACTGCCCACCGACCGGCCTCGTCCGGCATGCCAAAGCTACAAGGGCGGAACGGTGCGGCGACAACTTCCTCAGGAGTTGACGTCTGCCCTGAGGCAGCTGGGTAGCTCCCAAAACGCCACCCTATTCATGACTCTGTTGAGCACCTTCCAACTATTGCTTTTTCGCTACAGTGGCCACCGGGATATCTGTGTCGGTACGCCTATTGCCAACCGACACCACGGCGACAGTCAGGAGCTGATCGGGTTTCTAGTCAATACCTTGGTGCTGCGTGGCCGGATCGAGCCTGAGCACGACTTCAACACCTTGCTTGAACAGACCCGGAAGCGTTGTCTAGAGGCTTATACCCATCAAGATATTCCCTTCGAAAATCTGGTGGAACAACTGCAACCCCATCGCAGCCAGAGCCACTCTCCGCTGTTCCAGGTAATGTTTGTGCTACAGAACGATCAGGAAACGGTGTTGGAGATGGAAGGTCTCCACATTGAGGAATTCGACATGCCCCACACGGTCTCTCGATTTGATCTGACGCTGAACGTTGGGGAGATGGATACGGGACTGATTTGTGATTGGGAATACAGCCGTGATCTGTTCGACCGAGAACGGATTGAACGCATGGCGGGCCATTTTGAACAATTGCTGAAGGGCATTGTAGACCAGCCTGGAAAATCCCTGTCCGATCTTTCTCTTTTGACACAGGAAGAAGTGATTCAAATGAACGCGTGGAGGGCCGCTCATACCGTTTATTCCACGGACCAAACCCTCATTGATCTTTTCGAATCCCAGGTCAAAAAAACACCCGATCACACGGCCCTAGTTTTTCAGGGGCAGCGTCTCACCTATATTGAACTCAACCAAAAGGCCAACCAGGTGGCCCGCCATCTTTTGCATCAGACTGGCGCGGTAAACCTCACCGACCGGCTCATTGGCCTTTGTGTCGAGCGTGGCTTGGAGATGATCATTGGGCTGTTGGGCATTCTCAAGTCCGGGGCGGCCTATGTGCCCTTGGATCCTGCCTATCCTCAGGAGCGACTCGCCTTCATGTTGCAGGATAGTGGGGTGGAGCTTCTCGTCACTCAAGAGGGCTTGGTGGACAAGCTGCCACAGACAGAGATTGGGATGACTCTCCTGGATGCGGGGTGGGACGAGATTTCCCAGCGTCCGGACAGCGACCTGGATGTCCGGCGATCACCGGTGGGCTTGGCTTATGTGATTTACACTTCGGGTTCAATGGGGAAACCCAAGGGGGTGATGATCACCCATGCCAATGTGACCCGTCTTTTCTTCACCACATCAGACCATTTCAACTTTAAAGCCGATGATGTTTGGACGCTATTCCACTCATTCGCCTTCGATTTTTCAGTCTGGGAGATATGGGGGGCGCTTCTGTACGGCGGTAAGCTCGTGGTTGTGCCTTATTGGGTGAGTCGTTCCCCCAGTGATTTTTATGAATTGTTGCAGCAGGAGAGAGTCACTGTGCTCAACCAGACCCCCTCGGCATTCCAATCATTGATTCAGGAGGATCTGAGAGCAAACTTACGGGAAAACCCTAGTAAGCTTCAGCTTCGATGGGTGATTTTCGGGGGCGAGGCATTGCACCCGCAAACCTTGAAGGTCTGGTTTGATCGACATTCGGACACGATGCCTCAACTGGTCAATATGTATGGCATTACTGAAACCACGGTCCATGTGACCTTTCGCCTATTGACCGAGGACAGCGTCCATGAAACCCAGAGTTTGGTGGGCAAGCCGATTCCTGATTTGCAGGCCCATATTCTGGATAACGCACTTCAGCCCGTGCCCATCGGTGTGCCGGGGGAGTTGCATATTGCGGGAGCGGGGCTGGCTCGTGGTTATCTGAACCGTCCCGAGTTGACCACGGAACGATTCATCCCAAATCCGTTCAGTGACGATCCATCGGACCGATTCTACAAGACCGGAGACCTCGCCCGTTGGTTGCCAGACGGCTCCATTGAATACCTTGGCCGCTCCGACCACCAGGTTCAATTGCGCGGTTTCCGTATCGAACTAGGGGAGATTGAAGCTGGTCTCTTCCAACACGACGATGTGCACGAAGCCGCCGTGGTCTTCAACGGCGGTGAGGACCAGAAACGCCTGATTGCCTATTACACCTCGGAAAAGAGTATCCCAAATCTTCGGGCTTGGCTCGGCAGGACGTTGCCGGAATACATGGTACCGGTGCAGTTCGTCCACCTGGAAACAATGCCTCTGACCCCCAATGGCAAAGTGGATCGCAAGGCGTTGCCAGCGCTGGGCGATGTGGAGGTCACCAGTGACTATGTGCCACCACGCACCGAAAAGGAGCGCTTACTGGCCCAAGCCTGGGCCAAGGTGTTGAAACAAGATCGTATTGGCATCTACGACAACTTCTTCGAATTGGGGGGGGATTCGATTCTGAGCATCCAGATCGTTGCGGCGGCCCGTGAGGTGGGGCTATATCTCACTCCCAGGGAGTTGTTTCAGCACCAAACCGTGGCCGAACAGGCGCAGATAGCCAAGAGCGAATCGGGCATTCAGCCAGAGCAGGGGAGTGTGGTGGGTGAGATCCCTCTGCTTCCTATCCAGCAGGCATTTTTTAGTTGGGAGTTCCCGCAGCGGCACCATTTCAACCAATCGGTTCTATTGCGCCTTCCGGCGCAGATCCTCCCCGAACATCTGCGTAATGCCCTTGAAAAAATCGTTGCACATCATGATGCGCTGCGCATGCTCTATCGTGAGCAGGCTGGTGGTTGGAGCCAAAGCGGCACGCCTTTTGACAAGAATGGAGAGATTCCTTTTCACGTTGAAGATTTGCGTGCTGTGAGCCATCAGGAACAAGCGTCGAGGATCGAGGAATTGGCCTCTACCTATCAGGGCCGCCTTAACATCGAAACCGGGCCTTTGCAGGCACTGGTTCTTATGGAAACTGGTCAGGAGGAGAATCGTTTGTTGTGGGTGATCCACCATCTGGTGGTGGATGGCGTTTCCTGGCGCATTTTGCTGGAGGATCTGGAATCCTTGATACATCAACAGAAACATCAGGACCCGATGCAACTGCCTGCCAAAAGCAGTGCCTACAAGCAGTGGTCGGATCGGCTTCGGGATTATGTTCGAAGCGACACCATGAATCGTGAGCGGGAATTCTGGCGCACTCTTCCGGAACCGCAGCCTCTGTTGATGGATAACCCGAAAGGAAGCAATCGGTATGCTGATAGGGTCGATCTCTCAAGCACCCTTGATGAAGACCTGACCCGTGTTTTGTTGAGTGACATTCATAGCGCCTACCATACCCGCATCAACGACGTGTTGCTTGCTGCCCTGACCCTGGCATTTTGTGAAATCGGCGACCGGGAGGCATTTCAGTTGGCATTGGAGGGGCATGGTCGAGTTGATCTTTTCCCAGAGATCGATTTGAGCCGTACCGTCGGTTGGTTCACCAGCATTCATCCGGTCCATCTGACCCTGCCGCCACAGCGGGATCTGGGAACGGTTTTGAAAAGTGTCAAGGAGCAGTTGCGAGCCGTTCCCCAGGAGGGGTTGGGGTTCGGCCTTCTGAAATATCTTAGTGATAGGGGCTTGGAGCGACCCGAGCCGCCATTGCTCTTCAACTATCTTGGACAGTTTTCCCAGGATGTTGGGGAGGGTCATCCGACGAGTCTATTACGCTTTGCTGAGGAAGGCACTGGCATCTCGGTCAGCCATCAAGGAGCACGCAACCATATTTTCGAGATAAACGCATTCATTCAGAATGGATCTTTGGTGATCACCTGGAGTTACAGCCGACAGCAATATCGTGAATCGACCGTCCAAAGGCTGGCACAGGCCTACTTGAATCATCTCCAGAAAATCATTTTCCACTGCCAACGGCAGGAAAACTTTGGTTACAGCCCCTCAGATTTTGCACTGAGCGGCCTGGAACAGAGTGAAATCGATGAGCTTTGCGCCACTTACGGCAGAAATATCGAGAACATTTATCCATTAAGTCCTATGCAACGGGGCATGCTCTTTCACACGCTTTATGCTCCGGAAACCGGCAACTATTTTGTTCAGCTGCATTTTAGGATAGTCGGGAAACTCGACACATCCGCTTTTCGTAGAGCCTGGGAGCGGCTGTTGGAACGTCACACGATACTGCGTACAGGCTTTTTGTATCAGCGGGATGAACTGCTTCAAATCGTTCATAAAAAGGTGGTGCTGCCTTGGAAAAACCGGGATTGGAGCAGTCTCGATCCAAGAGAGCAGGAAGAGGCGTTTCAACACCTGTTGGTCCAAGAGCAGGAGGATGGCTTTCTCCTAGATCAGGCACCGCTGGCGCGCTGCATTTTGATTCGATTGGATGATGAGAGTTACCGCTTTGTCCTGAACAATCATCATATTTTAATGGACGGCTGGAGTCTGTCCATCCTGTTCACGGATCTGCTGGAAAAGTACCAGACCTCTTTAGACAATCGACCCACCCGACTCTCCCACCCCCATCCCTACCGGGACTATATCGCCTGGCTACAAAGGCAGGACCATGAGGCCGCCGGGAACCACTGGAGGCAACTGTTCCAGGGGCTCAGCAGCCCGACCCAATTTACCACCGGGAAGCCGTTAAAAGAGGGGAGGGAATATCGGGAGTTGCAGTTAGAACTGGATGGTGGGCTTGCAAGAGAAATGCATCGCTTCAGCCGCCAGCGACACCTGACCATCAATACCCTGGTCCAGGGGGGCTGGGGACTGCTGCTGCTGCGTTACATTGGAGAACCCCATGTGTTGTTCGGGACCACTGTTTCAGGACGCAACATCGATCTGGAGGGAGTGGAAGGCATGCTGGGACTGTTCATCAACACGCTGCCCCTGCGTGTGGATGCGCGGGAGTGTTCCGCAGAGACATTTTTACGCGACATCCAGACCCAGCATCAGGAAAGCAACCAATACGCCTTCAGCGCTTTGACCGATATTCAATCATGGAGTGAGATCCCCGCCGGGACGACGATGTTCGAGAGCATTCTGGTGTTTGAAAATTACCCAGTGGAGGATATCCAACAGCGATCAGATTCCCAAATCACCATGGAGGATTTTTCAGGTGAAGAGCGGACCAACTATCCGGTGACCCTTGTTATTTTACCGGGAGCACAACCGCTGATCAAATTAAGTTATGACAGCAGCCGTTTCGATGAAGCGGAGATGAAACGGATGCTGGGACATCTGGAAATGCTGATCAGTCGTTTAGTGCGCCATCCAGAACAACGCGTCGCCACCTTACCTATGTTGACTCCAGCGGAGCAGTCGCAGTTGGAGGCGTGGAACGCCACCGATACCGTATATCCCCTGGATCGGACGATCATTGATCTGTTCGAAGCGCAGGTGAAAACAAACACCGATCACACTGCCGTTGTCTTTGGAGCGCAGCACCTCGACTATGGTCACCTCAACCGGAGGGCCAACCAGGTCGCACGCCATCTGCTGCAACAGGTTGGTACTCAAAACCTAACCGACCGACCTATCGGACTCTGTGTCGAGCGTGGCTTGGAGATGATCATCGGCTTGTTGGCCATTTTCAAGACGGGCGCGGCCTATGTGCCGTTGGACCCCGAATATCCCCAAGACCGGCTCGCCTTCATATTGGAGGACAGCCAGGTCAATCTGCTGCTCACCCAACAACGTCTGACCCCCAGGCTACCGCAGACAGCAACCCAAATGGTTCTGCTGGATGCGGAATGGGATGGAATTTCGGAACAGGAGGATGACAATTTGGAGATCGTCCGGTCTCCTGAGAATCTGGCCTATATCATATACACGTCAGGGTCCACGGGACGGCCAAAAGGGGTTCTGCTGGAACATCGCAATCTTGTTAATGCGATCTATTGGCATGTTGAACGTTTTGGAATCACACCAAGTGATCGGATATTGCAATTCTTCTCCCATGCTTTTGATGTTTCCCTCGCGGAAATTTTCATGGCGCTGATCGGTGGCGGGCAACTCGTCCTGACCGAACCACATGTCACCACCCATCCAGATACGTTGCATGCATTGGTGGAGGCGCATCAGGTGACAGTCATGATGTTACCACCAACCTTTTTACGGATGTGCGATCATCGGGAATTCAAGAGTTTGCGGGTGCTGATAACCGGGGGTGAAAATATTCATGAAGAGGATGCTCGCTACTATGCACAGCACCATGACTACTTTAATGCTTATGGACCGACCGAAGCTTCCATCTGTGCTTCGGCCCATCACATTGTTCCGGACACTAAGGCATTGCTTAAGGGGAACATAGGCCGTCCCAACGCCAACACTCAGATCTATATTCTCGACACACATCTTCAACCGCTGCCAGTTGGCATCCCTGGCGATTTACATATTGCGGGTGCCGGACTGGCCCGTGGTTACCTGAACCACTCCGAACTCACTGCGGAGCGGTTCATCTCCAATCCCTTCAGCAGCGACCCCACCGCACGCCTTTACAAGACTGGGGATCGGGCCTGCTGGTTGCCAGACGGTAACATTGAATATCTGGGGCGCACCGATCAACAGATCAAATTGCGTGGTTTCCGCATCGAACTTGGGGAAATTGAATCCGCAATCAGCCAATATCCCGCTGTGGGAGAAGCTGTGGTGATTCTCCACACCAACGAGGGTCAAAAGAGCTTGGTGGCCTATTACACCGCGAAGGAGAACCACACGGAACTGAGGTCCTGGCTGGGGCGAATCCTGCCAGAATACATGATTCCGGCACAGTTCATCCAACTGGAAACAATGCCCCTGACAGTCAATGGAAAAATAGACCGCAAGGCACTGCCGGTTCCGGAGGCTGTGGAGGTCGTGGGTGAATATTTGACGCCACGTACCGAAAAGGAGCGCAAGCTGATCCAGGTTTGGTCCCAGGTGCTTAACCGGGATCGAATCAGTGTCAATGACAACTTTTTTGAGTTAGGAGGCGACTCCATTCTCAGCATCCTGATTGTTTCCAAAGCCCGAGCCGAGGGTCTGAATCTCACGCCCAAAGAGTTGTTCCAACACCAGACCATCGCCGAGCAAGCTCTGGTTGCCCGCAGCGAGTCTGGTATCATGGCTGAACAGGGTAGTGTGGTGGGGGATATCCCCTTGCTGCCCATACAACGGGCTTTCTTCGATTGGCCATTGACCCAACAGCATCACTTCACCCAATCGGTTCTTTTACACCTACCAGCCCGGATTCCTTCCGAACACCTGCTCACGGCTTTCAAAAAAATCATTGAACATCATGATGCTCTACGCATGCGCTTTTACCAAAAGGAAGGGGGATGGCGGCAGCACAATGAGGCGTTTGATGAGCAGGGTGCGATTCCGTTCCATAATGAGGATCTGAGAGGTCTTACCCTCCAGGAACAGGCGGCGAAGATTGAAGAGATCGCTGTTGCGTTACAACGCCGTTTAAATTTTGAGACAGGCCCCTTGCAGGCACTGGCTCTCATGGAGACCGGATATGAGGAAAATCGCCTGTTTTGGGTGATCCACCACCTTGTGGTGGATGGTGTTTCCTGGCGGGTTCTGTTGGAGGATCTGGAAACACTGCTGCGCCAGCAAGAGCAACAGAACCCCACAATGCAACTGCCTGCCAAAAGCAGTTCCTACCAACAGTGGTCGGAGCGGCTTCAGGAATATGCGCAAAGTGAAACCTTGAATCGTGAACGCCCATTTTGGAGCACAATTCCTGTGCCGCCATCTTTGCCGGTGGACCATCCGGAAGGGAGCAACCGATATGTCGATCTGGACAGACAGACCGTCACTCTGGATGAAATACAGACCAGTTACCTGTTGAGCGATATTCATGGGGCATACAACACACGCATTAATGATGTGCTGCTCTCTGCCCTTACATTGGTTTTTAGTGAGGGAGTCGATAGGCAGGGTTTGCAACTAACCCTGGAAGGTCACGGTCGTGTCGATCTGTTTCCGGAAATCGATCTGAGCCGTACCGTAGGTTGGTTTACCAGCGCCTATCCCGTTCATCTGACACTACCATCCCAGCAGGATCTGGGCGCGGTCCTAAAAAGTGTCAAAGAGCAACTGCGAGCCATTCCCCAGGAAGGAGTGGGATACGGCATCCTGGAACATCTGGGTCATCCCCCCCTGGAACGGTCGACACCACCCCTGCTCTTCAATTATTTGGGGCAGTTCTCCCAGGACCGTGTGGATGGTCCCCAGGATAGCCTTTTGGCCTTTGCCTCGGAAGGTACAGGTCATCGGATCGACCATGACGGCGAACGCAACCATATCCTGGAGATCAACGCGCTGATCCAGAACGGATGCCTGATGGTCACCTGGAGTTACAGCCGACAGCAGTATCGTGAGGAGACCATCCAACGATTCGCACAGGCATATTTGCAACACATCCGGGAAATCATTCGTCACTGCCAACAACCGGACAATTATGGCTACAGTCCTTCTGATTTTGCTCTAAGTGGTTTGAAACAGATCGAATTGGATGCGCTGCGCGCTACCTTTGGTCGCAATATCGAGGATATTTATCCGCTCAGTCCTATGCAGCGCGATATGCTTTTCCACACGAGCCACACGCCAGAAACCGATAGCTATTTTGTCCAACAGACCTTCTTACTGGGGGGGGCATTCGATCCCGACGCATTTCATCAGGCTTGGGAACAGATGCTGAAACGTTACGGCGTGTTGCGGAGCGCCTTCTTGCATCAGCGGGATGAAATGTTCCAGATCGTTCATAAACAGGTGGTGTTGCCCTGGATCACCTTGGATTGGTGCCACCTGGATGATGCGAAACGAGATGAGGCCCTCTCGGAGTTGCTGATGCGGGAGCGCAAACGCGGTTTTCGAATGGATCAGGCTCCTTTAATCCGCTGTTCGATGATCCGATGGTGTGCTGAAAAGTATCGGTTTGTTTTCAATATCCATCATATCTTGATGGATGGCTGGAGCATGCCGGTTCTGTTCATGGATCTTTTCGAAACCTATCAATCCATTCTGGAGCAGCGTCCCGCTTTACTCTCCCCTGTGACCCCGTATCGCGATTACATCGCCTGGTTGCAGCGGGAGGACCGGAGGGCTGCCGAACAATATTGGCGTCACCTTCTCCAGGGAATTCGCCATCCGACTCAATTGCCCTTAGGGCGTTGGACAAAGCGGGTCCCCGAATACAAAGCTTTATACGTCACTTTGGACGCCGGGATATCCCAGAAAGTCCACCGTTTCAGCCGTCAACGGCACCTTACCATCAATACGCTGGTGCAGGGAGGATGGGGGTTGCTGCTGCTGCGCTACAGTGGAGAGAAAAATGTTCTGTTTGGTACCACAGTATCCGGACGGAACATCGACCTGAATAGAGTGGAAGGGATGGTGGGACTTTTGATCAACACGCTTCCTTTGCGTGTCGATGCCCAAGAGTGCCAGATCGAGACATTTTTACGCGATATCCAGACCCAACATCAGGAAAGCAATCAATACCCCTTCAGTGCTCTGAGCGATATTCAGTCCTGGAGTGAGATACCCACCAGTTCGACTCTGTTTGAAAGCTTGATAGTCTTTGAAAATTATCCGGTGGATAGCTCACTACAACAATTCGATGCGCCGATTACGGTGGAGGAGACCAGCTCGCAGGAGTGGACCCACTATCCACTGACACTGACCGTGTTTCCGGAAACCTGTCCTGTCATCAAGTTGAGCTACGATAGTACTCGTTTCAGTGAAATGGAAATGCAACGAATGCTCGGACACCTGGAACTTCTGATCAGCGGTATGGTTCGCAACCCCGAAAAGGACATAAACACCCTGCCTATGTTGACACTGGAAGAACAAGAACAGCTCGAAACGTGGAAAACAGGTGAGTTCAAGATGAATCAGACAGAATGAATCGGACAGAATGAATCGGACAGAATGAATCAGATAGAATGAATCAGATAGAATGAATCAGATAGAATGAATCGGACAGAATGAATTAGAATTTTGAGGAGAAAGATCATGAATAATCATTATCAGTCGTCATCGGCAACCAATAAATATTGCTGGGAGCATAGAGGGCAATTGACCCTTGAGGAGAACACCTATGAAATCAAGGGCGATAAACCGCTAGGAGAAGGCTCTCATGGTTTTATATGGGCGGTGCAGAGAATGAATGGGGGTGGGGAATTTGCGCTGAAAACGGTTCGAACCACCGTCCCAGAAACAAATGAAGATTACCCGCTGGACCTGCTGAATGAAATTGTCGGCTATTTTGAGCATGAAATTGAATGCTTGAAAGGCATTCAGAATGCTGAGGAAAACCACATCATGCCACTGGTGGATTGTGGAGAGGTTGTTTATCCCGGACGGAATGAAAAGTGGCCGGTGTTAGTCCTTCCCTTAGCGGAAGCCAGCTTGACGGCCATCTATGAAACTCGGTTGAAGCAAGGAACCCCCATTGTAAACGCAGATGAACTGCATCGCTGGGCACGGGGTATGTTGTCTTCCCTAAAAGCTCTGCATGAAGGCCCTGATCAAGAAGGGCGATGGATACACCATCGGGATGTCAAACCGGATAATTTCTTGTTGATGAACCAGGAAGTGTATTTGACCGACTTCGGAACCGTCAAAAAAAGCCGAGAGTTTGGATTCACCGGTTCCAAGTCAGGAACATTTGATTGGGCCGCTCCAGAACAAATCATTCCCTATCAATTTGAAAAAAACGGGAACTTCCCACAATTCAATCTCAATACATCAGCGGATATCTACTCGGTAGGACGCTGTCTCTATGCTTTGATTGCCGGATCTCCCCAGGCCAATGCACAATCTGAGTTAAGAAAGCTATACGACTTCCAGAAGAAGGCGTTTGTTCAAGGGGTGGAGAAAAAATTTGGAACCATAGGTGGTTTGAATCAAGAGGAATGCACTCATCTTGAGAAGCGGTTGAATGCTTTGTTCCCGGATGAAGAGGTTTCAAAGAAATGGTCAAAACTGCTGCAATCCATGCTGGATCCTTTGCCAGAAAAAAGACCCACAGCGGCCCACGCTTTGGAATCCCTGAAGAAATGAATTTAGAAAAGCTAGAAGACTATTGGGGGGGTGATCCCTCAAGTACTTCACACACGATCATTTCCCATCCATGAAACACCAGCACGATGCCCATGAAAGTCACGGATGCATACTTGTGTAAGGACCTATCTTGCAGGTAGGTGCGTAACTGAGATTTTGCTTCGGCGACGGTATATTCTACGTTGGATGTCTTCAATGTTTCTTGTCGTTTGAGGTATTTCAACTCGATCAAAAATCCATAGGGAATTTCGGGGTATTGATCCAAAAAAGGTTCCAAAAAAAGATCCACGAATCCTTTAGAGAACTCACGTTCGCTGTGACACAAAAACGGATTACTTACATTGAGATAAGCTAATAAAAACCCTTGAATCACCTTCTCTCCTTGTAGGTAATCCCGAACAGAAGTTTGCTGCTCAATGGCTTCGGCCAGGAAAGTGAATACGGGTTTCCAGTCCCCGTTTAATGCCATTGCATCCACTAAAGAGGCAAAGTGTTCCAGGTTGATTCGAAACACCTGCGCTTCTTCATAAGAGTCTCGCATGTAGCCGTACATCAGTTCTTGAACGGTACGGTTGGGGATCTGCAAGACCACTTGGCTCAGTTGTTTTTTGACGATGCTCAGCAATCCCAAATAGTGCAGTAGCGATAAAAAGCTTTTGGGTTGTGTGAGTTGATTAAGAGAGAAACTGCCGATCAATTGAGTAGTGATCAAACCGTTTTCTATGATGGTTTTCAGGCGGTCAAAATTGCCATTGAGCTTCTGGTTGATCATCATCAACTGCTTCAGTTTGGTATAGTCGATGCGGATGTTGGTATCGATTAATTCGTCGGGCCCAGGAGCATTGGGGATACATTCAGTGAGGTAATACAACACCATGTCCGTATTGAAGAGGTCGTTAGTGGCGCGGGTGGCAAATCGATACCCATTGTACCATTCCCGCATGAGGGCTAGGGTGGTGTTGAGGTCTTGATCAAAAACGCCTGCTTGTTGATAGTATTCCAAAATCTGACGGACTTCGGTTTCCGTCAATCCCACCATTTCATTGAACTCTGGAGAGAGGCTGAGATTTTTTCCAATATTGAAGCCACTCGTCACATCATCGAGCGGAATGGGAGAAACCCCGGTGATGAATAAACGAGACAATCCTGAACCACTTTTGCTGGTTCCCTCCTTTAGCACTGCAAAGAAATTTCGGTAAAACCCTTGGCCGTGGGTGAATTGATGATAGGCTGTCATTCCCACTGATGTGAGGATGGTGTTCGCAAAGTTGTCGTATTCATCAATGAGGACATAGATCTTCAACGAGGCTTGCCGAGCATAGGCAAAAAGAGTTTGTAGTTGGGCGCTGACCGTGGACTGTTCCTGAATTTGCTGTTGAATTTCGTGGGGAAAGGCCTCTGCATACTTTCTTAGGAAGAACGAAAGCGTTTGTTTCACATAGGCCTCAAATTGATTTTCGACAACTTCAGGATCTGCACGAATAACTGAAAAATCAAAGGTTAGGATCAAGTAGCTGCTGTGCTCAGGTGTCGGATCTTGGCCGATATCAGTATTGGCAAACACCGTGTCGAACAGGGAAGCTTTGGCTAGGTCATAATACGATTCCAAAATGGAGATCCAGCAGGATTTGCCAAACCGCCGAGGACGGATGAAAAAGATATAATGGTAGGTTTCCAATTTTCGGATGAACCGAGTTTTGTCCACGAAAAGTTTGTTTTCCAAACGGATCTTTTCAAAATCCGACATACCATAAGGAATCAAACGATATGGGGCGGATGAACTGACTTTTGCCATTCTGTCTCCTGGTTGCCAACGATCTCCGAAGCGCCGAATTCAATCGATTCGAGTTGCTGTTGATGTCTGCTGTTGTTCATTTCCTGCCAATTCGCATACTACTGCGAATATGCGGCAAAACAGTATATGCTACCCCAGTCAAGAACTCAAAAACAGTTCACACACGGATGGCCCCCTTGCTTGCTATCAAAAGGTCTGAACCAGCAAGGAGGCTTCGAATCCGTTAGGATTTTTTAATTTCGATTGCCTTGGCATAAGGCCTGGAGGTCGCACCATCACACCCATTGATATATAAGCGGACTTGCCACCCTGCGGTATAAGCCAGTGTCGCTAGTTTTATCGAGTCCTGGATCATCGCATACCATTGGTTGGTGTTATTATAATTCACTTCTGCAAACCCGTAAGCATCGGAAGAAGTGCAACTGTCGAGGTTTTCCACGGTTCCGTCGGGATAAATAAAGAATTTACCATTTTGGTTACTTGTTCCGACAGAGGTTTCACTGACTCCATGTCCAATGTGACTGATCGTGAACCAATTCGTCCAACCGGCAGCCATGGCAGGGACAGAAATGAATAAACAAAATGCTGCAATTATTAGTTTTTTCATAGGTACCTCTTTTCTATTAGGTATTATTGTTTAAGGCTTCCCTTGAAAAATAGGATTTAGAATATGTTTCATAATCACAAGTAGTTAACATAAATTGATTAATAATATTATTGGCTTAATAGGGTGGTATGTCTCAATGTAAAACTGAAATCTTGTGAAAAGTATTCTCCTAAATTGAATCCAAATTAAAAAATGTTGAATGATTGGCCTAATTTAGAGAGTGCTTGCGTCTTTATCAGTGGTTCTTCCATACCTTCCCTACTTGTGATTAGCATACATTCCTCATCCAGTCGTGTCCTTGCAGACTGAACGGGGCATCAATTTGCCCGCAAACAATTCCCCCTTAAATTGACATGAGTCTTCCCATCTAAGCTCTCTTCATGCGGATGGAGGCGTTCGTTTGTGGATGGAAGCTTTTTTTCACCTCACTTCTTTGGGTTGATGCCATGTTTTTTTAGGAGTTCCATCAACTCCTCGGCGCGTTGTTTCTCTTCTTCGGCGCGTTGTTTCTCTTCTTCGGCGCGTTGTTTCTCTTCTTCGGCCCGCAATCTTTCTTGCTCGGCCCTTTGGTCGGCTTGCTCAGCTCGTCGCCTTGCTTTTGCCGTTTCCTCTTTGGCTTTGAGGACTTCGCGTCCTTGAGCCTGCAAGTCTTCCAGATATTCGTCTTCTAAATTCATGTCTTGCCGAACCGCTTCTTCCGAATTGGCCTTGATCAATCGCCGGACCACCCGACGGAATTTTTCAGGAATCTGTTCATCATCAATATCGAGAATGTGTTTGTCGTGGCGGACCACATAGCTTTGGTCAAACACACTGAGAAGTCGCTCCAAATCGGTTCTCATCTCTTTTCTCAACTGGGGAATCTGAATCACGATGCTGTCATGAGTGAGGCTTTCGATGAATTCTTCTCGCTCTGAGATGGGTTCTCCGGTGGTTCCATCCCAATAAGCCCGTTTGACCTGAACGATAGGAGCTTCAATGTGGTCGAGTCGGTGTCCCAGAAAATAGATGCTGTGGATGGGTAAAGCGTGTTTGATTTCTTTTCCGTTGCTTTGTTCGATGTGGGCATTTTCCTTATTGGCATATTGCATCCCCAAGTAATTTCGGAATCTCATGATATCGGTGTGAAACTTGGCTTTCTGAATTTCGATGAGTACCTGTTTGAATTGTTGGTTGGGAAG
>JANQJU010000037.1 GCA_028281495.1 SAR324 cluster bacterium
TTTTTTGATAAATAAAACCATTCACAAACCCCGTTATCAAGCGAGTTTGTGGGGTTTCGTTGTGTCCGCGTGTGGCTTTTTTAAAAAGCAACACAGTGGTGTTTATTTAAATCTGAAATGAAGTTTCGGATGAAATTTCCGATGAAATTCATCTGAATCAGAAAGGAAACCTATGGCAACTGCATTCGAGCCTTACCGTCAAAAAAACGTGTTGGATGACATTGAAGAAATCCGCTTTCAGCTCACCTTCATTTCTGAAGCGATGTGCCAGCCGAAAGGTACCGAGTACTCGGAACTGGCATTAACTGGCTGTGGACTGATGGTGATCCACATCATGCACACTTTGGATTCTCTCATCGATCAATTGCAACCCAAACCATCGAACAAAAAGGAGACTCAATGAAACCACGTCAATCGAAACGACTCCCGAAATCTGAACTAAGGAAACTCCGTCGGCAAGCGGAAAGTTTGGGGATTTTTGTGGTGGATATTGCCAAAAGGCATGGCTGCTACGCCTCGGCGGTGAGTAACTTCTACAGAGGAGATTCAACTTCAGAGCCACTTTTAGCAACGATTCGGGAGATGATTGCAGAAGCGGAAAGTAAATTGTCTGATGACTGTGAGGATTTGTAGATGGAAGGGGTTTGCGTTGGCTGCGGGGTTCCATTACACTATGGGTAGTTTGTAATTTGTTTTTATGGCCAGCAGTACAGTGCTACATTCGACTCGGCGGAAACCTTTTGACGCATCGGTATTTATGGAAACCACGCTCGCTATCGATCCTAAAACCATTATTCATGTCGACCCTGAAATCATGGGGGGAACGCCGTGTTTTAAAGGAACACGGGTTCCTATCAAGAACTTGTTTGACTACTTGGAAACGGGAGAAACGTTGGAATCATTTTTTGAAGGGTTTCCTCGCGTCACCCAAGAACAGGTAGAGGGGGTTCTGGAACTCGCCCGACATTCATTACTCGAATCATTATGAATATTTTACTCGACGAGTGCATGGACAAGAGATTTGCCCGACATTTGCCTCAGTATGCTGTCAAGACCGTGGCTCAGATGGGCTGGCGAAGTTTAAAGAATGGTCACTTGTTGACCCAGGCTCAAACGCAGTTTGATGTATTCATCACGGTAGACCAAAATGTCCGGCATCAACAAAATATGGAAAAGTATGACATCGCCATTATTGTGTTGGAGGTGTTCAGAACCAGCCTGCCATTTTTGACTCCTTTACTTCCTCAGGTGGAACAACGGCTACTCACCATAGAACCGCACCAACTGATTATTATTTCCGAGGTCAACCAAGAGTGAGAAATTTTAAAAAAAGGCAAGCTCACTCAACGAGTCGCTTGCCTCTACAAAGTTGCCTCCTTTCGTTCTGGTTATTCAGTGTTTTCAATGAACCATTTTAGCATTTCACTGCGTTCGTCTTCCTCAATCTCCAAAGCCGCTTCATGAGCGGAATCGCAGCGGTCGTAGGTCGTGCAACCGAAATTCCCGAAGGTGTAAATTTCCGTGTCGTTACAAATATCCACTCCGCGGGCCTGCTCAATCTCGCCTCGCACATGCTGCAAAACAAATTCGTAAGCCAACCACACCAAATCGAGATCAAAGAACCCCATTTCGGTGTCTTCCATGAATTCGTCTACGTATTCGCCGAAGTCGTGGAACGTGACGCCCGCTTCGTAAAGCACCGTTTCGGCGCAAGCCAGATCGGCTGAACCGAAGGGCACCAAGTACATCAGCAGACTCCTGCCATCGCCGCGATTCTCAGACATAGCTCCCTCCTTCCACTAGCGAACCGATGTGACTCAAGGACATTGGCTCAAAGAAGGGGTCTTGTTCAATGCCGTTTCCATCGGGCTGTTCTCCAAACTCCAATTCAATCAATGAAAAGTATCCTGAGACAAACCGGTGTTTCCTTTCCAGGTATCCGAATGCGGTTTTGGATTCGGCATTGTATTCGATCAGGTACCAATTGGGAAAACCTGCCGGATCGCGTAGCACGGCAATGACTAGTTGATCGGCCTTCCCTTGTTGGGAGTAAAGCGGGTAGTGAACAAACAATGCTTCAAATTCCGGTGTGACAATTTTCATATATCCTCTTTATGACGCACTCTGCGATTCGCGACTCACAGAGCTTTGTTTGGGCAACCCCTGAACTCTCGGATTCATTTCCGAAAGTTGAGCTTTGCCAAATTCAGCCCTGAACTCTTCCGGAACAATTCCGCTTAAAGCCCAGGGGAACCCAAACAAATGAAGATCAAAGGAAACCTTCGTCGGCTAAGGAGGTGTAGCTGTTGTTGCCGACGATCACATGATCGAGAAGTTTTATATCAAGAAGCTGGCCGGACTCCCTGAGTCTTTGGGTAACATCAATATCTTGTGGACTCATTTGACTGTTTCCCGATGGGTGGTTGTGAACGCAAACAATAGCCGCTGCGCCTTGCTTTATCGCTTCGGCAAATACTTCTTTAGGTCTGACGATACTACGGTTATGAGTTCCGATAGACACCGTGATTTCTTGTTGCACTTGGTATTTGTTATTCAGCAGCACCACGATGAAGTGTTCTTGTTTGAGGTCTCGGAGGTATTGGTAATGCTGGAAAATATCGTGTGAGCAGCCAAGCAATTGACCTTCAGGCAAGGGAGTTTTGAGGTAACGCTGAGTCAGTTCAATCAATGCCTCAATGCGTGGATCGATTTCTTGTAGGTGCTTGAGCAGTTCGTGGATGGAACCTCGGTGTTTACCGACTTCAAAACCCAAGATTTCTAAAAGTTCGTGGTCGGGTTTGCCGCGAATATTGAACAGGCAGGGTGGGGTGGTTTCTGCTATCACTTCGGAGTGATCAGTAGATTTTCGTTTTTTCATGAAAGGAAGGGTTAAAGGCTCAAATACGGTGGAATCTATTCCTCTTCTCCTTCCCAATCATGCTGATTCCAAAAACCGCGTAAGGCTCGCTTGCGACGCTTTTCTTGGTTGTGACCCGCTTGTTTCAAACGATCTAAGAACTTGAGATGCAAGGCGATGGTCAATGCCAAATATTTACGTTCTGCAACATCGGCTTTTTGAATTTTGTTTTTTGCGACTGCCATTTCTTCGTGAATCCAGGCAGCAATTTCGTTGAGTGATTCCATAATGATAATGGTTAAGGGCTAAATCCGCGCCATGTTAAGAAATGAAATCACAAAATACTCCTTAAATTTGGCTTAAATTTCTCTGACTTCCTGTCACTCAATTTTGCTCCTTCCTAGACTGAATGAGTTCATTAATCCGCGCCTGTGAGTCCCACCTTCAAACGACTGCTCCGTTCCAACTTCTTCCGTCGCAAAAGCATCGTGTACGGCTCAGCGGCTTACATGGGGTTCTGGGAAAAATTCTTTTTCCTATCGCCAAAAAATAAAGGGTTTATTGTTGGGAGAACTCCGTTTGGACGCACTCAACGGTTATCTCAAAAGGAAAGCCAGAAGAACCTCCTCCTCGTCGCTCCAACGGGCATGTACAAAACCAGCAGCTTCATCATTGAAAACATTATGCGCTGCTCCGGCTCGGTTGTAGCCACTGATCCTAGTGGAGAAATTTTTGAAAAGACCAACACTCACATGCACACTCGAAATTATGATGTATTGGTATTCAATCCCACCGACCTGGATCACTCGATTCAAATCAACTTCCTCAAACCGTTCAGCGAGAGCCATCAAAAAATCAAACAAATCGCCACTATCTTGGCTCACCACAACAGCAACCAACAGGACATTTTTTGGACTACTCAAGCGGCCAATATCCTCTTTGTGGTTATATCGGCACTGGCAAATTTGAGAGATGACCATTACCTGACACTTGGCAAAGTGCGTTCGGTGGTCAATCATTTTGGAGTGGATGTTGAGGGCATCAATGCGTTCATGGCAAAGAATCTCAACAATCAATTGTTTGCTGAGTACCAAGCAATTCAACGCCAAGACAGCAAAGTATTGCAAAACAGCTTATCTACTGTTCGTGCTGCTTTGGACTTATGGAGTGATCCCGACATTTGCCGGTTGACTTCAACCCATACCATCGACTTGGATTGCTTTCGGAAAAAGAAAACGATACTGTATTTGATCGTTCCCGAACATCAAGTAGCCTACTTTTCTTTAGTTCTCAACCTGACGTTTTCAGTGCTATTTCAGACCTGTATTGAAAATGCCAATATCCGTTGGGGTGCCGAACAACGGCAAGGTGAAGAAGTCTATTTCTTCCTCGATGAATTCACGAATGCTTGTGGCGCAATCCTCAACTTCCAGCACACCATAACGGTATCTCGTAAGCGGAGGATGCCCATTGCTATGATCATTCAGGATTTGTCGCAACTCACGGCAACCTACGGAAAGGAAAATGCTCAGACGATCTACGGTGGCGGATGTGGCAACCGCTTGTTTTACGGAGGGCTGGATAATGAGACGTGTCGTAAAATTGAGGAAACGATTGGGACGAAAACAGAAATTACAATTGAAAATGGGGTGGAAAAGAAAGTTGCTGTTCCTTTGATTCGGAGTGCGGATTTGAGACAGCTTTATGAGGATGAGTATTTGTTGCTCAATACAAACACCCCTCCAGTTATGGGGAAAAAGTTTGTATATCGAGAAAGAAATAAGAGACAAAAAATGTTTCAGGAGAAAGTAGTATCAAATTCTATTCAAAAAATTTATGTTCAACGTTTAAGTGAGTAATCCAAATTAAGTTTCAACTAACTATATAAATACACTCTTTATGCAACTCAGCTCTTTTTTTAGAAACAATGCCTTGATCAGAGAGGTATCAAGAAAATGAAAAAGTTTGAAAGAGAAAAACATGTTTATTCGTCTCCTGATTTTGAGGAAATCATAAAAGACACTTTAAGATTCTTCAATGGTACACCAGTTCACTCAGTACCAGTTTCAGAGAGGTTCAATGGTACTGGAGTATATTCGATTTATTGTATCTCAAAAAAAGGTATTTATAGAGATTTTCATAAGATCAATCGGACTTCTTTTGATATGCCTATTTATGTTGGTAAGGCTGTTCCAAAAGGATGGCGACAAGCGCGTACGGCAAATTCAACGATCGAATCTAGCTTTGAACTTTATAACCGTATCAAAGAACATGGGCGCAGCATTTCCCTTGGGAAAGGGCTTGAACTATCGGATTTCTTTTGTAGATTTATTATTCTTGAAGGAAAAGAGAGCGATCTAATTGGAACAGTTGAGGCTGGGTTAATTAGAAAATATCGGTCTATTTGGAATACTCTCATAGATGGTTTTGGAAATCATGACCCTGGCAAAGGGAGATATGAGCAAGCTAAATCTGATTGGGATGTTTGTCACCCAGGTCGCCTTTGGGCTGAAAAATGCCAAGGGGCACATTCAAACAAGGATGACTTACTAAAAAAAATTGAAGAATTTATGACGAAACTACGTGGGGCTCATGAGCGAAGTAACATGTCTTGAGATTTTTGCAGGTGCAGGTGGCTTAGCACAAGGTATTGGACGTAATAAAGTCCAACACAAAGCTCTTGTCGAATGGAATAAAGATGCTTGCAAGACTTTAAGAACTAATTATAAAGAAGAAGTTGTTTATAACTTAGATATTAGAGATTTTGATTTTAAAAATTTTGGTGCCGTTGGTCTTGTTGCTGGAGGCCCTCCGTGCCAGCCCTTTTCATTAGGAGGGAAACATACGGGAAATACAGATCAACGGGATATGTTTCCTTATGCTTGTAAGGCGATCACAGAGTGTACTCCAAAAGCATTTATTTTTGAGAATGTGAAAGGCTTATTAAGAAAATCCTTTTCAAGCTACTTTAGTTATATTCTCCTGCGATTGACTTATCCGGAAGTTGAAATGAGAGAAAACTTTTCATGGGTGGATCATTTAAAAACCCTCGAAAATATACATACATCAGGAGTATATTCAGGAGTTAAATACAATGTAGTTTTTAGACTGGTAGATGCCGCAGACTATGGAGTACCACAGCGTAGAGAGCGTGTAATTTTAGTTGGCATCCGGGATGATCTAAATGTTGAATGGTCATTTCCAAGTAAAACCCATTCACTAGAGTCTTTAGTTTGGTCACAATTTGTAGACAATAGTTATTGGGATAACCATAAAGCAATTACTCCTAATCTAAATTGCTATGACCAAAGAACTCGATCTTTAATTCATAGGCTTAAGAATCAATCTACTTTATTTCCCCCAGAACTAAAGCCTTGGCGTACCATTCGTGATCAGTTATCACAAATTCCCGAACCAGACAAATCAGGTTCATTTCATCAGGAACATGTTCTTAGGGAAGGTGCCCGTACTTATGAAGGGCATACTGGAAGTTTTGTTGATCTTCCATCTAAAGCATTAAAAGCTGGGGATCATGGTGTCCCAGGTGGTGAGAATATGTTGCGCCTAGAAGATGGGTCCGTTCGCTATTTTACAACATTTGAAGCCAAAAGAATTCAAACATTTCCGACAGATTATAAGATTCGCGGTTCTTGGACAGGGAGTATGAGGCAAATCGGGAATGCTGTGCCTGTAGAACTTGCCCAAGTAATTTCTAAATCACTTGTTGACGCTGTTTGGGGTACATCAAAATAGTTACTCTGCAAAATTAGAGTTGCTACAGATCAATTACTAAAAGTTCCTTATCTTTCTTGTGAGAAATTATCTTTCCAAATTCTTTTAATACCCCCAACGTCTTCAATCGATGCTTTCGATTGGTCTTCAGGTCTTTCACCCCAAACGCCTTTCCCCGACGATATAGCACCAATCCAACCGTTTTCAGTCTTTCCCGCAAATCGCTTTGCGAAACTGATAAACTCAGACACTCCCGCACCAACTCGGCGGCTTTATCCTTTTCGCAAAGTGATAAACGCCTTTTTTCTACCGTTTTTTTACCACTCAATAGAATTTCATTTTTTTCTCTTCTGTATTTTTCCTGCTCGGCATTCGAGCGTTTTCCCTTCTGGCTTTCGTGTCCTGGACTATAAAAGTCACTGTGTTCCAAATGTGGATATCGGTCTCGTTGATAGCATTCCAACTGATGCTGCAATGCTTTGAATTCTTGTTTGGTCACACGCAATTGCCGACTACTACCCACTCGGTTCCCAGAAAACACAAAATGGATATGGATGTGTTCTTGATCTACATGTACTTTGCCATAACCAAGCGCGTCCATTGCTCTCAGTTCCGCCCATTTTTGCCCAATGTCGATTAAGATTTCTGGGTTGTCCAGCAAGGATTGACGATCCTTTATCGCAAACGAAAGAAATTCGTGAAACAACACCACACGATTCTTTTGTTTACTGTGGTATTGGTCGTAATTCTCCCAAAATTCTTGGGCAATCACAGGAAGGTGATCTCGGTTGGTATCGAGGTTATGAAAAATGGTCGGTTGCTCCTGTTGGGAACCACGATTGACATAATGCAAAGCCTCTTCAAAGGCATGAGCAAATCGGCTGCTGCGTGATGTGATGGCCTTGCGACTGGTGGATTTGATGATCAACAGAAGAAAATTATGAGATCAAAGGCTGTTGTAACTGCTGAATGATTTGCTCCAAATTTTGCGTCAGTTCCCGATACTCCTGAACCTGTTTGATTAAACTGCGCATCAACAATTTTTGATGCGTATGGGCGTACTTAGTTTGCTGATTGGTGAGAGTCACAGTGCGTTTGGAAAGAACCGTGTGCCGTGCCAAAAGTTCTTTTATCTCATCAGACACCACCTCTTTTTTGCGAATGTATGCCAGCACCGCTCGACGTTGGAAACTGGCTACCTTCATTCCTTTGGCTTGGGCAATGGTCTGAATCTGCTCAAATTCTTCCAATCGATATTCAGATTTGATCGGCCTGACTTTAGATTTTCGGCGTTGCCGATACTGCTTCATATACAACGCTCGGCTCTGTTTCGGAGGGGGCTTGGGATAAAACACTTGCCGAATGGCGAGACGAGTCTGTGAGGAAATGTCCAAAATGACGAAAGCTTAAAAATTGAAGCAATAATCCATGTTGCTTGATGGGGTTGTAGGGGGCTTTCCCCCTGCCAAGGCGCGTGTTCGGCACGAACACGCAAACTTGCCTGGGCACCAGTTGATGAGTTCGGTCCAAACAGTTCAGGCCAAACGATAGCCCAAATATCGGCACGTTTCGATTAAGGGTTGTTGGTTTAGCTGACGTACTTTTTTACGCAAATAGTTCATATTGACATGCAACTTATCCGTACCACAATTCTGCGATAACGAACCCCAAATGCGTTCCAAAAATGATTGATACGGCACTATCTCTGGCTTGTGTTCAAACAAAAGCTTCAACATCTTCTGTTCAATGTTGGTGAGTAGCACTTCTTTGTTTTGATAACTCAACTTGGCTTCACTCGGATCAAAAACGAATCCCTTGTGTTCCCGTTTTTGGTGTTTCACCTTGGTTGCCCCTCTTCGAGATACGGCCTCAATCCGTGATTCCAGTTCAGGAAAACTGAACGGCTTCCTCATATAATCGTCGGCTCCAGCACGGATCACTTCCGCCACTTCCAAAGCATGAGTTTGAGCACTGACCACAATGACTTTGATGTTAGCAATCAGGCTTTGCGCTGTTTTCATCACTTCCAACCCTGAAAAATCCGGCAAACCCAAATCCAACACTAACACATCAAACTGATGTTGATGGAGTTGAATCAGAGCATCGGTTCCGGTTTCAGAGTGTTGCACCTGATACGACTGCTGTTTCAGGTAGGTTTTCATGCGACCACCAATCAAGGCGTGGTCTTCCACAATCAGAATCTTCATACGATGAGAGTTAAAAAATAAATGTAGGGAAGATTCTAGTAGCTGTAATCCACCTGTAAATCACGGCATGCAATTTTAAGCGAATTTTAAGGAAACATCTGGCAGCCACTCCTTTACTCTGTCATCTGCCATCTTCTGCCCCTTCACAATCTGCCATCGTTTTGTCTCAACGGGTTCCCCTGTTTGTTTTGGTTCCCCTGGACTCATCGGACTTGATCCGAGTGCTTCGGGATTTTCTCGCAATCCCATCTCT
>JANQJU010000038.1 GCA_028281495.1 SAR324 cluster bacterium
TTTTTTGATAAATAAAACCATTCACAAACCCCGTTATCAAGCGAGTTTGTGGGGTTTCGTTGTGTCCGCGTGTGGCTTTTTTAAAAAGCAACACAGTGGAGTTTAATTACATTCCAAATGAAATCCCGGATGAAATCTCCGGTGAAATTCATCTGAATCAGAAAGGAACCCAATGGCAACTGCATTCGAGCCTGATCCGTATAAAAACGTGTTGGATGACATTGAAGAAATCCGCTTTCAGCTTACCTTCATTTCTGAAGCGATGTGCCAGCCGAAAGGTACCGAGTACTCGGAACTGGCGCTTACTGGCTGCGGACTGATGGTGATCCACATCATGCACACTCTGGATTCTCTCATCGATCAATTGCAACCCAAACCATCGCACAAAAAGGAGACGCAATGAAACCCCGTCAATCGAAACGACTCCCGAAATCTGAACTAAGGAAACTCCGTCGGCAAGCGGAAAGTTTGGGTATTTTTGTAGTGGATATTGCCAAAAGGCATAACTGCTACCCTTCGGCTGTCAGCAATCTCTATAAAGGCGATTCGACTTCAGAGCCCCTTTTAGCAACGATTCGGGAGATGATTGCGGAGGCGGAAAGTAATTTGGCTGCTGGAAATGGTGATGGATAGATGGAAGCAATTTGCGTTGGCTGCGGGGTTCCATTACACTATGGGCAGTTTGTAATTTGTTTTTTTATGGCAACTGCTACCAATGAGGCAACTATGGAATTTGAAACCACGGTGGAAGAGTTTGCTCAAAAAGCACAACGTTATCATTTGAGACCTGAAACCACTGTGAGAGTTACTGTTCACAATCAGGAAGCACCGGAACTTCCGTGGATACCCTACGAGGAACGAATCAAAGCGTTGAACTCTATGCCCAAAATGGAAGAAGATTCTCAAGAGTGGATTGATAACATCCAACAGTCTCGAATGGATACCAATCGTCTCCCTTTTAATGAAGATTCCTGATGCCCTACCTTTTGGATACCAATCATTGCATCTACCTGTTAAACGGCTGGCGTAAATCCCCTTCTCAACAAACCGCTTTTGAAAAAAATACTGTTTCTGCCTTTGAGCAAATGAAAGAAGACATGGTGTTTATGTCGGAAGTAACCCTGGGGGAATTGTTTTTTGGAGCCGAATGTTCACAAAAACGAGCGCACAATCTGGCCAGCATTGCGACGATACAATCGGCGGTGGTGCCTTTGTCTGTGGATCAACCAACCTGGAAAATTTTTGGAGAAACAAAGGCGCAGCTTCGCAAAAGAGGCAAAAAAATCCCTGACATGGATTTGTTGATAGCTGCCACTGCAAAACGTTACGAACTTACGTTAGTGGCTAACGACCAGCATATGGATTCACTTCCCGAAACTTTTGAGTTCTCGAATTGGGCTGTGAAGTAGTGATCATATCCACCTCCATCCAATCAGGTGCACTCCGTGATTCGCGACTCACGAAGTCTTGTTTGGGCAACCCCTGAACTCCCGGAACCATTCCGTTTGAGGCTCAGGGGAAGCCAAACAAGTTGCAATCCATCCCAGTGGCTTCAGATCAATCCCTGATTCGCCATTGAAACGTATTCCCCATCCCCAATGATCAAATGATCCAACACCGGAATTCCGCACATTTTTCCGACCTCTTGCAGACGTTGGGTGGTCTCAATATCCATTTGGCTCGGTTCACAATCTGAAGTCGGATGATTGTGCAGACACACAATCGCAGCAGCTCGGTGCTCAATGGCTGGTGCAAATACTTCTCTGGGGTGGACCAGGGATCGATTGAGCAAACCGATGGTGACCGTGAACTCACTCACCAATTCATGCTTGTTGTTGAGCAGCACCACGATGAAGTGTTCTTGCTTCAATTCCCGCAAATACTGGTAGTGTTGGAAAAGGTCATCAGCACAGCGAAACACTTTGCCTTTGGGGAAGGGGGTTTGGTTGTAACGTTGTGCCAATTCCTGAAATGCTTTGACCCGGTGATTGTCATAAGAAAGCTCTTTCAATAGATCGTGGATCGATCCTCGGTGTTTGCCGACCTCAAAGCCTAAAATTTCCAAAAGTTCGTGATCCGGTTTATCTGAGATTTGATGCAAAAATGGAGTCCGGGTATCAGCTACTTCGGTAAGCAAATCCGGTTGTTTTTCTAAGAGGAGGGACTCAAAAGTGAGTTGTTGCATGGAAAAGAAGTTAAAAAATACAAAGGGTTAATCCCAATCGTTCATCACCTCAGAATCGTGTTGGTTCCAGACTCCTCGAAGGGAGCGTTTCTGACGTTTGCCTTCACGTTGGGCAGCGCGTTTGATCCGTTCGATCACTTGATTCAGCACATCAATACGCAGCTTCAGCCAGAGTTGGTCTTGGGGGTGGGCCTTGGGGAGTTGGGCTTCTGATTGGGCGATTTCCTGGTACACCCAAGCCGCGACTTCATTGAGGGGTCTCATACAATAAGCAGTTAAGGGCTAGAACCGAAGTATCTTAAAAAATGACCTGGGCAATTACTCCTTAAAATTCGCTTAAAATGCGTTTTGGCTCTGGTCAAAAAATGAGGGAAGTCTACACTGTTCCGGTTGTGTGCTTTTAAGTTCTTGCTCCATGCACCCTGACCTCAAACGTTTTCTCCGTTCCCACTTTTTCAGTACCAAAAGCCGTTTGCACGGCTCGGCGGCTTACATGGGTTTCTGGGAAAAACTCTTCTTCCTTTGGCCCAAACACACCGGGTTTATTGTCGGCAGGACCCGTTGGGGATGGCGACAACAATTATCGCAACAAGAAAGTGAAAAGAATCTGCTGTTGGTGGCTCCTACGGGCATGTTCAAAACCACCTCGTTTATCATTGAAAATATTTTGTGCTGCACTGGATCTGTCGTGGCAACCGACCCCAGTGGTGAAATCTACTCAAAGACCAGTGGAGCTATGAAACGTCGGGGTTATGATATCCTCATCTTCAATCCGACTGATTTAGAAAGATCAGTCCATATCAATTTTCTCCAGGCCTTCCCGCAAGATCACCAAAGCATCAAACAAATCGCCACCATTTTGGCTAAACACAATAGCAGTAAGAACGATCATTTCTGGGTCACGCAGGCGACCGGGATTATTTACATCGTGATCTCGGCCTTGGTTTCTCAACAGAATAACCGCTACGTCAACCTCGCTAATGTGCGCTGGGTCCTCAACCATTTTGGAGTGCAGGACAAAGCGGTGGGGCAATTGATGAAAACCCACTTGAGCCAAACTTTATTTGCAGAATACCAAGCCTTCCTCAAGCAAGACAGCCGCGTGTTGATGAACACCCTTTCCACAGCACGGGCAGCATTGGACCTATGGAGTGATCCTCAAATTGCGGATTTGACTTCAGATAACACGATTGATCTCAATGCTTTTAGGAAACGAAAAACCATCTTGTATTTAATCGTGCCTGAGCATCGGGTGTCGTACTTTTCTTTAATCCTGAACCTGACATTTTCAGCATTGTTTCAGGCATGTATCGAAAATGCTGAAACCCGATGGGGACCTGAGAATCGGAAAGGGAAATCCGTCTATTTTTTCATGGATGAGTTCACGAATGCCTGTGGAGAGATTCAGCATTTTGCCAACATCGTCACGGTTTCCCGTAAACGCCGGATGCCAATCGCGATGATCATTCAGGATTTAGCGCAACTTTCGGCCACTTATGGTCACGAAACAGCTCAAACCATCTATGGTGGGGGTTGTGGCAATAAATTGTTTTATGGTGGATTGGATATAAAAGCCTGCCGGAGGATTGAGGAAACCATCGGGACCAAAACCCAAATCTCCATTGAACAGGGTGGGGAACGGAAAGTGGCGGTGCCTCTGTTACGAAGTGCCAGTCTGCGTCAACTGTTTGAAGACGAGTATTTGTTGATCAACACCAACAATCCGCCGATCAAAGGCAAAAAACAGCCTCACTTCAAGAACAAAAAACTGCGTCGTTTGACCCAGCGCGCTCCTTTTCCATTTATGAATTCTAAAAGCCCAACCCAAACCGATTATTTGGACATGGCCCATTTCTCAAAACAGCCAACCACATGATTGGTTTCGCGGTTATCGACTCAAATCGAGGCCTCCTGGTTCCTCCAGCTCACGGATTGATGGAGAATCGTTTGTTGATCGTTCCAACGTTTTTTTTCTTTCCCAGTGTTGTTTTCTTTCCAAGTAGTGATCCACTAAGCCCAATGTTTTGAGACGGTAGGCCTTGGGCTTACCTTCTTTCTGACTCCGAAGATCATGCAACCCCAAAGTCTTTCCACGTCGGTAGAGCTGCAAATCGGAATTTGAAAGCATGATTTGCATCTCCTTCATCGAATCCGCACGCTCCAAACACTTGATAAAGGTCTGCTGAATTTCGTTTTTCCGAGAAACCTGCCGTCCTCTTTCTTTTTCCAGTTGCCCATTTTTATGGAGTTCCGCCTGCGATAAGGCAGGTTCTAATGCCACCTCTTTTCGTTTTTGTTTCCCTTCAAACACAATCGAATGTTCCAACTCCGGATATCGATCTTTCTGAAAGGCTTCCAACTCCCGCCGAATCTCAAAAAACCGTTGCCTGCTGGTATGGATTTTCTTGGAACTGCCAGCCTCGTTAGCAGAAATCATGAGGTGGACATGGCTGCAATCTGTATCACGATGGACAACGGCCACTGCTTTTGCCTGCGGGGCACGGAGTTGTAAATATTTCAGGGTAAGGTCATGCAAAGCTGAATCGGTGACGAGCTGAGAATCGCGAGGATCAAAGGACAACACTTCATGGTACAAAAAAATTCCATTCTTACGGGCCTTACAAAACCGAGCATTCCGGTAAAACTCCCTGGCAATTTGCCGCACATTTTTTGAGGAGGGGTTGAGGTTATGAGCGATGAACACAGCCCCGTCGTTTCCTTGCACCATATAAGATAGCAGTTGTCTAAAACTCCGACTCTTCCGGCTCAGGTTGCGAATGACCATAAGGAGGATGCGTTAGTTGATAAATGAAACCTTCCAACCAATCCCGTTGTTGTTCGAATTGCAGAAGCAAAGCATCCAACTGTTTTACTTGCTGGAATCCTATTTGATGCTGCTGGTTGACGTAGTGAGCCAATTGATTGCTGTGCCCTCCGAGCTTGGCAAGCTGCTGGCTGAATGTCTTCAAAGCTTGTGACCAATGTTTAGGGGGCAATCGTTGTTGATTCAGGACGTTGCGGCGATGGAGTTCCATAAAGTATCCGGAGACTGGAAGCCCGACCACACGGGCAGCTTTTTTTACCGACAAATGCACCTGTCGATCACAAGTGGTGGGGTAATAGCGATAGCGTTTGGGTTTCGACAAGATGGACAACATCCGTTGGCGAAACTGCTTGCGGCTAGGGGGGTAACGAGGGAGCATGCAAGGAATTTATAAAAATAGGTCAATATCCGTTTCCACGGAAAACGGGGGATCAAAGGGGGTAATCCCCCTTTGCAAGAACGCATTTAGCGGACAATTGTCGGTCGAAATGCGTTCTTGCGGAGCCTTCCGCGACCTCTGAAGCAGGGGTGCGGACATGTCCGCCATTGTGATGTAGATACGGCTCCCTCCACGGCATGTGGTACACAATTTCTAGGAAGAAGATGGGAGGTGAAAATTCAAACGAGTTGGTAGCCCTGCAAGCGACAGGTTTTGATAAAAGCACGCCCACGCAGTTTCCGGGCTTTTTTACGCACCGAGTTCACATACACATGCAGGATGTTGTCGTCGGTTTCTCCGGCAAAATCACCCCAAATCTGCTTCATAAAGGTTGTCGCGGGTACCACGTCTGGCTGGTGGTCAAACAAGAGTTGGACAATAGATTGCTCTGTCTCGGTTAGCAGGATTTGTTTGTCACCATAGCACAAACTGGATTTGGAAGGAGTGAACACAAAACCATTGTGTTCGTATTCGTCAAGAGTGGACTGCACTCGTCCGCGCCGAGTCACTGCGGCAATCCGTGAGCGGAGTTCTATCAGGTTGACGGGTTTTCTTAAGTAATCGTCAGCTCCGGAATCGATAGCATGGGCCACTTCAGCAGCTCCTGTCTGCGCGCTCACTACAATGACCTTCATCTCCTCTGCCAGTTCTCTCGCTTTTCGTAGCACCGTAAGGCCCGTTACATCCGGCAAGCCTAAATCCAAAATCAGCAGATCATACGACCGCTGCCGCATCTGCCCCATTGCTTCAGTGCCGGTTAAGCAATGGTCTACCCGGAACGAATATCCTTCCAGGTAGTGTTTCATTTGGAGGGCCAGCTCCAGGCTGTCTTCGACAATCAAAATGTTCATAAGTAAGGTGTTAGAAAATAAAGACAAGGTGGATTCTAGAATGGCTTACTGAAGCTGAAAACCTCTGTTTTGAATTTTAAGCGAATTTTAAGGAAACATCTCGCAGCCACTCCTTTACTCTGTCATCTGCCATCTTCTGCCCCTTCACAATCTGCATCGTTTTGTCTCAACGGGTTCCCCTGTTTGTTTTGGTTCCCCTGGACTCATCGGACTTGATCCGAGTGCTTCGGGATTTTCTCGCAATCCCATCTCT
>JANQJU010000077.1 GCA_028281495.1 SAR324 cluster bacterium
TTGGTGAGTCGACAACGCTTCAAAAAGAGCTGCTTCGTCTTGAATCTCACCTCGTGAAGTGTTGATGAGAAGCGAATGACGTTGCATCTGTTGCAGCGAATCCTGGTTGATCATCTGGCGAGTCTTTTGGGACAGCGGCACATGGTACGTGACGATATCGGAGTGCTGGAGCAAGGTGTTTAGTGGGCAATAGTGGAGATCCCACTGCCTTTCTAACTTCGTATCTGCTCGGAGGATGTCGTAATAAAGAACTTTCGTCTCAAACGCCAGTGCGCGTTTGGCGACCGCTTGGCCCACATGTCCCATCCCAACAATTCCCAATGTTTTTCCCGCCATCTCCAAATTTGATTCCTTCCGGTTTTCCCAAGGGCCTTCCACCACACTGTGATGGTGAAACAGCAATTGCCGATACAACGCTAGGATCAATAAAAAGGTATGTTCTGCCACCGAGATGGCGTTGGCTCCTCCATTATTCGCAACTGCGACCCCAAAAGCGGCTGCCCGTTGCAAATCCACACGATCATAGCCGGCTCGTATTGTTTGGATGATTTTCAAGTTTGAAGCTTGTTGATGTTCGGCTTCACTCAAAGTCACTTCTCCCAAGATGGCATCCGCTTGAGAAAGCAAGTCTGAAAAGCTAGCAGGAGGGTTGTTAAAATCCACCCGGATCAATCGGAAAAATTTAGGAGTGTGGGCATGGACCTTGTCTAAGAATTTATCGTAAATATAAGGCTCAACTAAAATGGTAAACATCTTTGGTTCAGTTTTGATTGTTGATTCAGCTTTGATTGTTGATTCAGCTTTGATTGTTCCAGTGTTCCCAGGCTTTGCCGGATTCCACCACATTGCGAGCGATGCGTCCTGCTTCGGATTCGTGGGGAAAGATATCGGCCAGCCAGGCAAAAGCTGCTGCGTGATAGATCAATAATTCTTGTACCAAGCCGGTCTCGCCTTGCAGTGCAGAAAGGGCCGCATGGGCAATGTGGTCTGCTTGAATGCCTTTGTCGATTTGATGGTCTTCACCGGAGATTCCAAAGTGCTCTGGTACCAGTTCACCTTCCACCAACGCTTTTCCATCCTGCTGTAAGAAATCGGAGAGTGGGGTTTCCCAGGCAGGTCTTTCGGAACGATCCATTCCCAACGGTGGGGTGGTTGCGGTGTTGCGATAGCCCACAAAGGGAGTGGATTTCTTTCCCCAACAGTTGGTGGAACCTTCAATCGTTCTCAGGTTGAACACCATGCGATTCTGATGATGCCAACTCAATACCCGAACCACTTCTTCCCGATAATGAGCATGCACATATCCGGTGATCACAATATTCCCTGTACGATTATGAATCGGCTGAAGCAGTTTATCAAAGGTTGCCAGAAATGGACGCTTCACCATGTCATGACGTAATTGGCGTAAGGCAAATAGTTCAGGAAATACTTGGGATTGGTCAAGATAACACCATCCAATTTTGGGATTGAGCAAATTCGTGGTTGCTTGTGCTAAAGGGAGCGTATTAGCTTTTCCGGCATGATGAAGCAGCTGTGAAGAAGTGATTCCATATTTGGGGCCTACCGATTCCACTCCGTGTAAAATGGTAGGAATGCCCATTGCCGCCAACACCGCAGCCACAAAAGGAGTGAGGTGGTAGCTACGGTTGGTGCCATCATAACTATCACAAAGGTCGATTAAATAGGGCATATCGACAGAGATATGAGTGGCCTTGTTCCATAAAGAATCGAGAAACACAGCATCTTCGGTAGGAGTTTCCCGCTTGATGCGGGCACCCTGCAAAAAAGCCCCTTTGATCCATTCTGGTACTGAGGGTTCCCAGAAAAAAGTCATGGCGGATTCCGCTTCGGTTGTACTCAAGTCGTGCCGCTGGATGAGTTTGTGGACCAATCGTAAAAAGCCTGTGTGAGCCGCCTCTTTTTCGGGAAACATGAGTGCTTGCAGTTCGGGGAGTAAGTGAAATTCGGGGGCATTGCGAACCGGGGCCAATAACGCTTCTTCTTCCTCAGAATTATCGAGAAGCAGGCATGCCGTCCAAAATGCGGCGGCAGTAGTGCGGTTGGTTTCGGGCTGAGCGAGCAAAGGCAGCACCTCTCGTAACATGTCGGGTGGTAACTTTTTACTTCCTTTGGGACCAATGCCTTTGCGACGTAGGGCCTCTCGCAATAAGGCTTCGGATTCGGTGTGGATGGAGTTCATGATAATCTCGATTGGTAGGGTACAGAAACCATTGTAGATGAAGGAAATATCACATTTATTCTTAAACAATTGGGAACTAGCGAAAGCCTTGTCATGCTTTTTGCATTCCTTAGAGAGTCTATTGAAATCACACAAAAAAACAATCTCTGAGTTGGGCTCCCTATGCAAAAAGAAATGGACTTATCACATCATTTTCAAGACCAAGAATTCATCTATCAGACGTTTTATGAGACCTTAAGTGGTAAACTGCAGGATGATGAAATCACGTCTCTCAATGTACTCGGCAAAGAGTTTTTTGTGTTAGTCGATCAAATGGCTGCGGAACTTTTTGTAGAACGGGCAGGCGACAGTTTAATGCTGGGTTTATCGTTGCAAGACTATCTATGGGAACTTCAGGTGTTTGCTAATCAGTTCCTCCGCAACAGCGCGGGTTCGGTTCTGAAGCTCAAAGGCTTTTGTGAAAGCTTGATCAAATGTTTGCATGACTTGGGATTCCGGGACCAATTCAATGCGGAACTGCGCTCTGCCTACGAAAATCACTTCTTTGTCACGGAAAGCCACGGAGCGTATTTAGTTTGACCTATTGTAGGACCTCACCTATAAAATCCGGCTTCTATGAATCGTCCCAAAGCAGGGACGATGCCCTTCCCACCCATCCCAAACACAAATTCGCTTCCGTTATTATCCATAAGAGCCATCATGACCACACAAACCAAAACAACTACCACTCCGTCTTCGCATCCACCTTCGCAACCCACCACGTGGAAAGCTGCCTGGGAGGTGACGCCTGGACCGAAGACTCGTCAAGAACACCTCATGCTCACCTTAAAAGGGTTCTGCATGGGAACCGCAGATATCATCCCTGGGGTTTCCGGGGGAACCATTGCGTTCATCACCGGCATTTATGATCAATTGCTTGCTGCAATTTCTTCCGTCAATGTGACTTTTGTGAAGAAGCTTTTGCAGTTTGATCTCAAAGGAGCGCTTTCCGAAATTCATCTCCGCTTTTTGATCACTTTGTTCATTGGAATTGCGGTTGCGATTGTGAGCACTGCACGAGTGATGCACTATTTGATCAATGAACATCCAGTACCCACCTGGGCATTGTTTTTTGGGTTGATTGCAGCCTCAATCATTGTGGTGGGAAAGACGATCGAAGAATGGAATGGCGTGACTCTTCTCGCTATGGGGATAGGAGGTGTGACCGCCTATTTCATTGTCGGCCTGATTCCGGTCACCACACCAGAAGCGCCGTGGTTTATTTTCTTCAGCGGGATGATTGCAATCTGTGCCATGATTCTGCCTGGCCTCAGTGGATCGTTTCTGCTTCTCATTTTAGGAAAATATGCTTTTGTGACGGGTGCGATCAAAAATCCCTTCAACCTCGACAACATTGTGATCATCATCACCTTTGCTTCGGGTTGTTTGGTTGGGTTATTGGGCTTTGCCCGAATTCTCAAATACCTCCTCAATCATTATCATACTTGGACGATGGCTTTTCTAACGGGCATCATGATCGGTGCGATGCGCAAAGTGTGGCCTTGGAAAGAAGTTCTCGAAACCGTTGAAATCCGAGGCAAAGTGCATGTACTTGCTGAACAAAACGTGCTTCCTACTCTCGATGCCCAGTTCGCCTTGGCCGCAGTCCTGATGGTCATTGGGTTTGTTCTCGTGATGGGGCTGGAACGGATTTCCAATAAGTAAACATAAAAAGCAGTCCTTTATCGAATAAGCATAAAAAGCAGCCTTTATCGAAATGATAGGGCTGCTTGGAAAGCGTTTGATTCAATTCAAAACGCTTTGAATTGATGATTCTATTAAAAAAATCAAAAAAATAAAATTTTTTAAAGGTGAAAGCTTGACATCCGGCGGGAATGTATTTATTTGTTTATGCAATCGATTGCATAAACAATTCAACTTTGCAATTTTCGTTACAGGTGCTCCTGAATACTGGGTACAGATTGGCAAAATATCGCTCGAATACTGGAGGGATTTCGAGTGAAAGGAGGAGCATCTCATTATTGGCAATTTTTTTTGTCAACTTTTGCAAACGATTGCATTTGTTTCCGCAACCAAAATCTATTATTTCAACAACCCAGTCTAAGAGGTAAAAATGAGCTATTCAAAAAAGAGGAAGTGGATCGTAAGCGGGTTGATCACCGCCTTATTATCATTATTAGCCATTGTTCCCAATGCGTGGAGCAAGCCATTTTACACGGCGAATGCAATGGCCCCATTGTATGTAGAAGAAAGCGAAATGGGTAATTTCCATGAGCAATTACGGCGGGCAAAAGAGATTGGAGTGGAAGCCATTTCAGTTGACGTATGGTGGGGGCTTGTGGAAGGAGCCGGCGATCAACAATTCGATTGGTCTTATTACGACCGTGTCTTCGGTGCAATTGAGCAAGAAGGTTTGCATATCGTAGCTATTATGTCGTTCCATCAATGTGGTGGCAACGTTGGCGACGATTGTTTTTTTCCACTCCCCAGTTGGATTTGGAACCGTTACCAAGGAGTGAATCCTGGAGATCTCAAATATAAAAGTGAGCAAGGCAACGAATCGACTGAATTTGTGAGCTTGTGGTCCGATGATTTGGTGAGCCATCAGTATGTCGAATTCATGAATGCTTTTGAAGACAAGTATGCCAACAAGGCGCACTTATTCGACGAACTCAACATCAGCTGCGGGCCTGCGGGGGAATTGAGGTATCCTTCTTACAACAGCCATGATCAAGGCACCGGATACCCCACTCGTGGTGCGTTCCAAGCATACAGCGACAAAGCAAAACAAGACTTTCGTGACTATGCTGTTGCCAAGTATGGTGATTTGAATGGGATCAACCAAGCTTGGGGATTCGGCTTGGGCAGTGTGAACGACATCAACCCTCCAGGCAACGCAAGCACATTCATGACTCAGCAAGACTACATCAACATGCAGTATGGCCGAGATTTTGTAGATTGGTACAACGAATCTTTGAAGCAACACGGAATTCGGATGGTCAACTCGGGTATCCAAGCATTTGATGGTGCTCTAGCTGACGTGCCTTTGGGTATCAAACTCCCTGGAATTCACTGGCAAATGGGCAACTCCGCTCATCCTCGTGCAGCTGAAGTGGCAGCCGGTTTGATTCAAACTAGTGTGGATTTCAACAATGCCAGTACCGGTCATGGGTACGAAAACATCGTAAGCGCTGTCACGAACTTCAAAAATTCGGGACGTGAAGTGATTTTACATTTCACGGCTTTGGAAATGGACAATCAGGCTGACTACAACGTCAACTCTCCTTATTCACAAGCCAAAGACTTGGTTTTCTGGATGGCTAATGAAGCAGAGCGGCAAGGAATCGACATCAAAGGCGAAAATGCGTTGGCCGGTGGGGTAGCCACCCATCAAGGTTGGGATAACATTGAAAATGCGATTGAGTGGGCTGCTTACACAGGATTGACTGTACTTCGCGTGGGCAACATTGGCTGGGACATTGGTCGAGATCGTTATGCCAACTTGATTGCTACCAAACTGGAAGCCGATCCCGTTGATCCTACTGAACCTCCTACGGGTGGTGATTGGCAACGAACGGTCATCTTCATGTATGGGCAAACAGTATCCGGTCAAGACATGTTCTTGCGAGGTGGGTTGGATCACACCTATGCCAACACAGTTTTAGGACGTAACTGTGAAACCACCAACTTCGAATGTGCAATGCCAATTCGCCATCTGAATCTTCGCAACGGCAACACCACCCCTTGGAAGACCGGTGAAAACTACTTGGATTGGTACGGACAAGAAGCCACTCAAACTAGCCAGTCTCATGGAACCACTGCCCAAGGAACTCCGTTGGATTGGACCACCAACATTTGGCCACCTGAATGGGGTGCTAAGAAAACTGTTGCTGTTGATGGATTCGGTGAAGAACCGTTAAACCTCTGGGGGCAACATTACTGGATGTTGGATGTGGAAATGGATTGTTCCAAAAGCGCTGATGGCTGGTTTGAATTGAAAGCTTTCATTGCAGAAAGCGGCTCTCAAACTTGGGAAGCTAACATCAACCAAGCGAACACCCCTTATGGTTCTAATAATCACTTTGCTCAGTGTGGCATGATTAACATGTTCCGCATGGGTGAAAATACGGCTGAATTCATTCCTTTCCAGTAAGCTCAGCTCTCCCAGTTTACTGAAACAACATACTCTCCATTCCCCCCAAACCATGTGCTCGCCTTCCTCCTCTTAGGTGGGCACATGTTCTTATTTCCCCAATACATCAATCCGGTGCTTGCAACTGACGCCTCAGGTAAGCATCGGTTGATGTTGGGCCTTCTGATGATTCAGAATGTTTCGACCCCCAGCTCTCTGCTTTTCCATCAAACTACTGCAACGTATTCACCGTTTTATCTACATACCGATTCAAGATTTCTTGATACCGCCCACTGGATTTGAGGGCTTGCAGTCCACTGTTGAAATCGTCTCGGAGGTCTGAATGCCGGAATCCCACTTTGTAGTGGTTGGCTGGAAAAATGGGATGGATGACGGTAGGGAGGCTCGTATCCGCACGGGTGATTTGTTTCAGATAATATTTGTAGATATTGATATCCAATACAACCACTTGAATTCGTCGTTTGAAAAGAGCCGTCACTTGGAGCTTTTGCTGCGCAAATTCTTTGTAACGAGGATTGGCATCAGCCATATCATGGAACTCAGGACCAAGAAACTTTTTGGCATGCTTGAATGCAATCACGGAATGATTTGACAAATCAGCAATCGTTTCGATGGTGTACTGGTTTTCTGCTAAGGATACGGCAACATTTTGATAGGTGATGTGGGAGTCTGAATAAAACACGTTTTTCAGACCATAGGCCTCGGTGATGGGAATGGCTCCATCCACACGATGGTTTTTTTGGGAAGTCTTGAATCGCCTTAATACCTGGGGACGTGGCAGATACACTGGTTTGAGAGTATACCCATTGAAGGCCAACACTTCCCGGACAATTTCCAATTCCATTCCCGAATCGGATTCATGAATCACATACGGAGGTATGGAACGCCCCACAGCAATTTTTACTTCCCGAGCTACTTCCTGAGTCACGCTCGGATTCATACCCTGGGCTATTTCGCTGGCAACAACCCAACCGCTGCTCCAAATCAACAACACGATACTGATCGCGTATTTGATCTTTGCGTCCATGGGATTCTCCTTATTGATGGGCGCAACTCTTTGCAGAACACGCCGGTTCCATTTTTAATGCGGTGGCAGGATTTTTCGCTCGTACCAGTTTGTGCCAAGACTCGATAGAGTGACTATTCAGCAACATGTGTTGTAACTTGCGTTCTGTATAATTTTGGCAGTTTGAGTATTCCATAAGGACCTCCTTAAAATAGCTGTTGTATCAATTCAAAACAATAGCGTTGGATGAGGGAGTAAAAGGAGCAACGGCCTTTAGGGCCACCATAGTGAGATCGTCTTCCAACGGCTGGCTGTTGTAAAAACGATAGGCTTCTTGGACCAAATCATCGACCAATTGAGAGGCCGAATATTGAGAACGAGCGGATAAATAATGTTTTAGCGTGCGCTCTCCCCAGAACTCTTCATGAGGATTGGTATTTTCGATCAACCCATCTGTATACAAAAACAAGGTATCTCCCTCTTCCAATTGGTAGGTACTTTCACGATAAGTAGAATCAGGGTGATAGCCGAGTAATGAATTGGTATTCACGAGATGCTTCAAGCGACCATTGGCCCTCAATACAATTGGAAAGTTATGCCCGGCATTGGAGAACGTGATTTTCCCAGTAGACAGCTCGATGCTTGCGATAAAGAAGCTCATCATGTAATTGGGGTAGCCGATTTTATATACGGCCTTATTCACCAGTTTCAGAAGCTTAGAGGGAGACAAACAATCACTGTAGCAACCTGCGAGTTCTTCCAAAGTACTACACGTTGCTGCTGCGGTTGCTGTCACCAAGGCTGCGGGAGATCCATGTCCAGTCACATCACCAATCATCACATAGAGATGATCCTCAATCGCGGTGGAGAAGCCGTACCAATCGCCTCCGCTTTCGGTAGCGGATTGAAAAAAACTCGCTAATTCCAGATTTCGTACTTGGGGCAAGTTTTTGGGGAATAGAGCATTCTGAACTGCGGCTGCTGTTTTGAGTTCGGCTTCCATCCGAGCGGTTTCTCGGATGTTTTCCAACAACTGGATATTCTTCAACATCATTGTGACAAAATGGCTAAACGTCTCAACCACTTGTCGTTCGGTAGAAGCTGGAGCAAATTGATGAGGAGGCCCGGTAAGGCTCAAGACTCCTAAGACTTGATCTCCATCTGAAAGCGGCACACACAGCAAAGATTTTTCATTTGGTGCTACTGGATTCAACGGAAAGTAGAGATCATCTTGGGTATTGGGCAGATAGACGATTTCATTTTTTTGAGCCGTCGTACCAATGGCTCCCTCTCCCAGGTTGAGCAATTTGGTAGGGAGATGCCGCTCCCATGAAGGCAAAGCATCACTCAGAACCAATTGTTGATCTTGCGCCAAGTAGAGGGAGATGTGGGAAAGCTCAACATGCCGTCTTAAGGCTCGATCAATGGTACGCAACACTTGAGTGCGATCTGGTAAACAGGCCAGCGCTCCTGTGGTCGCACTTAAATCGTTTAGAATAGCATGTGACATAACAACTCCCTGAAATTGAAAGGTTTAAGAATTCAAAGACACGATTGATAGTTTTACTCTTCTTTCTGCGTAAACCGTGCCAACTTGAAAAGTGTTTTAATTTCAGTGAACTAACTTTTGATTTCTCATTAGTTAAAAAGCAAATTTCAGGGAGAGTGTGAGAATGTGAGAGAATGTGAGAAGTCAAATCACTTGGAGTGAGAGATTATGAGAGTCCGGTGAGAGAAATAGAGCAGAAAATGAGAGGATATGAGAAATCCTCAGATCACTCTGGCTGATGTACCTCCAAAACCACTTGTTTGGCCCCGTATTGCAGGTAAATTTTTTCTTCAGTAATGCTCGTGACCTGGCCTTGTTCCACATAATCTCCTTCTGAGACGATAAAACGAAGTGCAGCCAACTGGACCACAGCAAATCGATCCTTTCTCGTAAATACGACTCCTAAGAGAATTGGTTTGTCCTCATTGGAGGCATCCAATTCCGCTTTGGATGCCTTGGGAATACTCTCTGTTTTTGGGGCTTTGGACGCATTTACTGCTGCCTCTGGTGCCTTGGACGCATTTACTGCTGCCTTGGGTGCCTTGGGGACAGGAGAGACTGTCTCAATGATTTCCGATTTTGGTTCTGGCACTTTAGGCAGAGCACTTGAAAATGGGTTATGGACTGGAGCTGCATGCTCTTCTGTCGTTTCAGAAGGGGATTGCGCCCAAATACATGCAGCCATGCTCCACACAACCATCATTGAGAATCCCCATTTCATAGTTCCTCCTTGGCAACGGATTGCCTGCGGTAAATGCTTAATCGCAATTGAATGTTCAATTGGGGGTTGGGATCTTGAGGGGCACGGTTATGGATTTCCAATCGGCGGATGTTGATCAAAAATGGAAGGGCTTCTAGCTGTTGGATGAATCGCAAGAGTTGGACATAACTGCCTGCCATTTCCAGATGAAACGTTAGCTCAGCATGATGTACAAAATTTTCCTCGGGTAAAACCAATTGGCGCTTTAGCATCAAGTGGCTGGTTTCCAACACCTCCAACAGATGGGCTGTGATTTTTTCCAAACGCCATTGTTCTGGTAGCACTGTTTCAAGAAACTCGATTTGTTGTTCGAGGTGTTGAGCTTCTTCATCAAATTTCTGTTGATTTTGGCGATATTGGCTCAAAGCTTGGAGTTTGTTGGCAACTTCTCGAAATCGTGTTTCCAGTCGGTCCCGTCGTTCTAAGGTAGGACCCAGCCAAATGTTGTAAGCAAAAGAAAGCATAAAGATTCCTATCAATCCCAACAGCAACCATTGCCGGTTGAATTGATAACGGACTAGAGAACTTCGTAAGTTGAACCACTGCATGATCTACCTCATTGGAATTTGGGTTTAAGAAGAACATGGTTTCCTTTCGAAGTTGGCTATAGCTGAATTCTGTTGAAGATATCATAGTGAAGCATTTCACGAACATTTTATTTGATTCTCAAGATTAGCCCTTATTACCTCTAGGGTGAAGCTGTCTCCATCTAATCCCGAATAGAAAGCTGTTGAATTTTTTTGAAGTCGGCTTGTGCTTTTTGCAGTTGCTTCAAGGCTAAGTAAATTTGACGACGATTTTTATATGCATCCAAATAATCCGGACGCAGTTCAATCGCCTGAGTGAAATCGGTCAAGGCTTCGGAATAATGTCCTTGATAGGCATAGACACCGCCCCGGTTCAGATAATAGGTGGCATCCCACGGCCGCAATTCAATGGCTGTGTTGAGGTCTACCAAGGCCTTTTCGTATTGATTCAAAGTTACATAAATCAGGCTGCGGTTGTTATACGCTTCAGGAAATTTTGAATTGTTGGCAATCGCGTGATTGTAATGTGTATAGGCTGCATGAGTGGCCCCTTGTTCTTCATAGAACAGCCCTAGATTGTTATGGGCAGCAGCAGCGCGGGGATTGAAAGATAGGGTGTGTTTCCAAAGCGTCTCGCGGCTTTCATATATCGAAGCTTGGTGCCAAGTCAGCACGCTCAATAATCCAAAGACGCTTGCCCAAAATATCCAACTGCTTCCCCGGATGACGGCAGGAAAGGAGTTTTTGATTCCATTCATATTTTGAGTGACCGCTTCGAAGCTTCGTAAAATCAAAAAAGTCAGGAGAATGAAAATTGGCAAGCTTGGCAGATATACAAAGTAGTCTGTCACAAAAGAATGCTGATGAAAGCCAATGTCAAAAAATCCTAAGACCGGAAACAGAGATACTCCAAAAGCCCCAAATGCTAAAAATAGGGGGCGCCCCCAGTGATTATATTTCCATCCCAAAAGTGCCATCGTCAGACACACACTCAGAAGGGGAAGGTATTGAGTCCATTGCTGGGCAGAGATCTCCCATTTGGGGTAGATAAAAATCAGTGGATAAGGAAAAGTGATCTTGCTGAGGTAAAAAAAAGGAATGTGTCCGGCCAATAAAAGTCGTTCCAACAGGCTATGCGAAAACGCCTCACCGGTTGCCTTGGCAACTTCGGCTTCTAAGTAAATCCGAAGTATTCCAAATAAGCACGCAATCAGGAAAAATGGGAGCAGACGGAGTCCTTCTCGTAGGGAACATGTGCGCCACAACCACAGCTGAGCAAAGATTAAAAGAACGGGTAGCATGACGGTGGAAGTCTTGCTCAGCAACGCCATCACAAACAAGAGCAAGGACAACACATACCAGCGTGTTCGGGGAGTCTGTAAAAATCGCAAATAAGAGAAAAACGTGAGGAGGTAGAATAGAAGTGAGACAACATTTTTGCGTTCCGAGATCCAAGCAACGGATTGAACACAAATGGGATGGCATGCGAAAATCATCGCTACCAGCCAGGCACCACGCACTCGAAAATAGGCAAGTCCACCCCACAACAGCAGTGCCCCCAGACCATGCAACACGATGTTGATTCCATGTGCCGCTCTTAGATCGTATCCCCACACTTGCCATTCCAACCAAAACGAAGACCGAGTGATGGGTATATATGCCCACATATCATTGTGATCCGAAGGGTCGAACCAAATACGTTGCCAACCCTTGGGATCTGACATCACGGGGTCGGCCAGAAAGTGGCTTCGGTCATCGATAATGAACCCTGCATGAAAGGCAGGAGAATAGATGCCAATCGTTGCAGCAAGCAACAGCAATCCGGCAAAGATATGAAAGATGCGTGAGGCAAGCATCGTGTTCCTTCGGAAACGCCGAGGCGTTTCCGACGAAGCGATGTTAAGCTTGGGAGGCCACAGCGACTGCGCTATTGCTCACAGTAGCCGGGGAAATGACATTGGGCGTTTCAGCAGGAGAATAGCGACGGATCGTTTTGAAAAGATGACGGATTTCTTTACCATCAATTTCATTGAGGCTCTTGCGTTGGCTGTTGAGCGCCCAATTGATGAATCCTAATTGTTGTTCAATTGAAACATATCCTAATGCAACCAATTGTTTGTCCAACAATTCTAAAGACCTTGCTTTCTTTTGTAAGGATACTGATTCTTCGCTCAATACCTGTTTGGTCAAGGCCGCACTCGGTTGTACCACCATTGATGTGGGAGTTGCTTTCTTAACACGCTCTTTTTGTTTTTTCACCATACGGTGCTTGATACGGTCACGAACCAATTCAATCAGAACAATCACACTCGATAACGCCAAAGAAATCAGACAGAATCCGAGCAATACAGTCTCCATAAAAATCTCCTAAAATGAACGAAGTGATCACACACACCACCCCTTCCTTGAGCAGTGTGTTGCTTCCATCAAAATGGGCTACCCCTCCCCCCACGGAAGCGGTAAGTCCCTGTAGTTTAAGACAAAGCACAAAGCAGGCCATGCTTTTTCCGTTGTCTCTGAAATCCATGCCCTCGTATTGAAGAGCGGGTTTCCATTCCCTTCTATTAATATTGTACAAGCTCCCTCATGCCAGTTCGCGAAAAATTCTCGAATCCCTCAAATCGCATCTCTTCCAATGGTTGTTCCAACGATGGTTAAGCATTGAAGAGAGGTTGGTTGGACGATTTGACTGCTCAATCCTGGCCCCAGTAAGCAAAAATTGCCCGAAATGCTGGGATGACGGCATAAAACTGAAGAAGGCTCGTCAGCCGAATTTGGAGAGATTTCGAGACTCTCAGCCTTCGCGGGGATTCCCAACCAGTGGCATCGAACTTGTATTCCTTTCCCTTTCATTGATGGAAGACATGTGTGGAGAAATGGGCAATCTGCCCTATCCATGAGTCGTTCGTGCAAATCATACAACAGGGCAGAAGCATGAAAAAACTTTCAAACACGGTTTGGCGTACCACATTGTGCTTGGTGCTCCTTGGCATCTTTGGAGTTTCCGAAGCTTGGAGCGTGCGTGTTAAAGACATTGCCTCGCTGCGGGGCGCGCGAAACAATCAATTGACCGGATTTGGAATTGTTGTGGGCTTAGATAGCACGGGGGATTCTCCTGACAGTTTGTTGTCCCGTAAACCTGTGATTAATGCGTTGGAACGTATGGGAATCAATTTAGGCCGGGAAGACATCACAGGCCGGAGTGTGGCAGCAGTTTGGCTCACAGCCACCTTGCCTCCTTTTGCTAAGTCAGGACAACGCTTGGATGTTACGGTTTCTACTATTGGAGATTCCACGTCCTTACGTGGAGGGGTTTTGGTGATGGCTCCATTGCGTGGTCCGAATCGTTTGGTATATGCGGTTGCACAAGGCCCGATAGTGGGCATTCCACGGGGAGTCAGCCAAGATGAATTGGGACTGGTGAACCGTCCGCTTCCGGTCAATTCCAGTATGGTGGCCTCGGTGGGGCATATTCCTGGAGGGGCTTTGGTAGAACGAGAAATCAATCTCAATCTCAACAGCCGCACGCGAGTTTATATGAATTTGGATAATCCGGACTTCACCACAGCTTATCGCTTAGAACGGTTAATCAATCAGTCTCTGGGAACCCGGTCGGCACGAGCCAAAGATGCCGGGACGGTCGAGATCCTGGTTCCTAGCAGTTATTTGGGAAAAACTGTGGAACTGGTTTCCTATGTCGAGAATTTGGAAATTACGCCAGACAACTCTGCCAAAGTCGTGCTTGATGAACGTACGGGAACGATTGTGATGGGGGACAATGTTCGCATCTCACCCATTGCGATCTCTCAAGGCAATCTGAACATTGAAGTCAAACTGCCTGAAGTTCCAGGCCAGGAGCAGCCACAGCCGGATGAACCCCCTCAAGTGGGCCTAGAAGAAGAGGAAGATCCCAACACCATTCGTTCCAATGTGTTCCTCCTCAAAGGAGGTGCTGACCTGAAAGAAATCGTCGATGGCTTTAATAAGATCGGGGCCTCCAGCGAAGAACTGACACAAGTGCTCAAGGCGATCAAAACCGCAGGAGCACTCCATGCAGAATTGTTGGTCAAGTGATCTAAGCCACAAATAACCATGTCACGAACGTGACCTTAACTGCCTTCGTCACAACCGATGGAGGTGCTCAACAAATGGTAATGACATGAACGGAATCCATTCAGTCAATTCAACAAATTTGCTGTTGAAGCAAAGTCAGAACGTCGAGAAGCTTGATTCTAAAAACCTCAAAAAAGATGAGGAACTGCGTGAGGCATCCAGGGAGTTCGAACAATTATTTGTCCAGCAGATGCTTGATTCCATGCGTCAATCGGTTCCAGAATCTGAATTGGTGGAGAAAAGCCAAGGGGAAAAAATCTTCCGTTCGATGCTGGATCAAGAGTATGCTCGCATCGCTTCCAAAACAGACAGTTTTGGATTAGGGGAGATGATTTACCAGGAATACAAGCCGAATCTGGGTAGGTAAAAAAAGTGCTCAAGTTTTTGTGGCGCGTGCCGATAACTAAAGTATCTGGGGGTTACGGTCTATCCGTTTGAGAATTGCTTCCCTCCAAAACCGAGTGTACAGTGCCTTACCAATGAAGAGGCCATCGGCATTCCAACAACCTCTTGAACCACTAACCTTCTCAGTCATGAGGTATTTATGAAAATTTCAGGACATAACGCACCTGGTGCACAAGAACTCACAACAGGACAAGCTCGCAGCAAAGAGCTTTCTGGGGACAAAGATGCTCGCCAAGCCGGTCAATTGCAAAAACAAGGATCGGTGAAAACATCCACCTTCGTGTTGAATAAGATTCAAGATCGTATTGCTGCTGAGCCGGACGTCCGAGCAGACCGAGTGGCCGAACTCAAAGCTCAAATCAAAAGCGGCGACTACAAAATCGATCCTCAAGCGTTAGCTTCCAAGATGCTTACGGATTCTCTCCGTGAGGATGTCTAAGTAAACCCTATTTAGGTGGAATGGATATGGATTTGACTCCATTGGTGACGATTCTTTCCGAAGAAGTGGAATTGCACGAAAGTTTATTAGAAAGCTTACATCAAGAAACTCGTGGAATAGGCCGCTTGCCTGCTTCGGCTTTATTACAAATTCATAGTGCGAAGCAACAGAAGTCGCGCAAAATCGTAGCCATTGAAGAACAACGGATCGGTATTGTTCGTCAGTTGGCAACCCAATGGAATATGGCATGGGAAGACCTCACCTTGCGTGAAATCATTGCCCGTGCACCAGCAAAAGAAGGAGAAACCCTTCAGCAGCACTATGATCGGCTGAAGACGTTAGTTAAGGAAATTAAGGATGTTGCAACTCGCAATGGAAGGAATTCACAGGCTCGTTTGAAATCCATCGAAATGTCCTTACAGTTCATCAATGACCTGCAACGCAGCCAAAAAACGTATTCGATGACGGGAGCGCTAGCCAGCACGTCAGAAAAACTTTCTCGCATCGCGATTTAGGGTTCCTCGTATGCCAAGCTTGAACAGTTCCTTAAATATCGGATCGCGCTCAATGTTCACCCAACAGAGCGCTATGGCCACAACCGGGCATAATTTGGCCAATATCAACACCGAGGGATACTCTCGGCAAAAGGTCCGGACCCAAAGTGAACAGCCGGGCAACGATGGCACAGGTGGTGGTGTGAAACGGGGTGTGCCGCAGCGAGTGTTTGATCGATTCACCTCAAGCAAAATCGTTCAAGAACAATCGAACAGCGGCATTTATTCCGAACGCCAAAAGTTTCTCAATAAAATTGAGATCATCTTCAACGAAATCGATAACACGGGCCTTCGTAACGAATTGAACGAATTTTGGAATGCCTGGAGTTTCTTAGCCAACGAACCAGAATCTTCAGTGGCCCGTGAGCAATTGGTCGAACAATCGGATGCGCTCACTACAAAATTTCGCAACATGCACGGAGAACTGCGCACCCTTCGTTCTGAAGCCAACAGTCGTGTGGCTGGAGTGGTTGCTGAAATCAATGGTATCGTCGCCCAAATTGCGGATCTTAATCGACAGATCTCTTCGTTTGAGACCACCAATCGAGTGGCCAATGATGCACGAGATCAACGTCAACTGCTTTTGGAAGAACTGGCAGGGAAGGTCGATGTGCAGTGGCTAGAAAACGATAAAGGGGAATTCAAAGTATCTGTGGGAACTACTGGATGGACACTGGTGGAAGGACGAAATGCACGCCAATTGCGTGCCTCTTTATTAGGTGGGGAAACCGGTATGCACCACGTCAAAGGAATTGGTGAAAACGATTACCGTGTGGACCTGACCAATGAATTTCGTGCTGGCGAATTACAGGAAGCGCTCATGCTGCGGGATAAGGTGATCGTGGATTATATGGACCAATTGGATGATTTGGCTTTTAACCTTGCCCAAGATGTCAACCGTCACCATGCGACCGGAACAGGGCTGAATTCAGGGTTTGAGCGCGTCAAAAGTGCCTATGGCTTGAATGAAGACGCTCAATTTCAGCCGATGCCATTTCTCAAAGATGGCACGATGCAATTGCATCTGCTGGATACCGAAGGAAATTTCTTAGAAACCTACGAGGTTGGCGTCCAAGCAGGAGTGGACACTCTGCACGACATTGTAGATCGTATCAATGAGACGATCCAAGGCCCGTTGGTGGTCGAATCAACAGAAGAAATGCAAAGCGTTCCCACGGAAGCGCAAGAAGATTTTGATGTGATGGCAGAAGACTTATTTGTTCCGCTGAGTCTCCGTGCCCAAGTGGAAGATGATGGTTCGGTGTCTTTTCAAGCGGGAGAAGGACGACGATTTATCTTTGGAGAAGATACTTCAGAAATGACTTTAGTGATGGGATTGAATCACTTTTTTCGCACTCTTAAAGGAGCAGAAGATATCCAGCTGAGTGATCGAGTCATGGCAGAGCCGAATCAAGTCTCTACCGGCAAAGATTTAGTTCCTGGCGACAATCAGGTGGCCTTGAGTATCGCTCAACTGCAAACGACTCCGACGATGCAAGACGATACCATGACGTTTGATGAATTCTACAATGGTATTTTAGCCGATGTGGGATTGCGAATTGAACGCACGCAAATCGAAAAAGAACATCAAGACAACTTATTGGCTCAGTTCCAAGCGATCCGAGATTCAGTCAGCTCGGTGAATATGGATGAAGAGGTCACGGACTTAGTACAATACCAAAAAGCGTATGAAGCTTCGGCAAAGTTTGTATCTACTGTGGACCAAATGATGGAAACCGTCATTCAGATGTGATTATGCGAGTTACTGATGTCACCAAACGCGAACAAGTGGTGTCGCACATCCAAAAGAACGATAGCCGGGTGCAATCCATCCAGCAACAGCTCGCGACAGGAAGAAAAATAAATAAAACTTCCGATGATCCAATAGGCACTACTGTGATCCAAGATGTGGTCACTTCGGTGTCTCGTGGTGATCAGATGAAGCGAAATATCGATACAAATATCAACTGGTTAGAACGAACTGCAGTTGAGCTGGACCACATTGCCGAATTGATGGAACGGATCAAAGTTTTGGTGTTGAGTCAGTCAAATGATAGCTCAACAGGAGAAAGTCGTGAAATTGTGGCCCAAGAATTGCGTGCTCTTAGACAAGCCCTGTTTGAAGCGGGCAATGCTCGCTCCGGTAAATTGTACCTTTTTTCGGGGACCAAGACTTTGACCAAACCGCTGGAGTACAATGATCCGATCCAGCGAGCCAAAGTGGTCGCCCCTGGTGCCGAGGAAGCCCCTCCTCCTGAAAAGGCTGGCGATGTGGCTCCGGCAGACGAAACCAGTGAAGGCCTAGAAGATACAGCCGTGGAAGAGCTACTGAATGTGGCAGATTTCAAGGCTCAGTTTGAGGGCAACTCGAACAATGAGTATCGCTTGCGAATCTCCAAAACCGGCACTTTCGGAACAGCCCGTTATCAGATTTCGGATGATGCTGGAGAAACTTGGGGACCAGAGCAAATCTTGTTGCCTGTGGTTAAGGTAGTGAACCCGGATAGTGAACCGGATGATCAAGTGATTTTACGATTTACGGATGAGCAAGGATTGCTGTCCGATCTATTGGAAGCCGATTCCAGCGGTTTTTTGGATCTGGATAAATCGGACCTCGGTGTGGTCTTTCCAGAAGATTTGGAATTTGTGTTTTTGCCCAACCCCAAGGTGTCTTATCAGGGCAATTCACAAAAGAAAGAAGTCCTCATTGGAGAGAACACCACGGTTCCTCTTAATATCACGGCAGAGGAACTCTTTTTGAAAACTGGTGATGGAACCATCAATGTCTTTGAGGTGTTAGCTGCTTTGGAAAGTTCTTTAGAACTGGACAGTCAGGAAGCAGTTAGTGCGCGTCTAGATGAATTGGATTCCTCACGTAACCAAGTATTGGCTCAGTTAGCTGAGGTGGGCAATACAACGTTAGAATTGGAAAAAGCAAAACTGAAACTGGATGAGCAAAAATTTTCCAATCAAGTCCGACTATCGGAGGTGCAAGACATTGATTTGCCTACCACGATGGTCGAAATGAACTCAGCTGAAGTGAACAAGCGGACTTCCTTGGATGCTGGAAGCCGCTTGATTCAACCTACGTTATTGGAATTTCTACGGTGAGTAGAATTTAGGAATTTAGGGTAGGGCGCTGTGCTCTATCGAAACTGAGCAATTCACCATGGAGGGTGAACATGCTGATATTGACAAGGAAGCCAGGCGAAAGCATCACGATAGGTGATGATATCAAAATCCAAGTGATTGAGATCAAAGGTAAGCAAGTTCGATTGGGGATCGAAGCTCCGAAGAGTTACGTAATCCATCGAGAAGAAGTTTACATCCGTATCCAGGAAGAAAACAAACGAGCTGCTGAAAAAACCCCGATCTCACTGAAAAACATCACGGATCTTTTGAAGAAGCGGAAATAAGTTCTGTTTCCGATCTATTGAGCAACGCTTTCGCAACATTCTCTGAATCGCAAGCCAAGGCACGGAACTCGCATTGCTTCTAGTAGTCTCGGTGCTGATTCAGCAAGGGATAGTTGCGTGATAGTGCAGCTGTTATTTTATTAATCTCGATGTGGAGGAAACCATGATCGTGCAAACCACACGCTTCGGGAAGATAGAAGTCCCGGAAGATCGCATCATCACCATGCAGAATGGTCTGTTGGGTTTTTCTACAGCCCGACTGTACACGCTGCTTGACGATGATATCAGTTCTCCGTTCAAGTGGTTTCAATCCCTAGAAATCGAATCTTTAGCTTTTGTGACATTGGATCCTCAGATCGTAATCTCTGATTACAAGATTAGTCTTTCTGAGGAACACCTGAAAAAGCTTCAAGCGAAAGGGATTGAGGATCTCTCGGTCATGGTCATTGTGACCATGACCAAAGATATCAAAGACGTGACTGTGAATTTGCAGGGACCCCTGGTCATCAATTTCCAGCAGCATGCTGGAATCCAATTGGTGATCCCTGATGGGCAATATTCCACACGGCACCCCATGTTCGGTGACAAGTTGCGTTACAGTGAATCGCAACAACCATCACAAAAAGAAAAAGTGCGCCACGCTGTGGCCGTGTGAGTCAGCAGGGCTGCTGAGTGGCCACACCAGTCAACGGGTTGACGTATCCGGAAGCGTTTGCAGTAAGTTTTGAGTGAGTTTTTCCAGATGATGGAACGCTTGTTCCACTTCGGAGCAGGCTGTTTGGACAGGGATGTTTTCCATCTGGAGAGGGTTTCCCACAAAGACCACCGTTCGGCTGAATAAATTTGGAAACCGAAACGGGGAAAAGTGTCGGGGAAAATGTGAGGATGAAGTGGAAAACTCAATAGGGACGATAGGTATGTGTTGTGCTTTTGCCATCTTTACTAAGAAGAGTAGTGAATCGTTGCCGGAAGCGGCAATACTTTCCAGCGGAAACCACACATTTTTTCGTTCTCGAATCAGTTTTTCCCAATCGTCTTGAAGTGTGGAATCTTCCCATTCCATATTTCTTTGTTTGATGCGATAAGCCAACTTTTGCAAAATGAAGTCAGCATTTCCCAGAGTGGATTGTTGTGACAGTAGGATATGGCTTCGATAGCGTCGCAATTCAAAGGATAAAAACAATACTTGTGACCAGCGACATACTAGCAAATAAGGAGATTGAGCACGTTGCAACTCTTCTAAAATGTTCCAATTTATTCGTAAATTTTTCGTACTCTGCTGAAGGGCATAATACAAATAAAATTGCCGGAGCAATTGGCGTGTTTCCCAAGTCTCACGAAGTGCCGTATTCATGGATGGAATATTCATTGAGGAAAGAATGCAGAAAGCACTAGGCTGTCAACCTATGCTCAGGAGCGGTAGAGTGGTGACTATTGTGCGTCATGATTTCGTACTGTGTGCCATGATGCAAAGTTGCAAACAGATCTAGCAACACGGTCACTTGCCCATCTTCTTCTCGACCAATCGCTTCTACCAGTTGATTTTCATCTTCTTGGCCCCATTTGTCTGGCAGGTCGAAGATGCGATTGGACAAATTGCTAATCCCCAATACATTTTCTACGAGAAGTCCCACCTTTTGAGACCCTAATTCGATTACAATGATCTTGGCCTTATCAGCTTCGAGCGTCGTAGGACTGCTAAACATTTGAGGCAAATCCAGCACCGTAATAATTTCCCCGCGTACATTCATGACCCCTTTCACATAGGGGGGAGCCTTAGGGACCGATAAGATTGGCAGCAATTTTGTAATTTGGTTCACTTGCAACAAACGAATCGCATACAATTCTTGGGCAATCGTGAATCGCAAGAGATAAAGTATTTCTTCGTGATCTTCTTCCGCCTGTTCTTCTTGATTCGCCTCATCCAATTGGAAATCTGCTAGCCGTTGCAATTCGTCTTCTTCGAATAACCTATCCAATAGGAGCACCATATGAACCACATGCTCGTTGTTGTATTCTCCTTGAATAATTCCTCGTAAATGCACAGCACGCTCTCCGGTTACGTTATTTGGCAAGGGTTCAATATTGGACTCTTTCACACGCAACACTTCTCGGATTTTGCCCACCACCATACCTAATTTCACCCCTGCTAAATTCACAACAAGGACGGAAGAATCTTGAGGGATTTCGTTGTCTGGAATGCCTAATCGCCGGGTCAGGCGGATTAATGGAATCACCTCATTTCGCAGATGAAAGACCCCCTCAATGATATGGGAAGTTTGTGGAATTTTGGTCACGGCAGGCAATTGAATGATTTCTTCCACATCTGCTACGTTGAGCACATACAATTCACGATTCAACTCAAAGCCAATCAAAACGAGTTCTGGCTCAGCTAAGATCATGTCCCCGCCTTGCTTGGTACTATCGGTACGGACATTGATCGGTTCTACAGTAAAATCATTTGGATCGAGTAACAATTCTTGATCAAGCAGCAACAGAGTACTTTCCTCACTGATACGTACTGATCCGATTAGAAACTCAGTTGTGGATGGATCTGCCAATGGGGGTGGAGGACTCACGTCTCCCAATCTCACATTTTGTACCGGTCCCATGCTATCGACAAGAATCCCTAAACGGGAATGATGAAAGTCTACAATGATGACACGTTGATCCTGATTTTGAGGAATCTTCTCCAGCCCAAAGCGAGTACGTAAATCGATAGCGGAAATGGTTTCTCCTCGTAAATTGAGAATTCCCAAGAAATAATCGGGAGTGCATGGTACCGATGCCATCATGGGTGAAGAGATGATTTGTTGGACCACTTCGATATGGACCCCAAATAATTCTTCCCCAATGTAAAACGTCACATACTTGATTGTTTGATCAATAGAAGGAGTCACTTCATTCATGGCACTACCCTATGTTTAGAACAACTCTAGTACACCACCTTCCACAAGATTCTCCATGGCTTGTGGTGGCTCTTGATACTTTTCTGGTGTCCAGTTGAGATGGAAAATAAACTTCTGATAGATGGAAACGGGAGCGATATTATCTTCCTTATCATGCACTACATACCGAAAACACAATTGGGGGTTATCCGTTCCAAAAAAAATATAGCTACTTTCTTGATCCACAATCACTGGGACTTGACTCTGCATCCCATTGTTTTCCATTTGGTCATGTGTAAAAAAATGCGACTTAAAACGTCCCCAAATCATATTGGTCATTTCCCCTAAAAGGCTATTCAAAGCAGTGGGGCCTGTATCGTCAGGTGGGAATGGAGTGCGCCGGTCGTTAATCAGTCCAACCAATCTGTCTTTGTCTGTTTGCAACAACATATATCCCCGACACCAGCTACTTTCGAGTGGAATCATGCTGAACAATTGTCCAAAAATCAGGCTATCTTTAATGAGATAAGGAACACAGGTGAAGATTTCCACATTTTTCAGAATCATGTTCAAGGATTCTTCAGTTAAATTTTCAATACCTCGGATGAAACTATCTGGATAATAAATATTGAATAGATACGTATCGATTAAGGACTTCAGTTGATGAAAGTCGCCTGATTTGTAGGAGGCTGTAATGGCACTTTGTACTTTTTCCGGGTCATCTTGTTCACTTGCTGTTTCGCGTCTTAAAAAGATAGGTAGTTCTGGGCGAATCCGCTGAATAGTTGGTGAGGTGTCTGTGACGGTCTTACCCTCTGGGTCAGGCCCTTCACACAGGAGCACGGCCCCCAAGTCAACATTGGTCCTTAACACTTCTAACAGCGCGTCATAATTCTTCACTTTGAAACCAATCAACCGATGCTGAGTAAAAAACTCTTTCAATTGGGTGACATAATTTTCTTCGTTATCGAAAAATAAAATCTTACCTTGGATTTCCTCGGTCATAATTTTCTCCCTACATGAACGGTCTATCTTCGAGGTCTTCGCTTTTGTCCTCTTCCTAATTTTTAAGCTCCAAAACAAGTGAAAGTTATTAAGATCTGTTTACATTAGTCGCGGACAGAATGCACCTGAATAACGCTCTGTGGGTCTCATGCAATACCGATACCGAGGCAGGGTGTGCTTGACTTCTACGCCGGTCTTGAGTAGTAAATAGCACTAATTTAGTACGAATTCAGAGGTGGATTAAAAAAATTGATTTTACTTTGAAATATTGAGACAATAATCAGTTTAAAGTTTTGTGATTCTTTCTAATCAGATAGCTCCATTGATACGGTCATGACACTAGAAATTGATACTATATTGCAACAACAGCTCTGCCAAGTCGACTTGGATCCCGTGATATCTGTGGAACGATCCACTTCAATCCGTAATACTTTACAAAAGATCCAAACGAATTCCGTGACTGTAGCGATTGTGGTCGAAGATGAATGCCCAATTGGGATGCTCACCCAGCGTGATATTATGCTGCGAATTGCTCTAGCGGAATTGGATTCTTCCATGTCAGTTGAAACGGTGATGACTGATCGCCCCAAAACCTTGAAATTGGAATCCACATTGAAAACCACGGTGGATCTACTCACGATGGAACATCGTCGTTCACTGCCTATTGTAGATGATGCAGGCAAAATTGTCGGCGTTGCAACGGCTCGTGCGATTGTGAATCATGTAGCGGCCCATTTCCCCACAGCGATTTATAACTTGCCACCCTCACCCAATCAAACAAGCACTTCTCCGGAAGGGGCATAATTGCTAAATGATCCCAATGCCCTCGGACCTTATGACTAAAGGCTCATCATGTTAGATCAAGACGCACTTACTCCTGGACACTCGGTTATCCGTAAGGAACTCGAAACGGTTACGATTCGTTTTGCGGGGGACTCCGGTGACGGAATGCAAGTGACCGGTACACAATTTACTAATACGGCAGCAATTTTAGGGAATGACATCAACACTTTTCCAGATTTTCCTGCCGAGATTCGAGCTCCAGCGGGTACACTCCCTGGAGTTTCCGGTTTTCAATTAAGCTTTTCGCAACATGAAATTCGCACTCCTGGGGATATCGTGAATGTGCTGGTAGCAATGAACCCCGCAGCATTGCAGGTGAATTTGAAGGATGTTGAGCAAGGTGGAATTTTGATCTTGAATTCCGATAGTTTCACTGCGAACGACTTAAAAAAGGCCAATTACGATTATAACCCTCTCGAAACCGATGAACTGAATTCCTACCGATTAATCAAGATTCCTCTTACCTCTCTCACTTTGAAAGCTGTAGAAGAATCGGGTCTGTCTAGACGGCAAGCAGATAAGTGTAAAAATATGTATGCACTTGGCGTCGTTTCTTGGCTCTTTGAACGTCCTTTAGATCATACTTTGAGCTGGATTGAAGCCAAGTTTTCTAAACATCCAGAAGTGATCCAAGCAAATCAATCTGCACTGCAAGCTGGTTACAACTACGCGATCACGATGGAGCTGTTCACAGACCATTATAAAGTGAAACCAGCTCAACTCCCTCCTGGACGCTATCGACAAATTACAGGCAACCAAGCGTTGGCTTGGGGGTGTGTTGCAGCTGCCGTACAAGCCAACCGTCCTTTATTGTATTCAGGCTATCCCATCACTCCAGCTTCAGATATTTTGCATGAATTGGCTAAATACCAAAATTTTGGAATCAAAACTTTCCAAGCCGAAGATGAAATTGCTGCGATTTGTGCAACTATTGGAGCTGCCTTTGGGGGGACTTTAGGACTCACTGGGACCAGTGGTCCGGGTTTAGCGCTCAAAGGTGAGGGTTTGGGATTGGCTGTAATGACCGAACTTCCAATGGTGGTGATTGACGTGCAACGTGCTGGACCATCTACTGGCATGCCTACTAAAACCGAGCAGGCTGATTTGTTCATTGCCCGCTTTGGGCGTCATGGAGAATGCCCACTACCTGTTTTGGCTCCTCAAAGCCCTGGAGATTGTTTCTATGTCGCATTGGAAGCGTTTAGAATTGCTCTTAAATATATGACTCCGGTTGTCATTCTAAGCGATGGCTACATTGCTAATGGAGCTGAACCGTGGATCATTCCTGACATTGAAAATTTACCCTCTATGGAGCCTCAGTTCCGTACGGAACCCGATGGGTTTACTCCATATATCCGTGATCCTGAAACACTGGCAAGAAACTGGGCCATTCCAGGAACACCGGGGCTCGAACACCGGCTGGGAGGAATTGAAAAAGATAGCTTTACCGGAGATGTCAGTTACGATCCGCATAACCATCAGAAAATGACAGACACTCGTGCGGCAAAAATAACAGGCATTGCCAAAGACATCCCACAACTTGAGGTGTTGGGAAAGACCGAGGGAGAGGTTTTAGTCGTGGGATGGGGAGGGACCTATGGTGCTATCACATCCGCCGTGGAATCATTACAACGCGAAGGGAAGTCTGTATCCTCCATTCACTTACGCTATTTATATCCTTTTCAAGACAATCTTGGCAGCATGCTAAAAAATTTTAATAAAGTTCTCGTACCGGAGTTGAATTTAGGGCAATTGTGCTTCCTATTACGATCCGAATTTTTAGTGGATGCAATCCCATTTACGAAAGTACAAGGAAAACCTTTCCTAATTGCTGACATCCGTAATCGTATTTTGGAATTATTGTAAGGAGCTATTTATGAGTGCACATGCTCAACCAATTGAAAAAGTAAAACTGAAGAAATCAGACTTCGTGTCTAACCAGACAGTCCGCTGGTGCCCCGGGTGCGGAGATTATTCTATTCTAGCCAATGTGCAAAAAGTCATGCCTGAATTGAATATCCCACGAGAAAATATTGTTTTTATCTCTGGAATTGGCTGTTCCAGTCGTTTTCCTTACTATATGAATACTTATGGATTTCACACAATTCACGGACGAGCTCCTGCCTTCGCCACAGGTCTGAAGCTCACCCGTCCTGAACTTTCGGTGTGGTTAATCACTGGGGATGGTGATGCCATGAGCATCGGGGGAAATCACTTTATGCATATCTTACGCCGGAACTTAGATGTGAATATATTGCTTTTTAATAACCGGATCTATGGACTCACCAAAGGGCAATATTCCCCTACATCCGAACAAGGAAAAGTAACCAAGAGCACTCCGGTTGGTTCAGCCGACACACCTTTGGAGCCGATTCGCTTGGCTCTAGCTTCCGAAGCTTCTTTTGTAGCTCGATCCCTTGATGTAGATCCAAAAGGGTTGCAAGATGCAATTCGTTCTGCACATGCTCATAAGGGGACCTCATTAATTGAAATTTACCAGAATTGTAACATCTTTAATGACGAGGCTTTTACTTATGTAAGTGAACGTTCTATCCGTGAAGAACGGATGCTACGTTTAGAGCACGGCAAGCCTCTCATTTTTGGGAAGAATAGAGATAAAGGAATTCGTTTTAACGGATGCCAGCCACAGGTCGTTACATTGGGGGATGGAATTACTGAAGCAGATCTAATTGTCCATGATGCGACCAATCCGACGATTGCTCAAATGCTCAGCCGGATGAACTACCCAGAATTTCCAGTGCCTATGGGAGTCTTCCAACGTATAGTGCGCCCAACCTATGAAACCATTGTAAATGAAAAAGTTGAAACTCAAATGCAATCCAAAGGGAAAGGCAATTTACATAAGCTGCTCAATAGTGGAAATGTATGGGAAGTGGGTACAGCACACGTCATTCAAGATAATCATGATGAAGAAAATATATTAAATAACGCTAGAGATGTGGAACGAATGACTAAAGGGAGGATGCACAAAAATTTGATGGAAGATGCAGTTCGCTGTTTGAATCCACCTCCACCTTTGATTGTAGGACCAAATGATAAAGTCTCGTATGCTATTCAATTGATGCAAGAAAAAAATTATGGATGTATCCATATTGTAGAAAATGAAAGGCTACTTGGAATTTTTACAGACAACGACATTGTGCAGATTTTATCATCAGAGCGTAACTTACACGAAACGGAGATTTCTGAAGTCATGATTCATGATCCTGTTTACGTAAATATTGATGATTCCATTGCATATGCTTTTAATAAACTGGCAATATCTGGTTCTCAGCATTTGCCAGTATTGGAGGGTGAACAATTGATTGGTTTTACTTCTGCACGAGGGCTTCTGGCATATATCAATGGACTTTTAGGAACAGACTCTCGCACGTAACTCTGGCTAGACGTTTTTCTAAAAATGCTAATGGCTGCCTTTGGTAACTATTCTCAATATTTTTCTATTGACAAAGGTTTCTTAAAAAAATACCCTCTATAGCTTAACTTGTTGGGCTGGCATAGCTCAATTGGTAGAGCAGCTGATTTGTAATCAGCAGGTTGCGGGTTCAAGTCCCATTGCCAGCTCCATCAAAGCCTAACAGCATAGCTTATGAAATAAGCGTCGGGGGAGATTCCCGAGCGGTCAAAGGGATCAGACTGTAAATCTGACGGCTACGCCTTCGAAGGTTCGAATCCTTCTCTCCCCACCATTCAGATCGGATAGCTTTGAATGGTACTTGGATTATCGATACTCGAAAGGATCGGGTTTGTTTAGATCTACTTTTTAGAGACCTATAGTGGCCTGGGTAGCTCAGTGGTAGAGCGTTTCCTTGGTAAGGAAGAGGTCGGCAGTTCAATCCTGCTCCCAGGCTCCATATCAAACGAGAAGAGCTTCCACAGGCTTCAGGTATACTTCAGAGGTTTTCCCCAAGATAGGCCAGTAGCTCAGCTGGTAGAGCATCGGTCTCCAAAACCGAGGGTCGCGGGTTCGATCCCTGCCTGGCCTGCCAAAATCATTGTTGATTGAAAGATTTGAAAGCATCACATGTTTAAAAGAATTAAAATATTTTTGACTGATGTACAGTCTGAGTTCAAACGGATTCAATGGCCTACTCGAGAAGCTACCATCAAATCGACATACGTCGTACTCAGTGTCTCTATCGTCTTAGCGATATTTTTAGGAGTCGTTGATCTTGGACTATCTGAATTGATGCAAATCCTCATATATAATAATTGACTAAGGTTTCTGTATGTCTGAAGAAAACTCTGATGAAGAGGTAGATATCGATTCTGATCTTCACTTAGAAGAACAAAGTTTATCTACTGAAGAAGACGAACAACATTTAGAACAGGATCCAAATTTCAAGTGGTATATTCTTCAGGCATATTCTACCTATGAGACGAGAGTAGAAAAAACGATCCGCGAAAAATTGCGGATTGAAAAACTAGAACCTTTCGTCAAGCAGATCTTTATTCCCTCAGAAAATGTTACTAAAACTAAAGGAGGGAAGAAACGTACAATTAATCAGAAGTATTTCCCAGGCTATATACTTATTAAAGCGAATCTAACCCCCCATCTTTGGCACTTATTGATGAACATACCTCGTGTTTCAGGATTCGTTGGTGGAACTCAAAAAGATCCTTTGCCTCTAGATGAGAGAGAACTTCAAGAAATTTTGAATCAAATTGATAGTGGTGCTCAGCAAGCAGCTTTAGAAAAAGAATATGAGATTGGCCAAAAGGTGATTATCACAGAAGGTCCATTTAGTAACTTCAATGGAACAATTGATGAAATTAATCGTGAGAAAAATAAACTAAAGGTATTGGTAAGTATTTTTGGACGTCCTACTCCAGTGGAAGTAGAGTTTGATAAAGTGAAAAGTGCTTAAATATTTCTTGAATTTCAAATTGTGTAAATACCATGGCAAAACAAATTGAAGCATACATTAAATTACAAGTTCCTGCTGGTAAAGCGAACCCTTCTCCTCCAATCGGTCCTGCTTTGGGGCAACATGGTGTGAACATTATGGAGTTTTGTAAGAGCTTTAATGCCCAGACTCAAGGACAAGACACAGTGGTACCAGTCGTCATTACTGTATATTCAGACCGCTCGTTTTCATTTATAATGAAAACACCTCCTGTGCCTGTTCTCATAAAAAAAGCTCTCAAGTTAGATAAAGGATCTGCGACACCAAATACGGTTAAAGTCGGTACATTGTCAGCAGAACAGTTAGAAGAGATCGCAAAGACAAAAATGCCTGATTTGAATTGTTACGATTTGGAAGCTGCCAAACTTATTGTGGCAGGAACAGCTCGAAGTATGGGCGTAGAAGTAGCTGGATAAGCAGTTACACTATTCATGTTTTTGCTAAAAAGTATCTGTGTTAAAGGTAGAAATGAGCAAACTGACCAAAAGAAAGAAGCTTTTTAAAGAAAAAGTTGATCGAGATACTCTTTACTCCTTAGGAGAAGCAATTAATCTTCTCAAACAAGTTTCTAATGCAAAATTTGATGAAACTGTTGATGTAGTTTTGCGTTTAGGGGTAGATCCTCGTAAAGCAGATCAAATGGTACGCGGAACGTGTTCTCTACCAAATGGATTGGGAAAGGAAGTTCGTGTCTTGGTATTTGCTAAAGGAGAAAAGGAGCTAGAAGCTCGGAACTCCGGGGCGGACTATGTTGGAGCAGATGATCTTATAGAAAAAATCCAAAAAGAAAATTGGTTTGAATTTGACCGAGTCGTAGCCACTCCAGATATGATGGGTATGGTTGGAAAGATTGGACGAATTTTGGGGCCTCGTGGTCTGATGCCAAACCCAAAGTTAGGAACAGTCACGTTTGATTTGGCAAGCGTCGTTAAAAATATTAAGGCTGGTCAAGTTGAGTTCCGTGTCGACAAAGGTGGAAATTTACATGCGCCAGTTGGAAAGACATCTTTTGCAGAAGAAAAATTAAAGGAGAATATAGAAACTTTAATTGATGCCGTGAAGCGCTTAAAGCCTTCAAGTTCGAAAGGCGTATATATGAAAAATTGTGCTTTAAGTTCCACAATGGGGCCTGGAATTAAAGTTGACTTACAAAATAGTTAATTCTTTTTAGACTTTGAATAGCTTCATATATTTACAAAAAATATTTAGTTAATAACTGGTGATTGTCGAAGACAGCAGGGGCTTTTGGCTTAAAACTTTACCCAGCCGAGACAAGGTATACCAAACCTACCTGTCCTATCCCTTCTTCTACGCCTATCATCCTATCTTTTCTCATCCAAATAACGGATTGAGTGTACTAGCTTTTCTCTCAAGTGATGCTAGATGCAGTTGATGGTACCAAATTTTTCGTCTCTATTTCTTCCAAAGTCTCAGGCTTTCTTTGGCAACTCGGAAAGCTAATCTTTCAGGGGCTTTTCTCAGACTGACACCCTTTTGGTGTTTAGAGGCAGTGTACCTAACTACATGTAAATCATGATTCGATTTATAGTAGAGTTTGAGTGAAGATCTTACTTGTTCCTCAATGTTTATTGATTGCGAGGTAATGTGGATAAAGCAACAAAAGAAGTAGTCGTGGCAGAATTGAGAGATCTTTTTAGCTCTGCATCTGCTGCAGTCTTAATAGATTCAAGGGGGCTTCAAGCCAACAAAGTGGTCGAATTGCGCAAGGAACTGAATAAAGCAGGTTCCAAAATGAAGGTTGTCAAAAATACTTTGGCTAAAATTGCAGCCGATGGGACACCTTTTGAGAGTTTCAAAGATCAGTTTGTAGAAACTCGTGCGTTGATATTCAGCTCTGGAGATCCGGTTGAACAAGCTAAAGTTGTCAGCAAATTTGCAGAAGAGAATGATCAACTGCAAATCAAAGCTGGTCTATTGGCGAGTGCGGCTAAAACATCACTTTTGAGTAAAGAAGAGGTTGAGGCTCTAGCAAAACTGCCAGCAAAAGAAGAGCTAATCGCGAAGCTCCTCTTTTTACTCAATGCTCCAATTACTCAATTTGTACGAACTCTTAATGAAGTTCCTGCAAGCTTTGTACGTGCCGTTTCGGCAATTGCAGATTCTAAACAACAACCATCTAGTTAATAAAGGAAGTCATGGCGATTACAAAAGAAGAAGTAATTGATTTTATTGCAAATATGTCCGTCTTAGAACTGTCTGAGATGGTAAAAGAATTGGAAGAAAAATTCGGTGTAAGCGCTGCTGCTGCTGCTGTTGCTGTTGCGCCTGGTGCCGGAGCTAGTGATGCTGCTGCGCCTGCAGAAGAGAAAACGGATTTTGATGTTATTCTTACTTCTATTGGGGACAAGAAAATTAATGTGATTAAAGAAATTCGTGCTATTACCGGCTTGGGACTTAAGGAAGCAAAAGAGTTCGTAGAATCCGCACCGAAAGCTGTAAAAGAAGCGGTTCAACAAGACGAAGCCGATGAAATTAAGAAGAAGTTGGAGGGTGTGGGAGCTTCTGTTGAAATCAAATAATCTGATTTTGGCACTCTCTAGAATCTGGAGCCATGTTATTTGAGGTGGCTCCTTAGAACTACCTTCAGTTTCTAGCTCCTATAAAGCGTCTTTTTTCCCTCTTTTCTCCTTCCTTCATAAAAATCATTCCGTCTTCAATAATCAATCCATTCCACCTGCGGCAAGCAGTCGACGGGCTGCGGCAGTAGGGTGCTGGGAACCTTCTCCAATAGCTTTTTCCAAAGTCGGAATGAGGGCCTGTACTTGAGGTTTTTGACGAAATCGGCTTTTCAACTCTCCATCGACCAATGACCACATCCAGTGGTGGGCTTGACGCTCGCGTTGAGCATCCCACTCGCCGGATAGTTGAATTCGAGTTTGGAAAGCTTGGATATCTTCCCAGATTTCTGAAAGACCGGATTTTTCTTGGGCACTACATAAACGAACTTTAGGCTTCCAGGCAGTTCGAGGTGACTGGAGCAGATGCAAGGCTCTTGAATATTCTCGGTAAGCAAGTTTTGCAGAGGAAAGGTAGCTGCCGTCAGCTTTGTTAATCGCAATCAGATCCGCTTGTTCTAGGATACCTTTCTTTATGCCCTGCAATTCGTCTCCAGCATTTGGAAGCATCAATACGAGAAAGCAATCAACCATTGAACTGACTGTGGTTTCTGATTGCCCTACTCCAACAGTTTCCACAATGATCACGTCGTAACCTGCAGCCTCGCAAATCATCAGAGTCTCACGGGTCTTTCTAGAAACACCACCTAACACTCCACCAGAAGGAGAAGGCCGAATGAATGAAGCATTGTTAATGGAAAGTTGAGGCATACGGGTTTTATCTCCTAAGATACTTCCACCCGTGATAGGGCTGCTTGGATCTACAGCCAATACAGCAACGCGAAATCCTTTCCCAATCAGATACAATCCAAAGGCTTCAATGAATGTGCTTTTTCCTACTCCAGGTACGCCGGAAATTCCTAACCTTAGTGAGTTTCCAGTCTCAGGAAGGATCGCCTCGAGTATTTGTTGTGCTTGCTCAAAATGAGCAGGCAACGTACTTTCAACTAAGGTAATGGCCTTAGCCACGAAACGGCGATTATGAGATCGAATCCCTTCGACCAATTGTTCGACTGAATATTGCATCCCTTATCCTTGTACTACTACTCTTCTGCTGATTGTTTTGATTTCAGTTTCTACTCTTCTGCTAATTGTTTTGATTCCAGTTTCTACTTTTCTACAGATTGCTTTTGATCCAGTTTCTACTTTTCTGCTGATTGTTTTGATTCCAGTTTCTACTCTTCTACTGACTGCTTTTGATCCAGTTTCTGTTTTTGCCATTGAATGTTTTTGCTAGCATAATTCTTTTCTCATTGCCTTGGCCCTTCAGTATGACTTGCTCGGTGAGGCTTGTTCCGCTGTGAATACCCACTATCCTTTCGCAAGAATAGCATTTAAGACCTGAGAAGCAGCTTGAGGAATGGGGGTGCCTGGTCCAAAGATGCACGCAACTCCTTGTTCATATAGAAAGTCGTAATCCTTGGGGGGGATAACTCCTCCGACGGTGATAACAATATCCTCAGCAGCACCTGCTTCTTGGAGACTGTTTATTAATTCTGGAACCAATGTTTTGTGTCCGGCAGCTTGAGATGAAATTCCGATTACATGAACATCATTTTCGATGGCCTGGCGGGCCACTTCTTCTGGGGTTTGGAAAAGAGCACCAATATCCACATCAAATCCTAAGTCGGCAAATGCAGTGGAAATAACTTTAGCTCCTCGGTCATGTCCATCTTGCCCTACCTTAGCAACAAGAATACGTGGTCTGCGCCCTTCGTTTTGGATAAAATCATCAATGGTTTGATGAATTTTTTTTATCGTATCATCCTGACCAAACGCTTGGTTGTATACCCCCGATACAGAATGTGTTGGGGCAGTATATCGGCCAAAAACTTTTTCAAGAGCATCCGAAACCTCACCAACAGAGGCACGTGCTCGCATGGCTTCTATGGAAAGCATAAGAAGGTTGCCCTCTCCGGAAGCAGCCGCTTCAGTGAGAGCATTTAAGGAAGCTTCCAATTGAATAGGATCACGATTGGCTTTCACTTGTTGCAACCGAGCGATTTGACTTTCACGAACAGCAGTATTGTCTACCTCCAAAGTATCAACAGGGTCTTCATGATCGATGCGGTATTTGTTGACCCCTACAATGACGTCTTCCCCTTTATCGATCAAAGCTTGACGACGGGCTGCCGATTCTTCGATACGAAGTTTTGGAATCCCTGCTTCAACTGCCTTGATCATGCCTCCAGCATCTTCGATCTCCTTTAACAGTTTTTGTGCTTCTTGAATCACAGCGGCAGTTAATGATTCCATGAAGTATGAACCACCAAATGGATCAATGACATGACGAATTCCAGCTTCCTGTTGCAAAATTAATTGGGTATTGCGAGCAATACGGGCCGATGTTTCGCTGGGAAGTGCAAGGGCTTCATCAAAAGCATTCGTGTGTAAAGATTGTGTGCCTCCTAAGGTTGCAGCAAGTGCTTCAATAGTAGTCCGTACTACGTTGTTTAAAGGATCTTGCTCAGTCAGGCTCCAACCAGAGGTTTGGCAATGGGTTCGGAGTTTCATCGATTTGGGATTTTGCGGATTGAATTGTTTCATCAATTTAGCCCACAAGAAACGGGCAGCCCTCAATTTAGCAATTTCCATAAAGAAGTTCATGCCAATCCCAAAAAAGAATGAAAGGCGTGGGGCAAATTGATCGATTTCCATGCCTCGGTCTAATGCTAAGCGTACGTATTCCAAACCATCACCTAAAGTGAAGGCGAGCTCTTGTACCGCAGTGGCTCCGGCTTCTTGCATATGATAGCCACTGATGCTGATCGAATTGTACTTGGGCATGAATTGACTCGTGTATTCAATAATATCCGAAACAATTCGCATGGAAGATTTGGGAGGGTAAATGTAAGTATTTCGTACCATGAATTCTTTGAGAATATCATTTTGAATGGTTCCACTAAGTTGTTCCTGCAATACCCCTTGTTCTTCTGCTGTCACAATATATGCTGCTAAAATAGGCAGAACAGCTCCATTCATTGTCATGGACACCGACATACGATCTAGAGGAATTTGGTCAAATAAAATTTTCATATCTTCTACAGTGTCAATGGCGACCCCAGCTTTTCCCACATCACCAGAAACGCGAGGGTGATCCGAATCATAGCCTCGATGTGTGGCTAAATCGAATGCCACACTCAATCCTTTTTGCCCCGCAGCTAAATTTTGTCGATAAAAAGCATTGGATTCTTCGGCTGTGGAAAATCCAGCATACTGCCGGATAGTCCATGGACGTCCGGCATACATTGTAGCTTGAGGGCCACGTACAAAAGGAAATAAACCTGGCATTGTGTTGGACCACCCCAGCCTTTCTAAGTCTTGTACAGTATACAGCGGTTTGACTTCTATTTCTTCGGGAGTTGCCCAAGACAAGGTCGAAAGCGGCTTGCCCTTCATTTCTTTGTTCACCAATTTTTCCCATTCTTCCAACGACTCGTTTTGTTCCGAAGTACTCATTGCCACCTCTTATAAAAGGTTAATCATGGTTAGTTGTCTACATGTTGGAATTGATTCTCTGTATTCAATTATCCTATCAGAAGCATTTTGTCAGATGCAAAAACTTTTGGATCCAAACTGTCAATTTAAGAACAAAAATTCGAAATGATGAATAAAGAGAAATCGCAAAAATTTCGGTGTATAATAGCTTCATTGAGTCAGTGTTTTACACACTGTGTATATTCCTAATTTTAACTGTAGAACTTAGGCTTTTTATAAAACTCCTCTAACAATTGCAATGGAGAACGAATAGAATTCTATCTCTATTGGGAGAGTAGTGAGGAAAGGCAAAAGATGTAATTTTTGGTAAATGACCCTCAAAAAAACATCTTCTTTCACGAGAAACGACTTGATAATCTCAACAGATTGCTCAAGAAATTAAGTAAATACGGCTTCACACCGAATCTTGCCGCGCCAAGGAAGATAGCTGCTTTGATGAGCAGGGAGCAACGAAATGACAGAAAAGACTGAAACTACCTTTGAGACCGCTCTTCACAAATTAGAAGATGCAGTGAGTAAATTAGAAGAAGGTTCCCTCTCCCTAGAAGAAGCATTAGTTTCCTTTGAAGAAGGCATCCGGTGGAGTCGAGAATGCCATCAGTTTTTGAATAAAGCTGAAAAACGCATTGAAGTGATTTTAAAGAACGAACAAGGAGAACCCCATCACGCTGAATTCCAAGTGGAAGAGTAAATCGGGGTTCCATCATTGATCATGTGCTGGATAGATACACACACTGCAACCGAACGCATCAAACCTAGCTGGTTTGCCTTTTTATTGAAAACGGAACGCGTAATTTTTGAAATAATTAGTCCATAAAATCATTCTCTGATTTTTATGCTCTGACTCAATATTATCGTTGGGAACGCCTTCATACGCAAAGTTTCCCTTCCCCAGAGGCACCGCTAACCTCCTACCGCAGTGTATCCATCTATCCTAAATAACTCACTCTTAAGTTATGGAGATGGATGTCAGACAAAAAACTTACCAAAAAAATGATCATCAATGTGGATGATGACGAAACTCGGGTCGCCATTATTATGGACAATACCCTCCACAATCTTGATGTTGAACAGACCTATCATAATCGCAATGTTGGCAATGTCTACAAGGGCGTTGTCGTGAAAACTCAAACTTCCTTCCAAGCTGCCTTCGTAGACTACGGAGCCGAAAAACACGGCTTCCTTGCCCTTTCCGATGTCAATCCTCGCCTTTTTCGACATAGTGGGGGACATCGCCGTGAACGTCCTTCGATTTCTCGGCTCCTGAAGCCGGGGCAAGAGGTGATGGTGCAGGTCATCCGTGATGAGGTAGGGCATAAAGGAGCCTCGTTGAGTACCAACATCACATTGCCTGGACGCTTCATCGTATTCATGCCTAATAGCGACCGAGGTGGCGTTTCGAAAAAGATCGATGATTCAGAAACTCGGAGCCGTTTGAAACACTTACTCGAAGGACTCTGCGGGGAAGACGATTCTGCGATTATCCGTACCGCAGGAGTCAATCAGAGCTTATCCGAGCTGAAGCGGGACTTCATGATGCTGCGCCGCCAATGGAACGAAATCCAAGACAATTTTGAGAAGCGAGATAACCCAGGGCAGATCTTTCAGGAAGAATCGGTTGTTGTGCGAACTTTGCGTGATTATTTTACAGACGATATTGAAGAAGTGTGGATCGATAATCCGGAAGCGTTTCAACAAGCTCGTGAATTTTTCAAAACCCGTATTCCTAAAAAACAACGGCGTTTGCATTTGTATTTGGGGGATCGGCCTTTATTCTCTGAATACGAAATCGAAAGTCAAATAGAACAGTTGAGTAGCAATCAGGCTCCTTTGCCTTCCGGCGGAAGTTTAGTCATCGATCCAACTGAAGCCTTGGTTGCAATTGATGTCAATTCGGGGCGTTCAAACCAAGAACGCAGTATTGAAGATACGGCACTTCGCACCAATGTAGAGGCTGCTGAAGAAATTGCTCGGCAGCTTCGTTTGCGAAATCTCGGTGGATTGATTGTGATTGATTTCATCGACATGCAAAACGAAAAGAATCGAAATCTCGTGGTGCAAACCTTAGAGCAAAGCCTTCAAGAGGACAAAGCCAAATGGACCCTGAGTCCGATCTCTCAGTTTGGCCTCTTGGAGATGAGCCGCCAACGAGCAGATAACTCTCTTTCCAAAGGCACTAAGGTGACTTGCCCAACTTGCGGAGGTACGGGTACGGTTCTTTCCATCCCATCTTTAGCCAACGCCGTGTTACGCAAAATCCGAGAACTGGCGGCTACCGACGATATTGTTGAAGTACATTCGAAAATTCCTGTGGGATTGGCAAATTATTTGTTCAATCGAAAACGGCAAAAACTCGACGAATTGGAATTGGAATTCAATATTCGTATCTTTTTAGAGATCGATAATTCGGTAGAATTCGGCAAGTTGTCGGATTTCTATGTGCGGTTGAAGGGGAGTGAAGAGCTCTCTCCAGTAGAAGAAAATAAGGTCTACAAAAACGGCAAAAGAGAAGAAGAAGAACCTGTTAAGAAGACAAGAGGCCGAAAACGAGAACGCACGCGCAAAAAGCCACAACCCATAGAACCCACTTCCTCGAATGATTCCGTAGATCAAGGAGACAGTGGATATGTGGAAGAAACAGAGAGTATCGAAGTCACTGACAATGGGGATAATACAGAAACTGTTGCGCTTTATGACAACGAACAGCAAGCAGAATTGGAAACTTCAGAGGCTGATGAGATAGAATTAGAAGCAGACACTCAATCAGAAATAGCGCCTCCGCAAGAAACTCCCTCCTATGTTCCTCCTCTGGTGGATAAAAACAAAGAGACCGAGTCGAGTCCTGAGAAAGGGGTTCTTTTTGCTAGCGTACATCAGCCTCCTCCACCCGATGCGGTTCCAAGTCCTCCTCCAAAAGCGCCTGCGGTTCGGGGAGGGTCCAAACGCGAACTTGCTCAAAGTGTTCCGCCGAATACAACTATCTACATGAGCCATCACCGTCAGCCTCTCGACGACAATGAAAGCGAAGTGGAGGAGGCGGTAGAGAAAATCACTGAACCGGAAGTTGTTGCCGACTCTTCTACAGAGGCTGTGTCGGATGCTCCATTGGAAACCCAACCGGAAGTCTTAGAAATCCAACCGGATGCAGCGAACTCACCAGAGACTGAAACCCCAGAAAGTGCTGAGGCTCCTGCTGAGGCACAAGCGGAGGTACCAACCGCAGGCGAGTCTTTGGAAGAAACTCCTCCAGCAGAAACAGAAGCGAAAGCGGCGCCTAAAAAACGGGCTCCTCGTAAAACTACGACAAAGGCAAAAACAACGACTCGAACTTCTAAAGCAAAGTCGACAGCCAAATCCACAGCGGCAAAAACCACACGATCTAAATCCGCAGAAACAAAACCGATTCGTGCAAAATCGACGAAAACAGCTGCCAAGAGCACAAGTACTCGTCGAAAAACGAAAAAGCAGGAAGCTGCACCGACTGTAGAAGCACCGGAGTTAACAAGCTCTGAAGCTTCGCATTCCGAGGCTGTTGTAGACGTTGCTGTGCCTGTGGAGGCTCCTCCTTTAGAAAATCCCTCGGTGGAAACTCCCCCGGCGGAACCAAAAGTACAGCAGGAAAGCAGTGCGGTTTCGACAGCTCCTCCATCAGAAGCAGCGGATGCCGTTTCCGAAACAAGCGCTTCGGCAGATTCAGAATCTCCAGAGATAGAAGCTGTTGCAGGTGAGACGCCTGAGGCTCCTAAAAAGGCTCCAGCCAAAAGAACCACAAAGCGGAAAACCACCCCACGCAAGACAGCTCCGAAACGGAAGCCAGCTTCTGCTAAACAAAAAGCGACCACTTCGGAAGCCTAGCATGTCCTCCTCTGCTTATAATTGTTTACCTTCCGTTTCAGAAGTTGATCTTTTTTTGGAACGGAAGCACTTGCCTTTTGGTAAAGCCGTTCGTCACCAGGTACGAGCGGCTTTGCAAGACCTGCGGGATCAAATCACAAAACATATCAAGCAAAATCAGTCATTATCCACTATTTTTAACAGCAAGGAATCAGTCTTAGAGCATGTGGCTCAGGTAGTTGCAGGATACGGAAGTGGAGGCATTCAACGAGTGATCAATGCAACCGGTGTCGTGGTTCATACCAATTTAGGACGTGCCCCGTTGGCTCGACATTTGGTCGAATCTGCTGTGGACTTGCTCTCTTCGTATTCTACCATTGAATATGATCTTTCCACGGGCAAACGAGGTAAACGGGGAGAGTTGGTTCGGCATTATTTACGGCAGCTTTCTGGTGCCGAAGATGCCCTTGTTGTGAATAACAATGCGGCTGCGGTCCAGTTGATGTTGATGGCTTTAGCAGCAGGTAAGGAAGTGATCATTTCACGGGGTGAATTGGTCGAAATTGGAGGGGCGTTTCGGATTCCTGATATCATGCGAACTGCGGGTGTAAAATTGGTTGAAGTGGGGACAACCAACCGTACTCGTCTGTCCGATTACGAGCAGGCGATCACTGAAGACACGATTGCCCTAATGAAGGTTCATCCATCGAATTATGCGATCCAAGGATTCGTAGAATCAGTATCCAGCACTGAGCTGGCACAACTAGCGAAGCAGCACCAAGTGTTGAGTTTTCATGACTGGGGGAGCGGCAATTTTTATCGTTTCCAGCAACCACAATTGCAAAATCTTGTCACAGTGCAGCAAGAAGTGGGAACCGGAATGGATTTACTCACCTTCAGTGGTGACAAATTATTGGGTAGCACACAGGCGGGGATCATTGTGGGGCGGTCGGACTTGGTACATGCATTGTCTAAGCATCCGTTATATCGGGCATTTCGTTTGGATAAAGTCACGTTGACCTTATTGGAACTCCACATAGCTGCTTATTTCAATATGGAAACGCTTCCTGACCAGCTACCAACGATAGGCATGTTAGAACAAACAGCGGAAGTGATCCGAAAAAAAGTAGAAACTGTTTATCAAGGGCTGAAGATTCCATCAGATACGTTGTGGGCTTGCAAAGTGGAAGAAGCTGCTTCTTTAACCGGAGGGGGAGCGCTTCCCGAAGTATATTTGGATTCGTGCTCATTAACGCTGGCCCATCCTAAATACACTGTGGAGGTCGTGCAGACGTTTTTCCGAAAACAAAATGTCCCGATTGTCGTGAGAGTCAAGCATGAGAAAGTCTGGTTGGACTTTCGAACAATTTTTCCAGAAGATTTTTCTTTAGTTATTGAAACCGTAAATGAACTGTTCACCCAATCCACTCTTTGAAAAGGGCTTATGAAACTTTTGATTACCGGGGCAAACGGCATGTTGGCACATGACCTCATTCAGTATTTGCAGTCTTATGGCTGGCCGTATGAAGCATGCACTAAGACAAAACTGGACATCACTCAACCTGAGGCCATTCAAGCGAAGCTTGCTTCTTTTCAGCCCGATGGGGTGGTGAATTGTGCGGCTTACACCCAAGTGGATCTTGCTGAAAAAGAAACTGAAGCGGCACAACAAATCAATGGAATTGGTCCCAAGCATCTTGCTGAACAATGTGCTAAGGCACAAATCAAGCTCGTGCATATTTCCACGGATTTTGTGTTTGATGGCCAAAGTGCCGATCCTTATGTGGAGTCCGCCCCCACAAATCCTTTAGGGGCCTATGGGCAGACAAAGTTGGCAGGTGAACAAGCAATTTTGGCGAAGCTTGAAAACCATCTGATTATCCGGACATCTTGGCTGTATGGAGTTCAAGGAAAAAACTTTGTGAAGACAATGGTGCGGTTGGCAAAAGAACGCCCTGAACTGAGGGTGGTTCATGATCAAATCGGCTCTCCCACTTGGACGGCGGATTTGGCCTATGCGATTGTGGCTTTGTTGGAAACCAATGCCACAGGAGTCGTGCATTTTTCGAACCGAGGCCAATGCAGTTGGTGTCAGTTTGCTCAGGAAGCGATTTATCATGCTTACCAACAAGGACTAACCTCAAAGGTTCCACCCGTGCATCCCATCACCACTGCGGAATATCCCACCCCAGCCAAACGTCCTGCCTTTTCAGTGCTCGATACATCTCGATATAAGCAGTGGACACAACAAACGCCACCCCGCTGGCAGGAAAGCCTAGCACACATGATCCACCAATTAGCTCAAGCATCAGAATAGCTGGATTGGCCTTAAATTCTTCCTTCAAATTATATTTTCTAACACTTTGAAGAGACCCGTTTCGATGGTACGTCCATTTTCTAATTTGATTCGACGCATCGTTCAAAACCGATACATGATTCGCATGATGGCCCTGCGAGAAATCAAAAGCCGTTATGTCGGTTCGTTTTTTGGATTATTTTGGTCGGTAATCCAGCCCATCTTTATGGTGTTCATTTATTGGTTCATTTTTTCTTTGGGGTTCAAATTTAAACCCAGCGGGGAGATTCCTTTCATCGTATGGTTTTTTTGTGCTTTCGTGCCGTGGACGCACTTCAATGAAATGCTGTTATCCACCACAAACTCGGTGATCGAACACAAATCTTTGATCAAACGAACACTTTTCCCTTCTGAGATCCTTCCCTTCATCCATTTGGTATCGAGTGGCATCAACCATTTGGTCATGCTAGCCATTTTGGGGGTTATGATGGTGATTCAGGATGTCGGTTTCTCGTTTTATGCCTTCCAGTTTGTTTATTATTGGATGGCCATGACCTTATTGATGCTAGGGCTAGGGTGGTTGTTCGCCTGTATCAATGTTTTTTTACGTGACATGGGACAGTTGGTGACCGTGCTTATGCAAATGTGGTTTTGGGGAACACCGATTTTTTGGAATATTGGAATGTTTCCCGAAAAGTACCACTGGGTCCTGCAACTGAATCCGATGTACTACATTGTCCAAGGATACCGGGATTCGTTTCTATACCACCGTCCGTTCTGGGCTGAACCCAATTTAGGAGCCTATTTTTGGGGAATCAGCCTATTTGTTTTTTTGATTGGAGCGATCACCTTCCGAAAGATGAAAGGTGAATTTGCTGATGTGATTTAGGGATTTATGACTGCCAGTATCCGTGTTGAACACATCTCTAAGAAGTACCGTATTTTCGATTCATTTCAAAAACGAGTGTGGGAGTTTTTGAGTCCGTTTCGCAAACCCTACCACCATCCATTTTGGGCCTTGCAGGATATTTCTTTCGAGGTCCCTCAAGGCCAAACGTTCGGAATCATTGGACGGAACGGTTCTGGGAAGTCCACACTTTTGCAAATCATTGCGGGGGTGTTGCAACCCACTAGCGGTGTGGTCACTTTGGATGGAAAAGTGTCTGCGTTGTTAGAGTTGGGAGCAGGATTCAATCCTCATTTCACCGGAAGGGACAATGTATTGATCAATGGCGTGATCCAAGGACTGAATCGAGAAGAAATGGAAGCTCGCTTGCCACAAATCATCGAATTTTCGGAATTGGGAGATTTTGTCGATCAACCGGTATGGACTTACTCTTCAGGGATGTATGTGCGTCTCGCCTTTGCTGCTGCAATCCATGTGGATGCGGATATTCTCATCGTTGATGAAGCCTTAGCTGTGGGGGATTCCCGGTTTCAGCGAAAGTGCTACCAAAAGTTTGAGCAGTTCCGAGATGCTGGCAAGACAATCCTCTTAGTGACCCATGATGCTGGAGCCGTCGTCAGCCATTGTGATCAAGCAATTTTGCTCGATAACGGACATCTGTTGGATAAAGGAAAACCCAAAGATATTGCCAATCAATATATCGAAATTCTCAGTGGTGCTGTGCCTCACAAGCGGCTTCCTGCTCCCATTCCAGAAGTGGCCAGTTCTCCGACCGAACCTGCTGAATTTGCCCATGTGGGGGAAAAACCGATAGAAACGCCAGATGCGGCCACACCATTGCTCCATTTTCTCAATGAAGCACATACTGACGACCGTTGTGCTCAAAGGAAAACTTACAACTCTAATGAACATCGTTATGGAAACCAACAAGCAGAAATCATTGATTACCTCATTGTCCATGATGATGATTATGATCCCGCCAGTCTTTCTACCCACGATGAAGTGGATATCTATCTCAAAGTCCTGTTTCATCAAGCAGTTCGGAAACCCATCTATGGCTTGACCATCAAGCGAGTGGATGGAGTGGAGGTTTATGGAAACAACTCCTTATACGAAGAAATCTCCGTGCAGTCCCCCGAACCCGGCACCACATTGGTTTTTAAAATTTCTGTCAAACTCAGCCTCACTCAAAATAACTACTTCATGAGTTTGGGTATAGCCAATCAAGAAGAAGATTTGGAAATCGTTCCCCTTGATCGACGATATGACCTTGTTCATCTGCAAGTCCATCAGCGCAATCGCTGCTTTGGCATTGTGGATTTTGACGCCAATTTTCGAGAGTTTCATATTTTATAAAAATCTCTCGAAACCGCATTTATTTTAACCCATATATCATTCTGATTTGACCATTAATGCGGACAGTTCAGCCTACTTCGTTATTTTTTTTTACGGTGTGGTTTTAAAATTAGTACTTTCCATCAACACTCCATAAGTTTATCATTTAGGGAATATTCAAGAACTTCTCCTTCCACTACACCTGCTGCCTGACAAGGATCATGTCTCCACTCAAGTCTGATTTTTTAGTGGGTTATCGCAAGCCCATTTCAAGCTACAAGCTGAGCCGTCAAGGGATTGTATTCTTCTTACCGACGGCAATTGATCAGAAGACCCGTCTTATTTTCAAAGGGACGCATCTATATCGACAGATGGGGTTAACGGAGTTTGATTCGGAACGTCTCAATCTCAGAGTGGAACAGTGCGAAACCATTGATGAGAAGCGTTTTAAGATCACTTCCCATTTTGTAGGAGAATTGGACACCACATTTCGCAAACAGATGGAACAATACATCGAGGAACACGGGGAAGCACCGGTAGAACAAACCCCGAACACCATAACATGCCTCATCACGTGCGATCAAAAGAAGGAATGGGGAACCTATCGCAATTATTTCAAGAACACCGAATACAAATTGGTTTTTGCAATCAATGGGATGGATGCCTTGAACAAACTCCAGGACAATTCCGTTGATATTTTACTGGTCGACACCGACCACCTCCATAAAAATGGACTTCCTTTTATTAAATCTGTCCAACGCCTCAGTCGATATCTTCCCATTATGATTGTAACTCAGGAGCGTTCTCCCCAATTGATCGAACCGCTTTCTAACAAGGTAGACAATCTGTTGCTCAAGCCTATCAACATGCATCGGTTGCAACACCGCCTCCAATTAACTCTCCAAAGCCGCCTTCAGGCCAACAATCAGCGTAGTAAATCAACAAAAAAGCAAGGAGTTCATTTAAAGACGGATTTGCTCCTGGTGTTTCGAGATGCTGCCAATATCGAACAAGTGGTGAAAGATGGTCTCATTTTTTATAAAGGCCAGCCGATAGCGCCTTCCACTAAGATCTACTTTCGTGCTCAAGCCTTGTTTAAGAAAATGGGGCTGACCCAACGCAATGTGGCTCACTTGGAACTGAATGTGATCAGTTGCGAAGCCATCGATCCAGGAGTGGATTATTTCCAGATTCGTGCTCAATTCCAAAATGTCCCCAGCTACATCCAGGAAGCCATTGATGCTTTTGTGGACGGCAAGCCTTTGAAAAACATTTCAGAGGAAGCCGCACAGCAAGCCGAAGCATTAGGGGACGATGCCTTGGATGCTTTTTTTCTGGGAGCGAATGACGATTTTGTCCGAGAAATTCGTTAAACTCGGTCTTTTTTTGAATTATTTTACCTCTCAACCCACCTCGATTCTTTCTCATTCCTTCTCTGTTTGAGGCCTGGATTCCGGCCCCGGTTCTGTCTTGATCATCCCCTAAGGATATGATTTTCTAGCGTTTCGCTCTCCTTCATTCCATCCACAGGAAATTTGATGCGGTACGAATTATCATGTCATGATTCGGCATGGGTATCGCTCCACGTCTCACAGGAAACCATATGAATGCACCTTTGAAAACCAACGGCTTGGTGGAACAAGCCAAAACTGCCCGCCAAGCAGCGCTCACCTTAGCCAACCTGAGCACAGAACAAAAAAATGAAGTGCTGCGTGCCATTGCGACCAACTTACGCAAAAATGCCTCCCGAATTTTGGAGGTCAATCAACAGGATCAAGAATTTGCCAAAACGTTGGTAACAGAAGGGAAACTTTCGGGTTCTGCTTACAAAAGGTTGGTACTGAATCCAGACAAAATTGAACAAATGGCATTGAATATGGAAAGCGTTGCTGACTTGCCAGACCCCGTGGGACATTGCCACATGGGAACACGGTTGGATCAAGGTTTGGATCTTTATCGAGTCTCTTGCCCGATTGGTGTGTTGTTGGTCATTTTCGAATCGCGTCCCGAAGTGGTTGTTCAAATCTCTGCATTGACGATTAAATCAGGAAATGCCGTCATCCTCAAAGGAGGCAGTGAAGCGCAACACTCCAATAAAGTCCTTAGCGAAATCGTTCGTGAGACCTTAACACAGTTCGATTTCGTGCCACCGGGGGCTGTCAATCTTCTCAATACGCGAGAAGAGGTTTCTGGCATCATGCAAATGAGCGATTGCATCGATATGATTATCCCTCGTGGCAGTGCCGACTTGGTGCGTTACATTCAGGCAAATTCACGTGTCCCGGTATTGGCGCATGCAGATGGGGTTTGCCATGTTTATCTTCATGAAGATGCCGACCCAGAGAAAAGCAAAGAAATCGTGTGGGACGCGAAGTTGCAATACCCCGCGGTTTGCAATGCAATGGAAACATTGTTGGTGCATGAAAAAGTTTCTGATGCCTTGCTCGGTGGATTGTTGGTGCACCTCCAGGAGAAGCAGGTGGAATTGCGGGTCTGCGAAAAAACACGCCAACGGTTTATCCATCAGCCAGCTTTACAGTTGCAAGACGCGGTAAAAGAAGATTGGACAACGGAATACACCGATCTAATTTTATCAGTCCGTACGGTATCTTCTTTGGAAGAGGCTGTGGATCATATCAACACCTTTGGATCCAAACATACCGATACGATTGTGACAGAAAATAGCACCCAGGCCGAATGGTTCATGAATCAGGTGGATGCCGCTAGCGTGATCTGGAACGCGTCGACACGCTTTTCTGACGGCTTTCGCTATGGCTTTGGAGCAGAAGTCGGAGTCAGTACCAGCAAAACCCATGCTCGTGGGCCTGTAGGTCTCGAAGGGCTGGTGATTTACAAGTACAAATTATACGGACAAGGACAAGGGGTCGCCCGTTATGGTGGCGATGGCAAACCCTTTTTACACGAAACTATTGATGTGAATTCTTCTTCTCATTCCTAACCCCTTCACTCCATAACTTTTTTGAAAAGGACTATCATGCGATTGATTTTTCTTGGCGCTCCGGGTTCTGGCAAAGGCACTCAGGCGCAAAAGCTCATCAAAGAATTAAATATTGTTCAGCTTTCTACCGGAGACATGCTGCGTGCAGCTGTGGCTGCTGGAACCGAAGTCGGTAAGGTTGCAAAGGCCGCAATGGATGCCGGACAACTCGTGGCTGACGATGTGGTCGTAGCCATCATTCGGGATCGAATCAAAGAACCGGATTGTGCCAACGGATATTTGCTAGATGGTTTTCCCCGAACCATTGTGCAAGCAGAAAAGCTGGACGAGATGCTTCAAGAAAATGGCCAAGGGATTGATCGTGTGGTGAGTCTAGAGGTGGATGAAAGCCTGATTGTCAAACGAGTCACTGGACGCCGGATTCACCGGTCAAGCGGTCGTACCTATCACATCGAATTCAATCCACCCAAAGTTGAAGGCAAAGATGATGTAACGGGTGAAGACCTCATCCACCGCAAAGATGATACCGAGGAAGTCATTCAACAACGTTTGACGGCTTATAATGAACAAACCGCCCCTTTGGTGGACTACTATAAAAAATCTGGTGTACTGAAAAGCGTGGATGGCGTTGGTGATATTGATGCCATTTATCAACGCATCAAAGATGCCTTGCAATAACGTTTACGGTACACTGCAATCGTTGCAAAATTTCATGTTGGAGCTACCGAGAATTTGCCCAGGAGGATTGCTATGAGAATCGATGAACACCTTTTAGATAACATGTCCAAGGACGCTCGATGCTGGTTTGCCAGAGCCATCGCTAGAATTATCAATGCCGATGAGTTTACGGATGAGGAAGAACTGCACTCCTTGAGAGAGGTCATTTCTTTCGTGAAGGATGAACAAGAAATCAACAAAATCATCCATCGGGTTAAAGAAAATGAACAATTTCCTCTGGAAGTGCTGAAATTGGATCGAGACCAAGCGTTTGAGATTCTTTTACATCTCACGCGGTTGACAATTGTCGATGAGGTCATCACGCTTTCTGAAACGCAGATCTTGCAGGATGCTGCCGTTCATTTGGGCTTTCCTACCGATTTTTCCAAAAATTTGGTGACGGTTGCTTTGAAAGAACTGGAAACGAAGAAAATTGTGGAACACCTCCGGGGGCAGGCCAAACGGGTCAAACCGTCTTATCCGGAGGTGGCTGCATAGAGGCCTCGGGTTTATTCAGCACCGGCCTCTTGGAGAATTTCAATGATTTCGGTGTGACCATTTTTCTCTGCTTGTATCAGTGCGGTGTTGCCTTTCTCGTTTTCTACAAAGATGTCTGCATCGTACTGAAGCAGCAACCGCACGACATCCACTCTCCCGCGTTCTGAAGCCAGCATTAATGGCGTAGAACCTTTCTTGTTCGCCGCATCCACATCGGCCCCATTCTCTAGAAGCAACTGCACCACTTCAAATTGTCCGTATTTTGATGCCTCGGTGAGCGCACGTACTCCTTTTTGCCTCTTATCGATATTCAGTCCGGCTTCAATCCCTTCTTGGATATAGGACAAATTCCCACTACGTGCCGCTTTAATGAATTGCTTTGTGGTATAGGTAACTTCCACGACTTCTATAATTTCCACTTCTCCTTCTGTCTCTTCAGCAGCCCAAACCGGAAAGGCCAACAAACCACACAGCACAATCAAGCATCCGATTTTTCCCCATATTCTCCATGTTCGAGAGTTTTGCCTTTTTCTCATATGCATGTCCTTTCTCCTGTAAATTGAGTTTTTGGTTTCATCTGGATGATTTTTTACAGTGACTTCTCATTTGTACCCTCCTCTCCTACCTTCAGCAAGGTCAAGAACAACCAACCCATGCTGCGCTATATTTGGATCATGTTAAATGCTTTGGAATTCTATCAACAGATGATAGAACCATCCCATACTGTTGTTCCTCGACCCTTGGCTGTTACGATTCCGAGGGATTGTTATTTGTGATAACCAGCTACCTATAGGAGGCCCGTATGTTTGGTTTAGGAATTTGGGAATTGATGATTGTTTTGGCAATCGTGGTTTTGCTCTTCGGAGCCAAGCGTTTGCCCATGATTGGTGAAGGTGTCGGCAAGATGTTGCAAAACTTCAAGAAAGCCACCCATGATGAAAATGCTTCCAAGGACGAAAAAAAGGAAGATCCCAGCCTGTTGGCATCTGCGGCCAAAGAGTCCAATTGATTCCGCCCCATAGGATACCGTGGCGCTTTTTGGTGCGCCACCTCCTTCAATAAGTTTGTTCCCGCAATTCTCGTTCATAGTGCAGCAATTCTTCCCATTGAGGCTTCTTGAAAAAAACGCCTTGATTCCGGGAAAGCCCTCGCAAGAACACATACATAAACCCACCGAAACGTTGGTTATAATCCTGTTCATCTTGAATGCTCAACCAGCGGACGACAGCGATTGTGTAAATTTTCCACTGTAAAGCATATTTGGAGTCCACCACGGTTTCTGTAGACTCTGTTTTGTAGTTAGGTAATACATTGCTTTTCCAATCGATGAAATACGTCACCCCTTCTTGTTCAAAAATAAAATCGATAGAACCATTGAGAAAGCCGCGGTCGATTTTCCATGTCTTAGGAGGGTCTTCCTGGGGAACAAGCTGGTGGAGTTGGGGATGATCGGTTTCTGGAATCGGGAAAAAGAACTCCATTTCTCGAACACTCCGGGAGGCCCTACAGAGCGGGGCTATATGAGGGGCGGAATGACTCTGGATCGGAAGCGGCTTTTTGAAGGAATCCCACACGATCTGAGTGCTAGGTGTATCATAGCGATGGGGGAAGCCATATTTGTCCAACAGATTTTCAACCCATTGTTGAGTGGGTGGTAAGGCACTCCATCTTGCCCAATCGGTTTGGGATTGCAGGACCTTTGTTTCAGCAGTTTCTAGCAATTCATGTAAGAACGTTCCGGTAGTAGCACCACCGGGGAGTTCTACGTCCCGTGCAAGTGAATCAAGACTCATGTCTTCTTCTGCCGCTGCTTTTTCAGGTTGAGAGGTATCTTGCAATCGTACCTCAGTTTCAGCAGATTGTTGCCGCGTGAGACGCGTGTAAGAACTGACAGTGAAAGCTTTGCAACGCTGCTTCAGATCATCGACCAGTAACTGGTTTGGCGATTCTATAGGCAGGGTGGGTTCCCATTGAGAAAGAAGTTGAGACCACTGAGTAGAAGAAGGTTCGGGTTCAGAGAGAGATTCCAAACGAGGAACCACTTCCGATAAGCTGAAGGAGATATGCTGGGGCAAATGCGCCACGATGTCATCCAAGCTCGATAGGGTTTCACCATAGCTACCATTCACCGAGTAGATACGTTTTGCGTTGGATGACATATCGAACCTCGGCACATACGGCAAATACAGGCGGGCCTTGGCACGAGTGAATGCAACATACAGCAAGCGTTGATCTTCTTGGGCTTGTTCGGCGAGATAGGCATTTTTATTTTCTTTGCCCAAATCAATGATCCGTTCATCGGTTTGGTGGTAAGTATAAAATTTGGTCAATGCTTCCGTTCGCGTGAATCCTCCGAAAATAAAAACCACAGGAAACTCCAGGCCTTTGGAAGCGTGCATCGTCATCAGTTGTACTGCCTGTTGTTCTCCTTCCAAACGCAGCAGATTCTCAGACTCTCCGGGGTGAGCACTGCCTTCGATCAACGATTTCAAAACATAAAGCAGTTCTTGCAAATCCAGATGTCGGTCTGAAACATAGCGTGCCAAAACCTCTAGGATATGGTCGTAGTTAGTGATTTCTCGCTCTCCTCCGTTGAGAAACAGTTCTCGTGGAAACACTTCGCTTTCTTGTAGGATACTTTCAAACAGCTGTGAGAACTTCCCTTGTTGTGCCAGATAGTGCCACCTACTCAATTGCTGCATATACAGATGATCCGATTGGACTTCCGTGTAATGTTCCAACTCTTCCAACGGGATGTTGAAGAAGCGTGTCAACCAAGCTTTGGAACAATTGGATCGACTCGGTTCATGAATGGCGACTAAAAGGTGGTAAATCTCTTGTGCTTCTTTCGTTTGGAACAAACCACTCTGTTTATAAAAGGCATAAGGCACTCCACGAAGCCGGAGTGCTTGCGCGAGCAGGTTTCCTTCATTTTTCGAACGAAACAACACACAAATGTCACGACTTTGGATTTGAGTTGGGATACCTGTCTCATCCAATAATGCAAATTCTGAGAGGCTTGCCATGAGCAATCGATGGATTTCTTCAGCGATTTGTATGGCAAAGGTTTCTTTAACCATTTGGGCATTGAGTCCGTGGGCACGTTCGGTGAGCAGTGTATAAGTTTCTGCCGGTGGTTCTGGAAGGATTTGTTCGACTGCTTGAATCAGAGATGCTTCTCCAATAAAGGTTTGGTCTTTCAACTCTTGTAAGGCATGGAGGAGGTTGTCAGGGAGGCGTTTTGCTTTCCGGCCGATTTCCTTGGTGAGAAAGGCCGAGGTGATGAAAAAAGCAGGTTGGATTTGAAACAGATGAATTGCCTGAGTGCCTGAGCTATCGAGGCATTGCTTGTATTCTTTTCCACATTCAACAGGCTGGAAGTTGATTTCTCCCTTAAACAAAGTGCTGTGTGCAAAAATCTGATTGAGTCCCGCGATGATGTCAGGAGAAGATCGGAAATTTTTAGAAAGGGTCATCACCGCTTGCCCCGACTTTTCAGTGATGGTCCGTTTGGCTTGCAGGTAGGCCCAAACGTCACCACCCCGGAAACTATAGATGGCTTGTTTGGGATCCCCAATCACCATGAGTTTGTGATGAGGGCTATCCAGAAATAACTTCCGAAAAATATTCCATTGGATGGGGTCCGTATCTTGGAATTCATCGATGAGCGCATATTTGTATTTTTGACGGATCGCTTTGGTGAATTGTTCGGACTCCTTCACACTCTCCTCCACCCGTAAAAGCATATCGTCAAAATCAAAATAACCATTCTCTTCTTTGTATTGGCTCATTTCGTTGCGTAGGGAGGGGATGATTTTTAAGAGCAACAGGATCCGAACCCATTTGTCAGCATTCATTTGCTCCTTGATGGTGGCAACTTGATCTTCCTGTGGCTCCATTTGAAGCAACTGGTCCACCACGGTTAAGGCAATGCCAAGTGGATTCGCTGCAAAAACATCCTGCAACAACCGCATCACTTTGAGAAAGGCTTGTACTGTTTGGGGAAGTTCCTCGACCGACTGATAAATTTTTCCAGCTTTGGCCGTTTTGTTGAATTTGAGAGTGAGGATTTTTCGAAAATCTATCTCGAGCAATCGAGATAACAATTTCGCGACATGATGCTGATGATGATATTCCACTAAGGCCTGTAACAATCGTTGCAGATGAGGCAAGAGGCTTTTAAAGGATTGAGCGTTGAGATTCATCTGGTGAAAAGCCTGTTCCACAGGAGAGAGGTCGACCAACGTCTGTTGTTCAGATGAAGCAGGAAGCTGTGCTAAGAAATCATCGCAGAGCGGCTGCACGGTGGAACTCAATTTGGAAAAATCGACTAATTGAGGCATCAAGGTGCCTTGCTGGCCCACAATAGCAAGCAATTCAGTTTCAAGATCAGCCAGTGTGTTCTTTTCAAGGTAGAGTTGTAGGAGGTGGGGAATGGTGTGAACCAAGTGTGTTCGTAAGAGCCGGCGGAAAACTTCTGGCAAGATCACACTATTGCTCATTTGTTCTTGCTCGAATAGCTGTCCATTTTCAAAGGCAAACTCGCGCAGCAGTCGATTACAAAAGCCATGAATCGTGTAAACCCCAATCGATTCAAAATCGAGAAACGCCTTGAGTAAAATCTGTTGCTGCTCTGCGGATATGTTCCAATATGTCTTTTCTGCTTCCGACTCGGTGATAGAGGATCCCTCAAACATCAACCTGCGGATTTTGGCACGAACCCTCTGTTTGAGTTCTCCAGCTGCTTTTTCCGTAAATGTGACTAAAAGGATATCGCGGATCGAGAGGGGGAGCTGCTGAGGGGCAAAGGGGTTTTTACCTAAGATCAATTCCACCACTAAATGTTCAATTGTATAAGTTTTACCGGTCCCTGCTGAGGCTTCAATGACATTGTCATGAGACAAATCGAGGTTTCGTAGAATTTCTGTCTTTTCAAAAAGCTTGGGTAACATTCGATTCCATTTCTATGAAACGATTAACTTTTCGGTTGGGATTCACATTGGCACTTTGCAGGAAATTCCTGTATTTGTGGGGAGCAGTAGGCTAACTCATTCCTCACATCTGTTTCTCAATCCGTCAATATTATGCTTTCAGAACCAACCGTCTTTCATAATTTACTCTATCCAATCCTTGTCGTGAATCGAAGTTGCGAAGTGATTTTATGCAACGATGCGGTTTCCCAGTTCTGGCAGCGGGATAAGCTGCGGGTACTCCACAAGCCGTTGAAAAAGTTTTTTCCACCCAACGGCACGGTCATTACAAATCTTCCTAAGGTGTTTGAAGAAGGGAAGAATTTTACAATCAGCGATCACTCGCTGAACATTTCCCCTACGCAAGAAAAGGTGGTTAATATTTCCATGAATCCTATCTATTCTCCGGATCGAAAGATCAATCATGCGGTTATCCTTGTGCATGATCACACCCATCATTATCACATCCGGGAAAAGGAACAGGAAATGGCTATTTTGGATTCGATTGGCACTTTTGTGTCTTCTGTGGCTCATGAGATACAAAATCCGCTCAGTGGGATCAAGGGAGCCACGCAACTGTTGCAGCGGGACTTGGAATCGGCGGCTATGTCCACAGCATCCACCCAAATGATTCTCAAGGAGTTGAACCGCATTGACCGATTGGTGAAAGAATTGCTGCTGCACTCCCAACCCATGCCTTTGGAATATTCCACATTCAACTTGCATGAATTGCTCAACACGGTGATCTGGTTTGAAGAAAATTCTTCAAACCTTCCGGTACGATTCCATCGGTACTTTGACCCCTCTTTGCCAGAAATTGTGGCCGACCGTGATAAATTGCATCAGGTGTTTTTGAATTTGATTATCAATGCCGTAGAAGCGTCTCCCATGGATGGTGATATATTTATCCGGACCAATTACTGCCCTAAATGGCAAGTGGCTGGCAAAAAACTCAATGTGAATCAAGAGTACTATTTGATTGAATTCGAAGATCGAGGAAGTGGGGTCTCTCCCGAATTTGTGGAGCAGCTTTTCAAACCTTTGTTCACTACCAAACGCAAAGGAACAGGGTTAGGGCTTTCGATTTCTTTCCGTATTATCAGTGCGCATCAAGGCCTTTTGGAATACCATCCTTCGGCCCGTCAAGGCTCGGTTTTTAAGATCTATTTGCCGCAATCTCCGCTCACTCCCTAGCAGCAATCCTTCCGAAGAAATCTTTGCAATCTTCTGCAAATTCCATAAGAATGTCCTCCATTGTCCATGCCTTGTAGATGAGTAAAGCACATCAGACAGGGTATGTGGAGAATCTCCCTATTTCTCAACATACCAAGAACAGGATACGGTGCATATACACGCATGGGGCTGTGTTGATGAGCAACGTTTTCGTTGTTGTGTATGTAAACAATGAATTTCACAATAATTATCCGTTTAGAGGAGGCAAGCTATGGCCAAAAAAACAGAAAAGAAAGAAGTCAAAAAGTCGGGAAAAGCTGCTGCATCAGCTATGTCAAAAAAAGAAAAGAAAGATGCCAAGTCAAAGGAAAAACCGAAAAAAATGAGCAATGAAAAATACCTAGCCGAATTGCAACGGCTCCATGTGGAATTGGTGAAATTGCAGTACTGGATCAAACAAAAAGGTTTGCGTGTGATCATGATTTTTGAAGGACGAGATGCGGCCGGAAAAGGAGGCACGATCAAGCGTATCATTGAACCCTTGAATCCACGCGGTTGCCATGTGGTGGCGTTGGGCGCTCCTTCGGACCGAGAAAAAACCCAATGGTATTTCCAGCGCTACGTGCCCTATTTGCCCGCAGGGGGAGAAATCGTGATCTTGGACCGGAGTTGGTACAATCGAGCAGGAGTAGAACGAGTGATGGGGTTTTGCTCCGATGAAGAATACCGGGATTTCTTGCGGTCTTGTCCTGAATTTGAACGCATGTTGGTGCGATCCGGAACCATACTCTTAAAATACTGGTTTTCCGTGAGCGATGAAGAACAAGAACGCCGTTTCCAAGGACGCGCCCACGATCCCTTAAAGCGTTGGAAACTCAGTCCGATGGATTTGGCTTCCCGTGACAAATGGGTGGAATACTCCAAAGCCAAAGATGAAATGTTCTTCTATACCGATATCCAAGAAGCACCGTGGTATGTCGTGGAATCTGATGTGAAGAAGAAGGCCCGCTTGAACTGCATCCGACACATCCTCGACAACGTTCCCTACAAAGACGTGATGCCCGCTCCCATTGAATTGCCGGAACGTGCCTCGCAAGGTGACTATAAGCGGCCTCCTATCAATACCCAACACTTCGTTGACGATTACTATTGAGTAAGCGGAAACGACGATTCAATTTCTGGGACTTATGGCCTTAGCACAATTGAACCGTGATCTTGCTACACATCAGGTTGCTCCTCAGGATAAACTCGAAGTAGCTATCAAAACCAATTTGTTGACTAGTCCTTCTTTTGGCAAGTGGAATGCCCTGATCTTAGAGATAATGAAAGTGTATCGTGGGCTAAAGGAACAGCTCGTGATCCCAGAATTGTTTGATTTTTGTTTTCAGGAATCTGGCAAAGAAAAGCTCCCAGTGCGCCCGATCCAAACTGAGGTGATCGGGCCATTGATTCAGCTTCGCAATGACTTCCACCCGGTCTTTTAATTTTGCTTCATACAAAAGAAGAGCGGCATTTAACTCTTACTCCTTTTATTACTCTTGCCGACCAAGTTCCCGTACAAGGACTTCGCGATGTGTTTCTCTTGAATAAGATTATCAATAAGAAAACATTATATACTTCCACGCAATATAACGAATCATTGCAAACTAAACATGAAGGTTGGCAAGAAGGTCCACAACATCAAGACGCATTGAGTGATTTCTTTGATCAATTGCGAATGTTATCCCGCACTGAACCAGCAAAGATTCCCTCATTCTAGCTCAAGCCCGTTTAGAAGCTGTTCGCGAAGGCAAAATCCCTTGGTTTGATGATGGAGGAAAAAGCTGGGTGGAGTTTTATGAGAATCAAGTGATACGAGCTCAAGCGATTAATCTAGATTGATGGGAATGTAGGAGTAGAAGTTTTATTTTTGAGATTGCATTAACTCAATATATATGATTTATGGTCTAGATGCGGCTTACTATCACGATAAAGAAGTTGGATTCATGGAGTAGGCCTTTTCATAGAATGAGGTGGGACAGAGCAACTAGATCATTTTCAAACGATTCAAACAGAGGAGGGACCATGCCAAAAACTCTACGTCGGCTAAAAGCAGATCGAGATGTGATGCGTTTGCAGCACCTTTTATCATCTCACGGATATTTCAAGGATCGTATTCCCTCGGATGGGATCTTTGAGGATATCACCCATGAAAATGTTGTGTTGTTTCAGTTACAACATGTGGATCAAAACGGAAATCCGTTAGACGCAGATGGTGTCGTTGGGGCGAAAACCTGGTGGGCATTACAAAATCCTAGCGGGGAGGCCCAACGCAATCACTTGGAACCTGTGATTCCCGAGGGCTTGACAGGAAAGCGCCGTCAACTGCTAGAGGTCATCTATGAAGAGCATGGAAAACCGGTTTTTGAAGTGCCTGACGGTTCTAATCGAAGCCCCGACATTGATGACTATTGGGGGCCTACCGGGGTGATCGGGTTGCCGTGGTGTTGTGCCTTTGTTTCATGGGCCTTGCATGAAGTTCTCGGAAGCTACCCCATCGGAGGCAAACACCATTTGGGTGTACAAAATATGTGGAGAAATGCCCGTCAGTTGGGCATGGAAGCGTCTCATCCCAAGCCGGGCGATGTGTTCATTCAGATCAAATCTGGTGGTAAGGGGCACACTGGCTTTGTCGTGGGGGTTTCGGCTGATGGCCAATCCATTTATACCGGTGAGGGCAATTGTGGAAACCGGCTCAAAATCGGGAAGAGGAAGCTCAGTTCGATCAACCATTTTGTAGACTGCCTGCAAGACGGGCAAACCACAGAATTTTCACGCAGCGCCTTCAATGTGAAGGCTGTCGATGCCCAAGGCACTCGTTGATGTAGGGCGCTGGGTGGTTTGATCGCTATTTAGAATCGAAGTTAGAGCCAAGCTCCATCCTATATCTAAATAGCGATCTAGAGAGACAGAAGGATATTAAGGATTTTGAATGAGAGCAAACTTACCATCGGTATGGATAATCCCCACACGGTGTGAGCATGGTGATTGTATCCCCATAAATTCACATGGCATTTGTCAGCCAAATTCCCATTGTCAGCCAAATTCCCATTGTCGGGCAAATCGCCATCGCCATTGCTATACATCACACTGAAATCGTCGGAATATCCGGTTTCAGTGAAGCAGTCGGGGTCAACAATTTGTTCCCATTGTTGGGTCGACTCGTTGAAATACCCCAGAGTCAGTTCTCGGAGATTGGCATCTGGTGGTGCACTGATCGAAATGGTCATAGGATCCGTCGAATCTAAAGCGTTACAATTGAAATCTGACCGCTCACAATGCGGCAGGGCCACTTGTTCCATAACCAAGCTGGCAAGCGGGTCCGCTGTGATATCTTTGAGCGGGCTCCGTCCTAAACGAGTCAGGCATCACCGCAAAGCGTCGTACATTCTTGGTATTGTTGCGTTTTAATTGGTTCGCACCCTGAGCTTTGCTCGTAGGGGGAGAACTGGAATTGTTATCATCGTCATCTCGCGGTGTGCAGCCACCCATATAGCAACTACAATGGCAAGGAAGAATAAAATCGTAATCATTCGTAAATTTTTCAATTGAATCTGAGTCATGTCACCTTTCAAAAGCTAAATATTAGTATTGGTTTGAGTTCCTCTGAGAAAAAGCCGTTCCAAGCAAACGACGTGTTTTAGTTTGTGGAAGCTCAAGGGGACTGACGGAGATTTTGCTAACAGCAAAATCTCATCAAAAGAAATTCAAGCTCCACAAACCATTAAAAAATGAAAACGATTTCATGCTTGAATAAAATTCGAGAATCGACTTTGAAACCGGTTTCATTTCAGGGATGGCGAGGAGCTATCGTGACTCTGTTAACTTAAAATAAAGGATAGATTTACCGAGCATAAAATTTTGATTAACGGAAGGTTAGCTGTGTTGACTTGTGGCCAAGGCGGGTTTTTTGCATTTGTTCAACTGTGGGTTGTGCTAAACATCAGAATAGAGCACGCATGGGTTTAGAAATGACAATGTCCAATTTGCATTAGGGGGTTTCATGAAGCAGGTTGAAAATCGCACCAGGATTTGGATTGGATGGGGGCTGTTCCTCTTCGGGGTGCTGTGGATTGGTGTCGCGTGCAATGATTTTGGAGAAGGCGAATTGGAAGGCTCCACGGATAGCAGTCAAATTGGGCTGGTGGAAGACACAGATAGCGATTTGGTTGCCGTAGTTTCTTTAGGCAGCAGCCAAGGTTTTGTCGTAGCACAAGATCCCGATACAGACTCCTTAGAGCGGATTGTCTTGCTTGCCCCTGATGGCACAGAAGGCACCCTGATTGTTGGAGAAGAAAATCGTCCTTCCGCTTTTTCAGTGAACAGCTATGCCTATTCGTTTTTCAATTTTACCGGGACCACGGTTGATGTGATCATCACCGATCCCGATGGGAACGCTTCGACGGAAACAGGGCTTTCTTTCAATACATCGGCACTCACTGTGTCTCAGACCTTCCGACAGGTCGCACAGAGCACTACAGAAACGCAGCTGGACCTGACAAAACAAGCCGCGGCTATTGTGAAAGAAACCATGCAAGCCATCCAACCGGTTGTTTCCGAAGAGGGAGGGGCTAGTCTGGTGGAATTCGGTCTCAATACAGCCTTGATTCCCCTATTGCTGGATACTGACGATGCCACGATTGCCTCTGTCCTAACTACCGTGGAACCGACCAATGATGCAGTGCAAGAGGTCCTTTCCGTTTCTAGTACCAGCTTGGTTTCGGTAGTCACAACGACCACACTGACAACCTCCACTAGTACGTCTTCGACGACGAGCACGACGAGCACGACGAGCACAACAACATCTAGTACATCTTCCACCACCGTCACCACCACAACAACTACAACAGAAGTGACCACCACGACCACCAGTACGACCACCACCACGATACCATTGCGGGTGGCTGCGGGAGGAAGTCATACGTGTGTTTTGCTCAGCAACAACACAATCAAATGTTGGGGAGCGGGGACTTTTGGTCAATTGGGCAATAGCGCTTCAACCAACCAAACCGCACCGGTGAGTGTGAGCAATATCTCGACTGCGGCCCAAGTAGTGACCGGAGAAAATCACACCTGCGCTCTCTTAAATGACAACACCGTACAATGCTGGGGTTTGGGGGCTTCCGGACAGTTGGGCAATAGTGCGGCTACCAATAGCAGTACCGCAGTGAGTGTGAGCAATATCTCGACGGCTACCCAAATCACGGCGGGAAGCAATCACACCTGTGCTCTGTTGAGTGATAGCACGGTGCAATGCTGGGGGTTAGGCACCTCTGGTCAATTGGGTAATTCGGGCACTGCAAACAGTTCCACACCAGTCACAGTAACCAGTTTGACGGGGGTGGCTGAGGTATCCGCGGGGAATAATCACACCTGTGCCTTGTTGAGCGACAAGACCGTGAAATGTTGGGGCTTGGGGACCTCTGGACAGCTCGGCAATGGGGGGACAACCACCCAAAATTCAGCGGTCACGGTCAGTAATATTTCTACTGCCACGGCAATTGCTGCCGGAGGAACTCATTCTTGTGCTCTGCTTTCGACTAGTGCCATGCAATGTTGGGGCGGAGGAAGTTCGGGGCAACTGGGAAATGGTTCCACTAGCAATCAATCCACACCGGTATCGGTCAATAACATTTCTTCTGCCATTCAGATTACAGTAGGCACTGACCATTCCTGCGTTTTGTTAAATGCAGGAACGGTCCAGTGTTGGGGGATTGGCGACGGAGGAAGGCTCGGAGACGGGGGAGTGACACAACAAACCACTCCGATTTCCGTGGTATCACTCTCTGGGGTTTCTTTTGTTGATGCTGGAGATGCTCATAGCTGTGTGGTCGTCTCTACCGATTCTTCTATTCGATGCTGGGGTTCTCGTACCTCCGGACAATTGGGCGATGGCATCACTCCGGATAAGACCACACCGGTGGCTGTCATTGGGGTTTCTGGAGCAACGGTGATTGCAGCGGGAGATAATCACAACTGTGCACTGCTCAAGGACAATACAGTGCGCTGCTGGGGGTTGGGAACTTCGGGGCAACTAGGCAACGGCAGTACCAACAATTTTGATGTTTCTGTTTCAATCAATACCATCTCCAGTGCAACGTATGTCACCGCTGGAACCTCACACAGTTGCGCCTTGTTAAGCGACAAGACGGTTCAATGCTGGGGTTCGGGGACTTCGGGGCAATTAGGAATTGGAACCACTTCCATTGTGAGCACTCCAGCCAGTACCGTGAGTGGTGTGACAACCGCTATTGGCATCGCATCGGGGAACAATCATAACTGTTCGGTTCTGAGTGGTGGGACTTTGCAATGTTGGGGTACGGGGTCTTCTGGTCAGTTAGGCAATGGAAGCACGAGCGATCAATCCACCCCTGTGACAGTGAGTGGGATTGCCAATGCAGAAAAGGTGGCTGCAGGAGGAGATGTTGCGTGTGGAGTCCTCAATGACAAACTGGTGAAGTGTTGGGGAGCGGGCACCTCGGGACAACTCGGCAATGGGGTTCAGAGCAATCAAAGTTCACCTGTATTTGTAACCGGCATCAGTTCGACTCAAATCGCAACGGGCGGAACCCATTCTTGTACGATTCTTACGGACAATACCGTCAAATGTTGGGGAAGTGGCAGTCTTGGCCAAATTGGCAATGGCTCCAATTCCGATCAAACCACAGCTCAACCCACCAGCCTTACCAGTACAGCAGCTTCTCTCTCATTGGGATCGGGACACTCATGTGCCGTAATGACTGATCAAAGTGTCCAGTGTTGGGGAAATGGAAGCTCTGGACAATTGGGGAACGGTGCAATGACCAATTCCAATACATCGGTTTCAGTGACGCTTGCTACGACTGTTTTCCAAGTCGCGACAGGGAGCAGTCACTCTTGTGCCCTGTTGAGCAATGAAACGGTCGAATGCTGGGGTGCCGGCTCTTTGGGACAATTGGGAGATGGCAGCGCATTTGCTCGCCAGCCCGTCACGGTGAAAGGGTTGTGACATCTCCAATCAGGATCGCCGCTATACAATTCGATAAATTCGCGATATCGTTCGGTTGAATCTTCACTTTTCCCACTTAGAATCTTCATTGAAAATATGAACTTATCTCAAGAATATTTACAGAATCCAAAAATCGCATCGATTGTTCAAACCGTTGTCCAAGAAGAGCCATTGAGTTTTGAACAAGGGATGCAATTGTACACAGAAACCCCATTGCTTGTGTTGCAGCAGCTTGCGGACTTTCGTCGACGTAAACTGCATGGTGACAATGCGTATTACAATCGGAACATCCATATCGAACCGACAAACAAGTGTGTTTATTCCTGCAAATTTTGTTCATTTTATCGGAAACCCAAAGCCACTGAAAAAGACGGCGCCTGGGACTATTCATTGGAAGATGTGGATCGCATCCTTGGAGACTATGAACAGGCGAATCTTACAGAAGTCCACGTCACGGGGGGAGTGCATCCGGGACGGGATCTAGAATGGTGGGCAGATCTCATTCGTACCATCAAAAACAAATATCCTCAGATCCATGTCAAAGCATATACGGCGGTCGAAATCGCCTTTATGGCGAGGAAATCGAAAACCACCATCCATCACGTGTTGTCGGTTCTGAAGGAAGCAGGTTTGGATTCACTGCCAGGAGGTGGGGCTGAGATCTTCAATCCAGTAGTGCGGAAAAAAATTGCAGGAGGCAAAGCCCCGGCGAATCATTGGCTAGAGATCCACCAAACGGCACATGAATTGGGAGTTCAATCGAACGCCACCATGCTGTATGGACATGTTGAATCTTTCGAAGACCGTTTGGATCACATGTTACAGATCCGCAAACTTCAGGAAAAAACCGGTGGGTTCAATGCGTTCATTCCGCTCAAATATCGTAATGAAAACAATGCTCTTTCGTATCTCCCCGAAGTGAGCATTGAAGACGATCTACGCAACTATGCCGTGTCGCGACTGATGCTCCACAACATCAAACATCTCAAAGCCTACTGGGTGATGCTTGGTTTTGAGACGGCTCAAAAAAGCCTTCTCTATGGAGTGGACGACCTAGATGGTACCGTCAACGATACCACCAAAATCTATTCCATGGCTGGCTCCATCGAAAATCCAGTGGTGACCACGCAGCAAATCCGAAGCCTCATCACTCAGAATGCTCGAGTCCCGGTGGAGCGAAACTCGGTGTATGAGGCGGTGTAGCCTATCCGCACAAAGGTATAGGAGATGGTCACGATTCGGCTGTGGTCTTCTTCTTTCCAACAATGCCTTCTCGCCAAGCGTAAACAGCAGCTTGAGTTCTATCGTTTAGATACAGTTTGGAAAGCACGTTGCTCACATGCGACTTCACTGTTTTTTCAGTGATTCCCAAAATCTTAGCAATCGCTTGATTGGAATGACCTTCAGCAATGGATTGCAAGACGTCCATTTCGCGGTTTGTTAAATTTTCATGCAGTAGAGATAATTTTTCAGAAGGATGCACTGCCTTCAGGAGTGCTCTGGCGATACGCGGACTGAGGGTGGCTTCTCCAAGGCAAGCGTGTCGGATGGCTTTGATTAAATCTTCGGGGGAGATATCTTTTAATATATAAGAAATCGCACCAGCTCGGGTTACAGACACCACATGCTCATCGCCTTCATGAGAAGTGAGAATCACAATTTGGGTACGTGGGCTGACTTTCTTGATTTGTCGTACAGAGGTCTCAATATCTTGATCGGGCATGAGCAAATCCAAAAGAACCACATCGGGGGCATGGCGTAAACAGGCTTCAACAGCTTCAGTCCCACTGGAAGCCGCTTCCAATAAATCAATATCGGTTGCTGTGGCAATGAACGCAGTCAAGCCTCTACGTACCACTTCATGGTCATCTGCAATGACCAGAGAGATTTGCTTTAATGGGTCAGCCATCTTCATGCTCCTTTTGCCATTGGATGAGTACTGTGGTCCCTTTTCCTAATTCCGACTCAATGGATATGGAACTGTTAGAAAACTCTTGGCTTCGTTCTTGAATCGAAATCAACCCCAGCCCATTTTTATTTCTTTTTGGATTAAACCCTTTACCGTTGTCCTGAATCAAAAACATTATCTGCGTGCCTTTTTCTTTCAATTTGACTTGGATCTGATTGGCCTTCCCATGACGGATGGCATTGGAAATCGCCTCTTGTGCAATACGTGTTAAATGATGTTCAACCATTGGGGTTAACACCGGTCGGGCCTCTGGAATGAACATGATATTGACTTCAAATCGCCTAACAAAGTTTTCAACAAGCATTTCGATCTGATCAATGTAGGTGAGGCCTGTAAGCGATGAGGGGCGTAATTGAGTGATGATTTCCATTAAATCCTGTTGAGCTTCTCGATTGAGAGTTACGGATTCTGCAATATTTTCTTCCGCGTTTTGGTTGGATGTCGATTTGGATTTGACCACAGCCAATTGGAGTCCCAACGCAAAGAGTTTTTGTTTTACTGTATCGTGTAATTCCCGGGCCAATCGATTGCGTTCTTCGCTTATCGCGATCACTTGTTTTAGGTGCAGCATGTTTTGCAACTCCCCCGCCATATCATTCAGGTGCAAGCTGTGTAAGGAAAGCTCATCACCATTGGGCAGCTCGATTTGTTGTTCAAAATTTCCTTTACGCCATTGGGCAGTGACACGATTGATTTTTTGTAAACGACGTGTGATGTAGCTAGCGGCAACGCCCCCACAAAATAAGCCAATCAACGTTGACGTGACTAGGGAAATGGGCCAGGTTTCGAGCATCCAAATGAAATTTTTTTGAACAATGAAGCCCCAATCAAAACGGGCATGAAACACAACATTGATAGAACCAATTTGGGGCTTGTCGTCCACCTGAATTGGGACATGAACCCTGAGAGTGTCAGCAGATTCCGTACGCCCGACAGCCTTCTTCTCGTTTCTCAATGCTCCCGAAGAGTCTGGAAAACGGAGAACCAATTGATCCTGACGATCAAAAACCTGAAGGTCAACATCGAGTTCACTCACAAATGAGAGTTGAAAAGGATGATGTCCTTTTCTTTCTACTTGCATCGCAATAAGACGTGTATGCATGCTGTATAAGAAAGCACGCAATTCAGGTTGAGTCACCTCTTGGCTCTTCAGAAAGACGGCCAGTGTGGGTATCTCTTTTTGAATGTGTCTTTCGATATTTTCCGCCGTAAAGGCCTGAGTATAATCCAATCGATCCACGAAACTGATTGAAATCAAAATCAACAACATCAATCCTAAAAAGCTCAGCACACTGTAAGTGAGAGCGAGCCGGAACCATAGTTTTTTAACAAATTGTGGTGTGTTCGATATCAAGCTTTGCATCGTTCCATTATAGAGATTGAGCTGCTTTTGTAATCCGTCAAAAGTCGGAATTTCCTCTTTTTAATTTCCATCAAAAGCCTGAGATAAATCTCATCTTTTTCCGTCCTCTGCCCGATGTGCAAATCCCCATATTGCATTAAACTTTTCTTTATCGACTAGCACAGTGCTTTATCGATTTGCACAGTGGGCGTAATACAGAATTGTTTTCACAGGAAAGACAGTATGAACATAGATTTACGACGCTCTTTACTCATTGGCCTCATGTTGTGGGGAACCTTTTCTTCCATTTCCTTGGCACAAGCGCCTGATAATGAACCTCCTGGCTTTCATGGCACACTAGGACTGGGAGTGGGAGAACTGCAAAAAACCAGTCTTAGCCAATTCAGAATCTTCAGCTTTGAAGACGACCCAGAAACCGTGCGGCAAATCGTCCCGTTGCCCTCTTTGGATTTCCGGTATGTGGATGCTTCAGGTCACTGGGGTTTTGGTCTGCCTGAAGGAAAATTAGGGATTTCACGGGAGCAAAATACAGATTTTGGAACGATTAGGTTTGGCATGGGCTTTAGTATTTTTAACGATAGTTTAGATGAGTTCAAAAACCCTTATCAATTGGGAGTCCACCGAGACAGAACTTCAACGACCGAACGAAATCAAGAACTCAGTTACGAAGTAGGTGAAGGCGTGGGGTTGGAATTGGGATTGGAGCGCGAAGAAAAAGTAATCCGTAATGACAACACCCCGAGTGTGCATCCTGATTTGGGAAGAAATGCAGTGACAGAGAAGTGGAATGTGGGTTTGCGTTTATTTTTTGTGTCACTTCAAGTGGGGCAAATTCTGACCAATGCAAAAGGAGATGCCGAGAGTTCCTTAGGCACGGAGGCCGGCTTTTTTGTGTTTGTTCCTCTAAAAAAAAATTTCAATGTCATTGCCAGCTTCAGCGAAACCCAAACGGTTTTCAACACGACCCATCCGGTATTTGATCGGAAACGAAAGGATTACACTCAAAATAATTTCGTACGAATGCAATTCAGTGATAAACCTTACAACTATTATGTGATGGGGTTTGGCACCATTCAAAAAAGTAACATAGAATTTTTTGATTCCTCCAGACAACTCATTGGTCTAGGTTTTGATTATAACTTTTAAATTTATAACATATCCAATGTCGATTAGAACAAAATCTGCCTTATAAGCCCCCTTCACAGGCGCTAAGGTTCTTCTTTGATAACCACATGGGTAATCTTTCTTCCTAAAAGTATTGAAAGCAAATGACAGGTTTCCTTTCAAGAACCATCTTGAACATTCCGAGGGATCAGCGTCTAACTCAAATTTTCTTTCACATTTGCATGGGAGCACAACTTATGTTCAGAGGCTTGATGTTAGCTGCTCAATGGATGGGCGATCTTCGATTTTTAAGGGAATGTTGTTTCATTTCTTCGAAAATTTTTCTGGTATTTGGAGCAATTTTTCTGGTCTTCAGCAGTTTCGGTTCCCCTTCAATTGAAGCCGCCGACGCTCCGGATTCCACGACGACCTTGGGCGATCTGCCGTGGAATATTGAAGATGACATTCAGGAAATTGTGGACAACATCCCTTTAGAACTGGAAGGCGAACAGTTGATTGCTAAGGTCACGATCCGGGACATGCTGATTTTAGCTTTAAAGCTCAGCACAGACATTCGCTCCGTTCAAGTTTCCGAAAAAATTGCCCAAAGTGCGTTGACAGCTTCAGAAAAACGATGGTTCTCTACACTACGCAGTCAGGCTGGGTATACCAAATCGTCGACGGTTGGAGGAGGTGATCCCAATGCGTTTTTAAATCTATCCGATAGCGACGCGCTGTCGGTATCAGCCACCTATGAGCAACCGCTCAACAATGGGTTGAGTTATAGCCTGACCTATCAAGAACAACGCTCTCGATTGCGTCCCCTGACTATCGAAGACGAAGGCAATGACCCAGAAGTCGGGACCTATGAAGATTGGTTGGACATTAATGCCCTCAATGCGTCCGTGACGATTCCGCTGGATCAAGATTGGGGTGAAGAGTTCAACGATCTACCCATCCGTTTTTCCGAGTTGGAAGTGTCCCGAAGTGCCCTCGATACTCGTCAAAGTGAACTCTCGGTGATGGATTTTGTAGGAAGCACTTATTGGGATTTGGTGGGGATTCTAGAAGCCATCCGTGTACAGAAAGAAGCCGTTGAAATTTCAAAACGGCTTATGGAAGAAAATCGTTTGCGTCTGGAAGTGGGGGTACTGAGCCGAGCGGACGTGCGGATAACCGAAACCCAGTTGGCGCGGGAGAGACAAACGCTGCTTTCTCAACAATTGGATGCACAGCGGGTCGAAGATCAAGTGCGTGCGGCCTTGAATATTGATTTGACGAATTTGAACTTCATTCCTATCGATATCCCGAAAGTTCATGATGAAGAGCAAGATATTGAGTCGTTACTAAAACGAGTCTATGCCAATGACGTGACTTTAGGGCAATTGGAAAACTCTTTGCAAACCAATCAATATGAGTTGATCCAAACTCAAAATAAGGAAAAACACGATCTCGATCTCACCGTTGGTTACACAGTGAACGGATACAGTGAATCCCCGGTACAGGGTGCTCAATATTTCTTTCAACCCCTATTGCATGGTGTGAATGCTCAATTGACTTGGACCGTGCCATTTTATGATTCGGTGATTGCCGAAGAAAAGCGGCAAAATCAACTTGCTGCCGAGAGCCTACGCCTGCAAATCCGCAGTCGACGAACGAATTTAAGAGTACAATTGCAGTCTATTTTGCATTCTCTGCGTTTGGCCAAACAGGAGGTGCTCACGTCTCAGGAAACTCAAAAATTGTCGCAAGAGCAGCTACAAGACGAGATCGACCGATTCCGCACAGGCAACAGCACCAGCTTTCAAGTGTCTCAATTTCAACAAGACGCTCTAGTGGCCAACCAGCAAGAAACTTTGGCTCGTGTGAATTATGAAAAGTTCTTTTTACAGTTACTTCTCCTCACCCACGATCTTTTCGACTACTATCAGTTGAGAGATGAATAACCCCAGCAAGAGGTCACTATGCATTCCCGTTCCCTTCCCTCTGTTTTTTCTGCCTTTTTGTTGTTGACTGGTCTGTTTGCTGTCTTCTCCCTAACGGTGCAGGCCCAAGATGAAAAAAACACACCCACGAAGAAAATCCGAAAAACCAATGTGGAGTTGCTAGAACTCACTCCACAAACACTTTCCGTTCAAAAATCATATGTGGGCTCGTTGCACCCGTATCGACGGGTGACAGTGAGTTCAGAAAACGAAGGTGTGTTGGAGGCCGTTTATTTTGAAAAAGGGGACCTTGTGAAATCAGGGAAGAAACTCGTCCATGTGTCCACCAAAGAGTTAACCGTCCGTCGCGATATCAACAAAGCGGATTTGGAATTGGCACAATCAAACTACAAACGAGATAAGGAGTTGTTCGACAAAAAATTGATTCCCCCATCACAACTCGATCAAACTCGTCATCAGCTCAACACAGCGGTCCAGCAGTTGAAGCTAGCCGAAATCGAGTTGAAGCGTTCGGCAGCCCGTTCTCCCATCAGTGGAGTCGTCCACGCTAAGCTCGTGGAAAAAGGTGAATTTGTGAATCGAGGCCAAGCCATTGCCGAAATTTTAGAAGTTCAAAAAATGAAAGTTACGGTGCCGGTTCCCGAACAAGATATTCCGATTTTGCAAATGGGACAAATGGGGCAAATCAGTTTTTATGCGTATCCGGAACGTGAGTTTTCTGGCACCATTCGACACATCAGTGCAGAAGCAGATGCACAAAATCGTAGTTTCCCCGTTGAGTTGGAAGTGGACAATTCCAAACAAGAACTGAGAGCTGGAATGCTAGCTCGTGTGCATTTCCAATTGGCTGACTATGAAAATCAAATTGTCATTCCTCGCCATACGGTTTTGGAACGGATTGATGGAAAAGTGGTGTTTGTGGTGGGAAGTGAAGTGGCCGAAGAACGACGGATTGAGGTGGGAGAAAGTGAGGAGAATCGGGTGCATGTCACCAAAGGTTTGCGGCTGGGGGAGCGTATCGTGAACAAGGGGCAACAACAGTTGAATGACGGAGCATTGGTTGAAGTGCTAACAATCAATAGGCAACCTACCAAATCCTCTGAAAGTGAATCCGGTCAACCATCTGATTCAGGAGAAGGTACATGAAAATCAGCAAAATCGCCATCAACCACCCTGCCCCGATGTATCTGCTTCTAGTGATGATTGCAGTGCTGGGCAGCTTTTCTTATTCCAATATGCCTCGTGAGGCCAATCCGGATATTCAAATTCCTATTCTTATCGTCGCCGTTCCGTTTCCAGGGGCGTCTCCTGAAGACTCTGAATCTTTAATCACTCACAAATTGGAAAAAGAATTTGCGGGTTTGGAAAGTCTTAAAAAAATGACGTCCACTTCCACAGAAGGAGTGGCGACGGTTGTGCTGGAGTTTACCCCCGATTTCGACCTCGATGAAGCACGAACTGAAGTCCGGGATGCTTTAGATAAGGTCGAACCTGAGTTTCCTGAAGACGCGGAAGATGCTGTTATTGAGGAAATCAATCTTTCCGAAGAACCCTTGTTACTGATCAATCTTTCCGGAGAAGTGGGACTGGAACGCTTGAAAGACATTGCTGAAGATCTCAAAGATCGCATCGAAGCGATTCCTGGGATCTTGGAAGTGAAACGAGCCGGTGGGCTGGAGCGGGAAATCCGGGTCTATGTGAATCCTGAGAAGTTACAGTATTACCGCTTGGATTTAAATCAGGTGTCGCAAGCCATCGAAGCTGAAAATACGACACTTCCAGGTGGATCGATTGATGTCGGCCCCACCAAATTTCTCATCCGAGTTCCTGGGGAGTTTGAGACCCCTCAAGAGATCGAAAATGCCTTAGTGGCAGCCCCAGGACAAGTCCCCGTATTAGTAAAAGATATCGGTACTGTGGTGTTTGGCTTTCAAGAACTCACCTCGCGTTCTCGTTTGAACGGGTTGGAGTCCATTTCACTCAGCGTGGTTAAACGCAGTGGAGAGAATCTTTTTGCCATTCGGAATGAAATCAAACAGATCATCGATGACGAAGCAATCAAGCAGGATGGATTGGTCTCGTACAAGATTTTGTCTGATCAATCTAAATTTGTCACACAACTTTCATCGGACTTGGAAAATAATCTGATCACGGGATTTGCTTTGGTGGTATTTGTCCTCATGGTAGTTATGGGGATTCGCAATTCAATGTTTGTCGCCGCTGCCATTCCCGTTTCTTTTTTGATGGCCGTTGTGTTTCTGGATGGAATGGGATTCACCCTCAATATGATGGTGCTTTACAGTTTGATTCTCGCCTTGGGAATGTTGGTAGACAATGCCGTGGTTGTTGTCGAAAATATCTATCGACATATTCAAGCAGGAAAGCCTCGCAAAGTCGCGGCAAAGGAAGGGATTATGGAGGTCTCCGTTCCCATTACTACCTCCACACTCACCACATTAGCGGCTTTCACACCATTGCTGTTCATGCCGGGGATCATTGGTGAGTTCATGTCATTCATTCCTAAAACTCTGATTGTTGCGCTCGCCTGCTCCCTATTTGTTGGATTACTTATCAATCCTATGTTGTGTGCCACTTTGATGAAAGTGCCTCGCAATATCTCTTATGAGTCAGATGAACTGAAGCTCATGGAAAATTCCCGAGTCTTGTTGATTTATAAGGGGTTCCTATCCACTTGTATCCGTTTCCGTTGGTTGGTTTTGCTACTGACGATTAGTGTGTACATGGGAGTGATGGTCGTTTATCAGAACACCACCTTCAAAAAACATGGGGTGGAGTTTTTTCCAGAAACCGAGCCAAACGAGGCCGTGGTGAATATCCGAGCACCGATCGGCACTCGGTTGGAAGTTTCAAACGATTATACCGAAGTGGTGGAAGAAGTGACCAACCCCTATTGGGATTCCGTATCCGCAGTGGTGGCCAATGTGGGACAAGGCCGAGATACTAGCGAAAGCGGCTCCACAACCTTTCTGAGCCACGTGGTCATTGAATTTCCTGATTGGCACGATTGGAAAATCAGACCTTCTGAAATCATTACCGGAATCCGAGAAGGCATTGGCGACATTGCAGGAGCGGAAATCCGGGTGAGCAAGCAACAAAACGGTCCCCCCACCGGCCCTCCAGTCAATATTGAAATCAAAGGCGAGGATTTCGCAATAATGGAAGCGATTGCCGATGACATCAAACTCCGTATCAAAGATCAGCCTGGTTTGGTGGATCTGCGGGACGATTTTGATCAAAGTCGGCCTGAGGTGCGCGTCGTAATCGATCGAGAAAAAGCTGGCCGCTTGGGTCTGCGTGCCCAAGATATCGCCTTGACCGTGCGGATTGCTTTCAATGGTCGAAAGGTTTCTGAATTCCGTGAGGGCACCGATGAATATGATATTGTGGTGCAATTGGATGAAGAATTTCGACAAAATGTTGAAAACCTATCGACTCTTTACATTGCCACTCCCTCGCAAGAATTGGTCGCTTTGAGTGAGGTGGCTCGGATTGAAACAGGCCCCGCTTATGGCTCCATTCGTCATGTAAAACAGGACCGCGTGATTACAGTTTCAGCCAATGCGGAAGGAGTACCTGGTCCCGTACTTTTGGAGCAGGTCCGTGAGTTGCTTGTTGATTTGGAACTTCCCAACGGTTATGAAATCAGCTTCACTGGGGAAAATGAGGACCGAGAAGAATCTCAAGGGTTTTTGATTCAGAGTTTTTTTATTGCGATCTTTCTCATTTTCATCATCCTCACTGCACAGTTTAACTCATTTGCGATGCCGATCGTCATTCTATCTTCCGTCATCCTTTCGCTGATGGGAGTGATTATTGGTCTGATGATCCACGGTCGTCCGTTTAGCATCATCATGGGGGGAATCGGGACCGTTTCTTTAGCAGGAATTGTGGTGAATAACGCCATTGTGCTGATCGATTTCATTCAACAATTGCGCAAACGGGGATATGCTCGTGACGAAGCGGTGGTGCTTGCCGGAATGGTCCGTTTACGCCCAGTATTACTGACCACGGTGACCACCATTTTGGGACTGTTACCTTCGGCAATGGGCATCGATATCAATTTTTTTCGCCCTTTTGATCAGTGGTTTCTAATGGGGGCAGAAAGTGGCACTTTTTGGATTCCGATGGCGCTCGCCATCATTTACGGGCTTGCTGTCGCGACCGTGCTCACATTGGTGGTAGTGCCTGTAATCTATTCGATTATTGAAGGGACAAAGGCTTTTCTCGCTCAGCTTCTCTTTCGTAAAAGAAAGCCCCCTTCCAAGCCGTCCCAACCAACAGAACCTTCTACGGGCAGTTTTTCAGGCACTTCTGGTTCCTCGAACCCACCGTCCGATTTGGGATCGCCTTCACCGCCAGAAACGCCGCCTCCATCTGGGCCGCCGGTTCCATCAAATCCCACACCTGCGGGTGGAGTCGCTTGAATGTGGAAGCTGTATATAGAGGCCTTTACATGAAGATCAGACATCAATCAGGTTGGTGTCTGATTATTTTGCAGTATTTTTGGCAATGGTTTGCAGAGTGACCAAGACTTCTTGCATCATCTGAGTTTGCTCTTCATACTTGTTATTCAGTTCTCCAATATCCCCCTTCAGTTCATCTCGCAAATCTCCAATATCCCCCTTCAGTTCATCTCGCAAATCTCCGAATTCATCTCTCAACGTTCCAAACCCGTTGTGCATTTCGGTTCGTAATTGGATGAAACCCTGATCCACATCATTGGTTAGCACTTGGATTCCGGTTTCGAGATTATTAAGCCGCTTGTTGGTTTCAGTCTGAAGCTCAATCGTTTTATTCATGAGTTCCATTTGTGACGTTGTCGTGTGTTCGGCTAGGCGGGATACTCGTTTGTTGATTGCTTCTGCCATGAGGAATCTCTCTTTGAATTTGAAGTGGGTACAATGATTAAGTTTACGGAAAAGCCTCAAAGCTGTCAAAGTATAAATACTATACTAAAAAATAGTGAACTAAACTAATAAAGAAGCCCACATAGAGAAATATTGCGAATAGACCACTAGAACGGTCTGATGAGGCTTGAGATGATATTTCTAGTTTGGAAGAGGGTTCAGTCGTCAACCGAGATAGACAATAGGAACGGAATCGGAATATCGAACGCCGTCCCTATGAAAACAGGTCTTAAGTAAGGAGGAATTGGGAATCTTCTAGAAGTTTGGGGGTGTTTCCAACGAGTTCGGAAACCATATTTTGAAGAATCGGCAAGCCTTCGGACTGTTGAGCACGGTTCAAGGGCACGTAAGGCATTCGAAATACGGGTTTGATGGCACCGGTCATGGCAAGAGCTGTGATGACTGGGATAGGATTGGGCTCACAGAACAGCCAGTTCATTAAAGATGACAATTGTTCATTGAGGGTGGGATCATTTTGATCCATCAGTCGACGCATCAATCCTGGGACGATATTACTAGTCACTGAAATCACGCCTAAGGCTCCATGCTGATGACGTGCATCAAAGCTTTGGTCATCATTGCCAGACCAGCACCCAATCCCTTTGCCGCTATAATAGGCAATCCTTTCATTGCCTACACACTCCTTCACTCCAAGGAAGTTAGGATGTTGTGCCAGTTCTTCCATCACTTGTGGGGTGATGTCTTGACCAGAGCGTGCGGGTACATTGTAAACAATGGCCGGTCCGAGATCGAAGAGTCCTTTGAAGTGAGCTCGTAAACCTGAAACGGATGTTTTTCCATAATAAGGATTAATTTGTAAAGAAGCGTGCATCCCTACGGCAAATCCTTTAACTGTGGCATTCAAAGCTTCGCGTGTGAAGTTACTGCTCGTGTTGCCCACAATAATCAATCGGTTTCCAAAACGTTGCACGCTATGAGCAATGAGTGTGAGTTGTTCTTCCCATTCCATCAAATGTCCACCTCCGGTGGTTCCTCCCACAATAATGCCATCAACGCCATGTTGAATCTGTTGTTCCACCAAAGCATCAAACGTTTCGTAATCGAATTCTCCATTTTCTAAGTAGGGAGTCACGATAGCCGTCATCAGACGTGCGGATTGTATCGTTTTCATGGTTGCCTCATTAAATTAAACTTAAGAATTCAGTAGTTGCTGAGAATTCAGCGTATTCCGTATCTTTCAAAAAAGCAATTCCTCCCAGATGCCTTAAGGGCTGAATTGGTTTCTGCTTGGCAAAACAGTTCGGTTTACTGACTAGAAATTTACGGTATTTCCACCACCCCGTGTCTTGACATTCCGTGTTGCCAGTTTAACGTTGCCGAGTTGGTAAACTTTTTTATTTGCAACATTGATCATTAATGCTGCAGGACATTTTTCTGAGTTCTCTAGAACGAATCCCGCATATTTTCTACAATGCGATTTTTAATAATGTGATTACAATAGTAGAGCAGAAACTAATGAGTGACGAATTTGTACTAGAAGAAATGAAACGGAAACTTAAGGTGGAACAAGCTGTGCGAGCGTTTCTGCATGTGATGGAAGAGCAAGAATTGAATTTAGAAGAAGGCTTGGTTGCCTGGAATATGTTGGGGTTTACTCTTTTTCAAGATCTCTATCAAGAAGCATCCCATGAAGAAATTCATGCGCGTATGATCGAATTTTCCAACACTTTGTTCGGCTCTAGGCGAACCTGATCTTTTTGTATCCTCTATCCGTTTTCTGTGCTTTCTGCTCATAATCTGGTTTGCAAACAGGCGATATCTTTGCTGGGAGCCGTGATTTCATGTGGTGGCAACTTATCCAGACATCAGCCTGATGATTGTATGTTTCTATGCCTTCGTTTGGAGGGACTATGACAGTTCCAGCATTTGCAAAAGACCCAATTTACCGTCAAATCCAGCCTTTGCTCTTTGGTCAAGATCCAGAAGTTATTCATGAACGGACTGTCCATGCACTGCACTATGCTTCTCAAATACCCGGATTTCTAGCACTCCTGCGGACCTTGTACCATTACGAGCACCCGAAGCTCCATATAACGTTGTGGGAGGAGAAATTTTCCAATCCTATTGGAATGGCTGCTGGATTTGACAAAGATGGTCGCGTGTTCAATGGACTATTTGGATTGGGGTTCGGGTTCGTGGAAATCGGAACGGTGACCCCCCAACCGCAACCGGGGAACCCTCGTCCCCGGCTGTTTCGATTGGCAGACGATCAAGCGTTGATCAATCGTTTAGGGTTCAACAACCAAGGAGTGGAAGCGTTGGTGCATCGTGTTAAGGACCGCATGCCTCATGGTATTTTGGGAATCAATATTGGAAAAAACAAAGATACTTTGATCGAAAACGCTGAGAATGACTATGAAATCGGTCTACGCTCCGTCTACGACCATGCCCACTATATTGTTGTGAATGTCAGCTCTCCAAACACGGAAAAATTACGTGCATTGCAAGAACGGGAAGCTTTAGAAAAATTGATACAACACTTACTGAAAACCCGTCAGAATTTTGTGAAAGAAGGCAAACGTCGAGTCCCACTACTTCTCAAAATTGCGCCAGACTTAACGAGAGAAGAGTTAGAGGATATTATCGAGATTGTCCGTCGATTTAGCTTAGAGGGTGTGATTGCCACCAACACCACCTTGGCACGAAATGATTTACAATCGACTCGGCACACCCAGGAGACAGGTGGGTTGAGTGGGAGGCCTCTGGATGATCGGTCCACGGAGGTGATCCGGATTTTATATCAAGGATTGAGTCGTTCGGTTCCAATCATTGGTGTGGGTGGGGTTTTTACCGGACAAGATGCTTATGAAAAAATTCGTGCAGGTGCATCGCTGGTTCAATTGTATACGGGAATGATTTACCGGGGACCGGCAATTGCCAAATATATCAAACAAGAATTGGTGGCTTTATTGAATCGAGATGGATTTGCTTCCATCACCGACGCAATTGGCGCGGATCATTGAAAGTTGGTTTTCCTCCCCCATTTCATATGGCCTTGATCTTGCTTTATAGACGAAGTGTGAGTTTTAGGTAAAGCCAGTGAAATCTCAGAAACGTCTGAGGTCGAGCCTGTATTAAGTCCGTATGAATCAAAGGAGAAGTATGGGGTTTGTCCAACCCATTATCGAGCAAGGAGTCAGACCTATGGCGAAGGATCCGAATCGAGCATATATCGATGCACTCCAAGAACAAATTCGACTCTATAAGGAACAAAATCAAATTCTGCAACAGTATGTGGAGGATGCGAAGCGTTCTCGGAAATATGTGGAGCACCAGTTAGAATTGTACCAAAACCGAGAGAATTTAGCGCTACTGCGTGAAAAACGTGACTATGAACGAATTCTGGAATTGGAGCACCAGCTCAAACTACTCGGTATGGATGAAAAACAGGAGGTGGAAATCACTTATGTCGATGCCGAAGCAGTCCTTCGAGATTCCATCAGTCGAGAACCGCAAGCCAAACATTCACACGAAGCTCCCCCCCTCCCACCGGAAACAGCGAGTGGTGTGGACGATGTGGAAGTGGAGATCGATTACAGCGACGACGAAATGCAACACATCATCGATCGTGCCTTGAGATCGTCTGCAAAACGTAAAGCACGCTCAACCAAAGCACGGCGCAGCCAAGTTCGTCTCAATATTCCAGATGCAGAACCCGTCCCACCTCCGCCATCAAAGCCAGCATCGGAGCAGGAATCTCCTATGGAGGCTTTACCTAGTGATCCTGAAGTCATGGCTTTGCCCCCTGAGGCACAACCTCCGTTCACCTCTCTAGCTTCAGATAACTCAGCCGATGTTACTCAAACAGTTGCCGCCAAAGAGCCAGAAACTGAACCTGCTGCTTCGGTAGAAGCATCTATTGATCCGGAACCACTAGAAACTCCTAAACCAGCGGACTCTCCCGCTTCGCCTGAACCTGTTATTGTCACAAAATCTAGAAGACGGGCTGATTCCCTGGAATCCGTTGTGGTTCCTGCCTCGCTAAAATCAGCAATTATAGAAGAACCGCAGAAGTCCAACGGATCCTTAGAACCCGTAGTTGGCTCGGAACCAACAGCTAGTCCAGAACCAATAGCTGAAACGAAACCAGCAAGTTCTGTTACACCATCTCAGCTTCAGGAATCAATAAAGCCTCTTGCCGCGCCTGAACCTGAAAAGCCTCTTGCCGCGCCTGAACCTGAAAAGCCTCTTGCCGCGTCTGAACCTGAAAAGCCCCTCAAAACACCGGGAGCAGCAGAGGTTATAAACCCCATTGCATCAACGTCACCAAGTAATGCAGCACATCGACCAGAACCTGAAACGACAATTGAGTCTAAAGAACACGTTTCGCAGTCTAGCCAAACTTCAGATGTGAAACCTTCTGAATCGCAACCAACCGAGCTTTCTGCTAACAAAAGCTATCTGATCAATGAGTACTTCAATCGGGGGTTATCGGCTTCGGAAAAAAAGGATTATGCTGCTGCGATCACAGCGTTCACGAAGGTCACAGAATTGCTTCCTGAGGCAGCTCCCAGTTATTTGAATTTGGGCATCTTATTTTTTCGCCAAGGGCACTATGAGGAGGCTTTGAAAGTGACACGTCAGGCGATTGATCGAGGTTCTGATCCAGCGAAACGATTGCTCGTCCGAATCGAAACCGAAATGGAACAAGATTCTGAAATCACACTTTGAGCCTTACATGCTCGGCTGATCTCTATAGGAAGATAGAGTCTCTTGCCTAAGCGGGCATGTCCTTCATTCCTTATTGTTTGAGAGAAGGCGCATGTGTCATCTACACTTTGCAAAAAAAATTATACTTTTGTTGGGAAATGTCATTGCTTGGGGTATTCTTTCTTCGGCTTGGGCCTACTGTGATCAAGGACAATATTTTGGGGTTACCAATGAAAACCCCATGCTATCAACGATAGATGTCTCCCTTTCTCCCATGTATAGCTCGACGACCACTTCAGGCACATCGGGCTGCCCCAACTGGAAATTGTCGTTCCATATCAAAAAATCTCGTCAACAATTGATTGTAAGTCAGCATGAACGTATCTTAGAAGAAACGGCTCAAGGGGGGGGACTGTCCGTGGAAGCATTGGCCCATTTGATGGGTTGTGACCCAATCGATTATGCTGAGTTTACACAATTGTTAGTGGAACATTACCCGGTGCTCGTTACACAGCTGTCTAAACCTCTACAACCAGAAGAAACCCAAGCGTTTCTAAAAGACTTGAAATCTTGGCTAGACCAACATCCTCGTTTGAAGCATCAATGCGTGGATGTCGGGTGACAGCAGTAGATCGCAAAAAACAAATCAAGAGGTGGTAATGGCAATTATACGAATATGCCTTGTTTTAGGAATAATCGGGCTATGCAGTGTAGGGACGGTATGGGCTTGTCATACCGGAGGGCCAATGGGGTTTGCATCCGGCGATGCTGGCATGTTGTCGATCGATATCACTTATTCACCCACCCTCACCTTCGCCAGTACATCAGGAACCTCTGGTTGCAAGAATTGGGATTTTGCCCAGCATCGAAAAGCATCTCAGCAAAAATATGTTCTTGTGAAATGGGAGCAACTTTCCGAAGAAGCGGCTCGTGGAGAAGGTCCACATCTCGAAGCATTTCTTCAAATCATGGGGTGCGATTCTCAGTACTATCCAACATTTGCGGACGTTCTCAGTCAACATTATTCCAGTCTATTTTTTATGTCTTCTGAACAGTCTTCTACACAAAGATCACAACAGTTTTTATCCCACGTAGAACGTCTAATTGCCGACCAAGAAACCTTGCGTGAGGTTTGTGTCTCTGCATCTTAAATCACTTGACCCCGCCCTATTTTTCTTGAAAGATGTGATAGATATCACGACTAAGCAAACACAGTGACACCACTTGAAAAATTCATAATTTTATATTCATTTTGCTGATGTCATAAAAATACTCTTTTGGCTTGTCTCATGGAGGAGTTGAGGATACAAAATGCAATCTGTTCGCAGCGTTAATTAACAGGGAACCTCAAGTTCGAGAGGGTAGATGAAAATTTATGGATATATACGGCTAAATACTCGCAGGAAGCAGCCCAAAAATTTTAGTCTGCAACGACAAGAAGCCATCATCCGGAAATATGCAAACGAACATGAATTGCATTTGGATGAGATTCTCAGCGATTTAGGAAGCACGAGTGTCTCTCTGAATCTTCCAAACTTACAAAAATTGATGCAAATGGCGGAAGATAAAGAAATCGATGCTTTGATTATTGCTCGGCTAGATCGCCTCACCCGAAGCATTCGCCCCATGCATCAATTCATTCAAAAAGTATGTCTAAAACATAAGGTGCGTTTGATTTCCGTCGAAGAGGGCCTAGATTCAGCTTCCGACAGTGGACAAATGACATTAAATATTATTGATATCATTGCAAAGTGGGATTCCAAAATGATCTCCGACCGTACCAAAGAACTTGTGGAACGAAAACGTGACATGGGAGAGCGTGTTGGTCATGCCCCCTTTGGATTTGTTTACAAAAATAAAAAACTCGTTCCCTTCCCTAAAGAATTGAAAACGGTTTACCTGATTCGAGAAAAGCGCGACAGTGAATCGCTGAGCTATCATAAGATTGCAAAACTCCTCAACGAAAGCCGAATTCCCTCCAAACGCGGAGGTCGCTGGTATGCAGAAACCATCAAAACAATTTATGAAAATCCTCTCTACAATGATACTGAATTGATGAAGCTAGCTAAGTTATAATCGCCGATTAAACTGCCTCCTCACCTCTCCTGCACTTGTACCAATCATTACACACCAATTCAATGGGCCCCACTCTTACTTTGACCTCATTTTAAAAGGTTATTAAATGCAAACTCTATTTGTTTCCGATATCGACAACACATTGACTGGTGATGAAAAAGCCCTTCAAGAGTTGGGCACGCTGTTGAAAACCCAAAGAGAGAGTCAAGAAATGTTATTCATTTTGTGTACAGGTCGATCTTTGTCTGCTGTATTGGAAGGTTGTCAAACTGAGGGATTGCCAGAGGCTGATGTCTTGATTTGTCACGTAGGCACAGAGATTTATTTGCCACCGTTTCATGTGGGTATGCAGCCATTGGTGGGCTGGCAGAATTGGCTCAGGTCCCAATTTTCCTACCGTTTGGCAGAATATCTTGTTGAGGATTTAGAAGGTTGGATTCCGCAACCTTCTTCCAATCAGACTGAAATCAAATTGAGTGGTTATGTAGAAGGTCCTAGTGCTGAGGCAACGGTTGCCGAAATTCATCGGCGTGCAAAAGAAGCTACGGAAGATTATCTCATCGTGTGGTCACATCAAAAGTATCTAGATATTCTTCCGGCAGAAGCAGGAAAAGGAAAAGCGATTCAGTATGTGAAGCAACATTTGGGATTAACGCCAACTCAGGTGATTGTGGCCGGAGATAGTGGGAACGATAATTCGATGTTTGAGCACGGATTTCAAGGTATCGTAGTCGCGAATGCCCAACCAGAATTGAAGGAATGGGTTGCCCAACTTGTGGATCAACCCATTTATATTACTCAGCAACCTGCGGCGGCTGGTGTTCAAGAGGGATTGCGTTATTTCGGAGGGTTGCCCTAAGAGGAATGTTCACGCTCCACCAGGATTTCTGCGTGCAAAGGCGTCTTGGATTTTCTTGATGATTTGTTTGAGATCAAAGGGCTTAATGATATATCCATCTACTCCAGCTTTTCCTGCCTTCACGATCATTTCTTTCGTATCTGCTGCCGTGATCACTAAGATGGGAACATGGTTGTATTTTTGATTCGCTCGTACCATGCGAGTGAATTGCAACCCGTCCATTGCTGGCATATTCAAATCAGTCAGAACTAAACCCACCGCCGTGTTATTCATAGTCATCCAGGCCTTCTGGCCATTTTCTGCTTCTCGGATGTTGGTGAATCCTATTTTTTTGACAATCGTGACTAAGATTCTTCGCAAATTCGGATCGTCTTCTGCTACTAAAACGATGGTATTTTTATCAACATTGCTCATAAAAAATTTCTCCCTTCACTCAATTCGCTCGCATTGTAGGAATCGTGAAATGGAATTGACTACCGTGTCCTACCTCACTTTCAACCCAAATCTTGCCTCCATGTTCTTCTACCAGATTTTTACAAATTGCCAATCCTAAACCCGTCCCTTTCTCGCCCTTCGTGCCCACCTTTCGCTCTTTAACTTGCTCGTATTTGTTAAAGACCTTTGTGAGGTCTTCTGACTTAATCCCCACCCCACTGTCATGTACAGTAATTTTTAGATAATCCTCTTCCATGCCAGCAAGGATTGCAATAGTTCCATGTTCCGGTGTGAATTTGATAGCATTCCCAATGAGGTTATTCAAAACTTGTTTGACCTTAGGGAGGTCTATGGCAACTACAGGCAGTGGATCTTGAAATTTCAAGAGCAATTCAATGCCTTTGCCTTTGGCTAAAATTTCATAGTAACTGCGCAATTCTTGAAAACTTTGTTTGAGCACGTCAGGATTCAGTTCGACCAATTCTAAGTCAGATTGACCTGATTCGATTTTGGCGATATCCAACAAATCGCTAATCATGGCAAGATTGTCTTCGCACAACCCTAGTACTGGATGAAGTAACTCCTGCACATCTTCTTCGACTTCATAGTATTCCAAGATCGTATTGACAGCGAGCTGGATGCCACTCAATGGGGAACGTAAGTCATGGGATGCGATTGCCAAAAAGTCATCTTTCAAGCGATGCAATTTTTCCAGTTTTTGTTTGGATTCCGAAAGCTCACGAGACGTTTCCATTAAATTGGAGCTAATGTCTTGTTGTATATCCAGTAGATGCTTCAGTTCTTCATTTAAGCCTTCCAATTTTTGATTGCTCTCCTCCAGCTCTTTCTCCTGCATCAACACTTTTTGATGATTGAGTGCATATCCCAACCTCGATATGACATGGCCACATAAGACCAATAAGTCTTTGAGTTCATAATTTTCAAAAAACGCATTCGAGAAGTTCGTAAAATTGACAACCCCCAATTTCACCTCATCTGCTACCAAAGGCACCACCATTGCTAACCCTTTTCGAAGGTTATCGGAATCCGCATCGGTAGAAGATGTGTCGGAACTTTCAAAGAGCAGGTGACGATTTTGTTCAAGGGCTTGCCACATGAAGTTGTCTGGTTGGTATGGTACCGATTGAACAGGAAATTCGCGATAAGAGTGGACTCCCAACACCAGTGCTTGATTTTTCTTATCGAACCACCATACCGAACTCCAAGAAATCTTGAGCACATCGTTGGCAAAGTCGAGCATCTTTTGGCAGATTAGTTTTGGATCTAAGCTATTCAAATCGGCGTAAAAGGCTGCAAACTCTCGGGTTTTCCGTAAGCTTTTATCCTTTGCTTCTTCAGCCAGTTGCGTCACAAAATAAGTGACAAGGCGGAAAAACAACTCTTCCGGTTGAAACGGAGAAACGAACAGTTCATTTGCTCCATAATAAAAAACATTGATGCGGTCTTCTAAAGAAATGGAATCGGCTATGACGAAAATAGGAATCGATTTCCAGCGCGAATCATTGCGCAAATCTTTCATCCATTGCCCCTCATTCTGAGAGACGAGTTCCCACTTCACGATGACCATGAAAACGGGTTCTTTTTCTAGCGTAGACTGAACTTGTTCGAGCGAATTTACAGCGATAGGGTTATAGGCAGGGTGTAAGGGGAAAAAACTGTGAAGTCCCAATTGGGTTGAAGAATCGTCAACAATTAGAACCGGATACGAGATCATACAAAAAACTCAAATAATAGACATACTTAGAGGGCATTCCAATAACGAAGGGAACTCAAAGTAATGAGGAACAGAAAAAAAGGCAAACTAAAGTCAAACTTAGAGACAGTCGTTAATTCTAGATAATTGTAAGAATCCGAAATAGGATTCGACGCCTGTGACGAATGGGCTTCCGTCCATCCTGTTTTCAATTTCAGAGAAGGAGAAAGAGTATGTGGATTCAATCAGTTGGGATCAAGTTTAGTATCTGTAGTTTCATCTTAGTGAATTTATTGGTGATAAGCGCATGTGCGGCTCCTATTGGATATCAGGCTGTCCCTCGTGATGCTTTTCCGGTGTTTGATAATCCGAAGATGCTCACTGCCGAAGAAGCCGAAAAACAGAAAGCCATTTTTGACCGTGATGCCATCATTGGCGTGGCGATGGGAGATGTCGCCAAAGCCTATCCTATCACGGTCATGGGGGTGCATGAATTGGGAAATGATATGCTCGGAGACACTCCGATTGCAGTAAGTTGGTGACCGCTATGCCAAACGGCCATCGTGTATGACCGCAGATTGAATGGAGAAGTTTTGAGTTTTGGACATGCTGGAATTTTATATAAGCAATCGTTTGTGATGTATGATCGAAAAACCGAATCCTTGTGGGTGCATGTTACGGGCAAGGCAGAAGTCGGACCCCGCAAAGGGGATCAATTGGCTTTCATTCCCTCGACAGTCACGACTTGGGCACAGTGGAAAGCTTCCTACCCGAATACTCTCGTGCTACCCGGCTATCGCCGAGGCGGATTCATGGGAACGTATCGTGGTGTGTCTTCAGGGCGCGGGCTGGGCTTGTCCGTGTTGGTTCGTTTCAAGGCCAAATTGTATCCTTATGCTGCACTGAAAAAAAATCCATTGGTGAATGATCAGTTCAACGGAGAAGACGTACTGGTGTTCTATTCGGAAAAAGCGGGTACCGCGACCGCTTGGGGTCGAGAATTGGATGGAAAGTCACTGAAGTTTCAAGTCTCCAATCGAACGGATGAGCAAGGCAATCGTCTATTGCGTGATGAACAGACACAAAGCTTGTGGTCGTGGCTCACTGGAAAAGCAGTTGAAGGACCAATGAAAGGCCAGCTGTTGAAGCAATTGTCTTATAATCCGATTCTCAACAATCGGTTTAAAGGATTTTACCCAGATGGGCCTATTTTTGGACAACGTTAAAATCCAACACGAAGCCCACCTACGATTTCTCTTCCTCGTTCCGGTAAGTTATTGCGTCCCAAGATAGGAGAAACGTATTTGGCATCACTCAAATTGCGCACCCCCACAAAACCATCGACACGATCAAAAAGTGGGGGGCGTATCACCGCATGCAGATTCGCTACAGTGTAAGAAGCAACATCTTCTGATTGGAATGGGGTCGTTTTGGTATTGCCTCGAAACGAAATAGACAAATTCAAATTCAACCATTCTCTATAAGGTCGATTGTAGATCAGATTGAACATCGGGTTAGGAATAAGGAAATTTTCCAGATCCTTCACTTCTTGTTCTCTGAAATCCATTTCCATTTCCACCACCGAGTAGTTTAGAGAAAGGTAATGTTGTGGCCGGAATTCCACTCGGAACTCTAGTTCCAGTCCTGCTGTTCGTAGATCAATCACATTTTCAAGAGATTCCAGCAATTCAATCTCCTCATCTTCGTCATCTTCGTTATCTTCGTCTTCGTTGAAAATCATGTCAAAGACCCAGCTTCGATAAGCATTGGCCTTGAACTTATAAACTTTTGAAATTCCATACAAATAAGCTAACTCGACGACTTGGGTTTTTTCAGGTTTCAAACGATTTTCAACCACCTGATTTTGGTCTCGTGAAAGTGTGAATCGCTCCTGAAATGCAGGAGCACGAAAGGCACTGCCATAAAGCAATTTGACCACTTGTTGTTCTGTGGCACGATAAACCAAACCCGCACGCGGATTGAACGTGTTTCCGAAATCGCTGTAATCGTCATACCGTGCTCCCAAATATACCGAGAACTCCGAGTTGACTTGATAGTTGTCTTGCACATAGATTCCACGGATATGGCGCTGTTTATCGCGAGCTACAGTCACTTTCTGCAAACTATCAGATTGGGCTAATACATTGTTACCCATCACAACACGCTGCTCGGAATCACTAGTGAGTGAATTTTCTACTAATGTTTCAGTGATTCCAGTGAACCCAATTTCTAAGACATGATTGGAGGAGAACCGGTGCAGCCATTGTAAGTTGGCTGAAATCCGAACGTCATCCGCGACAACCCCCCCGAAAATCGCTTCTGGAAACGATTGAGCGACTGAATTAAAGTCATTTTCTGGTAAATCCGGCAAGGATGTGCGCAAATCCCTCCGCTCAAATTGTACCCCTGAAAATTCAGAGATGAAGCGGCCATATTGCAATTCCGCTAACAACGAACCTGAAGGCAGAGACCACTCATAACCAAAGTTTGCCAAAGTGGTGGTCCCTCGGCTGAAGAGACGTTCATTCTCTTCAGGGTTGGCTCGTCCTCCTAAAACAAATGGATCGGTTTCATGCTCATAATGATAAAAATTAAAAAAAGTGTTTTTGTACCGTAAATTCACAGCCACATCTTTCGCTTCACGCCCATCACGCACCCGGCTGGTGTTTCCATCAGCTTTGACCAATTCATGTTGTTGCCCATCGTCATCGGAAAACGAACCCTGGATAGAATAGGTCCAATTTTTGTTTTTGTTGCCAAGAGTAATACTATGCGAAAATCCTTCGTGACTGTGGCCGCTTGTGATTGTTTCTCCTCCTCTCAAATCGTTGCCATCTTTGGTGATAATATTCACGACACCGGTAAACGCACTGGTCCCATAGCGTGCCGAACCTGGTCCTCGAATCACTTCGATTCGTTTTACAGAATACAACGGAATGGCTGGCAAGGTTCGATTGATTCCACCCGATTGGGCATCATTGAGGCGCTGCCCATTGAGCAGAAACAAGATATGCTTGGTCTCCCCTGTGAATACTCCACGCATTAAAAAGGTTTCTGCATGCACCGTCCCTTCTACCGTGACTGGTGAGGCGTGCTTGGTGTGAACACCAGGAACTAAGTTGAGCGCTTCTCCCAAAGTTCGTGCTCCCGACCAGCGGATTTCATCCTGAGTGATGATGGTCACAATGTTGGGCACTTCAGCCACCGTCTGAGCCTGACGTGAATTGATGGTGACCAATTCGGTGCTCAATAGATCTTCTAAGTCTTCCGAAAAAAAATCATCTAACCGATCCATTTTTTCATGAAATTTGCCATGGAAAGAAGGTTCTGATGATTCTTCAACCTCTTCTTCAGTCCCAGAAGGAGGAGAAACTGGAGGCGTTTGCCCAGATAGCACCAACGGAATGCAGAGAATGCAGAGAACTAAAAGAAAAGGTCGGAACATGAGAATCCTTTGTATCAATTCACTACCTTGACGAGCCGAAGGAAGTTGGCATGGAAGTCGGTTCCACCCGATTGGGCAGTCGTCCGGTTGTATAGAAATTCAGGGCGTGATCCATTGTTGGCTACCCCCAAATGGACGCCATCATAGACATAATCGGAGACACCGGTTGTGGTGAGGATTTGGAGTTCTTGGCTGATGTTTAGGATGGTTGTGAGATTTTCACTGTTGCCTGGCGCGACATAATACACGTTGATGCTACGGGACGTTGTGAGCTTTTTAAGCATAGAAGCATTTTCGTAAACCAGAGGGAAGACTTCTACTGCATATTTGCGCACTTGCAATGAGGCGTTGCCAAACAGATTCTGAATATCCCGCACAATGGTTTCTGATCCGGCTTCTTTCGAATAGATCAAACCGACTCGCAAGGTGTTGGGATCTTTTTGGCGTTGTGCTCGATTGTAAGTGGCGGCCTTGATCAAAAGTTTGAACTGCAACTGCAATGGCAGATCCATGGTTTCCACGGCACGCGCCGAAGAAACGCCACCCAATGGTAAACAAAAGAAGAGCAACCCCCCTAAACAGACCCCGCGGATCCAGTGTTTTAAAGAAAGAAGGAAATGGGAGATCATTTCAGTTCTCCGCTGCGGAGTGCAGTTTCACAGAGTCGATAAAGACCATCAGAGAGTTCATGCTCTTTCAATCGAACGAGCAGTTCGGGTTTAACGCCTTGGATTACATACGTTTTCATGGGGCGTGTGAGGCCTTTGGGAGTGATGGCCTCCACCTCTTGGGTGCGGATAAATGGTTCGATATTAGCCCAAGTCTGATGGCTGACTTTCACTTGACCGGCAAAACTCGCCCCCTCCAAACGAGAGGCGATATTCACTACAGGACCAATCGCAGTGTAGTCCAAACGCGATTCTGTCCCAAAACTTCCCACCGCACTGAAACCGGTATGCACTCCAATGCGTAATCCCATTGGAGATTCGATTCCATTGTAAAACCAAGTGTTTTGTAAGTCTGCCATACTGTTCTGCATCTCTATTGCCATGAGGCAGCATCGCAGTGCGTCTTCTCGCTGCCCCCGGCTTTGGGGAGAACCAAAAAAGACCATCAAACCATCGCCCATGTATTTGTCTAAGGTGCCATCATACTTGTTCACAATATGATTCATGGCATTTTGATATTCGTTGAGCAGGGTGAATAACGCTTCGGGGTCCAATTGATCGGTTAAACTCGTGAAGCCTTGAAGATCGGAAAAAAATACGGTCAACCGATTGCGTTGGGGAGCACTGACGGATTGATCGATATTTTGATCCATCACACTCTTGACGAATTGTTTGGGAAGATAGGTTGACAGAAATGAATTCACTTGCCCCAATCGTTGTTCTCGATCTTTCAATTCTTGATTCTGTTTGATGATTTCCTGAGAGTTTTCATTAAGGGAATGCGCCATTCGTTCAAAAGATTGGGCCAATTTCCCCATTTCGTCATGTGTTTGAATGCGTCGAGTCCAGGATTCGATGGTGAAGTTTCCTTGGGAAATCTCTTTGGTACTTTTATCCAGATAATACATCGGACGAAATACCACACGGGTCAGAAACCACATCATCAAGAAAGTAAACACTGCGGCCACGCCCACATTAAGAAACAACGCAATCAAGGCATCTTCACGGATCCGTTTATTGGCCTCTTTGAGACTCACTCCCATATAAAAATAACCCACAATTTCATCTTGGTCTTTCATGGGTACAATCACATGCAATTGCGATTCACGAAAATCGACTGTGGTTTCAGTGGGAGGGGACTGTTGCAGATTGAGGGAGTTCTCTGAGGGAGTGCGATGGAAAGATGCCAGTTCTTGCCCGTCCGGATTGGTAAACTTAGCATAAAGGAGTTCGGGGCTTTTTTGTAAGCCCGACAGAGCCTCATTCAATACAGAATTGTCTTCAAACACCATCGCGGGGGTGGCACTGAATACAACATATTCTGAAATCGAAAGCACGCGTTGTTTGGTAGCCTCTTGAGCACGAATCGTTTCTCGATAAGAAATATAGGCGCTGTTGATGGTAGCGCCGCCCCATACTGCCAAGACAGTAATGCAAATCAATTTTACTCGAATAGGAATACTGCGAGATCGGATTCTCATAAGCCTAAGATTTCAGATAGAGCGAGTTCAAACAGGCATAGCCTGCACAAACGCCTCCTTCGTTTTGATCGGCAGACTTAGTGCGGACTAAATAACCCACATCTTGATTAAAGATGATTTCCGATCTGTGTGCCAAACACACTCCATAACAGCCAATTTCGCTCACACATTGGGTGGTCTGCGTTTGTCCTTCCACTACCAAAGTGGCCTCATGAGTCTCTGCATGTATACGATCCATCAGAATATAAGCTCGGCGTTCCACTTCGGTCATCGCTTGGAGTTCTTGAACAATCTCTTCTCCGAAGAAATTATTGCCTCCCCCTTCTCGCTGTGGTTTGAGGACATAGTGTTCGGGCGTTTCCAACGCCTGCTGCCATGCAGGAATTGGCGAATCACGCGATTCGATGAGTTCATCCAAAGCATATATCCCCGTAAACGTGGCCTCCAATCGACGAGCAGTGTCTTCTTCAACAAATTTTCTTATGATTTTGGGATGCGTGAGGACCTGTTGTATTTTTTTCATCCCTGCCAATTGCATTGGGATAGAGGGCACTTTCATGGAAGAAGAAGCCTCGATCAGGTGTCGTCCTTTCCAAGCCTCCTTGGTAGAAAAATCTTGGGGAGTGTAGGCAGCACGAAAATAGGTGATTGCAGCCACATGATTGCCGACCATCAAATGGCCTTCATGCAAATGGCCAACAGAGGCAATTTCTTCTAAGGTCATACGAATCGTGGGGATGTCATATTGTTCCAACAACAGATATTCCATACCGCGTTGATCAAAAATATTATGTTCGTCTGGCTGTATGACACTCAAGACACAAGCTTGAGCATGCCCATAACGTTCAATGGCTTCGGCAAGGGCTGCTGCCACTCCAATCAAAGGGTCGGTATAAACTAATTGAGATCCTAAAGCGTCGTCGCGATACAAAAACTGATGGAGGTGGTTCGTACGAGCTGATAAAAACGGGAAACTACATGAAATCGTATTGAATTCCACTTGCTTGGGATAAAGAAGCTCCGGTGCCTCCTGTTCTTGATGCAGCAAGAAGTCGTTCCGAGTGACCATTAACTGATAGTCTTGAGTTCCCAAACCCACCTGATGCAATTTGAGTAATTCTTGAACGAAAGGATCGGTCTTAGCAGAGGGTGCCAGATGTTCCTGCAACAGGTCTTCATCCGCTGCCACTCGAAGCATGAGCTGGTTAGAAGGCGTGGTCAAGGAGACGATACCATCCAAGGTGAGACGTGAGATTCCGTAAGGGTTCAAAGTGAATGGGGCGTGGACTACTTGGTGATCATTATTGAGCTTGAGTAGTCCATTGACGATAGAAAAATCGATGGCTTCGGCAAGACGATTCAACATAAGGTTTCCATTCTCTAATAATTCTCTAACATTAGTTAAATATGTCTTAAACAAAATCGCAGTAATTTTATTGGTATCAGCACTTTCCGTAGGCCAGTGTGACTTTATCCTCCTTTAGCACACTGGCTTTCGTTTCTTCTCTCCGCTTCCCAATTTCATCTTTCCCCTAATTTTCTGCATGAGTGAAAAGCAGCTCTTCAAGGACTTCAGTGTGAAGGAAGTCGAACAAGCGTTGGCCAAAGCGCTACACCAGTTGTCCGAACAAAAATACCAAGTCAACGTGGTCGAGCTTTCCTTTGATCAAGGCCCTAGTGGCACCCTTAATGACATTGTGGAGGTCCGTATGGTCGTGCGTCGTCGTGCGAAATATAAGCTCTGAAATCTATTGAATCGGATGATAATTCTCGCCCTACCGAACATCAAGTACAAAATCTTGTCCTAAGATGAGGCGTTACATAAATATTCATTCAATCGTTAGAAACCACAACAGCCGCATGGGCACGCACCAATTGATCCATATTCAACACATGAGTGGATCTGCCGTCCACTGTAAGCGTTCCTGAAATGCCTTTAGAGGCCACTGGATACGGTGTCGTTTTGGTGAGGTTGACTACATTGATCACATGAGAAGCCAAAACCCCCACCATACCTTGTTGTGTTCGGCAGAGAATCAAACAGGCATCTTGGGAAAACGAAGAAAGAAAAAGATGCTGTTCTAATCTCAACAAAGGGACAATTTGTGAGTGATAAATCACCCAACCTTGATCCCACGAATGCTGGCTGTCTTTCAAATGAATCGGTTGGATTTGCTCCACAACCGAAAGTGGGATGGCCAATTGGGTTTCTTCACCAATGCCAAACACCAAACAGGTCGTGCCTTTGGACATGACTTGTAATTTTGCTTTATTCCCGGCTGCTGTTGCATCAGCTTGGGTTAAAGCTGCCATTTCTGGTGGCAATTCCACCTTGCCTTGAGACGAGCTTGATGGGGTGTTTGATACAGGTGAGGTCTTCTGGGACTCCATTGGTTCGGGTTGGGACCGGGGAAAGCCTCGTTGTGGAGGCATTTGTTTTGAAGGTGTTTGCTTTCTAGAAGTTTGCTGTGCAGGAGAAGGAATAGGAATAGTCGGCCCCACCTCAAATAACTCCCATGTTGTGCTCGATGCCGAAAATTCCGGGGCAGGCTGCATGTGTTGAAAGGGGCGCAAAAGATTTTCATAAAAGATTTCTAATCGTTGCTGAACTGTGATCCATTCGCTTGGGGTGAGTGGTTCAAACACTTCCCAGGCTTGGCTTGTGTTAGAAATTGCGATTTTCTGGGAAACCTCACCGAGGCGCTGAAACGGACGCAACACATTTTCACCAAACACTTCCCAGCCCCACACGGTATCTGTTTCGGAAATAGGGTTCAGTATGGGCCGTTTCGGTTCCACATGCTGTTCTTGCAGGTTGAAGATCTCCCAACCTATGGAATCCATTGTGGCGAATGATTCTGAAACTCGCTGGAAGGGGCGTAGTGTGTTTTCTTCAAAGATTTCTAATCTATCATCCTCAACCACAGCAAAAATTTCAGCCACAGTGGGATTGATCTGACTCGGTTTATTATAATCGGCTCTGGCAAAAGGAGTCGGTAGGTTTTCTGAAAATAATCCCCATGTTTCAATGCTTGGGGTATCTGAAACTATCGCTTCTTGTTCTGTTATCAATGCATCGGGTGCTTTTGCTTCTTGTTCCTCTTGCAAGCTTTCCGGTGGTGCGGTTTCAGGCTGCTCTGTTATCAACGCATCAGGTGTTTTTTCTGCTTGTTCCTCTTGCTGGCTTTCCAGTGTTACGGCTTCAGGTTGCTCTGTTATCCCCGCATCGGGTGTTTTTTCTGCTTGTTCGTTTTCAATCGGTGTTCCGTACTTTGCATCTGAAGCCATGTTCTCAGTAATTTCTTCTACGGCGGGCGGCACCTCTGGAGGGGCTGTCACTCCCTCAAGTGTGGCTCTGTCAACCGTATCAGCATCGTCCCTCTTGACATTGGAGGAACTTTCGGAAAGCTCCCATTGAGAATTTGCGATTTCTGCTTTCGGTTCGGGCGTGGCTTCGAGAGCAATTTCGTTTCCTGGTTCAGCCGGAGGTGTTTGAAACAATTCCCATGATAGATTTGCTTCTCCTTTGTTTCCCTCTCGTTGGACTGGAGTGATGGTTTCCGTGATAGGATTTGTTTCTAGTTCTGATGGAGAGGATAAACCGCTTTCCATCAAAGAGGGAGACACGGGGGTTGGAGCTGATACTAGGACTGATACTGGTTCCAGTACCGATGGTGATTGCGATTGGTCCGGTTGGGGCGAAATTCCTGGTTGTTTCGGCACGTCTGATTGAGGCGAAACGTCCGGTTGGGGCGAAATTCCTGGTTGTTTCGGCACGTCTGATTGAGGCGAAACGTCTGGTTGAGGCGACAGTTTAAATTTTTGTGGAAGTGTGATTTTATCTTGGAAATCAGATTCTTCATGAAGGGATAAAGGGACTTCCGAAAAAGCAAGGATTTCATCATCTTCATCCTCTAGGAGGTCAGAAACAATTGCGATTTCAGTGATTTCCAGTGCTCTGGTTGGAGGGGTATCTGTTCTGGCTTGAGGCGCAAATGTTTCAGATACAGATATTTCCGTTTTGGCGACGATCTTCTGGGGGGATTCGGTTTCCTGAGACGAGGATTGTGTGGTTTCGAGGACTTTCTCCAGGAGGGATTCGCTTTTATCGAATTCGGGACTTTGTGGTTTTTGGGGTTCCTCCGAAAGAGGCAACAAGGGATGATTCAGAACGGCAATGTCCGTTTGAGGGAGAGGACTGGGCGGCACGGGAAGTGAGTCGGGGACTTCATCGAACAATCCCCAAGAATCCATAGATGTGTTTTCTCCTAATTCTGGCATGATTTCTCCGGTTTATCTGGTGCATTTTGAGGGACCTCATGCAAAACCAACACCTAAAAATATGCTGTAAATTATTTTACCGTAAATCCAATGCGAATCATTTCACCGTACAAATTGGAGTGAAATCGTTGTATTCGTGATCGTTCGCATTCAAGCCGTACTTAAATTCCATTGGAAGGAACTAAAGTATAACAGCCCCCTCAGTGAAACAAGGAGAAAACATGCAGCCCAATGTTTATCTAGAATTGTGGGTCGACGTTTCCAAGGACCAAGAAGATTTGTGGAGTTCGTTTTGTTTCGAAGAAGGTGCTGCCGGTATTGAAACCGTGAAGGAATCCACAACCCGAGCCACCCTACGGATTTTTTTTGAAGACGCGATTCCAGAAAAAGCCCGCCAACTGCCAGAACAGTTTCGGCTCACCTATGCTTTAGAGGGAAAACCACCCACTCTAATCAAACTCGAAATGCCTCCCTACCAAGATTGGAACCTAGCTTGGAAAGAATACTTTCTTCCGCTTCCCGTAGGACAATCGTTTGTGGTGTGTCCGCCTTGGTTACAACACGAAGTACCCAACAATAAAACCGCTTTGGTGATCGAGCCCGGCCAGGGGTTTGGTACCGGTTATCATCCGTCTACTGTACTGGCTTTGGAAACTCTGGAATATTGTGTCCTACAATCAGAGCTTTCGGTTTCCTCTCTGCTGGATGTGGGAATCGGTTCTGGTATTCTTTCTTTAGCCGCAGGGCACTTGGGAGTGAAACACCTGCATGGAATCGATATCGACCTGCCTTCGGTTGTTGAGGTGCAGCGCAATTGGGAACTCAACAACCTTTCTGCCCCGATTCAAGTGATCGCGGGATCTGCGAATTGCCTGAATAGACAATATGATCTCGTAGTGAGCAATATGCTACTTCACGAATTGCTGAGCGTTAAGGAAGATCTTGCTCGCTTGGTCCATTCCTCGGGTAGAGTGATTTGCAGTGGTTTTTTAGAGCAACAATGGTCCGAACTCGAACAGGCATTTCGAGCTTTAGATTTATTTCCCGAGCAATTGTTTTGTAAAGAACAGTGGCGTGCTGTGATTTTTTGCAAGACACCACAATCTAGCCAGAAACGGATGCCACCAGGGAGAAAAAACCCTCCTTCTGGTATTGCTCTACTCCTTACAATGATCTTCATGGTAGGGATGAGTGCATGGATTTTGTATTGGTACCGCAACGAAATTCAGTTTCGTCTGCAAGCCGATGCCGCATTACGATATCAATCGATTTACCAAGAATTGGATGGTGTGTTGGCACACAGTTTGTCCCATTTGCAGCAATATCCGGAATCCCAATTGAGGGAGACTTCCCTTCGTTTAGGGAATACTGAATTGTCGTTTTTTCCTGGTTGGTCGGTACAAACCTTACCGGAAGGAGCTTCTTCCACACTTCCCCTTGCAATCAATTATCAGGCGGAAGCAGGGCCACTCCAATTTGAAGCTTTGTTGCATCTCCAACGCTTTTCTCTGACAACGGTCCCTTGGTTCCATGCAGGAGCTTCCTCGAATCCGTGGCCAAATCAATTGACCTTTGCTCAGGAAACGGATCATCAAACTGCATTAAATGCTCCTAAGTTTCCATTGCCCAAAGATCCCGTTGTTTCAACATTTGACGCCTCTTTTCCCAATGGAGCGGAGTTGCAAAGGGAAGAAGCGCAATTGTTCGTGATTTCAGAAGGAACAATCCCCATCGAATTGAAACCGACAAACTCAATGCTTCGTATACAAATACGTGGTGATGCTACCTGGGTGGGGAATTTGACGACTCATTTTGAAATTCCTATCTATCTAGAAATATTGGGAAATCTAACACTTGTACTGGCTGGTACCACTCCGGGGTTTCGTGAAGCAACCCCATTTTTGTTCGTTTACACCACCGGAGACATTATTCTGCAACACACCACCGGAGACGGAGGTTTTCTAGCCATCAACGGGTATTTCCGAGTGGAAGGTTCGCGCTGCTTGAGCCTAGCTTCAGGGCTACAGGGAGTGTATTGGCAAGGAAGTCTAGCCTGTGAAACCGACTTGCCCATCCAATTCTCAGTTCCGATTCATTTACAACATGTGGCTCCTACGATATCAGCACCGGAAGCGTTGGAGCGCACAGCTTTACGCAACAATGGAGTGCAGGTCAAAAGCTTATGAATCAGAAATCTATGGCAAGGGGAATCGAAATGAACCCACTCGTATTAGGAGGGAAAATGGAATTAGGCTTGATCGATGTAGCAAAAACGTACCCACAAATTCAAATCGAGATGCGTTATGCAACAACTCGTAATTTTACACAAAGCGTCTTGTATGATTCGGACCGATGTTATTTGCGACGAGAAGTGGCAGAACGGTTAGCTCACACGCATCAACAGCTTGAAAAGGATGGGTTCGGACTCAAAATTTGGGACGCCTACCGACCGAAATCCGTCCAGTATAAGTTGTGGGAAGTCTTTCCCGATGATCGGTATGTTGCCCATCCCGATGAAGGCTCCGTGCACAGTCGAGGGGCTGCTGTCGATTTGACATTGGTGGATGCCCAGGGGCGAGAACTCCCGATGCCCACGCATTTCGACGACTTCACTGAAAAAGCTCATCATGGCTATCCTCATCTTCCCACTGCGATGCTTGCCAATCGGGAACGCCTCAAAACCGCTATGACTCATGCGGGGTTCCTCCCAATTCCCAACGAGTGGTGGCATTATAACGATCCGGAGTGGACACGATATGATCTACTTGATGTTTCTCTTGGTGAACTGGAGGCCTCTCAAAAATTTTAACGAACTGTTTTTTAAGAATTTTTCAAGAAATATATTGTTTTTTAATATCGAATTGCTATCCTTTCTTCTTTTGTCGGGGTATAGCGCAGTCTGGCTAGCGCATCTGCTTTGGGAGCAGAGGGTCGCAGGTTCGAGTCCTGCTACCCCGACCACAATCTTCCATGATTTCAGTCACTTACAAAATCCCCTAAAATTCTTCCTCACGTTGCGTAGCAGGAGCGTAGCAGAACACTGCTAAAACCCACTTCACTGCTTCGACACTCCAATTATTTTTGACAACGATTGTTGTTCTATTTTTTCTCGCAGTATCGTTTCTACCACGGGCGAATAATGCCGATGGTTGATCACTTCGCTATTGCCGATGTAACTTCCGGCTTCTTTGTGAGAAAGATGATAGTGATTCACCAGTATCCAGTTGAAATACGTCCTCAAGTCCTTCAATTGTAAATTGTACACCCCTGCTTTTTCCCTCAAGCCGTACCAAGACCGATCAATATCGTCTACGCGGGTGAAACAGGTACTTCGCTTGCCTTTCTCTTTCCAAATCTCGCGTTTGGGAAACAGAAAACTCGCTGGCTTGAATTGGTGGTCAATGATTTTCCCCTTTTCGTCACGCACGGGAATTTTACCAAAAACTTTGTTAAAGCGCGGTAAACTCCGCACCAGTTCCAAAGCTTCCGGCATCAAAAACACATCTCGCTCCTTATCCCACTTGGGCGACCACCCCATTCCATGAAATGTTGGGCATTTGGGTTTGTAACGAATGTACCAAATGCCTCGTTCCAAATCGAAGTCAGAGAACTCAGCATGAAGGGCTTCCCCCAATCGAGCACCTGTGAAAATCAGGAACTTGACGATTTCATTGACGGGACACCGTGACCGAGGGTTGACTTCTTCGGTAGCGGCAAGGAGTAAACGAACCTCCTGTGGTGTTGGAATATGGTCACGCACTAAAGCGTTTTGATAGCCCCGTTGCCGGGGTTTGGGGAGAGTGAGTTTTCTAACCGGGTTGCGCATTTCCAAGAGTTCCATGTCATCAATGAACCACTTGAAAACTTTGCTGATCGTTCGCGTGTAGGTCTTCAAGGTGGCAGGGGCTTTGCCTTCCTTCACAAATTCATCAAACAAATTCTGAACAATGAGCGGTTTGACTTCATCCAAGAACTGCACTTGTTTACCGAGTCTGACAAACATCATCTCCAAGACCTTGCGGTCTTTGTACTGGGAGTTGGGTTTGCGCTTGGCTTCGGTCTTGGTCAGGTACAGTTCCAATGCGGCATCGAGTTGCCACCGTTCTTGTCCGTCTTGATCGAATATTTGTAGGTGGGGCATTTTCTGCCAGTCCTTGTCATCGAACTTGCCCTCTAGTAACTCCCTTTCCTTCAGGTGCATCAAACGCTTGGCTTCACTCCGTTTCTTGCTGCCGGGGCGCATCATCCGAATCCCCGTGGGCAAGAAATACGAGATGTAGAAACTGACTTTTCCGTTGCGTTCTTTTTTGGGGTAAATGCTACAACGCGGGTCGTAGCCGTCTAAAGCACTTGTGTTGGTCATACAAACCTCCTGAGTCTAGAGGCAGAGCGTCAGTTGGTTTGCCAAGAACTGTTTCAAGTCCTCCTCTCTTATACGCACTTCTCGCCCAACCTTCAAATACGGAAGGTCTCTCGATTCATATAAATGGTGTTTGACCGTGCGTATCTTGCATTTCAATAAATCAGCGGTTTCTGGGATAGTGTAGACTCGGATTCCCGGTTGGTTGAGCTGTTGTAGAACGGTTAGGATTTCAATGAAAACAGTGTGGAATTGAAGAGCCGCTTCAGGGGGTGGCATTAGGTGGGCAAACGGCAGTTGAGACAGAGCTTCTGATGACATAAGCACCTCATCAAACGAAGGGAATGAAGCAAAAATTCCTTAGAGGAATCACCAACAACGAAGGGGAAAAGCGGCACCCAAAGGCGCAGCTTTTCCGAGAGGTTGGGCTTCATGTCATAAGACGAAGCGGTGCTCAGAGGCTCAGTTGTCAAACCGAACGTGTGGAGCGAAGGAGTAACAACAGCTTCTCGTTCTGAAACGAACTGGAAACACAGTTACTTTCAACCCAAATTAAGTGGTAGCACTGAGCAGTAGAACTTACAAAATAAATAGTAATTTCAAAAACTTAGACTATTCTTTGCTTGTTCTTTTCGGAGATGGTTTAAAGCTGCTAAATATAAGAGATTGCGGCAAAAAATGAGGAAACAAGGAAATTTTGATTGGCTTCAGAGAATGGTCCTATTTTTCCTCCTCTTGACCGAAATATGACTTATAAGTAATATTAGAGCATGAAAAAAATCTACTATGTTGCTGAAGACGGGACGAGTCCTGTGGGAAAGTTTTTAGATAGCGTGCCCAAGTCGATAAAGGCTCGGTTCTATCGGTATTTAGATCATTTGGCAGCACACGATGGAAAATTGACTCGTGGCGAAGCATTCAAGAAACTCCACGGCTATCCAATGGAAGAAATTCGAGTCAAACAATCGCACAACCTTCATCGAGTCATTATTCATGTACAACTAGAGCAAGCCATCTTGATACTGCATGGATTCACCAAAAAAGAAGGCACTCCAACACCTCAAAAAGAAATAGATATTGCTCTTGAGCGGTTCTCTCAAATGAAAAAATCTCTTAAATCATAAAACTATGGCACTCACCAAAACAGACTATGCGAAACTGGGTTTAGACCCCAAACACTGTGGGGACATGGATGCTCTAATGGAGCAAGAATTGTTGCAAGACCCGGAACTCAAACGAGAGTACGACAAAATTTTATTACAGGAACGTGTTGCCAAAGCGATTACAGAGACACGGAAGGCAAAAGGCTTGAAGCAGAAAGAACTGGCGCAACGTGCCGGAACCAGCCAAACGGTCATTTCTCGTATTGAGAACGGCAATGTATCGGTTGGGATTAAGATGCTCCAACGCATAGCTGACGCTCTGGGAACTCAGGTGGAGATTCATTTCCGCTAAGACAATAACTTTTGAGAGGAGAAGGGAGAAAGCCACTCGGTTGAATGGCTTTCGTCCAAAATGTGGTTTCCTGATCAAAATCAGGATGCTTTGAACCCCCGACGCTAGATAAGCACGAGAGTATCAGCACAAATAACTCAGCCTACACGTATGCAGCGTAGACACGGTTAGCATGAACCAAGGTCAATGATGTTAACCTTCAATGAGCAAGTAAACTAATTATTTCTTAGTTCATTATAGATAGCTTTAAAGTATCTAAATAGTTTTCCTCTTGTTAGCTCTCCAGTAGCAAAACGCTGTGACCCACCTTTAAGACCACGCCCCCATAACTCATAATGAGTACATAGGTGCCTTCCTTTGGTATGAGCTAAACCAATACTCCAATAATACGAGCGACCATTTATCTCAAAATGCTTGGGATAGGGAAACTCTTTGGTTTTTTCTCGATTCCAGTCATCGACCAAAACAGCATTACCTCCCGGTGTTGCTTGTTGAGAAATAAATTGAAGAAACTCTCTAAAAGTCACGTTGGAGCAATCAATATAATCGGAATAAACGAGGGGCAATGAAATTTGTTGCATAAGAATGAAATTAAAATACAAAAAAATAAGAGCATATTCGACCTGCTATGCCCTTAATCAAGCCTTATCATGCAAATTAAGAAAACTCAAAAACTATAAAAATATCAAAAGGTTAAGATTGTTCTTTGTTTGTTCTTTTCGGAGACAGTTAGTGCCTAGAGATTGGCAGTAATTGAGCCGAAAAATGAAGGAACAAAAAAGTTTTGTGAGGAAAGGGAGAAAGCCACTCGGATGAATGGCTTTCGTCTAAAATGTGGTTTCCTGACGAAAATCAGAATGCTTTAAACCCTCAACGCTTGGCAGCACGAGAGCGTGAGCACAAACAACTCAGCCTACACGTATGCAGCGTAGACACGGTTATTTGAACCGGGGCCGATGATGTTAACCTTCAATGAGCAAGAACTGGGTTAGTATTCGTGGGCAAAAAGTATTGTCCAGTGGTCTCGGTCGTCGATGCAATAAATCTTATTACCTTGGTCATCTTTGAAGACCTGAAGGTAATCAGCACCGTTCTTTTCTTTAACTCGGTCGTACACATCCAAAGTGATTTGCATGATTTCAACACGAGTTAACGATCTAACAATGTTGGCAGTTGCCACTGGTTGCCCCGAAAACATGTAGTCGCCGTCTTGTTCTTGAGGTTGAAGTTTCCACTTTTTACTCATGGGAATGAAATTAAAATATAGAATAATAAGAGCATATTCGACCTGCTATGCCCTTAATCAAGCACTACCATGAGGATTCAGAAAACTCAAAAACTATAAAAATATCAAAAGGTTAAGATTGTTCTTTGTTTGTTCTTTTCGGAGAGCACGTAAATCCACGAACTTTGTGAGTTGGAAGGCGAAATTCAGGGAAAAATTGGGAAACTAAAAAAAGGAGGGAGAAAGTCACCCGGTTGGATGACTTTCTCTTGTGTCGGTTGCCCTGATGTCTTGGTCAGGACTGCTCAAGCCTCAACATTCGATGAATGTGAAGACCGTTGGCAAAATTCAGACTATTGGCTTCTCGTTCCGTAGAACTGGAAACTCTTGCCTGATACCGAGATCGGGTTGACACAACAGCAAGTAAAACTGTAAAATCCTTACGATCTTATTTGATACTGCCTGTGACAAAAATCAGGACAGTAACTACAATCGACAAAGCATAAACGGGGTACGCTGTCACGAACCCGTTGAGCTTGTCGAAGTACAGCGGCAAGTTGATCCACAGTGTTTGAATACCGCAGCCTGCCAGACCGAAAAGGATAGCAGTAGTCTTTTTGTAGCGTGCAAATGCTCCAAATACTACTTGCTGGGACACTAGGTCGGAAATACCTCGAATCGTTTGATTGAGGATTTTTTCAATTTCTTTCATGATCAAGAAATTAAGAACTAAAAAACTCTTCCAAAAACTGGAAGCAGGCTTTTAGCTCATGGGTTCAGTATGACAACTGAAATTCTGAGCAAGGGTGTTGAAAAGCATCTCGACGGTTCGACCAGCACGTCTGGATACCATAGCAACACAAAGCCTTAATTACAGATGTAACATTATTTTCATGACGGCTCAATTCTGATATGTAGAACTAACGGCAAGACGCATCCCCCTGATTGTTCTTTGCTTGTTCTTTCCGAAAGAATAGGTGAGTCAGTGGAAATAATAGAAAAATCAGAAGGTTATAAGCGAAGCGCAACCCCTGACCAAAGCTCCCTACTCTAACGACAATAAATTTGTATCAGGAGCTTTGGTCAGAGCTTGCGCTGGCTGAAAAGAACGAGGTTTTTGTATTTTTTAGCTATGGAAGGCAAAAACGGACTATAGATGAGTGTAGAAGACGAAAAGGAACTATATGAAAATCCGAAAGTCATGATCGAAACAGCTCAAAATTTGGGTAATGAGCTAGCCTACTTTAATTCGTCTTCGTTAATAAAAATTCATCGAGAATTATCAAAAGTTATTCAAACTACTGAAAATACAAATTACGACCAAAGTATACATCATATTCTGATGCTTAAACCAAAGTTTGCTTATGTTTTAGGCACTAGTTTTCCAAAAGAAAGAGGAGTATTAGCTAGGTTTATCTCTATAATTAGCAATTGGATAGACTTCCTCCTTGATTCTCCTGAAGAAGATAAGAAAACGATATTGAAAGCCATAAAAGATTTTACTTTCTCCACTTACTCTTTTTTTGAATATAGTAAGCAATTTGGTGCAAGACCAGTTTCCTCTTTAGTAGACAATAAAAACCAAAATAGTAGGCTTCAAATGCGCATTGATAATTTAGAAGCAGAATTACTTAAATTGACTCAATTTGTTTCATTGTCCAAAGAAGTATCTAAAGTTTTCTTATCACATTCTAGTGCCGATAAACCTTTTGTGGAAAAACTTAAGAATGATCTTGAAAAGGAAGGAATCGCTACATGGTATGATAACAAGGACATAAATATTGGAGACATAATTAGCGAAGCGATTTCAGAAGGTATAAAACAAAGTTGGTATTTTCTGATAGTTGTGTCACAGAATTCTGTCGATTCTAAGTGGGTAAAATATGAATTAGATGAAGCGTATCATGAACATATTGCATCCGGTAAAAAGGTTCTACCGATATTAATTGGTGACATACACGACGATGAGGTTCCCACGAGATTAAGAAAGCATCGATATGGAGACTTTAGAATAGATGATAGGTATGAAGATGAATTTAAGAAGCTTTGCAAAGCTATACTATTACAAAGTTCTAAATCGGTATTGCCTGAAAATAATTAAATTTTCTCTCCAATCCCTGACCAAAGTTTCTAGGGTGGTTGGATCGGGATGAAGGAACTTTAGGTCGTGAACTGGAAACGTTTTAAAACTAGGGTTTCTCTGTCCATTTATAAAAATCAAGTAGAGGTCTTCCCCTCCAAACCCTGACCAAAGTTTCTAGGGTGGTCGGATCGGGGTGAGGGAACTTTGGTCAGGGGTTGGAGGAAACCCCCAACACTACAAAATTAATGAATTTTTTCACTCTCTTGTTGTTCTTCTCGAAAGAATAAGGAAAGAACATTTTTGTATATCTCTGAATCAAAAATGTTATCTCGTTTGTTGGTAAGCTTAGTTTCGTAAAGTCAAAGCAAATGGAAAATCCTTCAGAAAAATTGTTTATAGCTATTGAAAAAGGTGATCTTAGTAAAGTTAGAGTTTTACTAAATCAGGGTGTTAGTATCGACACAAAGAATTATTATGGGCTTACCCCACTATATTACGCAATAACACATCAGAAATGGGGGATAGCCAAATTTCTTGTGAGTGCCGGAGCTAATATTCATACAAAAATTGTTGATCCAAATTTTTCGGAGAAAGTTCAGCGAACAATGTTAAAAGATGCTGATAATTGTCTCAGCAGAGCGGTTTCAAGGGGTAACTTGGAAACTGTTAAACTCCTTGTTAAAAAAGGGGCTGATATTCAGTTTAGTAGTAGTAAAGGTAATCTATTACATTACGCTATAAAAGCAGATTCTTTCGATACAATTCAATATTTGGTTCAATTAGGCGTTAATATAAATGCTAGATCTACATGGCAAAATACACCGCTACACTTAGCAATTAGGCTACGAAGAAAAAGAGAGGTTATCGTTTTCCTAATTGATAATGGTGCTCGTACAGATGTTTTAAACACAGATAACAAGTCTCCTTTAGATTTAGCGAGGGAGTATAGAAACTTTGTCGCTGAGGAGGTTCTATTAGGCAAGAATAAAGAATCTAAATATGGAAATATCTCTTCCCTAAAAGAGAAAAAGCATAACATGGATAGAATTATAAAATCGACACAAAATGCTGTACCAGTTGGACCTTCAGCAAGGTCAAAAAAGGAAGAAGAAAAGATTTTGGAATTAGAATATGAAATTCAGACTTTAAATAAGAGAATCGGTAACAGAGACGAAAAAATTCTTCATTTAGAAACCCAATTAAGACAAAAAGATACTGATAAAAATAATTTTTTAGCAAATAATAGACAACTTACTGATCAAATCAAAAACCTGAATAGTCAGTTGCAGGATAAAAATGAATTAACTGATTGGTCTCAGGAGCTTGAAAAAGAAGTAAGCAAGTTAGAACACTCTAATCGTTCTAAACAACAAACTATCGACGAACTTGAAAAAGATATTAAGTTTCACAAAGACAAGATAGTTGAAATTCATACGGCTCACAAAAGAGAAATCTCAGAACTACGTCAAACTTCAGGTACAATTGAGCGAGAAAGAGAATTGTCTATTCAAAGACAGCAAGAATTTGAAAAGAAAAGAGAAGCTGAGGAAGCAGAAAGAAAAAGACTCGAAGAAGAGAGATTAAAAAGCGACTTAGAAAATGAAAATACTCGCTTGCGTAATGAATTAAAGACATTGAAAGATAATAATCCTTCTACAGCACGAATCAACGAGTTGTTTAATAAGATAAGAATATTTGACCAAGCGCAGAAAAATGCCGAAGGCGATAGTGAAATTAGTGATGGTATGCGAAACCGACTCCTAGCTCAATTAGAAGATCTGTTTAATGCTGAAATGAGTGCTTTGGATTCTCACAATGATCATCTTGTAGGTGAAGCAGAAAGAGGCGATGATGGATATAATTACTAAGTTTATATTAACACTTGCCTCATATAAACTTATAGTTTATAATTTTACTGCAATTAATTATAAAACTATATGGGAGGAAATAGAAAAACCTACGGTGAAATAGTAACGAGAGACCTAAACGAGTTGCAGGAACAATTAGGTTATCAAGAAGAAGAATGGAATCATATCTATCAAAAAGAAAATGAACTAAGAGAGAGGCAAAGTGTTTTACCATATGATTTAGTTAGTAAGTCTTGGCAAGCATTGCGGGAGGAAAAACTTAGTTTACAACAAAGACATTACAAAGAAATGGTTCAAAAGTATGGCAATGTAATTGACCACCACCTGACACACTACCAAGAAGCTATACCAACAAATATTGATGCTTTTAGGTCTCTTTTGAGTTTAACCTACATGGGATCGCCCGTTATTAGGAATATAGAAGTTTTAATAGCTGAGTACGGTTTTCTTCAAGAATCTACTGAATCAGCCTGAAGGGAGTAAATGCCTCAAAAAAGGGAAATTTACCTTGGTAAAGATAGCCAAGGAAACGCAGTGTATTTTGACCGCGAATATCGCCGCTCACATACTCATATTTTAGGTGGTTCAGGAACAGGTAAAAGCAAGCTATTGGAACTCTTGATTCAACAAGATATGCAGTGGAAAAATGCTGGTTTGTGTCTTATTGATCCTCATGGAGAGCTTTATGACAATATACTTGCTTATGCTTCACGCATGAAAAGCTTGGCAAAACGAGTCGTGCTTTTTCACCCAGACAATATTGAAAGTGAGTATTTCATCGGTCTCAATCCGTTTCCTCGAAGTGTCGAAGACCCCCAAACCATTACTCGCATTTTTTCTGAAGCGTGTATGAAAGCTTGGAAGCAGAATATGAACGAGTACCCTCGTATCAGCACATGGCTTAACAACCTGTTCTACGTTCTTATTGAAAATAATCTTACCCTTCTCGAAGCTATCCCATTTCTCGATCCGCGTGGGCATGACTCTAAAATTGAACGTCACGCTATGTTTCATCGAGTTGCGGAAAGAAACCGTCTGGTTTACAGCGATTGGGAAGCGTTCAATGGTACATCTCCTCAGCGTAGAGCTGAACTTATCGAAGGAGTTGCTAATCGACTTCGACCTTTTTTAAGTCAAACAGTATTACAACAAATGTTTTCCAGCACGAAGTATGCTCTTAATTTTGAGCAACTAATGGAAGACGGAAAAATCGTGCTCATAAACCTGCACAATAAAAACGGTTCGTTTACCACAGAAGATGCGAATTTAATCGGAACGATGATCCTAAACGAAATATACCGTGTAGGTAAACGCCGAGATACCAGTAATAGCCAATTAAAGCCGTTTCGCGTGTATGTCGATGAGTTTCAGAATTTTCTGACTCGCGATATTGCAAGATCACTAGATGAACTTAGAAAATACCGTATTTTTTTCACACTTTCCCATCAACATTTAGAACAATTAGCCGAAGAAGATGAGTATATCTACGCATCGGTTATGACCAATTGTCGTAACAAAGTTGTTTTTAGTTTATCAGCTAATGATGCAGAGATAATGCAGAAGGAATTATTTACAGGTTTCCATGACTTACTGAAAATCAAGTATCAACACGAAGTAAGAATTAATGAACCATATTTTGATGATACGCCTGTTGAGCAGGAGGTTAGGCGGCAGTCTGAAGCGACTTCCATGATAGATGAAAGTTCAGAGGTGAAAAGGGAAGGAAAAGGAACACAAGAATCAAAAATTGTCAGTGAATCAGAGTCTGAAGCTCATTCACAAGATCGTGCGGAAAATAAGATATATCAGGTTGTAGAAGTTATAAAAAATTCGACGGGGGAAACCAATATAGATGCCAAAACCCAAGTTATTACTGAGGCTGTAATAGAAGCATTAAGTGAAAGAAAAGGAAGAGAAAAAGCGAAGTCTCAAAGCGCCATAGAGCGGCACAGTAAATCAACTACTAATCGACAAGATACGATAGAACAAATTGCAAAAGTATTTGCTCAAACCCATTCTGACGCTTCGAGTCAATCAATAACACAGCAACTGGCAGATATTTTGGCGGAAAATGAAACCAAGACTGCAACCCATAGTGTTGCACATGCCGTAGCGGACATTCTAACAAAAACCAATACACACTCCGATGTAGAATCTTTATTTCAACAGGTTTCCAAGATCATTGCCGAATCAGAATCCAAGCGGCAATCTGAGAGTTATTTGAGGAGCCAATCAACCAACGAGCGACGATCAAATACACAACAAGAAAATCGGCAAACTTCTAACGAACACCGAACCGTTAATACACAAGGAGAGGAAATCAGTTCAGCAAGAATGAATGAATCTGGTAGTAGAACAGGTAAGAGCAAACGGGAATCTGAATCAAGAGGAAGAACCTCTGTTGATGAAAAGAAGGAGATTCACAATCCAGATGGGTTTTCTAAGTTTCAATTTAAAGGTGAGGGTCTGAGAACGTCTCACTCAAATGATAGAGGGGCGTTTGAAGAAAGCTTTGATCGATTTTCAAATCAAGAAACACAGAGACAAATAAGCAGTCGCAGCGATCAAGTCGCCAAAGTGATCTCGGATTCAGTCAGTAAGATTGTTGCTCAGATTCAGGAACAGACTGCGAGTATAACTCGGCAAAAAAGTTCCATTTCTGAACACTTGCGTTCTCAAACTCATCAAAGCACTGACGGCAAAACAACAACCCAAAGTAGAACTTTTGCGGAATCAATCGGAAAACAAGAAAGTGATTTGGTAAATGATGTTGTTGCCCATTCAAATCAACATTCTTACACTCAACAAAATTCTGAAATTAAAGCTAATGTAACTAGTCAAAGTGATACTCAAGTCACTACCGATCAAAATTCCAAAACTACCATTACAGCTTTAAGTGAAGCCATAGCTGACATAATGGAAACGCATGAATCTGACATGGTACGTGAAATTTTTGCTACAGCTATCAACAACACCAAACAAAAGAGTACCAACAACTCCATTACTCATACGGTAAATAGTTGCACCTCAGAAGAACATGCGAATCAAAAGGTCGATACTCTGTCAGAAATAATGGGTAAAAGTTTCAATAGAACCAAGGCTCGAACCGAACAAACAAGTTCAACAAATTTTAGCAATGAATCCGAGGAAAGAGGTAATCGGAGTGCTACACAGACTACAAAAAACGAAACAATTGATTACATTACTACATCTACACGCCAACAATTTATGCGTCAGGTTATTGAAAAACAGAAGCCTGATTTTTGGACTTTGCAAGATCTAGAATATTTCCGGCAAGCAGATCTAAAATTGCAGGATTCGGGAATTGCGACATTCAAATTTTGGCACAATGAACCAATAAGAGTAAAAATTGCTCATGTTCCAGAGATAAAAAGGCACAAGCGGTACAAAATCACTGAAACGGCACTTGATAGACTGAATGGACATTTACCTGATACAACAGTTACTGAACTTGCGTTTTTTCAAGGTAGGATTTTTCCCAATGAAGACTCGTTGAAAAGAGCATTAGCTCGTAAGCTTGGTAACAACTTCTTATATGAATACGGTGAGATCATTTTACATCATACTCGCCAACCAACACATTTAGATACAAAAATTGCGGAATTTGTCAGTGATGTTTACAAACAGCATCCATACTACTACGTGCCTCACGATCAACTTTACCAAGAAATATATGATCGTCAAAAGCCATTCTTTGTACATCCATTTATTCCGCAGCAAAGAATCAAACGGATCAACGAAGAAGTAGTATCCATGAAGATAGTAGAGGAAGCCGAAGTTCCAGATCATCAAAGCGAAACAGATACTCACAAACCATCCATCGACGATTTTTTAAATGACTAGAAAATACACTTCAAAGCACAATCGGCAGAAGGATGCTTTTCAGTTCGAGTTTAAGCAACGTGATGAGGATATTATCAGAGCGGTCAACAGTCACCGCTACCTGACCGTCAGCCAAATTCGTCGTCTTTTTTTTCCTACTGCCACGACCAACAAAAATACTCAGCGACGGCTCAAATATCTGTTTCACGCGGGCTATCTTGGCAGGCTAACACCCGATGAAGAACCCGGCAACGGCAGTTCCAGTTGTGCGTATTTCCTCGACAAAAAAGGTGCTGATTTCTTGCGTGATAACCCTCGTGATGAAAATGATAGAGTGTGGTTTTTGAAAAAATCAGGTGGGGTTGGTCATTACAAACTCGCTCATGCGTTGGCGGTTTCCGAGTTCCGCATTAACGTGGAACTGGCTATCAAAGACCATCCCATTTTCATGGTTCGTGACGTGGTAATGGACTTCCAAATCGAACAATCGTTGCGGCACGCTATCGGCAGTGGGCAATACCAATTCTTTGGTGACAAAAAGGTGCCTTACACGGGTGAATCATATCGTTTCATCCCTGATCTTCAGTTTGTATTGCAAGGACGCGAAGGCTACGAGCATCTGCAATCCCTGTTTTTTATAGAAGTAGATCGTGGCACGGAAGGTTTGAATGTCATCAAACGCAAGGTGGTAGGCTACAATATCTTTCACCGAGAGCAGTACCACAACCGCCTTGGTATCGGTGAGTTTGAAAAAGGTTTTAAGGTTTTACTGCAAACAACCTCGCCGAAACGTGCTGCTAATATCAGGCAAGCCTTGCAAAGTGTTGAGGGGAACCAGTTAGTGTCGATCACGGATTATCCAGCGGTGAAAGCCGCATATACTTCAGAACCACCGCTGAATATTTTTACAGCCAATCTATGGACGAATAGTAAGGGGGAAGTGAGGTCGATTTTTAAGAGATGATTGATTTGATGATGTCTTTTAAAATTTGGTTCCAATTTTATCCTTTGGTGCCACCTGATGAAGAATCTTGGAACCCAGACAATTCATCACAAATCTGGTTCCAATTATTTCTCACGGTGTCCACCTCACAATTGAGTTGGAACTACATAAAAATGTAAGTCTAACTTTTTATCATAGCGCATATATTCTATAAGTAACAAATGTTTAACAAGATAAATCTTCTTGATTTACCAAGAAACTCTTGATTGCCCTCAATTCATTCGTTATTATTTTCCAGCTTTGGAGATTTCGGTCTACCAAAAAGGATTTTGATGTTTTTGAATGCCGAGAATTGGCTAAGTAATGCCGAAGTATCGGTGTTCCATTTTGAATTTCTTCATAGGTCGGAGGTTTTAGGAAAATCAACCGAAAAAGAGCATCCAAATTCTTGCGATTGTGGCTTGCTTCAAACCATTTATCGAGGTGTTCCAGAAAATATTTAGCATAGTGGATCAATGATTCTATTTCATTCTCTGAAACGTCAGGTTTGTGATGGTTTTCTTTAGCATGGGCGATTTTAAGTTCTAAGTCTTCGATTTCGCTCTCAAACTCGGCAATGACCACTTGGCTGTTCAGTTGTTTTATTTTCTCAACGAGTCCTTTCTTCTCCATTTCTAACTTTTCAATATTATCTCTCAACTGCTCTGCATTCGCTATATATTTCTTTTCTGCTGATTTCCAGTGATCCCGCAATATCATTTCAAAGAGTTTGAGGTCATTGGGCTTATACTGAAGTGTTTGAAAAAATACTTGCATGGCTTCTTGCATGAGCGAACCACTGACCGCAAAGCGTTTGTGGTTACGATCACAGTGATAAGCAGGATACCGCTTACCTCCTTTGCCGGTGCTGGCACTCGCCATCAATGGTTTGTCGCAGACTGGGCAGCGTACCAATGCTTTATAAGGAAATTGCGGATTACTTGGGCGGTAGCTGCTTTTAGCTTTGTGGTCGTCATGTTTGATCAATTTATATTCGTCACCGATTTTAACGATCTTTTGTTTTCCCCTTTGGGCTTCGTTCCAAGTTTCGAGGCTCACTAAACCCTGAAACTGCGCTTTGATCAATTTGTAGTTTGTCCATTTTTCACAAATAAACCCTGCATAAATTACCCTTGATCTGCGCTTCCTCATTTCTTTCAATGTGAGTGTTTTTCCTCCTTCCTTTCCAATCACAGTCCCTGTTACAGGATCGTGACGTTTCCGCATCGGTGTGCGAAACCCTCTTTGGTTATTAACATGATCTAAAATGTGTTGATCACTATACACACTGATTCCACTCAGTTCATAAATTGTTTCGTACCAATGGCTAGAATGAGGATCTGGCACAAGGATCGTTCTTTTCTTTCCCTCAATATCTTCCGCTTTGGCGGTGAGGAAGCCATGCGGAGCGGGTCTTGTCCAATAGCCTTTTCTTACCAGACTGATTTCAGCACCAATGAGCCGTATTAGGATTCGTCTTCGATCTTCAGTATCTGCCTGATTTTTAACAACCTCCGCCATTTCACTGCTGCTAAAGCAACTCCAACCGTATTTGAGTCCCAAGTGATCAAGAGCATTTTGGGGTGGTTGTACGATTCCGGGTACATCTTTCAAACTCACGGAATATTGAGCGAGTTGCCCTTTTAATGTTTGGTAAGGAGTCACACCATCACGGTTGAAGCGGTCTAAGTCTCGGACAAAGACAGCGTGAATGAACCCTTCCAATTGCTTACAAAATGTAAGTAATTGGTGCCAGACTGGGCGGTCTATCTTCGTTCCTGTGTAGGACTCATAAAAGACGCGGATAACATAGTATCCTTGTCGTTCGGCAGACAGACGACAGACTTTTTCTTGGTCTTCCCAACTGTCGCCCTCATCAGCTTGTTTGCTGGTGCTTACACGACAGTAAATAATAGCGATCTTTAAGCCTTGTTTGAGGGCAAATTGAATAAGCGGTAGTGCTTCATTGATATTCATTGATTGTAAGTTAAGGCTCATTGATATTACTCCCCTTGTCTTCGGGTTGTCGAGGGGTTGTGGTATCTTTCATCTGCTGTTTTTCCTGAAAATAGCTATCGGTGACAATGACGGCAAATTGGTACAAATCGTCAATGATTTCCTGAATTTCCTCATCACTCAATGAGTCATCACCTAAAATCTGCCGAGCTTGTTGAACGGTGACTCTCAATTATTTGCAGTTATTGGTTTTGAATTGATCCCCACCACGTCAGCACAGCCCTTTTTGATGTACCTTGCCCTGATTACACCGTGGCTCAATACTTCGCTGTGAGTGGAGAACAAAAAGGAGTCTCGTAAGTGGGGTTGTAGCTCAAGAGCTTCCAAACATTTGGCGATTCGTTGCCCTGATGTGGTGACGAAAAGAACTCTTGCCCCACTAAAGCGTTCAAAATTGGGTGCGATGCTTTGGAAGTCATTGCTTATAAATGCCTGTTGGTAGTTCCCGAAACGTTTCCTCAAGTCTCGGTGTTTTGTTGAAATAACGGTTTCGGTCTCCATATCAATTTCGAGGAAAAACAAGGCTTCCAGCGAGTTACTAAGTTTTCTTAAGATGAAAGTAGCATCGGGTTTGATGGTGGTTGGTTCCCCCTCAATGGTTGTGTTGATCACCAGTTGTTTTTTGTCGGGGTAACGTTGCCACTCTGGGACAAAAAGCATGATTTCATGGCTGCTGAAATTATTCGCCTCACATTCCAAAGCTACCCAGAAATCAACCAAATGTTTGCGGTGTTCGTAGTTGGCTAGGGTGATCGGCTGGGCGTGGTAGGTGAATGTTTGTTCGGCAAACTCTGACAGTTGGCAGTTTTTAAGGTATTTGAATCCTTGCTGTGTCAGATAATACAAACGTTCCAGCGAACCAATGCCACGCCCTTTGCTGTAGGTATGGAAGGCAATGAATTTCCTATCAGTAAGGTGCTGCAAGGCAACGTAGACCGTGTTTTTGTGATGTGTGGGGTACACCAGCCGTTTGATTTGCATGGGGGTGAGTCGCTGCATTTTGTGCAGGAAATAGAGAATAGAAATACGGTGTTCATCCAACGCTTTCGCTGTTGGTTTTGGATTCTGCTTTTCCTCCACCACATGCCGAATGTAGTGCTGCACGGTTTCTGGGTGCCGGTGGTCTTCAAGGGGTAATGTCATATTCGAGGGTGTTAATGGTTTGATGGCGTGATTGTGTTTCCTCTAGGTTGGTGGTGGGTGGTAGTTGTGCCGATGAATGCAACCATTTCAACAAGTCTTTGAACTGTTTTGACGTGGCAAAATAGGAGTGGCGAACTTTCCCCATCTTTTCGGTCTTGAGTGCAAAGGTCGTGGGGAACTTGATAAAGCGCGTCCACCACCTACCAACTTTTACAAAAAATTCGCCTGTTCGTAGATCGATGAATTGATCTTCTTTGCCCTTCATTCTCAGTTGTTTGCTCACCTTTACCGCGTCTTCGTATTCCAACCTGCCATAAATTTTCACGTTACAACTGAGCATGGCTTTCTGTTGATCTTCGCTCATTTCTTGCCCCAAGCGTTGGTGCGCCAGCATGTAGTGCAAACCTCCTTTCCGAGCTTCTGATAGCCCTTCGGAAATGTCTTTGCTGATGTAGTTTTGGCATTCATCGATGTAGAGGAAGAACGGCTTTTTGCCGGTGTAAAAGATGCGCTGGTAGGCTTCGTTTAAAATGAGTTGGTGAAACAGGGTTCCTAAAAAACGGCTGGTTCCACTGCCAACTTTGGATTTATTGGCTTTCAGCAACAGAATTTTCCCTTCCTTCATGATTTCACGAATATCGATTTCGTTGTTGGGCTGAGTCAATGAAAGCCTGATTTGCCGAATTTTGAACAGTCCGTGCAACCGCCATCGCAGTGCCGCTTTAGATGCTTCGGTGTTCCAGTGGAAAAATTGATCAGTGAAATAGCGTTTCAAGGTGGGGTGTTTGAGCCGAGCAAACAGACGTTGATAACGGGCTTTGAGTTGGTCTTGGGGGGCTAAAATATCCAGCAAGTCAAAGCCGTTGGGTTCCGGCAGTTCAAAAATGACCGTGAGAATGTTTTGCAGGGCTTCGCGTGATCCTGAAGTCATGGGTTCGTTAAACCCTTTATCGAAAGCTTCCAGATAGTTTTGTACAAGGCTATCGATGCGCATTTCTCTTGCGGCTGGGGTTTGAGGCAATGCAATCGAGAACAGATTGAGGGCTGGTGGGCGGTGGTGTTCAAAATCTGCCAGTACAATTTTTTTGTAGCATTTCGAGGGGTTATTGAGTTGCAGAATATCAAAATGCAGCAAGTGATAGATGAGGGAACCGTGGGGTTCGATGACTGCCACACCGTTGCCCTTCTTAATGTCTCGGTAGAGCATTTGTAGCAGATACGTGGATTTCCCTGATTTGGTGGCTCCCAAGACGTGGGTGTGCATTTCGCGTGGTTCATCAAAAATCAGCAGTGACCACAACCAACCAAAACCATGTTTGAAGGGGGAGGGAATATAGAAAGAGAGCAGTTTGGTGAGGGTGAAAAAGGAACTGAACAAAGATCGTTTGAGGGTGTAGAAAATGAAACGGTTGGGGTTGGGATAGCCGATGAATAGAAACAGTAGTGCCAGCCCTGTCAGTAGGATCACTACCAATTTGTAGGTGATCAAAATGGGGTTGATCACCAAGGCATCGACCGACCAAATGAGAAATTTTTTCAAAAATAGAAGGTTATTAGTGTTTGTGCTGGCATTGGACTGACATTAGGACAGCATTGGGTTCGGGTTACACTTAAAATTAGCTTAAAATTCACAGTTCCACTGGTGTTTCCTATCCGACAATCTTCCGTAACCAGAAGATTTTTTTTCTGCTGCATGGGGCAAGGTAATGGAAAGGGCTGACATTTTTCTGACTCCAAAAACTACAAAAATTTAAGCGAAATGTAAGGAGAGTTTCGGCAAGCAACGGATAGAATGTGTCTCTCGAACAACACGGTCAGGAAAAAGAGGCGTTTTTTTAAGAGTTCTTTAATATTCGTTGTTTACAATGGATATTTGCTCACCAACAACCCTTCCCAAACGATGTCAGAAAAAAGTCAGTGGGCGTGATTACTCTCTCCCGCGAATTAACCCCTTCCCCATGTACGGACTGATCATCGAAGACGATTCGCGACTTGCGAAACATCTCCAAGGTTTCCTCAAAAACCACGGCTTTTGTTTTGATGTTTGCAGCAGCAAAGACGCGGCATTGCGCTCGATCAAACACAACCTCTACGGCTTAGTGCTGCTTGACCTCAAACTCCCCGATGGCTACGGGCTGGACTTGATTCCACCTATTCGGGAACAAAGCCCTGATTGTCACATTTCTGTTATCAGTGCCATTCAACGACCTGAAATTGCCGCTGCTTCGTTTGATGCCAATGCGGACAATTACTTTAGAAAGCCACTCTGTCATTTTGAATTGTTGGCGTACCTCAAACAACTAATCAGAAAACGAGCCAATGCACCACCACCACGCTCGTTTGCATTTCAGGGAATAACTTTCTGCTTGGAAGGATCAACGGTGGAAGCTGGCGGTGAGGTGATCACGCTCACGCCCAAAGAACGTTTGATTTTGCTGTGCCTCCTGCAACACCGTCCAAGACCTGCCAGTTACAACACCCTGATTGATTGTTTATGGGAGAGTTCCGAAGGCTTTGTGGACATGAATTTACTGCACAAGCACATGAGCCGACTGCGTAGAAAATTGAAACAACTCTCTTCCCAAAAGCTCATCATCAATTGCCCCCAACTTGGCTACAAACTGCATGATGAATCGTGAGTTTGTAAGCCGCCAATACTATTTTTTAACTCTTCAAATCATGAACTATGACGACACGTATAACGGCTGGACTAATTGGGAAACGTGGAACGCCTCACTCTGGCTGAATAATGAACCCTACTGGCAATACCGGCTGCAAGATTGCCGTTCGGTAGACGATGTGAAGGAGGTGTACGAGGAAGCGGTTGATATTGGCTACATCACCGATCAAATCACCTATTTTCGTATCAACTTTCAGGAAATGTATGACGATATTTTTGAATCTTAAAATACCCCTTCATGCAACAACTCACCTTTGATTCCTTCGACTCCAACCAACTCACTGAACTGATTGCCGAAAGCCCACCACCCTCACTTTTGAACATTCAGGGCAAAGCCGACCATGAATTGCTGCAACTGCTCGGTTTTGAAGTGGGGCAATGCCGTGGTTCCATTCACGAAATACTAAAAAGTATGCAAGGCATCGATCCTCGTATCACAGCGTTAACTGAACTGATGAGACGCTATATCAAAACACCTTTACCGAGGGGCAAAGCCTTTGGCAGTCCCCATGACATTTATCTGCATTACCAGCATTTACGGGAACTGAAACAGGAACATTTCATTGTGGTGCTGCTGAATAACAAGCACGAGGTACAAGAGGAAATTACGGTGACAATCGGGACACTGAACCGCACGGTGGTAAGCCCAAGAGAGGTTTTTAGTGAGGCTATCAAGCAACGTGCAGCTGCTATCATTTGCCTTCACAACCACCCATCGGGGCGAAGCTCTGCGAGTCAAAATGATATTGATATGACCCGCCGACTACGGGAAACGGGGCAAGTGGTCGGTATACCACTGCTGGATCATATTATTATTGGCAACAATCAGTACACATCACTTGCTGATCAAGGTTGGATCTGAGGAAAGGCTCCTATTTGAAAGAGGCAAGAGGCTCGTTTGAGCCTACTTGCCTCTTTTTTTAGAGGCTGGGTTTAGCGTATCCAATTCTCGTAGTGAAATTGAGGATTCACCTCTGCAAGGTCTTTATAAATGTGGTGACTGATTTAGTACCTGATAGATATTTCATAGAGTTGGTTGATTAAAATTCACTTCGGAATTCTTTGGAAGTTTCCCGAATAAAAACTCCTGTTTCATGGGAAATATTCAGGGCTTCGATTTCTTCCGCAACCTTTGCCCATTTAGACTGCTTAGGTTTAACCTTTTCAAGTTCCGGTTCTTCAACAATCAACCGCACTTTGGTTGTGGGTGGTTTACGTAAAGATTGTAGTGCCGAAGGAGCATTTTCAATAGTGGTTTCAATTTCCATATCTGCCTGAACCGTCGCTGAGTGTGCCATAAGAAAATAGGTTACTTATTTTGTATCATTGTAAT
>JANQJU010000008.1 GCA_028281495.1 SAR324 cluster bacterium
CGCATCAGGATAGCTTAGGAAACAACGGGATATCAGAGTGAAGTATTTCAATAACGTCTTAATAGAGTATTTAAAGACACCCTTGTCCAAATCGCAGAAAACACCAAGAAATAACCCGCTGTCAGCTTAGACAACTCACCAATGGCGAGTCTTCTTGTTACAACCAGATCACTTCAATTTTTTTTCCTGCTTCAACGACGTGCTCTCGTCGTCCCACGAGATCCCAATCTTTCACGTCTCCGCGACTGAATACGATCAGCCACCCCGAAGGCAGGCTCAGTCGGTGGAGGTAGTCGGCCAGTTGTTGCCGCCCCTCTTCGAGAACGCGACGACTGTTGAGTTTCAGTTCAAACGCAAATCGCTCTCCGGCAAACTCGATGCACAAGTCCAATCGTCCGAGACCCGCTGCGTATTCCCTCCGGATGGTTCCCCCTCCATTGGTTATCCGTTGCAGCCATGACATGAGCAACAGATGATGGGCGGCTTCGGTGTAGGTTTTCCGCGTGGTGATCAGTTCGCTATGCTCTTTGTAAAATTCGATGTAGCGGTCGATCACTTTGCGAATGTCGAGTTTCCCTGTTTCCAATATATACCATGCAGGGTCTTGCCCTAAGCGATCTTGTCGCACTGCCGTTAGCTCGCGTGGGATGATTTCTTGGTAAATCGGGTTGGCAATTTCATCACCGTGCTTGCCTTTGCGAAGCAGCCCCAAGTCCATGAGGTACTGTTTATCTTCCCCGGCAGTTTGACTCTCCTCTCCGGTCTCGGTTCCAATCAAAATGCCTTCAATGATGCGGGCCACGCGGGGTTCCGTGAGCTTGTCGGCCAATTGATCCAAATGAACATCTCGACGCAAGATCAAGCGTTCGATGGCAGCATCAACGTGTGCTTTGGAGACGGTTTGCTCACGAGGAACGGCCTTGGCTTCAAAGCACAACTCTCGTCCTAAAGCATTGACCAACCAAGGCTGTCCATTGGTTTGCTCAAACACATGGAGCACGGCATTCGGTGCAAAGGGCTGTCCGGTGGCTTCCGTATGCTGTTGATACAGATGGCGAACTTGATCGAGAGTGAAATCTGGAATGCGGACTGATTTTTCTTTGATATTGAAGGCCGACCCGCCGATCACATAACGTTTCGTTTCATCGGAATAGATTCGGTAATCGCGAATGTCTCGCAGTCCAATCAAACACAAGGCATGAGGGAAAGATTTGGGACGTTTGTTGTACCCGTGTCTCAACTGACGTAACACGGAAATCAAGGAATCACCGATCAACGCATCGATTTCATCAATGAACAGCACCAAAGGTTTGGGCAATTCCAAACACCATTTTGTGAGGAAGGTGAGCAATCCTTGTTCCATCGAACGGATGTCAAAACAGGCTTCAGAAGGATGGTATTCTTCAGGAAGATCTACCTGAGCTGCAAGTTCGATGGTTGAAATGACCAGGTTGTTCACACGCTCCACTTGATTTCTTAAGGCCTGTCCCCCCTCGAAATTGGTGTATAAGGCGATATACGCTTCTTGTTGATTCAGGTGCTCCACATACTGATTGATGATCGTGGTTTTCCCGGTTTGCCGAGGCGCGTGCATGATGAAGTAGCGTTTTTCGTCCACCAGGGGTTGCAACTGCTCAAATTGATAACGGATATCCACCATATAGTGGTCTTCCGGGATACAAGCCCCAGAGCAATTGAAAAATTTTTCCATGATCCCCATCCTTTCTAAATACAGAGCTTCAGTCCATTTCTTGACTGTTTCACAAGACTGCTTCAGAAACCCGCACTTCCTGACCGTTTAACCAGACTGCTTCAGCAACCTGCACTGGGTGTTCCAAGCGGTGCAACCTTAGATGGAACGTATCATACCTGAGTGCAATGAGCACTCTCGATCCCATGACAGCTCGCATCCCAACATTCTTGAAATTGAGCTTAATAGTTCTCAAGAATTTTAGGCTAAGCACTCAACTTAAAAGTATATAAAAAAATAAATACTAAACTAACGACTAGAAAAACAAATTATTCATCAAATGTATTCCTTACAACGAATACAAAATAACTTTAATTTTCATATAATGAACTAACGACACTTCTCTTCAGAAAATGAATTCTTTATCCTAGATAACCTAACAAAATAAAAACAAAGGAAAAACTTAATAAAAAAATTGACCGTTTTCTTACCCCAAGGTAGAACTTAGAAAGTAGCAATATTCCACAATAGGATTCTATTGTTTAACCTCATTTAATTGCTATGACAGAAGAATCCTCTGTGTTCACTAGAGTGCTTCTCTATTTATAGTTAGGAAACAAAAGCAAACGAAGCGCATAATTTTCCACCAGGATTGAATTAAAACTCTCGAACAACAGGATGCCAGGATGACCCGTGACGAAGAAAATCGAAAAATTTTTCTGGAGGAAGCTGAAGAACGGCTGGAAGAAGTGGAACATGCCCTTCTCCAGCTTGAAACAACGCCTGACAGCTCGGAGTTAATCGGTACGATCTTCCGAGATTTTCATACGATCAAAGGGTCCGGGGGCATGTATGGATTTCATGAGATTGCAGCCTTGACCCATGAGATCGAAACCGTGTTTGATAAAGTTCGAGATGGCGAATTTGGAGTGACGAGCGAGTTAATCAATTGGAGCTTCTTAGCCAAAGATCACATCAGAAAGTTACTCTATGCCGATGTGGAAAATGCCCCTGACAATGTGGCGACCACCCAACAAATCGTGACGGCCTTTCAGCAAATAATGCAGTCTCAATTGGAAGCCGGTGGCAGCCAACTCAACGCACAACCCCAAAAGCTCCACACCTACTTAATCCGATTCCGCCCCAGTTTGACTGCTTTTGAAAAAGGGATCGACGTCACCGTCCTACTCAGCGAATTAGAGACGATGGGGCGTTGCGAAGTGATCGCGCAATCTCATGAAATCCCTCCACTCGATTCAATCAATCCCCAACATTGTTATTCGACTTGGGAGGTTCTCCTCACCACCTCCCTGGATCTCGATGCGGTCAAAGGGGTTTTTATTTTTGTTGAGGAAGAATGCGACTTGGATTTCACAACCTTGAAGGTGCCCGAATCGGAAGATCAAGAAACTTTGCTTGATACACTTTATGACCAATTCATTTCTCAGGAGCCGCTGCACGAAGACTCCCTCCTCGAAATCTGGGAAACGCATTCTGAAGATACGGTGGTTTCCGAAGCAAAAGAAACCGAAGAGCAGCCCAGTTCCTCTAAGCCAAAAGCATCTCCATCCACCTCTCCAGAGCTTGCCAGCATTCGGGTGCATTCTCATAAACTGGATACCCTAGTGAATTTAGTAGGGGAACTTGTGACTTTACAAGCTCGCCTCAGCCAAGTGGCATCGTTTCGAAACGACTCGGAGTTGGTCTCAATTGTTGAAGAAGTAGGACAATACGTTGCGGATTTGCGGGATCACACCTTGAGTATCCGTATGCTCCCCATTGGTACCACGTTTAGTAAGTTCAAACGCTTGGTTCGAGATTTGTCGCAGGAGCTGGGAAAAGAAGTCGTGTTAACGACGGAGGGCGCAGAAACCGAACTGGACAAAACCGTGATCGAAAAACTGAATGGTCCGTTGGTGCACATCATTCGCAATTCCGTGGATCATGGCATTGAATCGCCAGAACAGCGGATTTCTAAAAATAAATCGCGCCAAGGAACGGTACATTTGTCCGCGAAACATTCGGGGGCGTTTGTGTTGATCCAAGTCCAGGATGATGGTTCCGGATTAAATGCCGAAGCGATTCGAAAAAAGGCGATTGAACGAGGACTCATCAAACCGGAGGATGTGCTTTCCGAGCAGGACCTCTTCTCTCTCATTTTTGCTCCTGGCTTTTCTACGGCTCAGGCGGTCACCAATATCTCCGGACGCGGGGTAGGGATGGACGTCGTCAAGAAAAGTATTGAGAACCTGGGAGGTTCCATCGAAGTTTCGAGTCAACACCATCAAGGCACCTTGTTGACTCTTAAGATGCCATTGACGCTGGCGATTGTGGATGGGTTGTTGGTTCGAGTTGGCGATACCAGCTGTGTCATTCCCTTGTCCACTGTGGCCGAGTGTATCGAATTAAGAGAAGAGTCCATGAACAGTGGTTGTGGACGCTCCATCGTTTACATTCGAGAAAAGGTGGTGCCCTACATTCATTTAAGAAAACTTTTTAATATCGAAGGTGAAAGTCCCGCGATACGGCAGATCGTGGTTACTGAAATGGAAGAAGACCGGGTTGGATTTGTGGTGGACGAAGTGATTGGTGAACACCAAACCGTCATCAAACAGCTGAGTCGAATCTATCGTGATGTCGAAGGCATTTCAGGAGCCACGATCTTAGGCGATGGCAGCATCGCCTTAATTTTAGATGTTTTCAAATTAATGCAAACTGCACTTTACGAAGAAAAAAGGAGGCTTAGCGCATGACAACACTTCTCAATGACAACAATCCAGACCAGGACAACAATCTAGACCAGGACAACAATCCAGACCAGGACAACACATTGATGTTGTCTGGATCTTTGACCGCAGACCAAGCAACTCAGATAAAGCAAGACTTAATGAAAACATTAGACAGCTCGTCGATTTTGAATTTAGGTTTTCAGGAAGTCACAGTGATCGACGTATCGTTCCTGCAACTGCTTCAATCGACTTATCTGACGGCCAATCGTTCAGGGAAAGCAATCCAACTTAAGCAACCTGTTCCCGAACTACTTATTAAATTCACAATCATGAATGGTTATCAACATCATCCTTGGTGGAACGTTCATAACAAATCAATGTAAATCGATTTGATAAGGAGACTGCATGTTAAACGGTGTTAAATTTAGTACGAAAATGTATACGGGGTTTACGGTTGTCTTATTCCTCTTATTCGTGGTGGCTTTTACGGGATACTCGGGAATGCAAGCGACCGAGACTAGTTTTGTGAACTATCGCGAACTCGCGAGAGATACCAATCTGATGGGGCGTTTGCAGGCCAATATGCTCTTGACCCGGATGGGTGTGAAAGATTTCTTGATGACTTCCGATGAGCAACATTTGAATAACTATAAAACTCGACATGAATTGATGCTCCAATTCTTGGAGGATGCAAAATTAGATATTCAGAAACCGGAACGGGCCAAACAAGTGACCTTTATTACTGACTACGTGGATGATTACGAAAATTCATTCACGCAAGTGGTTGACTTGATGAGGGAGCGCCACGAGATTGTCAAAACTCAATTGGATCCCCATGGACTGAAAATGCATCAAGCATTGTCAAACATCATGCAATCTGCATTTGAGGATCAGGATGTCATCGCGGCTTACTATGCGGGAAGAGTTCTAGAACACCTACTACTGGGTCGTTTAAACATGGCGAAGTATTTGGATACCAATGATATGGCGACCATGGGAATCGCCAAGCAAGAATTGGGAATCGAAATCCAAGAACCCTTGAATATCCTGTTAAGAGAAATTCAAAATTCAGTACGTCGTGGACTCCTCAATGAGTTTATCGAATCCCGAACAATTTACGTCGAAAACCTAGAACGCCTAGAGGTCGTCATCACCGAACGGAACCGGCAGATTAAGGAGGTGTTGGATACGATCGGACCCCAAATCTCAGAAGTGGCGGAACAGATAAAACTGTCGGTTAAAGAAGAACAGGATACCCTTGGACCCGCATTGCAATCTTCCATTCAGCAAGCCGTACAAACCATACTTATCATTTCTATGTCGGCTCTTTTGCTAGGCATGGTCATTGCCTTTTTGATCACGCGTTCACTCACCGGTCCCTTGAAGCAGTCGGTGAAGATTGCCGAGCAACTTGCCCAAGGCAATATGCAAACAACGATTGAAGTCAAGGGCAAAGACGAGATCAACCAATTATTGGCCGCAATGAAAGTCATGGTTGGCAAGCTTCGAGAGATCGTTTCCAATGTTCAAACGGGAGCGGACTACGTGGCGTCCGGCAGTCATCAGTTGAGTTCCACCGCTCAGCAGATTTCTCGCGGGACCACCGAACAAGCCTCCTCGATCGAACAAACCTCGTCGACAATGGAAGAAATGAGCGCGACAACGAATAACAATGCCGAAAATGCGAGTCAAACCGAGCAAATTGCCCGACAAGCGGCCAATGATGCCCAAACGAGCGGGCAGGCAGTCGGGGACATGGTCAGAGCCATGCAGGAAATTGCCGAAAAAATTTCTATTGTCGAGGAAATCTCCCGGCAAACCAACTTGTTGGCATTGAATGCTGCCATCGAGGCGGCGCGGGCAGGAGAACACGGAAAAGGATTTGCCGTGGTGGCATCGGAAGTGCGGAAATTGGCGGAACGCACGCAAGTCGCTGCTGGGGACATCAGTCAAGTTTCCAACTCTAGCGTGGAAGTCGCCGAGCGGGCAGGCGAGATGTTGGCCAAATTGGTTCCAGATATTGAAAGAACGTCTGAGTTGGTGCGGGAAATCAGCGATGCCTGCCGGGAACAAAGTTTGGGAACAGAACAGATCAACCGGGCCATTCAACAACTGGATCAAGTGATCCAGCAAAATGCGTCGTCTTCGGAAGAAATGGCGTCGACTTCGGAAGAACTTTCTTTGCAGGCAGCCCAACTTCAAGATGCCATTTCCTATTTTAAACTAGAGCAAACCCCGGAAGGGCTAAAGTCTGCTGAAGAACGCCAGTCGACCCTTCTCCCCGCTCCTCATAACCAAAAAAGGATCGTTCAACAGACCACTCTGAAAGAAAAGCAGCCGGCTGCAAAAAAAGACAAGGGAATTGTCCTCGATTTGGGTCAAGACAAGCTTGCCCTCAACAAAGAATTTGAGCCGTATTTTTAAACAAATATTTCCTGTGTTTTTGATAAGGAGAACTATGTTAGCAGAAGCCAATGCTTCGTCGGGGCAATACCTGACATTTCGATTAGGAGAGGAGCTGTTTGCCTTCGAAATTTTTCATGTGCGGGAAGTATTAGAGTTTAAAAAAACCACCAAAGTTCCGAGAACCCCCGAATTCATGCGGGGGGTGATCAACCTTCGTGGTAGTGTGGTTCCAGTGCTGGATATCGGACTAAAATTCAATCGATCTCGCATTGTCCAGACAATCAACACTTGTGTGATTATTGCGGAACTTCCCATTGAAGAAGAAAACACCCTGATGGGAGTGCTGGTGGATGGCGTCCATGAGGTTATTGAGTTAGAAGAGGACCAAATTAGCCCTCCTCCTAAATTTGGTACCCGTCTCAAAATCGACTTTATTAAGGGGATGGGAAAACGCGAGGATGAAGAGTTTATTGTGATTCTCAACTTGGCACAGATTTTTTCTGTAGAAGAACTCGCAATCGTCCAGGAAATCGACAAAACACCTACCGAAGTCGATTCCCTGGTTGCCTAAACGACCACACTTCGCAACGGTCTTGTTAACTCTTTTACTCAAAATCCACTGATTGGTTCCAAGCCGAGTGATCGAAAGTCTACCGATTTGATTCCAAGCCAAGATATATTTGTATATGATCGTTGTATAAAACGGATGGAGAGAAAATCCATCCTGCTTGGGCACGATACTTAGCAAATGTAATCACCAAGCACTTCCGATCACTCGGCTTGGAGCCAATGCAGTGGCAATGCGAACATTCTCTTCCTATGGAACACTGAATCCTCGGCGGCACTACTACGTGCAACGCACCGAATTGATCAACACGGGCTATGCATGGTTGGTAGGAGACGATCCCGAATTTGGAGGACACTACCTCACGGTTTGGGCACCTCGCCAAACCGGAAAAACCTGGGTCATGACTCAGGTAAAACAAAAGCTCGAATCGGAATCCCAATTTGATATCGTTTCACTCAGCTTGGGCTTTTTGGAAGGTTACGAAACTCCCAAAGCGATTCTGCAATCTCTGTTGGGCCGCATTGCCGAAAAACTACAAAAGCCGTTACCCGATGCTTCCTTGCTAGACAGCGAGAAATACCCAGATGCCTTTCAACAGTTCTTTTCCAAGGCAAATCTCGATAGGCCATTGATCCTGATTTTGGATGAATTCGATGTGCTGTTGCCGAATGCCATTCAAACCATTCTTCGGGTTTTCCGGGACATCTACCTGATTCGGGCAGGCGAGACGATTCATTACTCCGAAAAAAGTTATTTACTGCACGGTGTCGCTGTTGTGGGCATTCGTGGCGTGCTCGGCGCAAACAGTGAAACGGGTTCTCCGTTCAACACGCAACGAAGTTTACACGTTCCCAACCTTACGCACTCTGAAGTGGATTCCATGTTCCATTGGTATGAACAGGAGAGTGGCCAAATCGTTGAGCAATCGGTAATCGACCGGATCTACTCCGAAACCCAAGGACAACCCGGTTTAGTCGGTTGGCTGGGAGAGCTCCTGACTCAAGACTACAATCCTGATCCAAACATCTCCATTCAGCTCGAACACTGTGAACGGATGTTGATTGATGCGGTCAACACGTTGGGAAACAACACCATCACCAACCTGATCAGCAAGGTGGCTCGATCTCCCTATCGAGAAGTCGTCCTAGAACTGTTCCAAACCCAAGAAAAAGTTCCCTTTAAATTCGACCAAGCCGAACAAAACTTTTTGTATCTCAATGGGGTGATTGATGTGGATCGGATGGAAGGCCTCCATCGCAACATTAAATTTGCTAACCCTGTTATTCAGAAACGGCTATTTAACTACTTCTCCGAAGCATTATTTACGGAGAGCGGACAAATCTTTGCTCCGTTTGAAGATTGGTCCGATACAATAACCGAAAATCATCTCAACATCGGTCGATTGATTCAGAGGTATGAAGCCTACCTCCACACCAATCACACTTGGATATTTGCAGAGGCTCCTCGCCGCCGAGATTTACGACTTCCAGAAGCCATCTTTCATTTCAACCTGTACGCCTATCTGACCCGGATTTTCCAGAAATTCGGAGGAGCCGTCTTACCCGAATTCCCCACGGGCAACGGAAAAATCGACCTGCTCATCCGATATGCCAATGCCCTCTATGGTCTCGAACTCAAATCCTTCTCCACTATCCCCAGCTACCATGAGGCTATCTCCCAAGCTGCCCGTTACGGTCAACAACTTGGTCTGCAACACATCACATTGGTATTCTTCGTGGAGTCGATCAACACTGAAAATCGTACGAAGTATGAAGTCAATCCTGTCGAAAAAACGACCGGGGTGCAGGTGGACATTTTTTTTGTTGCCACTGGTGAATAAGCAGGGTTTTCACCAAAATACTTTATTTACAATCAGAGAAACTTCCTCGATTTATCGGCAAAATTCATAGCTTTTTTTCATTCCTCTTTTTCATTCTATGACTATTTTTTCTATAAAATAGAATAAATAATTGACATCTCAGTAATTTATTCTATTTTATAGATTAAATAATCTCATCGAAAGGATACCAAATGGCCAACAAAGAAAGCTACTTAGGCGAATTTGAAAACATCGTGCTTTTGGCCGTACTGCGTTTAGGAAAAAATGCGTATGGAATGAAGATCCGTCAGGAAATCGAAACTCGGGTGAAGCGTGACGTTTCGCTTGGGGCGTTGTATGCCACTTTAGAGCGATTGGAAAAGAAAACTTATGTGCAGTCAAAAACAGGGGAACCCACTCCTCAACGGGGTGGGCGTGCGAAGCGATATTTCAAAGTGTCGGCTTCAGGCATTCGGGCGCTACAAGACACCAAAAACAACTTGGAAGCCATGTGGCAAGGCATCGATTTTTCACTCTCACCAATCCATTTATTGATTGTCAAAGGCAATAAACTTGATAGCAGGGATTTATTGTTCCAGTCTCGAATACTCACTCAGAGAATGATTATGACCAGCTTGTTGCTTGGGATGTTCGGTATGGCATTAGAAATCTCTGCTGAACCCAATCTCGAAAATGGAAAACGATTATACAAAAAACACTGTTTGATGTGTCATGGCCTGAAAGGAGAAGGGCGTTTTGGTCCGAACTTGACAGACAACTATTGGTTATATGGCAATACAACAGCCGATATCACAAAAGTGGTTACCGAAGGAGTGACTGACAATGGAATGGTTCGTTGGGGTAAAAAACTTCCTCAAGCTGCTATTGATGATGTTGTAGCGTACGTAGAATCTCTGAAGGGATCTAACCCGCTCAATGCCAAGGCTCCGCAAGGCCTCGAATACCCCGAATGAATATGAAAGATTAATCTTCCTGTACTCACTCCTCGCTATCTCCTATATTTCGATTCAGACTCTCCTTGGCAACTTTTTACGGTTGATTTTATACTTGATGGGTCAAAGCTGGGTCTCCTCCAAGGGACACCAGCGTCCACCTACGAGTATGTACGTAGAAATTTCGGTAGTTTTCCCAATAGATAAAGTTTTCATAATTTCGCACGATACTTTAGAGGCGATTCTCTAGAGACGGGAGAAAGGTTCCCATGCAACACCACCGTCGAACACACGATCCTAAACTTGAAACTCCGTTACCACTCTTTCGTATGCTGATTGATCATTCCAACGATGCCATTTTCGTGATCGACCCCCAAACCTTTCGGGTATTGGACGTGAACGAAACGGCATGTCAACGGTTGCAATACGACCGCGAAGAGTTGGTTCATTTTCCCACAACCAAATTTTCCCAATTGCCTCAAGATTTTTCTCAACAACAGCATGTCGAACGGCTTCATCAACAAGGAGGCTTTATGCTTGAAGTGCATCACCGCTGCAAAGACGGAACCACATTTCCGGTGGAAGTCAGCACGAGTTTGATCACGCAGGAGGGGCGAGAATACATCATCAGTGTGGCGCGGGATCTACGCGAACGCAAACGCACCGAAGCCAACCTCAAACTATTCCGGCAGTTGATCAATCAATCCAATGACGCGATTTTTGTGGTCGATCCGACTACGGGAAATTTTTTAGATGTCAACACCACCGCCTGCACCCGATTGCAATACACCCAAGAAGAATTGCTTCAAATGCGCGTGGAAGACATCTCAACCGCTCCGGGTCAGCCGACTTGGGAAGAACGATCCCAGTTGATCAAAGCCCACGGCGCGATTGTCGTGGAAAACTATCACCGACGCAAAGATGGCGTATGCTTTCCTGTGGAGGTCAACGCGTCGTGGATTGCACAAGAAGAAAGCGAATACTTTGTGGCTGTGGCACGAGACATCACGGAACGAAAAGAAGCCGAACGGATCACACAAACGTATATTTCTGAAATCGAATCGCAGAAACAACAACTGAATCAATCCTTGATGGAAAAACAGATGTTGCTGAAGGAAATCCATCACCGTGTGAAAAATAATCTGCAATTTGTGGCCAGTCTTTTGAACCTGCAAACTCAGGTAGTGCAAGGGGGTCCCGCGTATGAATTATTCCGGGAAGCCGAAGGCCGGATTGCCAGCATGACACTCATTCATGAACAACTGTATCAATCGGACCAATGGCGGGATGTGCCGATGGCTAAATATTTAGAAACGCTAGCCAACAACTTATTTCTCGCCCATGGAGTGTCTTCTCGAAGGATCGGATTGGAACTCGATATTGAAGATATCGAAGTGGGCATCGATACCGCGATTCCCTGCGGATTGATTGTGAATGAGGTGGTGGTCAATTCGCTCAAGTACGCTTTCCCTGAGGATCAGCCTGGCACCATTTTCATTTTCTTCAAACAACAAGCCGATGAAGGATTATTCCTGCAAGTCGGCGATACCGGAATTGGCCTTCCTAGCGAACTCGATATCGATGAAATCCCTTCACTTGGATTGAAGTTGATCCGAATGTTTACGGAGCAACTCGATGGCGATTGGGAAATCGACCGGTATCAGGGCACCTGCTACACCATTCGGTTTCGTCCATTATCTTACAAGCAACGTATCTAGTCGGCGTCACAGGACTTGTGTCGAGTTGGTGTCACAGGACTTGTATCGAGTTGGTGCCACAGGACTCGTATCGAGTTGGTATCACAAGACTTCCAAGCCAAGCATTGTGATATCGTCTGCAAAGGCATGACCTTCTGAATAATCCAAGCCATATTCGTACAGGCGATCCATCATTTCACCGATGGGAAGACTCGCATGTTCTTTCAAGAAATTTTTCAATCGAGATAGGCCAAATATTCTTTCATCGGCGCTTTTGACTTCCACAAGCCCATCCGTATACAGCAACAACTTGTCACCTCTTTTCAATTGAAACTGCACTTCTTTGTAATCAATGTCGGTCCAAGCTCCCAAGATGAAATTGTGAGAACTCAGCGAAAACACTTCGTTAGTGGCCGCACGAATGACACAAATGGGAGGGTGCCCTGCAGTTACAAAAGAACACATTTGATTGGAGTGATTGTAAATAACGTACGCCATCGTGGTGAACTTGGTTTCCGGTAGTTTCCCAACCAAACGTCCATTCGCATAATTCATCACCATTGCAGGAGATTCCAATCCCACCGCACAATCTTTGAAGATTGAATAAACCATGAAGGAAATCAAAGCCGCGGGAATGCCATGTCCGGTAACGTCTCCGATTAAAAAGCCGATAGAGTGCTCGTCTAGCTCGAAGACATCGTAAAAGTCGCCGCCGATCTGTTCCATAGGATGGTATTTTTTCACCATCGTGACATTAGGAATCGTTGGCAATTCTTCAGGAAATAAAGCCCGCTGCGTTTGACGAGCTTGCACCAGCTCCTCTTGAAGTTGATTTTGTTGGGATTTGATCAGAAGTTCTTGTTTTTTGCGCCCCATTGCATAGCGCAGCGAGCGTTCCAATGTCGTCTCATGGAGTTGATTTTTGACGAGATAATCCACCGCCCCCGATTGCATTGCCTGATTGTCCAAGTGCCAATCGTCGGTACTGGTCAAGAGAATCATCGGAACCCGGCAATGTTTTTTTTCCATTGCTTCGATAAGGGTGGTTCCTCGTTTCTCCCCCAAATCGTAATCCACCAAAGCCACATCATGTCGTTGCTCCGACAATTTTTGAAAACCTGTCTCATAGGATTCTGCCCACTCCAACACATAGACAAACCTTTTGATCCGCTCCAAAAACCGCTGGATATACATGGGAACAAGGTCATCATCATCAATGAGCAGAACTCGGATTGAGGAATCGTGGTCAGTCATCATTGCTTTTCACTCTTATCTCGACGTTTTCAAAATAATCCAAAAGCTGGTCAATGGAACGACGAATGGTGTCACTATCGTTGTCGATGGCAGCTTGTTCAATTCTGGCCCCCATTTTGTTCAAGAAATTCAGTCCAGGTGAAGATTTCAGCTTATGATTCACTTTACGGATTGTGTCAAAATCGGTGGTTGCTAGCGCTTGTTTCATTTCATCGGTTTGCTTCTTTCTTCGTTCTAAAACCACAGGAACCAAGTCTCTAAAATCTGGGTCCACCCAGGTGATATAGGGAGACTCATCCGCTTGCAACGCCTCTTTTACGGGAACGGTGGCTGGGCCTGCTTGAGGAGCCGTCCCTAAAAAAGACTCGATCTTGTTGATCAACGTTTTCTTTTTAAGCGGCTTGAGCAGGTACTCATCACATCCCGATTTTAGGACCTTCTCCAGATCGCCTTTAAGAGAAAAAGCTGTCAAAGCGATAATTGGCGTTCGGGAATGGTGTTGATCGGATTCCCACTTACGAATTTGTTGGGTAGCTTCATATCCATCCATGATCGGCATTTGTAGATCCATTAAAATCAAATCGTAGGTTTCGCGTTTGAATTGTTCTACCGCCTTTTTCCCATTTTCAGCGATATGGACCGTGTACCCTTCTCCCCATAAATGCTTCAAAAAGATGTCTCGATTGGTTTCATCGTCTTCTACTAACAACACTCGGTAAGCATTTTGGCGTCCTGGCTCCAGTGAAGCAACCGCCTGTTTTGCTTCGGCAGGCGGTTCTGCAAGGTCGTTCGATTGAAAAAATACGTCGTGCAACGTTTCTATCAGTTTCTTACGACGAATCGGTTTGAGCAAACGGGCGGTTACCCCCAGGTCTTTGCTTTTCTGCTCATCATCCAGCTTATTACCTGAAGTGAGCAGAAACACCGCCGGTAGAGGAAACTCGTTCCGGTCATTCAACCGATGGACCACATCCCAGCCATTCATTCCAGGCATCTGTGTATCGATCACTAACAACTCATAAGGATGGCCTGTTTTCCTCGCTTGAAAAATTTCATCGAGTGCTGCCCCACCACTTGCAGCTTCACGTGGATACGCTCCATGTTTTGCCAGGATATCGGTCAGTATTTGTCGATTCACCGGATGATCGTCCACAACCAGAACCTTCATGCCATTGAGCTGGAGCGGCGGTAAAGCCTCTTTCGCAGGGGGATGTGAATCGATCACAAACGGAATTTTGCACCAAAAGGTACTACCGACTCCAACAGAACTTTCCATTCCAATGTCTCCCCCCATCAATTCGACAAGGCGTTTGCTAATCGAAAGGCCCAGTCCCGTTCCCCCGTACTGACGAGTGATCGAGGAATCTCCTTGGATGAAATCATGAAAAACCGTATCGATTTTCTTTTGGGGAATTCCAATTCCGGTGTCCTGCACGATGAATTGCAAAACACAACCCTGCGCATCCTGTGAGGCAACTTCAATATCAAGCATGACCGTTCCGTTCGGAGTAAATTTGACCGCATTGCTCAGTAAATTTAATAGGATTTGCCGGAGCCGCGTGGCATCGCCTATCAGATGGGTGGGAACCTCTAGAGGAACGCAATGCAACATTTCGAGCCCGTGTTTGTTCGCACGGAAGGCCACGATTTCGAGCAATCCGTCGATCAACTGTTCCAAATCAAAGGGAGCTTGCTCGATTTCGAGTTGTTGGGCTTCGATCTTCGCCAGATCTAGAACATCGTTGATGAGACTCAATAGCGTTTCTACCGCACGGTCGACTGACTCCACATATTGGATTTGATTTTTGGACAATGGGGTGCTTTCAAGGATTTCCATCATGCCCGTGATCGCATTCAATGGCGTGCGGATTTCATGACTAATCGAAGATAAAAATTGGCTTTTGGCTTGGTTTGCTCGTTCTGCCAATTCTTTTGCTGCCGTCAACTCTTTCTGAATGCGCTTGCTTTCGGTCAAATCATGGACGATTCCCATAAAAATATGCTCTCCCCCAATCCAAGTTTCACCGACGGTAAGATGCATCGGGAACTGGGTCCTGTCTTTTTTAAGCCCTTCCAATTCGCGACCGATTCCAATGACTCGCTTTTCTCGTGTTTTTAGATAGTGGGTTATGTATTCGTCGTGCTCCTGCTGATAAGGGGCAGGCATCAGCAGATTGACATTTTTTCCCATTAGTTCCTTGGCGGCGTAACCAAAAATTTTTTCTGCCGACTTGTTGAACGTTTGAATATTACCGTGCTCATCAATGGTAATGATTCCGTCTTCCACGGTATCGACAATGGCACTCAATCGCTCTTCACGCTCGCGTAAGGCATTTTCCGCTTGTCGGCGCTGTTTGATTTCCTCTTCTAAGGAATCGTAAGACTCCTTAAGCGACTGAGTCATGTCGTTGAAATGTTGCGACAATCGACCAATTTCGTCTTGGTGCTTCGTGGCAACTAAGGTGGCAAAGTTTCCCTGCTTGATGGCTTGGGTTCCTTCTTGCAGACGGTTCAACGGATAAATGACCCGTCGAAATAAAAATAGAATCACCCCAAATGACAACACGGCCGCCCAACCAAACACAATGGTTCCTATCACTTTTTCTTGTTGCCGTGACTCCGATATCGCTTGTTGGCTTTCTTGAAAGATGTGCCGAGCTTGGGTCGTGATCGCCTGTATTTCGACGAGCAGTTGTTCCACCAAATCACTTTCAAGGTCCTGTTCGGCGTTTCCTAATCCAGCTAATTTATGATTATCAAGCGCTACCCATCTTTCAAACAATGTTTTAGTTGAATTCAGAGGCATTTGAAGTGACTTCAACAAAGCGCCTTGTTTGAAACCTTGATCGGATTGGGCAATGATTTTCTGCAACCCAGAATAAGTTTGTTGCCATTGCTCAATCGAGCGTTGACGCTTCCCTAATAAAATATCGTTCGTATAAATCGTTAGGTAAGCTACATTAAAAACCACTTGTTCGGCAATATCACTGGTGTGTAAGGAGCGCTGGATACTGTCATTGACATTCCACCAGATGATCCCATTGACAATCAAAATAACGAGAGACCCGATTGCGACCAAAAAGCTTGTCGATCTGATAGTCATTCAGTTTCCCCTTACGACCCATTTGTTGTGATTTTGTTGTTATTATAATCAACTACATTTCACTTCACAAGCACTATCGGCAGAATCATAGAGATAGAGCGAATCTCACTTCACAAGAATTATTGACAGGGGCTTTGAGATCAGGCGAAAACCATCGGGTTTGTACTTAAGAATTTCGGTAGTTTTCCGAATAGATAAAACTTCGATAATTTCGCACGATACTTCAGAAAGAGCGTGTTAGTCAGACCGATTCAAAACTTTCAAACAACAAAGGTGAGCTTGGACAACATACGCATTTTGATCGTGGAAGATGAAATCTTGGTGGCCAACCATCTTAAACGGACCCTCACCCAATTTGGCTATGAGGTCACAGGGATAGCCTCTTCCGGACAAAAGGCATTGCAATACGTGGGGGAGCACCCCGTGGACCTGGTGTTGATGGATATTGTTTTGAAAGGAGAATGGGATGGGGTGGAAACAGCGGACCAAATCCGCCAACGGTGGGACATTCCCATTGTGTATCTCACCGCGTATTCGGATCAGGAAACCTTGAATCGTGCGATTGGAACGAATCCGTTCGGATACATCCTGAAACCGTTTAAAGAGAAGGACATCTACATCAACATCCAAGTGGCGTTGCACAAACATCAACTGGAGAAAAACTCCAAACTCAAAATTCAGGCCGTGGATGAATATCTTTCTAGTAAAGTGGAGGAGTTGGTAAAGTCGTATCACCAACAATTGGCGCCTCATTCCGCATCTTCTGCCTCCGCCACAAATTCACTTGCTCAACGGGCTGATGCCAACCCGTTGACGCAGCGTGAACAAGAAGTTTTGGAATTGATCGTTGCGGGACGTTCTACCAAAGAGATTGCCAGCGACCTGCATGTGAGTGTGCGCACGGTAGAATCACATCGATATCACATCATGGAAAAATTGGATGTCCATGATATTGCCTCGCTGGTTCGGCACGCCCTCACCCACCGTTTGGTCCATGCAGATTGATTGCTTCGTCTATGTAGATTGACCGTTTAGTCCATGCAGATTGACCGTTTAGTCCATGCAGATTGACAACTTGACTTAAGGAGCCGACTCCATCGTCTTCGCGTTCCAGAAACCCGATTGGACTTCCGACCTCTTCGTGACGGACTGCTCGATATGGAGGAATTCGTAATCGATTTGAGCGATTTCGTGGGATTCCAATAATTGCAAAATCTGCATGTTCATACGATCCAAAATTCGTTCGATCTCATCAGGGTTTGCCACCGAAACGAAGGTGATTTGAATCACTCGTCCATTCCCCTCAAATCCTAGAAAACTCGCAGTATGCTCATAAGGCATCACGCCTTCAGCCTGTTCCAAAATCCCCCGGATGTCCCCAATTATCGTTTTGAGCAAACTGCTCGTGATTCCATTGATCTTCAGTTGATAGCTTGTCTTGGCTTCAACCGCTCTCGAATAGTTTTCAATTCGGGAACCCACTACCGCGGTATTGGGAATTTGAACCAACTGGCCGGAATCAGGACGTATCACGGTGGAACGCAATCCAACTCGGACCAAAACTCCTGCGTCTCCACCTCCAATAGACACTTTATCCCCTTCTTGAAACGGATTGTCCCAGTAGATATTGAAACAGGCGACCACTTCCGACAGGAAATCCTTGAATAATAAACCAATGGCGAGGCCAAACGCTCCCAAGATGCCCACAAACGAAACAGCGGATAAACCAAAAAAGATTTCTCCTGCTTTCATGCCCACCAAAATGACACTCAAAGTCTTAACGATTTTCCCCAGATGCGGTGCAATCAGATCGTCCAGCTTGGTTTCGGTGCTTTTGGCCCATTGGATGAAGGATTCTCGCAACAAATTTCCAGAACGGTAAAAGAACCCCATCAACACGATGACTACAATCAATAGTTCCAATATTTTTTCAATCAACTGATTGTTGCCATCGCTCAACCACTGTCCCAAGTCTTTTTGAATGAACGTCAATCCGACAAAAAAGACGAGGAAATGGAGTGGCACCCTAATGATTACAAGCAGTTGATCGTCGAAGTCCGTTTTCGTTTTTCGAGCCAAAAATTGGAAGAGTCGTAACAGAAGATAGATCCCTAGCAAACTGACCAAGAGGTTGATCGCAAGATAGAATCCAAAGAGATACCACACGTTTGCAAAAATCAGGTCCAGCCCCGCCTTGGATAAACGGAAGTCCAAATTAAACACCGAATATTCAATGATATCATCATTTGTGAGGAGGCTCCCCAACGCCGATTCCGAGGTGCTGCTGGAATGGGAACTGATGGTGTCCACAATCCAGCTTTGATTGGGGTCCAAGACCTGGGATTCCTGAATTTGCTGCAAAAGGACCTGAGGTCGTATGGTCCCCATCCCAAGACTGTCTGGAATGAAGAGCGCTCGGTTCCGAGGAAGTTGGGAATGTCGAAACCGGATCGAAAGTGAAAAACGTCCCAGGCGGTCAGGATTATTGGTATCTCCTTGAAAGACCCCTTGCACTCGAACCAATTGGTAATGATTCAACCCCAAGTTCTCTTCCCGAATCAATTCCATTTTCACCGGTTCGATGACATCCTGAAATAGAATGTTTTTGTAATCCAATTTTTCATGGGAACGAAGCCACAATGAAAAATCGGCATGAAACGTCGTTTTATTGAAATCGATCTGCCGGATTTTATTCAGCTTCACCCCCGCATACACGACGTTGGTTTCAAAAAAGTAAAGATCACCGACCTGGATGATTTGAGAGTTTTTGATTTTTTCTTCTAACCTCAACACGCCTTCGGGATGATCAATCAATTGAAACTGGGTGAGTGCGGCTACAAAATATGGCCCTTGGTAGAACCCAATCGCGACCGGTTTGGTGGGATCGCCCAATTCGTCAAAGTAATTGAGGCCTGTCAGCCCGGGCACCCCTTTTAGCGGCGAATTGAATGATGCAATCGTTTCTCGAAGCTGCCGCCTGGCTCGCGTAATATCGCCGTTGTTGTGTTTTGCAATCTCGGAGACACGAATCGCTTCCACAATGACTTTGGCCGTGTCATAGGCAAACGCGGCTTGCCATCCTGGGTCGATACCAAATTTCTGTTGATACTTGGTTCGAAAGGATTGAGCGGCTTGATTGGCGGCATCAAAAATAAAAGGAGCGGCGCTGTATACACGGTTTGTGTTCAACCAGATCCGCTTCGGATCGATCTCCTTGAGATGTCGGATAAAATTTTCCCCCGTTAAGGTATCTCCTCCCAGAATATTGTTTTCGATACCTGCTTTCCGAATACGAGTTACTAACTGAGCGGCTTCAAAGGAGTGGGTTGCCAAAAAGATCACTCCGATTTCCGGCAATCGAAGGAGTTCTTCCACAATCCGATCCAGATTTTGCAACAGCTGGGGATGGTCCAAGTCGTACTCATGCTGATAAGCGACGTTGAGACCTAATCGTTCCGCATTTTTTAAGAATTCACTTCCCAGAAAACTGCCATAACTCTCATCATCTTGAATGACAGTCACCGTGTCTTCCTTAAAAACCTGCTGCACATAAACCGCACTGAATCGCGCTGGGAATTTGTCGTTGTTGATCGTGCGGAAATACCAACCATTGGCTTTTGTTACTTCTGAACTGGTCGACACTGGACTGATTGCCGGGATACCTCGCGCTTCATAAACCTTGCCGGCAGCAAACGAAACGGTGCTGCGATTATGGCCTATCACGGCCAAGTTGTTTCCTTCGGCCAATGTATGTGCATTCCTCACGCCAGTTTCTGGTTTATTTTCATCATCAAACTGATTGAGTACGAGTTTCCGGCCTTCGATTCCGCCTTGTTCATTGATTTCTTCAAACAGCATCTCAATCGCATTCACCATCGTCGTTCCGGTTTTTTCGGCGGACCCCGATAAAGGTCCTGCGTAGGCAATTTCTAAATCAGAATCTGCTCCCTGACTTAGGGTTGCAACACAAGAAAACAAGAACAAAAATGTGAAGCGTTTGAGCTGTTTCATTACCGTTTGTTTCATCCCTACCTCCAGAAACCTTTAGTTGTTTAAAGATATCAAATAGGCCCTTTTGCGTAAAAGAGCATGGTTTGCAAAGCTAGGGAGATCATAGAGAACTAGCTGCCTAAAAATATGCGGTTTCTTCATACCCAGTCGAAAATCTCATTTTTTCCGCTCAGTAGTTCTACGGACACAAACCCGTAGTTTCCCGAATAGACCCCTCACCCGGAACAAGCGATAATTCTTCCAGCAATTGGGCGACCGATTCTCGGAGCTTTTCAGGTGATGCTGGTAACGGAGTAAGCGCATCACCCATCTGATTTCACATCATCTCGAACCGGAGAAAGCGATGCGTAGACTGCTAAGAAATTGTCTGTTGATTCAAGCGTACCTGTTGTTAGGTTTGGCGCTACTCGGCTCACCGGTAGCTTGGGGAGCCTCCTGGGGAGCAAGCCAAATCATCGAAACGAAAGAATCGAAAGGGAAAATTAAGATTGGAGGGAAGATCAAGGAGATCCCAGCTTTTCATCTGACTCAAGAAAACTGCATCTTTGTGGAAGCGGAACACCAACCCGAAGAATGGACTAACATTGCATACAAACAACCCGAGTGCATCACATTGCGGAAACAGCGTGCCGAAGCCAAAGGTGGAACCCCGATTATCAATGACACCAAATTGCTGCGCGTCCCTGCTAACCAATACTTCAAAGTTCATATGACGGTCAGTTCTAAAATGGCCAACCGAGCAGGAGAATTGTTTGGCTTTCAAATCGTGCGAGGTGGCAAAACGGTATTCACCCAAGGCGGTTGGAAGCCCGGTGATGCCAAATACACCAAGGCGATTAAATTGAGCGAAGGTCGTTACTTTTGGCGATGCCCTCAAAATCCAACCGTTTGGTACGGAATGATCGCAGGAAACCCCACTTAAACCCTGACACCCCTCTTCCTTTATCACCTTAGGCGGCAACGGTGTGCCCTCAGGTATTGAACCGAAGAGCCGTGCATTTCCGTTCCCAGCCAAATCCGTAACAAGATTTGGCTACTCACCGGAGAGATCTATGAATCTACAAACGTGGTGGAACAACCGTATCATTCGCACCAAACTGCTCATCGGAATCTTTTTGGGCATCTTGGGATATCAAGGTCTCAATACCGCTTACCAAGTCCAGAACCTCCAAAACTCCATTCTGAAAACATACGACCAAAAAGCTCTCACGCTTTCGTTGGCCTTGGATTGCATCGTCCTGAAAGACGCGGAGTTGCGCTTCAATCTGCTCGATCACATGGCCAATTCTGAGGTGAAAGGGATCTTGATCGACGACAATCATCCATCCTGCGTCGACCGAATTCAGTACTTGAATCGCTTGACTGAACAAAACTACGCCAATTTTCTCTCGCGCCAATCGGCCAATGCAACAACAACCGCTTCCAATGCAGCCGGGGAAGAAATTGAAGTGATTGAAGAAGTTCCGGTCGAGGAAATTGAAGTGATTGAGGAAGTTCCGGTCGAGGAAATTGAAGTGATTGAGGAAGTTGAGGTGATTGAAGAAGTCGAGGTGATTGAAGAAATCGACAACAATGCAGCACCACCTGCCGATATGCTGGCTTCTCACTCTTCGGACCCAACTGGGACTGACGATCCCGTGCAACTCACCTACGATGTGAGTTCGGTGAAAGGGGAACTTCGAGAATATTCACTTAAAGTGGGAGACAAAAATTTAAAACAGATTGAATACATGGTTCGCATCAATGGAGTCGAATTGACGTTTGATCTGAACAAACTGCCTCACTTGATTCGACAAGAGTTTTATAGCCTGCTGTTGACTGCTGCTGGAAACTTGGTGGTCGTTTTCATCATCATCTGGCTATTGACCAGTCGACTGGTGCAGCCCTTGAAAAAATTGACTCAATTCAGCCAAGACATCACGACCTCTCAGTCGTTTGCCCAAGGCAAACCCATGTTAGCCATCACCATCGATTCTAACGACGAGGTGGGAAAACTGAGTCAAAGCTTCAACACCATGCTGAAAAGCCTTCAAGTCAGCTATCGCAAAATTATTGCGACAACAGCTGCGGTGAAAGACTTGCTGGACAACACGGGTCAAGGCTTTTTGAGTTTTGGATCAGACTACAAAATCCATCCTGAATACTCCAAAGCCTGTCTCACTTTTTTTGGAGAATCGATTGAGGGCCGGAATGCAATGTCTCTCATGTTTCCTGAACAAGCCATCAACGTGAGAGAGTTGCTCGATCTGATTTTCACGGGAGCCGGAACGTTCGATGTTTTTGGAGACATGCTTCCCAAAGAAACCATGCAAGGGGATCGGATTCTTTCTTTGGATTATCATTGGATTCCTGCTCCAGAAAAGAACCTCTCTGACAAGGTCATGATCGTGCTCACCGACATCACCCAAGAACGCGCGTTGGAAGCACAAATCAAAGCCGATGAGGAATACAATGAAATGCTTATTAAAGTGGCGGTAGACCGCGACGGCTTCCTGCAATTCCTAAGAGAAGTGGAAAGCCTCTTTGAGATGATCTTCACTCTATTGAAAAAGCCCGCTAACAAAATCGACACCAATGAGTTATTCCGTTACTACCATACAATCAAAGGGGGAACGGCAAGCTACAATCTTAAAAAAGTTTCCCATAAAGCTCATGAAGTGGAGTTCAATTTGGAATCGATACGAAGCGGCGAATCGAAGTTGACTTCAGAATTGATTGAGCAGCTCACCACCGAAACCGAAGCATTGAAATCGATGTTGCAACAGACCTTGCAGGACCTCAGCAGCCTCATCTCAGAGGAAGAACTTCAGGCAAATGCCGAACGCACCTATAAGGTCCCTGACACCAAAATCAACCGCTTAGAAAAGTTACTACACCAACCCGAATTTCAACGAGGTTTTCAACAAGCCAAACAACGCCTCAAGGAGGTCGCTCAAGCAGTACAGGATATTCGGAAACAGCCCATTGGCACGATCTTTAAAAAATACGCCACTGCCGCAACCGATCTGGCTGAAAAGCTGAACAAACAAATCCAAGTGGAGATTCAAGGTGGAGAGGTGGAAGTGTCTTACGACCGGTTTGAAAATCTCTTCAGCACCCTTGTTCACTTGGTTCGAAATTCCGTAGACCACGGCGTGGAATCGCCCGACGTCCGGTCCATGCTGGGCAAGCCTGAATTTGGAACACTCGTTCTCCATGCCGAAGAACATCCGGAAGCGCTTAAAATCGTGATTCGCGATGATGGGGGCGGCATTGACGCTGACCGCATCAAATCCATAGCCTTGGAAAAAGGATTGATCGATGACGCTTACGCGGGATCCGCCCCAGAAGAGGAATTGATTCAACTGATCTTAGCTCCAGGCTTCTCTACCAAAACCGAAGTTTCTGAAGTTTCCGGGCGCGGCGTTGGAATGGATGCTGTGAAAGCTGCCGTCGAAGCCATGCAAGGCTCGATTCACATCACCACCGAACTGGACCAAGGATCGACTTTTCAACTCGTGGTTCCTCATCAATAAATAGCCCGTTCTCTCCTTTCCTGTCACTAGAAACGGCCTATTCCCTCCTTTCCTATAGCTAGAGGTGGAGTTGTTTTCCAAAAACGACTCCACCAATCCTCCTTTCTTGGTTTTCCAAATTGCTGAAATAGTGAATAAAATCAACCCATTGAGTTCAGTGTATTTTCCCTCCAATCCTAATCATTTTCTACTCTAGCAACCCACCACCCATCATATTTCCTGGCTTAGTTTAAAACCTTTTTTGGAAAAAAATTTTAACATATTGGCTTGTAAGTGCATACCTAAACTGGTGGATATGTCCTTGGAAGGTCCCCTCAAGCTTTATTGAAAGCAAAACGCGGCTAGTTCGCGCTTAAGGGTGTCTTGATCTGAGTTTATGCCACTGGCGCAGTGGTATTGTACAATTTGATAGACTACTAAGTCGGAAAGGAACGTTATGTTGTGTAGAAAATTGAAGTGGTTGAAATTGACAATTTACCTTTTATGTATTTTTGGATTGTTTGCCTGTGGGAGCGGAGGTGGAGGCTCTTCCAGCGGACAATCAGACTCAGGAAACCCCACCTTTGGAGGCATCACTAGTGTGAGTGATATTCGATTCAATTCCGCCCTCCTTGGTTGGACAGCGGCTGAGGATACGGAATCCTCAGCTTCCCAGATTTTATATAACATCTACCTCTCTACCACATCAGGGCAACAAGATTTTAACACACCGTTTTGGCAAACCGATCCTGGAATCACCTCTGAACGCATCAGCGATCTAGAGCCAGATACGGAATATTTTGTTGTCGTCCGGGCACTGGATGCCGATGGCAATGAAGATAACAATCAAACAGAGCTCAGTCTGAAAACAGCCGCCTTGAGCCTTCAGCTGGTCACTCCCGAAACCCCTTTGATCCTGATAGAAAACCAACTTTTTCAATGGGAAATCCAGACCGCCTACCAAGGAGAAGGAAGCCTCAGCTACGAACTCACTTCGGGTCCTGACGGACTGACTCTCGATGCAACTGAAGGGATTCTAGAATGGACGCCTTCAACCGCACAGGCAGGAAGTGAATCAACAGTGGAAGTCCAAGTTACAGATGGAACTCTTTCAGATACGGGGGTTATTACCCTCAACGTAGCGGCGCTGACTTCACTCAGCTTGGAACGAGGACAAAATACGATCACGGTTAACGAATCAGGATCGACTTTAAATGGGACCACGCTGACTGCTCCTTCCGAGGCCGATAGCAGTCTCTTGGATGCAGCAACAATCTCCACAGTATCAGCCAACCCATTTCTTTTTGACGGTGCCACCACGGTTTCCAGTGTCTTTGTGATACAGGCACCGGATAGCCTGGATGCAGCATATACTTTAAGAATCCCCGTCAGTTCCCTCCCCGATGACAATTCTACGTTCAAATTGGTTTCATTAACCCATGCAGACGATACGAACATTGGGCAGGAAGATAGCGGGACAACTCAGTTGCAAATCGCACTGGAAGGCACCTTGGATCAATCGGGAACTTCTATCGAATTTATAATCAACTCGCTGAAGGGCTTTTGGATCTTGATTTTCGAGGAAAAGGGCACCGTTACCACCGAAACGTTTTCCAACGACTCTTTGTCGGTGACCATCACCGATGAGGGAGAAGGCAACACTCGCTTTACCACTCAATCGGTATTCGATTGGTTGGTTGCAGGAAACACACACTTTCAAACAATCGGATTTTCACCACCGAGTCAACTTGATGTAAAAATTAGTAAAATTTGCCGGAGCGAGTCCCACACTGTGACCAAAAAATTTTCAGAGGAATGCCCCTCAGGAACCACTCAGTCGTCGCGAGTGCTCGGTTTTGTAAACAGCGCTAACCCCAATCTCATTCATCTGAATTTTGATGTCTCGCCCGTGAACATGCAGGTAACAACCGTTCACGAATATTTCCATTCCGCACAACTCACAGCCCTGGACACTCGTATTGGAAGCTTAGGAAGATGGGTCTTGGAAGGTTCGGCTCGTTGGATCGAGGATGAAGTGTTTGACGATTTGAACTCCTACAAATCGCTGGACCGACTGGACCTTGTGATCACTCGTCAGGGTTTAGAAGCTGAATCATACTACACCCGATTCGCTTTTTTTAAGATGCTGAACACGCAGTGCAGCAGTTTCAATATCAGCAATTTATTTGTCAACGTCCCGACAACTTATACTGATTCTGGAGTGAGTCGTGTGGATTCCCTGTTAACCGAATCCGGTTGGGGGTGCACCTTTGCCTCGGTTCCTGGAGCCTCCCTCAGCAGTACGGCTTTGGGGCGGGCCATGCTCGAATTCACCTATGCGTATAATTATAGTCGTCAGGATTCACAGATCGAAGAAATCGATTCAGAAAATTGGCAAATGTTCACTTTACCTTTGGTGGATTTAGGCGACGGTGATTTTAATGCCAGTGTGGTGTTGCCACGCTTAGGAGGCACCACTTATATTTTCCATTCGGATGCTGACAAACCTGTGGAATTTTCTGTCAACATCACCAGTGGAAACGTGATCGGAAACGCCTATCAGTATGATTATGGACTTGGTTTTTTCCAGCTTCCTTCAACTCGCTGTCGTAGAGGAAACGGGAATCTTCTCACTTCCTCCGGTTTCGCATCCAGCAGCAGTGGACTTCAGCTTCAGGTAGAGACGGATGCCGACCACTGCTGGGCCGTGAATCTCGCCAATCCATCTCTCACGGATGACGCTAGTTTTTCCCTGAAAGCCACCCAGAATTTACTGGGAACGGTCACGGGGGTTGTGCGCGACGCCGTCACGGGGGATGCTTTGAGCGCCGTATCCGTCGTAGCGACACAAAATGGACAATCGTCGGCCTCTACGACAACGGATAGTGCCGGAGCCTATACCTTGGAAATCCCGGCAAGTGTTGTCCATACCTTAACGTTTACCCGAAACGATTATTTCCCAGAGGTATTTGAAGGGGTCGAAGTTGCGGCCAATCAGACTATTATTCTGGAAGCAGTTTTAAACATCCAAGAACTGTTCGCGGGGGTCGGTACCGCAACGGGAACGATTACCAATGCCTTAACTGGGGAGGTGGAAAGCGGTGTCAGCTTAAGTTTCCGCGATGGCATCAATGCGCGTACTGGACAAGTGGTGGCAAGCACGACGACCGATACATCGGGTAATTATTCGATTGATTTGGATGTGGGAAATTATACGGCACAACTGTCTAAAGACGGATTTTCGGACAATTATATCACGGTCACTGTGTTGGGTGGGGAAACCAATGGAAACCAAAACGGAACAATCTCTCCGACGGTCGCCCAGGGTGAAACTCGGGTCGTTCTCACTTGGGGAAGCAGCCCTTCGGATTTGGATTCCCATATGACCGGTCCCAATTCCAGTGGTTCCGACCGGTTTCATGTCTACTGGCGCGATAGAGGCACTTCCTCCTCGTCTCCATTTACGTTTTTGGATGTCGACGATATTTCCTCTTTCGGACCGGAAACGATCACCATTTCTCAGCAATTTGATGGGGTTTACCGGTACTCAGTACATGATTTTTCAAACCGCTCCTCCAGTTCCAGCAGCGCCTTAGCCCTCTCAGGTGCGAAGGTCTTGGTGATTCAAGGAGAGACAACGCTAGGAACATTCAATGTTCCCAATTCTTCAGGCACACTCTGGACCGTTTTTGAGCTGAACGGCAGCACTATCACTCCGATCAATACCATGTCCTTTCATTCCAATGACGTGACTATCCAGAGACAACAAGGAACGGCAAATGATGCGGACCTGATTCGCAACCTACCTGATAAACAATAAACTCTTTGACCCTTACAAGAGCATTTGACTCTTACATTGTTTGGGAAGCCGGGCAGGGGAACTACCGTCCCCTGCTCACCAATTGAAATGCCCCCCTTAGGTTCGTTAATCGAAACCGTGCCCTACCGTCCTCGTCTACATCCGATTCAATCGAGGTATCAATCTGGGTACTCACGGTGCCAAGTTGTAAATCATCCACTGTATTGACGGACAACATACGGAGGGCAACCCGTTTCACCCTAGTATTGGATAAATCAAAACTTAGCTCGATTTCATGTGGATTGTTTTTATCGGAAACGAATACAAGCACATCGGATAGGGCTACCACCGACGGGCTGGCAAAAGGATTGCGCTGAGGTACCATCACCTGGAAGTCTTGCCAAAATTCCGAGTTCTCCTTTTTAACAAAAGATACTGCCCCATTGACAAATGCTTTGTTAGACGCTTGAAAAATGATCGAATGTGGCGTGGTTTCCGTAGCCGCGGGAGATAAACTCATGACGTTCAGGAAAAGCTCTGTTTCTAGCATTTCAGACTTCCCTTCCGATTCCCTCCCCGATTGATTTGAAGACTGGTAACGTGCATTGACGACTACCGAATGCATCGTCCCCGATTGCTGAAGACTGGGACGCCAGCGTAATTCTCCAAGGACCGGATCAATGGTCATGCCATCCGAAAATTTTCGTAGTGAATATTGAAAACTCTCCAAATGCTTCTCTCCAAAGTGAGGAAGCCACACAAACTCCTGCGAAGGGAAAATATTGATTTCCAGCCGATTCTCCCCAGGAACCGGGGTAGCTGGTGAGATTAAACTTTGATCACGGGGCGTCTCGGAAGCAAATTTCCAGACAGCTACCATTGCGATGATTAAAGTGACAACGACCAACGCAGCCAATCGTTTCGACATCTTTGAATGCTCCGGTTTGGTTCTAGAATTGAATGGAAGGAGATCCCTTCGAAAATAGCCATTACAAACGTTTGAAAGGAAAAATTGTCACATCAGGTTTGCAAATTAAAATTTTCAAATCAATGATAAACCGTAATACAATTCACCGAAAAATCAATCCAAAAACCATCTTAAGTATTTGTTTTATTTAACTATTTTAGAATTCGTGTTAATCGTATTTCATCGACAGCAAACGGCGAAATCCAATGTTTTTTTGATTTGAGAATTCTGTATCATCACGTTTTCTGAACATGAAATGGTTCTCGTCACTTTAACATCATGACATCATGGCAATATCCATCATTTGTACCAATAAAGACCCTCAACCTTGGGTTGCCGCATTACATGACGTTGACGCTTCACTCGACATTCAAGTCTGGCCCAACGAAAAACAAAAGTCTGAGATTGAGTTTGCTTTGTGCTGGAAACATCCGGAAGGCATCTTACAAAATTATCCCAACTTGCGTTGTATCTCTTCAATGGGGGCTGGCATTGATCATTTTCTCAACGACTCTTTTTTCCCCGAGCACCTGCCAGTAGTGAGACTTGTCGATCCCTTATTGGCACAGTCCATGTTTGAATACATCTGCACCGCCGTCATGTTTTATTTCCGAGAATTTGACCTCTATCAGGCTCAACAACGTCAAGCCTGTTGGTACCAACAGCCTCCTCAATCAATGGCTGAAACCACAATTGGCATGATGGGACTGGGGCAACTGGGTGGATATGCGGCTGAAAAGTTTTCTTTGATGGGTTTTGATGTCGTTGGATGGTCCCGTTCTCGAAAATCTCTCAACGGGATTCAAACTTTTGCGGGACCACAAGAATTCGAAACCTTTCTTTCAAAAACAAAGGTGCTGATTTGCCTTTTGCCCCTCACCCCGCAGACTCAAGGAATATTAAACCGAGACCTGTTTTATAACCTACCCAAAGGAGCATCTATCGTGAACGTCGCCCGAGGGGAACATCTTGTTGAAGAGGACTTGATCGAGGCATTGGATGCAGATCATTTGCGAGGAGCCTGTCTCGATGTCTTTCGTGAGGAACCTTTGCCTCGCAAACATCCATTTTGGACCCATAAAAAAATAGTCGTCACCCCGCATTGTTCCAGCATTACGAATCCAAAATCGGTCGCGCCCCAAATCGTCCAAAACTACCAATTGATGCAAAATGGAAAGCCTTTATTGAATCGAGTCGACATCCTAAGAGGATACTAACCATAAAGTCAGGAGATATCATGACAACCAGCCCGTTTCATTACGCCTTCAAAGTCAAAGACTTGGAAAGCACCCGCAAATTTTACGGCGAAATCCTTGGATGCGAAGAAGGACGCTCCACCAACACCTGGGTGGATTTCGACTTTTTTGGCAATCAAATTTCAGCTCACTTGGGCCAACCAGCCTCCCTAGACTACTGTGGGCAAGTGGATGGACGTGCCGTCCCGATCCCTCATTTTGGATGCTGGTTGATTGATGAGAAATTCGAAGAAGTCCAAAATCGATTCGAAGCAGCTCAAATCGAATTCATCATCAAACCTCATGTGCGATATGCTGACCAGGACGCCCCACAACGCACCATGTTTGTTTTAGATTTCAGTGGCAATCCTTTGGAATTCAAAGCAACTCACCCCAAAACAAACGACTAGTAAATGGAGTTTTCACTCAAACGCTTCTCTCCACAAGTGTGGTTCTTGGTAGGCCTAGCCTGCCTCGAAGTTCCTTTATTATTAGGAATTCGATCCAACACCGGGATTTTTGCATTAGGTGGTTTGATCACTGGTAGTTTATTTTTCATGTTGTTTCGAAAAAACGACTTTACGGAACTGCTGTCGCCCATTCTAAATAGGAAATTCCTGTGGGGAGTGTTTGGGCTTTTTTCAGCACAATGGGCCGTGTTGTCGATAGTGAAGTATTACTCGTTGAATTACTTCATCTGGGACGTTGGTATTTTTTCGAACAACATCGTCAACCTTTTAGAAAACGGCATTTACTACAATTCAGTTTTAGAGATGCACGGCTTTGCAGACCATTTCACTCCGAGCCTGCTGTTTTTTGCTCCGTTGTTCCAAATCTTCCCCACGGTGTTGTGGTTCGTGTTGGCAAAGCTATTGGCGTTTTGTATCACGACTTGGCTGCTTTACCGGCTGGGTGTGGTGACGCTTGGCCCTCATTCCCGATGGATCTATCTAGCTCCCCTGTTATGGCTGATCAATCGGCATTTCGGGCACACCCTTTGGGCTGAATTTCATCCTTCCTCGCTGGCTCCTCCTTTCATTGTCACCGCTTTCATCTTTGCGACTCAACAGAAATACCGAGCGATGTTTTTATGTTTACTAGTGTTGCTGGGATTGAAAGAACACCTGTCGCTGGTGTGGGTCTCAATGGGTGGGTTTCTGTGGGCCGAACAAAAATACAAATGGGGCTGGGTGTGTATCGGGATTGGCCTGTTGGCGGGAATACTGACTTATTTCGTGATCATGCCTTCTTTTTACCACGGCTTGGGAGAACCTTTGCATCACCAGTCCCGATTTGCGCCATTCCAAGACATTCCCCAAAAACTGAATGTGTTTTTCCTGGCTCTGTTGTCCGTTGGTCTGATTCCCTTGGCACAATGGAAAAACGGGTTGATGCTGATTCCTGCCTTTGGATTGACATGGCTCTCGAACGATCCGGCCATGCTGAAGTTAGACAGCTACTATTATTACGACATGCCGATGACCCTCGTCATGATCAGTGTGGTGTATGCCCTGCGAACACTCCAATCAACACTCCAGTCTACACTCCAATCGCAACCTATTTGGGTATCGCGATTGAGTTCTCGCGTTTCCTTCCTTTTACCGTGGGCCGTGGTGATGAGCATCTTGTTGGTGAATTCAAACTATCCCACCCATTGGATTCTACGAAAGCTTCCTACCTCACAAACTTTAGCGATTTTAGACGAGATTCAAGCCTACCAAAAAGAACTCCCCCTCCAGAAAGAACTCTGGTTGGATGACAAGCTGGGCAGCTATTTCATTCGTTTTCCCAACCTCCGGGATCTCCCCATGGGTGCGATTAAGGGCTATCAACCCTTGCTGGATTTCCCATCCCCTCATTCGGTCGTGCTTTTGCCCGATCCTCAGATGAGTAAAATCCATCCCACGGTGCACCCGCTGCTTGTTGCCGATTTGGAACAACTCGTTAAACAAGGCTGCTACCGCAAACGCACTGAATTTCAAAAGCTGCTTGTCTACGAAGACACAGGGACTTGTTCAAAAAAGATCTGAATAGAAGCTCGTAGTGCAATAGAAACTCATTAAGAAACAAACGCGGACGATCTCCTAAAAGCAGCTATAGCCGCATGGCCACCTTTGTACCTTGCCGGATTGCACGCTTGGCATCTAATTCTGCTGCGACGTCAGCACCACCGATCAAATGGACGGAGATTTTCTTTTCGGTGAGTTCTGACTGGAGGTCTCGAAGCGGTTCTTGCCCGGCACAAACCACGATGTGATCGACTTCCAGCACTTGTGCTTGGGTGCTCTTGTCCTTTTTTTGCACTTCGATGTGAAGGCCTTGGTCATCGATTTTCTGATACGATATCCCCCGTAACATTTGTACATTTTTGTCTTTCAACGAGGTTCGATGAATCCAACCCGTGGTTTTGCCTAACCCTGCTCCCAGTTTACTGGTTTTGCGCTGGCATAGGTAAATGGTTCTCGGGTTTGATGGTGTGTCTTTGGATAGCCCTTCCACCCCTCCAGGAGCTTGAATGGAATGATCAATGCCCCATTCCTTCAGAAAAGCATTCACGTCCAAGCTAGTCGACGTGCTGCCATGAGCCAGATATTCAGCCACGTCAAAGCCAATCCCACCGGCTCCGATGATCGCAACTTTGTCACCAACCGGCTTTTTATGTTTGAGGACATCCACATAGGAATACACTTTTTCATGATCGATTCCTGGAATGTTTAAACCGCGCGGTTTCACCCCGGTGGCCAATATCACTTCATCAAACCCTGCCTGACCCAGTTCCTCTACCGTCGCTCTGTGATTCAACTGAAGTTTGACTTGATGCAATTCCAACTGTTTGCCGAAATAGCGCAGGGTTTCTTGAAACTCTTCCTTCCCTGGAATCTTTTTGGCCATATTGAATTGTCCCCCAATTTGAGAATCCGCTTCATATAATACGACCTCGTGACCGCGTTCTGCGGAAGTCACCGCACAAGCCAACCCCGCAGGCCCGGCTCCAACCACAGCAATCTTTTTTCGGGTCGTGGCGGGTTTGATGTTGAATGAAGTTTCGTAGCAAGCTCGTGGATTCACCAAACAAGTCGCTTGCTTGAGTTCAAATGTGTGATCCAGGCATGCTTGATTGCAAGCAATGCAAGTGTTGATTTCATCTTCGCGGCCATCTTCTGATTTTTTCATCAGATCGGCATCGGCCAAAAATGGACGCGCCATGGACACCATATCTGCATCGCCACGGGCCAGGATATCTTCAGCAATTTGAGGCATATTGATGCGATTGGTCGTCACCAATGGCAAACTGACTTCCCCTTTGATTTGTCGGGTGACCCAACTGAATCCACCCCGAGGCACCATCGTTCCAATGGTGGGGATCCGCGCTTCATGCCAACCAATACCGGTATTGATGATCGTCGCCCCTGCGGCTTCGATTCGTTTGCCCAATGTGATCACTTCTTCCAAATTAGATCCCCCTTCCACCAAATCCAACATAGACAAGCGGTAAATGATAATAAAATGAGGCCCCACCGCTTCTCGAACGTGTTTCACCACTTCGATAGGAAACCGCATCCGATTTTCATAACTCCCCCCCCATTCGTCTGTTCGACGGTTGGTGCGTTTGGCAATGAATTGATTGATGAGATAGCCTTCTGATCCCATAATTTCGACACCGTCATAGCCAGCCAGTTGGGCTTGCTTGGCGCAGTTGGCGTAGTCCTCAATCGTGCGCCGGACTCCTCGTTTGCTCAAGGCTTTTGGTTTGAACGGAGAGATCGGCGATTTGATCGACGACGGAGCCACCGCCAAAGGATGATATCCATACCGCCCCGCATGCAGGATTTGCATTGCAATCTTGCCACCCGCTCGGTGTACTTTTTCTGTGATAATCTCATGCTTCCGACGTTCCCAAAAATGAGTCATTTTACCAGCAAACGGAAGCACCCACCCCGCTCGATTCGGGGCCACTCCGCCTGTTACGATCAACCCCACTCCACCCGCGGCACGCTCTTCATAAAAAGCAGCTAGTTTTTGATAACCCGCGAACGCATCGGCCACTTGGTCACGAGACCGATTTTTAAGTCCACGAATTACGTTTTTGTAATTCACCTCTTCCAATCCGGTGTGCATCGAACCCATGATGGCCCGGTTTTTCAAAGTGGTGAAGCCGAGATCAAGTGTCTCAAACAAATGAGGGTAGCGGGGATGTGCCATAACGTTCACTCCATGAAAAATGAGGGTCTACAAAAAGATAATATTGTTAAGATAAACTTTCCGTACGGGGTGGGGTCAAATCTCCGTGCAAGGGGATTTGCATTCTTTGCTTAACTTCAGCCTGTTCGAGGCCTTGACCAATCCAATAGATCAGTTTGGTCATGGTAGCTTCCGGAGTGAGATCGTAGGCACTGACCACCCCAGCCGCTTTTAACCCCGAAGCCGAATGATATGCATCGATATTGACCGTTCCCATCAAACATTGCGTATTGTCCATGATGGTCACACCACGAGCATTCGCTTCGGTGAGTTTTTGTAAAAATTCGGGTCCTGAAGGAGCATTTCCTGCGCCGAAAGCCTCTAAGATCACGCCTTTGACAGGGGGTTGTCGAAACTCCATGAAGGCTTCCGTCATTGAAGCGGAAATTCCGGGAAAGAGTTGGAGGGCAACTACGGAAAACTCAGCCAAGCGTTTTTCGATATTTTGAAGCTTTTGGATCAAGGCTTGTCGATTTTCCAGATGCTCCAAAGAATCGGAATCCAGCGGTGGTGGCAGAACCAACTCACGATCCACCTCCACATCAATTCCGGCTACCGCCAACGGGGGAAAATTGGGCGATTCAAATCCGTTGAATGCGTTTGTACTCACCTTCACGGCGCGATTGCCTCGCATCAAGTGGACATTAAAAAACAGTCCCACTTCTGGAATTTTGGATTTTGCTGCCAAATACATTGCTGTGATTAAGTTTCGGAAAGCATCACTCCGAGTTTCCACAATCGGGATCTGAGAACCGGTCAAGATGACCGGTTTGCTGAGTCCTTGCAGCAGGTACGAAAGCGCGGAGGAGGTCCAGGCCATCGTGTCCGTCCCATGCAGAACCACAAAACCATCGTAAGCCTCGTAATTTCTCAAAATCAAAGACGCGATTTCAATCCACTGATGTGGAACCATGCTTGAACTATCAATGGGCGGATGCACCGCTTGCTCTAACTCAAATTCGATCTCAAACGATTCACTGTTGAGACTTTGTATTGTAAGGGAGTGGCTCCGGAAACTAGGAAATTGAAGCAATACGTGATGGAATTCGTCCGCTGTCATGGGCTGCAAAGGACGGTCCTGCATCCCAATCGTGCCCCCTGTATATAAAACGTAAACTCTTGGATTTTTCATCGGTTCCTCAATGGATAAGTGTTGCAAAACATCTCAAATCAAGGCCACAGCCTGTTTCATGGTAACGTGTCGGGGATGGCTTTGCATGCGTCCAATCCACTGTTGTATTTGTGGAAAATCCCCTAACTGGAATCCTCCTTCGTCAGCCACGTGGGTGTACGCATACAATGCGATATCGGCAATGGTATAAGCTTCTCCAACCAAAAAGGAGTGGTCTTGAAAATGATCTTCCAACACTTGCAACGCTTGAACGCCTTTTTTTTGTTTTTCCTGAAGAACCGTTTCTCGATCTTCCGGACGATTCAAATAGCGAATGATGTAGCGAGCGGTGGCGACATTGGGTTCATGGCTATATTGCTCAAAAAATAGCCATTGCATCACCTTTGCTTGATCCCAGCCTTCCATAGGCCAATACCGGGAACTCTGAGCCAGATGAAACAAAATTGCATTCGACTCTGATAAGAAATCCCCGTTTTCAAGTTCAATCAATGGGATCTTGCCGTTCGGGTTTTTTGAACGAAATTCTTCGGTGCGAGATTCGCCTTTCAGAATATCAATCGCCTGCCATGTGTGAGGCAACTCCAAAAGGTGCAACAGCAGTTTAATTTTGTAACAATTGCCTGAATAGATATCCCCGTACACTTTGTACATCGTCTTATCTCCTAATCGCGTTCATAGTGAATTGTTGAGGAACGCCTTGTCTCTCTATCGGACGTTTCCAGGATGGAGCGAATTTTCGCAAATTTCCATACAAACCTGCATAGAGCGAATTTTCGCAAAGATCTTTATTATTTTATTTATAATTGCACCAGCTCAATGTTGGAGTCGATTCAATATCCCTGTCAGCACAACCACCCAACACGAGATAAATGCGACAAAAGTCCACATCAGCGGCCATCCTACCGATTGCGCCACCGCCCCTAAAATGGGGGGGCTGATTAAATGCCCGATGTAGGCAGTTGCGGTAACGATACTCAATGCTTTGCCTCTTTCTTTGGGTCCGTAATGCCCTGACACGATACGAAATACGGTCGGTTCTATTGGTCCTATCGCCATGCCAGCCAGAAAAAAACCGATCAGTGTGAGCAGTTGAGAGTTGGTTAAAGCAATGAGCAAGAATGTGAGAATCCCCAATACCGCGCCTAGCCGTATCACTAACGCATCGCCAAGCCTCGACTCCAAAAGATGTGCTACCAGCCTTCCAAGGCTCAAGCCCAAGGTGAATCCAGCAATTGATAAACTCGCTACCGTTGCTGAGGAGCTTAAAATTGTTTCAAAGTAAATAGCAGCCCAATTTTGTGCGGACATCTCCATAAAAACGCCCAGTGCTGCCGCTGCACCGAGGCACACGACAAACATACTCAACCGAAATGAAGTCGGCGAGGTTGTTTCTTCTACGAATTCTGTTGTGCTTGCGACACTAAATTCTAAAACACTCACTGCGGCGATCAACAGTCCGAGAAATGGGAAAATCAATGCGGGTCCGATTCCTGCGTCGCGCGCGATTCCAGTAAGCGGGCTAGCAATAAGCATGGCCAGCGGAAAGACAGCATGAGCACGATTGAATAATCTTTTTCCTGTCTCAGTTTCGATGACCGAAATACGCATGTTCAAGGCGATATCCAGTGCCCCCGAAGCCATGCCCAATAAAACGAGACCGGCAATAAGTCCCCAAATCTCATTGACGATACCCAGTACAAAAGATCCTAAAGCAAAAAATACCAGACTAGTCGGCAACGCCCAGGATTGAACTCGATGCATGATTCGACCAAGCAACACCAGGGTGGGAAAGGCTCCAGCGGTCATGGCTAACAAGACGAGCCCAAACCCCTCTGTATCCTGCCCACTCATGGACTTCAAATCGGGCGTGCTCGCAAAAAACGCTCCCCACAAGAAGCCCGCCACCGCGTATCCAGAAAGTAAAGAGGCTACTTGTAGTTGATGCCTATGTTTTTGAACGATGCTTCCATTCATACTCAAAATGCCTTCCGATCAATCCGTTCTGTCTTCCTTGTAGATGTATCGGCGCATGATACATGGAATCCATTCATTTCGACTAAAAAGTTCCTCAGTCCATAGAGAAAAATTTTCGAATTTTCAGATCTTTTTTGTGACCGGTCACAAAAAATATTTGAATTCTGTGAGGAATTGTTATAATACTTTGTGACCGGTCACAACTTAAGTAAGCTTTTTTAGTCATCGTTTAGTAAGGTCTCTATGCCTAAGAAGGAGATTTTCAAGAAAGTAACTCATGCTAGTGCCAATGAACGGCAGAAAAAACATCGCAAACAACTCAAAGAAAAAGGCATTCAACGCATTGAATTCAAACTGCCCGAAGAAACCATTCAACAGGTTCGTCAATATTGCAAAATTCATGATATCAATCGTCATGAATTTCTAGATAACTTGATCAATGAATTCATGTCTATTTATTTACAGAAGAAAAGCAAAACCTAATCTACTCCGCTTTATTCCTCGATTCATTCCTCGACAGGATACAGCCTAACTTATTGAATTTTTAAATACTCGAAATCAAAACTATGGTGGAGAATCAAATATTTACAATTCCCTCAAAACAGTCGATTCAGCAGGTGAAAACCATATTGAAGGATTCATTGCCTTTACACGAATCTGAGATCAAAACTACCAAACGGCTTTATTATGATACTTTTGATTGGAAACTTTTGGAAAGTAATGGTGTTTTGGAAGCTGAAAAACTGGAAGAAGGAGTTCGATTGCGTTGGTTTCAAAAAGACAATGGACAACTTTTAAGAAGCCTTCAGCTTTCTCAAACCCCTCGATTCATTTGGGAATTCCCGGAAGGAAGTTTTAAGACTCAACTGCATCCAATTCTCGATGTTCGTGCATTACTTTCTCAAGTTACAATCGAAAGCCAGGTCCATTGTTTGAAGTTATGGAACAAAGATGAAAAGACCGTGGCCCACGTGTATTTAGAAGCCAACACCTTGCAAGAATCGAAATCCGGGCCTTCTCACTTTTTAGGGCAACGACTCGTGGTGGTTTCTGTCAGGGGATATCCCAAGGCATGGGAACGCGTGTTATCCAAAGTTCGTAAGGCCCTTCCTGATTTGCAACCGACCACACAGTCATTGTTGAATCAAGCCTTGGATCATCTAAAAATCGATCCTAAAACCTATTCTTCCAAGTTAGATATTTCGTTAAAGGCCAATATGACTGCCGAGCAAGCGGTCAAGTTGATCTTCCAACACATACAACGCACCTTGGAACTCAATGAACAAGGAATGCGAGAGGATTGGGATTCCGAGTTTTTGCATGATTTTCGCGTGTGTGTTCGCCGCATTCGGTCTGCCTTGGGGCAGATCAAACAGGTTTTCCCTGCCGATCCCTTAGAACAATTTAAAGCGGAGTTTGCTTGGCTCGGTCAAGAAACAGGCCCCGCTCGCGATCTAGATGTGTACCTGTTGAAATTTGATGGCTATCAAAAGCGCCTGCCTACGGAAGTGCAAAGTGATCTAAACCCCTTGCAGGATTTTTTAAAGTCTCAGAAACAGCAGGTACACCAAACTTTAGTGCAAGTATTGGATACACCCCGTTATCGCCAACTGTTGGAAGACTGGAATTCGTTTTTGCAACAGCCCTTTTCGCCGGAAGAAACCCCGCTTCGTGCCTTCCAACCGATTGGCGAGGTGGCGGATAAACAAATTTGGCGTGTGTACCAACGTGTGCTTCGTGAAGGAGAAGCCATTCACGATGATTCACCAGCGGAAATGCTGCATGACCTTCGCAAGACCTGCAAAAAACTACGCTACCTCATGGAGTTCTTTCAAACTTTGTATCCTTCGGGTGGGGTGAAAGCGATGATTAAGGCACTCAAACGGCTTCAAGAGAACTTAGGAGATTTTCAAGACTATGAGGTACAATGGAGCTCTCTCATCCACTTTGGCGAACAGATTGCCAAAAAAGGCCCTTCGTCTCCCAGCACATTAATCTCGATTGGCATGCTCGTCAGCGATCTCAAAACGCAACAAATGGATGCTCGACACCAATTTCACCAGAGGTTCACGGAGTTTGCTTCCGTTGAAAATCAACGAGCCTTTGAAAACTTATTTCATCATAAAAGGGTTTCATCCAAAAAGAGTATAAGGACATCGCTTGCAACCGTTTGAACCCCATTTTTCAATTTACCAGGAAGGAAACTCATGAAAATCATCTCAATCTACAGCATCAAGGGAGGCGTTGGGAAAACAGCAACTGCGGTCAATTTGGCATATCTCGCTGCCCAGGAGGGGGCAAAAACCTTGTTGTGGGATCTCGACCCACAAGGGGCGGCGAGCTTTTACTTTCGGATCAAACGGAAAGTGAAAGGAGGCAGTAAAGCGCTGATTGAACGCACGCGCGATGCGGATGATTTGATCAAAGGAAGTGATTTTGAAAACCTGGACCTGATTCCTGCCGATTTCTCTTACCGAAACATGGATCTGTTTCTTGAAAAGAGTAAACGCCCCACCAGTCAATTTCAAAAAATCGTGAAGCCGTTGTCGAAGGATTACGACTATTTGTTTCTAGATTGTCCACCCAGTATGTCCTTAGTTTCGGAAAATGTGCTTCAAATTTCTCATGTCATGCTGGTGCCTATCATTCCTTCGACCTTGTCATTACGCACCCTCAAGCAGTTGACGGAATTTTGCCAATCGCAAAAATTGAAACATGTGCAAATCATTCCCTTCTTCTCGATGGTGGATCGTCGTAAAAAGCTCCATCGCGAGGTCATGGAATCCCTGCCCATTGAATATTCTCAAATGCTCACAAGCTACACTCCCAACTCAGCAGAAGTCGAACGCATGGGACTTGAACGCAACGTGATCGTGGATTTTTCCCCTCGAACCCGAGCTGCTATTTCTTTCAAAAACATTTGGAAAGAAGTCAAAGGGGCATGGGTCTGACCAAACGCTTTGTAGAATACCAAAAGAATTGTTAAAAATAATTTTGGTTGTCACTACGAGTGGGATTCATCTGCTGAAGAGGAATAAGGATCATGTCACACCAATGGGAAAAGCAAGCGATTCAGAAAATTGAGGCTGATTTCAATCGATCCGCCGATACTCATTTGATTAAAGTCGATTTGCCTGCCGTGCCAGGAATTTACTTGTATATGAAAGATGAATCGATTCACCCCACTGGGAGTCTTAAACATCGATTGGCCCGATCCTTATTTTTGTATGGATTGTGTAGCGGTTGGATTCATCAAGACACCACGATCATTGAGATGTCTTCGGGAAGTACCGCTGTTTCAGAAGCATACTTTGCAAGGTTACTGGATTTGCCATTTATTGCCGTCATGCCCGATAGCACTTCCGAAGAGAAAATCCGCCAGATCAAATTTTATGGAGGCGATTGTCACTTGGTGCCAAAAGGGCAGTCGATTCACGAGGAGGTTCAGCATTTGGTCCGAAAAACGGGAGGGCACTTTATGGACCAATTCACTTATGCAGAGCGTGCAACGGACTGGCGAGGGAACAACAATATTGCCGATTCGATCTTCCAACAAATGGCCAAAGAACCCTATCCGGTGCCGACGTGGATCGTGGTTGGAGCAGGAACGGGAGGCACCTCCGCCACCATCGGACGTTATACTCGTTACTATCATTCTCAAACCAAGCTGTGCGTTGTCGATCCCGAAAATTCTGTGTTTTCGGATTTCTACCAAAAACGAGACCGAAGTATACGCATTCCCCAACTTTCCCAAATCGAGGGCATTGGCCGTCCTGAGGTGCCCCCTTCTTTCATTCCCGATGTCATTGACCGTTTGATTGATGTCCCCGACGCGGCTTCTATGGCAGCCATTCGCTTTTTAGAAAAATTACTCGACCGACGATGTGGCGGTTCAACCGGTACCAATCTATACGGAACTTTTCTGTTGATGGCGGAGATGATCCGAAACGGTGAAATCGGCTCAGTGGTCACTTTGATCTGCGATCCGGGTGAACGCTACGCACAAACCTATTACAATGACGATTGGATCGCTTCTCACAATTACGACCTCTCTTGCTACCTAGAACAGTTGGAATGCTTCGCGCAAACCGGCAAATGGCATTGTATCTCAGACACGTTTGAGGGCTAATCCTATCCATTCCTCTTATAAACAGCTGAGGCTCCCCAGAACCCATAAATAAAATACGACTTCAGAAATCTGTTGCACCCCTCCCAAACAATCTCCCGTATAGCCGCCAATCCGTTTGTGGAAATACCATCCCATTCCTCCTGACACCCCCAATAGCACGACCACTGCGGTCCAAAACTGGGGCATCAATAACACTAAGGGAAGCACCCCTAAAATGTTGATCAAGATTGCTTCTTGGACTGTTAGCGGTTTGATTAAAGGTTTCACTTTGCTAGAGGAGTCCTGCCCTACATAGGGCAATAGAGCCATCAGTGTCGCCGCTGCGGCACGACTGAGGGAATGCCCCGCAATTAGAGTCAACACGATCCAACTTGGGCCAATTTCCCATAAAGTCACAAATTTCAGTGCCAATACGGAGCACAAACCGATCACACCAAAAGTCCCCAGACGTGAATCTTTCATGATGGTGAGGACTTGTTCTTTGCTCCATCCCCCTCCAAACCCATCGCAGATATCAGCCCACCCGTCTTCATGAAAAGCGCCGGTGATGTGGAGGGTGCCAATCATACTGATCAACACAGAAACGGAGAGCGGAAGTATTAAAAAACTAAGGAAAAACAGAAGAGCCGCATACCCCCCCACCACCCAGCCGACAATGGGGAGATACACAATAGAACGTTTTTGGAGGGATTCGGAAAAACCGACCCAGCGCGATACAGGGAACCGGGTGTAAAAGAGCAAAGCCATCAAAAATGCTTGGAACTGATTACGGAAGATTTCAAGCATCTTTGTCGCTCACTCCAGCTGATTCGAAGGAAGCCATCTCATTTAAAAAATTCACCGAAGCTTGAACCAGGGGATATGCCATTGCAGCGCCAGTCCCCTCTCCAAGGCGCATGTTCAAACGCAATAGCGGTTCTGCTTTCAAGTACTCCAACAGCCGTTGATGCCCCGATTCATCCGATTGGTGAGAGAAACAGCAATACTCCAAAACGTGTGGATGAAATTTCGATGCGACCAATACCGCAGAAGTGGCGATAAACCCATCCACTAAGAGGAGCATTTTCAATTCTGCAGCTTTGAGAAATGCTCCACACATCATCGCAATTTCAAATCCACCGAAAACCGTGAGCGCCGAAAGCGGAGTGCCGTCCCAAACATGATGCTCGACCGCTTGTGTCAACAGTTGTATTTTGTGTTTGAGGCCAGTGGAATCCAGCCCAGTTCCTCGTCCGATACAATGTTCCAACTCGATTCCGCATAACAAGCTCATGAGAATGGAAGCCGACGACGTGTTTCCAATCCCCATTTCTCCAAAACCGATCACATTGGATCCACTCTGATGGATTTCATCCACAATTTCACTTCCCCGGGCCAACGCCTGTCGACATTGATCCAAAGTCATTGCAGGCTCTTGGAGATAGCTGCGAGTGCCATGACCTATTTTGGCTTTGATCAATTGAGGATGATCTTTGAAGTCAAAATTAACACCCGCATCGACCACATGAAGGGCAATGCCATGTTGACGACTGAATACATTAATCGCCGCTCCCCCGGCTAAGAAGTTCAACACCATTTGAAACGTCACTTCTTGAGGATAAGCACTCACCCCTTCGGCGGCGATGCCATGATCTCCAGCAAACACGACAATGGTTGGATTGCGTAACACCGGATTCAATGTGCTTTGAATGCATCCAATCTTCAGTGCCAAATCTTCTAGTTGTCCCAAGGCTCCTAAAGGTTTGGTTTTGGTGTCGATTTTATGGCGCAACGCGTCTGCGTGTCGATTCGACACAGGCGGAATCGAAATAGAAAACATAACAAACTCCTTATTCATTGATGGTTGAAACAATCACTTTACTTCACTCGCATCGGGTGCCCGGCAATGCAAAAGTAAATTTCATCGCAATATTCTCCGACCCATTGCGACACCTTGCCTGAAAGATCCACGAACTGCCGTGCCAGTGGATTGTCGGGAATCACCCCCAATCCAACTTCATTGATCACCAAAACCATGTTGTTGGGGAGTTGTAAGAGTTGACTCAATTCGTCAAATATTTCTGATTCAGACCGGTGATGATGCAGCATGTTGTTCAACCACATGGTGAGGCATTCGATCAACACAGGCACCGAATGAGATTCAATACAAAGTGCTAGCTTCAACGGTTCCTCGCAAGTTAGGAATCGTCCTTGTCTCCGGGTTTGATGATCGTCAATTCGCTTTTGTATTTCCGCATCGATAAATTCCGTGGTTGCCAAATATATGGGAATCTCAGTTTCTGCCAATTCCAGGCAACGCTGCTCTGCATGCCTGGATTTCCCACTTTTGACACCACCCGTATATAAAATTTTCATAGCTTCTGAATTGTTGTAAAATCATAAAATGTGCGGATTGTTCATCTCGCCATCAAGATTCTTGCGTTCTCATGCCACAGCTTCAGGAACGCCCCTTCAAGGAGCGTCAATGATCACCTCGATCTCTGTATCTCATCTTAAAAACTGTGTTTGGGCGTGTTTAGGCGTATCAGTCATTGTATATTTGGCTGGATGCGGAGGGCGTCCTACCCGAGTCGGTGTTGGTGTCAAAGTGGTTGTTGAGCCTAGCCCTGCTGTCCAAAAACAAATCGCCTTGAGTTCTTGGTACACCGGCAGTAGCACCTCCTCGACCACACTCACAAAAGAAGAATTCATTGGTGCCAGCCTCGACCGATTTCTCAATCATGAATATGAAATGATTGCCGAAGAAAGCGCCCAAGGGCAAGGCAAACGGCTGCTGGCCTTGGCACAATTGATGAGCATTGCTCCTGAGCATCACCAGCAGTTTGCCGACACGCTTCAAGCCAACCACGCTTGGCTATTTTCAAAACAACCTCAATTGACCAAAGCTCGTCTCATGCTCATCGCAAAAAACCTCCCTACAACCCACAAATCAAATAGCTTCAACGCGATACCCATTATCAACCCGATGCGTATTATCAACCCGACGCCTCGTGTCAACCCAACGCCTCGTGTCAATCCAATGCCTCGTGCCAACCCAATGCCTCGTGCTAACAAAGCACACATCAACAACACTACGTACTTTGCCGAACCAATCGAGGAGACAATCCGATGAAATATGAAATCGCATCATTTACAGGGGAAGGAGACACTCCAGATATTGCGACTCAACAAGCTCAGGAAGCGATGAATCTATGGATGTCTGAACACTTGGATTGTTTGGTGGATTCCCTCCGAATGCGAACGTTTCGAAGGGGAAATCAATTTGAAGTGAAATTGTTGGCGTATTATCGACGTGAACCTGTCTTGGCCTCCTGACGAATTTCTGCACCCAATCGCCCCAAGGGATATTCTTCGAGATCCACAAATTTGATGTATTGCGCCAACAAGGGCTGAACTTTCTGGACTTCCCGAAACATGTCTTGAGCTGCTTTTCGGTAATTGTCATGTCCTTGCGGTGTGCTGCGGAGTTCCACCAACCACATAAGTGCCCTTAAGTTGATGTGAATGAACCATCGAATATTGTATCCCAAAGGCACCACATACTGGGCCTCCTGAGGAAATTCCTGGGCAATTGTTTCGTAAGCCTCGGCAGCTCTGCGCATGGCTTCTTGATAAATCGCTCCGACCCCCGCATCTTCCACTTCGACAGGCATGTTGTAGCCGAATCTTGTTGACAACAACTGTCGTTCTTGGGTGAGTGTGCGATGTCGGTGTAAATCTCGATACATCCCATAATCTCCCAAGATATCAAAAGTATAGAATGGCATTTCCAACGCGCGCCCCGGTTTATGCCGTCGATGTTCCCTTAAATCGACCATGGCTTGCACCAGCTTCTCTTTTTCTTCGTATGGCATGTGTTGGATCGAATCTCGCAATTGGCCGAGTGGTTGGTTGGAATGGGGGTAAATCAAGGCAGCTAACAACTTGGTTTCTGCATCCTGATCATAATCGATGAGACGAACCAATTCTTGTGTGGGTGCCGGAGGTTCAGAAAAATGATTCTGTGTGAACTGTTGTAACAATTCCCCATTTTGTGTGGAAAACTTTTGAAAGCTTTGGAAATGACGATGCTCCACACTCGAACGCCGAATGAAAGAAGGCACAACCTTGGCTAATTCCTGATAAGCACTTTGTCCAATTTCTTGAAGTTCGAAGAGTTCGCCAGTCTGTAGTTTGGTCAAAAGCGTTTCAAAAAAGCGTCCATTTCCAAAAACTCCCATATTCGTAAAGGTCGAAGCTGGCAACAACCCTCGGATGCTGTCAAACACCTTGGCCCGCACCGACCGATTGTAAGCGGCTTCGCTCACACCATTTTCTCGAATCATGATGCGACGAACGTGCTCAGACACGGGCTCAAAAAGTTGGGAATAGGTATCAAACAAATAACGGTTGATCTGCAAATACGTATCCCGATGCTTAGAGTTCAGCAGCTTGGGGTCTTTATAAAACAGATAATCGCCGTCGACTTTTTTGGCAAAGGTGACATACCGCGTCGATTTTTCGAGAGGCGAACCTCCAATACGGGCATCTTGAATCACCTTTGTTGCCAGAATCGAAACATTCTCTATTGCCAAATGCGCTCCACCCAATTCCCCAATTGAATCATCGCCATACCCGTCTAGAATCCGGTCATAAAAATTTTGAGCACGTTCGATTGCGAGTCGCGATTGATTGGAGTCGGTTTCGTTGGAATGGCCTTGAATCGCTTGAAATGCCGATTCTTGATTTTGGATAAATTCCTTCAATAACAACCGCCGCAATCCCAGAGTCGAGCGGGAATATCGCGAAAACAACGCGCCCTTAATCACCTCGGGAAGATTGGTTAACACAAAAGTAGATTGATCCGTATTGGTCACAAACGGAGCTAAAAGCGCCTGTTCTTCTGGCGTGAATTCTTCGTGAGTTTGCATGAGTCGGGTTTTCAAGGAGGGTGTGTGTCGCGGACCGGTTGGATACGGCCCGCGGCAATTAAGTCACCTACTTGGTAGGCAAGCAATGGATCTAAAATCGCTACAATATTCAGATCAGGAGGCTGGAATGCCTTTGGAATTGGGAAGGGCATCGTCCTCAGAACGAGGCAATGGAATATCTGTGTATTTAGTTTTTTCGTTGGGGCGATAGGAATCTTTGAGCAGATCACGGTTGTAATCGAAACGATCCCTGGAATTGTAGGCCATTGCAATCACTCCCGTATCCATCCGGATCGCTTCCTTGGGGCAAGCTTCCACACACAAACCACAAAATACGCATCGTAACTCGTCGATATCAAAAACCACAGGATACTTTTCAATCGAAAGATCTGGATGATCCCCTGCTTCAATATGGATACATTGGGCGGGGCAAATCGTTTCACACATGTAACACGCCACACACTTGATGAATCCATCTTCCCGGCGCGTCAAACGATGCCGACCACGCCACCTTGGAGAAACCGCCCGTTGTTCTTCAGGATATTGGATCGTCACAGTATCTTTTCTTCCAAATAAATTTCGGAATAGGTGACGTGCGGTCAGTTTCAGTCCATTGAAAAGGCCAGGCAAATACACGGACTCTTTTAATCCGTCCACCCGTTTCACCTGTTTGACTTTCAATTCCATAGCGACCTCAGAAATCAAAAAAGAATAGGTTATACAAAACTTAGCAATTCAGAGACTTGGAAAACATACTATTGAGCAAAAATTAAGATAACGAATGCCGTGACCACCGTATTGGCCAAAGCCAACGGCAACATCTTTTTCCATCCCAAAGCCATGGTTTGGTCAAAGCGAAATTTAGGAACTGTCCATCGGATCTGAAGTTGGAGCCAGCAGAAGAAAAACGTGAAACTCGCGAATTTCCCAATTTGTAAAATAGCGACAAGCCATGCAGGTGCACTTTCCCAAAGATGCAACCAGGGCACATGATAACCTCCAAAAAACAAGGTCGTCACCAGGGCTGAGACCCCCACAATGGCCACATATTCTGCGAGCATGAACGAGGCAAATCGCATTCCCGAATATTCTAAAAAGTACCCGGCAACCAGTTCGGACTCCCCTTCGGGTGCATCAAAAGGCGCACGCTTGGTTTCTGCAATCATTGCAGCGAAAAACATAATGAAGCCAACCGGTTGAGTGAACACCCCCCATTTGGGAATCACGTCGCCAAACCAATACGTATTCTGAAGGGCCACAATTTCGCTGATCCGCGTGGTTTCATAAACCATGAACAATCCCAGTAGCGAAATCCCAATGAAGACTTCGTAGGAAAGCATCTGTGCTGAAGCACGAGTTCCACCGAGCAGGGCGAACTTATTGTTCGAACTCGCTCCGGCCAAAACCGTTCCGTACACCCCCAATGAAGTCACGGCGAATATATAGAGCAGTCCAGGTTCCACATCGGTAATTTGGAAAGCAAAATCACCGATAGGCGCAGCAAAAGGAATGATTGCAAAATTGGCCAATGCTGCCGCAAATCCGAAAAACGGAGCAATGGTGAATAACAGCCGATCCGCTCCTTGTGGCACAAAGTCTTCTTTAAAAAAGGACTTCAATCCATCCGCTGCAATATGCAGAGATCCTCGACCTCGGAAGTTATTCAGGAGCGGGATGTTGGCACGGTTTGGACCAATCCGATCTTGAATCAAGGCACTCCATTTTCTTTCGAACAACGTGAGAAAGGTGGCCATCGGCATGGCGAACACAAAAATGATCGCTAAGATTTTGTAGATGGTAATCGCTAAGGGATCCGTCAAGATGCTAATTGCTGTTTCCAACATAATCTCCTTTATCGGTCCAGTTCTCCGCCGATCATATTGATCGAACCAAAAATCGGAATAATGTCTGCCACATAATTTCCCTTACACATGGCGGGCATGGCAGCCACAAAGTTAAAACAAGGGGGCCGCACTCGGCATTTCACCGGATTGCCCGACCCATCGGAAACCAAATAAAATCCGACTTCTCCATTGCCGCCTTCCGTGGGCATGTAGATCTCACCCGCAGGTGGCTGGTGACCTTCCATGACGAGTTTGAAATGGTCAATCAAGCCTTCGATGTTCCCGTAGACTTCTTTTTTATCAGGCAACACCATACGTCGATCATCGACGGCGATGGGGCCTGCTGGCATCTTATCGGCAGCTTGTTCTATGATTGCAATACTCTGCCACATCTCTTCCAAACGCACTAAGAAACGATCAAAGCAGTCTCCCACCGAGCCAATCGGAACTTCAAAATCAAGCTCATCATACACTGAATAACTGTCTGCACGGCGCAGATCGTAGGGTACTCCTGAGGCGCGTAACATAGGCCCTGTGAAGCCCCATGAAATGGCGTCTTCTTTTGAAACAGTCGCCACATTTTTCACCCGATCAATAAAAATTTTATTTCGTGTCAGCAGCTTGTCGCACTCGATCATCACCTCTTTTGCTTTTTCAATGCGATCTTGGAGTTCGTCTAAAAAGCCATCCGGAACGTCGGTCGCATTCCCACCAATCCGAGTCCAATTGGTTGTTAAGCGAGCACCGGAAACGTTCTCAACCAACTCCCACAGATATTCACGAGCCTTAATGCACCATAGGAAAAAAGTGAATCCTCCTACTTCCATAGCTGCCGCCCCCAAGCAGGTCAGGTGATCGGTAATGCGGGATATTTCTCCCATAATGACACGCGTGTACTGAGCACGAGGAGGTGCTTCGATACCAAACAATTTTTCGACAGCCATCGAATAACCGATGTTATTGAGGAGAGGCGAAACATAATTCAAGCGATCTGTGTAAGGAACGATCTGAATCCACTTTGAATTTTCTGATTCCTTTTCAAAACCTCGGTGCAAATAGCCAATTTCGGGAACCATTTCAATGATTTCTTCCCCATCAATAACCGTGGTGAATCGCATGATCCCATGCATCGCCGGATGGGCAGGTCCGATTTCAATGGTCATGTAAGCACTGTCAGGATCTTCAGAAAGGATCCGGCCTGCCGCCGGATTGCTTGTGAGGCCAGCCTGGTTAGTGAAATCTGAATTATCCATTTAAGACCTTTCGTAGCTATAACGTTCATGCACTTCTCTCAAAGGAACCCGGGGTTGTTGTCCATCAACTGGATAATCCTTTCGTAAGGGGTACCCTTCAAATTCTTCATACATCAGAAGGCGTTTCAAATTGGGATGATTGTTGAAGTGAATACCATACATATCGAAACATTCCCGTTCGTACCAATTAGCGCAAAGCCAAAGTTCGTGGATGGAATCGATCCGGCAGTCTCCCTCAGGTACCCGTGCTTTGACACGCAAACGCTGACCCATTGCCAAAGATTTGAAGTGATAGACCACTTCAAAACGTGGCTCTTCTCCCAGGTAGTCCACCGCCGTCACATCAACCAACATTTGCATTTTCAGACGAGGGTCATCACGAATGAATTTGCACACCGGCACAATATAGTCTCGATCAATAGAAATCGTCTCGTCCCCTCGATGATTGTGAAAACTGAGCACCACACTGGGAAATTGCTCTTGGACCAACTGCGTAAATTTTCCTATTTCTGAAGATTCCGTAGACATGAAACATGCTCCCCGATTGAATTAACTGCGACTCAAAAGAAGTTTTTCTTTAGTTTGTTCTGGGTTGATCTTTGAAAGGCGTTTTGCTTCTTCTTCATGAAGTGGGTTGATTGCCCCTCGAACTCCGCTGGGTCCTTTATCTTGGATCCGATTTTGTAATTCAACAATGGCGTCCAATACCGCTTCTGGACGAGGGGGACATCCCGCAATATACGTATCGACCGGAATGATCCGGTCAATTCCTTGGACCACCGCGTAATTTTGATAAAATCCTCCAGAAGACGCACAGGCTCCAAATGCTACCACCCATTTGGGTTCTGACATTTGCTCGTAAACGGTTCGCAGAATCGGAGAAATTTTGTGATTCACCGTGCCCACAACAAGCAGTAGATCGGCTTGACGAGGAGAAAAGCGAGGAATTTCAGCGCCGAAGCGAGCTATATCGTAATGAGAACATGCCACCGACATATATTCGATTCCGCAGCATGCTGTGACAAAGGGATATGTAAATAAAGAGAACTTGCGTGCCCAATTGACAGCCGAGTCAATCTTTGTGGTGATAAAGCTTTCATGAAATTGTGTACCTACTCCCATTCTAGACCTCCTTTTTTCCATTCGTAGATGAGTCCCAAGGTGAGAAAAGCGATAAAGATTCCACCTGTGATGAAACCGTGCCAACCCAGTTCTCGAAACTTAACGGCCCAAGGATAAAGGAACACGACCTCCACATCAAAAATCAAGAAAGCTAAGGCGGTCATATAAAATTTCACGTTGTAACGCTGGCCTTCTGTACCTTGCGAAGGAAAGCCACATTCAAACGGCTGATCTTTAACTGCATTGTGGCGCTTCGGACCTAACAAGATACCTACCACAGTGAAAAAACCGGCCATAAATAAGCCCAGTCCCATCAGCAATAAGATCGGAAGATAGTCATTCGCAATCATGAGAAATCCTTGATTTTAGGATGAGTTGTTTCGGTTGTAAGAGACGTGTCCATTTGTAAAAATTCAGGGATACAATACCTAGTTTTATCACACCCACCATGAAGATTGTCAATGCAATTAGGCCCAGTTCTCCCCCTCAATTTGACCCGTCCAAAAATGGCTGCAAACCACTCTACAGCCGCATATTGAAGGGATACGGATAGCGTAGTCGAACCGCTTTATTTCAGGAGTTTTTGGTCATGAAAAATCGAATTTAAAAATCGCTTACTTCACAACTTTTTAAGACGGATCTATGCGATAAGTTTTGTGGTTTATTGAAGTTGGACGGAAAGGGGAATGCTTTTGCAAAAACAACGAATCTTCAAGCAATGACCTTTTTGACCATCGTGCAGAGTTGTTCAGGTTGGAATGGTTTGAGAATCCATCCTGCTGCGCCCGCCTGACGCAAATCTTCTTTGCGAGTCAGTTGGGATTCCATGAGGAGCATAATTACTGGGGTGTTCTTGAGGAGGGTATCTTGTTTGATTGCATCCAAGAGAGCCAATCCGTCCATGACTGGCATTTTCAAATCGGAAAGCACCAAATTCACTGAGGAGGGTTGGGCTTTGAGACGGTCCATTGCCTCTTGGCCGTTGGCAGCTTGCAGCACTTCGTACCCAGCACCGGATAACGTGTATTGAACTGCCTTTCTTTGAGAAGCTAAATCATCAACGACCAGAATTTTTTTACTCATATTCCTCTGCAAGCCTTTGACTCTCATTCAATATCAATGGGGGACTTGAAACGGCTTCTTAGTAACATGAAGGCAGTTCTATTGGAAATATAATTTTACAAGAGCATCTAACGAATCTCTGTACCTGGAACAACTTCTTGAGGAGGTTCCACAATCATCAAATTTTTTCCGTCATCGGTACACAAAATCATACCTTCTGAAAGCACCCCTCTCAATTTCACAGGCTTCAAATTGCTCACAACCACGACACGTTTGCCTACCATTTCTTCCGGGGTATAAAACTGAGCAATACCTGAAACAATCGAACGCGGAGTGCCTTCTCCCAAATCGACTTGGGAATGAAGGAGCTTGTCCGATTTGCGAACTCTTTCACAGGCCACCACTTTTCCAACTTTCAGAGAGGTACGAAAAAATTCGTCAATGCTGATCAGATCGTCTTCTGAAGTTGAAGAGGCTTGCGCTGGTGAAGAATCTTTCTTGGGTTTTTGAACGACTTTCGATTCTTCAGATTTGGTTGTCTCTTTGATCTTTGGAAAAAGCGGGGTGGGTTTTGGTAATTCCAAACCTTCAGGCAATAAACCAATTGCCAACTGATTTGCATCCAACTCTTTTTCGTTAAGCCCTAACAACCCCCATGCTATCTTCATTTTGTCTGGCATTACAGAAGAGAGGAGTCCAACAATCACACGAACCGCATCCAAGGCGGTGTAGAGAACCGTTCCTAAACGTTCCCGCGATTCGGGTTGTTTGGCTAGTTTCCAAGGAGCATTGGTGTCGATGTATTTGTTCACATGGCTACTCAATAGCGCTATATGCTCCAACGCTCGATGCAATTGAAAACCCCAAACATAGGCTTTCACCTGTTCAATGCCGGATTCAAATTGTTGACGCAATTCGGACTCCAATTCTCCTATTGGACCTTGAGGTGGAATTCGATTTTCAAAGTTACTGCGACTCAAACTGATACTACGGCTGATCAGGTTACCAATGTTGTTGGCAAGCTCTCCGTTATAACGCACCAAAACCAATTCCTCTGTAAAGTTTGCATCTTCGCCAAAGCTCATGTCTCGTGCCAAAAAATAACGCAGCGGATCGACGCCAACCTTTTCTTTCATATCTAGCGGATTCACTACATTTCCTAAGGATTTGCTCATCTTCGATCCACCGACCACCCAGTGCCCGTGTACAGCTAATTTTTGAAACACCGGAATTCCTGCTGCCTTCAGCATACACGGCCAGTAAATACCATGCGTTTTTAAAATATCCTTGCCAATCAAGTGATGCACATGGGGCCAGTATTTTTGATAGTTTTCTCCATCCGGCCAACCTAAGGCATTGGGATAGTTCAGCAACGCATCAAACCAGACATAAGTCACAAAGTTGTCGTCAAACGGAAGATCGATTCCCCAGTCCATTCGACTTTTGGGGCGAGAAATACACAGATCCTGAAGAGGTTCTTTCAAAAATTGAAGCAATTCATTGCGATATCGCTGCGGGTAAACCCAATCTTCGTTTTCTTCAATAGACTGAATAAGCCAGTCCTGGTACGCGCTCATCTTGAAGAAATAATTCTCTTCTTTGTGTTGTTGAGGTGGAACTTGGTGATCAGGGCATTTGCCATCAATCAATTCTGATTCATCCAGAAAACGTTCACATCCCACACAATAGAGGCCTTCATAGGCTTTTCGGTAGATTTCTCCTTGATCGTAAATCTGTTGCAAAACCTGCTGCACCTGCTTTTTATGACCGGCATCCGTCGTTCTGATAAATTGGTCGTGTTGGATGTTAAGATGGGGCCACAGATCTCGAAATTCTTGCGACATTTTGTCAACAAATTCCTGCGGGGAGATATTGGCTTTGGCTGCCGATTCAGCGATTTTTTGACCGTTTTCATCCGTACCGGTCAGAAAATAGGTATCTTCCCCAAACAGGGATCGAAAGCGACGAAAGATATCGGCAATGATAGTGGTATAGGCATGTCCAATATGAGGATGGCTATTGACGTAGTAGATGGGTGTTGTGATGTAGAACGTTTTCGACATAAAAAATTTTAGGGCTGAAGGTTGAAAATCTGCAAAAAAAACTGACAAACCTCTTGGTGGTGTTAGAGCAACATCTGATGGCTCCATTTGTTGAGGCATAAAACAAAAGCGAATAGGAAGAGCGCTAAAAGTACTATGGAACGCCATTGACGTCCAGAACCATTCAGCAAACGTTTCCCGCTTGACTGGCTAAGAAAAATCCTCTCCCCTTTCCAAAGATTTTTTGTTTCGTAAAATTTTCTTGACATCGAATTCTACTTATGAAAATTAAAAATTAGGCGACATGACAACGTTGTCAAATGCAACAAGAATGATTCAAATAGGTTTCTTCAAAGTGGAGAAACTTCTCCTAACTGCCAATAGGTGAAATTTTTTTGTCCGCAAATGACAACGTTGTCAAAACTTCGTTTTTGTTTTTTTGAAGAAGGTTTGTCTTCGACACTGGCTGAAATGACTCAAGATTTTAACCTGAGTTTGCTACATCACGGGTTGAACAAACTTCTCAAAAAATCAAAAGGATAGAGTTATGCCAACAATCAAAGATGTAGCAAGAGTAGCTGACGTTTCGTTCAAGACCGTATCCCGTGTGATCAACAATGACAAACAGGTCAAACCTCAAACGCGAGAGCGGGTACAAGAGGTGATTCGAGAATTGGGCTATCGCCCAAAACATGCGGCTCAAATGATGCGAACCCAACGCTCGCAATCCATTGGATTCATTACCGATCAAGTGGCGAGCACGCCGTATGCAGTCGGCTTCATCAAAGGAGCACAAGACCGGGCTTGGATGGAAGAAAAGATTTTACTGATTGTAAATACTGAAGGAGAAACCGCCGTGCAACAGCGTGCCGTTGAACTCATGGTTGCCCGGCAAGTCGAGGGAATTGTGTATGCGACAATGTATCGTCAGGCCTTGGACACCTTTCCCGATACTGCCGGGCTACCGGTCGTGCTGTTGAATTGCAGTATGAAAGACGATTCCTTATCAGCAGTCCTCCCAGACGATTATGGAGCGGCTCGACAAGCTACCGAACTGTGCTTGCAGAAAGGACACACACGCATCGGCTATATCAATTTATTGGATAAAACCGTTGCCGCAGAAGAGCGTTTGGCGGGATACCGCGACGCGCTGGAACAACACGGAATAGCCTTTCAACCGGAATTGGTTCACATCGGCTATTTGACCCTCATGTTTAAAAAATCTGTCGCAGTGGAAGCTGCTACGGCCTTAATGAGCCTTGCTCAACCACCAACCGCCATTTTTTGTGGAAATGATCATATTGCGATGGCGGTCTATGAAACCCTGAAAGATCTAGGAAAAAAAATTCCTCACGATGTTGCGATTATCGGATTTGACGATGAACAGCTCGTGACCTTGAATCTGACGCCTACCTTGTCATCGATGGATTTTCCCTTTTTCACGATGGGAAGACGGGCCATTCATTACTTGCTCGAAGATTGGAAGCAGGACCCAACTCCCCAACAAATTATAATGCCCTGTCCATACATCGAGCGGAATTCGCTTTAAACCGTGGAGGAGTAAAAAATCGGTTTAAATAAACTGTTGGCAAACCAGCGAGGAGATTGTTTGCCAAAAAACCTAACTAATTAAATTATTACAGGAGGCACTATGTTACGAAGGACTCAGTGGATTGCAACGATACTACTATTTTTAGGAAATCTGACCCTGGTGGGAGCTGAAACGATCAAGGTTTGGCACCATGGTGGATCAGGCAGCGGCGAACGAGCGTTTATTGAGAAAAGCATCAAGGAGTACAATGAAACCAATCCCGAAGTGAAAGCCGAATTAGTGATTTTACCCAGTGGTAGTTACAACGATCAGGTTCAAGCCGCAGCATTAGCGGGAAAGTTGCCGGATTTGCTCGATTTCGACGGCCCCAACTATGCCAACTATGTTTGGTCAGGTTTCTTGACACCTCTCAATGGCTTAGTCGACGACAAGATCATCAATAGTGTTCTCCCTTCATTGATCAGCCAAGGGACCTACGCTCCCGATGGGAAACTCTATTCTTTGGGACAATTCGAATCCGGTTTAGCTCTCTGGGGGAACAAAGCTTTGCTAACCAAAGCGGGGATTCGAATTCCTACCACGGTCGAAGATGCCTGGAGCGCGGCCGAGTTTGAAGAAGCACTGGAAAAGTTATCCAAGCTTCCTGAAGTCAAACACCCTTTGGATATGAAGCTGAACTACGGGAAAGGAGAATGGTTCACTTACGGATTTTCGCCAATCATCCAATCGATGGGCGGCGATTTGATCAATCGCACAACTTGGAGATCATCTGGCACTTTGGACTCTCAAGCTTCAGTCCAAGCAATGACCATGTTTCAAAATTGGATCAAAAAAGGTTGGGTCGTTCCCGCTTCTGGCGGAGACAATAAATTTTATGCTGACAAAAATGTGGGCTTGGCATTCGTTGGACACTGGATGTGGGGATCACATAGCGAAGGCCTCGGAGACGATTTGGTCCTGATTCCGATGCCTAAATTTGGCGACAGACATGTGACCGGCATGGGTTCCTGGTGCTGGGGAATCACGAAATCAGGCAATACAAAAGCGGCGGCTCGCCTGCTGGAATTCTTGATGTCGAAAAAATACCTAGTTGGTGTTGCCGATGCTGTTGGCTCGGTTCCTGGTAGTGAAGCGGCAGCTGCCGCATTGCCTCGCTTTGCGAAAGGCGGAGAATTGAACCTCTACGTCGAACAATTGAAGAATATTGCAGTGCCTCGTCCTGCCCATCCAGCTTATCCGGTGATCACCTCCGCATTTGCAGAAGCCGTCTTCAACATCGTTGCTGGAGCCGACGTCGCTAAAGAACTAAAAAAAGCGGCGCGTAAGATTGATGAAGACATCGAAGATAACTCTGGCTACCCACCTTTCGGGGAATAAGGATCCTTCCTCAATCATTTTTCTCCACCACGCTATGGGAGGTTCCGAATGAAAAAGAATTACTCGATTCAAAGTATGTCGACTCGGTGGGCTTGGACCTTGATGTCACCCTCGTTGGTTTTACTCCTTTTATTCATTGTTGTGCCGTTTTTGATGGCTTTTTATTTGTCCTTCACGGACGAACGCCTGATTCCCCGGCCGATTCCCTCCAAGATGGTGGGATTCCGAAATTACATCCGGTTGTTCAATGATTCCGATTTTTGGCAAGCGTTTTATAACGTCGTGATCTTTGCATTGGTTGTTGTACCATTACAAAGTGCCCTTGCATTGGGTTTGGCTGTCTTGATCAATACCAAAATCAAAGGGCGTAACATTTTTCGCAGCATTTACTTTTTGCCTACGATCATTTCAGTCGTGGTCGTGTGTGTGATCTGGGCCGGGCTGTTACAGATCGACGGGCTAATTAACAACATCTTGGGCGCCATCACTTTTGGTCTCTTTGAGAAAGTGGATTGGCTCAATGACACGTCCTTTGCCATGCCCTCCATCATCGGGTTATCCATGTGGGCCAGCTTTGGGTTTCAGATGGTGATTTACCACGCTGGGTTGCAATCCATTTCTCAAGATTTGTATGACGCGGCAGGCTTGGATGGGGCGAACATGTGGCAACAATTTTGGTACATCACCATGCCCAGTTTGCGGAATACACACATCTTCGTTTTGCTCACCACAACCATATTGGCGTTCAAGCTGTTTTCTCAGGTGGAAATCCTCACTCAGGGTGGACCGTTGGGTACCACCAACACTCTTGTTCGTTACATTTACGAGTCTGGGTTCAAAGAGCTGAAAGTTGGCTACGCTTCAGCGGCTTCAGTGTTGTTTTTCTTGATGGTTCTGGGCATCAGCCTGATCCAACGTGTCGTTTCTAAAGAAAAGTGAGGAGGCTCTATGGCACTTAGAAATCGAATCAAATTGATTGTACAGATCATAGTCATGGTGCTCATGGCATTGGTCGTGTTGAGTCCATTGGCCATGATGTTTGCTGGATCGTTCAAGGCTGATGAATTCCAAATTCAACTGGACATGGGAGGGCTGCGAGCGTTTTGGGTCGACTCTCCCAGCTTAGAAAACTACCGCCAAATTCTCAGTGATGACCAATCACCGTTTTTGCGGTTTCTGTTCAATAGTGTGCTGATTGTATTTTCCATTGTGTTTATTGGAATTTTTGTGAATTCAGCGTGTGCCTATTCGTTGGCACGGCTTCAATTCAAAGGACAAAAACTGCTGCTCGGATCCATCATTGCCCTCATCATTATCCCCGTGGAAGCCCTGGCGGTTCCTCTTTTATTGATGGTCAATAAGTTGGGCTGGATCGACAGCTATCATGTTCAGATCGTCCCCTTCATTGCGCATCCATTTTCTATCTTTCTCTTTTATCAATTCTTCCTGCAATTGCCGAAAGAGATTGATGAAGCCGCCGTGCTGGATGGTGCCACGCCTTGGTATATCTATTGGAAAATTGTGCTCCCTTTGAGCTTACCGGTGATCGCCACCGTAGCCATCCTACAAAGCCTGGAATATTGGAATAGCTTCCTCTGGCCGCTGATGGTTACCCGTGGACCAGAGTACCGACCAATTAGCTTGGCGTTAGCTCAGTTTTTCGGACTGCAACCTCGGTACTGGGGCGACATCATGGCATTTTCCGTGTTGATGTCCTTACCCATTCTCATCATCTACTTTTCTTTCCAGCGATGGTTCATTCAATCGGTCGCGGGTTCAGCGGTGAAAGGCTAGAACGTCATGCTCAAACGGCCTACCTACCATTTGTCCCCAGACCAATGGATCAACGACCCCATTCCCTTTTATTGGGAGGGGGTCTACCACCTATTCTTCCAGCACAATCCCAAGGGGGCTTGGTGGGGGAATATCTGTTGGGGTCATGCGACCAGTTCGGATTTAATCCATTGGAACCAGCATGACATCGCTCTTTCTCCCACTCCCTACAGTGGAGACCAGCAAGGCTGCTGGACGGGTTGTTTGTTCCATCATGACGGAGATTTTCACATCTTCTACACCGGGGTGACAGAACGAGAATATCCGAATCGATCCCAGTTCAATCCCATCGATTCGTGGTTCCAGACCCTATGCCGAGCTAGCAGCCCGGATCTATTCATCTGGAGTTCATTGGCTTCGGACCCTCTCACAATTACTCCTCCAGCTCACTCCGGTGACTGTTTTCGAGATCCTCATGTTTGGAAAGAGGGCCATCGCTGGCACTTGATCATTGGGGGCGAGCAAAAACAGGGCACCGGAGGGGCTATTTTCCGCTACACCTCAGAGGACTGGAAAACCTGGGATTCCCAAGGCACCTTCTATCATCAGCCATCCGCGAAAGGTGATTGGATTGAGTGCCCTGATTTTTTTAAGCTGGGAACCCAACACATTCTCTTGGTCTCTTCTCAGCCAAAAGGACTTCCGCTCACGGGCTTTGACAAACGCTGCACTTGGATTAGAGGCGAATATCATAATTCCAACTTTTTACCCATTCAGCAGGGTGCTCTCGATACGGGTTATTTTTATGCAGCGAAAAGTACCCAGGGTCCTGATGGCAGAAGGCTGTTGTGGGGATGGATTCCTGAACGAATTTCCGAAACCGACCAACGTAAACGTGGCTGGAGTGGCAATTTGTCGCTTCCCCGAGAAATCCGGACACTTCCAGATGGCCAGATGCGGATTGTTCCTATCCCAGAAATCCAAGCTCTGCGACACGCTACCCTGGAGATTCATTTGCCACGTGTGGACTCCGCTTCCCAGACTTCTCGTTTTCTGTTTCCTCATCAGGTCTTTTGGAATTCAGAACACTGGGAAGCTCTGATCAATTTCAACCCTGAAAATTGTCATACATGTGGATTGCAGTTTGAATATGGCAGTCAATCCCTCGTTCTGAAGTATCACCACAATCGGAGTACCTTCCAAGGACAGCAAGTCTCCTTGGATGAAGACGGACAATTGCGATTACATATATTTCGGGATGGTTCGATACTGGAAATTTTTGCCAATGAGCAAGTGTGTCATACCCATCGGTTATATGAGGAAAGTTTAGCGACTCATTTGGAACTAAGGTTGTTTGTCGAGCAAGGATGGTTGCCTCAAAACCAAGCCACCTTTTGGCAGTTGGTCCCTTAGGACAATCCTTTCAAACGGCGTAGAAACCATTCGGCCCCAAGTAGCCCAAAGAGAAGCATTAAAACAAGTGGCATGTCCCAGAGATCCGATTGAATCTCGACTGTGTACGTATTGGAAAGTTGCTCTAAGTCATCAAACAACCGTTCTGCATCCTCAAAGGGGTAATATTTCCCATTGCTCGCTGCTGCAAGTTTACGGAGAAGCGCTACATCTTGATGCGGGTTGCTATATTCGGCAATCGAAGGAGTCACCAGCACGCTGAGAGACGCCTCATCGTATTCTTGGGAAGGGGTTGTCGAGGTGACATCGAATGTCACGATCCCTTCCTGCTGCAAAGCCACCCGCCCCACATACAATCCAGCTTTTTCAATATCCCATTGCAACGGCACGTCTTGAATTTCACCTGAAGGATCGGTCACTTGCAACCAAACCGTAGCGTCGTTGACTGGCTGATACCTTTTGTTCCGCACACGCGCACGGATTTCCACGGTGTTCCCCAAATGGACAGTTTCTTGACTCAAAGAAATTTCGAGAGGGGCCGGGGCGTCCAGCGTAAGCCAACGAACAACCTGTCTCCAAAACCGTTCGTGAGAATAATCGTCGTAAGGCAACAACATTTGCCAACGCCAAGTACTGGCGGTGGTCAAAGCCATTGTACGCCCGGAACCATAGCGTTGAGACGCCATGACCGGCAGTGCCCGATTTTGATAGCGAAGTGTAGGATGCTCAGCCAAAATAGAAGCTCCCGCTTTGGCGGGTCCGGTGACATTGATACTTTGCAGCATGGGCATTTTTCCCCAAAGCTCCTGATTCATCTCACCTTGAAATCCCATTCTCAAAAACGGAGCGCGCTCTCCTTCTGCGGTCAAAAGCAATTTAAATTTTTCTCCCACTGGAGACATCCCTTGCCTTTCTCCTTTCCGCAGTTCCGCAGGCAGTCGCGTGCTACGTATCAACGTGACCGGAAGAATATCGGCAATTGGGGTGTCGATATAATCGTCTTCGAAAGCAGTGCTACCTCCAATCATCAAGAACCCTCCACCTCGCTCCGCAACAAACGAACGGATCAAGTCCATCTGCCCTGAGCTAAAAAATTTCTGCGGCACATCCCCTAAAATGATGGCCTCATATTGATAGAGTTCTTCCTTAGTTTTAGGAAACCCCTTGGCCAATTCTCGAGCCGATAAAATGCCTTGTCTTAAAAATTTCTGTGGTCCTGTTTGCAGATAAGTGGCCAAGCGCAGGGCTTCGTCTTCTTGCAAAGCACGCTGAATGAATTTGTACTCATGGCGTGGGTGCCCTTCGATATAGACTAAATCCACTTCCTTCTTTTCATTGTTCACCAGCACCGAACGCTGATTGTTAAAAGTCGTGAGTTCGTCGTTCTCATGTGGGAGGCGCAAAGTGTAAACCTGTTTTCCCGGACTTGGAGCAAATTCCAAGGTGTATCGCTGTGGAATTCCACCGCGACCTAAAGTGACTGTTTTCGAAACAACGGTGGTTTCTGCATCCGGAACCGGTGTGCTTGATGTTTCAGTGGTGGGCTGCTCGGAATCGCTTCTAATATCATTGCTGGATGTTGTTAAGTTCAGCTCGATCTCACGGCCTTCGAAACCCTGATGCCGAATGAAAGCGTGAATTTCAAATATCGAACCTTCCATCACGGTGGGAGAGGCTTGAACGTCCACCAACTCTAAATCTTTTCGGACCGTTTCAGGGCCTACTCCGATCGAGAAGACTGGGACATTGAGCGACTTGAGAGTTGCGGCATTTACCAAAGGATCGGCATTGCTATTGTCTTTGCCATCGCTCAATAACACGATACCGGACAATGGCAATTCCCGAAGTTCTGTTGTCACATGTGCCAGACTTTGACCGATAGCGGTGTGGACGCCTTGTTGTGTCAAGTCGTCAGGCCCCAAAGTGCGCTGTGTGGAATCCGTAAAGCGGTAGGTTCGTACTCGAAAATTTTCTTGAAGTCGCTCTAAAGTGTTGTCCGAATCAAAGAGCCATTCTTGTACCCGATGACTGCGGGTTTCGGACTCTCCCTCATCGAGAAGCGACATACTTTGCGAATCGTCTACTAACACGGCGAGAAAGCTTTCTTGCGGAAGAACTTTTGAGGTGGTCAACATTGGGCGAAACAAGGCCACCAATAGGATCATCAGAATAATCGATCTCAATCCAATCAAAAGAATACGCAGAGGTTGGGATAAGGGGCTGGTGGTTTTGCGGTAGAGCAGCGTTATACCACTTATGGCCAACACAACTCCTAGCAAAAGCCATAGCCACGAGAGTGACGCTCCAAAAGATAGGGAACCTTCAGCGAAGGCATTCCAATCCTGTCCAAGCAACCATCCTATCCATTCAATCATTGCACGGCTTCTTCTGACAGGTTGCGATAATATTCTTCTACCATTTGTTTGTAATGATCTGGTGCACCTTGCTCACGCAGTGTGAAAAGTTTTTTTTGAAGTTCTCCTATTTCTGCTTGGGAAGTGACTGTGCTTTCCATTTCTTGAACCACCGAAAGCAATTGTTGCCAGAGATCGGGTTGGGCAAGAAAATCTTCGATCTCTTTTTGTGTCAGCTGACGTTGGATGGATCGTGCATCATAGCTCCAACCTGCTCCACGCGTACCTCTTTGGCTTAACCCTCGTGCCAATTGTCGAGCACGTCGAAGGGTTTCTTGCATCGCTTCCAAATCGCTTTCGGAAACAGAACGATTTCCTAAGGTCGACCCTCCTTCTTCCGAATTGGGCCTTGCGAGATCCCCCCCTCGGCCTCGCGCGTTGGGTTCGTTGCGATTGTTTCCTTGTCCAAGGGGAAGACCGGTCAAATCTTCAATCTGACGTTTCATGGCTTCCATCTCTTGGCGTAAATTTTTCACATTCTCGGCAAGACGCTGCAATTCCGATTCTGAACGATTGCGTTTGGGGCGACGGGTTGGCCCATTGGGTCCATTCCGGTCACCTCCTGGACCATTTTGTTGATTGCGCAACGCTTGCTCCTGCTCGCGCAGAGCTTGCAACGCTTGACGCGATTGTTCTTCGGCTTGTTGGCTTTGTTGTTGGCCGAGGCTTTGTTCCGCTTCGCGCATCTGACGAGCAATGCGGTTCAACTGTTGTTGCCGCTCCCGATCATTGCGGGGGTTCGATGTTCGGCCAGACTGCCGATTGGAATTTTGTCCCGACCCCGACCCTCGTTGAGACAATTGCGACAATTGACGCGACAATGCTTCTGTTTGTTGGCGGAGTTGCTCTTGTTCCCTCCGGAGGGCTTCCAAACGCCTTCGCCGCTGTTCTTCAGAAAGTTGGTCTTGACGGCGATTGAAATTGCTTTGGCGACGGTTGAGCTGTTCTTGTCGTCGGGCAAGCTCTTGTAGTTTGCGAAGTGCATCTTCCTGTTGTGCCCCTTGGGGGAGGCTCCGGTTCCCGCGTTGAGGTAACTCGTATCGATTTTCTAAGCGTCCCATTTCCATCTCGAACAATTTGCTCAAGTCGCTTCGCTCACGGGATGCTGAGCCTCCTCCTCCAGCCTGACCGCGTGCCATTTGAACTTGAGTTTGGCGTCCTTCGGATTCCGCTTTAAGAACGTGTTTTAAGGCATTTTGTTCGGCGGCCAACGCTTCTTCCAATTGGCGTTCAGTTAGTTTTTCAACCGCGGTTTCCATGTGTTGAACGGCTTGTTCCATATGCTGGACAGCCTGATCATACGTTTCATCTGAAAAGGTCAATCTTTCTGCAAGACGGCGAAGTGACATCTGCGCTCGCTGTAATATTTCATACTGAGACTCAGCAACGGTTTGCACATCGTCTTCTACCGATTCTGCTCCCTCCTTAAGCTGACGAGAAATTAGCTTCCAAGTGGCGGCAATCACCTTTTTCTGATTTTGCGCCAACGCACTGGACGATTGACGTTGACCACCGCCCCGCATTCCTCCCCCTCCGGCCATCTGTGCAGCTTTGCGAAACTCTTCGTTTGTAGGGACGATTTCAAGGAAATAGATGTCAGAAACCACTTTTGAAATCTCCGGCTCCCGGTTGTCGGCGGCAGTAAGGTAATAGGAAACAAAATCACCAGGGCTCACCTGCAAATCTTCCATGTAAATCATTGTACTGCCTTCCACATTGGTTTGCAGAAGGTTTGAGTTTGGTTCCTCTTCTGGATTTTGTCCTTCATCCATTTCCGGTAATTCGGAACTTTGCAAATAGGGGGTCTGCTGGGAATTTTTGAGAAAGACAACTTCTTGCTTGGATTGTCCTGCAACTTGATAGTGCAGTGAAAATTGGGTCAGCCCGTAGTCGTCGGTCGCAGTAGCAAGCAAGCTAACCTCTTCTAAAGGCATTACCCGCAAATCGCGTCCTGGACGAAGTACGGAAACTTCGGGGGGTGCATCGATAATCGCTTGAACCACATATCGAGGGGGATTTTCGATTTCTAGTTCCTCCTGGTCCACTGCCAGCAACGTAAAGCTCCGATCTCTTTCAACGGTAAAGGACCCTGAAGCCCGACGTGCCGGACCGGAAACCGCATTATCAACGGTCATCACTAAGTTCTCATTATCATCGTACTGCAATGTTGCGGAAGCAATGGCCTTATTGAAAGTGGCTGTCAACGTAATTTGTGTGCCTTGCGGAGCCACAATATTACCCACCCCAGATGTCGTTTTAGGTTCCAAGCCAGTGTATGCGGGAAATTGATAAGCGACCGAGACAGATTCCAACCGCGGAAACTCCACTACCGAAATTTTGTACTGGCGTGATCGGAATTCGTCGGCATCGATATAATAGGTAAACGCTTCTGCAACAGCCTCCAGATGGTGGACATAAGTGGCCTGAGAACCTTCCCGGATCATCGGGACTGCTTCCCAGTTCAAGCCGTCTTTTTGCATAAACAGGGTCACTTGATCCGGCTCTCCTTTTTCTGCGGCCACAACAATGGAAAGCGGAGCACCTTGTTGCAATTGCAGATCCCCAGGGGTGATACTTAAAACAGGTTGTGGGACAGGCGTGGACCAAGGCCAAAGCAATGTCATGCTCGATCGAAGGTAATCCGGCACACTCCCTACCATCAGCAAGAAAGCAGCACACACCAACAGACTTCCCACCCAGGGCAAACGTGCCGATTCAGGTTTTAACAAGTTTTTAATTTGTGGCGCTTCTATCGTTTTGCGAGTTTCCTCCCACAATTGTCCTAAAAGTTGGGAGGAAATCCCCAGCTTTGCTTTCTCTCCCAGTTCTACGGAGGTCAACAAACGTTGCTCTAAATCAGGAACTTCCGCTTCTAGATAGTTCGCCAACTGTTGTTCGTCTTGACGAATGCGAGCCAGGTTGATGCTGGTCCACACAGCAAGAAACAACAATCCCACCAAAAAACTGACAAACAACACCACTCGTCCAGTTTCACCGAATCGGTGTGATTGTTCCACCCAACTCAACCCTATAAACCAGGCCAACATGCTGATGACACCTAGTCCAATCAGGCGCCATCGCCGTATTTTCATTTGAGTTTGCCGAAAATTATGAAGAGCTTGCTGTAAATCGTGAAATGCGGTTTTCGCCATGAGCACCTCGTCGAGGATCAGTGAGCAGAAGTTGAGGAATTTCTCATATTGTGGTGTTGCCCCCTTGGATTTGTCAAGCCCATCCCTTGAACAGCCGTCGTTCTAGACGCAAGAGGGCGTTGTCTGATTGGATAGAACGCTCAACCCTGCTTTTTCTTCATGTGTTCGCGAGATTGGCGAGCAACGCGTTGTAGGTAACGGTCACGGGAAGCTTTGGCTTTAGCTTCTTGACGTTTGGCTTCGTTAATCGATTCTTGGCCAATTTTTTCGAGCGTTTGCTTGATTTTGGTGGGCATGAGGAAAGCCGAAGAGCCGAGTGTGTTTGGATGCCACAAAGAGTTTGCAATGCCGTTGACATAGGTGCGGTAAAAAGTAGGGGTTGTGGGAACGGCAAAATCGGCATGATGAATCCATAGGGTGAGATCTGCCGGATGCCGCACCGAAAATGGAATTTGCAACGTCTTGATCGTGTTCACGAATCTCGCTCGGCTTTCTTTGCTATTGAGCTGATAAAAGAATCGATAAAAGTTTTCATCCCCTTTGATCCCCTCGGGGAGCTGGACCTTGATCGAACGGAGATCATAGTCGAGCACAAAAAAATCGGCAAAGTTATCCTTCACGACGATGGAAACGCAGCCAAAAAAATTTGCATTCCCCACCACAAAGACTTTTGTAATGTACTGCACATCTTCCAACAGCTCACGGGGGATAATCGATTCTCTAGGGAAGAATCGGTGCATGGCAAAAGCAAGATCTTGGAGGTCCTGTTGTGTCATCGTATTGCTGGCGGTGTCGGTTTTCGGATCAGACACCGGCGGTTTACGAAACGATGTGAGATTCCAACTTTGCACTCCCACGTAGCCACTCACAACACATTGAGCCAATCCATAGGCCAGAGGAGCTTCAAACATCGTGACTTCATTTTCCGATTTATGGGTGCTTCGTCCAGCCCCTGTTTCACTTTTGGAAAGCACCGATTGAAACTTCCACCGGTCTTTGCGTGCCTGATAAGAAGTCATGATGAGTTTACGTGGGACGCTTTGCCGACGAGAAACAGGTAGGGGGAGCTGATGCGGCCGCTTTTTGAAACTGCGATTAAAGTGATATTGAAAAGTCCAATTTTCTAAAGGATCTCCAGCCATATCGATTCGAGATTCTCGAATACATTGTAAAACGCCTTCATCATAAGCTGTCAAACCACGGGAACGATAATAGTTGGCCAGCGAACGCGCAGTTGATAGCAATTGTTCTTGATCTTTTTGAATCAATGGCAGTTGACGTTTTTCCACTTTTGTCAACTCCTGGCCACTTTCTGCTTTTCTTAACAATTGCTCACTCACCAAAATCAATTCCGTGTGTAAATCTTCCAGGTGCTTGAGGGTGGATTTGCGAACTTGAAGCACATCTTTGGAAATGTTGCCCCATTTCACCAGATATCCGTTCAACGAATCTAACGAACGTTGATTGATGATTTTCAAAAGCTTCCGTTCCACACGCCGCATGGAGTCCATGAAAGCTTGCTTGAGTTCAATGGAAACGGTCCGTCCCACATCGTCACGCCCTTGAGAAAACCAGGCGAGTTTGGTGCGTTCTTCGGAATCACCAAAGAATTTTTCGTAAAATTTCACCAACACCTTCAATCGCCAAGGAGCATCCGGTGGCAACCAGATCGGATTTCCATTGTCAGTATAGTTGATGATATCCGAAATCCTTACCGAGAGCGCAAAGCAAAACACGATCTGTTGACGCATCCACGGATCAAACCGAAACAGCATTTCAGTAAATTTCAACCAATTGGGATCTTGCAGGAGCATTGGGAAGTCTGTTTCCAGAGATTGGACAGCCTCAACCATCTTGTGTTCCACCTTGTTTCGCACAAAAGTTCGGCGCTCTGGATATAACAACAGCTGGGTCAGGCTCGTCAGTGGATCACGATCTTTTTCCAAACAACATAACATTTCGATCCACCAGCAATTGAGTAACGCGAGTGGCAAGCGACCATGACTCACTTTTTCACTTTCTTGCAAAAAAATCGGCACGGCACGTGTCCAAAAGCGTTCTCTGGTGATGTTGAATCCGCCCCAATCGGGAAGTTGTTGCAACGACAGCTGCTCTCGCAGGTCACCTTGCTCAGATTCAAAAAGCCAAGACTGTCGTTTCAAAATTTCGGTTTGGCTGAAAACTTTCAAATCCTCAGAGAGGTTGAATGGCATGGGCGGCATCCCAGCGATCATGACCCCAGGATTGAGCAAAACATCGTTGAGCATTAAGGAATAAGCTGTGCCACTTTTTGGAGAAACGATAAATGGGGTGTGTTCTCCCACCCGTTGTTTTCGCAAAACACGAGGAAAAATTCCGACTTCCGCCTTCGGATATTTGCAACGCAGGTATTCTTCCACCACTTTGACTTTTTGATGAATGGCATATTCCGTTTGGCTTTCCCGATACAACGCATCCCAATTGGAATAAGAAATGATCAATTCTTGAAGACGCCTTCGGTAAGCCTGGGTCGCAACATCTTCCAAACGAGCGATCAAACTCATTGGAAAAAAGTTGCCTTCTTTCTTAAAGGCTTGCTGCACCATCTCAGCAAGTTGATGCAATTGTTTGCGATACCCATACGCGGTGTTTTCCGCAATATGCTGAAGAAACCCTTTAAAAATAGGAACTCTTTGTCGATTCTCTCGTAGGTGTTTCAGGATCAGTTCGCGCGCCTGCTTGGGTTGGATCTGTTTGGGGTCGAGCTGGTTTTTCTCGGCATGAGCTTCGACCATATGTTCGGTGCCTTGGCGTCCCAAATAATGATGCTCGTAAAACTGCCGAAGCCAACGGTGCATCTGCTCGGGTGTCGGACTTTTCAAAATATAGGGAAAGCAGCTTTGATGCAGTTTATCCAAGGGGATATCTTGCAACAGAGGAAGGAATTGAACCAATGCTTTCAAATAGGGGGCAAGATCCGGGAGTTGCTTCAACACGGGAATCGCGTATTTGCGAAACAAGTTTCGCTGACTTGCTGGAGGTTGACGGTTAAACAAAAGCCAAGTTTGGTCGATCAAATACTGCTGATACGTACTGGGCAATACATACTGAATGATCTTCAGTTCCTCGTCTTGCAGTCGATCTTGATACTTTTTTTGAAGATGCCGGATGCAAGCTCCTTTGAGCGATTCCCGAGTCTTGTAAGGCAAACTTTTTTCTAAGAAACCTTCTTGCACAGCTTCTAATATTTGGAGCATGGCGGCCAATAAAAAATCCGCATCGTTCCAACGATATCCAAAGCTTGGCCCTGTGTTGAAAATCAGTTGCACATCCATGTTGGAGTCTGGTTTATGCCCAATCCCCCCTAAACTCCCAATAGTCGTCACTGCCGCGATGGAAGGATCTTCCCGGTCACGCCCCCATTCTCTCATCAAATCAGGGTATTCAGTATTCAAGAAGTCTTTCACATTGAGTCGTCCTTCCTGAGGCTTGGAAGGAGTCGGGGGTAAAAATCGCTCCACGCCTGCGATTCCAAATAAGGCATTTTCTTGAAAAGCAGGAAACTGACGAACCCCCCAAATAGGATTACCCGCATAATCATAACCTTCGGTCACCGGAAGTTCTAACGAAGACACCTTAGTGGGATTGATCTCGAATAGCATTAGGCATTCTGCCATGACTTTTTGCATGTCTTCAGTTGCCATTTGAAACCAACTATTGACTCTTTTGCGATTGATCGAGTGAATATTCTTGAAGACTTGTTGTGTATGCGCTTGCGCGTCATTCAGAGTGGCGGCGGGGTAGGATTGGACGAGAGGGTTATTCAACGTATCACGTTGTAAGGATTCTAAAACTTTGCGGAGTTTCGTTTCGACTTTTTCAAAGGCGGGATGGCTGGGAACTGTCTGATACAAGCGCTTCAGAGTGTCCCATTGTGCTTGTTGTTGGCGCTGGCGTTGGGCTTCATCGACTGCTCCTGTTAAATTTTTAGCAGAGGCAGAATTTTCGCTATGAGCATTTCCCGAAGTGTCGGCTTCCCCTGGTTTAAGAAAGCCTAACATCCGGCTTATTTTTTTAGCCATATCCTATCTTTACCACTACGAAAAGGCTGAACTTGAACTACGAGACAGTTGACATTAGCTCATTGAGGGCATCTGTTTCTTTGTCGAAGAGGCGGATTGGTTGATCAAGGCGTGTCAATTTAAACACCTTTTGGCAATCTTGATTCATTTCACAAATAACCAAATCGACTCCCCGTTCCTGTAACTTGTGAAAAATCATAATAACCAAACCAATCCCCATCGAATCCCAATACTTCATTTTCTGCATATTGAGAACCATCCCGCGAACCTCGCGGTTTTCTGCTAAGGCCCGGAGTTGTGATCGTATTTGATTCACCGATTCCCAGGTCAAACTCACGGTGATGTTTACGATGCAAATTTCAGTCACAATCCGATGTGATAATTCCATGTCATCTCCTTTGTTAGAAAAGTTAAAACGGAATGCCAGAAGTGATACCTTTCAAGTCTGAGGTCACCCCCGAAGTTTCAGCAGTCCATGTGCTTCCATCAAAAGAGGACAGGATCGTCCCTTGGTCGCCAACGGTCACAAACACACTACCTCCAAAAACAATTGCTTCTAGATTGGCCGAGGTTCCGGTGCTACGCAGAGTCCAAAGCTCACCACCCGGCGACGTTGCAACGGTTCCGCTGTAACCAACCGAAACGAAAGTGCCACGACCGTGGGCCCCTCCCGTTAATATGTTCCCTGTTCCTGAAGTTCGCTTGCTCCAAGCCTGCGCTTTTTCTGAAGTTAACGTGGAGCCGACTTCTCCAACAGTCACAAACAGCCCTTCTCCAAAAGCCAATCCACGCAAGTTATCCGATTGTTGTGAAAACGTAAGATCCCAATCAAACCCATCTCGGGACCATAATATTTTTCCACCCAAACCACTCGTCACATAAATTTCATTTCCAAATTCAACGGCCCGAAACGAAAATACGGTTGCGCCTCTTGGCGTCCAGGTCACCCCATCGGGTGAAGTCAGGATTGTCCCACTATTTCCGACAGCGACAAACAAATCTTGTGCAAAAGTGACTCCGAAAAGGCTAGTAAAAACGCCTGAATCCTGACGAGTCCAGGTCGCCCCATCGGGCGAGGTGACGATAACCCCGTTTTCTCCAACCGCAATATAAGTATCGTTGGCAAACTTCACGTCGTTCAAGGTGAGTGTTGTACCCGACTCCTGAGAGGTCCACGTTTTGTTATCGGACGAAGACAAAATAGTACCATTGGTTCCAACCGCAACCCACAAGCCAGCTCCAAGGTCTACAGTAGGTAGCCCCGCAGCTTCTAACGTGCTTTGGAAGAGCGTTAACGCTTCAATAGCAGGAACCAGGATCTGAGATCCTGCTGACCGAAAAGTGGTTAAAGCCTGAATTTCCGACACCGTGTTGAGTTCAAAATCGGCAACATTTTGATCAAAATCCAATTCAAAGGCAGCCGCCTCTTGCCGGATCTGTGAAGTGATTTGAATCCCATTGGCATGATTCGCGTCGTCATCCATGGTTTGGAGGAATCGAACCATGTTGATGACCTTTTGATCGTTCTCGTTTTCTGCCCGAGCCACTTGAATCGGAGTCAAAATCGGTGCCCCACTGGTGGAACCCAAACGGATATTGCCGATCTGGAACGTCACATCATCTCCATCCTGATATAGGAACTTCCCGTCGGCATCCGTGACTCCTGATTCACTGACACCAAAATAGGTAACCCCTTCCACGGGACCGTCCAAAAAAACACCTTCCAAAACTTCAACGGTTGCAACCGAATCAGCAATGGCATTCGGATCAATTGCTTCACCATCCACAAAGCCTTCGGATGTACTAGTGCTTGTATCGACCACTGTGGTCGTTGTTTCGCCGCCACCGTCATCGGAAACGAGGCCTTTGCATCCAATGATGCAGAAAAGAAGGAAACCAATAAAAATTAGTCGAATCGATTGCATAAACCTACCATTTGATCGTTGTGAAAATTTGCATCCTTGTTGGAGCTAAATCCCTTGTAGAAAGTGATCGTTGTGAAAATTTGCATCCTTGTTGGAGCTAAATCCCTTGTAAAAAGTGAAATTTGGGCAAACATACCATGGCCTATACACGAGCGGAAGCCCCTAAGGTTGGCACCATCAGTGGTTGATCGCCTCCAAGAGGAACTGTTTGGCGAATGATAAGACGATGAGAAGTGGTTGGATTCTGACACAATCCCACCGCTGCTTTGTAACAAGGAGTCGGTTGCAATAGCCGAAACTGCCAATGCTCTGGATCATCTTGCAATTGGGGGTCGAAAGATATGCGTATTGGCTGATTATCTGCCAAATGAAAACTGAATTGCCCTAAAGGTATGGAAAGTCCCATCCCTCTGGCTTTGATATACGACTCCTTCAGAGTCCAATAATCAAAAAATCGCGATTTCTGTGAGTCTAACGGCAAAGCGAATAAATCGTTGACTTCTCGGTCAGAAAAGAATCGATCTGCAATACCAAGCTGATCCCCAGATCGTTCGATATCTTCAACATCCACCCCTATGTCATGCTCTAAGACGACTCCACAGGCTATCAAACCTTCCGTATGAGAAAGGTTGAATCGCAGAGGCATCATTCCAGAAAACGGAATCACCTCGGGTTTACCGTACTCATTCTTGGAAAATCTCCATTCTGCTGGATGCCCAGGTAAATAACGTGACAACAGTGTGCGAATCAGTGCTCGTGTCACGAGATATTGGTGGCGGTGTCTGGCAAAATGGAAACGTTGCCACTGAGTCTTTTCTTCCATCGTAAGAAATGTTGCATATTGGTCCAGTAACAAAGGTGCCTCAATATCATTGGGAAATACAAACCACAGGTGGATCTCCTGTCGTTCGATATTTAATAAGGGTAGATGGAGGTCTTGTGTTGTCATTTTGTGCCGGTAAGAAGAAAGAGATTTCAGCTTTATCGTCAAATTTCCTGTTGCTACAATTTGGATAATTCTGCGTCAACATTTTTGTCATGAGATGTTCTATGCCTGTCGCTTAAGAGCACGCTTTTGTGAAGCAATATATGAAAAATACACTGACACAACCTCCCCCCAAGCGCCCAAAAATTTTAGCTGTCGTTGGTCCAACCGCCAGTGGCAAAAGTGCATTAGCACTCTCGCTAGCCCAGTCTTTGTCAGGGGAACTCATTTCAACCGATTCCATGCAGATCTATCGAAAAATGGATATTGGAACAGCCAAGCCTACGTTGGAAGAGCAAGCCTTGATCCCCCACCATCAATTGGATTTAATCGAACCCAATGAGCATTACTCAGCAGCCCGCTATTCCAAAGAAGTAGAAGTGCTTATCCAAAAACTTCTGGCCAACGACAAAGTTCCAATTCTGGTTGGTGGAACTGGGCTATACTACCGTTGTGCACTTTTTGGAATTTGTGAAGTTCCAGAAATTCCTCTTTCTGTGAAACAACAAATCGATCACTGGCATCGGATTGGTCTTCACGTCTGTTATGAGAAACTCAAAGAAATCGATCCACGAAGTGCAGAAAGACTTCATGCCAATGATACGACTCGAATTTTACGTGCATTGGAAGTGGCCTTAGCGACTGGGAACTCGCTTCAGCAGTTTCAGCAAGCTCAGCCCTTCAACCAACCTAAATATGAAGTAATGACTGTAGGTTATCAATTTGATCGCCCCAATTTATATAATCGCATCAATAAGCGAACGCTCGCCATGCTCAATGCTGGGTGGATTGAAGAGGTCTGCACACTACGGAATGCATTTTCACCTGAACTCAAACCATTACAAGCCATCGGCTATCGGCAAATCAATGAATTTCTAGATCGTCGGCTCACACGAGAAGAAATGATCGACAAAATTCAGCAGAAAACAAGAAACTATGCCAAACGCCAACTCACGTGGTTCCGCAAAGAGCCAAATATCCAATGGTATCCCCCTGAAGCTCACTCTGAAGTTATCGAGGCGAGCAAAGTTTTTCTTGAAAAATAAGGTTTAAGAATACTACTATCTTTCCGTTTAATCGCTTAATGGTCTTGGTACAATAGACCCAACTGATCGGAAGGAGGATCGACCGTGCAGCAATATACAATTGACAACAATAATTACTTCATTTTTGATCAGAGTTCAGCTGAACACATGGTGTATTTTTTATGGGGAAAATTCGATTTTAGAGCGTATCTGCACAAAGTCGAAGAATCCGCAGCTTTGAAAAACAAACAAAAAGCCTGCCGAGACAATGAGGGGGGGTACTATATTATTAAGAAACTTCAACACCGGGTGAAAGAGGAATGGTATGATTTCAAGCGAGTGACATCTCACGGATTCACTTTTGAAGAAACCAAATGGGAAAATGGAACGAAATTACATTACGCAGAATTTCCAAGGGAGCTGATGGCAATCGCAACCCAAGTGACTGCTAAAGAATTGGGGATGACTCCTTTAACACCACCGCCCTTGTTTGGATAAACTCAAATCAGCGTTTCCCCAACGCTCTTCCAGTTATTCTTCTTCAATACTGCACATCAGAGGATACTGTGCCTTTTCGGCCAATTCATGAACCTGATTGACTTTGCTCTCTGCCACCTCATAGCTATAAACACCGATAACGCCTGTTCCATGCTGATGAACATAAAGCATGAGGTGGATGGCTTCCGTTTCACTAAGCCGGAAGACGGACTGCAAAATAGCCACGACAAACTCCATTGGCGTGAAATCGTCATTGTGTAACAACACTTTGTATTGCTTAGGCTCGTCAAGTTTGGGTTTAGGTTTGATTTTGGGTTTGACCACGGTATCAGTATCTTTACTCATGCCTTTCCTTAATTGAGTCATTACAAACTGACTAAAAACAATTTTTGAAATTTAGCATTTAATCCCAGATGATGCAAAAGGCTAATTGCCTCACTCCAGAGAGGAAACGTGTACTATTTTGCTTACGGCAGCAATCTACACCGAGTCCAAATGCAACAACGTTGCCCTAATAGCACACCTTTTTTGAACGGAGTTTTGGAGGATCATCAGCTTGAGTGTTTCCACTGGATGGACATCATTGAAAAACCAGGAGGCAAGGTTCATGGCGCCGTGTATGTAATCGACACCGACGATTTAAAGAAGTTAGACCAATATGAAGAGTATCCGACCGCCTATGAACGAAAGCAGGTATCTATTCGAGGAATCGATAAGCGATTATACCAATGTGTCGTCTATTATATGCTTGAAAAGTTACCCCTAGCACCTTGCCCAGAATACGTTGCCACGGTCAATCAGGGCTACTTGGATTGGAATCTGCCTTTAAAACAACTGGAAGAGGCTTGGAGTCGTTCCCAGATTCGTGTCTCTGAGGCTTAGAGATGAGCTTGAACTAGTTTGCTGAATGAGATACAGGAAGGTTCTTTTTTTTGTTGATGTTGGTGAAAACCTCACCCTTCATCCCTAGAGATTTTTGATAGGAAATATGATGCAAGAACCGAATAACCCTACTGGCTTCACTGCCGTACAGTCCCAGTTCACGCCAAAAATCACTGTAATTGGAACCGGTGGAGGTGGATGTAATGTGATCTCTAAAATGGTGACCACGGGTGTACAGCACGTTGATTTTGTTGCCTGCAATACAGATATGAAGGCATTAAACAATACGAATGCCCCAACTAAAATTGAATTGGGTAAAGAACTGACACGGGGGCTTGGAGCTGGGGCAAATCCCGAAATTGGAACGAAAGCAGCTCAAGAAAGTTTGGTAGAAATAGAAGCCATGCTCGAAGGAGTCAACATGACTTTTGTAGCTGCCGGAATGGGTGGAGGTACCGGAACTGGATCTGCTCCCATTATCGCGAAAGCATCAAAAGAACGTAATATATTGACGGTCGGCGTGGTTACCATTCCGTTCTCGTTTGAAGGACGAAAACGGATGCGGCTTGCATTAGAAGGAATTGAAAACCTGAGAGCGCATACCGATACATTACTTATCATCCCTAACGACAAATTACTGGATGCAACCAGCCAGACTACCAGTTTGCTAGAAGCCTTTCACTTGGTAGATGAAGTTTTAATCAACGCTATCCAAGGAATCACCGATCTGATTAACAATGTTGGAGTGATCAACGTGGATTTTGCAGATGTCAAAACCATTATGGAAAGTATGGGAACCGCTGTAATCGGAAAAGGCTCCGCATCTGGAGAAGACCGCATGCTACGAGCAGCACAAAATGCTATCCACAGCCCACTCATGCAAGATACGGACATCCGCGGTGCCAAGGGAATTTTGGTTCACGTTATTGGAAACAAAGAAATGGGGTTGGTTGAGATCAATGAGGCTGTTGGTGCAATCGAAGAACTAGCGGACGAAGAAGTGAATTTGATTTTTGGAGCAACAACTCTCGATACAATGAACGATAGCGTGACGGTAACAGTCATTGCAACCGGGATTCCTGCCTGATCTCTCTTATGAGTCAATCCGTTCCTCTCTATAAAACCAACAACGGCCCCTGTCCTTATCGAAAGGAAGGCGTTTGGGAAAGCCTCACATTTCAAGTTAGCTACATTCCTTCAGAACTCTATGAAGCTCTACTCAATCAAGGTTTCCGACGTAGCGGGCTTTCAATTTACCATCCAGTATGCCACGGATGCCAACGATGTCTTCCTATCCGAATCGACGTTTCAGCGTTTCGCCCCAATAAGGGTCAACGAAGAGCCTGGAGAAAAAATCAAGATATTCGTGTCGAACACCGCTCGGTGGAGTTTACGGAGGAAAGCTTCGAATTGTATCAAAAATATCAAATGGATTGGCATCACGAAACAGAAGCCCCGAATGCATGGGAATATTACCACTTCTTGATTGAGTCTCCCGTTCAAACTGAAATGATCCATTACTATTGGAAAGAAACCCTTGTTGCAATCGGTTGGGTGGATCTCCTTTCTTCATCAATTAGTTCTGTTTATTTTATCTTCAATCCCAATTATGCTGATCGTCGTCTAGGGGTCTATTCTATTCTGTATGAAATTGAATATTGTCGGAAACTTGGGGTTCCATGGCTTTACTTAGGGTTTTGGATCGAAGATTCTGAAAAGATGCAATACAAGGCTGAATATCGTCCTTTTGAAATTCTTGTTGAAAATCAATGGCAAATACCCATTCAGACGAAAAACGAAGTGGCAACATCTAAAGCCCAGTGCGAAAACATTTTACAACAGCTAAAGGCAATCCTGTGATGAATAGCCTAGTTAGACTTTTCTTGACTAGTACCTATATTGTATATATGGAAGGTTCGAGTAGGATTGACTCTAAACTTTGCCTTAGGAGAGTGTGAATATGGAAATTGCACATCGCATTGAAGACAATATCAGCATCCTTTCACTCAAAGGAGACCTCACTGCAGAGGGAGTGGATCGACTCCAAGAAACGGTACACCCTTTTGTTAGCGATCCCATGATCCGTGGGATTCTTTTGAATTTCGAAAATGTGGGATCAATCAGTTCTTCGGGAGTGAGTTTACTGATTTCTATTTATCGAGATCTAGAACCACGAGAAGCAAATTTAGTGGTTTGCCATTTGAATCGCCGGCATAATTCTTTATTTTATACAATGGGACTAGATAAAGTAATGAGGATTCTGGTTACAGAAGAAGATGCCCTAAAAAGCTTTGATGTCATTTGATCTGTTGATGAATTTTCTGAGGAGTGCCACTCGGAATAATACTCATAAAATTTTGAACATTGTCTGTGTGCTCCACCATTCGTGTTAGCAAAAACTCCTGCTTGTTTACTTGCATCAAATTGTACCCCCACTTAATGATAGAATCAGATGATTCCGTATCGAGTCCGAGATTCACACAGAGTTGCTGAATAAATTCCACGTCAGAGCGATTGAGTTTTTGGTTTTGAATGATCACGGTAATTAATTGCATGAGAAGCATAGTGGCTACTTGGCGATAAACTTGTAGTACCTTCAACTCAGACGACTCATAGTCACCAGAACGTTTTAATTGCTCAGTAATCTGATCTCCTTCTCTCATTTCCTTCAACGTTTTCTGCAAGTACTTCGTTTGAAGTTTGGTTTGCTCATTCATATCCAACATCTGTTGAGTTACAAATTGGAGTAACCATCTCTGCAAACTTTTAGGCAAATCGTTATCAAAATTGTGATTCTCAATTTGGGCCACTTTTTGTGAATCAGCATGCATTGTCAACGCTTCCGATGTGCTAGAACTCAACGAGAATTTAGATGTCTTTTGCAAAATACCCTGTCGATGCTTTTGTACTTTCATTAGGTTATGAGCCCATTGCACAATTTTATGAGACACTTGCGGCACAAAACCTAACTTACTAGCATCAGCTTTAAGGCATCGTGCTTTGACAGGTGTTAAATTGTTATCCGCAATCGCTACCTTTGCCAGGTATAGCAACAGACTGAGCGCAACACTTCGGTGAAGTTTTAAAACTTTTAACACAGGCTTTTCTAAAGCCACTGTCATAGCAAAAAGCCTTCTAGCCTCTTCTTTGTCATCCAATGATTCCCGTGTTGCCTTTACATACTTGACCTCAAATTCGTCAACGATTCCGTCAATCACAGCCATTCCTACGACGGCTTGCGCTAACCATTTTCTAGGCTCTCGAGGCAAAGATTGGAGAAACACAGTATCCATTGGCTTTCCTTTAGCATAGGCAAAAGCTTCACTCCTCAAACTCAAAACTTGCTATGTGAGAAGCAACGGTACCATACCAACTTAGTTGTTTTTTTCAAAGAAATTGGATTCGTTTTAGTCGAGTGGAAAGCAGTAGATTAAGCCGTACGGCAGGGTTTCCGAGCAAGATTAAGTTGGCTGACCTTATCGACAAAAGGTAGGGTAATTAAGGTATTCGGTTTCGCATGTTGAATCGGTTTTCTGTGAACATCTTTCATATTTTTAGTAGAGAGGTAAAGTGTTTCTCCTTCAAAGGTGAGCACTTCTAAAACACATTGATCATCGAACCCGTTTTGGACCAGTAAAGTGACAAATTCAGAAGGATGCACTTCTACAACTGTGCCTGCAATTTCATAGTTTGAATTATGTTTACCCATGCGATCAGAATGGAGATAAATACTATCTGCTCCAGCAGGCATAGATAATGAAGCTTGAGTGTAAAGCCTGTGGGGAATTTTGCCCAACCGGTCGGTCAAGCCGGAAATTTCAGAAGTTGATAAGCTCCCTTGCTCTGCTAACACCCCTAAAGCCTTTGCATAAGCTTGCACCGTTGTTGCAACATAAAGGTTGCTTTTCATACGGCCTTCAATTTTGATGCTATCAATTTTGGAATCAACAAACTTTGGCAAGATCTCCATCCCTTGGAGGTCTTTAGAACTCATGAAGCTGACCATTTCGTTCTCAGGGGTTTCTCCACGCTCTCTTTGATCTCGGTTTTCCCATACGTTGTAGGAAAACCGGCAGCTCTGAGCACATCCACCCCGATTGCTATCCCTAGCAAGCGTATAATTAGAAATAGTGCAATTGCCCGAATATGCCATGCACATCGAACCATGAACGAACAGCTCCACTTCGATATCAACTTCTTTACGAATCAGAGCCGCTTGATCCACGGAAACTTCTCTTCCTAAAATTAGGCGACGTACCCCTAGATTCTTCCAAAGAGCGGCCGAATATCGATTAAGACAGGAAGCTTGAGTCGATAAATGAATGGGTAGATTCGAATGCTTTTGTACGACATCGATAACACCCAGATCTGATGCAATGACGGCATCGATTCCACACTCTTGCAAAAACTGAACATATGCCGGCAAGCTCTTTAGCTCGGAATCGTGTAGAAAAGCGTTTAACGTTGCGTACACCTTAGCATCGTGTTTATGCGCGAAAGTAACTCCCTCTTCCAGCTCTGGACGGGAAAAGTTTTCAGAACCAGCCCTTAAGCTAAATTGCTGGCCTGCAACATACACAGCATCGGCCCCGTACAGGATAGCAATTTTCAGTTTTTCCAGATTTCCCGCAGGTGCAAGTAGTTCTGGGACGCGAAACTTCGATGTCATGATTCTTAAGAAGATAAAAATGCAACAAGTTCTGTTTTTAAATCACCACGATATTGGGCTCCAATATGCTCGATAATCCTTGCAGCCACAAAAGCAGCAATGCGGCCACTTTCTAGATACGATTTTTCTTGGGTGATACCATATAGAAAGCCAGCAGCAAAAGCGTCGCCAGCTCCTGTGGTATCAACCGCTTCAGCTGATACTGGATCGATATACGCTACTTCTCCTTGATGATTAATAAGTGCTCCGCTTGGACCTAAGGTCATAGCGACTGTTTCTACCTCAGCCCCAATTTGTTGTATTGCCTTTTGAGAAATCGTGGTGCCCGTAAGAGCATAAGCTTCTTCTCGATTGCAAAAAACGAGATCCACTCGTTCTTTGATTAACTTCTTAAAATCGCCCAAGTGGCGTTCAACACAAAATGGATCTGACAGCGTCAGGGCAATTTTAACACCAGCCTTTTCAGCTAAATCGCAAGCATGTAATACTGCCTCTTTGAGGTGAGGAGCATCCCACAAATACCCTTCTACATAGATATACTTGGCAGTTGCCAAGACTTCAGCAGCCACATCTGTGGTACGAAATTCCTGAGACATGCCCAAGTGGGTATTCATAGTACGTGAGGCATCCCCGCAAACTAGAATCACGCTGGTTCCGGTTGCTCCTTCGCCAGCACTCATACAGGCGGTGACATTAGCGATCTCCATTTTTTCTTTGTAAATTTTCCCGTGCTCATCTTTACCGATTTTTCCATTGAAAGCGACCTTGCCACCTAAACGGCTGATTGAAATCATGGAGTTTGCGCAAGATCCACCAGAATCCATCGCCACCCCCAGGTTTTCCACAGCGAGCTGTTCCAAAAGCTCTTTTTGTCTGAGCAAATCCACCAAATACATCCGGTCTTTTTCCAGACCATTTTGTTCTAAAAAGTTATCAGGAATATGGGCGAGCAAATCCACTAATGGACTGCCAATACCAAACACATCTATCGTTTTCATAGGAGTTATTTATTGAAGGTCAAAAAATTGAGGAATGAGAAAGAAATATGTGGAAGGAACCCCAATGCAAGGGCATTGAGGTTTAGCCTGCTTTTGCTTTTCGGTTATTGGATGACTTATGCATAATTAGCTTCGCATCTGCATTTTGAGTGATTGTAGTTTCGGTAATGACACATTCTTTAATGTCTGGTTCGGAAGGAACATCATACATAATATCCAACATGATATTTTCGAGAATCGACCGCAGTCCTCTTGCTCCAGTTTTCCGCTTTACTGCTTCCTTTGCCATTGCTGAGATCGCACCAGGAGTAAAAGTCAGTTCCACATCCTCCATGTCGAACAGTTTTTGGTATTGTTTGATGATCGCGTTTTTTGGCTCCATTAAGATCTTAACCAAATGTTCTTCCGTTAACTCTTCCAAAGTTGTAATAACCGGAAGTCTTCCAACAAATTCGGGAATCAGCCCGTACTTTAAGAGGTCTTCAGGTTCCAGATGTTTCAACACCACGCTTGCTTCTCGGTTTTTTGTGCTTTGTACGGGTGACCCAAAACCAATAGGGTGATGACCGATCCGTTTATTAATGATGTGCTCCATCCCAACAAACGCCCCTCCACAAATAAAGAGGATGTTTGTTGTATCGACCTGAAGGTATTCTTGTTGAGGATGCTTCCTACCACCTTGCGGAGGAATGTTCGCTACCATGCCTTCAATTATTTTCAATAACGCTTGCTGAACACCTTCCCCTGAAACATCACGAGTGATAGAAGGATTTTCACTTTTACGCGTAATTTTATCAATTTCGTCGATATAGATGATCCCCTGTTCAGCACGCTCAATGTCATAATCGGCATTTTGTAACAGCTTAAGGATGATATTTTCTACATCTTCGCCAACGTAACCTGCTTCTGTCAGAGTGGTAGCATCTGCCATAGCAAAAGGAACGTTCAGGATTTTCGCTAAGGTTTGAGCAAGAAGGGTTTTACCAGTTCCGGTAGGGCCAATGAGTAATATATTGCTTTTTTGCAACTCTACATCGTTGGCATTGTAGTTGGATCGACACCGCTTATAATGGTTATAAACTGCAACAGAGAGGATCTTTTTAGACTGTTCTTGCCCTACCACATAATTGTCTAGAACTTTCTTAATCTCGGCAGGCGTCATCAGATTGTGTCTTTGTTCTGTGACACGATCTTTATGCCATTCCTCCTCCATTATATCGTTGCATAGCTCAATGCATTCATCACAAATATAAACAGTTGGACCTGCAATAATTTTTTTAACTTCATCCTGGGTTTTACCACAAAAGGAACACCGCAGTGGCGCATCTTTTTGGCTACTCATAATGCATTCTCCCTAGTTGTTCAAATATCGCAGAAACATCCTGTGTCCCCTGCATATTGAAAGGTTATGACATTATTTATTGTCGAGTGTCAGGGGCAAATCTCGGCTAACCATTACGGAATCCACGATACCATACTCCTTGGATTCCTCGCTAGAAAAATAGTAGTCACGCTGAGTGTCCTGCTCAATTTGCTCGGCTGATTTACCCGTATGTTTTGAAAGAATATCATTCAAAGTGTTTTTCATGCGTACCATTTCTTTCGCTTGAATATCGATATCTTCCGCCTGGCCAGAAAATTGTCCCATTAGCTGATGAATCAAGATACGGGCGTGCGGTAAGGCAAAACGTTTTCCTGAAGCGCCAGCTGCTAGCAGAATTGCTCCCATGCTCGCCGCTTGGCCAATACAAATTGTGCGTATGTCAGGGTTGAGGTACTGCATCGTATCATAAATGGCCAGCCCCGCGGTCACCAAACCTCCAGGACAATTGATGTAAAGCGAAATGTCACTATCGGGGTCTTCAGCTTCTAAAAATAACATCTGAGCAATCATAAGATTAGCAATATGGTCATCAATGGGTGTGCCGATAAATATGATACGATCTTTCAACAATCGAGAGTAAATATCGTACGCGCGTTCACCACGATTGGTTTGTTCAACGACCATTGGTACAAGAGCCATAATTGTTCCTTCCTGAACTTAGAGATTTATAATTTCTATAGCTGAATATCGACACAGTGTATCAAAGGTTTATGATGCCGCATTCCCTTTCAGACGATCAATCGTAAAATCCAAAACCTTTTCCTGAGATAGTTGATGCAACAACTGCTGAAACATATAATTTCCAATTTCCGTTCCATGAAACTCTTCAGGGTTTGCTCCGTAATACTGGCACATTTGTAAATAGCGCCGTTGAATTTCTTCTTCTTCTGGTTGCAGAGATTCAAGTTTTGCAATGTTATCGATTATGTAATCGATGCTTAGAGATTTTCTAAAACCCTTCATGTGATCATCGGCTGCTTTTTCTCGCTGATCGTCATTTGCTTCAGGATCACTTTTCTGAAATTGTTCTGCAAAACGTTTTTCCTCATCTTCAATAATTTTTTCTGGAAGCTCAAAACCACCATACAATTCAAGCAATTGTTCTTTCAATTGGGCATGAAGCTCCTGACGCTGTTCTTCTTTCTTGTTGTTGCGGACAATCTCCTCAGCAAACTGGCGAAAAGCTACTTCTGTTTCTACAGAGCCAACTTTTTGAAAGAACTCTTCATTCAATTCCGGAAGAATTTTTTGTTCTATCCGATCAATCGTTAATTTGAATTCAGCAGTTTTTCCTACGAAATTAGGATCATATTCTTTCGTCACATCGAAGGCAAATTCTTTGGTTTCGCCTTTTTTCATGCCCAAGATTTGCTCTCGAATTCCTTGATAAATTTTTTCGTCAACCGCAAACCGCTGGTCTTTAAAAGAAGCAGTCTCTCCATCAATCGTTCGGTCCGATGATATTACGACTGTATCTCCTTCTTCCACCGCAAGTTCTTCAGATTTTTCTACAAAAGTGGCATGATTCTCTCGGAAGTTCTCAATGGCAGTATCGATTTCTTCAGCACTTATTGGGGCCTCTGAAAACTTGATTTCTAATCGGTCAAAATTGGGAGGTGGAAGTTCTGGCTTGATTTCGAAGGACAACTGGCATCGAAAAGGTTTTTTTTCGTCGAAGCTTAAGTCTTCCACAGTGGGGCGGGTTGCAAGCTGAAGCCCCATATCTCCAACCGCTTTGCTGAAGTACTTCGGGATCATGTTACTGGTCGCTTCATGTTGCATGTGTTCGGTAAAACGCTTTTGTACCCAGCCTTTGGGAAAACGTCCTGGACGAAAACCTTTCATCTTTGTGGATTTGACTTGGTTGAGAACACGTTTATAAGTGGGTTTCACTTCTTCGAATGGGATTTCGATGCTAAGGGAACGTTTCAATCTGCCTAAATCTTGAAGTTGTGTTTCCATAAAATCAGCCTGCTTAGTCTTTGGTATCAAAATAGTTTGCGAATTTAGTCCACCTCTGAATGAAACAGGATGGAACTAGGAAAAAGATTTCAAATTAACATAAGTTTTAATGAACTGCCAAGTCAATTAGCTGCTGTTGCAAGCCTTCTTACATGCAGGATGAATCTCTAAGTTTTATACTAAAAGAGATATAATTGACAGTAAGGTTCAGCAATTGTGATTCGAGCCACAGTGGTTTAAATTTGTTCTGATGGGTGAACACGATGAGAGATCATTGGAATCTTTGGAGATATTGTTCAAAATGCAACCATAAGTTTTTTAGCACAGAACAGGACCTCAACTACGGAGGCATGGATTCTGGAATCAAAAAGACCAACGAACTTGCCAAGCAATTTTTTCTCGATTGTCCTGCTTGTCAGACATCAAATATCATTGAAGCAATTTGTGTTCCGAGTGACGTTCAGAATCGAGTGCGCAAAGCATTTTATCAGCGTAAAAAAACAGAAAGACATGAAAAAGGTTATGTATGAAATCAGTTCAAGATTTGTTGAAAGAAGTCGAGTTCACAAGCATTCATAATTCCAACGAAAAACGAGTATTGGATCAACTGCCTCAGGTGCTGAGCGAATCCCCATTTTCAAAATATCACCCCAATAAGATTGACTTAGAGGATATCTACGCTTTGGCACTGAACAAGCTACCACCTCGCTATGCGCAACAAGATAACCTAGTACTGGATGATGTGGTTACGGATGCGATGATTGTCGACGCAATACGAATGGCAATCCACCGGGTTTCAAGCAACCCGATCGTAATTGATGAAGAGGACGTGTTGCGGATGGATGAAGATGAAGATGAAGTAATCGAAAAAGATAAATAGAGAGCAGAATATAGAGAGAGCAGAATAAGAAATCAGAAGAGGGAGATTGACGGCGCAAGGGGGATGAAGAAACCGGATTACCCAACTTCGAAAATTGGAGGCCTAAGCAGGGTAATCCGGAGGAGGGATTCATAGTGTGTTAAGATTTATAGGGGAGAACAACCTCGGAGTTATTGAAGTTCTCAGAAAGCGGGTCGTGACTTTCTAAGGACTGACTGAGGCGGCTCTCAATGGGTTTATTTTGCGGTTCAATATGGCGGATTTTACCGCCTTTGGCTAAGAAATGGGTCATAGCCTCGTCAATCTCTTCTCGGGTGATGGGCGCTGCCATTTTCTTCTTCATACTTTTCCTCAGCTGAGTCAGATTCAGATAAAGTTTAAGGAGAATGATGCTTCGCTGCATCTTCTCCTCAAACCGGTTCCATTGAAACTAAGCAGCACTTTTGCTCTCTTCACCCGTTGAAGGCTTAGATTGAGAATCAGATGAAGCGACAGGTTCTTCCTTCTTAACTTCAGCGCTCTTGGCAGCTGTCCGTTTTACCGTTGTTTTTCGAGTGGTCGTCTTTTTTGCAGCAGGCTTCTTCGCCGTCGAAGGTTTGGAAGCAGCTTTCTTAGCTGCTGGCTTGGCTTCCTTTTTTTCCGGCTTTACACCTAAAAGGTTGTAAACCTGCTCCTGATACTCGGCAAGGTAGTTTGACATCATCTCTTGCATTTGCTTGATGATGTCACGTTCGTAATTGAAAGACTTTTGGATAGTTTGATCCAAATTATCGGTAACCACAGACTTCATTTGCCCAGTTACACTACCTATTCCACTCTGAACCAGCTCTTCTAACTTTTCGACTTTATCTTGAGATTCCGGCATGTAGCTTTCTACAAACTTCAGTACAGTAGCACGTACTTTTTCATGCCCACCACCGATTTGTTTTTCTACAATTTCCGTTACATCTTCCACTCTTTTTTTTGTCCCTGTGTAACTACCCTCACGAAGGACTAATCCTTTTTCATACAAATCGAAAGTTCCATCCAAAACCTGCTTCTGAAGAGTGAAAAGAGATTCTACACCCTTCAATACTGTCTTTTGGTAGTCGTCGTTTAGATTTGAGATATTTGCTAACATAGTTCACCTTTTTTGATTGGGGTTTTAGTAAATTAAATCAGTATTGTTTAAACGATGATCTAGTTTTACACCGTCTCTCGAAGGCTGTCAACAATTTTTTTGTGCATCTGCACAAAAATCTAAATTACCAAGCAGAATCTTTTTACAAAAAATCTTTAGATAAAATTTAATCTACTGATATTATTATATTAATTTTTAAGATACAATCATCACCTATTTTGACCACGGAATATTGCGACAGCACAAAAAAGCATCACTAGACCATACTTCGACAAACGGATGTTATGTGGAGGGGAGTTGAAAATTGGGGTGGGTGGGATATTGCTAGGTTGTTTTTCCCAACCTTAGACATTAGATAGGTAGTTTATTTAAAGCAACTATCACTTCAAATGAAATGAAAGAGCCTACACCTAAGAAGGATACTAAATGTATAAATTATTTAGAATACCTCGATTTATGTACATTTTTTGATTTCAATCACACTTTAGTTCATTTTTTTTCGGAATCTCAAGGATCTGTTTAGGAAACAATTTGATGGTCTTACCTACCAACGAGTTGGCTGCATCGCTATATGGCTCATTCAGCGTCGAGATAACACTTTGCACAGGGCCTAGAAGCGCCGGTAGTGCAATCCATTCAATGAATCTCGATGAGAAAGAGACTTCTGGGAGAGGGTTATGGGGATGTACTGGGACAAAAAGAAAGGTTCGATAAGATCGTTCAAAAACTAAGGAGCCGCCCTTTTTTTCAACGCTCCCAAGAATTGGCTGTGACAACTTACGCAGGTGGTGATCATATGTCCAAATTGTTGGGCCGCCAACACCTGAGTATGGCTCGGTGGACGTTGTTGGCTTTGCTGGATTTTATGAATCTCTTGGGCGAAGCTGATGAGTTGTTCTGTATTCCACTTCAGCTGATTGACATACAACTGAAACCATTGCCTTTCTGGAGGTTCCAAAGAGGGACTCAATGAATTAACTTCATCCACATGCTGGAGAATCGCAGTGGCACTTTCTTCCACCATTTTATAATCTTGCCCTAGCAACATGTTGTCTAAGATATTCAACGCCTTCACATAGTTGTCCCCCATTGTTTTTTCAAAAGCGATGTCTCTTTCATGCTGCGCCCAACAGCTTGCTTGGATACTCAAAAAAATCCATAGCATAGCTAGGCTGCATTTTGCTAAGTGTGACCATGACATGACATAACCTTTTGTTAAAGATTTGTGGGCCTACTGAAAACGATGGCAACACCTAGAAGCATTACCATCGTTTGGTTTTTCTTATAATTATTCTAAAAAATAATCGATAAAGTTTAAGATCACTTAGAGCAATCCATTTTGTATTGGATGATGCCCATGAAACGTTCCTCAAAATTTGCATTGGCAGGCATGAATGAATTGATTTTGATATCATTCACCTCGAACTTAGGTGTGTTCACCGTAGGACATGCCACTGCCCCCTCAGCTAAGGCCAATTGGCTTTCACCACCATTGACTCGTTTTGCTATGAATTTTGCCGCATCAATCGCTTGTTTTTCCGTAGAATATACTGGAGTTGCAATTTCTAGCGTGCGCATAAATGCCAGTTGGTTTCCTCCTTTTTGAAAAGGATGGGTACAGTTCATTTCAAATACCACTTGGCCCACAAATTTTTCAGCAGTCCCTTCCACTGGATAAAAGGAATTTAGTTGAATTTTTTTCACCTGAAATTTTGGGGTGTTGTCTTTAGGACACCAGACAGCGCCTTCTGCTAACGCGATTTTGCTTGTCCCTTTATCAATATCCGCGGCAATTTTCTGAGCGGCAGTTAGTGCTTCTGTTTTCGACTCAAACACTTGGGTCTCTGTTTCGACACTGATCGTAGCAGCTAGAATAAATACGACATTCACTAGCAGTACCACCAGCAACGCCATCACTTTTTTCATGAGTCCTCCTATCATTTTTGAGATTCAGCAACCTGGGGTGATTGGACCCGTATGCCTCGAAACAAAAATGGCTACGCAAACCTTCCAAAAACCCGTTTCTTAAAGCCAGATGTCATTTTTGTTTTTCTACTGGGCTTCGGTCCAAAAAGGGTGGCTGGGATTTTTCAAAGGCTTATCAAGTATAAGTTTTCCAATGACCTTGGAGAATGCGTAGATCTACTTAAGGTCATTAACTTTTTAAAAAATAACTATAGAATAATGGAATACCGTGAAACGGCTTCATCCTTATAAGGTGATGAGTTTTGCCTTAGCATCACTCAAACTCGTATGGCTCAAGCGAGAGTTCATAGGATGCTATCCTTAAACCATCCTCAAGTAAAAATATGCACTTTACTTATGCTCCATCTGAAAGCTTCCATCCCAATCGTTGGGTGGTATGCACTTTACTTATGCTCCATCTGAAAGCTTCCATCCCAATCGTTGGGTGGGGGGTTGTGTTCGTAATGCCGGCAGCGGGCGAGATAGGTTTGAGAAACTACATCCTCAGGATAGATGGAGAGGCATTTTAGAAATGCAGCTTGAGCGGCTTGCCAGTTGCGACTGTGATAGTGAGTCAAGCCTTCGTGGTAGGGTTCAAGCAGTTTCTGTTTTTTTGAGCGGATGAATTCGGGATCACTACTGAATACTTCAAAGACAGTTTCGGGTTTCTGTTTGCCTTTCACCACAATAAAATCCAGTTCTCGACATAGAAGCTTATCATCTTCCAACAGACGGTAGGTTTGCGAGGAAATCATGATTTGAGCGTTGTAATAGGAAGTCAGTCCTTCCAACCGGGAAGCGAGATTCACGCTGTCACCCAATACCGTAGAATCCATTCGATCTTCTGAACCCACAGTTCCCATGATCACTTCCCCGCTGTGGATTCCTATACCAATCTGGATAGGGGCACGCCCTTGTTTGGTTTGTTGGTCATTGTAGGATTGGATTGCTTGAACCATTCCCATTGCTGCGGTCACTGCATCTTGAGCCGAATGAGCTGGACGATCAAACAATCCCATAATGGCATCACCAATGAATTTGTCGATAAACCCATATGAATTGTGAATAGGACGATTCATGTCGGTTAGATAGTTGTTTAGGAAATCCATGACCTCTTGGGGAGTTAGGGATTCTGCAAGATTGGAGAAAGCGCGAATGTCCGAAAACAAAATTGTGATGAATTCGGTTTTAGCCTTTCCCAACGGGATATGCTCTAAACCGTCAGCCGCAATACGCTGCAGAAATTGTTTGGGAACAAATTTTTCAAAGGTTTTGGTGAGGGCCTGTTTTTCGGATTCAATAGCCTTGTATCGATCCGATAATGCGAAAGACAATAATATCACTTCTACCATCGACCCCATCAACATCACGTTTGTTGTCCAAGGGTAATAAGGAATCCATCCCAATATCTGAAATGCTAAGAAAACAGCTGCAGAAATCAGCACCAACCACCCCATAAAAAAGTAGCGTGCTGGTCGGTAGCCTTGCTTCCACACAATACCTGCCGTGCTCAATATGAGAACCCCTCCTATCATAATAATAAAAGGTAAAATATTATCCTGAGCGAACACCAAGATGCTTCCCAATGCCAACAGAGTGATCCAGTTGAATATCGACAGCACACGATCCATTCGCGGTGCATATTTGTGTGTCAGTAGGAAGCGCCGAGCAAACAACAATCCAAATACAAGGCTGACGCCCCCAAAAAAAGGAGTATCTCGTTGGGCAAGCAAGGGGAAATCGGGCCAAAGGTACTCATAGGCCACTCCAGACTGACTCATCATAAACAGGGTAAGGAAGCAAACATAGATCACGTAAAGCAAGTAACTGCGGCCTCGAATCGATAGCCAAATGAAAAAGTTGTGTAGTGCTGCGGTCAGCAATAAGCCCACATATATCCCTAACAGCAATTGCTCCTTTCTGATTTCTCCCCAAAACGCCGTTGACTTCGATACGTATAGCGGCAAATACAGGGGAACGTAGGACTCAACTCGCAGATAAAACGTCTTGGGATGATCGAGAGGAAGATCAAGACGGTAGGCAAATTTGGGCGCAGCGATTTCTCGTTGAGCGAATGGGAACTTGCGCCCTTGAGGCTTGAGAGTCCAACTTCCATTCGGTTGAACTTGGTAAAATTCAATCAAAAATAATTCGGAATTTCCCACTTCCAAATAATAATCTTCCTGGGTGGTATCAGACCGTTGCAGCGTGAAACGGAACCAATGTACTTCAGGATTGATTCCGAAATTTGGAATATCCCACTCACTTTTCTTCCAAAGCGATGCAAAAGCCTTCGAACGCACCGACTCAAACGAATACTGGCCTTCGGGATCTTGCAAAAACTCCAAATGTTTCCCCAATACATAACGATCAGTCTGATTATTCAATATGAGCGGTTCGGTTTGATGCAAAGGGGCGGCAAATAGACCAACAAGCCCTCCTAACAAAACCCAAAATAAAAGCGATATCTCAATTTTACGCAGCATGAACTCAGTCAATTCAATAACCGTGTTAGCTTACAAAAAAGGGGTTATCCTTCCATCTATTTGGGTACTAACAAGGGTGGGTGGAGGTAGCAAGCGGGTTTCATTCAGAAGAGAGCAGTAGAATGTTAAAAATATGTAAAATGGGTATGCCGTATTAATCGTAAAAAAATATTTTCATTGTTTGAATCTAACAGCGAGACTTTATACCTTACTGGAACCTTGTTCACCAACGGTAGGTATGAACATTCCTCGCATTCACATTCCCACTAGTTTCCCCTCTTTCAGATCCTATGCACTGTTGCGAGCGTCTCAAATCAACACGCAAGGGTTCCAGTTTCTTTGTGCAGTTCACAAGCCTTTCCATCCCAGGCACCACGGCATATTTGCGACGAATACGGCAAATGATATTTCTGCACAATATTCTTATTTTAAATCGTTAGAATTGCTCATTGGGAAACTTTCAATAAATGGGAAACTCGTTGGAACTGCCAAAAAAAACAAGACTAAGGATTTGTTAGGTTTTCATTAACCCTCAATCTTATCATCCGAAAGGAGTCGTCATGTCATCTTTAAAAACAGCAAAGAACCACGTGGCAAAAGTGGATTTGCACTTACATTCTTGGGCATCCAATGTGACCGACTATTATACGACCCAACGCTTTAGCATTCCAGAGTCGTATTCAGATCCTATCGAAAACTACTGGATTCTTAAGCGCAAAGGCATGGACTTGGTAACGCTCACCGACCATAACAGCATCGATGGCATCTTGGAGATTTTAGACAAAGGATTGCCCGACGCCTTCATCAGTTCCGAAATCACCACGACTTTTCCTGAGGATGGATGCAACGTCCACGTGACCGTGCTCAACATGACCGAGCAACAATTCAAGGAAGTGCTACGATTGCAGAAGAATATATATGAAATGATTGCCTACGTGGATCTAGAAATCCAAGCAGAACTCAAAGAACCGACACGAAATAAGCTGGCATATTTTGTGACACACCCGTTGATGAGCACACAAAATCGCCCCTATGGCCGCGAGGGAGCGTTAGCGCTGCATCATATCGAAAAGTTGATGCTGCTTTGTAATTGTTTGGAAGTGCAAAACGGAACCCGTTCGAAAGACCTCAATCATACCACAGTTCAGATGCTCCAGTCCCTCACTCCGGAAATCGTCGAACGGTTGGCCAACAAATACAACATTGCCCCCAAAGGAGAAACCCCATGGCTGAAAACCTTTGTTGGTGGTTCTGATGATCATTCAGGAATCAATCCTGGTGAAACCTACACCGTGTTTCCATCTGAAGGAGACAAAAAGCCATGTATTGACGATCTGATTCAAGGGATACGCAATCGAGAAACAGTACCTCAAGGTGCTCACGGTGGGCCGGTGAATATCGCGCATGCTATGGTGAAAATCATGTACCACCACCAGGCCCAAACCTCCTCCAAAACCAGCAAGCCCAAGCATATCGATGGTTCCCTCTATTTGCTGTTGCGTTTTGCCTTCGACCAAGACTCCATCTCTCTGAGTGAAAAAATTGGATTCAAATTAAAAGCAGTGCTCCATCAATGGGCGTCTAATAGCTTTCTTAAAAAACATCAGATGAAAGGCAACTTCGAAAAGGTGCTGAATGCGGTTGCATTGGAATTGGTAGTCTCCCCTGACTTTCAAAAGAAAATCGAAGGACTGTCGGGTACCGATGAAAAGATTTTCATGATTGTCAATCAACTGATCAATCGCATTTTTCAGCACTACTTAGAGCAGTTGATGGATACCGCATCCTTCAATCTCGTGACCTCGATCAAAGAGGTCATTGCATTGGTCTTTTCCAATCTCTTTGTTTCATTGCCCTATTTCATTTCGTACTCCAATCAAAGCTCAGACCGCCCGATTCTTCGTGATGTGCGTAAGGCCTATAACCTGAAAGAAAAGAAGAGGGTTGTCCTGATCACCGATACCTTTTTTGAAATCAATGGGGTTTCGAAAACCATCAAAAAGATGATTGTCGAATCAATGCGTCGGGAAATCGATTTTACGGTGATCACTTGTTTGAGCGAAGTAGAAATGCAGCATTATTTAAACGACGCTGAAATTCAGCTCTGGGTCCATGAGAAGCGATTGAAAATCTTTCCTTCCATCAAGAACATGCAATTCCCCGAATACAACGATTTGCAAATCCATTTTCCTCCTTTGTTGGAATTGCTCAAATATATGCAAGAGGAACACTTCACCACGGTTCACATCAGCACCCCCGGGACGATTGGTGTAGCTGGATTGGCAGCGGCTAAACTGTTGCAAATCCCAACGTCTGCAACCTACCACACCTGCTTCCCTGAATACGTGGAGTTCTATACGAAAGATGTCGCTCTAGAAGCAATTGCCTGGAAGTACATGATTCTCTTTTATCATTCTTTGGATGAGGTCGTGGTCCCGTCTCAATTCGTTGCACGTTTGCTTCATGATCGCGGCCTGCGCAATCGGAAACTGCTGATTTTGGACCGCTGGGTTGATCTGGCCCGTTTCCATCCACAAAAGCGAGTGCTTGGGTTCTGGAAACAATTCGGTCTTAAAGAAGAAAACGAAGTTGTGAAATTCATCTACGTGGGACGAGTAGCCGTAGAAAAGGACTTGTACACGTTAGCCGAGGCTTACAAACAAGTCCGTCAAACCCACTCACAGGCACATTTGATCATTGTTGGGGACGGTCCGTTCCTGCCCAAGCTAAAAGAATTGTTGGCAGAGGAGCCTGTCACTTACACTGGTTTCCAAACCGGAGAGCAACTTTCCAGAGCTTATGCTTCAGCTGACGTAAAGGTGTTTCCGAGTGCTACCGATACCTGGGGCAATTCCGTCTTGGAGGCTCAGGCTTCTGGGTTGCCTGTGATTATTTCCAATAAAGGGGGGCCACAGGAATTGATCGAGCTGAACAAAACAGGGCTGAAAATCAAAGCGAAGGATATTGAGGGATTTGCCAATGCAATGCGGACTTTGATGGATTCGAATCTGCGCCATGCGATGGGAGAACGAGCACGCCAATTCATTGTGGACAACGATGTGAATCAACCGTTCAGTGCCATCTTGGATTCTGAAGGTTACCGCAAACAGTTGAAACAAAACAAAAAAATCAAAAAGGACAACGCTCGCGATCCATTGACGTTCGTCGAATCGCCTGATCTCGCAATCACGCCAGACGTTTCGATCTCACCAGATATCACTTTGGATATGCTCAATTAGTTTCAATGCAAACCATCAAAGTCACACAAATACACACAATCAAAGTAAAGCAAATGCAAACCATCAAAGTAACACAAATACACACAATCAAAGTAAAGCAAATGCAAACCATCAAAGTAAAGCAAATGCAAACCATCAAAGTAACACATCGGTTATGACAGCAACTTCCTCCATCAAACGGTGGACCCAACAAGAACAGATTAATTTTTTGTTGACCAATCGGATTCCTAGAAGATGGGCGACCTTCTTCATGGGATGGTTCAGTCAAATCGAGCATCCGTGGGTACGAGACCTTTCTCTCGCTGTATGGAAGCTTTTTTCTGAAGAACTGAACCTGGAGGAAGCCAAGAAACAGCAGTTCAGCAGCCTGCATGATTGTTTCATTCGTGAACTGAAAGAAGGTGCTCGCCCCATCACGCAAGATGCCCAAGTTGTTATTAGCCCTTGTGATGCGATCATCGGTGCTTTTGGTGACATTCAGGGCGGACAAGTATTTCAGGCTAAAGGATTTCCTTATACGTTAACCGATCTGTTGGACGATCCTCTGCTTATTGAACGCTATCAGGAGGGACGTTTCATCACACTGAGGCTGAAATCTACCATGTACCATCGGTTTCATGCGCCGTGTGATTGCCACGTGAACGAAGTCACTTACATCTCTGGGGATACTTGGAACGTCAATCCCATCGCATTGAAGCGTGTCGAGCGACTATTTTGCAAAAACGAACGAGCGGTTATTGATCTGAAATTAAATCGTTCCGATCAGCACCTCACATTGGTCCCAGTTGCAGCTATTTTAGTCGCCAGCATCCGAATGCACTTCTTAAACCAAGTGCTCAATTTGAATTACCAAGGCCCGAATCGAATTGCCTGTGAAGCCAGCCTGTCTAAGGGTGCCGAAATGGGATATTTCCAGCATGGTTCAACCATTCTAATTTTTGCTAGCAAGGGATTCACCTTTTGCAAAAATGTGGTGGAAGGATCGATGATTCGAATGGGGGAACCGTTGTTTAACCAAACACCTGAGAAATGAGGATACTATGAAATTTCTGGAGGAATTGAGAGAGCAACGATGGGACGACCATCGTTATTATCACCGCAGTCGTATCAACCAATCCCTGCACCTGATCAGTGCGATCAGTTTCACTAGTGCTTACGTGCTGGTTTTCTTCGATCCGGTCATTGCCGTGTTTTTAGGATGGATTGTAGCAATGATTACTCGGCAGATCGGTCATTTCTTTTTTGAGCCAAAAGGATACGATGATGTCAATGAAGCCACTCATCAACACAAAGAATCCATCAAAGTTGGTTACAACCTGCGACGAAAAGTGATCTTGCTTTCAATTTGGGGACTGACTCCCGTTCTACTGTATTTCAGCCCCTCAATCTGGGGAATTTTTACTCCTCACACCGACTTCTACGGATTTCTCCACAATCTGAGCTATCTTTGGTTAGCTGTTGGCTTAGGAGCCATAGCTTTCAGAACCGTTCACCTCTTTTTCCTCCAAGATGTCCAAACGGGTTTAGTGTGGGCTACCAAGATTTTTACCGACCCTTTTCATGACATCAAAATTTACTACAAATCCCCATTGTACGTGCTGAAGGGAGATTTGTATGACCCGATGACTGAACGCATTTAACCCGGTAATTTTATGACAGCAGGTATTTATTTTTTATCTTTCGTCGCCGCTGTTTTGTCACTCAACAAACTGCGGATTCGGCTCAGACTTTCCAAAGCTAAGCACCCCTCCTTGCGAGGACATGCCAAGATGTCTCGTCGGGTTGCAAAGTTGATCCCCTTTTATGCTTATGAAGAAGCGGAATTCTTCAGTAGTGACGGGGTTCCGGAAGCGGTTGTGCAGCAGCGTCGCAACGGTTTTCAACAACTCAAAACCGTCTTTCAGGAACGTTCTCCCAAATCGATTGAATTCAGTGAAAATCTTGAGGACAGTATCTCCGATGTTTTATTCACCAACTCATACCGGGTGCCCTTTCCTTATCGAAACTACGTCAAGGATCATTTGAAGATCGGTTCTGTGGTCCAAGCATCTTCTGGCACTCGTGTGCAGGATCTCGACGAAAATTGGGCTTATGACCTCACTGGTTCTTATGGTGTCAATGTGTTCGGATACGACTTTTATAAAGAGTGTCTGGAAAAGGGATTAGAACGCATGAAAGCCTTGGGTCCGGTTTTAGGCCCCTATCACCCCGTGATTGCAGAAAACGTGAAACGGCTGAAGGCTATTTCAGGTTTAGACGAAGTGTCGTTTCATATGTCTGGTACTGAAGCCGTGATGCAAGCGGTGCGGCTAGCAAGATACCATACAGGCAGATCGCATCTGGTTCGCTTTTGTGGGGCGTATCATGGTTGGTGGGACGGGGTGCAGCCTGGTATCGGTAACCAGCGCGATATCAACGATGTCTATACTTTGAAAGATATGGATCCCGATACGCTCAAGGTCCTGAGGACTCGCAAAGACATAGCCTGTGTGTTGGTGAACCCGGTGCAAGCTCTCCACCCCAATGCCAATGCTCCGGGAGATGCCATGTTGGTCGCAAGTGACCGCTCGGCACACTATGATCGAGAGGCCTATACACAATGGCTTCACGAACTGAGGGCTATCTGCATCGAACGAGGAATCGTTTTGATCTTGGATGAAGTCTTTGTCGGTTTTCGATTAGCTTATGGAGGTGCTCAAGAATATTTTAAAGTCAAAGCCGATATGGTCACTTATGGTAAAACACTGGGTGGGGGACTCCCCGTGGGTGTGGTTTGTGGAACCCATCAACTCATGAAACGCTTTAAAGCAAATCACCCCACTGAGATTTGCTTTGCCCGGGGAACCTTCAATTCCCATCCGTATGTCATGTGCACCATGAACGAATTTCTTCGCCACATCGACAAACCCGAAATTCGTGAATTGTATCATACCGTTGAATCAACGTGGAACGACCGGGTGGATTCCTTGAATCATCGTTTGCAAGATCGCGGTCTCCCAGTCCGTATTGCTAACATGGCATCAGTTTGGACCATTCTTTACACAAACCCCAGCCGTTATAACTGGATGTTCCAATATTATTTGAGACGAGAAGGCCTTGCGATCAGTTGGATTGGTAGTGGACGTTTTATCATGAGCCACAACTTCACGGACTCCGACTATGAGGCGGTTATGGAACGATTTGTTGCCGCAGCCGAAGGAATGGAAGCTGATGGGTGGTGGTGGCAGAATTCCCAAATGACGAACAAATCAATAAAACGAAAAGTGCTGCAAGAGATGCTCATCAGTCGTTTTCTTAAAGGGTGATCAAGAAAAATTTGGCTTTGCAAGAAAGAACCACCCAGGTGGGGTTGAAACTACGCTTAAGGAACTATAGCATTGGGTTGTCCGACCCCATTCAGTTCACCCCCATTCAGTTCACCCCATCCGCAAAGCACTACCATGCTACGAATTGCCTTACTGATAGCTTCCATTCTTTTCCCATCTCTCTTATGGGGACAGCCTCAAGACTATTTCCTGAATACTCCGAACATCCGCAAACATGTCATCATCATTGCGGGAGCTGCTGTGAGCAAAGAATATGCACAGCGTTTCCAAGACTGGTCCTTCCGATTGTACGATGCGTTGATCGATAGCTATGGATATTCTACTGAAACCGTTACTTTACTGTTGGGAAATGGCCAAGCGGTGCCGATGGACGATCAAACTGATGAAGAAGCTATCGAGAAATCGCCTCAACGAATTTCAGGTTCGAGTCGGCGAGAGGTCATTCAACAGACATTGGCGTCCATACGACAGAAAGTTCGAGCAGGAGATCAAATTGCTTTTGTTTTGATTGGACATGGAACCAGTGATGACGAGTCAGCCAAATTTAATATTGTAGGCCCCGACATCACTGGCAACGAGTTTGCAGCAATGTTGCAGGACTTTCCTCAACAAGATCTGATTGTAGTGAACACGACAAGTTCCAGCCATGCCTTCTGCTTGCCGCTCGTGGCTCCAGGACGGGTGTTGATCTCGGCCACTCGGTCGGCGGTAGAACGGTATGATACCATTTTCCCCGAATATTTCGTCGAAGCCATTGCCCAGCAAGCTGGAGACCGAGACAAGAATAAGCGGGTTTCCATGTGGGAAGCGTTTCATTATACCCAAGCTAAAGTGAAACAGTGGTACCAAGACCAAGATCGTTTGCCTTCTGAGCATGCGACCTTGGACGACAATGCGGACGGGCTGTTCAGCTACGAACCGAATCCCTTAGAAAACGACGGGAGATTGGCACAAATTGCCTTTTTGAATCAGCCCACCCGTCAAGTTTTGGGTTCGAAAGCCAAACGAGAACTATACACCAAACTTCAGAACCTAGAACGTTCAATTTTTCTACTCAAAACGCGTAAACATGAATTGGCTCTCAACAATTATCTTCAGCAATTGGAACCACTTCTTATTGATCTAGCGCGAACCACTCGCCAGTGGAAGAAGCTGTGAGGCTTCAAATTAACAGAAAGGGTCGAATAGCAGAAAGGATCGAATAGCAGAGTTTGGATCGAAGGATCGACAGGAGGATTGGAATTTCAAGAAGGATGGATTCAACTGATAGTAGGAATCACATAAAACATGACCGAAAAATAATGGAGGATGCTGCCAGCAAGTACAAACAGATGCCAAACTGCATGTCCAAATGGAAATCGATTCTCCAAAATAAAAAAAATAACTCCCCCCGAATATGCCAAGCCGCCCAGCAAAAGCAGAACCAGCCCCCCTGAAGGAATCGTATCTAAAGCAGGTTTGATCGCAATCAGAATGGACCACCCCATCAACAAGTACACAATCGTGGAGAAGATTTCGAACCGGTTCACAAAAAACACTTTGAAGCCAATTCCAAGGATGGCCAATGCCCACACGGATAGGAATAAAGACCACCCCCATTCTCCTCGCATGTGAACCAACGTGAATGGTGTATAGCTCCCAGCAATCAATAGATAGATCGATGAATGATCGACAATCTTCAGGAAGTACTTCAGCCGAACCCTTCGAACACTGTGATACAGCGTAGAAGCGGCATACAATAGGACCAAAGTGGCTCCATAAATGCTCGTACTCACCACATGCCATGCATTGCCATATAGGCTCGCAAACACCACTAAAGTGGATAGGCCAACAAGGGCTAAAATCAATCCAATCCCGTGGGTCAAACTATTCGCGATTTCTTCACGCCCTAACTCACGGTAGTGGGTCACAATCCGATTCAGAAAAGAGAAAGGAGACATCAGCGGACCCTTCACCGAAGGATACCGGTGATCGTCATATGCCGATCACTGATTTCTTGAACTTGGAAATAGCTAAGATTTGCCGTCTCTAGCTGGGTTTGAATCTCATTAGGCTCGAAGGCAGCGAGGAGAGAATTGTGAAAATCTTTTTGAAGCACTTCTGGTTCTTCGGCAGCATAGGTTGCCACCAAGTTTTGTGCGGATTCTATAGAAGGAGGGCGCTTTAAATCCATGATAAATACCAAAGCTCCGGTCGCCCCATACTTTTGAACAGCGTTCCAAAGGACTTGCGGATTGTGAAGGTGATGCAGCAAGCTATTGCTGATGACGACATCATAGTAAGGAAGAGGTAGCTCCGCTTGAGGCAGAACCCCTTGGATGAGTTTAACACGATTTTTGAACTCATTGGTTTCGGCCAAGTAAGCTCGACCATGAGCCAACATCTCTTTCGCCCCATCCACCCCGTAGAGCACACAACGGGGAAACGCACGAGCAAATCGAAATGTAATGTCGCCCGGTCCACATCCCAAATCAAGGACATTCCCTTCCACGGGATGCTCTTCAAATGTCTGCTTGAACAAGTAAATGAATTGATTATGGGGTTCTTCAAAATCAGCTTTCGCATAAGCTGAAGCTTGGGCTTCTTCATCCATCAATTCTGATTCTAAAATCCGCTTCATAGCGTCTCCTAAACGTGGTTTCCCAACAAGTGGAGAAGATATACCGAAGCGCCCTCAAATATCTTCGGCGGTTTTGACAGCCAATGATGCTGCGGTGACATCTTGATCGATCCATTTCCCTTCGATGCGGTGTCGGTAGTTTTTTAATTTTTCCAAGAGTGCCGATTCATCGGCATCCACCAACATCATATCCCGATGTTGCAACTTTAAGAAACCTTCTTCTACCATATGATCCAAAAATCCTTGCAATTGACCATAGTAACCGAGTGTATCTAGCAGACCACATGGTTTCAGTTGAAATCCCAACTGAAGCCACGTGAAGGTTTCAATGATTTCTTCCAACGTTCCTACGCCACCAGGCATGGCAATCAAAGCATCTGATAGATCACTCATCATCGATTTGCGTTCATGCATGGTTTTGACCACCTTCAATTCCGTCAATTCCCAGTGTGCGATTTCCTTTGTGGCTAATTTTTCTGGGATGACTCCAATCACCTCTCCCCCTGCATTTAAGCAAGCGTTCGCCACCTCTCCCATTAACCCCACATTTCCCCCACCGTACACTAAGCCAAGTCCTTGTTGGGCAATCTGTTGGCCCATTCGTTGAGCGGCTTCACGATAAGCGTTCTTTTTTCCAAAACTAGAACCACAAAATACACAAACTCGTTTCATAATTTCCTCAGAGAATGAATTTACAACAATTGAAAATAGTATTTTCCAAAAGAAGCTCCGTTGATTTTCAATTCAACGATATGCTCTCCAGCGTAGTACTTTCGGGTGCTTATCGGCTTAAAAGAATGGGCTTTTGAGAGATTCAGGGTGTCTCCTGGTTCGAGTGTTTTCTTGGCAAATTTGAACACTTTAGGAGCTTGTTTGCCATTCGCTTTCATGAAGTGGATCGCATAATCAATCATCAAGTTCTGGGGTTGATTGCTCTCAGAAACCAAACTCACTTCCAATTTTAAAGATTCACCGATTGCTAAAGATTCTGGCTGCACGTTTAAAGCAGTCACTTTCACTTGCAAATCAGCGGGATACCCCAGCAACTCTAAAGCCCCGAGATGCCCTGCCTTGACCAAGGTTCGGGAAGCATGACGAATGATCCATTGGGTTCCCGGATTTTCAATCGTGTCCCAACGTCTCAACGTATCCACCACGAGATCCGGATGATCCTTAGCAATATCATTGAGATTGTTGGCCACAGAGCGGCGCACATACAAAATCGGATCTTCATTCAGTTTTTCCAACAATTCGATGACAGGACTCGGGTCTTTTTGAAACTCAGGCAGGCGTGAGGCCCATGGAAGACGCGGACGGGTTCCCTCAGACACCAACCGACGGACATGACAATTCGGGTCTTGAGTCCATGTGTGTAAACGTTCCAAGGTTGGTTCCGGAAAGTTTTGAATAAATGCCCGAATATCCAATTCTGCACTGAAGCGCTTCGTCATTTCATACAGCGCATTCATCGAAATATCGTAATGGCCCATTCCGTTGTCGCGAATGAATCGCGTTTGAGGCATGAGAATGAAACCATCCCATCCAGAGAGTTCTTCGGTGCCGGGTAGTTCTGGCCCCAACGAACTCAGTAGAATATCAATCGCAGCTGGAAAATCTTTGGGCAAGTGTGTTGTCAATTGATTCGCGATCAACGTTACGCGTCCTGCAAAGCTGTGTTGATCTAGCTGTTGCGTGATATTTTGAACAAAGCTATTTTTGTTGAAATCCGACCATGTCTGATGCAGCGCATCGGCCAATTCTTGCACAACAGTCGGATTCAGAACATTTCGAACCTGAAATCCTTCTTCCATAGCATCTCATTTATCCAATGGGTTCAGTGATAGGTGAATGGAATCAACTCGAAGCGGATTCGTAAGTGCGCAGTCCGAGTTTCCAAATGAATTGTAAAGCAGCACTCGCGACCCCGATTGCAACCAACATTCCCAGCAGAGGCAACCAGTCGCCGTAGTCGTACAGAAAGCGAACGGGAGGGTTTGCAATCAATAGAATCGGAATCACAACGGTCATGATGCGTCGAACCCCCACGTCATAGACAAAATCTGGCCACTGGGCAACCTGTTGCAATTGAATTCGGACAAAATTGATTCCAGTTCCCTCCAACATCCAGAACATGCTGCATACAATCGTCATGTCGATCAGTGCCAGTAGCACCGTTCCTAATAACAACATGACCGGAAGCAGCGTCCAAGCTCCCGCGCTCAACTCCACTTGAATACCGTAGTAGATGAGGATGGCAAACGCGACAGGAAGGTTGATTGTGTTTCCAGGGCGAATACGTCTTAAAAAGGTAGTGAATAACGCACTGATCGGCTTCAATAAAATGAAGTCCAACATTCCCATACGCAGCGTGACAGAAAATTCCCAAAAGTTATCGCTAATAAAGGCCATATGGAGCTGGTGAATGGCAAGCATGAAGCTCATGAAAAACATCAATTGCTCCCGATTCCACGGACCGATCATGCTCACATGATCGTAAATAATGCTCACAGATCCCAGAGCTGCCAAATAAAATACAAAATCCACGCCGACCAGCAACACAAAGTGAGTACGAAATCCCATGGCTTCACTGAAGCTCGTAGAGAGAAACGCACGGTAGACCCGGCAATAATGAAAGAGTTGTGATTTCATCTGCTTACTTCAAAAAGTTCTTACATCCCGGCCGCAGTATATAGGCGCAACCCGCGGCGCCAAATCCAGGTTGCCAGCAGGACCATCACCCCGGTCCAGAACGCAAGTATGATCATCGCAAAACCGACTTCCTCGTAGGCCCCCATGTATGTCTTTACAGGAACAAAGCCTAAGTACGGGAAAGGGGTGTAATTAAGAATTCGGACCAACCAATCAGGGTACAATTCCAGTGGAATGATGGCCCCCGACAAAAATTGCATCAAATATTGAAGAATCACACGCAGCGTCCAGGTAGTCTCCAACCAAAACGCGAGCAAGCCGGTGATGTATTGAATCCCAAACCAAAGACAAGCCACTTGAAGGCTCAAGAGCAACCCCCAAATCACATTGGCTGTGTTCCAGGGATTCATGAAATCTCCTAAAACCAGATAAACCACACCGATAGTAAGACACGCGATTCCGAGCTGAATGACTTGCAATGCCACAAACTTAGCGGCGTGAAATTCCCACAAGTTGAATGGATAAATGAGATAACTCGAAATTTTTCCTAGCCGAATATCATCTGCCAGATCCACTCCAAAATAAGCCATTCCCATCAACGCTACTACCAAGAACCAAAGGTGATACACTAACATCTCTTGTAACGTATATCCGCCGATTAATTGCTGAGGATCATCGGCATAGATGCTCGACCAAATGCTGTATTTTATGAACAAAAACACGAGCATGGGACCAATCACCTTCATTACAAAATTGACTCGATACACAAACAATTCTGACCATGCAACCTGCATCGTCTGGAACCATTTGCGAAAGTTGAGTTGAAATAGAGTTAGCATGAGATGGTTTGACAGAATGAGGTGATGCTGGATCGGCTCAGTTTTGGGTGGACAATGGATTGGTTCGGATCAGCTCCGGATTGGTCATTAGGGTTTTCATCACCCGCTCAATGGGCATTTTTTCCGTGTTGAAGTCCGTTACCGGAAACTCTTGCAGGATCTTGATGCTGGTGTCTCGGAGGCGGTCTTCTGAAATACGGAGATCGACCTGGGTCCCATCTTCGTTCCACTGTGCATCGTGATCGTTCCAGAAGACATGTTTTGGATCTTGTGGGACGGCAAAAGTGAAGGACACATTTTTTTCATGCCCTAACAGTCGCTCAAAACTTTGAATCGGACCGTCAAAGCGTTTTTCACCACTCAAAATCAAAACGAGTCGGGAACACAATGCATCGACATCAGCCATATAGTGGGAAGTGAGTATGATGGTGGTTTGTGTCTTTTGATGGTACTCGCGCAAAAAATCTCGGATGTTTTTCTGAGCCAGCAGGTCCAAGCCAATGGTGGGTTCATCTAAAAAAATGATTTTAGGTTCGTGGAGCAAAGAGGCCATTAATTCCATTTTCATCCGTTCCCCCAGCGAAAGCTTGCGTATATGAATATGGAGCAGCCGTTCCACATCCAGCAAATCAGAAAGTTCTGAAAGTCGTCGCCGGAAGATGCGTTCGTCAATCTCATAATAATGCTGGAGCAGTTGCAACGAATCCATTGCGGGAATGTCCCACCATAACTGAGATTTTTGACCCATCACCAAGGCGATTTGTTTACGAAACAGACGTTCGCGTCGATCCGGACGAAATCCCAATACGTTCAATTCTCCGCTTGTCGGAACGATAATGCCGGTGAACATCTTCATCAAGGTGGTTTTCCCCGCACCATTCGGACCAAGCAACCCCACGATTTCGCCGGGTTGGATGGAAACCTCGAATGGCTTCACGGCAGCATTCACCTCATATTCCCGGTGGAACAAGGAACGAACGGATGCCCAAAATCCAGGGGGTTTTCGGTAGATCTTGAATTGTTTATGCAATCCAGAAGCTTGAATGATCGGAGAGTTAGAATTCATAAGTATAAACTTAGTTGCGTTTCATGTTGCTCAAGAGATTCTTTTCATAAGGGACGGAACGCCGAGGCCTCGGTTTCAATTTTTTCCCGTTCAACGCGGGTCCACCCAGTCTCGTCGAAGGCAACCTGAAACACCTCCGCAAAACACGATTTTAGAGTTTTACGCAGGCTCGTTTCGGACTGATTCGCTAAACCACCGGCTGTGTTCAGATCTGTGGTTTTTTGATAAAGCATTTCCGGTGAGGTGTTGCGAAATATGTGGGCAAGATAAGGCACTTGGTCTTGTAAAGGAATCGTACCATGTTGCAAAAACGCGGTGGCTGTTTGACGTTGTGCGCTTCCGATGATCTTACGATTATTCAACAGGATTTCATAGGAGGAAGGCACCACAAAACAAACTTGAGACGCCTGAGCCACTCGTTGTGCACGAGAATGCGGTTGCAATTGAGGGGTCATGCCTAAATTCTGAAAAAAGCGGACAAAAGCTTGAGAAATTGTTTGATAGGTTTGCACGATTCCGCCCGAAAATCGTGTGTCTTGGGGGTCTCCAATGATGGAATAGGTAAGATCGTTGCCATGCAATACAGCTTGCCCACCCGTGGGACGGCGAATGATCGGGATGCCCTGCGTTCGGCACCATTCCTGATTGATCGCATCCAGTCTCTGATTTTTTCCGACCGAAAGCGTGATGCAATCCCAGGTATATAAACGCAGAATCGGAGAACTTCCTGGCTGAAAATGCCGTAGCAGCACATGGTCGGCAGCCATGTTTTGGGTTCCAGTCCATTGATGATCTTCTATCAGACGCCAAGATTCCATATGGCTTTTATTCCTTCAAATAGTCTTCATAGGCCATTTGCTGTGTCAGAAGATCAAAATTTTCCGAAGCAAGACGCTTCCACAGTTGATTGCCTTCTTGGTCCATGAGTTGTTTAAACAGTGACAGGGCTTTTTCTTCCTCCCCGTTCCGTTGATGGATCACTCCCATCTTGTATTGTGCCCACCGAACGCGCTCGATGATTTCCGGATGCTCGTTTTTCCGATACATCCCAATGGCTTCTTCAAAAGCCTTCAAGGCATCATCATCGCTTTTCAATTCAAACAGCATGTCTCCCTTCAAAAAGAAGCTTGCTGCAATATAAAAAGGAACTTCGGTGCCAACGTCTCCAACGACCGGATGGAAATAATGTTTAGGCACCTCTTCATAAGCCTGACGAGCCTCGATGTGGTTTCCCAACTCATTGTATAGATTGCCAAGCTCGTAGTACAATTCAGGGACGATTTCAGCTTTAAGTGGATCCTCGGTTTGCTCGTAATGCTTGATGGTCGATTCGTACACTTGAATGGCGTCTAAATACTCTCGACTTTGTTTATACACCGAAGCCAACTGTTTCCTCACGTCAGGATCATATCGACTTTCGGGATAAGTCTGAACGAAACGAATCAGCCCCTCGCGAGCTGCGGAAAAGTCACCTTTTTCCGTGAGAGCAATCGCCTCTTGAAATCGACTCAATTCTTGTAGTGGGCTGGTATCGCGTGCATTGAGAAATTTGAACACATCAATGGCATCGTCATAAAGTCCTAGCTTTTGGAATGCCACTCCAACCTGAACCATCGTGGTGTCGAAACGAAACTGGGACATATACTTTATTTTATAATCCTTATAAACCCCCACAACCCCTAGATAATCTTCTCTTTGAAAAAGCTCATCAATCAACCCCTTGAGATTTTCATCGATATTTTCTTGAACAATCCCGCGCTGCACAAAGGAGTTGCTGGGATATTTCCCCATGAATTCTTCCAATGCTTGAATGCCCTCTTGGTAGTGCCCAAACTGGGTCAAGGTCAACCCCTTTCGCAAGGCAGCTTCTTCCTCTAATGGGGTGTCATCACGCTGATTGGCAAGCCGATCATATACCTTTAATGCCCGCTGATAATCGGTTGTGTACGGACGTTGCGCGAGAATATTCGCTATCCTCAATTGAGCCAGCAACGCCAATTCAGCCTTGAAGCTCGTGGCTGCTTGTTCATACACTTGTATGGCTTCCTCTTCTTTACCTTCATCTCGCAAAAAATCTCCCATACGCAATGCGACCAGCTTGGTAAAATCAGCATCGGGATAACGTCGGAGCAGGACGTTGAAAACCTCACGTGCCGTCGCAAAATCGGCTGTTTCGTAATAGGTTTCTCCCATATGAAACAACAAGGTGGGATCGTCGTTGGGATAGTTGACATCGATGGACCGTGCTCGATCAAACCCTTCTTTAGCACGGGAAAAATTGCGCAATTGATAATACGCTTGAGACATTTTGTAATGGGCGGCGGCCAAATGACGAGGACTCGCTCCAGCCCGCAAATACTCTCGAAATGAATCGATGGCCTTGCGCCATTCCCTTCGATCCACCTGGCCTACAGCTCTCCAAAAGTTTGCTTCCGCAGCTTCAAGGGTGTTGGGGAATTGCTCTTGAAGCAAATCAAAAGTCCGATTGGCTTCGGTGTAAAATGTCATCTTCCGATAACTTTGTCCGATTTGAAGATAGGCATGAGGGATGAGATCGGTTTCAATGTTATTTTCTTGAGCCACTCGAATGGCGTGTTGATACGCACTGATGGCTTGATGGAAGTTCAACGCTTTGCCACGCTCTAAGTTCCGAAACATCACATCCGCAACACGGAACAGTGACTGTGAAGCCAAGGGATGAAAATCATCCTCAAATTCAGCAACATAGGTACGTCCCAGGCGATAGGTATCATTGAACATCTGAATCGCTAAATCGGTATTGTTTTCCCGAACCGCACGTTCGGCTTCATTGTATACCGTACGGATATCAATGTCTCGGCGACGGCGTTCCAGCCTTTCCCGACGGGCTGCCAGTTCCCGGGCTTTGGCCTGAGCTTTCTCTTCTTCAGTCATTTCTTCTTCTGGGATTTCGGCCACTTCATCTTGGGCTTCTCGGGCCTCACCATAAAAATCGATCACCCATCGAGGCGGGTCCAGCAGATACATTTCCCTCACCTCCAACGGTCCAGTGGTAGACTCGATGGTGATGAATGTTTGGTTTGGATCGGTTTCCATTTTCACAAAACGAATCCGCTCGTTTTCAAAAGGATCGATTTGGAGCCCAGTCACCGGATGTGTGTCGGAAAAACGGATGGTCGTGACCTTTTGCTCCTTGTCCTGCAAAATCAGCATGCGGGGTTCTCTTGAATTCACAAACAAAAATGTGGCTCGTGTGTAATCCGGAGGATGGTTTCCAAAGCGCACCCCCTTCAGCTGCAAGGTGGGAGCAAGCGGAGGAGGGTCCAGTGGTTCCACGGGAATGATCTCTCGGAATTCCAATTCCAACACCCCCGGTTCTGTTCCAAAAACCACCGTGTGGGTGAGGTCCGTCATCCTTGCTTTGATTTGTGCCCAAAGTTCATCGCCTTCTTGAGTAAAACGAATGCCTTCTAAAATCGGGTCATTGAACAGCCGTTCAGGATTGCGGTCGGGTAATGCAAAACGGGCATTTTTGAATTTCAACAAAAGCACCCTACGATCCAAATTGTCGTGAAGTTCATAAATGGGTACAGAATCGAACATCAATCTCAGGCTCAGTTGCTCCCCCACCCGTTTCAGTTCAATATTTTGGATTGAGAGTGGCTCTTCGCCTTGCGCCTGAAGGGTATTCATTCCCCACAGGCTGCCGATCCATAATCCGATCACCAAAGTTCGCCAAATTGTCATCCGCATCGGTCACTTCCTTTTTGATATCTTCGTAATATTCATGCTCAAACGAGCCGTCCTTGCTTGAGCAGATTCCTTTCGCACGAGGTTCTTTTCGAAGGGTCTTGCGTACCTAATTCTGGTAATAGAAATTTCATGCCATATCATTCAATTGTGCGCTGACGATAGTTGACGAAATCTCGACCCTTGCGAAAATACCCCTTTGCATGAACGGAGAAGTAAGTCACAAAAACATTTTAGCAAAAATAACAAGGAATTGGAGATTTGTGAGCCTATCGATGGTATGCAAAGCGCAACCCCATCATCTTTCACTCAATTAGAAAGGAGTATGATCATGAAAAAATGGATCTTAATTCTAGGAATGCTGTGCTTCGGATGGAGCTTTGCGTTAGGAGCGGCTGATTCTGTAAAAGCCCCTGGATTCTCATTGAAAGATTCACAAGGACAAACGGTCAACAGTGACGCATTTATTGGGAAACATCCCACCCTGATAACCTTTTGGGCAAGCTGGTGAATTACCTGTATGCGGGAGTTGCCCGTATTGGATGCCTTGCAAGAAGAATATGGCCCTAAAGGATTGAAAGTCGTGACTGTCAATCTCACCAACAAAGACTCTGAAAAAAAAGCCTTGGCTGTAAAAAAACAGCGAGCAAAATCACTCACCGTGTTGATGGACGTAGAGGGTAAAGTCAGTCGGGCTTACTTCACTGGAACGGTATATCCCCCTCTGAACGTATTGATCGATACGGAGGGCAATATTGTGTATCGAGGGTGGCGTGTCCCCGAGAAAGAAATGGAAGACATGTTTGCAGCCATTCAACCATGAATCTTCCATGAATTGTTCTAAGCAGCCCCTCGGCAACAAGTGCCTGAAGAGACCAATTGGGTTAAGTATTGAATATCGGAAGCATTCAAACTCACAAATGGCATGCGAGCCGAATATTCCAACTCCAGTCCCAATCGATGCTTCCGCAGCCATTGTATTCCCGGAACGAGTTCGTGGTGCTGAAGCGATTTTTTGCTTTCCACGGGTGCCTCTACCTGCGCCACTTGAAGCAAGTGTTCATAGGAAGATTTCGGAATGGTACACCAATAAGAATAACTAGCGTTTTCAAATGCAGTCTCTAGCCAATTCCAAAATGCGGTTTGTTCTTCTTGGGTTGCAGTCGTTTGCCAAAGCAAATCGTATACAGGTTGCCCCAATCGGGGGTCCCAATGGATCAAATGTCCAATCTTGCAATTCGGACAAGGGTACGCCTCGACCGCCCCAAACGGCTGCGTTTCAGTATTAAAATGGATGGATTGTTGGGTATAGATTGTGTGGGAGTCGTAATAGAATTCGGGGCCGAAGTTGGTTGGATCTCCCAAGCAGCTTGCCCCATATCCTACTGGCTCATGGCAGTGGTGACACCAAATGATATGCAATCCTATCGAATTATTCACGATGGCCTCCCTATCGCTTTAGAGTTTTCCAATATTGGTATATAATCCCATAAAGCATAAGGCAGTGTAAAGATTGATTTCTTTCCGTTTTTTTCTATTTTTTTTTACTTTTTTTACTTTTTTTTGATGTTTACCTCACTTGGTCTCATTTCTTTACGAAAATTTACGGTTTAAACCAACAGTGCTCCTTCATGTTTAAGCAGCCATTCCTTTCGCCAAACCCCACTGGCATAGCCCGTTAAATCGCCTCCACTTCCGATCACCCGATGGCAGGGAACTACAATCGCAATTGGATTTTTCCCGTTTGCTGCTCCAACGGCACGAACTGCTTTCGGGTTACCAATGCCATTTGCAATGTCTTGATAACTGGCAAGGTGCCCATACCCTACCTTCAACAATTGAGACCAAACACTTTGTTGGAATGGAGTACCTTGCCAGTCCAAATTGAGTTCAAATTCCTTCCGCTTTCCCTGAAAGTATTGCTCGATTTGCAACCTTGCTTCTTCGAGGTAAGGCGAAGGTTCGGCTTGAGGATTGCGTTGCTCCACAAATTCCACAGCACAGATCGCCGATTCAGTTCCCAAAATTTCAACCAATCCGATAGGAGACTCACAATAGCTCGCCAAAATGGAACGGTTTGATGGGGGATGAGGCGTTTGATTTGGAATGCTCATAGAAATTCCTTTCAAGAAGAGTCAAAGAAATTATGCTCTAAATAAAAATCTATTTTTGAGCGACATGGTTGTAATGTCTCCACAAATACATCGTGGCATATGCCCGCCAAGGACGCCAAGTCTCGGCATGGGCCAAAAGTTCGCGAGGTTTTAAAACTTCAAGGTTTTCGGCAGCTGAACGTCGTAGAATGAGATCTCCATCGGGGAAAGCATCGGGTTCGCCAAAAACTCGCATGGCGATGTAGTTTGCGGTCCACGGGCCAAATCCTGGCAAGGCCTTCAATGCTTCAACAGCGTGCTCCAAACTGGGGCTTGTTCTCAAATTGAGTTGTTTTTCAACCACTGCACGCGCCAACGTACGGATAGCTTCGGCTCGTTTGCGAGGAATTCCAATATTATCCAGACTAGCCTCTGCCAACTGCTCGGGACGTGGAAACACATGGGACAGCTCATCAATCGGTGCTTCTAAAGGTTGACCATACGCTTGAACCAAACGCCCGGAAATCGTGGTAGCCGCTTTCACGCTCACTTGTTGCCCTAAGATCGCACGAATTGCTGTTTCAAAGCCATCCCATGCTCCAGGAACCCGAAGTCCCGGAGAACCCTCGATAGCTTCGGCGAGGCGAGAATCGGTCTTGAGGTGCTGAGCGATTATTTCCGGAGCCGCTTTCAAATCAAACAAGCGCTTCGTGCGTTCAATGATTTCTCGCAAATGACGCGACAATTCCAAGGGCACACATAATAAAAGGTAACGTTCGCCAGGAATGTAACGAACACTGATGACCCCTACCGTTTCTTCAAATCGGACCGTACGTTGATAGCAATCTTCACGGATGGCTACGATGCCCGGTATCGCGCGTGCTGCAAGAAACTCTTGCATGGCTTGCCAGTGATAAGGAGTTCGATAAAACAACTTCAGCTCTAGCCTTGTTTTTGCAGCAGCACGATCCTCCTGGGGCCTTCGTTTCCTAAGTTCTGAGGGTGGCACCCCATAGGTATGTTGAAAAGCATGGTTGAATTGCCGAATGCTGGAGTAGCCCGCACTGAAGGCAACCTCCGCCATCGAAAGCGGGGTGTCATCAATCAACTGCTTGGCTAACAACAACCGACGTGTCTGCGCGACAGCAATGGGTGGAATGCCCAATTCTTTCACGAAATGGCGGCGCAACTGACGCGTGCTCAAATTCAAATGATCGGCCAACTCTTGCACGCGTCCTTCTTCCAAAATACCTCCTGCGATCAACCGCAACGCCCGTGACACCACTGAAGAAGATATCCCTCGCCATTCAGGGGTATCGGGTGAAAGTTCTGGACGGCAACGTCGGCAAGGCCGAAACCCCGCTTCTGAAGCCTCAGCCGCAGACGCGTAGAACTGTACGTTCTCTCGATGAGGGGTGTTTGCTGGGCAAATCGGTCGACAAAAAATTCCGGTTGTTTTCACACCGGTGAAAAAAAGTCCATCGAACCGAGCATCTCGGCTTTGAATAACGGTGTAGCAATGGTGATGATCCAAGTTCACAATTTCCCTTCTAATTGACGGCGTCTGAAATGTTAAAGATGGCTATTTTTAGCAACAAACTAGACGCAGTATAGCTCGACCATGACACCGTGTCTGGCAATTTTCGGACATCCAGTTTTACTTTTTTTGATTTATCTGGATTGTCATCGAAATTCTATTAGCAGCAGTTTCTTTTCTTGTTTTTGACCTTTATACCGTAATCAACCGTTAGATATTCACTATTATTCCCTCGCGATTCTAGAACTTCTTTTCCAATTCTTGACAAATCCTAGTTTACCATTCCACAATGATAGTATGTTATACAGTCGCCGTTTCAACGGAGCGGCACGGTTTGGGAATGTTTCCTTTGTTTGAAATTGCCAGAAAGCTCATCATTTGGAGGAAAAATCATGAAACTAAAGAATTTTATCTTATTCCTCACATTCGTTTTCAGCATGTACTCCAACGGTTATGCTCAGCAATCTACAATTCGATTGGCAAACGGGGAATGGGAACCTTATCAATCAGAAAATTTGAAATACAGAGGAGTCGCGTCCCGTATCGTGACAGAGGCTTTTGCCTTGGGTGGCGTGCGTGTGGAGTATGATTTTTTCCCCTGGGCACGTTCGTTAGAACTTGCAGAATTAGGGGAATGGGACGGGACCTTTTTATGGTTCGATACTGCGGAACGCAGAAAATTGTTTTATGTCAGCGATCCTTTGGTGGACATTCAATACGTGTTTTTTCATCTCAAGAGTTATTCCTTCGATTGGAAATCGATTGAAGATCTCAAAGGAATTTATATTGGGGCCACCATAAAATACGACTACGGAGAAACCTTTCAACAGGCCGAAGCGGAGGGTCGGATCAAAGTTGAGCGGGCGCCGAATGACGAAATCAATTTCAATAAACTATTTCTGGGGCGGATTCAGATTTTTCCAAATGATCTCGATGCGGGATACGAGATTCTCAATCGACAATTCTCTCCGGAACAGGCTCGTCAATTCACCTATCATAAAATTCCGATTCGCTCGGCACCTCATCATCTGTTGTTGTCGAAGAAAGTAGCCAGCAACCAAGCCATGATGGATATCTTTAATCGAGGATTGAGCCAGCTCAAATCGAGTGGAAAGTTGGATCAATACTTAGCTGAGTCTCGACGTGGAGAGTATAAAAAATGAAATACTCATTCAGTATCGTAAAGCGATTGATTCTATACATTCTCATCTTCAGTTCGCTGATTACCTTGGGAACAAGCGTTCTCCAGCTTTACTGGGATTACTCCAGCGATATGGATGAAATTGAAGATCAGTTGCAACAAATCGAGGCCTCCACCCTCAAAAGTTTAACCAACAGCTTATGGGATCTCTACACTCCACAATTGCAACTTCAGTTGAATAGCCTGTTGCAGATGAAAGACATGCAATACGTGGAAGTTCGAAAAGACGACCGAATCTACGCCTCGGCAGGTGTGTTTAAGACAAATAATATGATCTTGACGACTTTTCCGATGGAATTCGACCGAGAAGGGCAAAAGATCTTAATCGGGGAACTCTTGGTGGTGATTAGCAAAGAAGCCGTTTATCAACGCCTCTATGATAAAGTCTTGGTCATTCTTTTTTCCAACTTCATTAAAACACTCCTCGTTTCTGGATTCATCTTCTTCCTTTTCCAGTTTCTGTTGACCCGTCATTTGACCCGGATTGCCCAACATTTACGCAACTTTTTCCCGGAACAAATGGCTGCGATTCTGACCCTAAACCGCCGCGAACGAGACGACGAATTGCAGCAAATTGTGGTTGCAATCAATGAAATGAAATCCAATCTCATCCAATCTTACGTTTCTAAAGAATACGTTGAGAATATCCTTCAATCGATGGCAGATCTCCTCATCGTGATTCATCCCGACACCACTATCCAAAAAGTGAACACAACCACCCTGGAGCTATTAGGTTATGCGGAATCAGAGCTGCTCGGTAGCCCGATTCGTATCGTGTTTGAAAAGGAGACAAACTCTGAAGAAGCGAACTTTCGGTGGTTTGACCAGCCGGGAAAGCTCCAAAATTTAGAGACCACTTTCTTGACAAAAACAGGCAAAAAAATAGACGTCCTGTTTTCAAGCTCCGTCATGAAAAGTAGAGATGGCAAAGTGGAGGGAATTGTATGTTTGGCTTCAGACATTTCTCAACAAAAAGAAACCGAACGGCTTCTCCAACAAGAGAAAGAAACCGCAGAATTGGCCAGCCGGGCCAAAACTCAATTTCTGGCTAACATGAGCCATGAGATTCGCACTCCAATGAACGCGATTCTCGGATTTTCGAACTTATTGTTGCTTCAGCCGGAAGGATTGCCTGACAAGAGCATCCGTTATCTCCATAACATTGAATTGAGTGGACAACGGCTTTTAGAGACGATCAACAACATCCTGGATTTGACCAAGATTGAATCGGGCAAAGTGAGCGTTCATGAAGAAGACTTTGAAATTAGCGTTCTCATCCAAGAAGTCTATCAAATGAACATCGCTCACGCAGAAGAAAAAAAGATACAATATCATAGCTATATTTCTCCTCAACTGCCGCAATTCATCCGAGGAGATCGTGAGAAGATCGGTCAGATTCTAATCAATCTGCTGGCCAATGCGCTCAAGTACACTTCTGAAGAAAAATTCGTCAGCATTCGGGCAGACTTGGAAGGAACGGAATTGGTGTTCTCGATTATCGACACCGGCATCGGAATCCCTCAAGAAAAACAAGAGATCATCTTTGACTCATTTGAGCAGGTCGATAACACCGTCACCCGTCAATATGAAGGCACGGGGCTTGGCTTGGCTTTGGTGAAACGACTGACCGAATTATTGGAAGGCACGGTTTTGCTCGAAAGCACACTCGGAGAAGGCTCTCATTTCACAGTGCGCTTGCCTCTCCATCCTTCCCCTCTCACCTCCAAGCCCACTCAAGACGAACCTCTTCAAAAGTACCAATTCGATCCAACCCAAGTCATCTTAATGATGGAAGACAATCTAATGAATCAAACCGTCACAAAAGCTATGTTTGAAAAGTTAGGATTCACGCTCCAAATCGCCAACAATGGCAAGGAAGGGATTGAAAAAGCCAAAGCCGTACACCCGGATTTGATCCTGATGGACGTGCATATGCCCGAGATGGATGGATTTGAAGCCTCTGTTCTTTTACGCCAAATGCCCGAGTTTCAAAAAACCCCTATCGTGATCATCTCGGCTGACGCTTTCAATGAACAAAAACAACGCGCTTTTGAAATTGGAATTTTTGACTACCTCACCAAACCCCTCAAAATCGATGCGCTGCTTCCCGTCCTCGGCAAATACCTGAGGCAACAGCATCAATGAGCAAACTCAGCCGGAATTGGAGTTGGAATTGGAATTAGCATAAGAGTTCGCTTTTTGTTCGGCTTCCAAACCTTCTAGAAACGGTAAAATCCGTAAAAACCCCATTGATTTTGCTAGCCCCTTGGCTTGTTCCAGATGACTCTGAAATTGTGACTCATTTCCTTGTACTAACGCCAATGAAGCATATTCCCAATCACAAAGTGCTTGATACAACCGCATTCCCGAAATGGTTGAGATCAGTTCAGCTTTTACAATATCTTGCTCCGCCTCCCGATATTTCTTTTGATAACGATGGATTCTAGATCGCATGATAAAGGTACCCGGTAGATATGTCTGGGCGTGAACTTGTTCAAAAAGCTCTATGACTTGATTGGTTTTTGAAAGGACGTCTTCCAACCGTTCGATGCTGTTGCTATCAAGCGCATCCTGAAAAGCACACCCAACCAGGGTCAACTGTGCCAATGCTTGATCCAAAACATTGGCGTATGAGCGTTGCAATGCGGCTTCTGCTCTTATTTTAGCGCCTTCTCGATCATGTTCATCAAACAACATGCTACAAAAATGCCGTCCTAAAACAGAATACAGACACTCTACCTCTGGTTGAATTTTTCGTTGTAATTCTTCTGCTTCAGTGAAGAGCATTAAGGCCCTTTTGGAATCTCCCATGTGATGACGACAACGGGCCAAAGTACAAATCCGTGTGATTTCCAACCAGCCTTGGCCCACACTCGGAATACTTTGCGCCAGGTTTAGTGCTTCCTCAATGTTTCCGGTTAGCAGCGCAATATCACAAAGTTGGACTTGGATGAGTGGCTGACTATCCAAATTCAAATGAATGTTATGCAATACAACATCCTCAAAAACGACTTTTGCCTCTGAGAGCCGCCCCAAATGTATTAAATGACTCCCGACCACACTTATCAAAAAAAATTTATCTTCCTCAGACAATTTTGTGTTGAAAAACGCCGGATCTAAATCTAGCTCTTCAACATTTTTAGTTTTTTCTTCTGATAGGTCCTCCGAGGAGCGCACACGCCGTTTAAAACCCGACCACGGTTCTTCAAAAAAATGAGTCAACGCTTTCAATTCCTGATTCACCAATCCCAAGACCTTAGTGGACCAATATTCATTGCCTCGGCATATCCGTTCCCAGTAGATGTTTTGGAGCACCTCACCACTTTTTCCCGCCGCTATGCCATGCTCCATTGCTTTATACAATGCCTCGATATCTTGAGAAGACGCCGGGAAACGGTCATTGGGCAAATTGGAATAAAACGAAAACAGTCGACTGTGGATTTCTTTCTGCCAGGCTCCTTCAGCAATATTAAAGTGTTCAATTCTGATTTCATAATAGTAGTTCAGATATGATTTAAAAACTGAATCTAATCGATTGGGCTGGCCTGTCCGTGGGGTAGCTAAACTCAGGTTTTGCAACAAAGAAATCACAGCTCGAACGTCTACTTGGAGTGCTTTTGGATCTGTTCCGACTCCAGCCAGTGGAAGGGCAGTGAGCAAAGGAAATAGTTTTTGGAAATGTGGACCAATGATGTGCAATGCTAAAAATAGGGAACTAGCGGGAAATGTACTAATGCCCTTCAAATAAGCAAACATCCTTTCCATAGAAGGTTCATCCCATTTTTCCGGCACATGCAGCCCCTGGATTTTGTCGCGCTGCCTCAGATCGCCTTCGAATTTTTCAATCAGCTGGGAACTAAGCAATTGAAGGGCTTCGGGATGCCCTTCCCATTCCTCAACCGCTGTAATGAACGCATCTGAAGCTCCCCGAACTCCATTGTGTTTGAGGATCTGAACTCCAGCTTCCGATGCTAAGGGTCCGAGTGTGATCCGCCGAAACCCCAAATTAATGGATTCTGCCAACACAGACGCCCCCCACCGGGTTGTGATCACACAAAACCCTTGCTGAGATGCCCTCCGACTCAATTTGAAGATTTCGGAAAGTTTTTCGAATTGCAGGCTTCCCCTTCCATCCAACGGGTAGCTTAAAAAAATTTCAGCGCCTTCGATAATAGTTAACAGATTCATGAAGGTCGATCCCACCTTCTGGGATTCAACCATTTCCTCCACTTCTGTTTGTAAAAGCTTGAGTTGCAACTCAACGTCTTTATGCGGCAAGGTACTGAAATTACCTATTGCGATATTAGTGGTTGCTTCACCGCGATCTTGTCTCAAGTCTTCCAACCAAGATTGGACCAGTGCAGTCTTTCCTATCCCGCCGATCCCTTCAATAATGAGAAACGAGGTATCAGGGTCGGCCCAAGCTTGGTGAAGCATTTCCTTTTCAGCTTCTCGACCAAAAAAGTGGAAATCCATGTCCTCCAAATCATCAAGATCCAGAATGCTATAAACTGCTTGATGTCTCGCCTGCTTTTCACGAGAAGCTTTAGACACATCAGCATCTTTCGTCTGCTTTTCACGAGGGGCTTTAGACACATCAGCATCTGTCGCTTGCTTCTCACGAGGAGCTTTAGACACATCAGCATCTGTTGCTTGCTTCTCACGAGGAGCTTTAGACACATCAGCATCTGTTGCTTGCTTTTCAGGTGGAGGATCAATAACGCTAGGCATACACTCCTCAATCCGTTCGGTTGATTAGTTGCGCAAGGTCCTTTCCAGAATGGAAAGAATACCGGGCGACGGTGGGAATCCATTGTCTCAATTGGTTCGTTTCAGGGGATAGCTGAGATACTTTTTGAAAAGTGTGCAATCCGTTTTGCAATCGGAGCCATTCGTTGGCTTCCGGTTTGGGAAAAGATTCCTTCCAATGATTGTTATGCAGACTTTTGTTTCGTTCTAGAGGCTTAGGAGTCATACCAGGAAGGCCTTCCGTCCAAAAATCGTCGGTTTTCCGCTGTTTGAGTTGCTTTAATATAACGGAAGACAAGGTTGGAAAACCCACCACGATTGCCAACAAGAGCAGCAGCCCTGGGTAGCTTCCGGGGTCTTCCGTTCCTCCTCGCAGCTTTTCTATCTGTGGTGGAGTGAGGGTTGCCCGAATGAGCCGGTAAATATTGATAAGACGCTTGGTTATACGAGGAGAAGCGAGGAGCGGGAAGAGGTATTGGAGGCATTTCAGTTCATCTTCGGTGATCTTCAAGTTGGTTGGATTCAGATCAATCCCTGTTTTCTCCTCCTTAAAATCGGCAACGCTTTCTTCTTCCATCTCGCGAAAATGGCGAAGTCGATTTTCCAACGCATCGATTTGCTGTTGGAGTTTTGTACTCTCGGCCAGAATATTGGGATCCGGTCGAACTCCTTTTGTCGGTTTTTCACCACCACCCTCCCCCGAACGACTTGGAGTGGCTTCGCGTGTCTTATTCTCGACCGCGTCTTGGATTTCTTTTGCAACGTCAGAATCGGGAACCGGGTCTGTTTCGATCTCCACCAGTCGTTCGATCAGTTTTTGATAACCGGCTGCTGGCATCGGATTTAATGCAAAGGGAATCTGAAAAATCTTTTCCAAGTAGTTTTGTGGTGTAGAAAACCAGCTTCCTAAGTGTTCAGGAGAATTGGGAGAATCTTCATGACTCAGGGCGAGGAAATTGGAATAGTGCTGCTGTAGAGAACGCAGCAACCATCGAGAATCCACGGCAACCACGACCACAAACAGTTTGAAAGCCAGCAACAAATGGGTGGCCTGCAAAACTTCCACCACCCGATCTGGCGGACATCGGTCCAAGTCATCGATGTAGAGAATAATCCGATCAATTTGGGCTGTTTCAGATTCTTGTGAGGCCTCCGATGGTTCTGACGAATCGGTTTCTTGAGACGAATGACTTCGCTCGTCCTGTTCCGCTTTCAGCAGTTGTTCTAAATTTTCGAAATCCTTGCGAATCAACGAAACAATCCCCAATTGGTTCTTGTAGTCATGACTCCCGCTGCGTTCTTCAATGAATCGATACAAGCGTCGACCGCTTTGGATTTCTTGAATTTCTTTTTCCAACGTGATCACTTCATCGCTCAACCGCAGCAAGATGTGGTCTTCTTTGCGTATCTGGGCTTCCAACTCGACCAACATTTCTTCGCATTCGGCCAAATTTTGTTTCCGTTGATTTTCCGCTTCAGTGCGGATGCGTGTCACCGTTAATTCGAGTTTTTGCAAGGTGTTGTTCACAGTTCCTGACGCTCTTGTACAAAAACGCAACACACTCACTAAAAATCCACTGCCTAAGACGCCACTGCCTACAAAAGAAGCCTGCAATTTCCAAGAATCGGGCCAGGAGGATATCAAGTAAGGAATCAGCGCCACCCCACCGAGTAAGACTACGAAACACGCCAAAAACCACCAAATCTTTCTTCCGTACAGGTCGTTCAACGATTTCCAAATCGCAACCGTTCGCTTCTTCCATCCAATCCCTGTTTTCACTACCGTTTCGAAATCTTGATTTATGGGAAACAGATTCTCCCATCCGGCTCCCTTCAACACGTCGTGAAGTTGCGACTTTGCTCCAGAAGCTTCCAGCACACTTAGGAATACGGAAGGTGCGGTCAATTCTTCCTGCCGTCGGCGTTGAAACAGCTTTTTCTTTTGGATGTCTTTTATCTTGTTTTGCTGATCCAGCGTAGTCGCTTCGAGGTGGCTTTTTCGCTGATCAGCCTCTGCTTGAAGTTTTTTGGTTGAGGCCAGATTTTTAAATAGATGCTGACGTTGTTCTTCTAACGTCTGTTCCGGCTTCACCTCTTTGGCCAACGTTTCGAAAATATGATGCGTCAAGCTAGCCCAAAGATTGGCATCAATGTAATGCCACGCGTTAAAAACAATTGGCACGACCCGGTCACAAAATGCGGGTTCCGGGGGTTGGGTCTCCGAGTTGGAACTTTGGGTGCTTATCGCCTCCTGCTCCTTTTTCACCCGTTTGACTTCCTCGGTGATTTCTTCAATGTATTCCCGCATCTGACGCATGAAAAAGCTCTTGCCCGATCCCCAATCTCCAAACAAACCGATGGAGAGGGGAGGCTGTACTGATTTGGCGATCATCACAGAACACAATGCTTTCACATCGTTGCTCATGTTCAGGTCATCGGGTCCTTCTTCACTATCGGCATCATAGCCTGCCAAATTTTCAGGGAGGTCCGTTTCTTGTGGGGACTGTACTTGGGGTTCTTTTGAGGGGTGAATCGGTGTAGGAAAATCTTCACGTCCAACCAAATTCACCCCATAAAACGAACTTTCTATTGGAGGCAGGCGAGGCTCCAATAAGGGGGCTTCATCAATCGGATAAATTTGGATCGAATCGGACGGCATTGTCATTCATCGAAAAAGGGGTGAAGGGAAGTACCTGCAAGCCTATCAAAAAATTCATTTGAGGGGGGCATTTTGTCTCCTTGGTTGATTAGTTATTGTCTGGTGCTCAAGCCATTCCGAACTCATCCATTTGATATTTTGAGGTTACCCTGCGATTCACAAGAAATCTGAAGCAGCGTACCGTGTTGAATTCTATTACTATATCGTAATAAAATCTTATATTCGATGTTAGCAAATCTGCCAATTTGATGACGGTTATCAGATTTAGTAATGGGACGCAACGGCTTTCTGGAATAAACTCAATCGACAAAAATCGTTTTCCGATTCAATTGATCATCCGACAATTTGCTTGCATTCCCAGGTAGAATTTTTTCATAATGCTGCAAATTTATTATGGGACAGGGATCATTGTACGATTTCGGTTGATTCTGTAATTTTCACCTCTGGAATGACACCGATCAACAACTGGAAATTATTTGTGAACCCTCATTGTAAAAAGTGAAATCAATATGTGGAACCGAGAAACCATTAGTGAAAAAGTGATCGACGCGCTTAAGGAAACGGGATTTGATGAAGTGCCACTGACTCTCACCACCAATCTCTATGACGACTTGGATGTGGACAGTATCGATGTCGTCGATCTTCGAGTGAACCTAGAAGAGAGCTTTGAAATCATACTCAATGAAGATGACATTCGAGCCATCCAAACAGTGGAAGACGTAGTGTCTATGATTGAACAAAAACTCCAAAATCCTGCATGAAGTTCCCTCACGTCTTAGAAACCTTGCCCACCGAAGTCGGACGATGCCTCACCTTGCAGGTTCCTCCCAACCTTTTGTATCTCCAAGGACATTTTCCCGAAATGCCAGTGGTTCCCGGAGTGGTTCAGTTACACTGGGTTATGGAGGTACTGGAAGACCTCTTAGAAACCTCAATTGAAACCAAAAAAATGGAGGCGGTCAAATTTCGAGAACCCCTTTTGCCAGGATCCCACTTCCATTTAGAAGTTCGCCAAACGGATGACCATACGTGGAGTTTTCGTTTGTGGTATGAGCAACAGAAATTCTCTTCCGGACGAGTGCTACTGAGTGGCGCACTTTGAGCAGAAAAGGGCCGATGGCAGTTCAAAAATACTATGATCTAGTGATTATTGGTGGGGGGTTGTCAGGCCTGACTCTGGCCTTGCAAGTGAAACGTGTTCGCCCGGAAACTCAAGTCTTAGTCTTGGAACGGGGTTCACATCCGGCTCCTGAAGCTTCATTCAAAGTGGGTGAATCCACTGCGGAGGTTGGGTCTTATTATTTGTCCGAAATGTTAGGATTGTCCGATCATCTTCAAACCGCACAATTGCCAAAGCTCGGCACTCGTTTCATTTTCAACAATGCAAAAACGGACGAACTTGTAGGCTCTTTCGAATTTGCCCTCAACAGTCCTCTCTCTAACCTGAACTACCACCTCAACCGCAGAAGCTTAGAAAATTTCTTAGCTCAGGAAATTCAAACCTTAGGCTGTCAATTTCTTGACGCTTGCAAGCTGCTTGATGTTGATCTCGAAAAAGGAACGAAATCTCATACTATTTGGTTCGATTATGGAGATAATTTATACGACATCCGCTGTCGTTGGGTGGTCGATGCTTCGGGGCGTCCTGGCATCCTAAGAAATCAATTGAAGTTGACTCAATCCGTGGGACATTCCAATCATGCAGTGTGGTTCCGAATTGGAGAATCGATTGATGTGGATAGCTGGTCTCGCCTAGCCTCTGATCAAAGTGACGGAGAACCAATCGCAACTCGTACGAAGAGCACGGTCCTACTTATGGGAAAAGGGTATTGGGTTTGGCTAATCCCTTTAGCATGTGGTGCGACAAGCGTAGGCATTGTGGCCGACCCACAGTACCACACCTACAAAAAGATCTACCGTTGGGAACGCGCACTGGAATGGTTGAAACACCACGAACCCGATTGCGCCGCTGCTTTAGAACCTCATCAAGATCAAATTCTCGATTTCATTACCATCACGCAATACGCCCATAGCTCGGAACAAGTCTTTTCCAACAACCGATGGGCCTTGACAGGCGATGCTGGAATTTTCTTAGATCCCTTTTATTCCTTTGGTATCGATTCGATTGGATTGAGCAACAGCTTCATCACTGAACTGATCTTGCACGACTTTGCAAAAAAACGACTGCGTGCCCCTATTTTCGATCGGTTGTTTCGTACTTTGCTGAATGGCACGCTCCCCATTTATGAAGGTCGATATGGCTTGTTTGGCAATCCTGGTGTGATGGTTCTGAAAATCATTTGGGATCAAACGGTTTATTGGAGTTTTATTGCCTTTCTATTTTACCATCGCCAGTTGTGGAACTTGGACTTTTTTTCTAAGAACATCTCCATTTTAGAAACGGTCAACTCCTTCCAACTTCGCATGCAGGACTTCTTCACAGAATGGGCGAAAGCGGAAAGTGCCTCAGTGAGTGGAGGTTATCTTGATCAATCGGTCATAGGCTACTTTAGTCAATTGACTCAGTGGCAAAACCAACCCCTCGAAGGGAAAACCTACCAAACTCAGTTAAATCAAAACATCGCTTTGCTGACCTCGGTTGCTGCCGAAATCTGGGAGCGTGGGAGTCGGCGTCACCCTCATTTGAAGAACCATTCGCTTGCCAAAATTGTGGGAACTCCGGAGCAGAACTTGGCCCCGGTTTTTCAAGCTCTGCACTTATAAAAATGCGACACCTTTGAAAATTGATGGAAAGCATTCAATCCTTTTGAAAGCATCACGCTTGGTACACGTCTTAAGAAAGAAACCTGAAAATTCTCGATCTGAAGGAACCCCATGTCATACTCCTCATTCCCTCCCATAATCGATCTGTTGCCTCACCGTCCTCCGATGATTCTGATCGACCATGTGGTCCATCATGAAGTTAAAAAAACTGTGTGCGGGGTGACGATTGGTCCTCACTCATTATTTCAAGATCAGCTTGGCCGAGTGCCCAATTGGATCGGAATCGAATACATGGCTCAAAGCGTTGCCGCCCATGCTGGGTTGCTGGCCCATGCTCATGGGGTCCCTATTCGAGTAGGCTTTCTGCTCGGAACCCGCCGCACGATCTGCTACCAATCGCGATTTGAGCAAGGACAGGCCTTGTTGATTCAAGTCGAACCCCGGCATGGTGGTGAACCGGTCGCTATATTCGCTTGTACGATTCGAGATCGAGAATCTGGAACCCTGTGTATGGAGGGCACGCTCAATGTTCATGAAACGCAACAAGTGTCTTCCAGCTCAACCGGTCTGGAAAACACCAACTGAAACATAGGAATTTTTATGACAAAACGAGTCGTTGTGACAGGCATGGCCGGAATTTCCCCCATTGGAAACGACTGGCCTACGGTGTGCACGAATCTAAAAGCACAGCAATCGGGTATTGTGACGCTTCCCGAATGGGATCAATATGAAGGTCTCAAAACCCGGTTAGCGGGAAAGGTATCAGGATTCAAGATGCCCTCCCATTATTCCCGTAAAAAGGTGCGCAGTATGGGGCCCATGTCCTTGTATGCCACACGGGCCACCGAGTTGGCATTGATGGATGCTCAATTATTGGAATCGCCTTGGGTTCGAGATGGCACGTTAGGAATGGCTTATGGCTCGACTTCAGGAAGCCCCGAATCGATGGTCAAATACAGCCGGATTCCTGTTGAACGCACGTTGAAAGGACTCAACATCACTCAATACATCCAGATGATGAGCAATTCGTTGGTCGTGAATTTAGGGCAATTTTTTGGCATTCAAGGACGCGTGATGTCATCCTGTAGTGCCTGTACTTCAGGAAGTCAGGCCATTGGGTTTGCCTATGAATCGATCAAATATGGTCAACAAGCCTTGATGATCGCTGGAGGAGCTGAAGAATTGCACGTGATCGAATCCGCCGTCTTTGACATTTTATTTGCCACCTCCACAATGAACGATCACCCAGAAAAAACTCCCCGACCTTTTGATCAAGATCGAGATGGTCTTGTGGTGGGAGAAGGAGCAGGAACGCTGGTGTTGGAAGAACTGGAACATGCTTTAGCACGCCAAGCCCCGATCTATGCGGAAGTAGTAGGATTTGGAACTAACTGCGATGGCAGTCATATCACCCAACCGAATGCGGCCGGAATGCAACGAGTCATGGCCCTCGCCTTGAAAGATGCGCAACTCGATCCTCATCAAATTGGCTATGTGAATGCCCACGGTACGGCAACTGATTTGGGAGATGTGGCAGAAACACAGGCCACGCATGCCGTCTATGAAAGGCAAATCCCCATTAGCTCCCTCAAGAGCTACACTGGGCATACCTTGGGGGCCTGTGGAGTTTTAGAAGCTTGGATGTCGATTCAAATGATGCGAGAAGGATGGTTTTCTCCTACCTTAAACTTAGACAATGTGGATCCACGTTGTGGAGACCTCGACTTCATCCAAGGCGAGGGGCGTGAGATAGGGGTCGATTACATCATGAGCAACAATTTCGCATTTGGTGGAATCAACACCTCTCTCATCTTTCGCAGATGGCAAAACTGAGTTGATCAAAACAGGTGCTCCAGCCTGTGTCGCTGGGAAGACAATAAAAAGATTCAAGAATTAGGATAGTTATAATGAAAAGATTCAAGAATTAGGATAGTTATGTCGATCTATAATCAGGCGATTTTTTTGTTTGATGATGTACAAGACCATCTTCAAGCTCAGGATCAAAACATGTGGGACCGCATCAGTTCTATGCCTTTTTTGGCTGGCGCGGACCATGTAGTAGTGGACACTTTGGAAGGCTTTGGAGAGGGTTATTTGAATTATCTTGCCGAAGTACAAAGCTTGCCTCGGAATCTCATTGTACCTCAATACAGTTCTCCCTCCTTGTTGGTTTCTCTACTCAATGATAGCCAGGCTTTGCAACAGGCCTCCGACTTGGTTTCTCGTCACAAATTGGATGTGTGCCCATTTCATGCAACGGCAGAAAAACCCTTTGGCCGACTCCAAGACAAGTTGTCGTCGGCACAACATCGCGTTCAAATCCATCCCTCCCAAGCCAGTTTCAGCGAGCTCAACAGCAAATTGAAAGCTAGAGAAATTTTTGTTGAAACCAAAGTTCCTGCTCCGATAGGGCAAATCGTTCACAATCATTCGGAGTTAATGAATTTCAGTAAAATGTGGCCAGAGCAGAGTATTATCTTAAAGAAATTTCACTGGGCACCCGAGATCTTCAATCCTGAGAATCCGAAGGATCACGAATACCCGCTGGTCGCAGAACTACTTCACCCCATCAAAAGCTCGATTGCGATCCATATTGAATCTTGGGGAAACCACATCAGCCATATGTTTTCTGGACAACAAATCATCCGAGACTGGAGGAATCACGGCACCCGCCTTCGGCTCGGAATCAGCGAACATCAACACCAACAGATGATCGATTACAGTCTCCAACTCACCCAGCACATGCAACAACAATACGGTTTTCAAGGAGCGTGCAACATCGATTTTGGCGTCACCGCAGATGATCAAATCCTTGTTTTCGATCTGAATCCCAGATTTGGAATATCCAGTTGTGTGTTGCGATTCATGCAGCGGATGGGCATCGACCTCAACACAAGCTATTTGGTGTTCAAAGCCATGTACGTGAAAATTCCAAACCTCAGTGCAGTTCTCCGCCATCCCGATTATCTCCGAATATTTCCTGGCTCGAAAAACGGCATGCTGTTAGCCGGTCCATCCTGGGATTACGACAAGCACTATGTGCGCTACTTATTTTATGCTGTTGTCGCTGAAACTCCGGCCGAATTGCAACAGTTGGAAAAAGATCTGATCCGTATCTTAGATGAGGTTGCAACTTAAATTAGGCCGTCGCTGCTTGAAGGACGCCTCCTTTCCCGATGACCCGCCCTGTTTGTCCGTGCACCTCCAAAGCATCGATCAGTTTGTTGAACATGCCTTTAAATTGCATCTTCATCATTGGGGTCATCAAAACCCCGATTCCTTTGGCCTTGAATTCTCCGTCCATGATCACTCTTGTTTTGTTACCTTCCTTTTTAACCAGAATATCGACATAAAAATTCTTTATCGGCATCTTTCCAGATTCCACGATTTGAACTCGCATTGACTTTCCTTCTTGATACTGAGTGACCTCCTCACGAACCGCCATGCCGTTGTACATTTCACAAACCCGTTGGCATCCATTTCCCTTGTCTGCCTTGCTCTGTGGAGCCAAATACGATTTTTGTACAAAGGGATGGAATTTATAAATATTTCCGAAGTCAGCCCAGTAGTCCCAAACTTTTTGCGAGGGTAAATCCACACTTTTCGTAACGCTCACTTTTGCCATGGTAAATCTCCTAGCTAAGGATGAATGAAGTAGATGATGTGTGACTACATCCTGTCATTCTGCGAAAGACATGCCATTACAAAAAACCATTACATTTCAAAGAGTTAAAAAGAAATCGTTTCGAGACACGGTGATAGAATATGAAATGTGAAAGATTTTGAAAGGTCATCAAGAAGGATAAGGAAGCAATGAAAGGTTTTGAAACATTTAGCTTTCATTCTAAAGACCACGCAGGCTCTAACTCCTGCTTTTGTGTTGATTTTCCATTGAAAAAAAGAATTTGAATTTTGGAAGGATTGACCGATTTTGACCGACCCTCAAGAAATATCGTATTTTTTCAGTTTTCGATACAACGTGACATACGACATTCCTAAAAGAGCAGCCGCTTTGTTTTTCCGGTAGTTGGCTTGTTCAAGAGCACGGAGGATGGCCTCTTTTTCATTTTGAGGGGGTGGGGTGTTTTTTGTAATAATTAGATGTTTCAGCTTTTCTGGCAGATGTTCGAGTCGGAGTATCTGACCTTGGCTAACAGCAAAGGCATACTCGATCACATTGTAAAGTTCTCGAATGTTTCCCGGCCAATTGTATTGCAACAACACTTGGATTGCTTCGGGATGGGCCTGACTCACAGAACGTTGATCCCGGACGTTCAATTCTCGGATGAACGCATTCACAAGAAATGGAATATCTTGCACTCGTTCCCGTAGCGGTGGGAGCTGAATGGAAAGAACATCCAATCGATAATATAGGTCTTCACGAAATGATTTTTCTTCCACCATTTGCAAGAGATCACGGTTGGTCGCAGCAATGATCCGCACATCAACCGCAATACTTTTTGTCCCACCCACACGCCGGAACGCAAGTTCTTGCAAAGCACGCAATAATTTTCCTTGCAGTTCTAATGGAATCTCCCCGACTTCATCCAAAAACAAGGTACCCCCGTTGGCCAGTTCGAAATGGCCGAGTTTCGTTTGCTGTGCCCCAGTAAAGGCCCCTCGTTCGTGTCCAAAAAACTCGCTTTCTAAAAGGTTAGCCGGAATGGCAGCACAATTGATGGCGTGAAACGATTTCTGGGCACGGCGACTTCGGGTATGGATTTCGCTTGCTACTAGCTCTTTGCCTGTCCCACTCTCGCCTTGAATCAGAACCGTCGAGTTGCTCTTTGCGATATTTTCAATGAATTGGAAGATCGAACGCATCTGCGGATCACTACTGATCATTTTTCCGAAATTTGTGCCTTGTGCGGTTTCAATCAGCCAGCGTTCTTCCTCTCGACGGTCTCGAAAAATTAATAGCCAATGCGCCTTAGGCAATGCGGGTTCTAATGGAATGATGGAAAGGTACACAGGAATGACAGCCCCCGATGGGCACAATAACTCGGTTTGCACTTCCATTCGATTCGAAATGTTCTCTTTATCCTGGGAGAACCGTCCAACCGCTTTGACGAGCACTCCCGATGGTCCGGCCACCGCACTTCCCATGAGAGCGGCTGCAGGTTTATTGAGCGCACTGTCTTCAGAAACCCCTAAAATATGGCATGCTCTCGCCGATAACAATTGCACACAGAAATGCTGATCCAATGTCACGACACCTTCTGCCATCCCATCAAAAATACTCTTCAATAGATTGTAGGCTTGTTCTTTCTCAGTGACTTCTCGCTCGAGTGCTTGAGTACGCGAGGCTACCAACTCTTCGGCGTTGGCATAAAGCCGGGCATTTTCCAAAGAAATTGCGGCTTGTGAGGAAAGCAACTGCAAGAGCTTCAGTCGCTCTGAATTAAACGCATCCGGTGTCGCGTTATTCTCTAAGTAGAGAATCCCAGTCAGTTTGCCTTGGTGCAAAATGGGCGAACACAGTACCGACTTGGGTTGATGACTCAGTAAATAGGGATCGTAGGCAAACCTTCCTAGCGCGACGGTATGGTGCAAAATCACGGATTCTTGAGTGCGTGCCACGTAACGCACCATTTGCCGTGATAGCGCTTCGCATTGATCCAAGGGGACCGCCTGGAGCACGTGAACCACCTTTGGTTCTACCGAACCTTCCGCTTCTACTCGCAGCCTTCCTTCCTTAGAGAGAATCAAAAACCCTCGTTGTGCCCCTGCATTTTCCATGAGGATCGTGATCAAATTTTCTAACAACCTCCGTAGCACAATCTCTTCTGAAATGGCCTGCAATGCCTTGGTGACAGATGACAAATCCAAAGCACTGGCAGCCAGGTTGTCTTTGGAAGCATAGCTCAACATTCCCGCAGAAAATCCCCGCTTGCTAGGAAGAAGATACGATTGAAGATGATCTGCTTTCGCGTGTGCCCCCCATTGTTGATAAACACGACAGGCTTCCTGAAAATGGGCGGCTGCATAAGTTTCTAGGCCTTGTTCACGATAGAACTTTGCTGCTAGCTCATGTCCCAAGGCAACATGTCGTGTGAAACCTTGTTCCTGAGCCACTTGGATTGCTTTTGCATAGTTTTCTATGGTGCTCCAACGCTGCCCTTCCAGTCGCATCCGTTCCGCTGACATCAGGAGATACTTATGGCGGAAATTTTCCGGACAACCCTCCGCCCACTGCTCCATGCGTTTTGTTTGGGTTTCCATCCATTGCTGATATCGTGCTTGCTGATCAGGCGATGCTTCCGGGTACAATCGACTGAATACGAGATATGCAAAAAAGGCATATTCAGGAATATTGAGGCCAATCAAATAGGTTGGTATCCATTGTTGTATATCCCAGACTAACTCTTCTGCTTCCGAATACCGCTCATACATGAACAAGGACTGAAGCTTGTAACCAATGCACCAACTGAGATTACTGTAATTTTTTCTTTCCCGAACCCGCTGGAGAATAATGTTTTGGGATTCTTCAGTTTCTGGGGTTGCTCCCTGTTGTGCGTGACGAACGAAGGCTTGCAAGCACATCAAAAAGTCGATGTTGTCACGATCATGAACCCGCTCTACAAAGTCCAAAGCCGTTTCACACTCTTCCGCTACTTCAGCAAGAGGATGTTCCAAAAACAAACGGTGTCCCACAGCGGTACTGATCGCAAACCCAGCATAAATCCAATCCCCCGAATCTAAACCATATTGATAGGCTTTACGTGAATAATAGAGAGAGTGCTTCGCATGCTGAGACCACAACAGCAACATGCTGAAGTTATGATAGGAAGGAGTTTGTAAGTGGGAATACCCCCATTTGTCGCTGAGATCGACCCCTAGCTTTCCGAACCGGTAAGCGGCTGCATAATCTTCTCGCATCACCCCCAGCAAAGCCCCTAACCCGCCATAAGCAACTGCGGACCACGGAGAGTTTCCATGCCGGATGGACAATCCCACGGACTTCACCAGCAACCCAGAGAAATTCCAATTCAACGCATAAGCTGAAGGAAAGAGTCGCACCATGATTTCAATGGCGGCCAAATTTTCTGCACCCGTCATTTCCGGCCGTTCCAACAGAGGCTCGGGATGGGTCTCCAATTCTTGTTGCAGTTGAATAATGGAGGTCTCCCAATCGTCTTCCGGTCTTTCCAAGTCAGCAAACCCTAATTGTTGCAAACCCTTCAGCCCCGTTTCCATGGCTTTCCGATGAAGGCCTTGACTGACATAGAGTTTGATCTTGCTGATGTGCACCTGGGTCGTTCTCAACACGGTGTCACTGTTTTGCAGCAGTTGATTGAACTTGGTCTCAGCAGCATCGTGATCGCCTGTTAGCGAATCACATTCCGCACATTCAAGATAGAGGGACCATGTGATATCGGTATGACGCAACCAAGAATCGGGTGGAAGGTGATCAATCGCAGTTTGCAAATAGGCATGCGCTTGGCCGTAGGCTGCTGAAGTTTTGGCAAGTTTTCCTGCTTGCAAATTGAGTTCGACCCAACGGAGCTGTTCCCATTCTTCATGAATTAGGTCCTTGCCAAGATTCCAATGATTGACTAAGTCGAACAGATTATCCTGCCCCTTGGGTGAAGAAGCTTCATCCCATAACGAGTGGGCAATCTTGCGATGTAGATTGGGTTTGTTGGAAGGGGGAATTAAATCGTAAAAAGTTTGTTGCACCCGATCATGGAGAAAGGTGTAATCGGTCCCGTCGGGTTGAATCAACCCAGCTTCCGAAGCAGGCAAAAGGTCGGTCACGATTTCCGCTTCTGAACACCCGCAAACATGGGCTAGTTGCTTCGCGGAAAATCGATTTCCTAAACAAGCGGCCAATTGCAACTGACGTTGCGTGCGTGAGGGGAACGTCAATATTTTATCGAGCATGAGTTCCGCAACATTGTCAGCTATGGGCATCTTACGCATCGCATTGAGATCCCATTCCCACCGACGTTGAGTGGCATCCCAGACTACTAGTCGGCGGGCATGCATCGCCTGAAGGCACTGCTTTACAAAAAAAGGGTTGCCTGATGTCTTTTCCAAAACCAACTCTGCTAAAGCGAGAGTGGACTCTGGGGGACAACGGAACGTGTCGCTCAACAACTGTTGCAGGGCCTCGTGGTCCAATGGACCGATCGAAAGAAACCGAGTCGGTACCTTGGCTTTTTCCAGGCGAATTCGGGTTTGATGCAAAGGATGTTGTTCAGTGACTTCATTACCCCGATAAGCCCCTACCAACAAAACATGTTCTAGCGGCTGCATGAGCAAAAATTCGATCAACCGCAAACTGGCCTCATCCGCCCACTGCATGTCGTCCACAAACAGAACGAGCGGATGGTCCGGCTGTGCCACAACCTGCATGAATTTATAAAACACCAAATTGAATCGGTTCTGGGCTTCCTGAGGGGGAAGCGTTGGTATTTCAGGTTGAGGTCCCAGGATGTGCTCCATGGAGGGTATGATTTCCAAGATCACTTGACCATTGATTCCCAACACTCGATTCCACTGACGCTTCCAGCGAGCGAGTTGGTCGTTGGTTTCACTGAGCAATTGCCGAACAAGCTCATCAAAGGCTTGGCTCAACGGTCGATAAGGTACATTTCTTTGCACTTGATCAAATTTTCCACAAATGAAGTACCCTCGATGACGGACCACCGGTTCATGCAATTGGTGTATCAAGGTCGACTTTCCCACACCAGAATACCCTGCGACCCACAGTAGGGATTTGCCCCCTTCCAAAACCGCATGGAACTCGTCAAGCAGCTGATTCACTTCTTCATCACGTCCATACAATTTGGTCGCGATGTGAAACGTATCGGACACATCTTGTTTTCCCAACACAAAGGGAGAAATCGTTCCGAATTTTTCCCATTGAAAGCTACATTTTTCCAGGTCAGCCTTCACGCCTTCCGTACTTTGATAGCGATCTTCTGCGGCCTTCGCCAACAGCTTGAGCACGATTTCTGAAACCGTCTCTGGAATCTGAGAATTCCGCTTATGAGGGGGTACAGGTGGCTTTGCCAAATGACAATGCACCCATTCCATCGCATCCTTGGCTTGGAATGGAGGATAGCCTACCAGCATTTCATACAGCAGAATTCCCAAAGCATAAAAATCCGCTCGCCAATCTACGGTACGGTTCATCCGACCCGTTTGTTCCGGTGCCATATATGCCAATTCATAAGCTTCTTTCCCTACTACGTTGGGATGAGGTACAACCGGATCGTGCGATCCTTGTGACTCCGAGAGAAGCTGAATTTGTTGGGTTTCTGGCTCGATTGCAATGCGTTCCGGGAACAAACCCCCGTAGACCATTCCCTGTTGGTGCCAACGTTCTAATTGAGTGATTATCTGTTTGGTTATATCGAGTGCCGATCCCAATTCAGGAATCTCAATTTGTAGAAAATGTCTTAAGGTTTGCATCACTATCGATTTGGACGAAGCGTGTTGGATAAAAACAAAACTTGGATGATCGACAGTAAAAAGCTTCAATCACAAAACACACGCCTGATGACCTGAAACAGATCTCGCATGTCATCACTGCTCAATCGGTAAAACATAAAATGTCCATCACGTCGGGACATCACAACCCCTCGATCTTTCAACACCGAAAGATGCTGGGATAGTGTTGCTTGTGCCACGCCAGTCTGCTTTTCCAGGGATTGCACAGAGTGTTCGCCAAATTGAAGCAAACAGACGATTTTCAAGCGAGCGGGATGCGCTAGCACCTTCAGTGTTCGAACCGCGCGTTCAATGTTGTCCTCTTGGTCAAACAAATTCAAATCGATCAATTCGGTTTGGTTTTCTACTTTGGGTAAAACGCTCATAAGGCCTCTGCTCTGAAAAGGTAAACGGATAAAACTTGGTTCGGACTCTATAGCAAAAATAATATATGAATATATGAATATTCACAATTTTTTTATAGATTCAAAGCTATTTTTACCCTTGCCCCTACTAGAACAATGCGAGAAAGTTGAGATTCAATATGTCAAAATATCTATAAATAATACTTCAAGAAATTCAAATGAAATGTAAAATCAAATTAATAAAATTATTGTTTATACTTGAAATGTTTTTTCTAATTTCTTGTGGAGGGGGTGGGTCTAGTGGAGGAAGTTCCTCTGGTGGCACGAACTCCGATACGGAGAGCACCAGTTCTCCTGCTCAAGCGACCAACCTCGATAGTTTGTCAGGTGTCTGGACCCGCGATTGTGGCGACAACCCTCTGCCCAATGCCAATCCTAACCTCTCCTATGCGAGTGCTCGCTTGGAATATAGCGGTTCGGACGAAACGTTATTTTTATTTCTCGCTGCCGGGGCCCCATGCAGTTCGATACTGGTGAGGGTCCGTCGAAATTCGACGGTAACCTTAGGAGGTAACACAACCACTCAAGAAGGAAAAAACGCTACTGAAATCAACCGGACCCCTTCGGAAGTCACTCTGACGCCACTAAGTGCCTTTGTGGCGAATCAAATGAATTTGTTGGAACAATGTGGAATGACGAATTGGCAGTCGGATCAAGAGCAAAGTGTTCTCGGCACTGTCTGCGCGGAGGGATTCGAATCGATGGAATACGACATCATTTTCTTAGAAAACGACCGACTGCAAATTGGTGACATTCGAGGCGAGAAAGACGGAACGACAGAAACCAATCGGAGGGATCAGCTGGACGTAATTCCCTTCGACAGGCTGTAACCTGTTTAGAATTTAGCATCCAATAGCACATACCAATCTATCAAATCCCGGTCGATTTTTTCAGGAGCGAGAATCGAATTCGTATAATCAATATCCATCTGCTGTCGTCCGACCCTAACGAACAATGTGGGTTCTAAAGGTTGAATCCAATAAACATGGATTGCCGTTCCCCGAACGTTATAAAACGACATTTCTCGGTTGCCTTCCACCCCAAACTCTCCACGAAATCCGTTATAAAGATGATCTCGGTTTCCACGGTGGTAATCGATCCCCAACTTTGGGCGATTTAACTGTTCCCAAGAAATTTGATAACGTGCTCCAGTGTTCCACGCATATCCGTATGTGTTGGACCGTCGGCTTGGTTCGTCACAATCGAGAGGCTGGCCCAATCCTACACACACAACTGGAATTCCTCCCAAATCGACAACGGCCCGTTTTCCATTGCTCTGAACCTGAGTCGACACATACGTGGCATAAGTATCTAGCGGTATCTCTTTCCAACGGAACTGAAAATGGATGGCTTGTCGAGTTCCTCCTCCCAGTTCATTGGGCCGTTCTCCCAATTCCAAACCATCAGGAAATTCATTTGCAAAACGTTCGATAAATTCGTTGAAATCTTGCTCGGTCAAACTGAGGGAATCCAGACGCAGGTAATCGTACACAGCAAGTCCTTGAAACCACCGCGTTTGGATGTCGGTTTCCAGTTGATATAAAGAGATCTTTGTAGACTCAATACCATCGCTTCTGAAATTGGAGTTACGTTCCGTGCTTGAAAATTCTCCGTAGACCAGACGAAACGTGGGCTGGAACACTGCAACAGCCGGAAGATGAAAGGTAAGCACCACGCCATCCAGCTCAATATTGTAAGAGGAAATCGGATAAGTGGACTTTCGGACTGTGTTTTCGGCGAGTTCGGAAGGAGGTCCGTCGGCTCCAGGCAAACGTCCTGCGCTAAAGCTGATTGTCTCGTTGATGAAATAATCCAGATAGGCACGTTCCAGATTGAGCTGAGCATCTCCCGGAACCCCACCTTCGGAAGGGTCTGGAGTTAAAGGATCGAAACTTTCCCCCCAATTTTTCAAAACGCTAAGACGCCCCGTAAAACGCATATTGTGACGCAGTACGGAACGGACGTTCAACCGGACTCGAAGCTGATTGACGACCGAATGATTTTCGATCCGTTCTGGTGCGGCATCGGTTTCGCGATTGTTGAAGGTGAAATTATGATGGGTGATTCGAAGCTCAGCATTCCATTGCAAACGGTCTGAAAGGCTTTGCTGTTCCACATCTTCCACGATGCCTTCCAACTCTTCCACTTGGGCCTGCAAGGCTTGATTCTGTTTCTTGACTTCTTCCAGTTCTTGTTCGAGGCGATCCAAGCGTTGTTCCGCGGGCTCTGACCATGATGATCCTGGAAGGAGCCACCCACTCAAGCAGATCCAAATACAACAAAGCAATCGCGGTCGTGCCATCGTGTTCCACCACTTCATCATTGGCCCACCACTTTCGAGTCGTTGATTGAAGCCCGTTTCGATAAGGTTGGCTTTCGTTTTAAAGCTTTGCATCGGTTCATAGTTCTCCTGCTACTTCGGGATAATCGGAATCGGAAGCGTGTTTTTTCAGATAATCAGCGATGAGTACCAGGTCTTTTTCCGAGATGAGCGATCTTAGATCCTGGAAGTGTCGGTGTTTGTTTCTCAAAAAAAAGCGATTCCATTGTATTGATGCTTTGTCGACGGGATTCACAACCGCATGATCTTGATTGGGAGCGTGGCACTGTCCACACTTCGTGCGAAACAGTTCCCTCCCTTCGTCCCTTGCATGGGATGAAGCTGGGGTTCCCCATACCAAGCCTAACATTAGGATCGCGATTGTGGTCTGTTTCATGACT
>JANQJU010000058.1 GCA_028281495.1 SAR324 cluster bacterium
GAAACTTCCTTCGGGCCATGATGTGTCCTGAGAGAGAGGTGAAAAAGTTCACCTATATCACAGAAACATGCTTTATAAAATTAGCTGACAGTCAATAACACCTCGGAAGTGATTTGTGGAAGTCCAGGATACCGAGCCACGCCTGGTTGCGAAACCATCGCTTGTTCCGCCGATGGTTCTTCAGCAATGGGTAACGAAAAGCTAAAACAGGAACCCTTTCCTACCTCGGAGGTGACCTGAATGTTTCCTTGGTGAAGCTCGATCAAATGTTTGGAAATCGCTAAGCCTAATCCAATCCCTTCATAAGTTTTGTTCACCTGCTCTGAACGTTCATAGGGCTGAAAAATTTGTTGCAACTGCCCTGCTTCAATACCGATTCCTGTGTCATGAATGGCGATGATTATTTCTTTGGGATGGCCTTCCCCTTCTTCTTGAGCAGCACTCACTTTCACAGACCCTTGATGAGTGAATTTGATGGCATTGCCTATTAAGTTGTAAAGGATTTGTTGTAACCGATTCTCATCAGCATAAACCAAAGGTAGGTCTCCTGAAACTTCATTGATCAAGCGAATCGCATATTCGTCAGGTCGATTATTGATAATGGGATGACATAAGGTCATCACGACCTCAACGAGGTCTTTTAAACGAATGGCGGTGAGGGTGAGTTGCAAATCTTCATTTTTCACTCGGGAATAGTCGAGAATCTCATCAATTAAATGAGAAAGGCGATGACCACTGGACACAATCATCGCTAAATCGTTGGTTGCCGAAGCACTTTGGCCGTCAAGGGTGTCTCTGACTCCTTCTGCCAGACCAATCATACCATGCAGAGGAGTTCTGAGTTCGTGAGACGTATTGGCCAAGAATTCATCTTTCAGTTGATCCATTCTGAGCAATTCAATGTTTTTCTTTTCCAGTTCTTCCGCATGGGCTTCTAACTGTCCATAAACTCCTAAGAAACGTAGAATGAGAATATAACCTTGCATCAGGATCATGAGGAAAACCCCCCAAGGGAAAATATTGCTTCCATCCGTTCCATCAAACGTGATTCCTGCGACCGTCATTCCCTTCAATGAATGTGCAAAAAAATAGGTGATGAGTTCCATACTTCCCGCACAAAAGAGGACAACGATACTTCCTAACAAAATCAACGTTTCCTTATTTTGTTTGCGGACTTGCAGGACTATCGTCCCTAAACAAACCACGATCGAAAAGATCGATAATATTTGATAATATTTAATGGCATCAGCAATTTTTAACTCGGGTAGGAACTCAAGACTCAGTGCCATCAGAAGGGCGGCAATATGCGCTTTCCACAACCAACGAATGATATTCCACGGTCCAGATCCGATCGCTTGCTCTAAAAAAATTACAAACCCAATCTCAAATAGATAAAGCCCCACATAATCGGCATAAAACGGAAACGAAGGATAGATGGGGACATACAAATGAACGGTTTCTGAATTCCCATAGACAAACAGGCAGATTCCAAAGACGAAGAGAAAGTACCCAAAGTAGATACGGTCGGGGCGATAGATGAACATCACTAAGGTGATAATCGATACGATGAGGTAGAACCAACTTAAGAGAACACTTTCGATATCGTCATCAATCAAATCATTGATATAAGATTCGGCATCGACCATGAGAATTGTCTCTTCCGGGAACCCAATCTCTCGATAGCCCGACTGCACGTGAAAGCTGATGATCTGACTCGGGTTTTCAGCATCCAAACGAATGGAATGCCACTGCCACCCTAAAAAATCCACTTGGTCTGGACAACAATCGGCATCGTCAATAAGCTCCCCAAATTGATAAATTTTTTGGTTGCCTTGATACACTTCAAACACATGTCGGGCCGTGCTGAGGTAGAGGCTATTTCGTTGGGCGGGGGGGTCGGGGAGTTGTGTGCGAAACCAAATCTGATTGCGGTTCTGTCGATCATCGAAATAAGGGGCGTCAATCGTGGTCTATTCGGGAGATGGAAAGGGTTCTGACAGCCAAACCCACTCCCCTGGTGGATCTTTCGGGGAATCCCCCCATTGGTACTGCCAGGTTGTGACCTCAATGGGTTCAATCTCAATCAGCGATTCAGCAAAAATGACAGAGGGCAGCCCCCCTATGAAAATTGCCAAAAAGAGAATTGATCGGAAGCCGTTACATTTTGAAAAAAGAAGACTCATCCAATTGATGGCATTCATGGTGATCCACTTTGGTAACGGATTCATAGGAGTATTTGACTGAGACCATTAGTTTATACTGATTGATCAGATCAATTGTCTCCGGGCTAATTCAGCGAAATGCCCATTTTCCGCAATCAACTCTTCATAACGCCCATGCTCAATGATACAGCCTTTATCCATGACATATATTTGGTCGGCGTGTTGAATCGTACTGAGGCGGTGGGCAATCACAACTCGAGTGACTTGCAACGCCTCTAGACTTTTTCTGACAATAGCCTGTGTCTTATTATCCAATGCACTGGTAGCCTCATCAAAGTAGATAATTCGAGGGTGAGTCACCAGGGCACGTGCAATCAGCAATCGTTGCCTTTGCCCACCGGAAAGTGTCGTGCCGCCCTCGTTAACCGAAGTATGCATTTGCATTGGCATGGCCTTGATGTCGGTATCCAAACCGGCACGATGGGCGGCATCCCAAGCATCATCGAGATTTTTCCCAGAGGTCCCAACAATATTGCTATAAATATCACCTGACATGAGACGACTGGTTTGCAAGATCGTACTGATTTGCCGCCGGACCTCACGAATATCCAACTCTGTCAAATTCTGACTGTCATACAAAACTGATCCGTTTTCAGGCGTTTCAAATCCCAGCAAAAGACGCAGTAACGTTGATTTCCCAGAACCAGAGGCCCCTACGATAGCAACAAACTCCCCAGGGGTGATATGAATGGAGACATCCTTCAGCACCAATGGGCCATTCGGGTGATAGCGAAAATCGACATGGTTGATTTCAATCTCGCCTTTCAATTCTCCAGGATTCGATTTCGTTTGACCAATTTCGGGTAGTGTTTGAAGGATCGGTTGGGCACGTTTGTAAAAAGGGATGATGTTAAGAGCCGGAATCAAGGCCAAACTCATTTGCATCGTGGCGATCAAAAAAATAGTAAAGGCTGTATTAAACGCTAAAAATTGCCCCAAAGTTAGCCCTCCTTCTTGGCCAATCAACGCAAATGCCTGCCCAAAAATAAAAACCGAGGCAAGTAAGGGAAAGGTGGTGCTAAATACCGTTTGCCAACTGAGCAAGTACCCAGTGACCAGTGCCTTCTGTTTTTTGCGGCTGAACAATGAAGCCCAAGCAGCAAACGCATAAACTTCGGCACCAGCGACCCGCAGTTTGGAGATTCCACTCAGAAATTGAAGGACTCGCCCTGAAATTTTCCCTTCGAGTTCTGTCAATTCGTGTTGATGCCGCATGCTCCGGAAACTAATCAGGGTGCTAAAGAGAAACGCAATAACAGCCAGCGCCACCCCGGTGATCGCCAATTGGACATCATAAAAAAACAGCAGCACCAAGTTCGCACTTGAAAAAATTGCCCCGAGAACCGTCGTGATCACGAGGCCTGAAATGGTTTGCCGAATGATATTAATACTGTTTGCGCGCAAAGCGAGGTCACCCACAGTATACTGACGAAAAAAATGCATGGGTAGGTTAAGCAAGCGATCCCAAATTGCTGATTGAATACTGGTGTTCAATCGGTTTTCTATCCGAACCATCGCCACGCCTCGAACAATTTCAAAGAGCGTCACACTGATACTGCCAACGACTAAAATCAGCAGAAAAAACATCAGCATGGAGCGGTCATTATCAGGAATAATATCATCAAAAATAAAACCGATTAAAATGGGCAGCATGAGGGAAATGGCTCCTCCAAGGAGTCCCGTCGCTCCCAGAGCGAACAGATCTTTTTTACAACCTTGTAAACCAAATCGGAACAAATCGATTAATGAAACTGGCTCAAAGGGTAATGGGCGGTAAAAGATGTAGGCAAAAGGTGACAACCTTGTATTCACCTCGGCATCCACCGTAGTGCGAGAGAGGTCAAGCGGGTCGATCAAATCATAGGTTGTGGGGGAGGTGGGGATCAGTGCAACCGGGCGGCGATTTTCTTCAAATTGAGCGAGTAGCGGTCCATTGTCTTGTTCCCACCACGCTCCTCGCAACACAACTTGACGGGAGCGAATGTTGGACATCCGTGCAATCGTATCGAGTCGGCTTTTGTTGAGCTCAGAGGCCGGTTCGCCTTCGGGGGAAACGATTTGAATCCCCTGCGCATTCCCCACGAATTGACAGGCGGTGAGCACCATGTCTGCCGACTGTGTTGTCGACAAAGAGACAAATTCAGGGTCGGTGATCACCGAAGACAGTTGGGCTAAAGCGGTTTCTGAGGTGTTTTGCTCGTTTTTGATACGAGTTTTAAACAGTAAAGACTGCCCCTTTTGTTCTGCATGAAGGTTGGTTTCGAGACATCGTAAAATAAGGGTATGAAACGGTTGGAGTTGAATTCCTGATTCGGATTGAAGCCATTGAGAGGTATCCAAGATGTCCAGCGTCACTTCCTCCATTGTTTCAATCCATGTTTTATCGGTCACGGGAAAATAGCCATCCGTTGGCGAGAGGTTGAGGCTGTCGTTGCTGAGGAATTTTGATTGTCCAAATGTGTGTTTGGCCCATAACACCGAAGATGTTGTGCAAGCTGAGACTCCTGCCGAGAGCGATAGGGCCTGGGTGGGATTTAGCGAAGTCACCTCTTTTGGGGGAAGGTGCGTTACCACACCCTCGAAGAATGCGATGACCCATTGCTCGATCGCTTTCGTGACCAATCGGAGTAAGGCGGGTTCCTTCATGAGTGGAGCAACAAAGGATTGCAGCGGCATTTTGTGAATGGTTGTCCCTGGAGTTCCCACCGCGATAAGCTGTATCGGCGAATCTGACCTTGATATGTCAGAAACAAACAGTAGCTCGTCCTTGGTTTTTCGCATAATGTGCCGACGCCGCCCTATGAGTTCACTCGATTGATTGGGTTGAACAAAGATATCCAGGTATCCTGAGGTCACCAGCCAAACCTCTTGCAACGTGTTCAGCACAACGGGTTGGTTACTTTGGGTATCCACCGGCTCTGCGTTTTGTTGAAAAATGGTCAATAACGTTTGATCTTCTGACATGATCTAGTGGCTCAAGATGAGGTTGGTATAAGGACCGTCAATATCTTTCATTTCCTCGTGGGTACCGCGTTGAACAACTTTTCCATGATCCAACACAATAATTTCATCACAATCCCGAATGGTGCTCAAACGATGGGCAACGATGAGGCAGGTACAGCCACGTCGTCGGAGGTTGTCATCGATCACCTTTTCGATAATTGGATCGAGCGCACTGGTTGCTTCATCCAAGACCAATAAGGACGGATTCCCAACGAGTGCACGCGCAATTTCTAATCGTTGACGCTGACCACCGCTAAAGTTGCGGCCTCCTTCTTCGACTAAGCTATTGTATCCATTCGAACGCGCTGAAATCTCGTTGTGAATGGCAGCATCTTTAGCAGCACGAATCAAATCCGTTTCGGGGATCGTGGTATCCCATAGCGTTAAATTTTCCCGCAAAGTGCCTTCAAATAAAAAGATATCCTGATCAACAAAGGCAAAGGAGTTGGTCAGCGTATAGCGCGGAAGGGTCAACCGAGGCACGTTGTCAAACAAGATTTGCCCCGACCAAGGTTGATACAAGCCACACACCAGTTTGGAGAGCGTCGATTTTCCCGAACCGGAGCCCCCCACCAGAGCTACGCGCATCCCCGGCTTTAAAGAGAGGTTAAAGTCCTCAATCAGAGGTGCCTCCAGTTGGCTATACCCAAAATTCACATTTTTGATTTCCAAGTGGCCTTTTAATTTGGGAGGGGGGGGAGGGTCCTGTTCCTCATGGAAGTGGGTCGCTTCGTTGAGAAAAAGAGCATCTTGTTGGTGCTTCAAAACATCGTCCAGGCGGTTCAAATCCCCTTCAATTTCCTGCAAGCGAGTGCCCAACGCCACCAACTTATTGACGGGTTCAAAAAAACTGCTCATCAAGCTTTGGAAGGCAACCAACATCCCCATCGTCATAGAACCGTCCATGACCTTTAAACTACCGATGGTTAAAATGATGGCCGTGTTGATCGAGGTGAGAAAAGGCGGAATCGTATTTAACGTTTGGGAAGTGACGGCCAACTCCTGTTCGCCATTCATCGCTTTGGCTTGATAGCCTGCCCACTGTGAAAAAAATTCCGATTCGCTCCCCGTGGATTTAATGGTTTCGATACGCATCAATCCAGCGGCAGCAGTGCCCATGAGCTTTCCACGATCCTTTAACAACCGTTCATTGGCATCCTTACGTTTTCGAGAAATGAGGATGAGCACCGCCACATTTAAGGAAGCCATCACAATCCCAATACCCGTCAGGAGTCCATTGTAGCTAAACATCAACCCTGCATAAAAGATGATCAACATGAAGTTCAACACATGAGTCGCCAATTCACCCGACATCAACCGAGCGACTTTGTCATTGATGCTAACCCGATTGCTGATGTCTCCCGCAAAGCGTTGGCTGAAGAACTCCATGGGCAAACGCAACACATGCCAAAAAAATTGGCTGGATGTGCTTAAGGCCAGTTTGGCTTCCAAGCGCAACAGATAAATTTGTTGCAAATAGGTGAACAGTCCCCGCAACATCGCGGTGAGTGTCATTCCAAACAGTAACGGCCAGAGCCAATGAGAGAAGTCATTGACAAGAACTTGATCGACAAAAATCTTACCAAATATTGGAATCAGTACTCCAGGAACCACTAAAGCGAGGGCACACAAAGTGACGTAGAGCAGTGCCATTTCGGCACCTTTCATACGTCTCACTAAGGCACTGATAACGTTCCTGGGCTTACCACTCGGCTGAAACTCTGGACCTGGTTCGATCGCCAGGGCAACCCCAGTAAAGCTTTGATCAAACTCGTCCCAGGTCACTTTCCGACGTCCGTTGGAGGGGTCGTTCAAATAGACAAACTTGCGATCTCGTGAAAAGCCTTCGACCACCACAAAATGATTAAAGTTCCAAAAGACGATGAGTGGCATACTCATATCCAAAAGCTTTTGAGGGGTCTTTTTAAAGCCCTTGGCAACAAAACCGTAGCTACGGGCAGCACGTAAAACATTGCTCGCTTTGCTGCCATCGCGAGACACGCCACAGGCCCCTCGGACTTCTTCCAACGGCACAAATTTTCTATAAAACCCCATAATGATCGTTAAGGCGGCAGCACCACATTCAACGGCTTCCATTTGGATGACGGTCGGTGTTTTGAAGCGCTTCATGCCGGGCTTTAGATCTTGATTGCGTTTTGCGAACAATTTTTTGATTGGTGTAAACATCTAATTTTCTAACGTGGGAAAAACTAGATGGAGGGGGCGTTTGTGATCAACGATAATGGTAATTTGGCTCAGAGTCCCACCTTTCAGTTGAACCTCAGGACCTTGGCCGGAAGCCCATTGAAATCCACTCGGGGTTTCTGTATCGGGGAAGAGGTTGAGTGTGACGGCAACCAGAGTTCCTTTGGATAGTAATTGACTGGTTAATGTCTCATTGGCGACCAAACGATTCACGCTCTGCCGGGATGCCGGATAATCAGCAATGGTCGTGACCTCGCCAACGAGATATCCGAATTCTTCTGGTTTCACATAAACAGGAACAATACGCGCAGGCATACCTGGCTTGATTTTCTTGCTATCGGTTAATGGTACATATGCGATGGCTTGCAGTGGTTCCGATTCATTTTCTGGCTCAATATTGACAACGGGAGTCGTTCGAGTCACCAGATCACCCACAGAAACGAAGAGATCCGTCACCAAACCACTTTGGGGGCTAATGATCGGTTTTTGATACGATTCAGAAGTAGTCGCCTCCGAAACATGACCCGAGTCTACTGGGTTCAGATCGGTCATGACATAAGCAATGGTTGCTCCGGCCTTGACCGGTTCTCCGGGGGGAACAAGAATATCGCCAATGATGCCTTCATGGAATGCGACGAGTCGCATCATACCACTGGGTTTAATCAGGATGCCATCCCCGCCCACAGTCACAGGAATTTTGCCAACAATCATCCAAACTAATATGATGCAAAGAAACCCAGCCAGCGCCAATAAGGCAATCCATCCCCGTGAGGTAGTGACTTGAGCTAGCTCATCCAGCCGCTCTGGAGACGAAAGTCGATCCAACGCAGCCTTACGAAATACCGATGATTTTGAGGTGTGGTCCAACATGTTTTTCTTGATAAGAAGAGGAAACCCACGCTTTCAGACGAAAGTGATTTTGTTCCTCATTGAACGCATAACTAAACATCCCCACGTAAACGACGCAAAATTCGTTCAAAACGATTTCCAGCCATGGACACTTGGTCTAGTACATTGAGGTCAAGCTCATCTTCATATTCGGAGTCTTCCTGTAAGGTACTATCTTCGCCATAGCTCATACGGGTCATTGTACCGCGAAGACGATCAGACAGAAAAATTGCCAAAGCACGGTAAAATCGAGCGGCAAAGCCATCATCCTCTTTGAGTCGGTTTTCCAAATCTGACCGATCAATTTTCAAAACGAGGCTTTCTTGACTGGATGTGACCGTGGCAGAAGGGGGGCGTGCATCCACATAAGACATCTCTCCCAACATTTCTCCTGCGCCGAGGCTCGCGATGGGTTTATCCCCCAGTGCTGACGTTTTGACCAAAAATTCTCCATCCAATACGATGTAGAGAGCCTGGATGGGTTTACCTTCGTGAATGAGCGTATTGTCCACAGACACATTTTCGCGGTGCCCTGTAGCAATGAGCCACTCAATATCGGAGTCACTCAATTCACCTAATATAAAAAGCACTTTTTTCATTGATTACCCTTTCAAGTTGGTTTTCTTATTCAAGGCCTCCACTCAAACCGCCTACGATCTTGAAAAGATGAGTTGTGCGCCCTTGAAGCCATTATCATGTCTCGTGTGTATTACAAGTGGAGTCGCACGATGTTTTATTTTTCAGTTCGGTATGTATTGAAAAAGTTGATCCGTTCACCAAGGGGGGGGTGGGTTTCTCGCCAGATTGTATACATCCAGCCAGGATTCGGATTGCTTAGGTTTTTATGTTGAATTTTAACAAAGGCCGTAGCGGCTGCATGGTTCAGTCCCGTGAGGTCAATCGCAAACGTATCGGCCTGACGTTCGGAATAGCGACTGTAACTATTGTTGATTGGGCCAGTGACCAACGAAGCTAATGTGAAAAGCACAACGATCAACGGATAAGAGGCGACATCAGAAAGGTCGTTAAACCGAAAACGATGTTTGAAACGGTCAATTAGATGGTGGGACACATGGTGGATGAAGAACAGTGTCAACATGATTAAAAGGGCCGATAGCAATGTCTTGGAGAGCCTGTGGTTTTCAACGTAATGGCCAATCTCGTGAGCCATTACAAATTTGAGTTCCTCCTCGTTTAAGTTGTTGATGGCCGTGTCCCATAGAACAATTTGCTTGGTGTTGAACATGCCAATGACATAGGCATTGATGGTTGTAGTTTGACGGCTTTTATCCACCTGGAGCACCTGAGCATCTTCGATTCCTGCTTCCTGGGCTAGGGTGAGGATGGCCCCTTCTAGGGCTTTGTTTTCCAAAGGGGTAAAAGTATTGAATTGGGGGGCTACCCAGATCGGATGAACCAGGTTGAGGAAGAAGTATAACGGGATCGCTGCCACCCCTGCATAAATCCACCACCGGCGCGGGCTAAGCCGTAGGATCAGATACAATCCACATAAAATGAAACCTCCACGGATCATTGAAATAAACAATGATCTCATATTAAAGACGAACCATTCCAGCAAAGATTGATTGGACAATCCATAGGCCTGAGCGCGGAGAAAGCCCTGAAAATAGTTGATGGGTAAATAAATCGCAAACACCACTGACGCATAGAGGGCGTAGTAGAAAAAAATGATAAATATCCACTTTCGGCCCAATTTTTGTGCGCCATTGCGCAACTTTGCTGAAAACCCACTGAACAGAATAAGGCCAGGTATGAGCACCCCAAGAATCATATTGACTAGCCACCAGACATTTCCAGTTTCGTAGTAGCGCATCGTTTTTTCGGACGCTACCGGTACCTCAATGTAATCTGAGGGTTTGAACGTGTCCGTCTGTTGAATATCCTGGGATGTTAGGCTTTTAGCACGCGAATCAGCTAACGTCGAACCCGATGAATGTTGCCCCCATGCCGGATCAGCGATCCCAAACAAAATGATCAGTATTGTCAACTTATAGAATTTCCAAATCATAGGCTGTCTGAAAAAATTATTTGATACCGTCCACTGATTATATTGAGATAAAGTTTGTACATTTTGGCCTACCCCACTTTAGAAATAGGCGACCGACGAGTCGCCCTACCATGAGACCCTGATTGCTTTTAAAACTTTTGTCTCAGTGTACTGATACTGATAACCAAGCTCAACGATGCCCTCTACTGGCTTAAAGCATCCCTGGTGCTGTGGTCGTATTACCACACGACTTACTTAATGTATCAGCGAGATATAAGGGGATGGACGAACCACCTGCAACGGCTTCCAGCGCGTCATCGGTCAACTCATCGCCATTGGCATCAAGGTGCGGTATGACCAGATATTGCGTGTTGGGATTTTCGATATAGGTTTTTAGAGTTAACGATTTTGGTAAACTAACCCCAAAATAGTCTTCCAAGGTGGGGGTTGGTTCCTTCATCAATTTTTGCTGAAACTCAGGATCCGAATGGGTTTTTTGAAGAAATTGGAAGTCCGTTCTCTGTGATGCGGGAAAATCCTCGGGGTTCTGATTGAGTTCGTCCTGGGACATATCATGAATAACCACATGATTGAGATCCTCAGTGTCTTCAAGAAGCAGAAGCTCAATGTTCGTTTTCAATTGAAAGCCAAAACGTTTGGTGAGCACTCCTCGCGGATTGGCTTTCAAATCGTTTCTAAATTCTTCATCTTCCCGACACAGTGTGTTGACTTGATTGAAGATGTCGATTTTTTTGCTTAGTGGCATAGTTTCCATATTTAAACCTCCCAAGTAGATCAATACGTTAAAAATATTCGTTGGATTGAGTTTAGTCAGGCACTCTAAAGATTGAACGGAGCAAATGCCGTTGCTTTTCTCATTTCACTCATGTTTTATGCAGTAGTACTGCACATAAAAAACAACCAAAAAAGACAACAACCCCCATAACATGATTACCCGCCTCGCGTCTTTGTTGCGTTTCTCGTTTCAACCAAAGAGTTAACAAAAGGACGGAGTCGTTTTGTTACAAAAGCAACCATGGGGGCATTGTCAGTTTTTGCCTGCCACATTCCTTGGGCATTGGGGTAGTCCTCCCAGTGTTTTTTGATGCTCTCTGCCAAGAGTGCAGCAGCACGTCCTAATGTACGAAATTTCGGTAGAACGAACAAGCAATCATACATCAGGGTGTGTGGGTTTGACCAATAGACCAATACCCAACCAATCACTTGACCGTCATGAAGTAAAGTTAAACTATTTGTAGCATCGTAAGTTCGATCCGACATAAACGGGGAAAGCCCCTCTTCCTGGGCGGCTAAGATATGAGGATGCTGCCGCAGTTCCTCAGTTTTCGATTCATGTAACTGGTGCCAAGGAAGAATCGTAAACTCGGATGATAAGTAATTTTTATTCATCCAATCAGCTTGCACCATTAGGTTCAAATTTTCGGGTTGAACAAGACATTTGACCAGCCCCACCTGCCCAGTCTTCCAACCATTGTTGATGAGGACTTTTTCAAAGCTCGCTGTGTGGGGTCGATTGATGGCATAGTCAAATCGTAGTTCAGTAATGGAGGCATCGAGTTCAAGTTCCCAGGCTTTCACGAGTTTGGTTCCAATTCCCTGATTTTGATAACGTGAGGATACAAATAACGAATGTCCCTGGGCAGTGGGTTCCTGTTTTGATGAACTGGCACTTGCGAGCAACAATCCCACCGGATTGTTAGCAATAGAATACCCTAAAGCAATAACAGAGAGGTCCTCATCTAATTGGGTTAACGCATGACGGTAGTGAGGGAATGTCATTTTTTCAAAGGGACGAGCGGTTTGATTGGATAAGCGAGTCAATGAAATCATCATATGGCTGGTTCTCCTAATATCCCATTCACGGCAAAACCACAGAGGGTTATTGCCATAGTAAAACCGAAGGGTACTGATCAGGGTAAGCAATTCGCAACAATTGATAACCAATGCCCGCGTCCCCTTTAAAAAACGAAGGGTTGTGAACATGCGGCAACCCTTCTTGAAACACCCTAAATCTCCGATGGTGATTGTAGTATTGCACGATTTGAGTGAGCTGTTCCCTAATATGAGATGTGTGCTCTGCCTCAGGTAATACTCGATTCGCCTCAAGCAAGAAATCCAATCGCCCCAAATTGCCACAACATAAAAAGTCTAACCCATCTAAAGGGTAGTCCTTGGTATTCTGAATAGCTGTCCTGATATCCTGTCTAATTTCCTGTGTATCCAAGATGGGAAGTCCACCTAAACGAGCTAACCCGATGCCAGGAGCACCATGACAAAACGTGGTCCAAAATACTGGTTCGTTGACTGATGAGCCAAAGGCTCTCCAGTTTTGTTGTTTTGCGGAAAACAGTGTGTTTTCGCATGAGATGGCTTCTTCAGCAGCTTGTAAAAACGGAGTCTCTTGTGTCTGTTCATAAAGTTTCAACAGTGCGTAGGCAATCCCCGCTTGCCCATGAGATAGCCCTGCCACGATTTTATTCCTAAGCGTTGGCCATCCCCAATGTCCTGTTGGGGTTTTAATGCGTTTTTTCAATAGTTCGCTTCCACATTGGCGTGCTAGGTCCAAAATCGAAGTATCCTGTGTGGCTTCAAACAAAACCAATGTCCCTAAAATGCTTCCGGCAGTGCCCTTGAATACATCGAAGTGCGGATCGTTTGTCATTTTTTTAGAAGTCAACATCAACACTGTGTGATGTGCGGCTTCAAGGATTTCAGGCTTATCCAAAAAGCGACTGATACGGGTGAGTGCATAAATGATGGAGCCAATACCTTCACTGGCACCTATCGGCATATTTCGAACAAAATCTTCTCGAAATGAAGAGCAGCTCATATTTTGGCAAATACGTTGAACCGTTCTATATGCCATCTGGCTATATGTTTCTTGACCGGATACACGGGCTAATGCCGCTAGAAACAGCGCAATGCCTGAGGTGCCTTCGTATAAGAAGTAGTTACTTTTTGTGAATTGGTAGTAGGTTTTATTGTGGCAATGGAGAGTGACTGGAATGAACCAATAAGGAGAGCCCTCTAAGTCAAAGATCACTTGTTGCCATATGGAGTCTGCCACGTTAGTAGCGACAGAAAGAATATCTTCTGTGGAGTATTGAGGGAGAGGCAACAGGGGAAGCGCAGGCTCCAACGGCTCGCGAACCCAAGGGTTTTCATAGAACTCAAATGTTCCGTGAATGAGCCGAGTTTGTGTTTCAATAGTTTCGGTAGTGATCATTTGGAGATTAGTTAGAAAATGATCCCATCCGTTGTTTGCGAACATGTCGTTTAGAATGTTTCGTTCGCCGTTGAATAAATGGGTTTGTCCAACAATCGCCATAAAATAGGGAATATCCAGCCGTTCTATAGCTTCAATTTCAGCAGAAAAGCGTGGACAATGCGCAGTTTCCGACCGATGCAAGAGCATCGGTCGATACAGTTTTTCTAACTCGATGCTCCGTTCAACCCCACTCTTCAGATATTGGGGCTGTAAAGAATGAGACATCAACGTGTCGTATAGCTCAGTATTGTGGAAAATGACTCGGTGACGCAAATTGAAGACAGAATGTTGCAATGCCATCAATTGATCATGATTCTGAGTCATATAAAAAGTCACATCTTGAAAACCTTTTTTTAAATGGCTTACAAACTCCATGAGTGGAACAGGGCGTTTTCCTAAAATCACGGGATTGCCCCCCATTGCCGTCCCATCCAAGGCCACATCCTTATGAATCTCCCATTTTGGTAAAAAATGGGTGGCCAAGACGGTGTTAGTAGCACGTTGGTTGACCAATACTGCAAAATCTTGCATAGCGAGCCATTGTGGCTGCAAGAGGGTCTCAAGGTCCGTTAACATGGGTTGGCTCCCATGATTGATCAGGTTGGTTGCGTGCACATCCGTTCCATTGAAAATATATAGCAGCCCCAAGAGCATTCCCGCCCGATGGTAGTAGTGTTGAACCTCCTCCCGGCATTGGCAGGCCTTGCTTACGATGTGCTCCATCCAGCCGTACTGTTCCCGAAGTAAAAATGTGCAACCCTTAAACTCAGGCTTGAGTTCAGAAGCATTCAGTTGCATTAAAACCGAATAAAACCATGCCTCAACTTCCAGAGGTCTCGGTTTGTAGACCAGCCTCAATCCAGTATCAAATGTTAGAATCAGAACAGTCTGCCCTTTGTTATGAGGATCGGACAAACCTATGTTCACATGCACAACAGTGGTGATCGGAGTGTGGGGGGAAAACGTCTGTTCCAAGTCCGACCAATCTTGTTGTAGACGAGTCAAAAAAAGCGTGTTGGATTCCACCCACTGCACCGATACTTCAGCAAGCAGTCGTGCCAATACAGGAAAGTCAAGCAGAAGGCTCTTCCATTGCCCGTTGTTCATAGTTTCAACAAAGCTCATGTATTGTTGAGAAGTACGGTCAAGCTTGGGTTTAGCTGATAAACGGGAGAGCAAAGAAATTTGATTTGAGTGATGAAACTGATCTTCTAAGGTTGGCGAGGCAACTTTCAGTAGCCGTGTCGTTAAATAATTGGTCAATTGAAGGTAGAGATCTGCCGAGAAAACGTTAGTCAGATGTTTTGTTGATTTTTGTAGCTGCCCCTTTGCTAATGTGACGAATGGAACGATGAATTCTGCAAATGTTTTTTCGTTCTCCTGGGACCTATTATTGGATGGGCTCAGATCAATATCCCGCAAAAAATTGGCCCAATTGGGCAACGGAATCCCTTCGGTGAGTTCGACATCTGTGACGAACCTTGGCGACATTGTGGAATCAAGCCCAGCCTGTTGAAACCGTTTCACAAAATCGTCTTGGTCGCTTTTGGCAACAACCGCTTGCCATCGTTTTAAACGGGTATCGATCACCCGTTGATGGGTCTCAATCGATTGAAAATAGCCGGCCACCCTTTCTGCTAAATTGGCAGATCGATTGACGATTGACCGGATCTCATCATCGGCAAACGTGAACACCATTAAACCATTTCCTGCAAATAAGTTAAGCCCGCCTCCAGTATTTCATCACGTTTTTCACAGATGCCCTTGATGGTTCGCTCAACCCGTATATCCGGCAGGAGCCCGATACCTTGAACTGGCTGGCCGTCTGGATACATTACACGCATACCCGTGAAACTCATCCATCCTCCAATCGGTAGGTGAATATAGGCAGCATTTCCCTGGCAACCTGCGGTCGGTCGTCCTACAAATATTGATCGCTGAGCACTGTGTAAATGCATGCAGAAATCCTCGGCAGCACTCTGAACCGTTTCATCGATCAATACAATAACAGGTTTTGTATAAACCGATGCACCGCTCGGCTGTATTGTATGCTGAGTCAGTTGCCAAGTACGTCGCTGAATATCAGAATGAACGATCACCGGAATTTCGTAACGAGGTGAGGCAACCGGGTAATCACACAGGCATCGAATCAAGGTATGTTTAAAGTGCTTTTTAGGATAACCCCGTAAGTCAAGAATCAGCCCCACTGTGTCTTTGATAGCTTCAAATGTTTTTCTGAGATCAGCCCGGTGAGCAATTTCAAAAGGTTTCAGATAAGCAATGTTATAGGGGAATACTTGGTGGAAGCTTTGGAGAAACGGAAAATGAGAAGCCATTGAATTATCTGAAGTAGGCTCATCCACTACCTGGGTATAGTCTAGGTTGATTTCCCAGGTGCGGCTTCCATTTGAAACAACCAGGCAAATGCTCGTATTGGGTGGACCACGGTGAATTCGATGGCAAATATCCCGAAAAAGCGCCTGTGGTGTTGATGCTGAGATTCGTTTCATCCAATGTTCTTCAAAAGCCTGGAGCGATTGGCCCTCAATAAACAGCACTTCATTGCCACACTCGATGGTTTTGTTCTGAGGACAGGATGTGACGATATATTTTTCTTCAATTTTTTGTAATCGAATGGGCAATTGCCCTGTTCTCACCATCTCTGGATGGGCAAAGTGGATATGGCTGTCATTCAGTGGAGATGTGAGTTCTTCGAGGATTTGTATGTAAGAATCAATACGGGTTGCTTGGTTAATCAACGGTAGGGAATGAGCCCATTGAGATTTCCATGCTGCTGGATCGAATTGCGGGTCTGGGAAAAAGTAAGGCAAAATCGTACCAATTTTGATAAGCCCCGCTTCTCGGTCTGAACGAGAAAAATTATGGGGTATGGCATCTGCCGTCTGCAAATAAGGAATGTTGATCTGAAAATTGTGAGATTGTGTTCGACGTTTTGAACAGAACGTTCCTATCAAGCGAATGAGATCATCTTGTGATAATTGATTTTTGCTAACTTTGCCAAAACGCAGGTGTGGATAGCCAAAATTGAAGTGGACTTGTATGTCGTTGTCAAAGGCGTGTAAGCGAGGCCCTGGAATAAAGAACGGTCTGTTATCTTCAAATACAATAATACTGTTTGGATCATATGAAGTGGCCCAAAGGTAGTCCAATAAATACAAAATGGAAGTGTTATTTACCACAATCAACTTAGCAAACGATGACGTCGGCTTTTTTAAATGGGGTGCTCCAGAATCCAAAGGAACTTCCAATTTTTGAGAATAGACATAAGGCGTTTGGGTTTCATTCCAACCAACGTGTAAACGTTGAACGTGAGGCAATTTGACAATATCCGAGAAAACACTTGTGATGATATCAGAAAATCGGTGTTCAGGGCTTGGTGTGCATTCCCATCGTAAATCAAAAATAGACTTACCAGGTTCATTCACGAGATGTCTTATGCTGGAATTGATCTCACTCTTTGAAGAATCCACAGGATTCTTCAAACTGAAATACTTAACATCTTCAATCGTCACTGAATCATTTTGCGGAAGTGGTGCCTTGGGCAATTTGGGTTTGAACTGAGCAAATGAAAAAGGGTCGTTTAAATTTTTAAAAAACAACCTATTGAGAATAATAACGAGTTGTTCAGGGGTGGGGGATTTGGCGATTTTTTCAAGCGCCAATTGTAAATTGAGAACTTGGAGTTTGTCATTTTTGCTCTGAATCGCGTTTGGGTGAAAGAGATACAGTTTGTGCCACACCTCCGCTATACACTTTTGGTAATCAATCAACTTCATAATGTTATCTGTTTGTGGGGTTCTGTTAGGATAGTGCGAGATTTCCCGAGAGTATTGCTTCCTATTAAAAGAAATTCCGTTTATGAAATTTTTTAATACCACCGATCCTGTTCGACAAGAGGATCATTATATTTTACCTCATCGTTACGATTAGGGAATTTTGCAACTCTCGTCCTAAAGCCTACAAAGGATCAACAGTTTCTCCACAAGTGCATCCGCGAAAGCCTATTGCTTCTCTACCCTGAAGATACTTTGGAACTAATGCTTTGTGGCAACGGCTCGGGAGATTGACTCGAAAATCATTGAAGGGTTGGCCATCCGCTTTTCTAAATATTCTGAGGCACTCGGGGATACATTGATGCACATCATTTGGAACTACAATATCAGCATCAAATCAGTTCAAAAGCTCCACTACCTATAACTTTTACGATATTTTTAACTGTAGAATAGAGAAAGTATTAGTAACAGATTAGTAACAGCAGAACGGATTCGAGCGTACTCAGATGGACATGAAACGGGTCTTCAACGGATACCCTGCGAGGTTAACAAGTTGGCTGGAAGCCTTGTATCCCTTGTTTTTCCTGGGATTCCGACAAAATGGACTTTTTATATCAAGTTCACTTTGGGAACAGAAATCGTTGAAGCGACGCTAGAACATCCGTTTTTAGCGGCAGGTATCAAAATCAACCTCGCCCGATTAGCCGAAGTGTTGTTGAAAATTGAACAGGCCGATGGAATTCCTGCCATCTCTTACTCCTCGAAACCCACCGGTATCTTTTCCGCACCGATCCCCGATACGTTGTTAGCCCCCCTGATCCGACTCTTTGAATCGCTGGACAACCCAAGGGATGCCTCTATTCTGGGAGAACTAATTTTAGACGAAATTTACTATCGGATTTTATGTGATGATCGTGGAGGTGATTTGCGTACATTTTTACAGCAAAACGGGCATGTTCATCGCGTATCGAAGGTAGTGCAATACTTACAGCAACATATCGAGGAACCGGTTTCGATTCAAAAACTAGCGGGCTTAGTGAATATGAGTCGCACCAGTTTTTATGAAACGTTCAGCCAATTGATGCATGTCTCGCCCTTACAATATGCTAAGTCTATGAAATTGCTCAAAGC